>NZ_JAFREM010000025.1 GCF_017377575.1 Candidatus Enterococcus moelleringii
GTCCGCCGGAGGATCAATCCATAGCGATGGTCGAGGAAGCCGAGGAAGAACCCGCAGAAGAAAAACGCGGCTGGTTCCCAAAACGCAAAAAAGGCACCAATCCGTTAGCTGGATTTTCTGCCGATAAACGGAAACGCAAAAAAGCCATCAACCGTTGGAAACGGGAGAAAAATAAAGAGAACTAGCTTATTCTGTACTTCAACTAAAGGAAAACGATCGATTCCTTTAGTTGAAGCAGACAGCTAAGTGTTCACAAAGGATACTTATTTGGACGTGGGAAATTAAGCAGGGTTGAGGTAGAATAAAGCTTCAAGGCTGAACAAGTTTGCGAAGGCACGCTTATCCCGTTTGACTGCCTGCCAATAGTTGGAAATCATCGGTTGTTGGGGTTGTCTTCTGGAACTAAAACTGCTAGTGCGGCTTTGCCGAGGCAATAGGGCCAATAAACAGCAAAAAGTGCTTCGCTATTGGACTGCTCCAACGTACTGAAGATAGTTGAAGTGACTTCCTTGGCCAGTTTAATCGTTTCATCATCCTGCAGGAAAAAGCGATGGAATTCTTCAGGATAATCTGTTGCATAGTCAACGATGAAACGTGTCAGCTGATCGACGGTGCTAGGATTTTGATCCTCAAGAAAATCTTTATATTTGGCAATCACTCTTCTAACCATGATCATTTTAAAATTGGTCATATTTTCAAATTCACGATAGATAGGTTGGGTTGAACAATTAATTTGTTTAGCCACATTGCGGGCATTGAATTTCGAAAATCCTTGTTCAATAATCAGTTGGTAGCTACCTTTAATGATATGCTCTCTTTGGATACGGATACTTCTTACCATAATAATCTTCCCCTAATTGAATTTAATGGGATCAGTGATGTTATAAATAACAACAGTGATTAAACCCTGGTTTTTATTATCCTTATTGTGCAAATTTTTTTTAGTTTTGTCAATCGTCTCTTCACAATTAATCATTGAAAAAAGCCCGTGAACTCGATGGAAATAAGTATTTATAGGGTTGTATCCAATGTTTTTATTTTTTTACTAAAAAATATAGGGAATAATAAAAAAACACTTGCCCAAATTAGAGCAAGTGTCTATTTCTTATTGATCTGGTGTCATAATCATTGGAATAATCATTGGATGACGTTCCGTTTGATCAAACAGGAATGGCTGCAAGGCTGAAACCATCGCATCCTTTAATTTAGCTTCGGTGCAGGCTTTATCGTTTAAAGCTTCCCGCAATGCGTGGAATAAGATACGCTGACCTTCACTAATCATGTCACCGGATTCTCGCATATAAACGAAACCACGGGACAAGATATCTGGACCTGCTAACACTTCTTTTTTATCAATATCAATCGTAGCAACGGCTAAGACCAATCCTTCTTCAGAAAGAATCCGGCGATCTCGTAAAACGACGTTGCCGATGTCTCCAATGCCACTTCCGTCAACATAGACATCGTGGGCATTGAAGTGGCCGGCTGGACGAGCGCTGTCAGCTGTTAAAGCCAATACATCGCCATTTTCCATAATGAAGCAATTTTCTTCTGGGACTCCAGTGTCTTGAGCTAAGCCAGCGTGAATTTTCAACATCCGGAATTCACCATGAATGGGTACGAAATATTTTGGCTTCATTAGACGCAGCATCAATTTTTGTTCTTGTTGGCTGCCGTGTCCAGAAGTATGAATATTGTTTACTTTACCATGAACGACATTAGCGCCAGCTTCTGACAATTGATTGATCAAGTGGTTTACACTGGTCGTATTGCCAGGAATTGGTGAGCTGGAAAAAATCACCGTGTCATCTGGTTGAATTTGAATTTGACGGTGCGTACCGTTGGCAATCCGTGATAGGGCAGCCATTGGTTCCCCTTGAGAACCAGTACATAGAATCAATAATTCGTTGGCTGGAATGCGATTAATCTCATGAGAATCAACAAAGGTTTCATCTGGAATAGTAATGTAGCCTAAGTTTCGACCATTAACAATCGCGTTTTCCATACTGCGGCCGAATACCGCAATTTTACGGCCAGTTGCTACAGCAGCCTCGGCTGCTTGCTGCAAGCGGGAAATGTTGGAAGCGAAGGTAGCGAAAATGATCCGGCCTTCGACTTTTTCAACGATGCGTTGAATCGATATCCCAATATTTTTTTCAGATTTCGTAAAGGTTGGCACTTCCGCATTGGTACTGTCGGATAAAAGACAAAGTACGCCTTCTTCACCAATTTTTGCCATCTTGTGCAAGTCGGCTGGTTGACCGACAGGTGTAAAGTCAAACTTGAAGTCGCCGGTTTCAACAATATTTCCTGAAGGTGTTTTGACTACTACACCTAATGGATCGGGAATACTGTGGGTGGTACGGAAGAAGCTGACAGATGTCTTACGGAAACGAATGATCGTATCTTCATTGATTTCGTGCAATTCAGCATCCCGCAACAAGCCATGCTCGTCTAGTTTGTTTTTGATCAATGCCAGGGCCAAGGCACCTGCATAGACTGGAATATTTGCTTGCTTCAATAAATAAGGCACGCCCCCAATGTGGTCTTCGTGACCATGGGTGATGACGACGGCTTTTACCTTATTAATGTTTTGAATGACATAGCTGTAATCGGGAATCACATAATCAATTCCTAAAAGATCATCTTCCGGGAACTTGATCCCAGCGTCGATGATGATAATCTCATCTTGGAATTGAACCCCATACATATTTTTCCCGATCTCGCCTAATCCGCCAAGTGCAAAAACGCCGGTTTCGTTATTTTTCAGCGAGAGTTTCATATTAAAACTCCGTTAGCTTGAAGTCAGCATTTTCTTTTTCATAAGCTAAATGATTGCCGTCCAATGCTTGGATGTATTCGACATTATATGGGGTGTTGTCACGCATCAAAGTATGAACTTCTTCTTGGTCCTTCGCTTCTACATAAAGTGAAAGAGTCTGTTCACGTTTTGGGTTGCGTTCTTTGCTTTCTTGATAATAAACTTTAAAAATCATAAAAAATCTCCTTTATCTGCTTCCGCAGTTTTTTCCTTTTTTACACAACAAAATGAGGGGGCTGGGCCACCTGAAAATTTATGCTCGAATGCTAGCCAATCTAGCATCGCGAGAGGAAGCCTCGACTTTGCTTCCTGATCTTACAATTATTTTCACCGTACGTTGTGTTGTGAGTACAACAATTACTAGTAGTTTATCACAGAATAAGAAAGAAGTATAGAAACTAGAAAAGGGAAATGTCATGCACTTGAAAATGTTTCAGAAAATTAAATAAAAAGCGATGAGAAATTCAGTAGAAGTACGAGCAAAGCCTATTAATTTATGCTATATTGGAGACATTACGGTATAGAAAGAGGCGAGATTAAATGAAGTTGATGTGGCGTTATACGTTGCGCTATAAAAAGCTCTTATTCTTTGATTTTATCAGTGTTTTTGGATTTATCCTCATTGAATTAGGACTGCCAACTATTTTGGCGAGAATGATCGACCAGGGAATTGGCGATCGAGACTTTGATTATGTGAAAAGAATGGGTATTTTGATGATTGTGATTACAGTAGTGGGGATCATTATGAGCATTTCGCTGCGCTATTTTAGTTCTCAGATCACATCCCGGATGGTAGCTGAAATTCGTGACGACCTGTTCGCGAAAATTCAGTCTTTTTCTCATACTGAATATGAGAGTATCGGAGTATCTTCCTTGATTACTCGTACCACCAACGATGCTTATCAAATTATGCTTTTTATGCAAAATATTTTGACGGCGGGCTTTATGACACCGATGATGTTTGGGATGAGCTTGTACCTAGTTGTTCGTACCAGTCCTAGTTTAGGTATTTATGTGTTGGGGGCTTTGCCGGTCTTGATGCTGGCGATTGCCTTAATTGCTAAATATTCCGAACCACTTTCTACGAAGCAGCAAAAAAATCTGGACAATATCAACAGCATCCTGCGGGAGAATCTTTCCGGTTTGCGAGTGATTCGGGCTTTTGTAAATGAAAAATTTGAAGAAAGCCGTTTCCGTAAAGTAAACAATGATTATGCCAACAGTTCTAAGAGTCTATTTCACTTGATGGCTGTGGCCCAACCAGGATTTTTCTTCCTATTTAATATAGTCATGGTTTTAATCATTTGGAATGGGACGATTCAAATTGACAGCGGCCAGCTGGAAGTTGGTACCTTGATTGCTTTCATTGAATACATTTTCCATGCACTGTTCTCATTTATGATGTTTGCTACGGTGTTTATGATGTACCCACGGGCGAACGTTTCCGCTTTGCGGATTCAAGAAGTCTTCGACCGCGATCCTGAAATCAAGGACAATCCTAAAGGTATTACGATGCCTGCACAAAAAGGTTATGTTGAATTCAAGAACGTCACTTTTGCTTATCCAGGACATTCAGAAAGTCCGGTGATTCGCAATGTCAGCTTTACGGCTAGTCCTGGTGAAACAGTGGCCTTTATTGGGAGTACCGGTTCTGGGAAATCGACGCTGATTCAATTAATTCCGCGGTTTTATGATGTCACAGAGGGCGAAGTACTGGTGGACGGTGTCGATGTTCGGTCGTATCAATTGAAGGACTTACGGGCAAAGATCGGTTACATTCCCCAAAAAGCTCAATTGTTTACGGGGACAATTGCTGAAAACCTGCGTTACGGGAAAGAAGATGCGACACCTGCAGAAATGCGGGAAGCGGCGGACATTGCCCAAGCCTCTGAATTTATTTCGCAAAAAGCGAAGGGCTATGATGAACTATTATCAGAAGGCGGCAGCAACTTCTCAGGCGGTCAAAAGCAGCGTTTAGCAATTGCGCGGGCGATTATTCGTCGACCTGAAATTTATATTTTCGACGACAGCTTTTCCGCATTGGATTACCAAACCGATGCGAAATTACGCGCACGTTTGAAAAAAGAAACCACGGAATCAACTGTGATGATTGTGGCTCAACGGGTTGGAACCATTATGCATGCCGATAAGATTGTCGTCTTGAACGAAGGCGATGTCGTCGGTATTGGAACCCATCGTGAATTATTGGAAACTTGTCCAATTTACTACGATATTGCCGCATCTCAATTATCAGAGGAGGAATTAGCATGAAAAAGACCCTTTCTTCCTTAAAACGCTTGATGCATTATGTCGATCCATACAAAGGCACGTTTGCCTTAACGTTATTTTTAACCTTGCTTACCTTGATCATGAATACGCTGATGCCCTATCTGTCGGGGTTGCCAACGACAGAAATTACCCGCAACCTGCAGCAAGGCGAGGCAATTAATTTCGATTATGTCTTTAAATGCTTAGTTGCGATTATGATCGTCGGCGTCGTTTATTGCGGGGCTCAATTAGGTAGCGGCTGGCTGATGGCCAATGTCGTCCAAGCAGCGATGCGGGATTTGCGGGAGGATATTGAAACCAAGATCAATCGTTTGCCGGTTTCTTACTTTGACCGCAATCAGCAAGGGAATATCTTGTCACGGATTACCAATGACGTGGATGCCGTCAGCAATGCGCTGCAGCAGGCCATTGTGAAATTGGTTAATGCGGTATTGGGAATTATTTTTGCTGTCAGCATGATGTTCTATATCAACCCGCTGATGGCCCTGATTTCGATGATTATGATTCCGGCTTCTCTGTGGATTTCCCGCAAGATCGTTCACATCTCGCAGAAGGATTTCCAATCGATGCAAAATGCTTTAGGGGACATGAACGGTTTTGTTCAAGAAAATATGACGGGCTTCAGTGTCCTGAAGCTTTATGGCCGTGAAGAAGAAACCTTAGACGGCTTTAAGAAAGTGAACCATACGTTACGCCGATACGGCTTCCGGGCTTCTTTTGTATCCAGCTTAATGCAGCCGCTAGTTCAGTTAACGGCTTATGCCACTTACATTGCGATGGCTGTGCTGGGAAGCTGGAATGTCATCACCGGCATTATCGTAGTGGGTCAGCTGCAGGCCTTCATTCAATACATTTGGCAAGTTAGTCAGCCAATGGGTGAAATTACACAGCTGTCTTCCATGATTCAAAGTGCTTCAGCTTCGGCTAAGCGGGTATTTGAAATTTTGGATGAACCAGAAGAGATCGAAAACGCGGTAGATGAAAAACTGCCAGAACCTGTTTCAGGGGATGTCGTATTCGACCATGTGAAATTCAGCTATGATCCGAAGAAACCACTGATTGAAGACTTGAGCTTTGAAGTCAAAGCGGGTGAAACCGTCGCGATCGTTGGACCAACCGGTGCGGGTAAGACTACCTTGATTAATCTGCTGATGCGTTTTTATGACATCGACAGCGGCCGCATTTTGGTTGACGGTGTCAATACGCAAGACATGAATCGCTCGGATGTTCGGGCGCAATTTGGGATGGTTCTGCAGGATGCCTGGTTATATGAAGGAACAATTGCTGACAATATTCGTTTTGGTCGTTTAGATGCTACTGATTACGAAGTAGTTGATGCTGCTAAGACGGCGAATGTGGATCACTTTATCCGCACCATGCCGGGCGGCTACGAAATGTATATCAACTCTGAAGGCGACAATGTTTCCCTAGGACAAAAGCAGCTGCTAACGATTGCTCGGGCGATCATCTCTGATCCGAAAATTTTGATTCTTGATGAAGCGACTAGTTCAGTGGATACTCGACTAGAAGGCTTAATTCAAAAAGCAATGGATCGCGTGATGCAGGGGCGGACCAGCTTTGTAATTGCTCACCGTCTGTCTACGATTCGTGATGCCGACCTGATTTTAGTCATGAAAGACGGTTCAATCATTGAACATGGCACACATGAGAGCTTGTTGGAACAAGGCGGCTTTTACGAAAAACTATACAACAGTCAATTTTCAGAAGAAACCGAATAAAAGTAAGGCTTGCGGAATTTTTCGCAAGCCTTTTTTCCTGCTGTGAAAACCGTACTTGTTGAAAGTTCCGTTTGACACGTCTATCGTAAGCGAATACACTAAATGATAACTACTACGTGAAGGAGCTGAAGGCATGAAATTTTGTACATTTCGTCAACAGGGAGAAGAACAAGTCGGCTTAGTATCCGCTGATGAACAAACTGTTTTTGCTTTAAAGGAGTTAGATGCTTCAATTACTAAAATGGAAGAACTGATTGAAAACTATTCTAGTCTCAAGGAAAAGTTGGAGAAACAAGCCGATCAGCTGACACCTATTCCAATAGATAGAGTCGAGTTGTTAGCGCCAATTCCTCAGCCAAAGCATGATTTGCTGTGTGTGGGACTGAATTATCGGTTGCATGCGCTGGAATCGGCAAAGTTTGCTGGCAGAGAGTACCAAGCTCCTAAGCATCCAGTCTATTTTTCTAAACGGGTGAATCGGGCAGTTGGTCCTAACGGTACGATCCAAGCTCATGGAGATGTTACCGAAAAGCTGGACTATGAAGTTGAATTAGCTGTTATTATCGGCAAGAAGTGTTCCAAGCTTTCTCCCGATGAAGTATTTGATGCCATATTTGGCTACACCGTGGGCAACGATGTCTCGGCGCGGGATATTCAATCCGCGTATGGTCAATTCATGTTCGGCAAAGGCTTGGATGACTTTGCACCATTGGGCCCATGGATTGTTACGAAGGATGAGCTGTCTCAACCACCTCACCTGAACTTGAAAACCTATGTGAACGGCGAGCTGCGCCAAGACAGCAATACGTCAGACCTGATTTTTGATTTGCCGTACATGATCAGCGAGCTGTCTCAAGGAATGACCTTAGAGCCAGGTGATATACTATTGACCGGCACGCCAGCTGGAGTGGGGATGGGCTTTCAGCCGCCTAAGTTTTTACAAGCCGGTGATGAAGTCATTTGTGAAATTGAAGGCATCGGCCAGCTGAAGAATACCATTAGTTAAAGAAAATGATTGAGGTGAAAAAATGACACAATTTATAGCAAATAGTGCCGATGTGTACGGCGATGTTACGTTAGGTGAAGGATCAACCGTCTGGTTTCAGTCGGTTCTCCGCGGCGACAGCAACTCGATTACCATTGGCAAGGTGACCAATATACAAGATGGAACAGTAGTGCATGTGGATCATGATGCACCGGTAGTCATCGAAGATTATGTAACGATCGGTCATGCGTGCATCATCCATGGCTGTACGATTCATTCAGGTGCGTTGATTGGAATGGGAAGTACGATTTTAAATTATGCCGAGATTGGTGAAAACAGCTTAATCGGTGCCGGGTCATTGGTGACTGAAAACACGGTGATTCCGCCAAATTCCTTAGCCTTTGGATCACCGGCTCGAGTGGTCCGGTCTTTGACTCCTGAAGAGATCGAAAGCAACCGCCAAAATGCCCTGCATTACCAAGAACAAGGGGCTGATTATTTAGCCGGGAAGTTTCTCCAGTATGAAGGTCACAAGTCATGAGTGAGGATGGATTTCTCCGCCTTTACTGTGAACTGCAGAAGATTTTTACCGAAGATGATTTGCAAGAACTGCTTATTTATCAAGACAACCAGCAGCGCTTTTTAGTTTTCCATGAAAAGGGTATGTATGTCTTAGAAAATACGACCGAGAAACCTTTTCGCTATTATCCAACACGATTGTTGAAGCCTTGCAGCGTTCATTCCAGTGACGGTCAGTTCCAATTAGTCATTGAAACGATTGGCTGCCAGCAATATAAACTGATTTTTGATGAACAGTCAAAAGCCTATCAAGTCCTGACCGCATTAATGGAAATATTGCACTGATCGTGTCAGCAGACACTTTAGTGTATCTTTTTTGGAATCATTGTTATACTTTAAAAAAAGGGGTGTACGTAATGGATGGCGCTAAATTAAATGGTAAACCTGTAACGCAAGAAACGTTAGAGGAAAAAGGCTACAAACGATACCACGGTGAAGGCATCGACATTTACTACAGTAAAGATATCTGTGCCCACATCGGCAACTGTGTTCGCGGCAACCCAGAGATTTTTGAAGTGGGACGCCGACCTTGGATTATTGCAGACAACGGCACTGCCGAAAATGCTGCTTATGTAGTGGATACTTGCCCAAGTGGTGCGTTGAAATACATTCGAAAGGGAGAATAATCATGGAAATGAAAGAAGAAAAGAATCGATTGGTTCTATTGAACGATGAAGGTCAAGAAGCAGGCGAAATGACTTGGTCTAATGCTGGTGAAGACATCATGATCATCGATCATACTTTTGTGGATCCTGCTTATCGCGGCCAACAATTAGCAGAAGGCTTAGTTCGCAAGGGTGTGGAAATCGCTCGTCGTGACCACAAGGAAGTCATTCCTTTGTGCCCATATGCAAAACGCGAGTTTGAACAAAAATCGGAATACAGCGATGTGTTAAGAAAATAAACAAAAAGCGACTCCCCCTAGTCAAACGCTCAGAATTATGCTAAAGTTATTCTGAGATAGTTTGGGATAAAGGAGGAGCTTTTTTTGTATAATATTATTTTAGGCGTGATTTTGGTATTGTCTGTGATTATTATCATTACGATCATGATGCAGCCAAGCAAACAAAACAGTGCAGCAAGTGCATTTACTGGGGGAGCAGATCAGCTGTTCGGTAAGCAGAAGGCACGCGGTTTTGAAGCGGTTATGCAACGATCAACTGCCATCTTAGGTGCAGTTTGGATGATACTTTTATTCGTATTGATGTATTTATCAAGCAAATAAAGCAAACAAACCTCTCGCTTATTGAGAGGTTTTTTTATTGCGATAAACGGTTAATCTGCCACTAATTCTACTTTTTCGATCGAGTTGCCGGGGATTTGCGGCGGAATGGACATCGTCATAATCGGCAGGCCTTTGAGCGTGCAGGTAACGGTACTTCCAACAGTTAATGCGTCCGGCTCCGTTGACAGTTTCTCGATCGGGACATTTAGAACTACACCGTCTGTTTCAAAAGCCGGTACAATCTTTTCAGAATCGGCAATCGCTTGAACGGATTGCAGAGTGAGTTGAAGAATGGACGAATCTGCTTCGCTGATGACTGATTGCGTAATTTCACCGGTAAAAACTGTTTCCATAGCTTTTTCCTCCGTAGTTTGGTTAGTAGATGATGCAGAAGTAGCACTGGTTTGGTCCTCAGCTGGTCTGCTGCAGGCGGTTAAAAGGGTCAAGGATGCTAACAATAAAAATAGCTGTTTCATAAAAATGGGTTCCTCCTATAGGAATAAAGGTAAGATTTAGTATACGTAATTACTTTACTAAATGACAAGTAAAACCGCCAATAATTAAGAAGCTGTTTAGCATTTTTATTCCCTGAACAGTGAAACTCTAGTATGATCAAAGATATGATAAAATGAAGCGAGGAGTTGATGAACATGAGCCAAACGAAAGCACCGAAACCGATCTTTTTACCTCATGGACCGAAGGCAGTTTTATTGTTGCATGCCTATTCAGGCAGTCCTAACGATGTAAGAATGCTTAGTCGAGCCTTGGAAAAGCTGGATTATACGGTTTATGCACCAATGTATGCCGGGCATGGAACCAGTGACCCTTTAGATATTTTGAACCAAGGACCTGAAATCTGGTGGGAAGAAACCCAGCAGGCCGCTGCTTTTTTACGGGAAAAAGGCTATGAACAAATTGCGGTGTTTGGACTTTCAATGGGTGGTGTGTTTGCAACTCGTTTGTTGACCGAGCAAGAAACAGGCATCATCGGAGGTGGATTTTTCTGTTCACCGATCAGTCCAGTAAAAACGACTGTGGTGGAAAGCTTCCTATTATATGCTAAGCAGGTTTTGGAACAAAGTGAAGCAGCCGAGGTAGAGGAGCGAGTCGCCTCTTACCGTTCGCTGGTGCAAGAGCAGCTTGATCAAATTCAGGAGCAAGCAGGTTTAGCTTATCAGAAATTGCTGGACTTGCAGCAGCCTTATTTTATGGCTCAGGCTGCCAAAGATCGCATGATTGATCCAGCAGGTGTATTCATGACAGCTGAACGACTTAAAAATACCCGGTTCCAATTAAATTGGTACCCAAAAAGTGGTCATGTAATCACTGTCGGACCGGAAAGAAGACAATTAGAGCAAGATGTGGCTGACTTTTTAGCCAGTCTTGATTGGAGAGAATAAAATGACAAGAAAAACAATTAAGGAAGAGATTCTGAACTTCTTGCAAGATGCTAAGAAGAAGAGCTTTTCCATGGAAGAATTAGCCCAGCATTTGGGCATGCAAAATAGCACTGATTATAAATTATTGGTGCAGACAATCGCTCAAATGGAGCGGGAGAAAAGTGTCGAGTTTAACAACAAAGGGAAAATTAAACTGCCCTTTAAGCCTGCAACGGTGGAAGGGATTTTCCGCATGAACGAACGAGGCTTTGGCTTTGTGACGATTGATCCAGAAGAACCGGATGTTTATGTTTCCAGCGATGCCACGAACTATGCCATGAATGGCGATACAGTTATGATCGATATCGTGAAAAATGCTGACCCCTTTGGCGGCAAAGGAGCTGAAGGCCGGGTCGTTTCAATTAAAGAGCGAGCGGTTCAGCAAGTAGTAGGTGAATTTACTGCCTATACCCCGGATGAGGTTGAAGAAACCGATCTGTACGGCGTGGTTACACCAAAGGACAAAAAGAATGCACCCTTCAAGGTGTTTGTAGCTGCTGATGGAATTCAGCCAGTTGACGGCAGTATTGTGGTAGTGGAATTGACTCATTATCCAGAAAAAGGCTATGCCTCAAGTTTAGAAGGTTTAGTTAAAAAAGTCGTGGGACATAAAAATGACCCGGGTATGGATATTTTATCGGTGGTAGTTGCTCAAGGCATTCCTACTAGTTTTCCAGAGGAAGTCTTAGAAGAGGCCGATCAAGTGCCTGATCAAATCACAGAAGAAGATTTAGTTGGTCGTCGGGATTTAAGAGATCAAACAATCGTGACGATTGATGGCGCTGATGCCAAAGATTTAGATGATGCGGTAACGGTTCGCAAGCTGCCAAACGGCAATTACTTTTTAGGCGTTCATATTGCCGATGTTTCTTACTATGTGACTGAAGGCAGCCAATTGGACAACGAAGCTGCTGAACGAGGCACCAGTGTCTATTTGACTGATCGGGTTATCCCGATGATTCCACAGCGCTTGTCTAACGGGATTTGTTCCTTGAATCCCCATGTACCTCGCTTAGCCATGAGCTGTGAGATGGAAATTGATACTAACGGAACCATCGTTGCCCATGAGATTTTCTCAAGTGTCATTCAAACAACCGAACGAATGACTTATTCGGCGGTAAATGGCATCTTGGAAGAAGGCGATACGGAATTAATCCAACGCTATGAACCATTAGTTCCGATGTTTACTTTAATGAAAGAACTTCACGAAATTCTAGAAAGCCGCCGTACCAATCGCGGGGCGATTAATTTTGAAGATCGGGAAGCAAAGATTTTAGTCGACGAAGAAGGCGCACCTTTAGCGATTGAATTACGTTCTCGCGGTGTCGGTGAACGCCTAATTGAATCCTTTATGCTGGCCGCCAACGAAACGATTGCCAAGCATTACAGCGATTTGAAGCTTCCTTTTATTTATCGGATTCATGAACAACCGAAAGAAGAAAAAATGCAGCGCTTCTTTGATTTTGCTGCTGCGTTGGGGATTTTGGTTAAGGGAACAAAAGAGACGATCACACCAAAGGATTTACAACAGGTCATAACGGATGTGGAAGAAAAGCCGGAAGCTGCTGTGATCAATACGATGTTATTGAGAAGTATGCAGCAGGCACGCTACTCTGAAGACAACTATGGGCATTACGGATTAGCTGCGGAGTATTATACGCACTTTACCTCGCCAATTCGTCGCTACCCAGACTTGATTGTCCATCGGCTGATTCGGACTTATGAAGAAAGCCGCAGTGAAAAGGTTCAGGAGAAATGGGCCGAAGCGTTACCGGAAATTGCTAAACACAGTTCTGATATGGAACGGCGAGCGGTTAATGCTGAACGGGAAGTGGACAGCCTGAAAAAAGCCGAATATATGGCTGATAAAGTCGGAGAAGAGTATGATGGGATTATCAGCTCAATTACTAAGTTCGGTATTTTCGTTGAATTGCCAAATACGGTGGAGGGCTTGATCCATCTGAACGAATTAAAGCAGGATTATTTCCACTTTATTGAAAATCAGCTGGCATTAGTTGGTGAACGCACCCGTCAAACCTTTAAAATCGGACAAAAGGTGAAAATAAAAGTAGCCAAGGCAGAACCGGAAACACGGGAAATCGACTTTGAATTATTAGATGCTGAGGAACTTCCAGAGCTGGAAGCACCTGTTCGCAACCGACGCAGAGAGAAGTCTTCCTATAAAAAGGATAAACCCGATAAAAAGAATAAACCTGAGCGGACTAAGCCAGGCAAGAATAAGAAAAAACCAAAAGGCAAAAAGCCTTTTTATAAATCAGTAGCCAAGAAGAAAAAAGGCGGCAGAAAGTAGGGAGAATATGCCAAAAGGTGAAGGTAAACTAGTTGCACAAAATAAAAAAGCCCGTCACGATTATACGATCATCGATACGGTTGAGGCGGGGATTGTTTTACAAGGAACCGAGATCAAGTCGATCCGCAACAGTCGGATCAACTTGAAGGATGGATTTGCCCGGGTTCGTAATGGCGAAATGTACCTATATAATGTACACATCAGTCCATACGAACAAGGGAATATTTTCAACCACGATCCTTTAAGAACGCGCAAGCTGTTGCTCCACAAGAAACAAATCGAGCGTTTAGTGGGAGAAACAAAGAACACCGGCGTTACGATTGTACCGCTTAAAGTCTATTTGAAAGATGGTTATGCAAAGGTGCTGCTGGGGCTGGCTAAAGGTAAGCATCAGTACGATAAACGGGAAGCTTTGAAACGTAAAGACGTGGATCGTCAAATCAGTCGTACACTGAAGAATTACAGCCGTTAAGTGAATATCCTTTTTCGCATATTTGATAAGATTCTCTTTACTTAATTATGAATTTTGATACGATTAGTAATTATCATAATAGCTCTTTGCGGGCTAAAATGCTTGAGGTTATCACCTTTTTTCGCAGGTTGATTTCTATTAGAAAAAGGAATATAAATTATTCGGTTTTTTTCATGAAAATCCTTTGAAATTTGCGAGTGATGGTGGTAACATACGGTAGTATTTTGCCTGGTATGCCAAATACGACGAATACAAGCATCAGGTTACTGGGAAAAGAGGTGAAATGGATTGGATGAGAAATCTTGGGTTTTTCATATTGGTCCAATATGGTTTGACGGAACTGTAACAACAATGATTCTGTTGACTTGTTTGATCGTTTTTCTTCTCGTGTTTTTCTTCACGAGAAATCTTCAAATGAAGCCGACAGGCAAACAAAATGCTATTGAGTGGTTGATCGATTTTACCTCGGGAATAGTTAGCGACAATATGCCGCGAAAAGAAGTGCAGAATTTTAGTCTTTTATCTTTTACACTATTTCTATTCATTTTTGTTGCCAACCAAATCGGTTTGGTCACAAAAATCGTTACACCAAACGAGGTATCCTTATGGAAAAGTCCAACGGCTGACCCCTTCGTTACAATGGGTTTAGCTATGATGGTTTTAGTATTATCAAACCTCCTGGCGTCAGAACGCTTTGGCCTGGCTGGCTATGTTAAGAATTCCTTCTTATCGCCGATGCCAATGCTGTTGCCGATCAAGATCATGGAAGAATTCACGAATGTTATTACGTTGGGACTTCGTCTTTACGGAAACATTTACGCTGGTGAAGTATTGCTGACGTTGATTGCCAGCATGGTAACAAGTCTCGGCTGGATCGCAATTCCGATAGCTATTCCGTTGGAAATGATCTGGATTGCATTTTCATTATTTATTGGTAGTATCCAAGCATTTGTCTTTACCACTTTATCTATGGTGTACATTGGTCACCAGATTGAAGTCGAAGAATAATCAAGAAAACAAACATTTTAGGAGGATTTTTAATTATGAACTTTATCGGTGCGGGAATCGCAATTTTAGGAGCAGCAATTGGTGCTGGCTATGGTAACGGGAAAGTTATTTCAAAAGCAATTGAATCAATGGCACGTCAACCAGAAATGTCTGGTCAAATTCGTTCAACGATGTTTATCGGTGTTGGTCTGATTGAAGCTGTGCCAATCTTGGGTGTCGTATTAGCGATGTTGATGGTCTTTAATGGCTAAGAGCAACGAATTTCGTTGCTACTTTTTTATGTAGTAATGTGAATACTATATATTCAGAAAGGAAGACCGAGTATGCTGAATCTAGTTATCGCTGAAGCTCCCAACACGACGCTCGGTAATTTAATCGTTGTCACAGGAGCATTTTTGATCCTGTTGCTGCTATTAAAGAAATTCGCTTGGAAGAGCGTTATCGAGATTTTAAAGAAACGGGAAGATAAGATCGCCAACGATTTAGACTCTGCTGAACAATCAAGGATCAAAGCAGCTCAATTAGCGCAGGAACGTGAAACGCAATTGCAAAGCTCCCGCAGTGATGCAGCAGATATTATCAAAAGTGCCAAGGAAAACGGCGAATTAAGCCGCCAAAATATCATTAAAGATGCGAAAGAAGAAGCAACTCGCTTGAAGGATCGAACAAAAGTTGAAATCAAAGAAGAGCGGGAAAATGCGTTAACTTCAGTCAAAGATGATGTGGCAGACCTTTCCTTGCAAATCGCTGAAAAACTTTTGAACAAAGAGTTGTCAGGCGATGCGCACGAAGAGTTAATCAATCAATATATTGATAGACTAGGAACAACCAAGCATGAAGCTTGATAAATATACAGTTGGTAAACGTTATGGAAAAGCTTTGTTTGAATTGGCGGTCGAAAAACAGGCAATCGATGACATTTATCAAGACTTATTAACCATCCGTCAAATCTTTAAAAAAGTACCAGACTTAGGCAATATTTTGTCTGATGTCCGTTTGACCGGAGATGAAAAAGAAGCGATTATGCAAAAATTCGCCCAAGGCTTTGAAGGAGTTGTGAATAACTTCCTGTGGGTAGTTTATGAGTACAATCGCGTGGACGACCTTTTATTTATGATTGATGAATACGAGCGCCGTTACGACAGCTTAAATCAAGTTGCTTTAGGGACAATTACCACAGCGGTACCTATCTCTAAAGAAAAACAACAAGAGATCGAAGCGAAAGTCGCTGATATTTTTGGCTACAAAACGGCCAATTTAACCCCCGTAGTCGATGAATCGATTATTGGCGGTGTCATTGTTGAAGCCGATCATCAAGTGATCGACGGCAGCCTCGCCAGCCAATTAAATGGCCTACGAGCAGCACTTAGCAAAAAGTAAGAAGAGGTGAAATGAATGGCCATCAAAGCAGAAGAAATCAGTGCATTGATCAAAGAACAGATCGAAAACTATGATAATAAATTGTCTGTGGAAGAAATTGGCACAGTCACATACGTAGGGGACGGGATCGCTCGTGCCCACGGACTAGAAAATGCAATGAGCGGAGAGCTGTTAGAGTTTTCTAACGGTTCATACGGAATGGCCCAAAACTTGGAAAGCAATGATGTCGGTATTATTGTTTTAGGAGAATTTGAAACCATTCGTGAAGGCGACAAAGTAAAACGTACGGGTAAAATCATGGAAGTCCCTGTTGGCGATAACATGATCGGACGAGTGGTAAACCCACTTGGTCAACCAGTCGATGGACTTGGTCCAATCGAAACCAGCAAAACACGTCCAGTGGAAGCATTAGCTCCCGGCGTTATGCAGCGTAAGTCAGTCAATGAACCAATGCAAACCGGTTTAAAAGCAATTGACGCACTAGTTCCAATCGGACGCGGCCAACGGGAATTAATCATCGGTGACCGAAAAACCGGTAAGACTTCCATTGCGATTGATACTATTATCAATCAAAAAGGTCAAGATATGATTTGTATCTATGTCGCAATCGGTCAAAAAGAATCCACGGTTCGTTCGCAAGTTGAAACGTTGCGTAAATACGGTGCCTTGGATTACACCATCGTAGTTACAGCGGGTGCTTCTCAACCAGCACCACTATTGTATATTGCACCTTACGCTGGAACAGCGATGGGTGAAGAATTCATGTACAACGGTAAACACGTACTAGTTGTTTTTGATGATTTGTCAAAACAAGCCGTGGCTTACCGTGAACTTTCTTTACTATTACGTCGTCCGCCAGGTCGTGAAGCGTACCCAGGGGATGTCTTTTATTTGCACTCACGTCTATTAGAACGTGCAGCCAAATTATCTGATGAATTAGGCGGCGGTTCTTTGACTGCCTTGCCGTTTGTTGAAACACAAGCTGGTGATATTTCAGCGTATATTCCAACCAATGTAATCTCTATTACCGATGGACAAATCTTCCTGGAAAACGACTTGTTCTATTCAGGTATTCGCCCAGCGGTTGATGCCGGCTTGTCGGTTTCTCGGGTTGGTGGTTCTGCGCAAATTAAAGCAATGAAGAAGGTTGCCGGTACTTTGCGTCTTGACTTGGCCAGCTTCCGTGAATTAGAAGCCTTTACTCAATTTGGTTCAGATTTGGATGCGGCTACCCAAGCAAAATTAAATCGTGGACGTCGAACGGTTGAAGTATTGAAGCAAAAATTACATGATCCGCTGCCCGTTGAAAAACAAGTAGTGATTCTGTACGCTTTGACTCATGGCTTCTTAGACAGTATTCCAGTGAATAATATTTTGAATTTTGAAGATCAATTATTTGAATACTTGGATGCAAACAACCAAGAGTTGTTTGACACGATTCGTGAAACGAAGGATTTGCCTGATACGGATCAATTGGATCAAGCAATCCAAGCCTATAAAGACATTTTTGATGCAGCAGCACCGCAACAAAACCCAGCATAAACGAGGTGAGAAAGCTAAATGGCATCCTTAAATGAAATCAAGACGCGCATTGCGTCTACAAAAAAGACCAGCCAGATCACTAATGCGATGCAAATGGTATCAGCTGCGAAACTAACTAAATCGGAAGCCTATTCTGCCCGTTTTCAAATTTATGCCTCAAAGGTGCGGGAAGTACTGACACACTTAACTGCCAGTGAGCTAGAAGAAATTGCGACTTCTGATCATGATATTAATGGGATTAACTACCATAGTATGCTGATTAATCGTCCGGTCAAAAAAACCGGCTACATCGTCATTACTTCTGACGGTGGTTTAGTGGGCGGCTACAACAGTTCTATTTTGAAACAAACAATGACAATGTTAGAAGACGATCATGACTCCCAAGATGAGTATGTTTTATTGGCAATTGGTGGTACTGGAGCCGATTTTTTCAAAACTCGTGGCGTGAAATTAGCCTACGAATTGCGAAATTTATCTGATCAGCCCAGCTTTGATGAAGTACGCAAGATTGTATCTATGACAACCAGCATGTATGAAAACGAAGTGTTTGATGAACTATACGTTTGTTACAATCATCATGTGAATTCGTTGTCTAGTCAATTTCGCGTGGAAAAAATGCTGCCGATTTCGGACTTGGATCCGGATGAAGCAGAAACATATACCCAAGAGTATATTTTCGAACCTTCCAAAGAAGCAATTTTGGACCAATTATTACCGCAATATGCTGAGAGTTTGATTTATGGAGCGATTGTCGATGCCAAAACAGCAGAACATGCTGCCGGAATGACGGCGATGAAGACGGCGACAGATAATGCCAAATCGATTATTGGTGATTTGACCATTTCTTACAACCGGGCACGTCAAGCGGCGATCACTCAAGAAATAACGGAAATTGTCGGCGGGGCTTCCGCATTAGAATAATTTCGAGATTGGAGGAAAAAACATGAGTTCAGGCAAGATTGTTCAAGTAATTGGTCCCGTTGTTGACGTGGAATTTTCATTAGATCAATCCTTACCAGACATCAACAATGCGTTGATCGTCTATAAAAATGATAAAAGCAAAGTCGTACTTGAAGCGGCATTAGAACTCGGCGACGGAGTCATTCGGACCATCGCAATGGAATCGACAGATGGTTTGCAACGAGGCATGGAAGTTGTGGATACCGAAAAACCAATCTCAGTCCCAGTTGGAACCGAAACATTAGGTCGAGTCTTCAACGTCTTAGGTGAAACTATCGATAACGAAGAACCATTTCCTGAAAATGTTGTAAGAAGCGGGATCCATAAAAAGGCACCAGCTTTTGATGAATTAAGCACAAGTAATGAAATTCTGGAAACAGGAATCAAAGTTATCGACCTTTTAGCTCCATATTTAAAAGGTGGTAAGGTTGGTTTGTTCGGTGGTGCCGGTGTTGGTAAAACCGTATTGATTCAAGAATTGATTCACAATATCGCCCAAGAGCATGGTGGTATTTCAGTCTTTACCGGTGTTGGTGAACGTACCCGTGAAGGGAATGACTTGTACTTTGAAATGAAGGAATCAGGCGTTATTGAGAAAACAGCCATGGTTTTTGGTCAAATGAATGAGCCGCCAGGTGCCCGGATGCGGGTTGCCTTGACTGGTTTGACTTTAGCTGAGTATTTCCGTGATGAACAAGGACAAGACGTTCTGTTGTTTATCGACAATATTTTCCGTTTCACTCAAGCTGGATCAGAAGTATCAGCCCTTTTAGGCCGGATGCCATCTGCCGTTGGTTACCAACCAACACTAGCAACAGAAATGGGACAATTGCAAGAACGGATTACTTCTACTAAAAAAGGTTCGATTACATCGATTCAGGCGATTTACGTGCCGGCCGATGACTATACTGACCCGGCTCCTGCTACGGCCTTTGCCCATTTGGATGCGACAACCAACTTGGAGCGTAAATTGACAGAGCAAGGGATTTATCCAGCGGTAGACCCATTGGCTTCTTCTTCTAGTGCCTTAGCTCCAGAAATCGTAGGCGATGTGCATTACCAAGTAGCAACTGAGGTTCAACGTCTTTTACAACGTTACCGGGAATTGCAGGATATTATTGCTATTTTGGGGATGGATGAATTATCTGATCAAGAGAAGGTCGTCGTGTCTCGCGCACGTCGGATTCAGTTCTTCTTGTCACAAAACTTCCACGTAGCTGAACAGTTCACTGGTCAGCCAGGATCTTACGTACCAGTTGAAGATACGGTCAGAGGCTTCAAAGACATTTTAGAAGGAAAATACGATGACCTTCCAGAGGATGCCTTCCGTAACGTAGGGAAAATCGAAGAAGTAGTCGAAAAAGCAAAATCTTTAGGCTACTAGAAAGAGGTGCCCTATGGAAAATAAAGAAGTACTTCATGTAAACGTAGTGACGCCCAACGGACTAGTCTACGATCACCATGCGACAATTGTGGTTGCTAAGACAGTTTCCGGCGAACTAGGGGTTTTACCGAAGCATGCACCGATTATTGCACCATTAGCGATTGATGAAGTGCGTATTCGACGAACCGATGCAGATACTCACGTTGACTGGATTGCAGTCAACGGTGGTATCTTAGAAGTTCGAGACAATACGGTCACAATCATCGCTGACTCGGCTGAACGTGAACGCGACATCGATGTTTCACGAGCAGAACGTGCGAAGCAGCGCGCCGAGCAACGAATTCGAGAAGCCAAAGAACAGCATGACAGCGATCAGCTTCGTCGTGCCGAGGTTGCATTGCACCGGGCTATGAATCGAATTAAAGTATCAAAACATACGTAAAAAATGAAGCACAAATTCTCTTGGCAGAATTTGTGTTTTTTTCTTTTCACATAACCTTCATTTTTGTTTAAAAAAGTAAGAAGAAAAGATTTCTACTTTCTAAAAGTTTTTTTAAAGTCTTATAGGACCGCAAACCATTCTACTTTCTTGAAATCTGTGCTATAATCCGTTTGTTGATTTTTTTTGAAAGGAAGACATAAATGCAAGTATATGGTATAGATGCAATCATTCGAATTGTTTCACATTTTGCTTTTATTTATTTGGCTTTTTGGGCATTGCGCTCGTTAAGGACAGAAAAGCTGTTTAAAGCACACTATGAAACACAGATCCGTATGACGATTATGATGGCTTCTGTAGCACTGGGATTTACATTTAGTACTTTCTTTTTAGAGATCATCGCTATGTGTAAAAATATCTTTTTGAGTTATCAATAATTACAAAAAACTATGTACATATAAAATGTGTAAATCGGTTATAGCGATTTTTTGGAGGGAACGTAATGGAAGAGATCATCGTTCGAGGTGGCAGAAAATTAAACGGTACAGTCAAGATTGAAGGTGCGAAAAATGCGGTGTTGCCGATCTTAGCTGCAAGTTTATTGGCTGAAGAAGGAACAACCAAATTGAGCAATGTACCGATCTTATCTGATGTATTTACGATGAATCAGGTGATTAGTTACTTAAACGCAGAGGTTGAACTAGACGAAACAACGAAAGAAATTACGATAGATGCAACAAAACAATTAGAAGTAGAAGCTCCTTATGAGTATGTCAGCAAAATGCGGGCATCCATTGTTGTTATGGGACCTTTATTGGCCCGTAATGGACATGCAAAGGTAGCTTTGCCAGGCGGATGCGCCATCGGTAAACGCCCAATTGACTTGCACTTAAAAGGATTTCAAGCGTTAGGCGCGAAGATTATCCAAAAAAATGGTTATATTGAAGCAATTGCTGACGAATTAACCGGCAGCAGCATTTATTTGGACTTCCCAAGTGTCGGTGCGACTCAAAACATTATGATGGCTGCTGTAAAGGCTAAGGGAACAACGGTCATCGAAAACGTGGCTCGCGAACCTGAAATTGTTGATTTAGCAAACTTCTTAAATAAGATGGGTGCACGGGTATACGGTGCCGGTACAGAAACAATGCGTATCGAAGGCGTATCTCAATTACATGCAGTATCACATCCAATTGTTCAAGACCGTATTGAAGCTGGTACTTTCATGGTAGCCGCTGCGATGACTGAAGGCAATGTATTAATTGAAGAAGCCATTTCAGAACACAACCGTCCATTGATTTCAAAATTGATGGAAATGGGTGCTGTGATTACTGAAGAAGAAATGGGTTTACGGATTGTCGGTCCTAAACACATCAAAGCAACCGACGTGAAGACCATGCCGCATCCAGGTTTCCCTACTGATATGCAAGCACAAATGACGGCTATTCAAACAGTTGCTGATGGAATCAGCACAACAGTGGAAACAGTTTTCGAAAATCGTTTCCAACATTTAGAAGAAATGCGCCGCATGAACGTTGATGTTAAAATCGATAATAATGTAGCAATTATTAAAGGCAACACAAAATTACAAGGGGCAGAAGTATACGCAACTGACTTGCGGGCAGCAGCAGCTTTAATCTTGGCTGGCTTGCGCTCTGAAGGCATTACCCGTGTGCGCAACTTGAAATACCTAGATCGTGGATACTATCAATTCCACCGCAAATTACAATTGCTGGGTGCGGATGTTGACCGAGTAGACGGCGAAACTGGTGAAACAGTAGAACAACCTACAGTATTTGCTTAAGGAGTGAGACTATGAGTTCAAGTGATCATATTTTACGCAGTTTAATCAAGGTTGTCGGCGTCTTATTAGCAGGAGTCATTCTGTTTATTGTCGGCAGTATGATCGGCTATGGAGTCATGGGTGGCGGCAATCCTTTTGGTGTACTGCTTCCAGATGTTTGGCGTCATATTTTAGATTTTGTTCAGTAAGGAACTGCGAGAGACACATTCTTGATAAATAAGTATCCGGACTACATTAGTATTGCTCCTGCGTTCTTCAGGTGTGTTACTTCAGGTCCGGATATTTTTGTTAGAATGAGCCACAATCCTTTTCACTTTTTAGTAAAGAAAGTATAAGATATTCATAATTAGAAAGCTGATTAAACCAGTTCTAATGGTGTCCAGCTTTACAAACTAGCTTTGTCGGCAATAAGCGAAAATTTTGAGAAACTTGAGGAACACCAAGTAGGTACCAATCAACATCAGCTCCTGCGATCGCTGTGTTTCTTGGCAGTTTATCAAAATTTTAGTCTTATTGCTTTGATACACAACGACTGCCTTAGCAGAGTTGATGTAGAACAGTACCTAATCGGTGCTCCAAAGCTGAGCGAGTTTGCAAAGCTTTTCTTATTGAAAGGAAGTTTAGTTGTATGATTAAGAATGGCTTGATTTTACTTGTGAGAGGCTATCAACGCTTTATATCCCCCTTATTTCAGCCCTCTTGCCGTTATTATCCATCCTGCTCCAGTTATATGATTCAGGCGTTGCGGGTTCATGGAGCCATTAAGGGGCTTTTAATGGGTACTTCACGTATCCTGCGCTGTAATCCTTTTGCTCGCGGGGGTATTGATTACGTGCCGACGCATTTTTCGTTAAAGAAAAATCTAGTGGACGAAGATCCGCCAAACTATTAGAAGAAGAAAACGTGATTCGATTTTTGTACTCTTCTGGAAACTGTTTATGGAATTTGCGGCTGGCGATCCAGAAAATAAGACAGTGGTAGACTATAGTCACATATTGGTTGCTGAAGGTTACCAAGAGCCGATTTATGAGGGTGACAAACAATGAAAAGACCAAATATTTTCAAAGAAATCAGTACATATGCTCCAGCAATGTACCGGTTTCTTTTTTTGTTGCGACGGACTGTAAGCGTTATGAATTATTCAATGTTCGTGAATTATTAAAATATTCAGAAAATTTAATTGACAGTGAGAAAGAAATCGGCTATATTGATACTTATCTTAGCGTTCTATCATTATTTTATTAGGGGGAAATAGGATGAAAAAAAGTGTATTTGTTGCGCTAGCAGCAGGACTATTCTTGTTTGGCGCGTGCGGCTCGCCTTCAGCGAATTCTAACGGAGACAGCGGTGGCGGCAACAGCGCTGACAGCGATACAATCAAGATCGGCGGGAACTTCGAATTATCTGGAGCAACTGCAGCATATGGGGAAGCAGAAAAAGAAGCAGCTGACTTAGCAGTTGAGGAAATCAATGCCGACGGCGGTATTTTAGGCAAACAAGTTGAATTTGTTGCGAAAGACAATAAATCAGACAACAATGAAGCCTCTTCAGTAGCAGCGAACTTAACAACTAACGATAATGTAGTAGCAGTTGTTGGACCTGCAACTTCTGGAGCAGTTAAAGCAACCTTGCCAAACTTGACGAAATCACAGGTTCCAGGCGTAACACCATCCGGAACAGATGACGGAATCACTGTTCAAGGGGACAACGTTCAGCCTTATATTTTCCGTGCCTGCTTCCAAGACAGCTTCCAAGGAATTGTTTTAGCGAAATACGCGCAAGACAATATGGATGCTGATAAAGCAGTTATCTTTGGCGATAGCGCCAGCGACTACGCAGACGGCTTGACTAAAGCCTTCAAGAGTACTTACAAAGGTGAAATCGTTGCAGAAGAAAAATTCACTGCTGGAGACAAAGACTTCCAAGCAATGTTAACAAAAGTAAAAGATCAAGATTTTGACGTAATCTTCATTCCTGGTTACTACACAGAAGCTGGTTTGATTATCAAACAAGCACGTGAAATGGGTATCGAACAACCAATCGTTGGAGCTGACGGATTTGGTGATGAAAAACTAGTTGAAACAGCAGGCGCTAGCAATGTGTCTAACGTTTACTATACTGGTCACTTCTCAACTAAAGCACCAGCAACTGACAAAGTTCAACCATTTATCGACGCATTCCAAGAAAAATATGGTCGTCAACCATCTTCATTTAATGCACTAGGCTATGATGCTGTTTACATGATCAAACAAGCAATTGAAGATCAAGGTGAAGCAACACCAGCTGCAATTACTGAAGGTTTGGCTAACTTGAAAGACTTCGAAGGCGTTACAGGTAAAATTACGATGGATGAAGAACATAACCCAGTGAAATCAGCTGTAGTTCTTGGTCTTACTGATGGAAAAGAATCTTCTGCTGAAACTGTAAATCCTTAAGCGTTTAAGCAGGCAAGGCAAGACAAGCATGCTTGTCTTGCCTTTATTATTTGAAAAGAGAGTGATTAGATGGAAATATTCATCCAGCAATTGGTAAACGGCCTGTTTCTAGGCAGTATTTATGCATTGATGGCTTTGGGATATACCATGGTTTACGGGATTATCAAATTGATCAACTTTGCCCACGGGGATATTTATATGATCGGGTCGTTCATCGGCTATTTTTTGATTAACCAATTTAACATGGGCTTCTTCCCGGCTTTGCTTTTATCGATGATCGGCAGTGCGATTTTAGGAGTTGTTATTGAATTTCTAGCCTACCGACCATTAAGAAATTCTACTCGGATTGCAGCATTAATTACCGCAATTGGGGTATCGTATTTATTGCAAAACACAATGATTTACTTCTTCAGCTCTACGACAAGACCGTTTCCGCAAGTTATTCCGTTGCAAACGTATCGAATCGGTTTCTTGCAAGTATCGAATATTCAATTGCTGATTTTAGGTTTGTCTTTATTATTAATGATCTTATTGAATTTAATTGTACAAAAGACCAAAATGGGAAAAGCAATGCGGGCAGTGAGTGTGGATGCTGACGCGGCCCAATTGATGGGGATTAATGTAAACCGCACCATTTCCTTCACCTTTGCACTAGGCTCAGCTTTGGCTGCTGCTGGTGGGATGATGATTGGGCTTTACTATAACTCAATTGAACCAATGATGGGTTATATTCCAGGTCTTAAATCATTTATCGCGGCCGTATTAGGCGGGATCGGTTTGATTCCAGGTGCGGCAATCGGCGGTTTTGTTATTGGCTTGATTGAGACGTTGACTACAGCATTAGGATTCTCAGATTTCAAGGATGCGGTTGTATATGCGGTCTTGATTCTGATTTTATTAGTACGTCCGGCCGGGATTTTAGGCAAGAACATCAAAGAGAAAGTGTAGGTGAATCAAATGAAGAAGAATTTAAAATACAATTTGATTTGGCTCGCTTTGATTATTATCGGCTATTTGGCTTTGTACATTAGTTATTCAGCGGGAATGGTCAATCTATTTTTGGATAATATCATCATCCAAATCGGTATCAACATTATTTTAGCAGTTGGTTTGAATTTGATTATTGGTTTTGCTGGACAGTTCTCATTAGGGCATGCTGGTTTTATGGCCATTGGTGCCTATGCAGCAGCTTTGATTTCCATGAGCAACCCAACCTATGCCGGATTTTTCCTTGGTATGGCAGTAGGTGTTGTGATGGCAGGTGTAGTAGCGGTCATTGTCGGGATTCCAACGCTGCGTTTAAGCGGAGATTATTTAGCGATCGCGACATTAGGTGTTGCTGAGATTATTCGGATTTTAATCATCAACATGCGAGACATTACAAACGGACCGACTGGTTTGTTTGGTATCTTGCCGTTTGTTGATTGGCAGATGGTTTATGGTTTTGTAGCAGTAACAACATTAATCGTTGTAAACTACATTCATTCAGGAGCTGGTCGTGCAACAACAGCGATTCGTGAAGATGAAATTGCTGCTGAATCTATGGGTGTAAACACCACTAAATATAAAGTTATTGCGTTTGCGATTGGTGCCATGACAGCAAGTGTGGCAGGTGCCCTTTACGCTGGTTACTTGCAAACCATCGCACCAAAAGACTTTGCTTTCACTAAATCAATCGACATTTTGATCATGGTGGTATTGGGTGGTATCGGAAGTGTCACCGGCAGCTTTATTGCAGCTATTCTTTTAGGGATTATTAACATGTACCTGCAGGACTTCGGTGCCTTACGGATGATTATCTACGCTTTGGCCTTGATTATTTTAATGATCTTCAAGCCAGGTGGTTTATTAGGCACGAAAGAATTGTCTGTGAAGAAGCTCTTCAACAAGTTTAAAAAAGGAGATGACCAAAATGCCTCTATTGGAAATTAAAGATTTAACCAAAAATTTCGGTGGGCTGGCGGCCGTCTCTAATGTTAATATGCATCTGGATGACAATCAGCTAATCGGCTTGATCGGTCCTAACGGCGCTGGGAAAACCACCCTCTTCAACTTAATCACTGGTGTCTATGAACCAAGTGAAGGTGATGTACTACTTGAGGATAATGGGCAAGCGGTCCGCTTAAATGGCAAAAAGCCTTATAAGATTGCTGATCTAGGCTTAGGCCGAACCTTTCAAAATATTCGTTTGTTTAAAGATTTAACCGTATTAGATAATGTGCTGATTGCTATGAACAGTAAAAACAGCGAAAACTTCTTTTCAAGTGTGTTTCGCTTGCCTAGCTTTTACAAAAAAGAAGAAGAATTAAGAAAAGAAGCGATGGAATTATTAGCTATTTTTGACCTGCAAGGTAAAGCCGACAATTTAGCTCGCAACTTGCCTTATGGTGAACAGCGTCGCTTAGAAATCGTTCGTGCGTTAGCTACTCATCCGAAGATTTTATTCTTAGATGAACCGGCAGCGGGGATGAACCCGCAGGAAACGGCCGAACTGACTGAATTAATTCGTAAAGTCCAAAAAGAATTCCAAATTACTATCCTTTTGATTGAACATGATATGAGCTTGGTTATGGAAGTATGTGAACGTATCTATGTACTAGAGTACGGCCGGGTACTAGCCGAAGGTACACCTGAGGAAATCAAATCCAACCCTGAGGTAATCAAAGCGTATCTTGGAGGTGACCTATAATGCTGAAAATCGAAAATCTATCTGTGCATTATGGCGTGATTCAAGCCGTCCGTGATGTGAACTTTGAAGTAAACGAAGGCGAAATTGTTTCCTTAATCGGAGCCAATGGTGCAGGGAAAACAACAATCCTGCGGACGATTTCCGGATTAATCCAGCCTTCTGGCGGTAAAATTACCTTTGAAGGTGAAGAAATTCAAAAACGTCAGCCGCAAAAAATTGTTGCTAAAGGAATTTCTCAAGTTCCTGAAGGCCGTCATGTTTTTCCAGGTTTAACCGTTCAGGAAAACTTGGAAATGGGCGCTTTCTTGCGCAAAGACGGCAACCTAAGTGAAGAATATGAAGCAATCTTCCAAAAATTCCCGATCTTGAAGGAACGTCGCGGACAAGATGCAGCTACATTGTCTGGCGGCGAACAGCAGATGCTGGCGATGGGCCGGGCTTTAATGTCTAAACCACGCCTGCTGTTGCTAGACGAGCCTTCTATGGGGTTAGCACCGATCTTTATTAAAGAGATCTTTAACATCATCCGAGAAATTCAACAACAAGGCACCACTGTCTTATTGATTGAGCAAAACGCCAAAATGGCTTTGTCGATTGCTAATCGCGGTTATGTGCTGGAAACAGGTAAAGTTGTTTTACAAGGTACGGGTGAGGAACTCTTGGCTAGTGACGAAGTGAAGAAAGCATACTTAGGAGGATAAAAAATGAGCGTAAAAGATTTTATGTCCGCTAATTTAGTTGTGGTTGATCCAAAAACCAAGATTTTTGATGCAGTGGATTTAATGAAGCAGCACGATATTCATCGTCTGCCAGTCGTAGAAAACAACAAATTGGTAGGCTTGATCACTGAAGGAACCATCCAAGAAGCATTGCCGTCAAAAGCGACTTCTTTAAGTGTTTATGAAGCAAATTATTTGTTGAATAAAACCGTGGTTGCAGATGTAATGATCAAGGATGTTAAAACGATCCATCCAGAGGCTCAGCTAGAAGATGCGGTCTATGCGATGCGTCAAAACAATATTGCGGTATTGCCAGTGCTGGATAATGACCAAATCATTGGAATCATCACCAATAATGATATTTTCGATGCCTTCTTGAAGCTAGCTGGCTACCACGATGGCGGCAGCCGCATTCAGGTTCGCATACAAGAGGACAAAAAGGGCGTCTTGGCAGAAATCGCTAAAGTCTTGGCTGATAACGACTACAGCATTCTAACTGTGATTATTGACCACGTAGATGGCGCTGCTATCGTCGAACTGCAAATGCAAGCGAAGGAACCAGAAAAAATTAAAGCTTTGCTGGAACAAGCCGGATTTAATGTTACGGCAGCTGTTTTAACAAACCCATAAATCATATAGGGCTGAACCACCAGAAGTTTATTTGCTGGTTCAGTCCCTTTGTTTTCGTGGGTAGGTTATGCTACAATGGATTTCGCGAGGTGAAAACAATGGCTAAAAAGAACAAAGACATTCAAGTACAAATTCAAGAAGCTCAAAAACAAGTGAACGGAAAAAATATCGAAGTCGTTCAAGTGATTATCGGCAAAAAAACGATTGGCGAGCTAATTCCTGATGGAAAAAATTTCCAAATGTTTGCTGGCGGTAATTCTTTAGGCGCTGCAAAGTCCCTAGATGACGGTGTTGAAGCGATAATTCGCAATTGGAATCTTCACGATTAAAAAAATGAAGAAAAGTACTTGCATTTTTTTTTGAAATTCGGTATTATAACTGAGTCGGGTTTTTAAGAAACCTTTCGAAGAATGCAAGTTCTACTATTGGAAGTTGTATTAAATATGGAGGAGTAGCGAAGTGGCTAAACGCGACGGACTGTAAATCCGTTCCTTAGGGTTCAGTGGTTCGAATCCACTCTCCTCCACCATTGGGGTATAGCCAAGCGGTAAGGCAAGGGACTTTGACTCCCTCATGCGTTGGTTCGAATCCAGCTACCCCAGTATTTTTAGTCAGACAATTGTGTCTGGCTATTTTTTTTGTCATTCCTACTTTTCGCAGTTTATAAAGATAGAAGACAATTCACCAATTATTTCAACTGCAAAATGATACGAAACGTCTAGTAGGATGATATGCGTACGAAGATAAGACTCATTTTTCCTGTACTTGGAAAAATGAATTCCTAAAAAGGAGTTAGCTGCCAGTTATGCTTTTCGCAGTTTGTCGGAAGCAAAGGAATTTCTATGATTTATCACCTAAACATAGAACGTAAGGTTTAGCATAATGGTATGCGTACGAGAATAGAGTTGATTTTTCGCGGTCTTGGAAAAATCAATTCCAAAGAAGGAGGTAGCTGTCATTCCTACTTTTCGCAATTCACCTAACTGCAAATTCTCGCAGATTCTGCATTCTTCCTCAGTCTTTCTAAATCTCAGCCAATTCCTAGGCTTTAATCGCAAAATTATAGTAGAATAATAATAGAGAGTATATCTCCAGCAATTATTCTTTAAACGATACAGGAGGCGATTATATGGAGAGAGCGAAACGAGTAAAAGATATGGTGACCGAAGCAGCTGAACGTGTATATGACTTGCTTAAAGATAATCAAGTGGAAGTTTCAGTGGATACCAAGGATAAAAAAGGAGTTAAGGTGCGCAAGATGCGTCCAACTCAGCATACCATCAAATGGAAAGCTAAAAATCATTAAACAAAAGTGTCGAACGCCGTAATTGGTGTTCGACACTTTTTTTCTCAATGTTCGATTTCAATTCCCAAAATAGTCAAATGGCCGTTGCCGACAAGTTTAACAACCAATTTTGCTAAATGATCGGCAGGCATCTGCGTATCGCTGGTGATCCACCAATGCAAGGTGCCGACGAAAATGGAGGTCATGTACTCCAAAATAAAATCCATTGGAACTTCAATATCATTTTCGGTAATTTTTAAGCGGTTGAAGATATGAGCATATTTCTCGTCTAAAATTTCTTCGATTTGTTTCCGCAGCATTTCATTAGCTGATCCATCCATGATGGTCAAAAAGAATTTTCGGTTTTCTTGAATCCGTTTGTAGATGTTGGTCAGGACGATTTCGATTTGTCTAACTTTTAGACGATTACCCTGAACAATTTGGTCTGGGTCCAACACAGAAGCGAAGGCTTCAACGGCATTTCGGAAGATAAAATCGTATAAATCTTGTTTGTCTTTGAAATGAGCATAAAAGGTTGCTCGGTTAATCATGGCTTCATCGGCGATCTCTTGTACGGTGATATTTTCGTACCCTTTTTGTTCAACTAAATGGACAAAAGCTTCAACAATCATCTTATGAGTACGCTTTACTCGTAAATCTAATTTTTTTACCATTGAATTTCCTTTCATTTTTAGCGACATGTGACAGCAAACTGTTGCTTATCTCACGAATGTGTAAGTTTTGCTTGTTGCTTTCTAATCAAAATCTTTTTAGAATATACGTGAGTAGTATAACAAACACAATGTAAGATAATCAACATGTGTCGTAAAATAAAGAAGGTAGGAAATAAAAATGACATTACGTGCCGGGATCGATGTTGGCTCAACTACAGTCAAACTGGTCGTCCTAGATGAAGAGAATCGGAGCTTGTTTTCAAAATATGAACGTCATTTTTCAGATGTGAAAGCTGCTACAGAACGTATATTGAGAGAAGCACAGCCAATTGTTGACCAACGGCCACTGAAGATGAACATTACAGGTTCAGGAGGAATGGGTTTAGCTGATGTGCTGAGAATTCCTTTTGTTCAGGAAGTCATTGCTTGTACCCGCACAGTTGAAGAAGTCATTCCGCAAACCGATGTAGCAATTGAGCTAGGCGGGGAAGATGCCAAGATCACCTTTTTTGAAGGTGCAATGGAACAGCGGATGAACGGCAGCTGCGCAGGCGGAACCGGCGCTTTTATCGACCAAATGGCCTCTCTACTGAAAACAGATGCTAATGGTGTTAATGAGCTGGCTAAAAATTATAAGACTCTTTATCCAATTGCCTCTCGGTGCGGCGTGTTTGCTAAGACAGACGTTCAACCTTTAATTAATGAAGGTGCAGCTAAAGAGGACATTGCAGCGAGTATTTTCCAAGCGGTAGTGAATCAGACGATTGCTGGATTGGCAGCGGGACGGAAAATTAAAGGCAACATTGCCTTTTTAGGCGGCCCTTTATTTTTCATGTCAGAACTTCGCAAACGATTTATCGAAACGTTGGATATCGCGCCAGAAAATATCGTTTTCCCTGAGAATCCACAGCTGTTTGTTGCTATGGGAGCAGCATTTTATTCAGAAGATGCCGAAGCAACGACTCTGGAAGCGTTGATTGATCATTTAACTTCAGCCGATGAAGGGCATCTATCACCATCAGATACCTTGGAACCTTTATTTAAAGATGATGCGGATTTAAAAGCTTTTCGAGAACGTCATAATCAGGCGCAAGCTGAAGAGAAGGATTTGCAGCAGCACCAAGGAGTAGCCTTTTTAGGTATCGACGCTGGATCAACCACGACAAAAGTAACCTTGATCGATGATAGTGGTCGCTTAATGTATTCTTTCTACGGAAATAATCAAGGGCAGCCATTGGAAACCACTATGACTGTTTTAAAAGACTTGTATCAAAAGCTGCCTGAAGGTGTCTTCATCGGAAAAGCAGCGGTGACCGGTTACGGAGAACAGCTGATCCAAAATGCCTTGAAGGTGGATATTGGTGAAGTGGAAACGATGGCCCATTACAAAGCAGCCAATCACTTCCAGCCGGGAGTTGACTTTATTTTAGATATTGGTGGTCAGGATATGAAGGCTATGACCATCAAGGATGGTGCGTTGTCTTCGATTCAATTGAATGAGGCTTGCTCTTCAGGATGCGGCTCATTTATTGAGACCTTTGCTAAATCTTTGAACTATAAAGTAGAAGATTTTGCTCAGGCCGCGGTGAAATCACAAGGACCTGTTGATTTAGGCTCTCGTTGTACCGTCTTTATGAACTCTAAGGTTAAACAAGTCCAAAAAGAAGGCGCATCAGTAGGGGATATCTCTGCCGGTCTGTCTTACTCAGTAATTAAAAATGCTATCTATAAAGTAATCAAAGTTCGGCGGCCAGAAGAATTGGGGGCAAAGATTGTCTGCCAAGGCGGAACGTTCTACAACGAAGCTGTGCTGCGAGCGTTTGAACTGGTGGCTGGCCGGGAAGTCGTTCGTCCATCAATCGCCGGATTGATGGGAGCCTATGGAGCTGCTTTGATCGCGTTAGAAAACTATGAAGTTGGCGAAACAAGCAGCACGCTCTCTCTAGCAGACTTGAACAGTTTTACTGCTGAAAAAGAATTCACTCATTGTGGTCTGTGTGAGAACAACTGCATGATGACAGTAACAATTTTCTCAGATGGTCGTGAGTTTATCACCGGTAACCGTTGTGAGCGTGGTGCGCGAATCAAAATTAAGCGGGAAGACCGCAAAGTGAATCTGATTGACTATAAATATCGTCGGCTGTTTAAGTACCGTCCACTACGTAAAAAAGACGTCACTAGAGGAACCGTTGGGATTCCAAGAGTTCTGAATATGTATGAGAATTATCCGTTATGGCATACTTTCTTTACTGAGTTAGGCTTCCGAGTTGAATTATCACCACGATCCAATAAAGAATTGTATGAACAAGGGATGGAAACTATTCCAAGTGATACAGCTTGCTATCCAGCTAAAATTGCCCACGGGCATATCCAAGCTTTAATCAATGAAGGGATTCCGATGATTTTCTATCCTGGAGTTGTGTTTGAGCGAGAAGAATCAAAAAATGCCGATAATCATTTTAACTGCCCAATTGTTCAAAGTTATCCCGATGTTATTCGCAACAATGTGGATGATATTCGCGAAGGGAAAGTAGATTATCGTAATCCATACTTGAACTTGGCTAACGAAGCATCAGTTGCTAAGGTGCTGAGTCGCACGTTCAAAGATTTAGGCATTACTGAAGCAGAAATTACAGAAGCCCTGCATCATGGCTACGAAGAATTAGAAGCTTTCAAACAGGACATTCGTACCAAAGGCGAAGAAACCTTGATGATGTTAAATCAAACGGGTCAACGTGGTGTGGTATTGTCTGGCCGTCCGTATCATTTGGATCCTGAAATCAATCACGGAATTGCCGATGTTATTACCCAAGAAGGCTTCCACGTACTGACTGAGGATAGTGTTTCCCATTTAAGTGATGTTGGCAATCTGCGAGTAGTAAATCAGTGGGTTTATCATTCACGTCTATACGCAGCAGCTCGCGTCGTAGCTAAAAGCAAGAATCTTGAACTGGTACAATTGAATTCCTTTGGTTGCGGTTTAGACGCAGTAACCACTGACCAAGTAGAAGAAATCATGGATCAGTACGGAAAAATTTATACGGTACTAAAAATCGATGAAGGCTCAAACTTAGGGGCGATTCGTATCCGCCTGCGTTCATTGAAGGCAGCCGTGAATGAACGGGTTAAATCAAACTATGAACCGGTTCAGCATCTTGAAGAACCAGCCAAAATTACTTTTACTAAAGATATGCGTAAAAAACATACCTTGCTATTACCAATGTTGAGCCCGATTCACCAAAGTGGACTATTCGATGTGGCGTTAGAGGCTTCTGGCTATAATGTTGTCTGCTTGCCTGCAATGGACCGGGAAGCTGTAAATGTCGGTTTGAAATATGTGAATAATGATGCCTGCTATCCAGCGATCATTTCCATCGGTCAATTGGTGGAAGCATTGCAAAGCGGTGAATATGACTTAAACAATGTCAGTGTGATGATGAGTCAGACTGGTGGCGGCTGTCGGGCAACCAACTACATTCCATTGCTGCGTAAAGCTTTAGCAGATGCTGGCTTTGGCCATGTACCGGTCGTTTCGGTTTCATTAGGAAATAAAGGGGTCGAATCGAATCCAGGCTTCAAATTTACTTTACCAATGATCAAACGCGCGGTGGTAGCGATTCTTTATGGGGATCTGTTCGAACGAGTGGTTTATCGTACGCGACCTTATGAATTAGAAAAAGGCCAAATTGATGCGCTGCATGAAGAATGGTTGAAGAAAGTGGAAAGTAATGTCCGCAACGGGTCCTTAACCCAGTTCAATCGCAACATGAAAAAGATTGTAAAAGATTTTGATACTGTGCCGATTTCTGATGAAGTGAAGCCTAAAGTCGGTGTCGTAGGTGAAATCTTAGTGAAATATTCACCGACGGCTAACAATGATATTGTTCGTTTGCTGGAAGAAGAAGGTGCCGAAGCAGTCGTACCAGATTTAGTCGGTTTTATGAACTATTCTCTATACAACCAAATTTGGAAGTACGACAATATGGGCATGCCGAAGAAAAACAAGAGTATCGCTGAGTTTGTGATCAAATTGATTGAGGTAGTGGAAAAACCGATGGACAAAGCGCTGCGCAGTTCAGAACGTTTTACCGGTATTCACTCAATTTATCAATTAGCCGAAGATGCTAGTAAAATTCTTTCCATCGGTAATCACACTGGTGAAGGTTGGTTCTTGACTGGTGAGATGATTGACTTACTGAAAAATGGTGTGAACAATATTGTCTGCATGCAGCCGTTTGGATGTTTGCCGAACCATGTGGTAGGTAAGGGTGTAATCAAAGAATTGCGTCATCAATATCCAAAATCAAATATCGCAGCGATTGACTATGATCCAGGGGTTTCCATTGTCAATCAGCTAAACCGGATTCGTTTAATGATGGCAACAGCCAATAAAATGTTAAACGAAGAAAAGGTAACACTTAAGAAATAGCAGTATTCAAGGAGGTAGATCATTTTTTTCACAAATGGTCTACCTTTTTTTATTGTGAATTAGGTATATACCAGTTATAATGGAGAAAAAAAGAGGAGCGATCGAAATGGCTAATCAAGTGCCGGTTTACATTCAAATACATGATCAATTGAAAGATGAAATTGAAAAGGGTGTTTGGAAAGTCGGAGATCGTTTGCCGTCTGAACGAGAATTGTCGGTGAAGTTTGGCGTCAGTCGAATGACCTTGCGGCAAGCCATCCAAACCTTGGCAGACGAAGGGATTTTAGAACGAAAAATTGGCTCAGGTACCTATGTCGCCAGTGAGAAGGTACAAGAGAAGATGAGTGGAACCACCAGTTTTACAGATATTATGGAATCTCAAAACCGGACACCTTCTAGTAAGACGATTTCATTTTTCCGTTCACCTGCTAGTTCCAGTGAAGCCGAGAATTTAGGTTTAAAAAAGGGCGACCAAATTCTACGGATGGAACGAATTCGTTATGCAGACAATGTTCCCATCTGTTTTGAAGTTGCCAGTATCCCGGCCGATATTGTCAAAAGTTTCAGCAAAGAAGAAATTACCGACTCCTTTTACCATACATTAAAACAAAAGGGCATGGAAATTGGTCGTGCCAATCAAACGGTTACTGCTATTTTAGCATCGGAACAAATTGCGGATTATTTGGAAGTGAAACGGGGAGATGCTATTTTACGCTTGCGGCAAATCTCGTATCTAGCGGATGGCCAGCCCTTTGAGTATGTACGTACCCAATATGTAGGCAGCCGCTTTGAATTTTACTTAGAAAAATAAAGGAAGCAGTTAGTCTGCTTCCTTTACCAATTGTTCGAAATAAGCGACTTCACCAGTCTCAAAGCTGGCTTGACCGCTTAACAGATCGTTTACCTGGGTTTCAAATTCGGCTTTTTTCGGTTCATCAATCATACAGGTGACAACTACCTGGTCGGTAAATTGGGTATCCTTGACGGCTATCTGCTGGTTTTCGATGAAATTTTCCATTTTGCCCCAATTTGAATAGCTAAGAGCAACCAGGATTTCCTGCTGCAGACGGCCTTCGACGATTCCCGTTTCTCGAATGGCATGAGCTACCGCCCCGGAATAAGCGCGAATAAGTCCGCCAGCACCCAGCTTGATGCCGCCAAAGTAGCGGGTAACCACTGCTGCGACGTTGATTAACTCGTTCTTCTTCAATACTTCCAGCATGGGCACACCGGCTGTTCCGCTAGGCTCGCCATCATCACTGGTTCGCTGGATTTCTTGGCGGTCCCCCAGCACATAGGCACTGCAATTATGGTTCGCTTTCCAGTGTTCCTTTTTGATTGCTTGGATGAAAGCCTTTGCTTCTTCTTCAGTTGTTACGCGCTTTAAAGAACAAATGAACTGGGATTTTTTGATCTCGGTTTCATGGATACTGTCTTGTTGAATCGTTCGATAACTTTGTAACATCTTATCACCTCAAAGTATAGTATAGGGGAAATGCTCCAAAAAAGAAACGGATCACTAAAAAGGAGGGATAGATAATGGCTCGAACCAAGAAATACGATGGAATTACTCATTACTTAAGAAATAATGGCGGTTCGCAAGTAACCTTAACGTTTACCCAATATGATGAATTATTATTCCCCAGCAGTGGGCTGCCTAAGACTGCACGGGAGGATTTAGATTGGTGGGCAAATGATTATCGTCATCCTGAAAAAGGCGCTTATGGCTGGCTGAATGCTAGCTACGAAGTTGTTCATGTGAATCTTCCGAAAGAATATGTGGTCTTCAATCGACTGGTAAAATCAAATTGGCTGTTTAAAAGTGAGGGAAAATAAAATTTCCTTCACTTTTTTTGCGTATCTTTAGTTGAGGTGAAAAAATGAAAGCATATGAAGGTCAACGATTGTTAAAAAGTGAGTGGGAAGCTTTTTATCCCGCAGCCGATTTAACTTACGCAGAAAAAGTTCCAGCCATGATTAATGAAGAGAAGGTCGCAGTTTGTCAACGCTGCGGCACAAAATCCCAAGAGCAGGTGCCTGCTGGTTTTTATTACTGTCCAGCGTGTATTAGTTTAGGTCGAATCAGCAGTAACCAGCAGCTATACACATTTCCTTTAACTCAGTTGTCTAAGCGCAGCGTTTCCTGTCAGTGGACTGGGAGCCTATCGGATGCCCAAAAAGAAATCGCTGATCAGCTGGTAAGTGACCAGAGTCAAGCAGATACCTTTTTAGTGTGGGCTGTCACTGGGGCTGGAAAAACCGAAATATTGTACCCTTTGATTCAGACTTACTTATCTCAAGGGAGGCGAATTGCTGTAACTTCACCGCGAGTAGATGTTTGCAATGAACTGCATTTGCGTTTTACTCAATCTTTTCAGCGGGAAAAAATCAGTTTGTATCACGGCAGTAAGCGTGTAGATGAAGGTAATCAATGGATTGTTTGCACGATCCATCAGCTGTTTCGCTATCATCAAACCTTTGACTTGATTATTTTAGATGAAGTTGATGCCTTTCCGTACGCAAACAATCCCTTTTTGGAACAGGCAATTATGCGGGCCAAGCAGCCGCAAGGAAAAATCGTTTATTTAAGTGCAACGCCCTCAAAAGAACTTCAACGAACAGTTGCGCGTTGCTACCGTTTGCCAGCTCGTTATCATCGGCGGCCGCTGCCAGTACCTAAAGTAGTGCTGAACTTATCACTAAAGAAAAAGTTGTCTCAAAGTAAATTGCCTAACCCGATTATTACGGAATTGGAGCGCCTTTTAGTGAAGAATGATGTGTTAGTGTTTTGTCCCAGCATCCCACTCCTAGAAGTAGTTGCCCAACAATTGTTAGCCAACTTTCCTGAGCTTACTTTAACTACTGTTTTCGCCAATGATGAGGAACGTTTGATAAAGGTAGAAAATATGCGAGACAGCAACTATCAAGTTCTGATCACTACAACTATTTTAGAGCGAGGCGTTACTTTTGAAGGGGTGTCAGTAATGATTTTAGATGCTGCCCATCGTGTCTTTAACAAGGCAGCCTTAGTCCAGATAGCGGGAAGAGCAGATCGAAAAGGACCGTTTCGCAGTGCTGAAGTATGCTATGTAACCAGTGAATGGACCCGAACGATCAAACAGGCAGTGAAAGAGATCAAAGAAAATAATCAATTAGCTATGAAGGCGGGGTTGCTGGATGAAATGCAGTAACTGTCAGAATGAAATAATTGAAAATTTGACCTTAATTGAGTGGTTTATTACGCCAAATATTTTGTGTTTTCGCTGCCAGCAGCAATTTCATCATTTACAGGAGGTGAAGACCTGTCCTGGTTGCGGGAGAGAAAATACAGGAGAACTTTGCCAAGATTGTCAGCAGTGGCAGCGAGCTCAAGGTTATACGCTGCAAAATAAAGCATTATTTTCCTACGATGAAGGATTCCAGCAATGGATTGAAGCTTATAAATTTAAAGGCGACTATCGCTTACGCAGAGTGATCGCTAACGAACTGCAGCAGGAATTAAAGAAATACGCCAATTTTATGATTTGTCCGATTCCGTTGTCCGAAGAACGATTCGCTCAGCGAGGCTTCAATCAAGTTATTGGTTGCTTGGAAGCAGCAGGAATCGAGTACCAAAAATTGCTGCAAAGAAAGGCAGATGGACAACCTCAATCAATGAAGACAAGAGCAGAACGTTTGATGATGCCGCAGCCTTATGTATTAAAAGTAGATGAAATTAAAATTAGAGGTCAGAACATCTTAATTATTGACGATGTTTATACCACCGGTCGAACTTTGTTTCACGCAGCAGAAATTTTATACGAAAAAGGCGCTAGAACAGTGGGAAGTTTAACTTTCGCTCGGTGAAACATTCTCATTTTGACCAAAAAAATGATAGCGATTTACTTTGCAAACGGATTAGAGTTGGTTATAATAGAGGTAAGAAGTGGGGCGAAGAGTGGTCCTTCCCCGTATCTTCAGTTGGTAGACGAAAGGGGCAATTTGTATGTTTAGATATAACGTTCGAGGAGAAAACATCGAAGTTACTGAAGCAATTCGTGATTATGTAGAGAAGAAAGTGGGGAAACTAGAACGCTACTTCACAGATGTGCCTGATGCAACTGCACATGTGAACTTAAAAGTGTACACTGAAAAAACTGCAAAAGTTGAAGTAACGATTCCACTTCCGTACTTAGTGCTACGTGCCGAAGAAACTTCACCAGATTTGTATGCAAGTATTGATTTGGTTGTGGATAAATTAGAACGTCAAATCCGTAAATTTAAAACAAAAATCAACCGCAAAGCACGTGAAACTTCTTTACCAACCCGTGAGGTTGCTGTAGAGTTGAATGAGGATGAAGCAGAAGAAACTTCAGAATTAGAAATCGTGCGTACAAAACGTCTTTCTTTAAAACCAATGGGCAGCGAAGAAGCCGTATTGCAAATGAATATGTTAGGACACAACTTCTTCATTTTTGAAGATGCTGAAACTAACGGAACCAGCATTGTTTACCGTCGTAAAGATGGCAAATATGGTTTAATCGAAACTGATTAATTGAAAAAATGAACCCTTGGCTTAGGCCGAGGGTTTTTTATTTTGGGGGAAATTCAATATAATCAGCCGTTCTTTTACATAAAATATTCTACGATGAGCAGTTTAAGAGGCTGTTTTTGTGCTAAAATCCAAAAAGCAGGTATTACTTTTTGTAAAGATATTCTTTTTATTCCAAGGAGAAGTTTCTTTTCCAGGGGACTAATGATAAAATAGACTAGCAGATTTGTAGACAAATCAAAGAGAGCACAAAGGAGTAAGAAAAACGAATGGCAAACTTTCTGAGAAAGATGATTGAAAACGATAAAAAAGAATTGAAGCGTTTAGACGGCATTGCGAACCAAGTCGAGAGCCATGCTGGAGATATGGAGAAGCTTTCCGATGAACAGCTTCGCGCAAAAACAGATGAATTTAGAACCCGTTACCAAAACGGTGAAACCTTGGATGAATTATTACCAGAAGCCTTCGCAGTAGTTCGCGAAGCCGCAAAACGGGTATTAGGTTTATATCCTTACCATGTACAGTTAATGGGTGGTGTGGTCTTACACGACGGCAACATTCCTGAAATGAAAACCGGGGAAGGTAAAACCTTAACCGCCACAATGCCGGTTTATTTGAATGCTTTATCTGGGGAAGGCGTTCACGTAGTTACCGTCAATGAATATTTGGCAACTCGTGACTCTACCGAAATGGGCGAGCTTTACAATTTCTTAGGCTTAAGCGTTGGTTTAAACATCAACTCAAAAACAGCTGATGAAAAACGCGATGCCTACACTTGCGATATTACTTATAGTACTAATAATGAATTAGGTTTTGACTACTTGCGAGACAACATGGTGGTTTATCGCAGCCAAATGGTTCAACGTCCGTTGAATTATGCAATTGTCGATGAAGTTGACTCCATCTTAATTGATGAAGCTAGAACACCATTGATTATTTCGGGAGCAGCTGAGAAATCTACGGCGTTGTATACACGTACAGATAATTTTGTTAAACGCCTGCGGGAAGACGACGACTATAAGATCGACGTTCAATCCAAAACAATTAGCTTAACTGAACAAGGAATCGAAAAAGCGGAAGACAACTTTGGCTTGGAAAACTTGTACGATCTAGAAAATACCGCTTTAACTCACCACATTGATCAAGCATTGCGTGCGAACTTTATCATGCTTCGCGACATTGATTACGTGGTTCAAGAAGGCAAAGTATTGATCGTTGACCAATTTACAGGTCGTATTATGGATGGCCGCCGTTATTCTGATGGCTTGCACCAAGCGATTGAAGCTAAAGAAAGCGTTGAAATTGAAGACGAAACAAAAACAATGGCGACAATCACGTTCCAGAACTACTTCCGGATGTACAAAAAACTGTCTGGGATGACTGGTACGGCTAAAACCGAAGAAGAAGAATTCCGTGAAATTTACAATATTGAAGTTATTCAAATCCCAACCAACCAACCAGTTGTTCGGGAAGACCATGCTGATTTGCTGTATCCAACCTTGGAAAGCAAATTTAAAGCAGTCGTTCAAGATATTAAGGAACGTCACCGCAAAGGCCAACCAATCTTGGTAGGTACTGTGGCAGTTGAAACTTCTGAACTATTGTCCGATATGCTGAATCAAGAAAAAATTCCGCATGAAGTGCTGAACGCTAAAAATCACTTCAAGGAAGCAGAAATCATTATGAACGCTGGGCAAAAGGGTGCTGTAACTATCGCAACCAACATGGCCGGCCGTGGTACAGATATCAAGTTAGGTCTAGGAGTTGTTGAACTAGGCGGACTTGCGGTTATTGGTACCGAACGTCATGAATCTCGTCGTATTGATAACCAGCTGCGAGGACGCTCAGGTCGTCAAGGAGATCCTGGGGTTTCACAATTTTACTTGTCTCTTGAAGATGACTTAATGAGACGTTTCGGTTCTGAACGAATCAAAGCTTTCTTGGATCGCATGAAGGTTGAAGAAGAAGATGCTGTGATTCAAAGTAAAATGTTAACTAAACAAGTAGAATCTGCCCAAAAACGGGTAGAAGGTAATAACTACGATACTCGTAAAAACGTCTTGCAATACGATGATGTTATGCGGGAACAACGGGAAGTTATCTACAAACAGCGCCAAGATGTAATTATGGAAGAAAAAGACCTTTCTCAACAATTATTAAACATGGTACGTCGCACGATTTCTCGAGTTGTGGACAGCCATACCCAATTGGAAAAGGATAATTGGAACGTAGAAAGCATTGTCGATTTTGCTGGAAATGCTTTAGTCCATGAGGATTCAATTTCAGTTGCTGATTTAGCAGATAAAACACCGGAAGAAATGAAAGACTTATTGTTCGAACGAGCAAAAGAAGTCTTTGAAGCAAAATCTTCACAACTTCACAGCCCAGAGCAATTGCTGGAATTTGAAAAAGTTGTTATTCTGCGGGTAGTGGATACTAAATGGACAGATCATATCGATGCAATGGATCAGTTGCGTCAATCGATTGGTTTACGGGCTTATGGCCAAAACAATCCATTGGTTGAATACCAAACAGAAGGCTACACGATGTTTGAGGATATGGTTGGAGCAATTGAGTATGAAGTAACTCGTCTGTTCATGAAGGCAGAAATTCGTCAAAACGTTCAACGGGAACAAGTTGCCGAACCGACAGAAACCCATCCGGTACAAGCAGATGGCGATCCGAAGAACCTAACCAGCACGAAGAGAATGCCTAAGCAAGTAACAAAAGTTGGACGGAATGATCCATGTCCATGCGGCAGCGGTAAAAAGTACAAGAACTGCCACGGTAAGGGAGAATAATTGTAAATCCTAACTATCGGACGGGACATAGTAGCTAAAAAGCTATGTCTCGTCTTTCTATGTTAATTGATCCAAAAAGAAAGAAGGAATGACTTTGGAAAATGCAGAGATCAGAAACCTATTGGATACCATCCAGGAACAAGTAGACAGCTTTAGGGGGTCTCTTTGACCTAGATCGGCTAGAAGAAGACATTGCTGAAGCCGAGCATCAAATGGCTGATCCCACTTTTTGGGATGATTCAGAGAAAGCCCAAGAGTTAATCAATAAAAATAATTTGGAAAAAGAAACTTTTACCAAATTTAACAGCATCAAGGATGAAGCCGAAGAACTGAATTTGATGGTAGAAATGCAGCAGGAAGAATATGATCCAGAATTGCAGACGGAGCTGGAAGGTCGTTTGTTGAAATTGAAGGATCAAGTAGCCAGCTTTGAATTATCAATGCTGCTGGATGCACCTTATGACAAAAACAATGCTATTTTGGAGCTGCATCCAGGTGCTGGCGGAACCGAGTCGCAGGATTGGGGTTCGATGCTGCTAAGAATGTATACGCGCTGGGCAGAGCAGCACGGCTTTAGTGTCGAAACGCTGGATTATCAGGCCGGTGATGAAGCGGGGATAAAAAGTGTTTCCCTTATGATTAAAGGCTTGAACGCTTACGGTTATCTTAAGTCAGAAAAGGGTGTTCATCGTTTAGTGCGAATCTCACCATTTGATTCAGCTAATCGTCGTCATACTTCTTTCTGTTCAGCGGAAGTTATGCCAGAATTAGACGGCACTATTGAAGTTGATATCAATCCAGATGATTTAAAAGTGGATGTTTATCGAGCTAGCGGTGCCGGGGGTCAGCATATTAACAAGACCTCTTCTGCGGTACGTATTACCCATTTGCCAACTGGGACAGTGGTAGCCAGCCAGGCTCAACGTTCCCAATTTCATAACCGGGAAACAGCTATGACCATGTTAAAAGCCAAGCTGTATCAGATGGAATTGGATAAAAAAGAACAAGAAGCACTGGCTCTTCGCGGGGAACAAATGGATATCGGCTGGGGCTCGCAAATTCGTTCCTATGTGTTCCACCCTTACTCTATGGTCAAGGATCATCGAACAAATTACGAAACCGGAAATGTGCAAGCGGTCATGGACGGCGATCTCGATCCGTTTATCGATGCTTATCTTAAATGGCATTTAGGTCAAAGCAACTAAGTTAAATGAAATCAAATTGTAAACTACTGAAAGCCTGTTGCAATGTTTCCGTGCTATAATAGCTAAGAATTTAAGAGGATATGGAGAGATACCCATGATTGAAATGCAAGATGTGGTGAAAAAGTATCCCAATAAGACTACGGCGGTCCGTGGCCTTACGGTCAATATTGATCAAGGGGAGTTTGTTTATGTTGTTGGTCCCTCTGGGAGTGGGAAATCAACCTTTATCAAATTGATGTACCGGGAAGAAAAAGCAACATCTGGGAAGAAATTAGAAGTTGCTGGACATAATTTATTAAAAATTAAGAATCGCGATGTCCCTTATTTGCGTCGGGATGTCGGCGTAGTCTTCCAGGATTTCAAATTGCTGCCCCGCAAAACCGTGTATGAAAATGTTGCTTATGCGATGCAAGTAATCGGGCGCAAACCTCGCGATATTAAAAAGCGAGTAATGGAAGTTTTAGATTTAGTCGGCTTAAAGCATAAAGTCCGCGTTTTTCCAGGCGAATTGTCTGGTGGGGAACAGCAGCGGGTGTCGATTGCGCGAGCAATTGTCAATACACCGAAAGTATTAATCGCTGATGAACCAACTGGAAACCTTGACCCTGAAACCTCATGGGATATTATGAAGCTGTTAGAACGCATCAATGCCCAAGGGACAACGATTGTCATGGCAACCCACAACAAAACAATTGTTGATACGATGCGTCATCGTCTGATTGCGATTGAGAATGGCTTGATTGTTCGAGACGAAGCGGGAGGGGAATACGAATTCGATGATTAGAAATTTCTTCCGACATTTGCTGGAAAGTATGAAGAGCTTAAAACGTAACGGATGGATGACCTTAGCTTCTGTAAGTGCGGTTACCATTACCTTGACGTTAGCTGGTGTCTTTTTAGCAATCATTATGAATGCAACCAAATTAGCACAAGACGTTGAAGGCAATGTCGACGTGACTGTTTTCGTGGATATTGGTACCACAGAAGACGATTTAAAAGAGATAAAAACAGAATTAGCCGATATTTCTCATGTAGAAAAGGTGCAGTTCTCCAGCAAAGAAGATCAATTGAAAAAAATCCAGGCGACTTTAGGTGATGCTTGGGATCTGTTTGAAGGAGATAACAACCCTCTATATGATGTTTATGTGGTAAGTGCAACAGATTCTCAGTACATTAAGCCGGTAGCTGATCAAGCAAGTCAACTAACCAATGTTAACCGAGCCGATTATGGCGGAAGTTCAGCCGATCGGATTATTACGATGGCTGGTGTTGTCAGAACTTGGGGATTAGCTGCAGCTGCTTTACTAATCTTTGTGGCGATTTTCTTAATTTCCAATACCATTCGGATTACAATTATTTCCCGCAAACGGGAAATCCAAATTATGCGGCTGGTAGGTGCCAAAAACGGCTATATTCGTTGGCCATTTTTCTTAGAAGGCGGCTGGATCGGATTAATCGGATCAATCATTCCGATTCTAATTCTGACTTATGGCTACAAGGAAATTTATGAATTAGCTGCGCAATATCTAGTGGCGTCTAACATGTATTTACTGACGCCCGGCAATATTGTTTGGAAATTAGATATATTGATGGCAGTTGGAGGGTATTTGATTGGATCTTTAGGGTCGATCATCTCCATGCGTCGTTTCTTAAAAATTTAAAAAACAAAGCTAGTGTTGGTGATCTCTTTCGCCAACACTTTTTTAGCGGTTGCTGGATGCTGAAGGGGCATTTACTGTTTACATTCAGTGGCTTCTTCGCTATTCTTTAAAGGAAGGAGTAGTGGGAAATGGTGAATTTTTTGTTGGGACATATGGGCCTTATATTTCTAATCGTAAATACGATCTTATCGCTGGTTATTGTTTTTCGTGAGCGAAAAGATACCGTGACTACTTGGGCATGGCTGTTAATTCTAACCTTCCTGCCGGTGGTTGGTTTTGTCATGTATATTTTTCTAGGCAAAGGAATCTCAAAGGAACGCATCTTTGATTTGAAAATGCAGACCAAAGTCGGTATGAATGTCGAGATCGAACAGCAGCAGCGGGCCTTGGCTCGAGGTCTTTTTCCTAAACCTTCTACCAACCAAGTGGATCCTAAACAGTTAATTTATATGCTGACGATGTTTGAAAGTTCACTATACACGACGAATAACGAGGTTACCCTGTATACTGATGGTAGAGAAAAATTCGACGCACTCTTAAACGACATCCAGCAGGCTACGTTACATATCCATATGGAGTACTATATATACAGAAGCGATGCTTTAGGTGTAGAGGTGCGCGATGCGCTGACTGCTGCAGCCAAGCGAGGCGTGAAAGTCCGCTTGTTGCTGGATGCGTGGGGTTCTACTCAAGTAAATCGCAAGTTCTTTGCTTCGTTGTTGGAAGCAGGCGGTGAAGTAGAATTCTTCTTTCCATTGTTTGTGCCTTACTTGAATCCCCGCATGAATTATCGGAATCATCGTAAAATTGTGGTGATTGATGGGAAAATTGGCTATACCGGCGGTTTCAATGTTGGTGATGAGTACTTAGGTTTGGTGGATCGATTTGGTTACTGGCGGGATAATCATCTCCGGGTGCATGGCGATATTGTTTATTCACTGCAGAACCGTTTTTTGATGGACTGGAATTCTCAGCATAAAAACGAAGTGCTGTACGAACCGATTTATTTTCCGGAAATTGAATCTGAAGGTCGCTGCGCCTTACAAATTGTTACTAGTGGACCAGACAGCGAGCATGAACAAATCAAGATGACTTACTTGAAAATGATTAATTTAGCTAAAAAAGAGATTTTGATTCAAACACCTTATTATATCCCAGACGACTCAATCCATGAAGCGCTAAAATTGGCGTTGCTTTCCGGGGTGAAGGTGCGTATTCAGATCCCCAATAAGCCGGATCATATACTGGTTTATTGGGCTACCTATTCATTTGCAGCTGAGCTGTTAGAATATGGTGCGATAATTGAAACCTATGAGAATGGCTTTATTCACGCGAAAACGGTGATTGTGGATGAAGGAATTGCTTCCGTTGGTTCAGCCAATATTGATGTTCGTTCATTCCAGCTGGATTTTGAAGTAAACACGGTTATTTACGATAGCCAAATTGCCGCTGAGGTCCGGAATGCGTTTTTCAAGGATTCTGAATTATCGCAAGTCTTAACTCAGGAGCGCTATGATCAGCGCGGTTTAGTGATTAAGTTTAAGGAAGGCATCGCGAGACTAATCTCACCATTGTTGTAAAAATACCTCTTGCTCTTTAAAAAGGAAATGGTACAATAAACTAGCTTATTTTATTAAAAGGAGAATCCTCATGAAAAAATGGTTACTGCCCCTCTTAGGGACTGTACTTTTATTGTCCGGCTGTTCTAAATGGATCGATCGTGGCGAATCAATCACAGCAGTTGGATCATCAGCATTGCAGCCGTTAGTCGAAACAGTTGCGGAAGAATACCAAAGTGAAAATCCAGGGAAATTTGTTAATGTCCAAGGCGGCGGTAGCGGAACTGGCTTAAGTCAGGTTCAATCTGGTGCAGTGGAAATTGGTAATTCAGATGTATTTGCTGAAGAAAAAAGCGGAATCAATGCTGATCAGCTGACAGATCATAAAGTTGCTGTAGTCGGTATTACTCCAATCGTTAACAAGAATGTTGGCATTACTGATATTTCTTTAGAAAACTTACGTAAAATCTTTTTAGGCGAAATCACCAACTGGCAGGAAATCGGTGGAACCGATGAAGATATCGTTATTTTGAACCGGGCATCTGGCAGCGGAACTAGAGCAACCTTTGAAAAATGGGTGCTGGATGGACAAACAGCTATTCGTGCTCAGGAGCAGGATTCCAGTGGGATGGTTCGGCAAATTGTTGCCGACACACCAGGAGCAATCAGCTACACAGCCTTTTCTTATGTTAGTGATGATGTGCAAACGTTGAGTATTGATGGTGTTGAACCAACAGATGAAAATGTCACTGAGAATAAATGGCAAATTTGGGCCTATGAACACATGTATACAAAAGGAACGCCAAGCGAGCTAAGCGCGGAATTTTTAGAATATATTCAATCAGATGCAGTGCAGGAACGTGTGGTTCCTCAACTAGGCTATATCCCAATCTCAGCTATGAAGGTGGAACGAGATTGGCAAGGAAACGTAATAAACTGAGGCAGCTGTCCTCAGTTTTTTCTTTTGCAAAAATCTCTGTTTAACTTTCACAATAAAAAGGCTGGATAAAGGTTCAGTCAAGACTCAAACTCACTTTAAAGTCAAAAGGTTAATTACTTCAAGTATCTAAAAAAGTGAGCTAAAATTGGGTGAAAGCCTATTCTTCGACTGAATTTACACAATCTTTACAATTGTCATCCAAGCTTCACACAAGGTTTAACAGAAATTGACGTTCACCTTGTAAAATGAACCCGATAGATTATCGTATAGGAGGAATATCCTTGGAGAATGAAGAAGTAAAAAAAGCACTCACCACAAAATCAAAAAGAGCGCGTATCGAACAACGAGGACGGTTGATCAGTTTTATCTGTATCGCGTTAATTGTGTTTGTTGTAGGTGCTATCTTCTATTTTGTTGCCAGCAAAGGTTTGGCTACATTTTTTGTAGATAAAATTAATGTGTTTGATTTCTTATTTGGAACGGTTTGGAATCCTAGCGCAACTGGACCAGATGGCCAACCGCTAGTCGGAGCGTTACCAATGATTGTCGGATCGTTTATTGTTACTTTTTTGGCGGCGCTTGTTGCAACACCTTTTGCCATTGGTGCAGCGGTCTTTATGACTGAAATTTCGCCTAACAAAGGACAAAAGTTTTTGCAGCCGGTGATTGAATTACTGGTGGGAATCCCGTCAGTCGTTTATGGATTTATTGGTTTGACTGTCATCGTTCCGATGGTCCGTTCGGTTTTTGGCGGAACTGGTTTTGGGATTTTGTCAGGAACCTTTGTATTATTCGTTATGATTTTACCAACGGTAACCACGATGACTGTGGACACGTTGAAGTCTGTACCCCGTTATTATCGTGAAGCTTCCTTAGCTTTAGGAGGAACACGTTGGCAAACTATTTACAAAGTGGTGCTGCGGGCAGCGATTCCCGGGATTTTAACAGCCGTGGTATTCGGTATGGCACGGGCATTCGGAGAAGCCTTGGCAATTCAGATGGTTATCGGGAATGCGGCGTTGATGCCTACCAGCTTGACCACACCAGCTTCAACTTTAACATCGATCTTAACGATGGGCATTGGTAATACTATCATGGGCACTGTAGAGAACAATGTTCTGTGGTCGTTAGCGTTGATTCTATTGTTTATGTCTTTAGTCTTCAATATTTTGATTCGCTACATTGGTAAAAAAGGAGAGATAAAGAATGGATAAAGCCAAACGCGCGGATAAGATTGCTACAGTAGTCTTATATATTATCTCCGGATTGATTGTTTGTATTTTAGCTTTTCTACTATTATATATATTGGTTCGCGGCGTGCCGCATATCTCGTTAGAATTTTTGACTTCACCTTCTAAAGCTTATCAAGAAGGCGGCGGGATCGGGATTCAATTGTTCAACTCAATTTACTTACTGTTCATTACGATGCTAATCAGTTTTCCAATTTCTTTAGGCGCAGGGATTTATTTGTCTGAGTATGCTAAAGATAATTGGGTAACTGGCTTGATTCGTACATCGATTGAAATTTTGAGTTCATTGCCATCAGTGGTAGTTGGTTTGTTCGGTTTCTTAGTATTTGTTATTCAGTTTGGTTACGGCTTTTCAATTCTGTCAGGTGCTTTAGCGCTGACTTTGTTCAACCTGCCGCTGCTAACAAGAAATATTGAGGAATCACTGCGTGCGATCCATTATACTCAGCGGGAAGCCGGACTAGCTTTGGGTCTGTCACGCTGGGAAACAGTCACAAAAATTGTTGTTCCGGATGCATCTCCAGGAATTTTAACCGGGATTATTTTGAGTTCAGGGCGGATCTTTGGTGAAGCGGCAGCTTTGATTTATACCGCTGGACAAAGTGCACCAGCCTTAGACTTTTCAAATTGGAATCCTTTAAGTGTTTCAAGTCCCATCAGCATTTTCCGGCAAGCGGAAACGTTGGCGGTTCATATTTGGAAAATCAACACCGAAGGAACGATGCCAGATGGTGCCAGTGTTTCTGCAGGGGCATCGGCTGTTTTAATTATTGCAGTATTACTGTTCAACTTTGGAGCGCGGGCCATCGGCAAACGTCTCCACAAAAAGATGACTTCAGCATAAGGAGAATTCGATGAAAGAATACAATTGGGAAGAACGCAACATTATCCATATGCCTGGAGATGTCGTTCTCCATACAGAGGATTTGCACGTTTTCTATGGTGAGAACGAAGCAATCAAAGGTGTCGACTTAGAATTTGAAAAAAATAAAATCACAGCCTTGATCGGTCCTTCCGGTTGTGGGAAATCGACGTATCTGCGTTCACTGAACCGGATGAATGATGGGATCAGCAGCGCTAGCGTAACGGGTAAGATCATGTATAAGGGTGTAGATGTGAATGCTGATAACATTGATGTTTACGAAATGCGCAAGCGCATCGGCATGGTGTTCCAGCGGCCAAATCCTTTTAGTAAATCAATCCGCGACAATATTACTTTTGCCTTGAAGCAGCATGGGGAAAAGGATAAGCACAAGTTAGAAGAAATGGTAGAAACCAGCTTAAAACAAGCGGCTTTGTGGGATCAAGTAAAAGACAACTTGGACAAAAGCGCTTTGGCCTTGTCTGGTGGACAACAACAGCGTTTATGTATTGCACGGGCAATTGCCATGAAGCCAGATATTTTACTGCTGGATGAACCAGCCAGTGCCTTGGATCCTATTTCAACTGGGACAGTGGAAGAAACCTTGACGCAATTGAAGGATGACTATACGATCATCATCGTGACCCACAACATGCAGCAAGCAGCACGTATCAGTGATTACACGGCGTTCTTCTACTTAGGGCACGTGATTGAGTATGATGAAACCCGCAAAATCTTCACCCGACCAAAAATCCAGGCTACTGAAGATTATGTTTCTGGTCACTTTGGTTAAGAGACGGAGGAAAATGAATGTCTAAGATTATTACTTCCAAAGACCTGCACCTGTATTATGGGAAAAAAGAGGCCTTAAAGGGAATTGATTTATCTTTTAATGAAAATGAAATCACCGCGATGATTGGACCTTCCGGTTGTGGAAAATCCACATACTTGCGTTGCTTGAACCGGATGAATGATCTGATTCCTGATGTAACAATTACCGGCAGTGTGGATTATAAAAATCGGGATATTTATAGTCCCAAAACTGACACCGTCGAATTGCGCAAGCAAATCGGCATGGTGTTCCAGCAGCCAAATCCTTTTCCATTTTCCATTTACGAAAACATCGTTTATGGGTTAAAATTAAAAGGTGAAAAAGATAAAGCGAAATTAGATCAAGTTGTAGAAGAAAGCTTAAAAGCAGCATCAGTTTGGAATGACGTGAAAGACAAACTGCATCAAAGTGCTTTGTCTTTATCCGGCGGACAGCAGCAGCGGGTATGTATTGCCCGGGTTTTGGCGGTTAATCCAGAAATTATTTTAATGGATGAACCAACTAGTGCTTTAGATCCAGTCTCAACTGGGAAAATTGAAAACATGCTGCTGGAGTTAAAAGAACGCTATACAATTATTATCGTAACTCACAACATGTCTCAAGCTTCACGAATTTCAGACAAGACTGCTTTCTTTTTGCAAGGTGAGCTGATCGAGTTTGATAAAACGAAGAAAATCTTTTTAGATCCCGCCAAACAAGAAACAGAAGATTATATCTCCGGTAAATTTGGCTAAGAAACGATTTTGAAAAATAAAACTAAGGAGGGAAACAATGCTACGTACACAATTTGAAGAGGATTTATTGAATCTCCACAACCAGTTTTATGAAATGGGGATGGTGGTTTCCAGTGCAGTCCACAAATCGGTGCGCTCCTATATTGATCATGATAAGAATCTAGCTCAAGAGGTTATTGACAATGATATTAAGATCAATGATATGGAAGTAAGATTGGAAAAGAAAAGCTTTGAAATGATTGCTTTGCAGCAACCAGTGACAACTGACTTGCGGACGATTATCACCATTATGAAAGCTAGTTCTGACTTGGAACGAATGGGAGATCACGCCGTTTCGGTGGCAAAATCAACCATTCGTCTAAAAGGAATGCCGCGGATTCTAGAAGTGGAAGAAGTCATTTCAGAAATGTCTGATTACGTGAAAAAAATGGTAGATAACGTCTTGATCGCGTATGTAAAAACCGATGAAAAAGACGCTCGCATGATCGCAAAAATGGATGAGCGGGTAAATGAGTACTTCAAACAGATTTACAAAATGACGACGGATACGATGGAAAAACAATCGGAAACCATTATCAGCGGGACCGACTACTTGAATGTAGCCAGCTATTTAGAGCGTATTGGCGACTATGTTACCAATATTTGCGAATGGATTGTTTATCTGGCATCAGGTAAAATTACTGAACTAAACAGCAATCGCGACGAACAATTTTAACATCAAGACACGTCTTCGGGCGTGTCTTTTCCCGTTTATACATACTTTTTTATTGGTTTGTGATTAAAAATAGCAAAATCTGCTTGAAAAAAGCAAATTGATTTTGTAGAATAACGATAACAGAATAATGCTTATTAAAGCCCGTCTTTTGCTATTTTCACGACTTAAAATAGTAAAAGGGGGCTTTTTCTGCGAGAAAGAGGGTTAAAAAATGAAAATGAACAAAATGGCTGAAAAGCCAATGCCGTCGCTTTTATTCGGGATGGCACTGCCACCGATGGTTTCTATGTTGATTCAATCACTTTATAATATTGTTGATAGTATGTACGTAGCGCAAATTAGTGAAGGAGCGCTAACGGCGGTATCGATTGTCTTTCCGATTCAAAGTCTGATTATTTCAGTTTCGGTGGGAATTGGTGTAGGGGTGAACTCTTACATCTCTCGAAAACTTGGAGAGCAAGATAGCAAAGAAGCCAATAGTACAGTTGCACATGGTATGCTGCTGGCGACAATTGCTTCAGGAGTTTTCTGTCTGTTTGGTTTAGTCGGGACCGAACGTTTTTTAGAAATGTTTACCAATGATGCCGCGATTTTTGCGGATGCGGCCAGCTATATGTATATTGTAGTCTACTTCAGCTTTACTAGTTTCTACTATATATTAATAGAAAAGATTTTCCAATCCACCGGGCAAATGAATGTGCCGATGATGATTCAAGTGGTCGGAGCAGTGACTAACATAGTCTTAGATCCGATTATGATTTTCGGCTGGTTTGGCTTCCCAGCACTGGGAGTAGCTGGAGCGGCTATTGCAACAGTGACCGCGCAATTTATTTGCATGCTGTTGTCGTTTTACTTCCTATTGAAGAAAAATCAGGAAGTGACCTTAAAACTGCGAGAATTCAAATACAATTTTGAGACGATTAAACAAATTTTGTTTATTGGTATTCCCAATACTTGTATGAATGCTTTAGGTTCATTTCTAGTAATGGGCTTAAATGCGATTTTGATTTCTTTTTCCACTACGGCGGTTTCTTTATATGGTGTTTACTACAAACTGCAGACCTTCGTATTTATGCCAGTCAGCGGATTGACTCAGGGCGCTATGCCGATCATGGGCTATAATTATGGCCGCAAAGATCCATCGCGACTGCTGCATTGCTTGAAGATGTGTATTGTGGCAGCCTTAGGTATTATGATTGCTGGCGTATTGCTTTTCCAAATTTTCCCAGCTCAGCTGTTGCAGCTGTTTAACGCTTCAGAGGATATGCTGGTAATCGGGATTCCGGCTTTACGCATTATTTCCATCAGCTTCATTCCAGCTACCTTTGGCTTTATTTTGCCCACTTTGTTTCAATCGATGGGCAAAGGCAAAGAATCGCTGGTGGTTTTCCTGCTGCGTCAGTTTTGTATTACTATGCCGTTAGCTTGGGCACTAAGCAAGATTTGGGGCTTAAACGGCATTTGGTTTTCCTTCATTATTGCTGAGACGATTGCTGCGTTGGTTTCCGTCGCCTTCTTCAAACGATTGTCTAAACGGGATCGCATATTAAGCAAGCAAGAGCCGGAAAAAATAGTTACCAGTGAATTCAGCTAGTCTGATAATACTGGAAGATTTTGTGACTTTTTGCTAAACAATTATTTTGAAGCAATCGATTATCATGACAAAAAGCCTTGAATTCGTTACACTTTCAGTAGTTGTAATGAATTCAAGGCTTTTATTTTGGATAGGTCTCGCGAGTTGGAGAAAAAGATAAGCCTTTAGTCCTATGACAAATCACAAAAAACATTGCATAATAGGTACATAAGTTAAGTAACCCAAACGTTTGATTGCTGAAGGAGGCAATTTTTTATGAATGAAAGACAAAGAGTTTTAGAATTAGTGAAAAAAGGAATCATCTCAACTGAAGAAGGTTTAGATTTATTGGAAAGTATGGCGAAAGCCAAAGACGAAGCACAGATTGAACAGGATGCCGATAAGGTTGATTCTTACCACCGTGACCAAGCCGCTAACTTAGTGGATGACTGGGAAAACGGAACGGAAGAAAAATCAGCAGCTGACGAAGAGTTGGAAGATTTAGAAGCCTACTTTGATGAGTTGGCAACTGAAGCCAATCAAATTTCGGCTAAGATCGATGAAATCAATCGTGAAAAGCAAGAAGTCAAAGCTGACATCCGTGAGAAAAAAGAAGTCTTGATGGAACTGAACACCAAAGAAGAGCTAGATGCTCTATCAGAAGAAGACGAAGCGATCCGCGAACGAGTGGAAGCTGAAATCAAAGTTTGGGAAGAACAGCTTATACGTTTAGAAAATCAAGAAATGGAACAAAAAGAAGCTTTAGAATCGATTCGTGAAGATCAAGAAAGCCGCACCAAACGTCCTTACGTGAATTTTGAAATTCCAGAAGATTTGAAGGAACAAGCATCAGAAACCTTCAATCAAGTCGGTGAAAAGCTAGGCGAAGCCGGTGTGCAATTTGGCAAGTTTATGAAACAAGCGATTAAAACAGTTTCCGAAACAGTCGAAGAAAATGTTGACTGGAAAGACATTAATGTTAAAGTTCCTGGCGTTGCAACAACCAAGTTTGAACACCAATTTTTATACAGCGATGTTCAACCAACGTTAATTGATGTAAAATTAGCCAATGGGAAAGTGATTTTTAAGGCATGGGACGAAGAAGATATTAAAGTCGATGCTAAAATCAAGCTTTACGGCAAGATGAATGAAGCGACTCCATTGCAATCCTTTATGGAACGCAGCCAAATCGAAGTCAATGACGAACATATTACCTTCCAAGTACCAAACAAACGAGTAAATGCTTCGTTAGTTTTCTACTTGCCAAGACGTACCTACGATCATGTAGCAGTGAAATTGCTAAACGGCGACTTGCTGATTGAAGAAATGGACGCAAAAGATGTCTATGCTAAATCAACCAATGGCAATATTGTATTCAAACGAATCAATGCCACTATGTTAGAAATTCAAGGTGTGAACGGCAACATTGAAATTCGCGATGGAAAAATTTTGGATTCTATCATTGAAACAGTCAACGGAACAATTTCTTCCAGAGCAACTGTTCAAAACTACGGGATTTCATTAATCAACGGTGATGTAAAACTAACTGTTGGACATGATAGCTTGAAAAAAATTAAAGCAAGCTCGGTTAACGGAAACGTTAAAGTATCCCTACCTAAAGAATTAGGCTTGGAAGGAATTGCCAAGACCAGCTTGGGAAATATTAACCACCGCTTATCAGACTACGAAGTGGTTCGTGAGAAAAAAGAAAAAACCAATCGTTTGCTGCAATTCAGAAGAACCAAGGATGACATGGCACAAATCGATGTTTCGACAACTACAGGAAGTATTTTCTTGAAAGATTTTGACAAATAGGGAATAATAGGAAGGAAGATTATATATGCAAAAGAGACTAACAAAATCAAGGAGCAACGTGGTACTGACAGGTACCTTAGCCGGAATCGCAGAATACTTCGGCATTGATCCTACCATTGTTCGTGTCATTTATGTCTTCTTATGTTTGTCTGGCGCGCCGCTTTTATTATACCCTATATTAGCAGTGCTTATCCCAGCTGGACCAAAGACTAATTCTTATGGTCACAACAACCCTTACTACGGTCGTAACACTAGCCAAAAGAAGACAAAGACAAAAGAACGCAAACACGCAGAACCTGTTGACGACGATGACTGGAGCGATTTCTAATGACCTACTTACAGCGCGTTATAGCTAATACATTGATTTTCATTTCATTGTCCGTAATATTTCCTGCACATATATTTGTAGCAAATATTTGGGTAGCTATTCTCGCAAGCTTTATCTTGTCTATTCTCAATACGCTGGTAAAACCAATATTAACGCTGTTGTCTTTACCGCTAAACTTATTGACCTTTGGACTGTTCAGCTTTGTGATCAGCGCTGGTATGTTACAACTGACTTCCAGCATTGTGGGAAGTTACCGCTTCGGCTTTGCAAGTTTTGGAACGGCTGTATTGGTGGCTGTCGTAATGGCAATCGTCAATGTGATTGTTTCCGAACATTATCTTGATAAATATACAGATCGCTAACCAGAAGACTTTTTCGTCTTCTGGTTTTTCATTTTTGTCTCAGAAAAATGGCATTACCTAGTAACCCTCTTCAATAAATGATAAAATAGAACGGAAACTTAAAAGAAAGAGGGGCTCAAATGTCTGAAACAGTAAAAGTGAAAGAATTAGTTGAAGCACTTTCATTAGAAGTAGTAACCGGCGATGAAGCCAGCTTGGAACGGGTCATCGTAACTGGTGATATTTCACGTCCGGGTTTGGAATTAACTGGATATTTTAATTACTATTCTCATGATCGGCTGCAGCTGTTTGGAAATAAAGAAATTACCTTCGCGGAACGGATGATTCCTGAAGAACGACTCATGGTTATGCGAAGAATGTGCAGTGAAGATACACCAGGCTTTATTGTATCCCGTGGCTTAACACCGCCAGAGGAAATGATCCAAGCGGCTAAAGAACACGGAATTGCTGTCTTGCGCTCACCGATCGCTACTTCCCGTTTGCTAGGTGAAATATCCAGCTTCTTAAATGGCAGCTTGGCACCACGGACCAGCGTTCACGGCGTTTTAGTGGACGTGTATGGGTTAGGTGTCTTGATCCAAGGGGACAGCGGCATCGGAAAAAGCGAAACAGCACTGGAATTAGTTAAACGCGGACATCGTTTAATCGCCGATGACCGGGTAGATGTTTATCAACAGGATGAATTAACCTTAATCGGTGAACCGCCGAAAATTTTGCAGCATTTAATTGAGATCCGCGGAGTAGGTATCATTGATGTGATGGATTTATTTGGTGCCAGTGCAGTGCGTGGTTCGATGCCAGTACAATTGGTAGTTTATTTGGAAAACTGGGCCAAGGATAAAAAGTATGATCGTTTGGGTAGCGACAATACAGCAGTGGAAATTGCCGAAGTAAATGTTCCGCAAATTAAAATACCAGTCAAAACGGGACGAAACGTGGCGATTATTATTGAAGTTGCGGCCATGAATTTCCGGGCGAAAAGCATGGGGTATGATGCGACGAAGACCTTTGAAAATCGTTTGACTGCTTTGATTGATGAAAATTCGGGGCAAAATGAATGATTGCCCAAGTTAATCGGGTCGCCTTTGAAGTGTTCGGGTTGGAAATCTATTGGTATGCCATCATTATTGTTTCGGGAATTGGGATTGCGTTATGGCTGGCATCCCGGGAGGCAGTTCGGGTTGGCTTAAAAGAAGACGATATGACCAACTACTTGATTTGGGCGCTGCCAATTGCCATTATTGGTGCCCGGTTGTATTATATTCTGTTTGACTTGGGGCCTTATCTGGCTGATCCAAGTCAAATATTTAATATTCGCAGCGGCGGCTTGGCGGTTTATGGCGGCTTGATTGCGGCAGTGATCGTTTTGTACTTTTACACGAAGTATCACTTTATTGATCCGTGGTTGTTTTTAGACGTTTGTTCTCCTGGTGTGATTTTGGCGCAGGGCATGGGACGCTGGGGCAACTTTATGAACCACGAAGCTTATGGTGGAGAAACCACTCGCAGCTTTTTGGAAGGCCTGCATATTCCGCAATTCATTATTGACAATATGTATATTGATGGCGCCTATCGTCAGCCGACCTTTTTATATGAATCCCTTTGGTGCTTATTAGGCTTTGTACTGCTGCTGGTTTTAAGAAAGAAAACTACGATTTTCAAACAGGGAGAAATTTTCTTAAGCTATGTCGGCTGGTACAGCTTCGCCCGTTTCTTCATTGAAGGAATGCGGACAGACAGCTTATATCTATTTGGCAGCTTGCGGGTATCGCAAGTATTGTCACTAGTACTGTTTGCCGGCGCCCTAATCATTGTCTTCCTGCGACGGAGGAAACAGCCTGCTGTTCCGACGTATTTACGAACACAAGGAAGCGATCAGTACATTGTATAATTTACGACAATCATTTAAAAATATGTTAGGATTAAAGACAGGAGGAACGAACCGTGAAACAAAAAGTTGCCGTTCTAGGGCCTGGTTCTTGGGGAACCGCCTTAGCAAAAGTACTGGCAGAAAACGGTCATGACGTAAGAATTTGGGGGAATAACCCAGCACAAATTGATGAGATCAATACCTATCATACCAATCGGCATTATTTGCCGGATTTGAAAATTCCTGACAGCATTCTAGGCTGTAAAGAATTGAAGGAAGCAATTGATGGGGTGGATGCGGTTCTTTTCGTCGTACCAACTAAAGCAATCCGGATCGTTGCTAAAGAATTTAATAAATTAGTTACTGGCAAGCCAGTAGTTATCCATGCTAGTAAAGGCTTGGAGCAAGAAACGCATAAACGAATTTCAGAAATTTTAGCTGAAGAAGTTTCCACAGAGAACCGCGAAGGTATTGTTGTATTATCTGGTCCTAGCCATGCCGAAGAAGTTGCGGTACATGATATTACAACGATCACTGCAGCGAGCGACAACGAAGACTTGGCAAAATATGTCCAAAAATTGTTCATGAACGAATACCTGCGTATTTATACCAACACGGATGTAGTTGGTGTTGAAATGGGCGCAGCGCTGAAAAATATTATCGCAATTGGTGCCGGTGCGTTGCATGGACTTTCTTATGGCGATGATGCAAAAGCTGCGATTATGACGCGGGGATTAGCTGAAATCAGTCGTTTAGGGGTAGCAATGGGAGCGAACCCTTTAACCTTTATCGGGTTAAGCGGTGTTGGCGATTTGATTGTTACCTGTACTTCGGTGCATTCACGAAACTGGCGAGCGGGTAATTTACTAGGCAAAGGCCATAATTTAGATGAAGTATTAGAAAATATGGGCATGATTGTTGAAGGAGTAGCAACAACTAAGGCAGCCAAAGAATTGTCTGTGACAATGGATGTGCCAATGCCGATCACTGAAACTATCTACTCGGTACTCTATGAAGGAAAGGACGTTCGTCAAGCTTGCACTGATTTGATGCTGCGTGCGGGGACGTTTGAAAATGAATTTACATTATAATCAGAAAGTTGGAGGAAGTAACATGCGTGTAAGAAAAGCTGTGATACCAGCAGCAGGCTTAGGAACTCGTTTTTTGCCAGCTACTAAAGCGATGGCAAAAGAAATGCTGCCGATTGTCGACAAACCGACTATTCAATTTATCGTTGAGGAAGCCTTGAATTCTGGGATCGAAGATATTTTAATTGTAACCGGAAAAGCCAAACGACCAATTGAAGACCATTTTGATGCGAATATTGAATTGGAAATGAACTTAAAGGAAAAAGGCAAAACGGATTTATTAGCATTGGTTGAAGAAACCACTGATGTTAATTTGCACTTTATCCGTCAGTCTCATCCAAAAGGGTTAGGCCATGCTGTATTGCAAGCGAAAGCTTTTGTCGGAAATGAGCCGTTTGTAGTTATGCTGGGTGACGATTTAATGGAAGATAAAATTCCGTTGACGAAACAGTTGGTAAATGACTACGAAAAAACTCACGCTTCAACGATTGCCGTTATGCGTGTACCTCACGAAGATACGTCAAAATACGGGATCATCAATCCTGGCGAAGAAGTCGAAAAAGGCTTGTTCAATGTTAAAAACTTCGTAGAAAAACCAAATCCGAAAGAAGCACCAAGCGATTTGGCGATTATCGGCCGTTACTTGTTAACACCGGAAATCTTTTCTATCTTAGACAACCAAACACCAGGTGCGGGCGGAGAAATTCAATTAACCGATGCGATTGATACCTTAAATAAAACCCAACGCGTCTTTGCCCAAGAATTTACCGGCAAACGTTCCGATGTGGGCGATAAATTCGGCTTCATGACCACTAGTATCGAATATGGCTTGACTCACCCTGAAATTAAAGATAAGTTGGCTGACTATATTGTTAAACTAGGTAAAGAAATTGAAGGCAGCAAACCAAAAGCATCAAAAAAATAAATTCGTAAAAAACAGCAGCTGCGGTTGCTGTTTTTTTTCGGAAAAAATTTTCCTATTCATAAATGCTCTAGGAATTGCAACGTGTCGTTGACCTATTAGTAACACTTTGTTGTAATGAACAATGATTGGACAAGAAATTTAGGTAAGCTAGATCACTATTCGAATGATTGAAGCTAGCAGTAATTTTTCTTCCAAGGATAAACTTTTGTTTAATGAGGGATGAATGGTATAATAAAGGTTAGTAAATAAAGGTTTTTTGACAGAAAATGAGCAAGGGAGTGTTCGGATGAGTTTAGGAGGCGTTGCTGCTCTCATTGCAGCTTTAGCATTCGTTGTATTGGTTGTCTTTTTAGTGAAAGTACTGAACCAAGTCGCCAAAACGGTGGAAAAAGTCGATACCACAGTAAAAGAAGCAAATACAACGATTAGTGTGTTAACCAAGGATGTTGACTTGTTAATGCAGCAGGTGGAAGGCTTGCTGGTAAAAAGCAATCATCTGTTGAACGATGTCAATGGGAAAGTGGCAACAATTGACCCGTTGTTTACTGCCGTAGCGGATTTAAGTGAGAGCGTATCAAACTTGAACCATGCGAGCCGCAACTTAACCAGTAAAGTAGCTACTGTTGGAAAAACAACGGCGAAGGCGAAAGTTGCTGGCAAGGTTGGAGAATCAACCATGAAGTTTTTCAGAAATCGTAAACAAACTAACGTATAACAGGAGGAATTACTATGGGAAGAAAAAAAGGCGGATTTTTATTAGGAGTACTAATTGGCGGAACAGCTGCCGCAGCAACTGCTTTACTATTAGCACCTAAATCAGGCAAAGAATTGCGTGACGAATTAGCAAGCAAAACTGATGACTGGCGTGATCTGGCTTCGGATTATACAGAAGATATTGTTGAAAAAACCAGCGAAATGAGTGCTGTGGTTAAAGAAAAAGCCTCTGACTTAACCAATCAAGCAACTGAGTTTGCTTCTTCAGTAAAAGGAAAATCAGAAGATGCCGCGGATGATCTAGAAGATATCCATGCTGATCTGTTCGATGATTTGAAACAACAGAGCTCTGACTTATCAGATCGCTTCCGTAAAGCCGCTGACGAAGCGCAAGATGTAGTGGAAGATGCAGCTGAAGATATTGTCCTTGACGCTGATGAGGTCCAATCTGATGCCAAAGAAACGGTATCTGAAGGGGCACAGGAATTAAACGTCAAAGCCGAAGACTTGAAAGACTCTGAAAGCTTTGAAGAAATCAAAGAAGAGATAAAAGAAGAAGTTGAAAAGAACAATCCTGAACAATAAATTCCATTAAAAAAAGTTGTCCCTCGAAAAAAAGGGGCAACTTTTTTTATTGAGCAGCTTATCACTCAAAACGATCGTGATTATTTTATAAGATAATCAGCTCTTTTGAAGTTTTGGTAAATGGAATGCAGCCGTCTTTGGTGACAAAGATACAGTCTTCAATTCGAACACCTACATCATTTGGCAAGTAAATTCCTGGTTCGATTGAGAAGCACATGCCTTCTTTGATTTCCATGTCATTTCCGCCCACGATTGATGGGAATTCGTGGATCGTGGTTCCGATACCGTGTCCTAAACGGTGATTAAAGTATTCACCGTAGCCATAGCCTTCAATTACATCTCGAGCAATTTTATCTAATTCAGCTGCGGTAATTCCTGGTTTCACCGCTTCTTGGGCCTTTAATTGCGCTTCAAGAACAATATCGTAAATTTTCTTTTGATGATCAGTTGGTTTGCCGCAAGCAACCGTTCGAGTTGCATCGCTGCAGTAACCATTGACAATTGTACCAAGGTCGAACAGCACCAATTCATTTTCCTTCACCGTGTTTTTACCTGGTGAGCCATGAGGACTAGCTGCATTTGGTCCAGCTAAAACTTCCGTCGGGAAAGACATTTCTTTGACGCCTTGTTTCTTTAATTCGTATTCGATTTCAGCGACAATTGATTCCTCTGTTGCTCCGGCTTTAACTAGCTTAAAGCCAATTTCAAACGCTAAATCAGCAGTCGAACCCGCTTCAACTAAAAGTTGACATTCTTCTTCGGTTTTGTATAATTGCAATTGTTGCACGAGTGGAGTTAAGTCAGCAGAAAAGTCAGTGCTGGTAAAGGCATCAGCCAATCGCTGATAGCGGTCCAAGACTAGCTGGCCCTTTTCGATAGCCATTTTCTTTGGTGCACCATAGCGTTTATTAATTTCTGCTACGATAATCGCCCAAGGATCTTCACTGTCTAAATAGCCGATTACATCATAGGCCCAGCTGCTTGCTTTAGCATCTTCGACCTCTAAGCCAGGTGCAAATAAAAAGGGATCTTTTTCTAAAGGAATGAAAAGCGCTAAAATTCGTTCCATCGGATTGCTGTCAAAGCCTGAGAAATAGGCGATGTGGCTAGGATCAGACACATAGGCTAGGTCGACTTGATTGGATGACATCCATTTACGTAGTTCTGACACTTTTTCTTGATTCATTGTTATCCTTCTTTCTTTTAAGCTTACGAATATTGTATCACTTAGGGCCTTTTCTGCAAAACAATATTAGAAAACGCTTGCAAATATTTTAATAATTTAGAGTAAAACGGTTGCAATCGGAGAAAAGACGTGCTATTATCTTTAGGAAATGTAAATGAGATTTTCTGAAAACATATAGAGATAGGAGAAAAATCAAATGGAAAAACAAACAATTACAATTTACGATGTTGCCCGCGAAGCAAATGTTTCAATGGCAACCGTTTCACGGGTAGTTAACGGCAATCCTAACGTTAAACCTACTACACGCAAAAAAGTTTTGGAGGTTATCGATCGTCTGGACTACCGTCCGAATGCAGTCGCTCGTGGACTAGCAAGTAAAAAGACAACAACTGTTGGGGTAATTATTCCTGACGTCAGCAACATGTTCTTTGCTTCATTGGCACGAGGCATTGACGATATTGCAACAATGTACAAATACAATATCATTCTAGCAAATTCTGATGGTGAAACATTAAAAGAAGTGAACGTGTTAAACAACCTGTTAGCGAAACAAGTAGACGGAGTTATTTTCATGGGTCATCATATTACAGATGAAATCCGTGCTGAATTCTCTCGTTCAAAAACACCAATCGTTTTAGCTGGTTCAATTGATCCAGACGAACAAGTAGGCAGTGTAAACATTGACTATACAACAGCAACTAAAGATGCAACTGATGTTTTAGCTAAGCATGGCAACGAAAAAATTGCCTTCATCAGCGGACCATTAATTGATCCGATCAACGGACAAGCACGTATGAAGGGCTATAAAGAATCATTGGCTGAACATGGTCTTTCTTATAATGAAGGCTTAGTTTTTGAAGCAGCCTACAACTTTAAAGAAGGCTTAGCTTTGACTGATCGTGTATTAAACAGCGGAGCAACTTCAGCTTTTGTAACGGATGATGAATTGGCTATTGGTCTATTAGATGGTTTACTTGATAAAGGTGTTAAAATTCCTGAAGATTTTGAAGTCATCACCAGCAACGATTCATTGTTAACCGATGTTGCTCGTCCACGCTTAACCAGCGTTACTCAGCCGTTATATGATATCGGTGCGGTAGCAATGCGCTTGTTAACTAAAATGATGAACAAAGAAGACATTGAACAAAAAACGATCATCTTGCCTCACGGTGTCGATGAAAAAGGTTCAACTAAATAAACTGCTTTAAAAGCTCTCATTTTTTGAGGGCTTTTTTCTTTGGAATAGAAAAAAACCGAGAGCAGAAACTCTCGGTCGGTGTGGTTAATCATCATCGGTGTCGTCATTGTCATTGTTATTGGCATTATTGTTGTTATTCGTATTGTTGTTTGTATTATTGTTAGTTGTGTTATTGCTGTTGTTGCGGCTGGAACGACGAGTGTCCCAGTAATCCTCATAATTGGCATCTGTGCCGCCAATACCGAATTTGTAAGTATTATCTCCCGGTCCATCTTTGGCCCATAAGGATTCAGATTCACCGCTTGGCACTTGGTAAGTTGTCCCTTCGTGGGTAACTTTGCCAGGTTTCAAACCAGTAAAGGTAGAAACCTTCTCTTTCTTGACGTCGTCAGATAACTTAAAGTCCTCATTAACTCCAAATACTTCCGGTTTAACCCCATAAATACGACCAGCTAGGTAAGCCATATAATTGGCTGTCCGGTTTCCTGCGTTACTATCCATAGGTTGGTTGTCATCTCGTCCAGTCCAGCTCCCTAAGGTAACTGAAGGAGTAGAAACGATCAGCCAGTTGTCGGTATAGTTATCAGTCGTCCCGGTTTTTCCGACCCAGTCAGCAGTACTCAAAGTGTAATTAACACCGCTAAGCAATGCTTTGAATGGTGTCGTTTGTTGTTCCGTAATGACACTGCGCATCATATCGGTCATGATAGTTGCCGCTGCTTTAGAATAGACCTGCACGGGTGCTTCTTGATGTTTATAAATTTCTTTTCCAGTACTGTCAGTAATCGATTCAATTAAGTAGCCTTCTTGATACACACCTTCATTGGCTAATGTTTGAAAACCATTTACCTGGGTTAAGGTTGTGGTTTCAATAGTTCCCAATGGTGCGGATTCGACGCCCCAGTTAGCGGAGCTTGGGAAATTCATTTTCTGCAGGTAGTCATTGTATACATATTGATCTGAACCTTTTTCAGACAGTAAATCTTGATAAACGTGGTAAGCCGGGATATTGGTAGATTCAACCAATGCTTCCCGAGCTGTTTGGAAGGTTCTGGAACCTTCACCGGTAGCATTTCGTAATTCTTTTCCAGCATTTTCACCGTTTTGATACTTCATTGGAAAATCAGCAATTCGTGAACCGCTGCCGATCAATCCTTGATCAATCGCGGGACCATAAACTAAAAGCGGTTTGATGGAAGACCCCGGTTGACGAATCGTGTCAAAGGCATGATTGTTTTGGTTCGTGTTGTAATCTCGACTGCCGACAAACCCGTAAATCCGTCCGGTTTTATTGTCCATCAAAATATTTCCGGTTTCAATCGGTGTCCCTGAGCCATTGTCAAGATATTGCCCATACTCAGCAACAGACATTTGCATAGCATCATGAATATCTTTATCAATGGTGGATTGAACATTTAATCCTTGGTTCTGAATCTTCACTTTTGCTTGTTCAACGTAGCGGGTTCGGACATCGTCGTTGCTATAGTCGCTTTCGCTAACGCCATCTTGTGTTGCTTGCTGTTTAGCTAAAATGCTGACTGCTTCGTTGTAAATGGTGTAGTACAAGAAACCATGTGGTTCAGTTTCAATTGCTTCTCTAGTTTTGAAATCTTTTGCCAGATCATAATTCAAGGCATCTTCATATTCCTGTTGAGAAATAATCTTCTCCCGGTACATATTGAAGAGGACATTGTTTTTCCGTTCCATGCCAATCGAATAGTCTTCTTTTAAATCACCAGTATTGGTATAAGGACTGTACACGATAGGACTTTGCGGCAAGCCGGCAATAAAGGCTGCCTGCGGCAAGTTCAAATCTTTTGCATGTACATCAAAAATGCCTGTTGCAGCTTCTTCTACGCCAGCAATATTTTGACCTTTGTTGTTGCGGCCAAAAGGTGAGACATTTAAATAAGCCGTTAAGATTTCATCCTTGCTTAAATATTTTTCCACATCTAACGCCAGCACAATTTCATTGGCTTTACGCTTAAAGGAAGTTTCGTTGGTTAATACTTGTTGCTTGATTAGCTGCTGCGTCAAGGTAGATCCCCCTGAACCGCCGCCAAAACCGCTGACTTCACTGATTAAGGCCCGCAATACCGCTTTAGGAACGACTCCGTGATGTTCATAAAAATATTCGTCTTCGGTAGCAACGATCGCCTTTTTGATCCAAGGCGAAATTTCATCAGAGTTGACTTTTTGTCTGATGGGGTCAGCACTGATCGTGGCAATTTCTTTATTGTCAGCGTAAAGCAGCTTGGATGATTCCGTGATATCGCCGACGGTTTGCTTAACTTCTTCCTTAGTAGGTGTCGATGTGCCTTCGACTAAATAGGCAAAGTAACCCGCACCAATTCCTAAAGCCAGCATCCCTCCCAGAAATAAAACCAGGATAAGACCAACAAATAGTGATTTTACCACCCGTAGTGTGACATTAATATAAAAAGAAGTACCCACTAAATGCTTGGTAGATCTAGGCTGATTCTTCTTTTCCTTTTTCTTGTGAGCCAAAAAGTTCACCTCATCGATTCTCTATATAATTCTGTTGAATTATAGCAAAGAATGCGAGGGCATAACAAGCACTTGGCGATATTGTAATCAAAACTTCAAATAAACGTAGTCAATTTGAATCTTACGTCTTTTAATTCGTCATTTTTTCGGTTAATATGGGGAAGTATACAACTTTGAGGAGGAAGAAAAAATGAGTTCAGACTTTTTTCAGGAGCTAAAAGACCGGGGCTTAGTCTTTCAGGTGACAGACGAAGAAGCCTTGCAAAAACAATTAAATGAAGAGTCTGTCAAATTATATATTGGATTCGATCCAACTGCTGACAGCCTGCACATCGGACATTTATTACCAGTTTTGACCTTGCGTCGTTTCCAACAAAATGGACACGTGCCTATTGCTTTAGTCGGCGGTGGGACTGGTATGATCGGCGATCCATCATTTAAAGATGCGGAACGTCAATTAAATACATTAGATACAGTAAAATCGTGGTCACAAAGTATTAAAGATCAGCTTTCTGGGATTATTGACTTTGAAAGCAAAGAAAATCCAGCAATTGTAGCGAATAACTACGAATGGTTGGGAGAAGTTTCTTTAATCGACTTTTTACGAGATGTCGGTAAAAACTTCACCATCAACTACATGATGAGTAAAGAAAGTGTCAAACGCCGGATTGAAACCGGGATTTCTTACACGGAGTTTGCTTACCAATTATTGCAAGCTTACGATTTCCTTCAATTATTTGAACGCTATGGTTGTCAGCTGCAATTAGGCGGCAGCGATCAGTGGGGCAATATCACTTCAGGGATTGAATTAATTCGTCGTGAAAAAGAAGCACAGGCCTTTGGGTTAACTATGCCTTTGATTACTAAAGCCGATGGAACAAAATTCGGTAAAACAGAAGGGAATGCAGTTTGGCTTGATGCTGAGAAGACTTCACCTTATGAATTTTACCAATTTTGGATTAATACGGATGACCGGGATGCAGTGAAATTCTTGAAATACTTCACTTTCTTGTCATTGGAAGAAATTGCTGCGATTGAAAAAGAATTTGCCGAAGCACCAGAAAAACGTTTAGCACAACGCACCTTAGCTAAAGAAGTAACAACGCTTGTCCATGGTGCTGAAGCTTATGAACAAGCCGTTCGCATTTCCGAAGCGTTGTTTAGCGGCGATTTAAAAAAATTGACTGCTGGCGAAATCAAACAAGGCTTTAAGGATGTCAAAAGCTACCAAGTAAAAACCGAAGATGATTTGAACTTGGTGGAAATTTTAATTACGGCTGGCATCGAAAACTCTAAACGTCAAGCAAGAGAAGATATCACTAACGGAGCTATTTACGTAAATGGTGATCGGGTGCAGGATTTGACTTACGTTTTAAATGAAGAAGATAAATTGGCTGATACCTTTGTCGTAATTCGCCGTGGGAAGAAAAAATATTTTATGTTGCAGTTTTAAGCAGATGGTTGGCTAAATCTTCGGATTTAGCCAACTCTTTTATAAGGAGTAAAAATGACAAATATTTTGTGGAGTTCGTTGGGACTGTTTCTGATCGTGTTTTTAGGTTACTTAACAAAACGTTTGAATATGTTAAGCAAAGCCGATGGCACGATGCTGTCTATGATTGTGATCAACATTACGCTTCCTGCTGCTATCATCATTAATCTATCACGTTTGGATATCGCTTCTAATTTACTGTTGCTGATACTGGCAGGGATCATCATGAACATCGTGATGATTGGGGTTGGTGCCTTCTTGTCGAAAAAGCAGCAAGCAGTCGAACGCGAGCTGACCATGTACACTGTTTCAGGGTATAATATTGGAAATTTTGCCTTACCCTTTCTTCAGAGCTTTTTGCCGCAAGCGATTCCAGCAATGTCCATTTTTGATATTGGCAACAGCATCATGCTGGCAGGTGGTGCAACCGTTGTGATCGAAACAATCAGTGGAGCTACTAAAGGAAGACCCAGTCTACTTAAGATAGGAAAACGATTGTCTCGTTCAGTGCCTTTTCTATGCTATCTGATCATGCTGGTGATACGAAGCTTTTCCATTGAAATTCCGATGCGGTGGGTGGAGATGATACAACCTATTGCCAGTGCCAATACTTTTTTATCGATGTTCATGATTGGCTTGTTTTTAGAATTGCGCCTGCCAAAAAAGGACTTAGTATTAGTGGTTCGAACGTTAGCCATCAAATACATATTCGGCGGAATAATTGCTGTGATCATTGCAATGCTGCCTTTGCCTTCTACTATTAAGATCGTATTGTGTTTAGTATCGTTAGGACCATTGACGACTTTTGGTGTGGTAAACAGCGTGAAAGCAGGTGCCAGAGCGGAAGTCGTAGGCTTTACCTCGTCCATCAGCTTTTTAATCAGTCTGCCGTTAATGACGGCAATCTTGCTGCTGGTGGTTTAAACAATAGAAATTAGGAGTGAATCAAATTATGTTAATTGGCTCTCATGTTAGTATGAAGGGAAAAGAGATGTTGCTGGGTGCGGCTCAAGAAGCTGCCAGCTATGGCGCATCTACTTTTATGATCTATAGCGGTGCGCCGCAGAACACCAAACGCAAATCAGTGGAAGAAATGAACATCCCAGCCGGCGAAGCGTTTATGGAGGAGCATGGCTTATCCAATATCGTTATGCACGCGCCCTATATCATTAATCTAGGTAATACTACTAAACCTGAAATGTTTGGCTTTGCTGTTCAGTTTTTACGGGAAGAAATTATGCGGGCCGAAGCGCTGGGTGCTACGCAAATCACGCTTCATCCTGGGGCTCATGTAGGCGCCGGCGAAGAAGCAGCATTGAACCAGATTATTAAAGGGTTGAATGAAGTACTAACCAAAGAACAAAAAGCCCAAATCGCTTTGGAAACAATGGCAGGCAAGGGTACAGAGGTTGGTAAGACTTTTGAAGAATTAGCCTATATCATTGAAGGTGTCCATTTAAATGAAAAGTTATCAGTCACTTTTGATACGTGCCACACCAATGATGCTGGCTATGATGTTAAAAACAATTTCGATGGTGTAATGGAAGACTTCGACCGGATTATCGGATTGGATCGTTTGAAGGTTCTGCATATCAATGATTCTAAAAATCCAATGGGTGCTAGAAAAGACCGTCATGCCAATATTGGCTACGGAACGATCGGCTTTGAAGCGTTAAATAAGATTGTTCATGATGACCGCTTTACCCATGTATCAAAAATCTTGGAAACCCCTTATGTTGGAAAAGATAAGAAAACCGCTTATGCACCTTATGGTAAAGAAATCGCCATGTTTAAGGCGCAAAAATTCGACACTGAGGCTTTTCCTGAATTGAATGAAGAATAAAATTAGAAGCAAACATTGCCCGTAAAACAGTGTTTGCTTTTTCTATTGGTAATAAGACAGCTGTATCAAGCACTAATTGAGAAAGATAGCGAACTGGCAGAACAAATGATTGCCGCTAATAATGGAAGCTGTTAGTAAACAGGTGACGATATTCTAAGGAGATCGTCAAGTTTTGGGAAATACCTTTTCTTTTGGTGAAAGTTCTAGTAAAATATGTAGCGAATGTCAAAAGAGAGGAGCGATAAAATGGTATCAACAGGAATCGTTGTGTTGATTGCAGTCATTGCCGCAATATTGGGTGCTGTAGGTGGTTTCTTCTTAGCAAGAAACTGGATGAAAGATTACTTGAAAAAGAATCCTCCAATTAACGAGGATATGTTGCGTCAGATGATGATGTCAATGGGTCAAAAACCTTCAGAGAAGAAAATTCGTCAAATGATGCAGCAAATGAAAAATCAAGACTAAGCAAGTAAGGACAATCATCTTTGGGTGGTTGCCCTTCTTTTTTGAGATAAAATAGATAGGACGGCTTAAGTTGCCAGAAGTTTGCCTACCTTTTGTAAGCAAATAACTCGACAGAAGGCAATTGTAGCAGTAGAGTGAAGAGAAACGGGGGGATTTGAATGTACGACGTAATTATTATTGGTGCTGGTCCAGCTGGGATGACAGCGGCTTTGTATGCATCTCGTTCAAATTTGTCAGTACTAATGATCGAGCGCGGGGCGCCCGGCGGACAAATGAACAATACAGCAGAAGTAGAAAATTATCCTGGGTTTGATTCCATTATGGGACCAGAACTATCACAAAAAATGTTCGAAAATGTAGAAAAATTTGGTACAGAAAATGCGTATGGCATTGTTCAAGAAATCAAAGATCACGGTGATTACAAAGAAGTTCTCACTGAAGACAAGAGCTATCAAGCAAAAACAATTATTGTTGCTACCGGCTGTGTGCATCGTAAATTAGGTGTAGCTGGGGAAGAACAATTTGCAGGTCGCGGTGTTTCTTACTGTGCGGTTTGTGATGGCGCCTTCTTCCGCAATAAACGTTTGTTAGTTGTTGGCGGCGGCGATTCAGCGGTAGAAGAAGCGATTTACTTAACACGTTTTGCTTCAGAAGTTGTCATTGTACACCGTCGTGACGAACTGCGGGCTCAAAAAATTATCCAAGACCGTGCCTTTGCTAATGAAAAAATTTCTTTCATTTGGGACAGTGTAGTGGAGGAAATTGTCGGTAACGATATGGTCGTCACCGGAGCTAAAATCCGCAATGTGAAAACCGATGAAGTTCATGAAGAACCAGCCAACGGTTTATTCATTTACGTTGGACTTGAACCGCTAACTGAACCATTTAAAAATAGCGGAATTACGAATGAAGCCGGCTGGATTGAAACCGACCACGAAATGCGAACCAGCATTCCTGGTGTCTATGCCATTGGTGATGCTCGTGAAAAAGGCTTGCGTCAAATCACCACAGCAGTGGGCGAGGGCGGTATTGCCGGTCAACAAGTCTACAAATATATTGAAGATAATAAATAATGAGTGTCATTTTTGACACTCTTCTTTTTTTGCACTATTTTCACGTTTTTGTTTGCTGAATATAACAAGGATGGTATACTTAAAAGGTAAGAAAAAATGAAAGAGGTGTTCTTCATGTCTTGGGAACAAGTGTATGAACAATGGATGAATTCCGACAAACTGGATGAAAAAATGCAAGAGGGATTAAAAGCGCTTAATGAAAACGCTGAATTAAAACAAGATGCTTTTTACACATCTTTAGAATTCGGTACAGCTGGAATGCGGGGAATATTAGGACCTGGAACCAATCGTATGAATATTTTTACGATTCGCCAGGCAACAGAAGGTTTAGCTCGCTTTATGGATACGCAGGACGAGGAAACAAAAAAACGCGGGGTAGCGATTGCTTATGATTCTCGTCATATGTCTCCTGAATTTTCGATGGAAGCGGCTAGAACATTAGCTGCTCATGGTATTCCTTCGTATGTATTTGAAAGTCTACGACCAACTCCTGAGCTTTCTTTTGCAGTACGTCATTTGAATGCATTTACTGGTATTATGATCACAGCTTCTCATAACCCGGCTGAATACAATGGCTACAAAGTATATGGAGAAGACGGGGGACAAATGCCGCCAGAAGATGCGGATGCATTGACTGAATTTGTTCGTTCAGTTGAAAATCCATTGGAAGTTGAAGTTTTAGCTGACGAAAACAGTGAGTTGATTACCATTATTGGTGAAGAAGTAGATGCTGCTTATTTAGAAGAAATCAAGGCAGTCACTATTGATCATGAATTAGTAAAAGAAATGGGTAAAAACCTTAAATTAGTTTACACGCCACTGCACGGTACAGGAACGATGCTAGGTGAAAAAGCGCTAAAACAAGCAGGCTTTGAACAATATATGCTGGTTCCTGAACAAGCAGTTGCCGATCCTGATTTTTCTACGGTTAAATCACCAAACCCAGAAGAGCATTCAGCCTTTGAATACGCGATCAAATTAGGCGAAAAAGAAGGCGCTGATTTATTGATTGCTACTGATCCAGATGCGGACCGTTTGGGTGCAGCCGTACGTATGCCAAATGGTGAATACCAAGTATTAACCGGAAATCAAATTGGTGCTATTTTGATTCGCTATATTTTAGAAGCCCACAAACAAGCTGGCGACTTGCCAGAAAACGCGGCTGTTTTAAAATCAATCGTTTCTAGTGAGCTGCCAACAGCAATTGCCAAAGCCTACAACACCGAAATGGTGGATGTCTTAACCGGCTTTAAATTTATTGCAGAAAAAATCCAACAGTATGAAGAAGATGGTTCTCATACCTTCATGTTTGGTTTTGAAGAAAGCTATGGCTATTTGATCAAGCCATTTGTTCGCGACAAAGATGCGATCCAAGCATTGCTTTTACTAGCTGAAGTGGCTGCTTATTATAAGAAGCAAGACAAAACTTTATATGATGGCTTGCAGGAAATCTTTGAAGAACATGGCTACTTTGCTGAAAAAACGATCTCTGTTACCTTAAGCGGAGCAGAAGGTGCTGCGAAGATCAAAGAAATTCTAGAAGGTCTGCGCAACCAAGCACCAACAGAGTTTGCGGATGTACCAGTTGTATTGACCGAAGATTATTTGGCGCAACAAGCTACTGATAATAAAGGAACAAGTACACCAATTGATATGCCTTCTTCTAATGTGTTGAAATATACCTTAGAGGATGAAACTTGGTTGGCGATCCGACCTTCCGGTACTGAACCAAAAATTAAATTCTATATTGGAGTAAAAGGAGCTTCCGAAGAAGAAGCGGCTGACAAATTAGTCGCTTTTGAGAAAGCTATTCGTCAAATTACAGAGTAGAAGAGAGGCTTAGAATGAACACACAAGAAACTGAAATTCAAGCCGTGAGTCAGTTGTTCAAGGTGTTGAGCGATCCCACTCGTTTACGAATTTTATTGTATTTGAAGCAAGGCGAACGAAATGTCTCTTCCATCAGTGAAAACTTGGCAATGGAGCAGTCAGCTGTTTCTCACCAATTGAAGCTGTTGCGGGACAATCGTTTAGTCAAAGCGCGGCGCGACGGTAAAGCAATGTTATATAGTTTAGATGACCATCATGTCCTAGACATCTTGGATCAAACCTTCCGTCACGTTTCTCATCATTAAGTCAGCTAGTGATTTTCCACTTTTCTTGGAAAATCACTAGTTTTTTTTGGCTATTTTGGTTATACTAAGACACAAACTATATTAAAATATGATGAAACACATTTAATCTTTGTGCAATCATTTGGAGGCGAATTATGGAGAAACCAGTTAAAGTAGGTTTATTAGGTTTAGGCGTCGTAGGTACTGGCGTTTTAGAGATTCTGGCAGACCATCAGGAGAAAATTGAAAAGAGTATTGGATGTCCGTTAACTGTAGCAAAAGCGTTAGTTCGCCCAACAGAAGACAAAGAGAATTTAGCGAAAAAATACAATCTTCAATTGGTTCATGAATTGACCGATATCATTGAAGATCCTGAGATTGACATTGTAGTGGAAGTGATGGGTCGGATTGAACCCGCGAAGACCTTCATCTCAGAAGCTCTAAAAGCTGGCAAGCACGTGGTTACAGCTAACAAAGATTTGTTAGCACAGCACGGCAGCGAATTAGCGTCTTTAGCTCATGAGCAAAAACGCAACTTATATTATGAAGCAAGTGTTGCTGGCGGGATTCCTATTTTACGTACGATTGCCAACAGCTTAGCTGCTGATGATATTCAAGAAGTACTGGGAATTGTCAATGGAACAACCAACTATATGCTGACTAAAATGGTCACCGAACAAATGGACTATGATACAGCCTTGAAGCAAGCGCAAGAATTAGGTTTTGCGGAAAGTGATCCAACGAATGACGTGGACGGTATCGACGCAGCGTATAAGATGGTCATTTTAAGTAAATTTGCTTTTGGTATGACAATTACGATGGATCAAGTGAAAGTCAAAGGCATCCGCGGCTTGTCTGGAAAAGATGTAACTGCAGCGGATCAATTAGGTTACACTGTGAAGCTTATCGGTTCTACAGTGAAGAAAAATGGCAGTATTGCGGCTGAAGTCGGTCCAGTATTGGTTCCAAGTGATCATCCATTAGCTTCTATTCATAACGAGTTTAATGCTGTTTTCGTGAAAAGCTCAGGAATTGGTGAATCAATGTATTACGGGCCTGGTGCCGGATCAAGACCGACAGCGACTAGTATCGTAGCCGATTTAATGACTATCGTGAACAAAATTCAATTAGGTACAATTGGCCATCGCTTCAGCGAATATACTCAACCGACTCAATTGACACCGCCGGAAGAAATTGTCAGCAAATACTTCCTATCATTGAAAATGCCTGATGAAACGGGTCAGTTTTTGCAACTAGCAGAAATTATGGCTAATGCTGGAGCTGGACTTGAGCAGGTAGTTCAGGAAAAAGCGACAGTAGAAAATGCTCGCGTTGTCGTAATTACTCACAAAATGTCTGAAACAACAATGAGCCAAATTCAAAAAGATATTGCCGAAAAAACCAATTTTGAACTGTTATCAACAATGAAAGTAATGGGGGAATAGCCACTATGTACGAAGGATTATTAAAACAATACAAAGAATATTTACCAATCACTGATAAAACACCAATGCTGTCTCTAGCTGAAGGGAATACTCCGCTGATTCCATTGCACAATTTGTCTAAAGAATTAGGTATCACACTATACGGTAAATATGAAGGCTTGAACCCGACTGGATCATTTAAAGATCGTGGAATGGTGATGGCTGTCGCTAAAGCAGTGGAAGACGGAGCTAAAGCAATCATCTGTGCTTCAACTGGGAATACTAGTGCGGCGGCAGCAGCTTATGCAACTCGCGCCGGTATCAAAGCTTATGTAGTTATTCCAGATGGCAAAATTGCTATGGGTAAATTAGCTCAAGCGATCATCTACGGAGCAGACATTATTTCAATTCCTGGAAACTTTGATGAAGCGTTAAAGGCAGTACGAGACATCGCTGAAACTGAGGCTGTGGCTTTGGTGAACTCAGTGAATCCTTACCGTTTAGAAGGTCAAAAAACAGCCGCCTTTGAAATTTGCGAACAGTTAGAAAAAGCACCAGATGTTTTAGCGATTCCTGTTGGCAATGCTGGAAATATCTCAGCTTATTGGAAAGGATTCAAAGAATGGCATGAAGTCAAAGGGACTGATTTGCCGCGTATGCACGGCTTTGAAGCTGAAGGAGCTGCAGCAATCGTTCGCGGCGAAGTGATCGAACAGCCGGAAACCGTTGCTACAGCAATCCGAATCGGTAATCCAGCCAGCTGGAAATTAGCCGAAGCAGCTAGAGATGAATCTAATGGACACATCGATGCCGTAACTGACGAAGAAATTTTAAATGCCTATCGTAAAGTTGCCGCACAAGACGGCGTCTTTGTTGAACCAGGATCAGCAGCATCACTTGCTGGAATTATTCAACATGTGAAGAGCGGCAAAATCAAGCAAGGTGAAACCGTAGTAGCAATCTTTACTGGTAACGGCTTGAAGGATCCAGATACAGCGATTAATGCAACGGATGTAAAAATCAGCAAAATGAGCGATTTAGAAGACATGCGTCAACACCTGAAAGAAGGAGTGGCGAAACTATGAAAATCCGCGTTCCTGCTACAAGTGCCAACCTAGGCCCAGGCTTTGACTCTTGCGGGATCGCGCTTTCACAATATTTAGTGATTGAGATTGCTTCAGCAAGTCCCGAGTGGGTAGTAGAGCATGACTTGTCTGACTCGATTCCCCGCGATGAAAGCAACCTGCTGATTCAAACAGCGTTGAAGCTGGTACCGGATTTAACACCTCATCGGATTAAAATGTCAACGGATATTCCAGTAGCCCGTGGTTTGGGCAGCAGTTCTTCAGTAATCGTAGCAGGAATTGAATTGGCGAATCGCTTGGGGAATTTGAATTTGTCGATTCGTGAGAAATTAGAAATCGCTACAGAGATTGAAGGTCATCCGGATAATGTAGCACCAGCGATTTGCGGCAGCTTTGTGGTTGCCAGTTATGCCGATGAAGAAGTGGAGTATGTAAAACATCATTTTCCAGAATGCGATGTAGTGGCCTTTATTCCAAGTGAAGAGCTGCTGACATCTGCTAGTCGTGGTGTTTTGCCTAACGAATTTTCGTATCAAGAAGCAGTTAAAGCAAGCTCAATTGCTAATGTGATGATTGCAGCCGTGTTGAATGGTAATCTACCTTTAGCCGGCAAGATGATGGAAAAAGACTTGTTCCATGAAAAGCATCGTAAGCATTTAGTTCCGCATTTGGCTGAAATTCGTTCAATCACGCAGGAAATGGGCGGCTACGGCAGCTATTTAAGTGGTGCCGGACCAACCGTGTTGACTTTATTAGCTCCAGACAAGTCAGAGCAGATTGCTGAACGCTTGAAGGAGTTGGACAGCAACGCTCGGGTAGAAATATTAGCAATTGATCAAGAAGGATTACAAGTATACTAAGTAAATACAATGCGTTGATGAGAAGAGTATAGATGAATAAGGATTCAAAGAGAGCTTCGGCAGCTGAAAAGAAGCATTCCTTATCTTTTAGAAGATGGTCTTGGAGCATAAAATGATGAAGCGAGTAATCATTTGCGGGTTGGCCCGTTACAGCTTTTCAGTAAATAGATTGCTGAGTAAGATTGGTCACGGACCAATGAAAAAAGGTGGTACCACGAAACTTTCGTCCTTTCCTAACAGAAGGACGGAAGTTTTTTTTGCCAGTTCCACTTTTTACAGTTTATAAAATTAGTTGATCAGATCATTAAGCTTTAGCTAGTAACAAGCCTGAACTGCTTAGTGGAATGGTATGCGTACGAGAATAAAGTGAATTTTTGTAGAAAATTCACTACCGCAATAAGGAGTTAGCTGCCAGTTCCACTTTTCACAATTTATAAAAGCAGCTGATTAGATCATCAAGCTTTAACTAGTAACAAGCCCGAACCGCTTAGTGGAATGGTAAGCGTACGAGAATAGAACTGATTTTTCCTGTTCTTGGAAAAATCAATCCCTAGGGGAGCTATCTGCTAACTCCATTCATCAACAAACAAAAAAATGTAAATTAGTATTAATAAATATATCACCAACCAAAACTTAGGAGGAAATCAAAATGGAATTTGAAACAAAATGTCTGCATGCTGGCTACACCCCTGGGAATGGAGAACCGCGTGTTTTACCAATTACCCAAAGTACCACTTATACGTATGATTCAACTGAAGAAATCGGAAAGTTGTTCGATTTAGAAAAAAGCGGCTATTTCTACACGCGTTTAGCTAACCCGACTACGGGAGCAGTGGAAGAAAAATTGGCAGCGCTGGAAAAAGGAGTAGGAGCATTATGCACCGCTTCTGGTCAAGCGGCTACTTTCTACGCAATCTTGAATATTTTAGAATCCGGTGATCACTTTATTTCGTCTTCCTACATTTACGGCGGCACATTTAACCTGTTTGCCCACACCTTGCGTAAGATGGGTATTGAAGTAACCTTTGTTGATCAAAATGCTTCATTGGAAGAATTGAAAAAGGCTGCAAAACCTAACACTAAAGCAATTTTTGCTGAAACGATTGCGAATCCGGCTTTACATGTCTTGGACATTGAGAAATTTGCTCAATTAGCGAAAGCACTAGATGTCCCATTTTTGATTGATAATACTTTTGCTACGCCGTATTACTGCAATCCTGTTGATTTTGGTGCGGACATTGTAATTCACAGTACGACAAAATATTTAGATGGTCATGCCGTTCAAACCGGGGGTGTGATTATTGATGGCGGTAAATTTAACTGGAACAATGGAAAATTCCCGCAATTATCTGAACCGGACGAAACCTATCATGGTCTAGTTTATACTGAAGCATTTGGAGCCGCGGCCTATATTACAAAAGCTCGAGTACAGTTAATGCGCGACTTAGGAGCAACACCTTCACCACAAAATTCTTTCTTATTAAATTTGGGAATTGAAACCTTGGCAGTACGGATGGAGCGTCATTTCCAAAATGCTTTAGCAGTTGCTGAATTTCTAACTGAACAGGCTGCGGTAAAAAAAGTGACTTATCCAGGACTTAAACAAGATAAAAATTATGAAATGGCCCAAAAATACGTTCCTAATGGTTTATGCGGCGTGATTTCTTTTGAAATCGCTGCAGGTAAAGAAGTGGCAGCTAAGTGGCTGGATTCCTTACAGATGGTTTCGTTAGAGGTGCATGTGGCAGATATCCGTACTTGTGCCTTGCATCCAGCATCTTCGACTCATCGTCAATTAAATGATGAAGAGCTGGCTCAAGCGGGGATTTCTCCTGGATTGGTTCGTTTGTCTTGCGGAATCGAAAATGTGAATGATATTATAGCTGATCTGAAGCAAGCCTTTGAACAATTGGAGGGTTAGTCATGCCGATTCGTTTAGAGCCGGACTTTCCGGCTACAAAAGTTTTAGAAGGTGAAGATATTTTTGCGATTGATAATCAACGGGCGAACCAGCAGGATATTCGCCCGCTGAAATTATTAATCTTGAATTTGATGCCCAATAAAATAGTTACGGAGATTCAATTACTGCGTCTAATTAGTCAAAGCCCAATGCAAATCGATGTCGACTTCATGAAGGTAGCTTCTCATGAGCATCGGAATACGAGTAAAACTCATTTGGAGAAATATTATTTAGAATTTTCTTCTATTAAGGATACTTGTTACGATGGCTTGATTATTACGGGAGCCCCGATTGAGAAGTTGCCTTTTGAAGAGGTGGACTACTGGGAAGAATTGACAGCCATCATGTCTTGGAGTCAAACACATGTGACTTCAGTGATTCATATTTGCTGGGGTGCGCAAGCAGGGATGTACTACCATTATGGAATTGATAAAGTGATGTATGAAGAGAAGCTGTTTGGAATCTTCACACAAAAGCTGCTGACGAAGCATCGTTTATTCCGCGGCTTCGATGATGTCTTTTGGATGCCGCAATCTCGCTATACCGGCATTAATGAAGCACAAATTGCAGCTAGCACACTTGAAGTTATTGCTCAGGATGATCAGGGGGCTTCCACCATCTTGCTCTCAGAGGACGGCCACAACGCCTTTTTGTTGGGCCACTTTGAGTATGACTCTGGTACATTAGAAGGCGAGTATTTGCGAGATTTGGATAAAGGACTCGACACACAAAAACCGGAAAATTATTATTTGTCCTCCGATGAGAAGGTGACGAATCGCTGGCGGGCTCATGCTTATCTCTTCTTCCATAATTGGATTAACGATGTTTATCAGACAACGCCATATGAACTAGATAAAATTGTAGAAATTCAGTCAAATAAAAACAGCGGCTTAGGTTCTTAAACCTAGGTCGCTGTTTTATCCTTATTCATCGTCAGAGTCTTCTAGGAAGTAGTAGCTGTGATCTTCTAAATCCAAAGCAGTCATAATTTTTGCGGCAGTTTCTTCAATTGAATAATTGGCTACATTTACTACGTAACAGCCTAGTTCCTGATACAAATCATGGGCAAATTTCAATTCAGCTTGAATTTTGTCGCGATCAGAATAGGCAGTTTCAGGGTTAAGGCCATATGCCCGCATCCGTTCTTTTCGAATGCTGATAAGCACCTCTGTATCATTGGTCAAGCCGACAATTTTTTTAGGATCAATTTGGTACAGTTGCTTAGGAATATGCGCCTGTGGAATCAATGGCAGGTTAGCTACCTTCAAATTTTTATTTGCTAGAAAAAGACTCAACGGCGTTTTAGAGGTTCTAGATACTCCTAACAAAACGATATCCGCTTCTAAGAACCCCCGCGGATCTTTACCGTCATCATACTTAACCGCAAACTCTAAGGCCTTGATACGTTTGAAATAGTTATCATTTAAATGATGCAAGGCGCCTGGTTCAAAGGAAGGCTCAATATTTGCTCTACGTTGGATTTCATTTACTACTGGATTTAATAAGTCCATATGAAACAGTCCCGCATGCTCGCAGAATTCCTCAGCCATTTTTGACAGTTTAGGATCAATTAGTGTATGGATGATCATGGCATTTTCATTTTTTGCGTCTTTTAAGGCTTTTAGTAATAGTTCAGATGAGTTTATAAACGTCCGTCGGAATAAACAAAATTCTACAGTTGGATATTGTGCCATCGAAGCTTGGGCTAATTTAGAAGCTGTTTCACCTGCCGAATCGGAAATGATAAAGATTGTAACAAGATCGGTCTGATTTTCCTTTTCCATATAAATCTCCCTTGTATTTTAAGATAATTTATTATACCATATTTCTATTCAGAATCATTACGGTTTAATCAGGAGGGATTATCGTGACACAACCAACTTTATTAGAAAAAGCATTAGCAAAAGTAAAAGAAAATGGCTTCAAATATACGAAGAAACGCGAATCTTTGCTGAACTACCTTATCAAAAAAAATCGCTATGTGGCTGCCAAAGAAATATACGAGTACTTAAATGACCAGTTTCCAGGCCTTAGTTACGATACTGTTTATAGAAATTTAAGAGAATTTTGTGAAATTGGGATTGTGGAAGAGACTGATTATCAAGGAGAAATGAAGTTCCGCTTCAGCTGCAGTGAAGATTTTGGCCATCATCATCACTTTATTTGTACGGTTTGCGGGAAAACAAAGGAAATTCACATGTGTCCAATGGATTTCTTCAAGGAACAACTGGACGATTGCCAAATTGACGGGCATCGCTTCGAATTATATGGACGTTGTTCCGATTGTAAAACGATTGCTTAAATAATCGGGAAAAATAAAACTCTCTAGCGCCTTGACTCATAATTATCCATTCGATATAATAACTTATGGACGGTCTTGTTTTTTGAGAGTATATTTCAATAACAAAAACGGTTACTTTTTAAGCTCGGAGGGAGGGAATTTATATGTCAAAAACAGTGGTTCGTAAAAATGAATCTCTTGACGATGCTCTTCGTCGCTTCAAACGTTCCGTTTCTAAAGCGGGGACTCTGCAAGAATCTCGTAAACGTGAATTTTATGAAAAGCCAAGTGTGAAACGTAAGAAAAAATCAGAAGCAGCTAGAAAACGCAAAAAATTCTAGTGTGAACGGAGTGATTTGATGTCACTGCTTACTCGGCTAAACGAAGACATGAAGCAAGCAATGCGCAGTAAAGACAAAGAAACTTTACAAGTAATCCGCATGCTGAAAGCCGCTGTTCAAAACGAACAAATCAAAACTGGTCAGGAATTATCTGCTGATGAAGAATTGACTGTTTTATCTCGCGAGATGAAGCAACGTCGTGATTCACTGGCAGAATTCGAAAAAGCTGATCGGACTGATTTAGCGGACAAAGTAAAAAAAGAAATTGTAATTGTGGAAACCTACATGCCAGCGCAGCTTTCAGAAGCTGAAATCCGCAGCATTGTAAGTGACGCAATTGCCAAAACTGGAGCAGCTTCACCGAAGGAATTTGGTAAAGTGATGGGTGTTGTGATGCCGCAAGTCAAAGGTAAGGCGGACGGCAATCAAGTAAACGCCATCGTAAAAGAGCTGTTACAATAGGAATTCTTACCATCGAGGAGAAATTCTCGATGGTTTTTTTGTGCTTAAAAAGAAATGCAGAGCGCCAATTTTTTCAATTTCCACTTTAAAGTGGAAAATAAAAAATTTAACTTGAGCTGAAAACGTTTTATAGTTAATTCAGAAAGAAGGAGGAGGAACTTTTAAATGGAAGAAGTCAGAGTCGGAACTGAGATGGACTCAATGGCCATCATCTTACATGCGGGTAATGCGAAAAGTGACGCTTATGAAGCCCTGCTCGCTGTTAAACAAGGAGATTTTCAAACATTTGATGAAAAATATGCTACAGCGAAAAGTGAAATGAAGCTCGCGCATCGCGCACATGCAGAAATGCTGCGAAAACTATCTTCAGAGGATCGGATGCATGATGTGGATTTATTATTGGTTCACGCGGAAGGTCACTTAACATCGACGGATATTGCAGTCGACATGATTGCTGAATTTGGAGAATTGTATAAATGGAAGGAGTCTATTAATGGATAAAAACTTTTTATGGGGTGGGGCAACAGCCTCTTATCAATGTGAAGGTGCTTGGGATGTAGACGAAAAAGTACCATCAATGTGGGATGTTTATCTGCACGAAAACGATCTGGAAAATGGAGACGTTGCCAGCGATCATTATCATCGCTACGAAGAAGACATTCGTATGATGAAAGAAGGCGGCCAAAATTCCTACCGCTTCTCACTTGCCTGGCCACGGATCATCAAAAATAAAGAAGGCGACGTCAATCAAAAAGGATTGGACTTTTATCATAAAATTTTAGATACCTGTAAAAAATACGACATCGAGCCTTTTGTTACTTTATACCACTGGGACTTACCACAATATTGGGAAGAAACTGGCGGCTGGTTAAATCATGAAGTATGTGCAGCTTTTGAGCATTATGCAAAAGTCTGCTATGAAGCTTTCGGAGATAAAATCATCAACTGGACAACTTTTAACGAACCAAAATGGTTTGTTGCTAATGGGTATATGATCGGCAACTATCCTCCGGGCTTCCAAGATCCGCAAAAGACGATGATTGCAGCATACAATGTAATGTACGCAAGCGCGCTAGGTGTGAAAGCCTTTAGAGAAGGTGGGTACAAAGGTCAAATCGGTATTGTTCACAGCTATACACCAGTAAATGGCGTGGATGACTCCATTGATACAAGAATTGCGATGCGCTATGCTGACAATTACTGCAACAACTGGATTTTAGATACGGCTGCTTTAGGGGAATTCCCGATTGACTTAATTTCTGTATTAGCTAAGGATTACGACGTGAGTTTTATGAAGGCAGATGAATTGAAAGTAATTAAGGAAAATACCGTTGACTTCATCGGCTTGAACTACTATTCAAGAACTTTAGTGAAACCGTATACTGGCGGCGAAACACAGCTTTCCTTCAACCATTCTGGTAAAAAAGGCGAGTCGAAAGTTTTAATCAAAGGCTGGTTTGAACAAGTCAAAGATCCAAACAACGAAACCACCGAATGGGACACTGAAATTTATCCAAAAGGATTACAGGATGGTCTAATTGAAGCTTGGGATCGCTACCACTTGCCAATCTATGTGACAGAAAATGGAGTAGGGGTTCGTGAAGATGTAACAGTCGATCAAGTAAATGACGATTACCGTATCTCTTTCATGAATGATCACATCAATGCCATTATGAATGCGATGGATCAAGGCGCTGACATCCGCGGCTACTATGCTTGGGCGTCATTCGACCTATACTCATGGAAAAATGGTGTGGAAAAACGTTATGGGCTGGTTGCAGTTGATTTCGAGAAGGAACAAAAACGTACACCAAAAGCTTCTTATTACTGGTTTAAAGATATGATTGAAAGTAATGGAGAAAAAATTCAAAGAAGAGAATTTGATTAAACAGCGTAAAATCAAGTCTTGTCATCTAAGCTTCCTGCGTTCATCAGGAAGCCGATGACAAAGAAAACTAAAAGGGGAAATCAACAATGAAAAAAGTAATGTTAGTATGTAATGCTGGAATGTCTACAGGTATGTTAGCTAAGAAAATTGAAGCTGCTTCTAATAATACATTGGAGGTTAATGCTTATAGTGAATCAGAATATAAAGACTTTCTTGACGGAGTTGATCTTGTGTTGATCGGCCCGCAAATCCGCTTTTTAAAACCTCAAATTGAAGCATCAGTGGATGTACCGGTTGAAGCAATCTCACCAATGAAATACGGCATTATGGATGGTAAAGGTGTTTACGACGATATCAAAAAATTGATTGGAGGATAAGAGACCATGGGATTTAGTACATTAAGCGAAAAAATGGATCAATACATCTCGCCGTTAGCGAATAAGTTGAGTCAACAGCGGCATTTGAAAGCAACACGGGATGCCTTTATGTCAATGCTGCCGATTACTTTGTTTGGTTCGATTCCAATCATTTTAACTGCAGCCCCAGTTACTGAAAACACAACAAATGGTTTCTTGCTGGCATGGGCGAACTTCGCAGAAGAAAACAGCATGATTTTAAACTGGATCAGCGGAATTACATTGAGTGCCATGTCATTATTTATCTGTATCGGTGTTACTTACTTTTTATGCCGTCATTATAAGGAAGATGTTTTACGCCCGTTAATGTTTTCAGTAGTCGGCTTTTTGATGCTGGTTCTGACACCGTTAAAATTAGGCTGGGATGGTAAAGAAGTCGAGATTGGGTTCTTAGATGGTCGAGGTATTTTGTTAGCACTATTTGTTTCGATTGTCACAGTTGAAGGGTATCATTGGATGCGCAAGAAAAATATTGGCCGGATTTCGATGCCGGACAGTGTACCAGCATCTTTGTCTGAAACCTTTGCATCGCTTGTACCGGGATTAATTTTGATGACTTTCTTCTCCATCATCTTTATTATCTTCCATGCATTTGATACAACAGCTGTTCAGTTCTTGTACAATATTATGGCGCCAAGCTTCCAGGCTGCTGACAGCTTGCCATTTACTATTTTGAGTATTTTCTTGATCCATTTGTTCTGGTTCTTTGGTATTCACGATGCCGCTTTGGCAGGGATCTTAGGTCCTATCCGTGATGGCAACTTGTCTATCAATGCAGCTGAAAAAATGGCGGGTGCAGATTTAAGCAACATCTTCACAACACCATTCTGGACATATTTCGTGATCATTGGCGGATCTGGTTCCGTTTTGGCACTAGCTTTCTTAATGATGCGTTCGAAATCGAAACAGTTAAGTACCGTCGGAAAAGTGGGGTTCCTGCCTTCAATTTTCGGAATTTCTGAACCGATGATTTTTGGTACACCATTAATGCTAAACCCGATCTTCTTCGTACCGTTTATCTTTACTTCTGTGTTCAATGGGATTGTGACGTATCTATGTATGTCTTGGGGAATCGTTGGTAAAACCTTTGCCGTCTTCTCTTGGCAGATGCCAGCTCCAATCGGTGCTTTTTTATCCACCATGGATTGGCGGGCGCTTATCTTAGTCTTCGCTTTAATTGTTTTAGATGGTGTCCTTTACTATCCATTCTTTAAAGTTTATGAAAAGAACTTGGTCGCATTGGAAAAAGAATCTGAAGAACAAGAAACCGCTGAACTGCGTGATTCATCAGTGGAAGTGTCAAACGATACAACAACTGCTTAATATTTAGAGCATAGGTGGTCCTATGCTCTTCTTATGATATAATCTAGGATGCTAAAATGCCTTCAGGAGGATGGAACACAATGCAAATTTCTCAACGTCAAGAGCAGATCATAGAGAAATTGTCCTTGAGCAATCTCCCTCTGACAGCCCAGCAATTATCAAAGGAGCTGGGTGTGTCTACCAAGACGGTTCGTAATGACATTCAGCAACTGAATGGACAAACAGAACAAACAGTCATTTTATCTAAAGCCGGGGCTGGATTCTATTTGAATCCTGAGAGTGCCGACTTATTAGCTTGTGATAAAACGATTGAACGGTCCAATCTTCATTTTGAATTGCTGGTGCAGATTATTGATCAAGAAAGCTGCGACTTTTATGAATTGGCGGATGATTTTTTTATTAGCGAGTCAGCCTTAAATCGGAGTATTAAGGAATTGAATGATTTGATTTCCCGGCAGGATCAGTCATTAATTATTCAGCGGAAGAATAATCGGTTGTTTATTGATGGAGCAGAAGCAGAGAAGCGCAGAGTCTTTACCTTGTTTTTGAATCAAGAAATTGAAGCGAATAAACTGAGTCTGGAGAAATATTCCGGCTATTTTGGTCAAATCGACCTTGGGAAATTATCTCAAGTAGTCATTCGTTTTCATCAGCAGGAAGACTTCTTTATCAATGATTTTTCGACGATTTCTTTTATTTTGCACATTGCGGTATTGTTGGAGCGGGTCAGCAAGTCAAGCTTCTTAAATACAATGAAACCGGTAATGGAGGATCAGGAAAGCCGCCAGATGACTTTAAGGATGGCTGCTTTATTGGAAGAAAATTTCCAGGTGAATATTCCTGAAGAAGAGCTTCCTTATATCTATCGGTTGTATTCTGGTGCAATTATTTCCAGTGAAAGTCTGGAGGAGCCAAAGCTAAAAGGAATTATCGAAAGTTTGTTGGAAAGTATTACCGGGATTTTTTATTTGGATTTTACGCAGGATGAGAAGATTGTTGATTATTTGCTGACCCATGTTTCGGCTTTGTATAAACGAGCGATTAATCATCAGTATTTAACGAATCCGCTGCTGGAGGAGATTAAAGGCAAATTTCCTTTTGTCTACAACGTCAGTGTCTATGCTTCAGCTTTTTTGCAAGAGGCGCTAAAAATTCAATTTCCCGAAGACGAGATTGCCTATTTGTCGCTGCATTTTCTGTCGGCGCTGGAAAACATCCGTAGTCAGAAGAAAAAACAGGTGTTGTTGGTCTCGCCATATGGTGTGGGGAATCAGCGCATGGTACGAACTTATCTTAATCGAATCAAAGATTTTGAAATCGAAATGTCGGTTGCCAAATCAGTGTTTGATGTCAATGAGGAGCTGGTGAAGGATAAGGATTTGATTCTGACTAGTGAATCCTTGCAGGTGAAGACCAGTGTCCCGATTTATCAATACCAATCCTTTTTAACTGAGAAGGATTTGGACAAGATCACCCAGATTTTTGTTGAGGAAAGCAAAACGCCTTCGGTTCTGACTAAGTTTTTAGAAGCTGATTTGTTCTTTCCTTTGCAATCTCAGAAAACACCTGAAGAGGTGATTCATTTTCTTTGCAAGCAGCTGTATGACAAGGACTATTGTGAAGCTGATTATGTTGAAAAGGTTTTGGAGCGGGAGTCACTATCCAGCACTGCCTTTGGAAATTATTATGCGATTCCCCATGCGATTAAGCGGGAAGCGAAGGAAAATGCAGTAGCAATTTGTTCCTTTGACAAACCGATTCAATGGCAGGATAAAAAAGTAAAGCTAGTCCTGCTGCTAGCCCTTAAAGGAGAACGGGACAACTCATTTGAACAGCTGTTTGAAGAGTTGGTAATGATTTTAAATGAGCCGGCACGGGTGAAACGATTAGCTAAGCAAACGAGTTTTGAAGAATTTCTGGCAATCTGTCAGGAAAAATAAAAAAGACGGTAATTTTTATCGAGGATTCTATGACGGATTCTTGTTAAAATGCCGTCTTTTTAGTTCTTTCTTAAGGTAGAATCTCTCGTAATTTTGCTTTTATTTAGAGTGTGGTATGATAGGGTGTATGATTAAAATAAGGGGATGAAATATTTTTGACAAAAAACGATTTTGAGTCGTTGGAGATAAAACTTAACGCCAAAGATGATATTAGTATGTTGTTAGGTTCCCATGACAAACATATCAAGTTTTTAGAAGATAATACAGCAACAACAATTAATACACGTGGCGAAACTATCCAAATTATCGGTGAAAAAGAAGAGACAAAATTAGTGGCCGATGTGATTCGGGCATTGCAGATGTTGATCGATCGTGGTATAAAGGTGGCAACACCCGACGTCATGACGGCTCTTCGTTTAGCCAAAGACAATCATTTAGATGAGTTTGTGATGATGTATGAAGAAGAACTATTAAAGGATCGAAATGGTAAGCCCATTCGGCCTAAAAATATTGGACAGAGCCGCTATATTTCTGCTATTCGAAAATCTGATGTAGTTTTTGGCGTGGGTCCGGCTGGTACAGGTAAGACGTACCTGGCGATCGTTATGGCCATTGCTGCCTTGAAAAAAGGCGAAGTACAACGGATTATTTTGACGCGCCCGGCGGTAGAAGCGGGTGAAAGTCTAGGCTTTTTACCAGGTGACTTGAAGGAAAAGGTCGATCCTTACTTGCGTCCGATGTATGATGCCTTGCATCAAATATTCGGTGTGGAGCATACGAATCGTTTGCTGGATCGCGGTGTGATTGAGATCGCTCCGTTAGCTTATATGCGGGGACGAACCTTGGATGATGCTTTTGTCATCTTGGATGAAGCGCAAAATACCACGATTGCTCAAATGAAAATGTTTTTGACTCGGCTGGGATTTAATTCTAAAATGGTGGTTAACGGCGACACAAGCCAGATTGATTTACCAAGAGGACAAATGAGCGGATTAATCAATGCAGAAAGAACCTTGCGCAACATTAAACGCATTCGCTTTGTGACCTTTGAATCTGCTGATGTTGTGCGTCATCCGGTCGTTGCCGAAATTATTGAAGCTTACGAGAAAGAAAATCTACGTCGTTCAGATGAGTAGATTGGAGGAAACAACATGTTGAATCAACCAATCAACAACTTGCGAAAAAAACTTGGTTCGCGCTTTATTCCGCTAACCTTAGTCTTTTTTGCATTGCTTTTGATTGTTACGATGTTTACTAGTGTACGTCAAAAAAGAGTAGACTACCGGGAAGGGCAAGTCGCTGCTGAGAGTATTCGAGCCAATAAAACGGTCGAAAACAGCGCCGAGACCCAACAAAAACGTCAGCTGGCAGCTGAGGCCGTTACACCGGAGTATACTTATCAGCCAGAACTAGCTGAGACGCAGCACGATCGCATCAGTCAATTGATTGATTTGGTTCAAAAAACCAATAGTGATATTGATAAGGCTTATCAAAGCAAGACAACACAAGCCAAAGAAGGCGAAACGGTTCCTCAGCCAACAGTCGAGGAACGAGTAGCTGCGGTAAAGAAGAATTTTGAGAGCATTGATCAAGATGCAGTCAGCTTTTACCAGAAGCTACCGGAAAATTTTTTCCGTTTGGTGGTACAGTTGAACGGCCAGCAGTTGGATCAAGTCGAAACCGCTGCGTTAAATTTAAGTGATGAACAGATGAACAAGCGGATTCGCGAAAGCGACTTGGAACAGTACAAGCAGGAGGCAATTGATCAAATTGCTGATCTTGGTTTAAATGACAACCAAAATCAAGTAATTCAGTATTTGCTGGAAAATGGAATTGTGGTAAATGATGTCCTGAATGAAAAGCGGACGGAAGACTTGCGGGAGCAAGCGGAAAGCTCTGTTCAGCCAGTGATGATCTACCAAGGGGAAGTCATTGTTCGTGAGGGCAGTCAGATTGACGCGAATGCGTTTAATAAGCTGAAGCTTTTAGGACTAACCAGCTCAGGAGGTTCCACCTTCCCGTTAATTGCGATGATTTTGGCAACTGTTTTGCAAGGATTTGTTCTGTGGTTTTACAGCCGACAATTTGAAGTGGAGTTTCAACGGGTACGTTTTATCCTGTTTTATTCATCGGCTATGATATTCAGTGTGCTGGTTATGAAGTTTTTGCAAATTTTCCAAAGTACCAGCAATAACAACCTAGCCCTGTTTTTCCCGGCAGCCTTTGTACCATTGTTGCTGACGGTCTTTGTAAATCGGCGAGCGGGCAGCTTAGCGGCGGTTTTCCAAACGATTTTTGCCTTGTTTGTTTATTATGATTCCATCGGCACTAATATGCTGACGATCATTTTGATGACCTATCTGTTTTCTGGTGTTTTAGCTATAATGGTTAAGCAAAAACGGGTATCGGATCAAGCTAAGCAAGCCTTGTTATGGATTGTCGTTTTCCCATTTGTTTGGGCGATTGTCTTGAATATCTACCAAGGATTGTCATTTAGTAACAGTGCAACCTGGGGAACCTTGATTTGTGCGGTAGCGGGCTCACTGCTTTCCTTCCTACTGGGAACGGGATTGCAGCCGTATATTGAGCTGTTAGTGACCGATAGCGGAGTTATTACACTAAATGAATTAAGTAATCCTAACCATCCATTGTTGAAGCAGTTGTTAGAGGAAGCTCCTGGTACCTATCATCATTCCATGATGGTTGCGAATTTGAGTGCCAATGCAGTGGCTGAGATTGGCGGACGTTCTTTACTGACACGTGTAGCCTGCTATTATCATGATGTTGGTAAAATCAGACACGCAAACTTTTTTGTGGAAAACTTGCCGCCAGGTGCGGAGAATCCCCACAATTTCCTTTTGCCGGAAGACAGCAAGCAGATTATATTCGGTCACGTAATTGAAGGCGCCAAAATTTTAGAAGAATACAAAATGCCGCAAATGGTGGTTGATATTTGTTATCAGCATCACGGCACTACTTTGATGAAATTTTTCTACGTAAAAGCGAAGGAACGAAATCCGGAAATAACCGAAGCCGAATTCCGTTATCCTGGTCCGAAACCACAAACCCGTGAAGCGGGAGTGGTTAGTATTGCTGACAGCTGTGAAGCAGCTGTGCGGGCGATGGATCATCCGTCGATTGAAAAAATCGGCAGCTTTGTGCATAATTTGATAGAAGAACGTATTTCTGATGGTCAGCTGGATGATTCTGGTTTGACCTTGAAAGAAATCCGGATTGTTGAAAAATCGTTAGTCAGCAGTTTGAGTTCGACTTTCCACTCACGGATTAAATATCCGAAGATGAAATCAGAAGCAGAGAAGATGAAGGAAGAGCAAGAAAGAGGCGAACGGTAGTGGACATTAGCTTTATTGATGAAACAGGCGAAGTTTCTCAAGATAAGATCAATGAAATCGAAGAGTTGCTGCAGTTTGCAGCTGATTATTTAAAAATTCCAGAGGATACAGAAATGTCAGTTACCTTTATGGACAATGCCGGTATTCAAGTGATCAATCGTGACTATCGAGGCAAGGATGCACCGACAGATGTTATCAGCTTTGCGCTGGAAGAAGATGGCGACGATGAGGTACCAATTATTTTTGATGAAGAAATGGCGATGCCGCGTAATTTAGGGGATATTATGATCTCTACTGAACGGGCGGCTGAACAGGCTGAAGAATATGGACACAGCTTTGACCGCGAGTTAGGGTTCTTAGCTGTTCACGGCTTTTTACACATTAACGGATACGACCACATGACACCCGAAGACGAAAAGGAAATGTTCGGACTACAGAAAGAGATTTTGGATGCCTATGGACTCAAAAGATAAGACAGAAAAAACTGAAAAAGTAGTTGAAAAAGCAGTTAAAGTAACAGACATCAAAGAAGAAGAAAATACGAAAAAAAATAAGGACTTCATTACCTCTTTGGAGTTTGCCGTCAAAGGAATACAGACGGTGTTTGAAGAAGAGCGCAATATGCGCAAGCATGTCTGTCTAGGTGGGCTTGCCATGTTGGCCGGTGTGATTTTTCGTCTGAATCGATTGGAATGGCTTTGGATTTTTCTGGCCGTGTTTTTAGTTTGGATTGTCGAGATTATCAACACCGTATTTGAGAATGTCGTTGATATGTGTACCGACCATCATTTCCACCCGATTGGCAAAAAAATCAAAGATATGGCGGCAGGTGCAGTCTTGATGACTTCTCTTTTTGCCGTGATTGTCGGCTTAATTATTTTCTTGCCGAAGCTGCTTGAAATTTTTTCGTTTATTACTGATTAAGAACTATTTAGCTGGACGAACGAGCTTTTTAAGCTGTCGAAGTTCGCCCGGCTTTTTTTAAGAAAGGAATTAAAAATATGACAGAACACAAATCTGGATTTGTTGCAATTGTTGGTCGTCCAAATGTTGGGAAATCGACCTTATTAAATCGAATCGTCGGACAGAAAATTGCCATTATGAGTGATAAAGCTCAGACAACTCGTAACAAAATCCAAGGAGTTTATACTACCGATGAAGCTCAATTGGTCTTTATTGATACACCGGGAATTCATAAGCCTAAGCATCGCTTAGGCGATTATATGGTAGAGGCAGCCTACAGTGCACTGCGGGAAGTGGATGCTATCATGTTTATGATCAGTGCCGATCAAAAACGGGGACCGGGCGATAACTTTATTTTAGAGCGTTTGAAAAATCAGAAAGTGCCGGTTTACTTGCTGATTAATAAAATTGATAAAATTCATCCCGATGAGCTGTTTTCAATTATTGACGATTATCGTCAGGTGATGGAGTTTAAAGAAATTATTCCGATTTCAGCAACTGAAGGCAACAATGTCGAACATATGATGGAAGTCTTGATTGAGCAAATGCCCGAAGGACCTCAGTACTTCCCAGATGATCAAATCACCGACCATCCGGAATACTTCATTGTTTCCGAATTGATTCGTGAGAAGCTGCTGCAATTAACTCGGGATGAAGTTCCTCATTCAGTGGCGGTAGTGACTGACTCAATGAAACGGGATGAAAATGACAAGGTGCATATCCAAGCGACGATTATTGTTGAACGCACTAGTCAAAAAGGCATTGTGATCGGCAAAGGCGGAAAAATGTTGAAGAACGTTGGTACGCAAGCCCGTAAAGATATCGAACGTTTATTAGGCGATAAGGTCTTCTTGGAGCTGTGGGTAAAAGTTCAAAAGGATTGGCGCGATAAGAAAACCTACCTGCAAGACTATGGCTACCGCAACGACGACTATTAAGATAAAAAGCTAGAGGCGAAGCAATGCTTTGCCTCTATTATTTGCGAGCAGATCCGATACATATATAATAGAAAGAAAGTGGAGGTGAAGGTCGTGGCTCAAGTAGGTGAAACAAAAGGGATTATCCTTTTTAGTCGTGATTACAAGGAAAAAGATAAATTAATTAAGATTTTTACCGAATCAGCTGGCAAGGTAATGTTTTTTGCTAAAGGCATTCATCGTCCCAACAATCCCTTGCGATCAGCTATCATGCCTTTTACCGAGGCTGTTTACATTGGCAACTTGAAAGAAGATGGCCTTTCCTTTTTAAATAGCGCCAAAGATGTACAACCCTTACGCAAGCTGCAGGAAGATATTTTTCTTAATGCTTATGGCTCCTATATTTTAGGTTTAGTAGATGCGGCGGTTGATGATCATGTGTACGATCCGGCGTTGTATGGCTTTACTAAGCAGGCGTTGGAGTTGATGAATCAAGGCTATGATGGGGAAACAATTCTGAACATCTTTGAATTGCAGATCATGCAGCGTTTTGGAGTAGCTCTGAATTGGCGAGCTTGCGCTGTCTGTGGGAAAACGACGGGGGCTTTTGATTTTTCTTCAAAGTACAGTGGTGTTTTGTGCCAAGATCATTGGCATTTAGATGATCATCGCTACCATGCCGAACCAAGAGCGATTTATTTTATCCGCATGTTTTCGACGATTTCCTATGACAAAATCAGCAGTGTGAATTTGAAGCCGGAAACCAAACAAGCAATTCGTGCAACCATTGATCAACTGTATGAAGAATATGTCGGATTGCATTTGAAGAGTAAAAAGTTCATCGATCAAATGGGTGAATGGCAAAATATGCTGAAGCCTGAGAATCCTGATAAAGAAACAAACTAATCTGTACTGCCTTTACTACAAGGTAGTGCAGATTTTTTTGCGTCATAAACGTGTTAATGTTCGGAATTTATTGGATATTTTGGCTAAAAAAGATGAGCAATCCTTTTTTTAGCTAATTTCAGGAAAAAATACCGGTTTTGTTTAAGAAAATTTCCAGCTTTCCTTGACCTTTAATGATAAAATGATTAATATACTTTAAACATAAAATTATTGGAATTTCATATTGGAAGAGGAGTGGTATAGATGAAGGAGCTTTGGGATGTATTGCGTCCAGAGGAACAAATCGAATTACAAATAAGAAGGTTGTATCAAGAGCACCATTTTCATCTATACCAATTAAACAGCTTTGAGGAATTCGAAGGCTATCAGCAGCAGCGGAATTTCTTTAAGGATAGTACGATTATTACCTTTACCGGGAATGATGGCCGGACGATGGCCTTGAAGCCGGATGTAACGATTTCGATTGTCAAAAATACACCCTCTGGCGAACGCCGCAAGGTTTATTATGTGGAAGATGTGTACCGTCAGGATCGCCAAGAAGGGGAATACCAGAAAATTCGTCAGGTTGGCTTGGAAATTATTGATAATATCAGTCAAGAAGATGAGCTGGAGGTTCTGCGCTTAGCTTGGAAGAGCTTGGCCTTAGTGGGTGAGGGAACTCTGGATCTATCCCATATGGGGATTATCAACGCGATTTGTGAGCTGTTCCCTATCGAAGAACGGGATCAAGTATTGCAGGCTTTGCAGCATAAAAGCTCTCATGCGATGGATGAGCTGACTCAAAAATACGACTTGCCGAAAGAACAAAGTGAGAACTTAGGAAAATTACTGCGACTATCTGGTAAATTCGAGCAATTTTATGAAAAAGCACGGGGCTTATTGGCGACTTTACCAAAAGCGCAAGCAGCTTTGGACGAATTAAAAGAATTGCGGGACAAATTGACAGCTGATCCGGAATTGTCTTCGTTGATTCGTTTGCGATTGGATTTTTCAATTATGAACGATGCCGATTATTACAGCGGCTTAGTCTTCCAAGGATTCATTAAAGCTTCCAAGGAAACGATCTTGCATGGCGGACGCTACGACCTTCTGCTGAAACGGCAAGGGAAAAGTCAGGGCGCTCTCGGATTTGGGATGAAGCTGAACAATGTCGGAGAGAAAACGGCACCGAAGGAATCGGAGTATTTGAACATTGCGTTACCAAAGGGTCGCATGGGAGATACTGTCTATCAATTATTCACCAAGGCTGGCATTGCCAGCGAAGGAGTTTTTGAAGACAATCGCAAGCTGATCTTTGTGGATGAGAAGAATAAATTGCGCTTCTTTTTAGTGAAGCCTAGTGACGTAGCAATCTATGTTGAGCACGGGGCAGCAGATATCGGGGTCGTAGGTAAGGATATTTTGATGGAAAATTATGCCCATGTAATTGAATTCTTAGATTTGAAGCTGGGAGAATGTCGGATTGCGGTAGCTGCCTGCAATGATTTTGTGGAAGATGAGAGTCGACCATTACGGGTGTCCACTAAATATTCAAACATTACTCGGGATTATTATGATGGCATTGGCCGGTCAATTGAATTGATTGGATTGCATGGCTCGATTGAATTGGCTCCTTTGTTAGATTTGTCGGATGTCATTGTCGATATTGTGGAAACTGGGACTACTTTAAAAGAAAATGATTTGAAGGTGATCCAGGATATTGCACCGTCTTCGGCTCGTTTGATTATCAATCATGCGACCTGGCGCTTTAAGCAAGCCAAGATTCAAGAGGTTATTGAGAAAGTGAGGCAGGAAATTTGAAAATCTTCTCAACAGTAAAGCATAGCAACCAAGAAATTTTAGCCCGTAAAATGTCAGAATCAGTGGATGTATCTGAGACGGTGGCAGGAATTTTAGCAAAAGTGAAAACCGGCGGGGACCAAGCGGTTAAGCAACTGACGCAAGACATCGATGGCGTTGATTTAGCAGACTTGCGAGTTCCGGCAGCAGAGATTGAGGCCAGTACCGAACAAATTTCGCAAGAGTTATTGGCAGTATTAGAGCAGGCCAAAGAAAATATTACGGCTTTTCATGAGAAGCAGGTACGGCAAGGTTTTGTTTCGACTTCGGAGCAGGGAATCGTGATGGGGCAACGTATTTTACCGTTAGAAACAGTGGGGGTTTATGTACCAGGTGGAACGGCAGCTTATCCAAGTACGGTGTTGATGGATGTTTTGCCGGCTAAAATTGCTGGGGTGAAGCGGATTGTAATGATTACACCGCCAAGTAAAGAGGGCCAACTGGCACCGGCGATTTTGGCGGCTGCTAAAGTAGCTGGCGTCGACGAAATTTATCAAGTGGGTGGCGCCCAAGGAATTGCGGCGTTGGCTTATGGAACGGAAACGATTCCGGCGGTGGATAAAATTGTCGGGCCTGGTAACATTTACGTAGCTACGGCAAAACGAATGGTTTATGGCCTAGTGGACATCGATATGATTGCTGGACCTAGTGATGTGTTGATTGTGGCGGATGATAGTGCTGACCCAGAATGGTTAGCTGCTGATCTGATCGCTCAGGCAGAGCACGATCCGTTAGCGCAGGCGATTTTAGTTACTACTTCTGAAACGATGATTGATGAAGTAGCTCAAGCGGTGGACAAACAATTGGATGATTTGCCAAGACAAGCGATTGCGCAGCAGTCGTTAGACAATAATGGCAAATTGATCTTAGCCCAGAATTTGGATGAAGCGATTGTGTTAGCTAATCAAGTGGCTCCTGAGCATTTGGAATTAGCAGTGGATCAACCCTTTGCTTTATTAGGAAAAGTGAAAAATGCCGGCAGTGTCTTTTTAGGCCATTATACCCCGGAAGTACTGGGGGATTACTTTGCCGGACCGAATCATACCTTGCCAACCGAAGGAACTGCGCGTTTTTATTCGCCATTGTCTGTGGACGATTACGTGAAAAAAAGCAGCTACCTTTACTATACGCCGGAAGCCTTGGAAGAAGTGGGAACGTCTGTTGAGCTGTTTGCTAAAACGGAACACTTAGATGGACATGCTCGTTCAATGGCGATTCGTTTGAAGGGGGAAAGCAAATGAATTTCTTGCACTCAAAATATGCGCACCTAGTACCTTATACACCTGGTGAACAGCCGAAGGAAAATGACTTTATTAAGTTGAACACGAATGAAAGTCCTTATGAACCGGCACCATCCGTTATGGAGGCCGTTAAAGAGGCAGCTCATACCTTGAACCGCTACTCTGATACCGCGGCTAGAATTGTGGTGGAGCCGCTGGCTAAGCAGCTAGGTGTTCAGACGGAACAGTTGATTTTAGGAAATGGCAGTGATGAGATTCTGTCTTTTCTTTTCCAAGCCTTTACGGAAAAAGGGATGTCTTTTCCTGATGTGACTTATGGTTTTTATAGTATTTACTGTGATATGTATCAGGCACAGGCGAATGTCGTTCCTTTAAAGGAAGATTTTTCGTTGGATTTAGCCGATTACGATGAATTGGAAGGCACTGTGATTATCGCCAATCCTAATGCACCAACGGGTTTATTGCTTTCCTGTGAAGTGATTTGCGACTTTTTAACTAAGCATCCCGATCGTTTGCTGGTGGTGGATGAGGCCTATATCGACTTTGGCGGAAAATCGATGGTTTCTTACATTGATCAATTTGAGAATTTGTTGGTTGTGGGAACTTTTTCAAAATCTCGGCAATTAGCGGGAGCACGTCTTGGTTATGCGGCAGGAAACGGTCAGTTAATCGAAAATCTAAATCGTATCAAATATAGTGTGAATCCTTACAATATTAATGCCATGACCCAAGCAGCGGGAGCAGCCGTTTTGGCAGAGCAGGATTATGTGGATCGTTGTATTCAAGAAACCATTGCGGTTCGGGAATGGTGCAAGCAGGAATTAAAACAGCGAGGTTTTGAAATGACCGACAGCTACTGCAATTTCTTATTTGCCAAACACCCGTCAATGGCTGGGGAAGAATTGTTTGAAGCTTTACGAGCCCAAAAAATCTTAGTACGCTGGTTCAACCAGCCGCGAGTTAAAGATTATTTACGGATTTCAATTGGTACGCGAGAACAAATGGAACGTTTAATGGAAGTTGTGGACCAAATTTTGGAAGGAGCGAACGCATGAGAAAAGCAGAAGTAACACGAGATACCTCAGAAACTAAGATTCAATTGCAGCTGGAAATTGATGGGATTGGGGAACAAAAAATTAAAACCGGTGTCGGCTTTTTGGATCATATGCTGGAGCTGTTTACCCGCCATGGCCGTTTTGATTTGGACTTGGTCTGTGACGGAGATATTGAAGTAGATGCTCATCATACAACTGAGGATGTCGGTATTGCGATTGGCCGGGCTTTTTCTGAAGCATTAGGCGAGCGTCGCGGAATCAAACGCTATGGCAGTATGATGCTGCCTATGGATGAGGCTTTAGTAGTTACGGCTTTAGATATCAGCGGCCGGGGGATGGCAGTGGTTGAGCTGGATATTCCAACTGAAAAAATTGGTACACAATTTGATACCGAATTAGTGGAAGAATTTTTTATCGCCTTTGCCCGTGAGTTAGGAGCAACGATTCATCTGCACCAAATTGCCGGTAAAAATAGTCACCATATCGTTGAGGCTTGCTTCAAAGGATTTGGCCGAGCATTAGGGGAAGCAGTTGCGATTAACGAAGCGGCTCCCGATGAGATTCCTTCAACTAAAGGAACGATTGTCTAGAAAGGGCGAGAGGTATGATAGCAATTATTGATTATGGTGTCGGCAACTTGTTCAGTCTAGCCCGTTCGTTGGAATATATTGGAGAAAAAAGTGTCGTTACCCGGGATTTAAGTATTTTAGAAGAAGCGGATCAAATTATTTTGCCAGGTGTTGGGGCTTTTGGCGATGCGATTGAAAAATTGGCGCAGCTAGACTTGATTGAACCGATTCAAAAGCTGGCAGCCAGCGGCAAGCCTTTTTTAGGGATATGCTTAGGGATGCAGCTGCTGTTTGAAACTAGTGAAGAGTTTGGCAGTCATGAAGGCTTAGGTTTGATTCCCGGAAAAATAGTTTCCATGACCGATGCTTTCCAACAAAAAAACATCGATTTGAAGGTGCCGCAAATCGGCTGGAACCAACTAGAAGTGTTAACTGATGAGTGTCCATTAGTTCGCGATCTTCAACAGGGGGATTATGTTTATTATGTTCACAGCTTTTATGCGGCTGATTGCGAAGAATCGTTAGTAGCAGTCAGCGATTATGGAGTGAAGGTACCAGGGATTGTTCAGAAAGACAATGTCATGGGGACGCAATTTCATCCGGAAAAAAGCGGCGATGTTGGTTTGAAGATTCTCAAAGCATTTGCGGAGGTGGGAAAATGAAAATCTTTCCAGCAATTGATTTATTAGATCAAAAGGTCGTTCGTCTGTACCAAGGGGATTACGATCAGCAGGTAGTATTTGGTGATGATCCAGTGGCCTTTGCTAAATCCTTTGAAGAGGCGGGGGCCGAGTATTTGCACTTGGTGGATTTAGACGGCGCCAAGGCCGGTAAGCTGCATTATTTCGAAATTGCTAAGCAAATTGCCGAGCAAACCAATTTATTTGTGGAAGTTGGCGGTGGGATTCGCGATGAAGAGACGATTCAGCATTGTTTAGATGCTGGAGTTAATCGGGTGATTTTAGGCACGATTGCCCAGAAGGATCCAGAATTTACGAAAAAAATGCTGACTAAATACGGCGAACAAATTGCCATTGGCGTAGATGCTAAGGACGGCATGGTGGCTGTGGAAGGCTGGCTGGAAAAAACTGAAACCGAAGCCTTTGATTTTTGCCAACAGCTGCAAAGCTGGGGGGCTAAAACTATCATCTTTACGGAAATTTCTCGCGATGGAACCGGCCAAGGGATCAATATTCCTTTGTATCAAAAATTGAATCAGCTGGATTTACAAATCGTGGCTTCCGGTGGTGTGGCTAGTCTAGCGGATATTCAACAGCTGAAGGCCATAAATATCGGTGCGGCAATTGTTGGAAAATCACTGTACACTGGCGACTTGAAATTAGTGGATGTACTGGCAGCCGGCAAGGGGGAAGTTTAATGTTAGCTAAACGAATTATTCCTTGTTTGGATGTCCGAGATGGTCGAGTGGTTAAGGGTGTAAACTTTGCTGGTCTGAAGGATGTGAACGATCCGGTTACTTTGGCCCGTTTTTACAATGAGCAAGGTGCTGATGAGCTGGTTTTTTACGATATTACGGCTTCGGCTGAGGATCGTGGATTGTTTACCGACATTTTAGAGGCAGTGGCTTCTGAAGTGTTTATTCCTTTGACAGTTGGCGGCGGCATCAATGAGGTGTCAGATTTTGAACGAGTGTTGAATTGCGGTGCCGATAAGGTCAGTGTGAATTCAGGCGCTATTCGCAATCCGCAATTGATTGAAGCAGGTGCCAAACGTTATGGCAGTCAATGCGTAGTTCTGTCGATTGATGTTCGCAAGGTTGACGGTCAATGGCACGTTTTTGCTAAAGGCGGACGGGAAGATACTGGTTTAGATGCTTTAGAGTGGATCAAAAAAGGTGAAGCTTTGGGCGCCGGCGAATTGGTGATTAACAGTATGGATACTGATGGCGTGAAGCAAGGCTTTGATCTGCCATTGTTAACAGCTGTTAGTGAAATTACTACGTTGCCGATTGTGGCTTCCGGTGGTGCAGGCAATAGTGAAGATTTTTATCATTTGTTCCAATTGCCGAATATTGAAGCAGGGTTAGCGGCTTCGATTTTCCATTATGGGGAAGTAAAAATTCCTGACTTAAAACGTCAATTAGCAGAAAAAGCAATTCCGATGCGAATTGTCTAGAGGAGGAAGCAAATGGAACTGAAATTTGATGAACAAGGACTGATCCCGGTGATTGTTCAGGATGCGCAAACCGATCAAGTCTTGACCTTGGCTTATATGAATAAGGAGAGCTTAGAATTAACCTTGAAGGACCGCTTGATGACTTTTTATTCCCGCAGCCGTCAGGAATTATGGCGCAAAGGCGAAACCAGCGGCAATTATCAACACTTGGTTTCTTTGACTGCTGATTGTGATCAGGATGCTTTAGTGGCGAAGGTTCAAAAAGATGGTCCTGCCTGTCATACTGGGACTGAAAGCTGCTTTACGGAAATGCTTTTTGGCGAATCTGACGAAAAGCAGGTGCAATTGTCTGACCTTTACGCCTTAATCAAAGGACGTAAAACCGAACCTAAAGAGGGCAGTTATACTAGCTACTTATTTGAAAAAGGCTTAGAAAAGATTTTGAAGAAAATCGGCGAAGAGTCTACTGAAGTGGTGATTGGTGCGATGAAAGCCGATCGTCAGGAAACTATTTTTGAAGCCGCTGATTTAACTTATCACATGCTGGTTTTACTAGTAGAGATGGGAATCTCGGTGGAAGAAGTCCAGCAAGAATTATCCAAACGGCATGTCGTTGATCATAAGGTAAAACAAGAAACGCTAAAATAGGGGGAAGTTTCATGTTCTATTCAAACGCGCATACCCACAGTACTTGGTGTGATGGCAAGGATTCGCTGCTGGCTATGGCTGAGGCCGCGATTCAGATTGGTTTTACCGATATCGGCTTTACCAGTCATTCATCGGCTCCTTTTGACCCATCTTGTCCTGGTGTATCAGATGAGGCCGGCTATCAAAAAGAGGTTCATGCTGTGCAGGAGCAGTTTAAAGATTATTTGACGGTTCGTTTAGGCTTGGAATGGGATTATTATAGCCCCCAGCCGCAAGTGGGCTACGATTACTTTGTTGGTTCGGTTCATTATTTGCCGCCGCGGGATGGCGTCTATCGGTCAGTGGATGAAAGTCCTGAGAGCTTGATGGAGACGCTGCAGGATTGGTATGGCGGAGATAAGCTTAAGCTGGTGCAGGATTATTACGATACCGTAGTGACTCATATTAAAGAGCATCAACCAAAGATTGTCGGGCATTTTGACTTGATTACTAAGTTTAACGAAAAAGCACCTTGGCTGGATGATACCAGCAGTGCCTATCAAAAGATTGCACTGACCGCTCTGGATAATGTAATTGATATTGTTCAGACTTATGATGGCCTAGTCGAGGTCAATACCGGAGCGATTTCCCGGCATTGGCGGACACAGCCTTATCCGGACTGCTTCTTGCTGCAGCAGCTGCAATTACGGGAATGTCCGGTAATTGTCACTAGTGATAGTCATGAAACGACTACGTTAAATTATCATTTTAAAGAAACCGAAGAGCTGCTAAAATCGTTAGGCTTTACCTCAACCGTCCAATTGAAGGATGGGGAATTTCAAAAAATTTCTTTTTAATGTCAATTACGATTTGACAAAGTATAGGTAAAGTCGCTATTATAGTAGCAAGTTGAATAGGTGCGTTGAGCAAAAAAAGAAGTTCATCCCTCAATCAAGCGAGTCTGGGACAGTGGAAGCCGGATATGACATGAATTTTGCAGGCGTTTGTGAGCACAGTAGTTAAAAGCTGCCAAGTACTTTACTTGGAAGTAGGGTGGAACCGCGTTAATACGTCCCTATGTCTATTGCAGACATAGGGACTTTTTTCATGCTTTTGGAAGAGAAAAATCAAGGAGGAAAACAAATGAGTAAACGATCCATGCAAGACATTATTTTGACATTGCAAAAATTTTGGTCCGACAATGGCTGTATGCTGATGCAAGCCTACGATACGGAAAAAGGGGCCGGCACTATGAGTCCTTATACGTTCCTAAGAGCGATTGGACCGGAGCCTTGGCGGGCAGCGTATGTGGAACCGTCACGTCGTCCAGCAGATGGCCGTTACGGCGAAAATCCGAACCGTCTGTATCAGCATCATCAATTTCAAGTAGTTATGAAGCCATCACCGGAAAATATTCAAGAGTTGTATTTAGACAGCTTGCGTTTATTGGGCATCGATCCTTTGGAACACGACATTCGTTTTGTAGAAGACAACTGGGAAAATCCTTCAATGGGTTGTGCCGGTTTAGGCTGGGAAGTTTGGCTGAACGGGATGGAAATTACTCAATTTACCTATTTCCAACAAGTCGGCGGACTGCCTTGTCATCCGGTAACGGCGGAATTGACTTACGGCTTGGAGCGTTTAGCTTCTTATATCCAAGAAGTGGAAAGTGTTTACGATCTGCAATGGTCTAACGAAGTAAAATACGGCGAAATCTTCAAACAGCCTGAATTTGAACACTCAAAATATTCCTTTGAAGTCAGCGACCAAAAGATGCTGCTGGAAAACTTTGATAAATTTGAAAAAGAAGCGCAACGTTGTCTGGATGAAAATTTAGTGCATCCGGCTTACGATTACATTTTGAAATGCAGCCACACCTTTAACCTGTTGGATGCGCGGGGAGCTGTTTCGGTTACTGAACGGGCCGGCTACTTGGCACGTATCCGCAATATGGCACGAGCAGTTGCGAAAATCTTTGTTGCTGAACGGGAAAAATTAGGTTTCCCATTGTTAAATCATGAGGAGGGCGAATAAAATGGCAAAAGATCTACTATTAGAAATCGGCTTGGAAGAAATGCCTGCCCACGTGGTTTGGCCGAGCAGCAAGCAATTAGAAGAACGGGTAGTAAAATTTTTAGAAGAAAACAGCTTAACCTATGATACAGTGGAAAGTTTTTCTACCCCACGACGTTTAGGGATTCGCGTAACGAACATTCCTGATCGTCAAGAAGACGTCCAAGAAGAAGTCAAAGGTCCAGCGAAGAAGATAGCGCAGGATGCTGAGGGTAATTGGAGCAAAGCGGCAGAAGGCTTCGTACGGGGACAAGGTTTGACTACCGATGCAATTACTTTTCGCGAGCTGAACGGTGTGGAATATGTCTATGTGACTAAATATATTCACGGCAAAGAAAGCAAAGAAGTCCTGACTCAACTGGACAAAGTGATCACCAGCATGACTTTCCCAGTAACGATGCATTGGGGCAGTACCACCTTTGAATATATTCGTCCGATTCATTGGATCGTTGCTTTATTAGATGATGAAGTGATTCCTTTTGAAATTCTAGACGTGAAAACTGGTCGCGAAACCCGTGGACATCGTTTCCTAGGAGACAACGCGGTCATCAATGAACCAAAGGAATACGAAGAAAAATTAAAAGAACAATTCGTTATTGCCAGCGGTCAAGAACGCCAGCAAATGATCATCGACCAAATCAATCAATTGGCCGAAGAAAACAAATGGCAAATTGATTTGGATGCCGATCTGTTAGAAGAAGTAACCAACTTAGTAGAATACCCAACCGCTTTTGTGGGTGACTACGAAGAACGTTTTTTATCAGTGCCGGAAGAAGTTTTAGTAACGTCTATGAAGGAACACCAACGCTACTTTGATGTGCGTAACCAAGCAGGTATGCTGCTGCCGCATTTCATTTCGGTTCGTAACGGCAATAATGTCAAATTGGACAACGTGGTTAAAGGAAATCAAAAAGTATTAACAGCTCGTTTAGAAGATGCGGACTTTTTCTATGAAGAAGACAAGAAGCTGTCAATTGATGCTTGCGTCGAAAAATTGAAAAACGTGACCTTCCATGAAAAAATCGGCAGCATCTACGAAAAAATGCAGCGGGTAGGTAAAATCAGTCAGTTGATTGGCAAACAAGTTGGATTAACTGAAGAAGAACTTGCTGATTTACAACGAGCTTCAGAAATCTACAAGTTCGATTTAGTGACTAATATGGTAGGCGAATTCCCTGAATTGCAAGGCATCATGGGTGAAAAATATGCCCTGCTGCAAGGGGAAAACCCAGCGGTAGCCCAAGCGGTTCGCGAACACTATATGCCAATTTCAGCTGAAGGCGATCTGCCTGAATCAACTGTTGGTGCGGTGTTAGCCGTGGCTGACAAGATGGACAGCATTTTATCCTTCTTCGCGATGGAAATGATTCCTAGCGGCTCAAATGATCCGTACGCACTGCGTCGTCAGACTTACGGGATTGTCCGTATTATCGAGAGCAAAGGCTGGAGCTTCCCGTTCCGTAAAGTTCAGCAAGTAATTGCTGAAGCGATCAACGCTGATGAAGCCAGCTTTGGGATTCACTTTACTGAGGATCAACAAGCGTTAGTAGACTTCTTTAAAGGTCGTCTGCGTCAACGTCTACAGCTGCAAAACATTCGTCATGACTTAATTGATGCGGTTTTAGCTTCTAAACAAGATGACTTAACCCAAATTTTTGAAGCGGCGCGTATCTTCGCTCAACATGCCAAAGACGGCGACTTCAAGGAATCAATGGAAGCCTTGACTCGCGTAATTAACTTGGCGAAGAAAGTCAGTCCAGAAGCAGTCAGTCAACACGTCGATCCGGCTCTGTTTGAAAATGACAGTGAAAAAGAATTGTTTGATGCCGTTAAAGCAGCTCGGGATCAATTCGGTGATCAGTCAATGGCTGAAAACTATCAAATGCTGGCAAATCTGCGTCCGGTGATCGAACGTTACTTCAACAAAACGATGGTTATGGCGGAAGACGAAAAAGTCCGCAACAATCGCTTAACCCAATTAGCGCAAATTGCTGACATGGCAGAAGCCTTGGCAAGTATCGATAAGATTATTACTAAATAGCAAAAAAATCCTTCAGGCCCAAGTAGTCTGAAGGATTTTTTTGTATTACAGAATCAATTTTAGCAAGAGTGGAATATAGGCGAGATACAACAGCACCGAGTAGCCTAAGGAAGAAGCGGCGTATTCTTGATCACCGCCGTAGGAACGGGCCAGAATAGGCACTGAGTTTTGCACTGGCATAGCAGACTGGATAATGAAGACTGAAAGCATTAATTCCGGCACATGAATCCATTGACCAAGTGCCCAGACAATCAAAGGTGAGATCAGATAGCGACCCACCAGCACGCCTGCGATATCTTTGTTAAGCTTCAGGTTTTTAATCCCCACATTGTAAACAATAATTCCGATTACAAACATGGATAATGGCGTGGTCAAATTTCCCAAATAAGAAAAGAAAGTAGCCGCTTCGTCTGGCATCGGCAAGCTCAGCAAGACCCAGCCGATCCCGATTAGAAAGCCCAATAAAGCGGGTGAAAAGATTTTCTTCAACACCTGCAATGGGTGGAAATGGACGGTGGCCTGTTCGATTTGCGGATGGTCCTTGGCAATTAAGTAAATCCCCAATGTCCAAAACAAGGTCGTATTTACGATGTAGTACAGCAACACGTAAGGAACGGACTTTTCACCAAAAATCGCTAAGTTAATCGGCAAACCGATAAAAATAGTATTGGAGCAGGTAAACATCGTGGCAAATGCTCCTTGCCGCCCAGCGGAAATTTTAAAGATTTTCACGTATAGGTAGCTAATAGCAAAGGTCAGCAGCATGGAAATCAGCGGAATAATCATCCCGCTAAATAATTGCAAAAATTCTTCCCGGGAAAAGTTTTTGGTAATATTCAAAAACATATTGCAGGGCAGGGCGATTTGCAGCACCAGCTTTGAGAAGACGTCACCGACTTGATTGGTGAACCATTGCTTATAGGTTAAAAAGTAGCCCATAAACATCAAAGCAAAAATTAAAAATATATTGATATACGCAGATAGCATCAACAACACCTCGCATCAACTATACCGAAAAACTCCTCTTCCAACAAGTCGAATTGGAAGAGGAGTGAAAGTTTTCTTAGCTTTTTTGATACAGCAGCAAGCCGGTCAAGTTTTCGATCTGTTCTTCGATACTTAACCCGACAGTTGTATCCTTGATCAGGATACGGGTTAATTCTTGGTCGATTACCTTTTTCAAGGAAGTTTCGTCCGTTTGTTTCTCCAAGAGGTTTTCCACTGAAGTAAAGGGTTCGTGGGTAACCAATTGAAAGCCGTAAGAGTTGTTCAATAATGAATAACCGGCAATTCCGGTGGTTTTTTGATAGGCTTTGGAAAGGCCGCCGTCAATGACAAACAGCATGCCTTCACCTTTAATCGGTGATTCGCCGCCTTTTACCTTAACCGGTGTGTGGCCATTGATAATCCGTGAAGCAGGTGAATACAAGCCGAATTCTTCTAAAATCATTTCGCAGATTTGTCGTTTGTCTCGGAAGGAGTAGTAGCTGTTTTTCACTTCCACGTGGGTTTTCTTGTCAGCAATGAAATACCGTTCAAAGGTAGTCATGGCTGTCTTACCAAATTGCGGCGAAATTTTCCCCGTCCAGCAATACCAAATCCAGTCCGCATTGGAATTGTCGTTTTTCTTATGTGCACAGCCTAAACGAATTTGGTCTTCGAAAAATTCCAGCAAGGCTTTTCCTTCGTAAGATTTTTTGCCAACCTTTAGTGGCAGAAAATTGCCAGCATCGTCTAAGGGAATACAGCCATGGAACAAAAGATGTTGATTGTAGACTAAATACATAGAGCCTTTATCCAACAAAAAGTTCATATGCTCTTGCATCTTGGCAGATTGCTGGAAAGAGGCCATCAGCATGTCGACTACATAGTACTCCTGCTCTGTAAGCTCGTAAGGGTCCTCCTGCAGTGTTTGGAAGCAGCTGCCCTGTAACGGATAGGTTTCTCCCGCCAAATCGATGGTGTCCGTATTAAAATCGATCTGATCGAACAGCAAACGATCCTCCATCTCAAATTCAGGATGGCGCTTAATCAGCTGACCTTCTAGTTTGAATTGCAAAATCGACAAGGCTTGATGGACTTTCTCCAAGGTATCTAAGCTTTCGATGGAGTAGTCGGCACTGCAATTTTTTTCCTTCGGTGTAAAGACTGGATTTTTTTGGTAGTGTTCTTCAGCGTACATAAACAGCGGCCGCAGATTCAAGGCATAGGCCTGTTCAATTTCATAAAGGTAATTGTAACGGGCCGCAATTCGCAGCAAGGTCATTAAACAAGCGCGGGATCCGCCGTAAGCACCCATCCATAAAATGTCATGGTTGCCCCACTGTACATCAACAGATGGCTGCTGGCATAAACGATCCATAATCTTATCCGCCGCCGGCCCCCGGTCATAAATATCGCCAACCACATGCAAATGATCCAACACGAGGCGCTGAATACTGTTGCACAGAGCAACAATGAAGTGTTCTCCTTGATCCAATTCCAACAGGTGAGACAGGATTTGATCAAAGTAGTCAGCCTTGTCCCGGTAATTAGTGTCGGTATACATCAGCTCTTCAATGATGTAGGCGTATTGCTTCGGCAAGGCCTTGCGGACCTTCGAGCGAGTGTATTTAATCGCTGAATAGCTGAGTAATTCTAACAATTGGCGAATCTTCTTGCGATACCAGGATTGATCTTTATGTTCAAAGAAATGTTCGTTGTTTAATGCTTCACGGGGATAAGCGACTAAGATGGTCAGCTTATCCTTTTCGTGAATGGTTAGGCGATCTTGAAACAAATCGCTGATTTTTTCTTTAATGTTTCCCGCTCCGGTGCGCAGGATATGGTTGAAGGCATCATACTCGCCGTGAATATCGCTGACGTATAATTCGGTCCCTTTGGGCAAGTGCATGATGGCTTCAAGATTGATCAGTTCAGTCAAGATTGCTTCTTTGGTATTGAATTCCTTTTCCAGCATCTGGTAGTACTTTTCACGGGTTGACAGCATAAAAACCTCCAATTAGACTGACAAATGGCTATCCATGTGTTCAGCAATCAACGTAGCTGCTTCTTCAATGGATTTATTAGTAACATCAAGGGAGAAGGCGCCTAAGTCATCGAAGACCTCTAAGGCATACTTCAATTCGTCCTTAATCCGTTTAATGTCAGCGTAACGAGAATTTTCCTGTAAGCCCAACGAATGCAGGCGACTAGTACGAATTTTTTGTTGGGTTTCCGGTTCGATAATTAAGCCCACTAATTTTTCCTTTGGTACTTGCTTAAGCTGCTCCGGCAACGGTACTTCTGGAATTAAAGGTAAATTGGCTACCTTATAACGACTATTTGCCAAGTACATACTTAATGGTGTTTTTGAGGTACGAGAAATCCCCAATAACACGATATCAGCTTCTAAAAAGCCTTTAGGGTCTTTGCCATCGTCGTATTTAACAGCAAACTCAATTGCGGCTACTCGGTTGAAATATTCCTGATTCAGCTTATGAACGGTACCAGCTTCCTGCAGCGGGGAAACGCCGGTTTTTTGATGGACAATCTCCATGAAAGGACACATTAAATCGATGTACTGCAATCCCGTCCGATTGCTGAAATCAGATACTATTTCGGTTAAGTTGCTGCTGACCAAAGTAGTTACCACGATGGCACCATCCTTTAAAGCATCGCTTAAAATCCCTTTCAGCTCCTCTTCATCCTTCATAAAAGGGAAACGGTAGGACATATCAAATTCAACTGATGGGAATTGGGCGGCAACGGCATTTACCAGCTTTAAAGAAGTTTCTCCGACGGCATCTGAGATCATATACAATGGCACAGTTTTTTTCATTATTAATTACTCTCCTATCGATTAGTTTCTGTTTGTTTGGCTTGCTGCATAATGTAGTTAAAGATACGGGATTTGGTAATTTTTCCGATGATCTTTTTCGGATCGTCATCGCTGACAACGGGCAGTGAATCAACTTGGTAATCTAGTAAAACAGCGCCTGCTTCTAAGACGGTGAAATCTTTCGTGCAGGTGCGAATATGCGGTGCTCGGGTCATGACGACTGCTACTGGTGTATTTTGCAAGTTGCTGTTTAAGGCGGCCCGCAGTAAATCTTTTCTGGATAATAGCCCTACCAAATGCTGTTCTTTGTCGGTCACGTAGATAGAGCCCACGTCATACATGAACATATTGGTAATGGCATCGTGAATCGATGTGTCCTGGGGAGTCAGTAAAGGCGACAGCATAATATCACCAACTTTTACTGAAAAAATTTTATCAAATAGAAATTGTTCAATCCCCACGCCGGTATAGGTATACCCGACTTTCGGGCTGGCTTCCAGCATACCAGCCATCGTTAGAAAAGAAAGATCTGTGCGCAGTGTAGCATGGGAAATCCCCAAGTGCTCAGCGATCTTTTCTCCGCTTAACGGCTGGTCTTTTTTGACAATTTCGATGATTTTCTCTTGCCGTTCTGATAGCTTCATAAGTTCCTCCTATAATGCTGTGATTCATTCGTACATCAAATATTATACACCTATTGGATATATAAACAACATAAATAGCTGAATAAACGCATATTTATTTTTTTATCAATGAGACGAAATCTTTTACGAATAAACCCAGAAGCGTTATACTACTTTTTGTTAAACAGCCTGTTGGTCAAGGGGTCAAGACGCCGCGTTCTCAGCGCGGAATCACGGGTTCAAATCCCGTACAGGTTATAAAAAATCAAGTTTGCCGTATCAGTCTTCGTTGATTGGTGCGGCAATTTTTTGTCCGTGAATAGAAATATGGCCAGTGTCATTCGAAAGGGTGGAGTAAATTCGATCCAGCAAAAGTCAATATTTTCCAAGCAAAATATCGTATACTCTTTATATAATGAGGAAAAGACAGGAGGCTGGTTCATGGCACAAGCGAAAAAGGAGATTTGCTACGATCCTCAGCTGCAGATAGAAGCCTACACATTCACTGGCGTTTCGCAAAATTTCCCCAATCATTTCCATGATTATTATGTAATTGGTCTAGTCGAAGCAGGAGATCGTCGTCTAGTGGTGAATCAACAGGAGTATACCATCGAACCGGGGGATCTTTTGACCTTTAATCCATACGATAAGCACAGCTGTGAAGAACTTGCAGCCAGTCGTTTGACTTATCGCTGTTTTAACATTCAAAAAGAAAAAATGCAGCAAATTATGCGAGAAATTGGCGCAGAGGAGGAACTGCCTCACTTTTTAGCACCGGTTCAAAAGCAAGCGTCCAACAGCGAAGCTTTTATCAATCTTCATCAACTAGTGATGGCTGAGCAGAATGATCATGAGAAGGAAGCCCTGTTTTATCTTCTGATGGAAGAGCTGTTACAGAATTTTACTTCCATGAATCGTGTAACTGCTCCGGCTGCTAAGCAAGAAGTGGAGGCGGTTTGCAGGTATTTGGAGGAGCACTATGGGGAGAAGATTACCTTGGATCAACTCAGTGAAATTGCCCATTTGAACAAGCATTCACTGGTGCGGAATTTTACTCGCTATAAAGGGATTACACCATATCGCTATTTGGAAACGTTGCGAATCGATCAGGCTAAAAAATTGTTGGAGCAGGGGGAAAGCTTATTGTCAGCGGCCCAACAAACCGGTTTTTATGATCAGAGTCATTTCACGAATTATTTTAATCGCTTAATCGGGTTAACGCCTAGCCAGTATCAATCGATCTTTTTAAAAATGAAGGATAGTGAGGAACAGCATGAAAAATGAAGAATTAAAATGTGTCATGGTGGTAGATGAAGACATGCCTTTAGGAATCATCGCCAACAGCACGGCCGTCATGGGAGTCACGATTGGGAAATTATTTCCTGAGGTAGTCGGCCAAAATGTGGTGGATCAAACCGGCTGTGAGCATCAAGGGATTATTGAGTTTCCGATTCCGATCTTAAAGGGGAAAGCTGAGTTCTTACGGGAGCTGAAGGGTCGGCTGGAGGAACCCAAATTTGAAAAGGTAACGGTGGTGGATTTCTTTGATGCGGCTCAAAGCTGCAAGACCTACGAAGAATACATCGAAAAGATGAAGGAAATCCCGGAATCGGCATTGCAGTATTTTGGTTTGGCGTTTTTTGGTCCGAAGAAGCAAGTTAATCAGTTAACCGGCAGCATGCCGTTATTAAGATAGTTCAACTCTGGAAGACGAAATGTTTTCCAGTTTTTTTGTCTGGATTTGCAACCAGTTAGTTTGCGAAGATTTTCCAAACAAAAAAACCTAGCTGCTAAGCTAGGTTTCAGCGTTATTTACGTTTTTGTTTACCGGCATTGCGTCCGCCCTGTGAATTTTTCGGTTGGTTGACAGCCTTTGGTTTCACCGGTTCGGCTTTTTTCATGGTACGCGGAGTAACCACTTGTTTTGGCGGGTTCTTCGCTAAATCTTCTTTGATCTTGGCTTTAATTCTTGGTCGCATTACCACATTGGTGATAAAGGTTTGGATACAACTAAAGATCCCACCGACTACCCAGTAAAGTCCGACACCAGCTGGTGAGCTGAAGGTCATGAAGACGATCATTAATGGAGAAGCGATCATCATACTGCGCATGGTTTTCTTTTGTTCTTCCGGCACACCAATTAATGAAATGTAGCTTTGCAGCAAGTAGGCAATCCCTACAAATACTACCAGAACATAGCTTGGGCTCGCCAAGTCAATTCCCATAAAGGTTGAATCTTGAATCCCTGTTGAAAAACGGGCTGTATAATACAGAGCTGAGAAGATCGGCATTTGGATCAACAGCGGCAGACAGCCGAGGCCGCCCATCATGCTGACATTGTTCTCTTTGTAGACAGCTGACATTTCTCTTTGCGCTTCCATTTGTTCCTCAGGAGTAGCAGCTTCTTTTAATTTCGCTTGGGCTGCATCCACTTGAGGCTTGATGGCTTGCATTTTTTCAGTTTGAATCAAGGATTTCTTCGATTGGTTGATTCCTAAAGGCATGATAATCAGACGTACGATAATGGTTAACACGATAATCGCTAAGCCGTAAGACCAGTCAAAGCTTTGAACCATCCATTCTAAGAAACCTTCTAACGGAACGACTAAGAAACGATAGACGATCCCAGTGGTATCCGGCTGTCCATCTTTGCCCATACGAACACAACCTGATAAAAACACAACAAGGCTTAGGAGACCGGTTCCTAGAAGCCATTTTTTCATTTTATTCATTTAATTCTTCCTCTGCTAATTAAATTTCACACAGGAAATACTATACTAAAGATCGCAACCCTTTTCAATTGAATTTCAAAAAAAGCCGATGTTTCAACGGTTTCTTAATAGATTACCTGAAACTTTTTACGGTCTTGAATCGAAGAATCTTCATATTGTTCCAGTTGATCCACGCGGGCAAATGAGTTAGGCGGCTGTTTGATCTTTTCTAAAAAGGCTGCCATTTGTTCCTCAGTTCCGATGGCTTCAATGGTGACACTGCCGTTGTCCTCGTTTTTTACGGTTCCGGTAATCCCGATTTCTTGGGCTAATAGCTGAGTGGTGTAACGAAAGCCCACGCCTTGTACGCGGCCGGTTACGTTAATATGCATTTTCATGGTTCGATTCCCCCTTTTTTACTATCATAACCAGTTTTTGTGGCTGAGACAAGAAATCGCGTGCTATAATGCCAAAGAGGTGACGCAAGTTGAAAGAAATTCAATCAATCAAAAATCCATTAATTAAAGAAACCAAAAAGCTGCAGCAAAAAAAATACCGGACCCAAACCGGGACCTATTTGCTGGAAGGCTTTCATTTAGTTCAAGAAGCAGTCAATGCGGGGGCAGACGTTCAAGAAATTTTTGTGAATCAGCGGGGACAAAACGAGTGGGCGACCTGGCTGGAGGAGCATTTTCCTGATTACTACTTAGTGAGTGATGAAATTTTAAAAACACTGGCTGACCAACCAGCTCCGCAAGGAATGGTAGCGGTGGTGGCAATAACTGAGACGGCGGTTGAAAACTTTGAGGGTGCCTGGCTGCTTTTGGATCAGGTGCAGGATCCAGGAAATGTTGGGACAATGATTCGCACTGCTGATGCGGCTGGTTTTAGGGGCGTTGTGTTGGGAGAAGGCACAGTGGATTTGTATAATCCGAAGACCTTGCGCAGTACCCAGGGCAGTCATTTTCATCTTACAGTAGTGGGTGGAAAGCTGGAGGAGCTGATTCCACAGCTTCAATCCCAACAAATTCCGGTGTACGGCACAGCCTTAGATGAGCAGGCGAAAAACTATCGGACTGTTGAAGCGCTGGAGTATTTTGCCTTAATTATGGGAAATGAAGGACAAGGGATGCGACCGGAAATTTTGGAAATGACGGATGCTAATCTGTACATTCCGATTAAAGGCAAGGCGGAATCATTGAACGTGGCGGTGGCTGCCGGAGTCCTAATGTTTAAGATGGTAAAGGAAGTTTGAAGAAATGATTGCGCTTATTAAGGTTCCTTTAAAGTTAAGTGAGGGCTAGGTGAATCTCTATATTCTTGTATGAAAGCGTGCTATACTACAAGGCAGATACGAAAGAAAAGGGGCTTTGCATCATATGAATTGGCAAGACGATAAAGAGTATATGTCCTACGTTGAAGACCTGCTAGCTACCGAAGAAGTACAAAAATTGGCAAATTACATCCAACACATGAATTCGACACGCCTGGAACACTCAATCAGTGTTTCTTATAATAGCTATAAAATCGCAAAACGTTTAAATGGCGACGCTAGAGCAACTGCTCGCGCGGGACTATTGCACGATTTGTTTTACTATGATTGGCATACAACGAAATTTGATGAAGGCTCTCATGCCTACATGCACCCACGCATCGCCGTGAAAAATGCAGAAAAGATTACTGAGCTGTCTGCTTTGGAACGCGACATCATCATTAAACATATGTGGGGCGCAACCATTACACCTCCTCGCTACAAAGAAGGCTATATTGTAACGATGGTAGATAAGTATTGCGCGATCAAAGAAGCAGCGGCACCGTTCTCTGCGAAAGTAACTAATTACAAAAAGCGTCTTAAAAGAGAAACTATCTAAAAGAGCCGATTTCGGCTCTTTTTATTTTGCTTAAAACGAGTTTAATAGTTGACTCTTTGTTAGGAAAACGGATACAATTGGGAAGGTAGAATTTAACGAACAGTAGCGATACATAAAAAAGCGGATAGTGAGGAAGATAAGATTTGATTGGAAAAGAGCATTTAGTAAAACAATTTACTTTAGCCCTGGTGGGAACTTTTATAGCAGCAGTTGGGATTCGTTTGATCGTAGTAAGCGGATTAGGAGCCGATGCCATAAGTACTTTAGTATTAGGGCTTATGCAGCATATTCCGTTTCGTTTTGGGACGTTAAGTCTGCTTTTTAATGCCATTGTTTTAGTGATCATTTTCTTTTATGATCGTCGGATGATTGGAATTGGAAGCGTTATAAACGGATTCGGTGTAGGAATATGTTTAAATCTGATTGAAGCAGCGGGGCTTTTACATACGATTCCGCAAGTCTTGGAGTATCCTTCTATTTTGGCTGGAACGATTATCTTTGGCATCGGCACAGGGATTTATTTGCTGGCAAATGCAGGGTCTGCCGCTTACGAAAGCTTGATGATCATCTTGCAGCGAGTCTTGAAGGTATCAGTGAAAACAGCGCGGATTATTTTGGACGGCAGCTTCTTTCTAGTGGGTTATTTGTTGGGAGGGACAGTCGGTCTGGGAACAATCATTGTACTCGTGTTAATGGGACCCTCTTTAGAATTTACCTTGAATCATTTTCCTAAGTTGAAGTTGTTTCGAGTGAGAAGAGTTAATTAAAAAAGCTGATGCAAAATTCTAGTGAAAGAATTTTGCGTCAGCTTGTTTTTTGTGCATCGGCGGTGTTGGCAGTGTCTTCGTTAAGAAAATATACGCAAGGGCGTTTAAGATCATCATGCCGACAAAGACCGCGAAAGAACCGGCGTGGAGCAGACTGATTTCCAAAATAGAATGGAACAGCATAGCTGCTACATAAATACCGCCAATCGTAGTTACAATCAAAAAGATGCGTAACGGATTTAATGGCAAGCAAGCTTTAACTACGGCTAAACAGCTGATACCGATCAATAGATAGTACATTAACGTCGTTGTATCGATTTGAGCCCAGCCGTTGCTGCGGGCAAGGAAAGAAACAACTAATACATTAACCACTACCAACAAAGCGTTCGGTGCGGCCGCCCGTAATGCGGTGGGCAGGAATTTCCCTTTGATTCGGTTATTATTGCCTTCAAAAGACAAGAAGAAGGATGGATAGCCTTCAATCGCCAAATCAATTAAAGTAATTTGAATCGGAATAAAAGGAAACGCAGTCGCCGTTAATAGACAAATGACCGACAGCAGGAAGGAATAGATCGTCTTAATAAAGAAGATTCCTGATACTTTGGTCACGTTGTTGACTACTCGGCGTCCTTCAAACACAACTTCGGGTAACGAAGTAAAATCAGAATCCAGTAAAACCAGATTGGCAATTTGGCGGGTTGCATCATCGCCATCAGCCATTGCAATGCTAACATCAGCTTCACGAAGAGCCAGTACATCATTGACACCATCGCCGGTCATTGCAACGGTTCGACCTTCGTTTTGTAAAGCTTGAACCAGCAATTTTTTCTGGTGAGGAGCTACACGGCCAAAAACGGTATATTTTTGGGCGGCGGCCATCACTTCTTCATCGGTGTCACAGGTTGCCAAGTCAATGTAGCGTTCATAATTTGGCAGGCCGGCGCGACGAGCGATATTGGAAACAGTTACTGGATTGTCCCCAGAGATTACCTTCAGATCGACGCCTTCGTTGTACAGGTAAGCCAAAGTCTCTTCGGCATTGCGGCGGATAATGTCTTCAATTTCGATCACTGCTAAAGGCGTTAATTCACCTTTTTCTTCAGGAACTGTTTCGCCTTCCGCTGTAGCTAAAAGTAAAACCCGCATGCCTTCTTCTTGAGCCAAAGCAACCTGTTGCGGCAGCTTGTTGGCAGGCATCAATTTCTCTGGCGCACCTAAGTAGACAACGCCGAAATCGGCTAAAGCCATGGCGCCCCATTTACGATCGGAAGAAAAGGGTAAAACATCTAGGCTATGATACTGATCAGCTTCTGGAAAATGCTCCCGTAATGCCTGCATAGTTACATTGCTATCAGCGCTTTGTGCTAAATAGCTGCCGATCACAGCTGCGAGATCCACGTTAGTCGTCATCGGATGAACCGTTGTTACCCGCATGTTTCCTTCAGTGATAGTTCCCGTTTTGTCCAGGCAAAGTGTGTCAACATGAGCCAGTGTTTCAATTGAATACATGTCTTGAACTAAGATGCGTTTTTTCGCCAGTTTAGTTACACCAGTTGTTAAGGCGATACTAATTAACAGCACTAAGCCTTTTGGCAGCATGCCTAAAACAGCCGCGGCCGAAACCACTACGGATGCCTTGATGCCGCTGGTGCGGAAGAAGAAAGCTTCTAAGAACAGCAGAATTCCAAAAGGAATAATGATAAAGCTGGTAAATTTAGACACCTTGCGGATGGCCCGTACTAACTCTGAATTGAAGGGTTTGTGGACTTTAGCTTCGCTGGCTAATTTCGTGGCATAGTTATCAGCACCTACGTGAACGACTTTAGCCACCACTTCACCGCTAGTTAAAAAGCTGCCGGATAATAGTTCAGCGCCGGTAGTTTTGCTGATTAGATCCGATTCCCCCGTCAGCATGGCTTCGTTGACTTCCGCAAAGCCGGAAAGAACTTCCATGTCAGAGGAAATCTGTTCGCCGGCATGGACAATCACCGTGTCATCTACCACTAAGTCAGTGGAGTTGATGGATTGTTCTTGTCCATCGCGGATGACATTCACCTTTTGCTGGTTGACGATAGAGAGCTTTTGCACTAGGTTTCGGGCGTGAATTTCTTGATAAATCCCAATGGAGATGTTCATTAAAATAATGACTAGGTAAAACATGTTAGAATAGGCACCGACTAAAAACAGGCAGATACCAATGATTAAGTTAAGAAAGTTGAAAAGCGTTACGATATTATCGTAAAAAATAGCCTTGGTGGATTTCGTGGCATTTTCTTCGTAGTTGTTTTGCAGCCCTTGTTCTTTGCGCTGCTGGACCTCTGTTTCTGTTAAACCTGTTTGCTTCAAAATAGTTCCTGCTTTCCATAAAGATCTTATACAGAATCCAAGATAGCATAAAAAAATTTTAAATTGGAAAAATGATGTGGGACGGCCTTTTTTTTATGAAAATTTTAAAGGAAACAGTCAGGCCTTGTTTTCATAGGGTGAGTATTGAATGGCCGTAAAAAAGAAAACGTATTTTTACCTAGTAAGTAAGCGACATATTTGCTACAATAGACAAGATGTAATTATAGAAGGAGTGTTTTTTAATGATCTCAGCAAGCGATTTACGTGCCGGTATGACATTTATTCAAGACGGCAAATTAATTAAAGTACTAGAAGCCAGCCACCATAAGCCTGGTAAAGGAAATACAGTAATGCGTATGAAATTACGCGATGTTCGTACTGGAGCAACTTATGATACAACGTTGCGTCCTGACGAAAAATTCGAAAAAGCTATGATGGAAACAAAACCTGTACAGTACTTGTACAGCCAAGACGACATGGCGATTTTTATGGATTTGGAAACTTATGAACAATATGAATTGCCAATCCCTTCAATCGAACAAGAAATGAAATACTTGTTGGAAAACATGGAAGTAAAAATTCAGTTTTACGGTACCGAAGTTATTGGTGTAACTTTACCAACATCTGTTGTTCTGCGTGTGGTTGAAACCCAACCATCCATCAAAGGTGCGACAGTAACTGGTTCTGGTAAACCAGCAACAATGGAAACTGGCTTAGTAGTCAACGTTCCTGACTTTGTTGAAGCAGGCGAACTATTAGAAATCAATACCCAAGAAGGTACCTACGCAAAACGCGCAGGCAAATAAGCACAATAAAAGGATCAGCCATTGGGATTTGAATGGCTGATCCTTATTTTAATTTGTCGAATTTATTCTTAGCATTCCAAAGCTGAGCAAGTTTGCGCAGCCTTTCTTTTAGTGTGTATTAAAATGGGTAACCCAGCGTTTATAGGGCAAAACAGTACCTAAGAAATAGGTAATGATGCTTTGAACCGGTACCCAAACAACGGCTTTAATTAAGCGTGGCGCCCAAATGATCCAGCTGTCCAGCGGAACATTGTACATAATTGATAGCCACAAGGGTGTCAGTATCAAGTTAATTAAAATGGTAATCAACAGGACGGATTGGATTGAATTTTTCCAGGTAATTTCTTTTTTGTAAAAGAAAAAGCCGTAAATCGTTCCTGTGATAAAGGCATTCAAGGTAAAGCCGATGAAATACGGTGCCTTTGGCAAAAGCGCCATTCCGACAAAATCCGCAACCACCATTCCTATGCCTGTCCAAAAGGGACCAAACAGCATGCCCATGATAATTTCAGGGACAAAGGTGAAGCTTACCTTTAAAAACTGTGTCTCGATACCTAATACGCGAGACAGGGTGACCATCATGGCAATCAGTAATGCCATAGTGGTGATGCTCCGAGCATCCAATTTTTTCTTCATTTCTAGCATCTCCTTTAAGAGCTGCTACATCTTCATGCAGCGAATGCGAAAATAAAACCGCAGACCGAAGTCTTTCGTCCAGCAGGCAACATCCCATCCTTCCAGCACTTAACGCTTTATTCTCTACTCTGATTTTTATTTTTGGGAAAACCCCGCTAAATCGTATCACATATCATAGGCGAGTGCAATTAAGCTGAGCTGGCTACCTTAAATAATGTGAAATTCCATACAACCGATTGGATTCTTTCCTTCCGACTGTTGTTCCGAATTCAATTATGCTACCCTTAGAATGAGGTGATCCTATGACAAATCCAAAAGAAATTGCCCCTGAATTGAAAGGAAATCTTCTATTTAAAATGTTTCCTTATTTGTATAGCAAGACTTTATCCAAATTAGCCAATAGTTTTCTTTATCGTACACTTGGCGGTCAAGTAAAGAGTCAAAAACTTCGCTATGAAGAAAAATTTATTTCTCGCCCTAATGGCAGTCAGCTGCGTCTTTGTATTTACCGCAGTAAAGAACCTGCTACCAACACACCAGGAATCCTATGGCTTCATGGTGGCGGCTATTCGATGGGAATTCCCGAAATGGATGAACGAACCTATGAGGCCTTGATGTCGGCGCGGCCTTGTACGATTGTGGCGCCAGATTATCGCCGCAGTGTTGATGCGCCATATCCGGCTGCCTTAGATGACAGCTATTTAGCCTTGGAATGGCTGAAGGAACATGGAGCAGCCTATGGGTGTCGTTCGGACCAGTTAATGGTAGGCGGGAACAGTGCTGGCGGCGGCTTAGCGGTGTCTGTGGCGATGATGGCACGAGACAAACAGGAAATCCAGCTAGCTTATCAAATGCCGTTGTATCCGATGTTGGATAATCGAATGGTCACTGAGTCTTCTAGAAATAATCATGCGCCGGTATGGAATACGCGAGCGAATCAGATCGCTTGGGAGCTGTATTTAGGCAAGTTAGTGGAGATTCCTATCTATGCCTCGCCAGCACAAGCAACGGACTACAGCGGATTGCCGCCAGCCGGTACTTATGTAGGGGATATCGAACCCTTTTATGATGAAACACGCCAATATGTGAAAAACTTAGAAGCTGCGGGGGTTCCTGTGAACTTTAAAGTTTATGAAGGAGCCTATCACGGGTTTTCGCAAGTCAAACCGAATACGGTGATCGCCCAAGAGGCTTTTGCTTTTTTTGTGGAAAATTATCGTTATGCCTGTAAACACTATTTTGCAAAGCAGGTGGAAAAATGAATCAGAAGGAAGCACAAAAAGAGTGGGCTCGTTGGAAATATTTTGTGATGGCGCGTTCGCAAAAGGAATACCTGGCCTTGCGGAAATTGTTTTCCGGCAATCAATGGAGTGAAGAAAAGGAAAAGCAATTCTACGAAACCTTGCAGCAGGTTCAGCAGTTGCCGCCTAATCCGAAGGCGATGCGCAATGCTTATGAACATGTCTGGGGATATTTCAAAAAGTCTGCCACGATAGAAGAACGGGCAAGCTTCTACGAGAAGTTGATCCAAATCAGCGAGACTCACGATGAAGCCCTGCCGTATTTAAAGTACTTGAATCAGAAATATCCCGATACCTACCTTAGCGAGTCAAAATTGTTTCAGGCAGAAGACCGGCAAACAGATTAGTTTCAACTTTAGTAGAAACCTCCTATAATGAAGCCACGGAGGGATTTACTTATGAAAACCAGAGCAATTGTAATCAACCAATACGGCGGAGCCGATCAATTAACCGAAGAAACAGTGGAGCTGCCTGAGTTAGGCGAAAAGCAAGTGTTAGTCAAAATTCATGCTACCTCAGTCAACCCGATTGACTGGAAATTACGAGAAGGCTATTTGAGCCAAATGATGCCTTGGGAATTTCCGATTATTTTAGGCTGGGATGCAGCGGGTGAAATTGTGGAAACTGGTTCCAAAGTGACCGATTGGCAGGTAGGCGATCGCGTTTTCGCACGACCTGAAACAACTCGTTTTGGCACCTATGCGGACTACGCCATTGTCGATGACCATTTATTAGCAACTAAACCAGAAAACATTTCCTTTGAAGAAGCGGCAGCTGTGCCGTTGGCTGGATTGACAGCTTATCAAGCCTTATTCACTCATGGGCATTTAAAAGCTGGCGAGAAAGTACTAATTCACGCAGGTGCCGGCGGTGTCGGTATGTACGCGATTCAATTAGCCAAAAATATCGGTGCTGAAGTGATCACGACTGCCAGTGAAAAAAATCGTGAGTTTCTGGAAGAACTGGGAGCCGATCAAGTGATTGATTATCGATCCACTGATTTTTCCGAAGTATTATCTGGCATTGATCTAGTCTTTGATACGATGGGCGGAGAGATTCAGGAGAAAAGCTTCCGCGTGTTGAAGCCGGAAACCGGACGTCTGATTTCGATTGTCGGCGAACCAAATCTGGATTTAGCTAAGAAATACAATATTTTATTAGCGAAAAGCATTTGGTTAAACCCCAACGGCCAACAATTACAGGAAATGGCTGATTGGCTTGAAGCCGGCAAGATTAAAAGTATTGTTGGCGAAACCTTCCCGTTAACGGCTGAAGGTGTGAAAGCGGCGCATGAATTGAGCGAAACCCATCATGCTAGAGGAAAAATTGTTCTAAAGAACGCTTAAAAAGTGATTCATAGTCCCGGCAATATTTTTGTCGGGCTATTTTTTATGCCGTGTATTTCATCCATTGTTTATTTTGATAACTGCAACGGGCTATTGACACCTGAGTCTTATTGTTGGTATCGTTAAAAGAAAACGTTTCATGGAGGTTTTGGCATGAGTAAGATTACAGAGAGCATCGCGTTTTTACAGCAGCAAAAATGGATTGATTTGACTCATACGGTTTCAGCGGAAATTCCTTATTTTCAATCCTTTAGACCTTTAACGGAGGAAACCTTGTGTACCTTGGAGGCGGATGGTTTTTTCGCCAAAGAATATCACGTGGTGACGCAATACGGGACCCATATTGATGCGCCGATTCACTTTGCGGCGGGTAAGGATCATTTGGAACAGTTGGATATGCAGCAATTTATTTTGCCGCTGGTAGTGATTCACAAGGAAGACGAAGTGGCTGAGAATCCGGATTATTGCGTATCGGTGGAGGATATCGAAGCATTTGAAAAAGAGCACGGGGAGATTGCGGCTGGCAGCTTTGTGGCTTTTGCCAGCGGCTGGTCGAAGCATTGGCACGATCATGATGCCTATTACAATTTGGATGAAGCGGGGCAGGCCCATACACCGGGGTGGTCGTTGGATGCCTTGAAGTTCTTGCATGAAAAACGTAATGTGACGGCGATTGGGCATGAAACGTTGGATACTGATACGGCGATGGATTGCACGAAAAATAATGGTTTAATCGGCGAGTTGTATTGGTTGTCGCAAAACAAATTCCAAGTGGAAGTTTTGACCAATTTAACGGAAGTTCCGGCAACTGGTGGGGCGATTTTCTTGGGGGTGCCTAAGGTTAAAGGAGCTCCCGGCTTTACCATTCGGGCCTTTGCGATTGTGCCTGAATAAAAAATGGAATCAGGATGTGCTCCTGACTCCAACAATAGTTACGATCCTAAACAAGGCTTAAAATTCAAAGCCTTGTTTTTTTAGGAATTCAGTTGTGTGGGTGCGGCGGGGTTCATGGAAGTGGGCCAGCATTTTTTTCGACCAGTCGGCATCAGCTGCGTTGGTAGTACGTCCGGCATAGTAGTCTTCCATTAGTTGATCATAGGCGTCAATTTGTTGGGAGCTTAACGGCTGATAGCTATCGGTGTGCTGAATGTCTTCCACCGGCAGTCGTGGCTTAACTTCATTCTTTCCAGCAGGATAGCCCACCGACAGTCCAAACAGCGGAAACGTGTACTCAGGCAGCTCTAACAGCTCAGCCATTTTGAACAAATCGTTGCGGATGCCGCCGATGTAGCAAATGCCTAGCCCGACCGATTCAGCATACACCGCCATCGTTTGTGCGGCAATCGTGGTATCCACCACTGAAACAATAAAGGATTCCTCATTTTTAAGTGCCTCTAACGGCTGCTGGTGCTGGGTTAGAATTTGGGCGTGTTTATTTAAATCGGCCACAAAGACATAGAAAGCGCCCGCATCTTTAATGTAGCCAAAACCATTAGCCAGCTTTTCAATGGCTGCTAATTTTTGCGGATCAGTTACTTCGATAATTGAATAGGCTTGGACAAAGTTGGAGCTGCTGCCGCTTTGAGCAGCGCAAAGCAGTTGATTCTTTAGCCTAGGTGACAGCTTGTCCTTGGCAAATTTACGAACTGAAGTATGGCTTAATAATTGTTTTAGTAAATCCATTTTGTTCCCCCCGTTCCTTTTCTTCTATAATAAAAGAGCGACGGCGAAAAAGCTAGTTTCTCGGTTGAAAAGGAAAAGGCGAACGTTTTTGCAAACTGAATGAAAAAAGATTCATTATTCCCTCATGTACATCTAAAGATTATGCTATAATGAGAAAAATCAATTTGGAGGGATTATTATGCGCGGCATCGTAACCGTTATTGGAAAAGACAAAGTTGGAATTATTGCAGGTGTCAGTCAAAAATTGGCTGAGCTTGAAGTGAATATTTTAGATGTATCTCAAACGATCATGGATGATTATTTTACTATGATGATGTTAACCGATTTAGCTAATGCGAATCAGGAGTTTGACAACGTTCGCGAAGAATTGAATCAGTTAGGCAAAGAATTAGGCGTGAAAATCAGCGTTCAAAACCAAGAAATTTTTGACGCAATGCACAAATTATAGGAAAATCGTTTTTCATTGAAAACAGGAGGGGCTACATGGAAACCAATCAAATTTTAGAAACCATTCGAATGATCGAAGAAGAAAATCTTGATATTCGGACCATTACGATGGGGATTTCGTTGTTGGATTGTATCGACAGCGACAGCGACAAGGCCTGTGAAAAAATCTATCAAAAAATTACCACTAAAGCTAAAGACTTAGTAAAAGTCGGGGAAGCCATTGCATCTGAATATGGTATTCCGATTATTAATAAACGAATTTCGGTGACACCGATTGCTATTATTGGTGCTGCCAGTGACGAAACTGATTACGTGAAATATGCTAAAACCTTAGACAAGGCAGCGAAAGAAGTTGGTGTGGATTTCATCGGCGGTTTTACTGCTTTAGTAGAAAAAGGCTACCAAAAAGGCGACCGGATTTTAATCGATTCGATCCCGCAAGCTTTAGCAGAAACTGATTTCGTGTGTTCTTCGGTCAATATTGGTTCCACCAAAGCCGGAATCAATATGGACGCAGTTGGACACATGGGCGAAATTATCAAGAAAACAGCGGCAGCTTCTGATTTAGGTTGTGCCAAATTAGTCGTATTTGCTAATGCGGTAGAAGATAACCCATTCATGGCCGGGGCTTTCCACGGTGTCGGTGAAGCTGATTGCATCATCAATGTCGGCGTCAGCGGACCAGGTGTGGTGAAGCGTGCGTTGGAAAAAGTCAAAGGTGAACCTTTTGACGTAGTCGCAGAAGTTGTGAAGCAAACTGCTTTCAAGATTACCCGCATGGGTCAATTAGTTGGTCGGGCAGCTTCAGAGCGCTTGGATGTGCCTTTCGGGATTGTCGATTTGTCCTTGGCACCAACTCCAGCAGTCGGCGACTCAGTTGCTCACGTATTGGAAGAAATGGGCTTAGAAACTGTAGGTACCCACGGAACAACTGCTGCCTTGGCCTTGTTAAACGATGCGGTTAAAAAAGGCGGCGTAATGGCCTGCAACCATGTCGGTGGTTTATCCGGCGCATTCATCCCAGTTTCCGAAGACGCAGGTATGATCGATGCTGTTAACAACGGCTCATTGAATCTTGAAAAATTGGAAGCTATGACAGCAATTTGTTCGGTTGGTTTGGATATGATCGCTATTCCAGGCGATACGCCGGCAGCAAGCATTTCAGCGATGATCGCGGACGAAGCAGCAATTGGTGTGATTAACCACAAAACAACCGCTGTTCGGATTATTCCAGCAGCAGGCAGCAAGATCGGCGATACCGTTGAATTCGGCGGATTATTAGGTCGTGCGCCAGTAATGAAGGTGAACCCAGCAGCTTCAACAGATTTTATCGCCCGCGGCGGACGGATTCCAGCACCAATTCATTCCTTTAAAAACTAAGAATACAATGAAGAAGGCCCTTGCGGCTTTCTTTTTTTTATTGTCTTCCTTTCGACTTTTTGAGACAATAGGGGCGGAGGCGATCAAGATGAAACGAGTGATGGTAATAATTGCCAGTGTCTTATTTTTACTGGCAGGGTGCACGACAAAATCAACAGGAACTGACGACAGTCAAACCTTTGAAAAATATGTAACGCAGGCGGAAAAGCTGGTGAAGGAAAAAGATTATCCAGGAGCGATTGAGGAATACGACAAAGCGCTGGCTGTTGATACGAAGCAAGACAAGCAGCTGGTCGAGGATGACAAGGCTGGGGTTAACTTATTGATAACCGTGAATAAACTAATGGATGATGAAAATTATAAAAAGGTCATCGAACGATTGGGTTCTTCAGATTTGCGTAAAAGTGAAGAAGTGATCGTTCATAAAGAATTAGAGGATATTTACCAAGATGCTCGCAAGAAGCAGCAGGAGCAGTGGGAGTCTGGTGACAGCCAGCCGGAGGAAAGTACGGAATCTTCGTCGAAAGCGACCCCAAGTACCACCAGCCTTTGGAATGCTGAAAAAGGCCAAGCGTTAGAAGGTTTCATGGCTCAATGGGGTTCTGGCATGGGCCAGCAATATGAAAATTATTCAAATGGTGCTACCGGAGATTTTTATGGGATGAGTATTCCCAATCAAGCCTTGGAACGAGCGGCAATCGACGGGAAGAAAGCCAATCTAGCTTTAGAAAAAAATGTTACTAGTAATCAGGGAAGGCATTTAGTTGCGGTCTATTCGGATGCAGCCCACAGCGGGTATATGAATAAGCATCTTTACCTGTTTGTGGTTGATCAAGGCCAGCCGAAGGTCTATGTCACGATGCAAAATCAAGGCAACAGTGAAAATCTGCTTTATTTTGAAGAGACAGAAAATCAGGATCTCAAAAATGGTTTTGCGGCGATTGTCGCTAATACGAAAGGGTATCAAGCAACTCCTCAGGCTAGTAAGTCAACAGCAAAAAGTCATCTAGAGATCAATCAAGCCTTTTTAGACTGGGCAGTAGAACGAGGAGCAGCCGGAGGAATGGCAGTGTCAAGCCGTTACTTCACTCATGGCGCAGCGGGAATTGGTGATTGGTATGCCCAGACGATTGACGGCGATATCCATATGCAGGATAATGGTCACCCTGGTGCAGCTGCTTTTGATCTTCACAATGTAGGCGGCTGTGTCTTCTACACTTCTTTGGATGGAACGGTGGGCTTAGACCAAAAGGCGGAAGGCAGCAGTACGGCAGAGAATTATTATATCAATTTAGATCGTTCACAGCCGGTCCACGTTTACCTGTTGGGTGACAATGGACAGGTTTATGAGTACATCTACACACCTGACAACGAGGCTCAATTGGGTGGATTGTTCGGCGAACTTGATGATGACGGAACAAAAGGAAAGTATGCTCCAACCAAGACCTTTGCGATTTCCAACGACAATGACGCCCGGGCGAAGCTAAAAGAACTATTGGGCAATTAATACACAATAAATACGGTTTCCCAACGAAAGTCAGGGAACCGTATTTTTTGCCAGTTCCACTTTTTGTAGTTTGTATAGTAAGAAAGAAACTTGATGAATGACCAGATAAATATGATTCGTGTTTTTTAGTGGAATGGTAGACGTACGAGGATCAGACTTGTTTTTCCTGGTTTTGGAAAAATAAATCACTTGATATCGAGGTAGCTGTTTAGAAAAGGTACTTATTCAGATTTGTTTCTTGTTGTTTCAAATATTGCTATACTTAAGACAAATACCAGATCAATGGAGGTCATCAAGTGAATTATGTAGAAGTGCAGCATGTATCCAAACGTTATCAAATGGGAGAATCGGTGATTACCGCCAACGACGATCTTTCTTTTAACATAAAAAAAGGTGAACTGGCGGTGATTTTAGGCCCCAGTGGTGCCGGCAAATCGACAGTTTTAAATATTTTAGGCGGAATGGACGCCGCTGACGAAGGCAAAGTGTTAATCGACGGCACCGATATTGCGCAATTTAACGACAAGCAATTAACCGCTTATCGACGGGAAGATGTGGGTTTTGTTTTTCAGTTTTACAATTTAGTGCCCAATCTGACAACCAAAGAAAATGTTGAACTGGCGACTGAGGTATCCCCGAAGGCTTTGGACCCAGAAGAGGTACTGAAGCAGGTAGGACTGGATCATCGGCTGAATAATTTCCCCGCCCAATTATCAGGCGGCGAGCAGCAACGGGTGTCGATCGCCCGAGCATTGGCGAAAAATCCTAAATTGCTGTTATGTGATGAGCCGACGGGGGCGCTGGATTTTGAAACGGGCAAGCAGATTTTGAAGCTGCTGCAAAATGCTAGTCGCGAGCAAGGCAATACAGTGCTGATTATTACTCATAATTCAGCGTTGGCGCCAATGGCGGATCGGGTGATTCGGATTAACGATGCCAAGGTTCGTTCGGTGGAGGTCAATGAGGAACCGATCTCGATTGACGAGATTACATGGTAGGTGAAGCTAAATGAAAAATAAAACCTATTTAAAAGCCAGTTTGCGAGAAATCGCCTATTCTAAAGGACGATTTATTGCGATCATTTTGATCATTTTACTGGGAACGATGCTGTTTGTGGGAATTAAAGCAGCCGGCCCGATTTTGAATTCGTCGGCTAGTCGCTACGTGAAGGAGCATAATTTATCTGATTTGCAGGTAGTCTCAACCGGCGGCTTGACGGAAGACGACATCACTCAGGCGGAAAAAATATCGGATGCCCAGGTGGAAGCCGGGTATCAATTCTTTTATGCTGATCCGGACAAAAACGAAGTGGTGCAGGTCTTTTCCTATGACTCAGACCAGAAGCAAAATCAGCTGATCGTGACAGAAGGTCGCCTGCCGAAAGAAAAGCAGGAAATTGTTTTAGATAGTCAGGCAGAAAACGACGGCTATCAAATCGGCGATGCTTATGAAATTAAAGATTCGGATCAATTAACCGATGAGCGCTACCAAATCGTCGGTTTTGTGAATTCGCCAATGTTTATCAGCAGCGGTGAACGGGGACTTTCCAATGTAGGAAATGGTCAGGTGAGTTATTTCGCCTATGTTCCCAAAGAGCAATTTACTTCGGAGGTTTATGGGATTTTGTATCTGACTTTTGCTAATACGCAAGGGTTGGAAACCTATGGCAGTGCCTACGAAGATACGATGGAGGAAAATCGTGAAGAGATAGAGAAGCTTTTTGCTGATCGACCGCAGGAGCGTTTGACAGAAATTCGTCAAGACGCCCAAGAGCAGCTGGACCCGGAAAAGGCGAAGGTTGAAGATGGCTTGGCAGAATTGGAGCAGGCAGAAAATCAACTGCAGCAGCAACAAGCTTTTGCATCTCGGTTACCTGCGGAACAACAGGCCCAGCTAGCTGCGGCAGAGGAGGAAATAACCGAAAATCGCCAGCAGCTGACCGACGCCCAAGAGGAGATTGCTGAACAGGAGCAAATCTTGGCGGATTTGAAGGAGCCTAGTTATTCCTTCCACCGTCGCGCGGATAATCCTGGCTTTCAAGAGTATGGAGATTTGTCCGAACGGATTGCCGCGATTGCCAATGTCTTTCCCGTCTTCTTTTTCTTCATTGCTGCCTTGATTACCTTTACTACCATGACGCGGATGGTGGAGGAAAATCGGCGAGAAATTGGGACGTTGAAGGCCTTAGGCTACAGCAAATTTGAAATTTCGAAAAAGTATTTTATATATGCCTTGTCGGCGGCGGCCATCGGAATTGTTTTAGGCAGTGTGATCGGTACCGAAGTATTGCCGCGGATTATCTTTGTACTGTCCAGCGACCGCTACAATTTTAGTCAGGTGCACATTTATTATTTGGCCCGTCCAATTATTCAAGCCTCGATTGCCTTTGTTTTGGCAAGTCTTGGTTCGGCTTTGTTGGTGTTGATGAAGGATTTGCGGGAGAAGCCTGCGCAATTATTGCAGCCGAAAGCACCGAAGCCAGGCAAACGGATTTTCTTGGAATACATTAAGCCGTTGTGGTCCCGCTTGAGCTTTAATCAAAAGGTCAGCTATCGGAATCTGCTGCGCTACAAATCAAGAATGGTGATGGCGATTATTGGAATTTCCGGCTGTGCTGGGCTGATGGTGGCTGGTGTGGGCTTGAAGGATTCTTTGAGTTCAGTGACCGATAAGCAGTTTGGCCCGATTATTGATTATCAGGGAATTGTGACCTTGTCAGACGAGGCCGATAATCTAGCAGAGCGTGAAGCGGTAGAAACGATTTTCGATCGTGAGGACCCAGTGACGGCTTTCTTGCCAAGCTACAACGAGTCAGTAGAAATTCGTCAAAGCGGACAAGGGACGCAGCAATTAACCATGATGGTGCCTGAGAAGGCTGAGGCGTTTTCGGATTATGTTCATTTGAACAATTTAGACGATCAAGAGGTTGCTCTGGATGATGATGGAGCAGCGATTACTGAAAAAGCGGCTGAATTATTTGGTCTAAATGTTGGCGATAAGGTGACGGTTTACGATAGTGAACAGCGGCCATTGCAGGTGGAAATCAGCCATATTGTGGAGAATTATTTAGGCAATTTCCTGTATTTGTCTCAAGACTATTACCAAGAGGTCAGGGGCGAAGAGTATCAGCCGAATGCCTATTTCTTACGGACGGAAACGATGAGTGAGGATCAGGAAAATCAACTGTCAGAGGATTTGCTGGCTAGTGATCGAGTGGTAAATACCTCGTTTGTCTCTCAACAGATTGAGGCGCAAGAGGATTCGATGGCAAATTTGGATGCGATTGTGTTGATCTTCGTCGTCCTGTCCGGCTTGCTGGCCTTTGTGGTCTTGTACAATTTAACCAACATCAATGTTTCGGAGCGGATTCGGGAATTGTCTACGATTAAGGTGTTGGGCTTCTTTGATAAGGAAGTGACCATGTATATCTTCCGGGAGAATATCATTTTTACGCTGTTAGGCATTGTGGCGGGATATGGGGTTGGGATTGTTCTGACCGCCTTCATCTTGCGGCAGGCTTCGATGGAAAATGTCATCTTCCCGTTAGTGATTCATTGGACGGCCTATGTCGTTTCCGGTGGGTTAACAATTGTCTTTACGCTAATCGTGATGGCAGTAACTCATGTGAAGCTGAAGCACATTAACATGATTGATGCGTTGAAATCAAATGAATAGTTGAGGGCCGCTGTCTTGTGAGGCAGCGGCTTTTCTGTTGTGCTTGGAAGCTTTTGGTGTGGGGATTTTTCTTGGCATGGTATTATATTTATATAAGTAGAAATGGGGACAACGATGATGAAGATTGTGATTATTGGAGGTTCCTTTGCGGGGATTCAAGCAGCGATAGCGAGTCGAGAGTACTATCCGACAGCGGAGATTGTTTTATTGGAAAAGCAGCCGCAGATTGGGTACATTCCCGGCAGTTTGGCGCTTTTGCTGCAGGGAAAAATGACAGAGTTGGATCAGTTGAATTGGGTGACAGCAGAGGAATTAATTGAAAAATATCAGATTGATGTGCAGTGTAATCAGCAGGTGGAGGCATTGGAGGAAGAAAACCAGCTGCGTTTAAATACAAATGAAATCGTTTCCTTTGATCGATTGATTATTGCCACGGGTTCTGGACAATTTTCCCGCTATGATGCAATGAACAGCCAGGAGCCGAAATCGCGCGTTTTACGCTTTAAAACCCGAAGTGAAGCGCAGCTTTTACTGGATCAGCTGCCGCAAGCAGACAAGATTGCGATAATTGGGGCTGGTCAGGTGGGATTAGAGGTGGCGGAGGGATTAGCGTCAACTGGCAGAGAAGTGCATTTGTTTGAAAGTAATTCCCAGCTGCTGTTTCGTTATTTGGATCGAGAGATGACCGAGCCGTTGACGGAAGCCATTCAAGAAGCGGGAGTTGCTTTATATCTGAACTGCTTTGTTCAGGAGTTGGTGGAATCAGGTGAGGCAGTCACGTTAACGACAGCGGACAGTCAGGAAGCCTTTGATCTGGTTTTGATTGCTACCAGTACGCGACCGGACAATTCTCTTTGGGAAAATGCCTTGATGCTGAATGATGACGGGACAATTTTAGTGGATCGCTGGATGCAGACCAGCCGTACCAATGTTTTTGCGGTGGGGGACGCCATTCAGGTGACCTTCCGTCCAACCGGTGAGTTGATGTACATCTCCTTGGTGAACAACGCCTTGCGGACAGCGAAAATTGCAGCGGCTAATTTGGCGGGCCCTAAGCTGGCTGATCAAGGAACCTTGCGAACGGTGGGGAATCATCTGTTTGGCTATTATCTTGGCAGTACCGGCCTGACGGAAAGTGAAGGGATTTTCTATCCTTCGAAAATTACCAGTCAGGTACAGGAGCTTCCAGTTAGCTTATTATCCGCCGAAAAGCAGCGGATAAAGCTGATTTTTGATGACGAAAGCAGGCAATTGCTGGGAGCGCAAATGGTTAGTGCTGCACCGGTGCTGGAAGTGATTAATCGATTGGCGGAGGCGGTTCGTTTGAAACAAACGCGGGAAATGCTTAGTCAAGGGGAAGCGTATTTCCATCCGGCTTTGAATCTGCCGGAGCCGTTGTTTGCTAGAGGTGAGCAGTGCCATGAGGATTGAGGAACTATTGGAGAAAAAGGAACAGCTGCAGCTGGAGATTTTGCGGCAGTTGATTTTACAGGGCGGTCGTTTGCCGATTGCGGATTTGCGTAAAACGGTGGGACTGTCCCGCAATGCGTTTGAGCAGTATGTTGAGGATCTGGAATATCTTTGCCAAGTGTCTAAGATTCCCTTGAAGCTGGTTTATAAAGGCGGCGATCTGGTGCTGCAGCTGCCGGCTGAAAATAATTTAGCGGATGTGGTAGAGCTCTTAGTGAGCGAAAGTATTCAGTATCAACTGTTAGAATTTCTGCTGCGTCACAAGGAATTTACGATTGTCCAGCTGGTCAATGAATTTATGATCAGCGAGTCTTCCGTTTTTCGCAAAATTAAGGAGCTGAATCGGCTGCTGGCTGAGTTTGGCCTGCAAATTAAAAACGGGCAATGGATCGGCGAGGAAGGACAAATTCGCCATTTTTATACCCAGCTTTATCGTTTTTTACCGCATCACCTGCCGGAATTTATGCAGCTGACGATGGAAAACCAAAATTTTATCCGGGCGTTAGAGCAAGTGGTGGAGACCCAATTTACTCAGGAGGCAACAGAGAAAATTTGTCGCTGGATGGGTGTTACTAGAAAACGCCTAACCGCTAAGAAGACCCAAACGAAAAAAATTCAGCAGTTGATGAAGCCTTATATGACCAATGCTCTGTACCAGAAAATCGATCATGTGGTAACCCTGTATTTTAGTCGAACATCTCTAGAGGTAATGCCAAGTGAAAGCATGCTCTTTTACAGCTTTTTTATTGCGAACCAATTGCTGGATGAAGAGACGGCGTATCGCTTTGAATTACTGCGCAGTAAAAAATTACCCACTGCTGTTGTGGATGTGTATGTTCGTGAGACTTTGCTGCTGTATTATCGTCCGCGGCGGTTGTCGATTGAAATGGAAGAGAAAATTGGCTATCAGTTGGCCCGGATTCACAATGAGCTGTACTTCTTCCAGGGGAAAATCGAACCTTACCAGCGGGATCAAATGTTGAACAAGCAAAAGCACTTATTAGGTACCGCTTTGAGCCAGCTGGTGGAACAGCTGACTGCGTTGGCTTTGAAACAGCTTAACCAACCTGTCAGTGAAGCCAATACGCTGCAGCAGTATTTGCCGCAAAATTATGCCAACGTTCTGTCGATGATTGACTTTTACTTAATGGATAATTTGCAAATCGGCATTGATCTCACCGATTCCTGGAAGGAGCCCTTTTACCAGCTGCTGGATAGTGCGTTGCGGCCAATTATTGGGGTTCAAGTGGCGGTCTATCAGGAAGGCCAGAGTTACGATTTGATTCTCACCGCCAAGTCTCACTCGTTGGATTATGCGGGACAGCCGATGATCTATCGACTCTCGGAATTTGCTTCGGCCTATGATTTGAAGGAAATAAAAGCTTTAGTTGCCCGTTTGAAGAAAGCGAAATTTTAGCATTGAAAAAGGCATTCTTAATGGCTTTGAAGGCAAAACTATCAGAGAAAGGATGCAACTTGCTGGATTTTGACAGTTTGGATCAGTCAAAGCATTGTATGATAAATGTAGTAATAGAAAACGTTTGCATGGTTTTAGGGAGGACAACAGGATGACAGCAGAAACTTACATTATGGCAATTGACCAAGGAACCACCAGCTCACGAGCAATTATTTATGATCGCAAGGGGCGCCAAATCGGCAGCTCGCAAAAAGAATTCACTCAGCATTTCCCCCAGGATGGCTGGGTGGAGCATGACCCTAATGAAATTTGGAATTCAGTGCAGTCGGTCATTGCCGGGGCCTTTATTGAATCGGGAATTAAACCAGATCAGGTAGTGGGAATCGGGATTACCAATCAGCGGGAGACGACAGTAATTTGGGAAAAAGATACCGGTCGACCGATCTACAACGCGGTTGTCTGGCAATCTCGCCAGTCGGCCGGTATTGCGAATCAGTTGAAAGAAGACGGACACAGCGAGTTGATTCATCAGAAAACCGGCTTGATTATCGATGCTTACTTTTCAGCAACCAAGATTCGTTGGATTTTGGATCATGTGGAAGGTGCGCAGGAACGGGCCGAAAAGGGTGAGTTATTGTTCGGCACGATTGACACTTGGCTAACCTGGAAGCTGACAGACGGCGGTGCTCACGTAACTGATTACTCCAATGCCAGTCGTACGATGCTATTCAATATTCATGAACTGGATTGGGATCAGGAAATTTTGGACTTATTGAAGATTCCGCGTTCGATGCTGCCAAAGGCCTGCTCCAATTCTGAAATATATGGTAAGACCCAAAGTTATCATTTCTTCGGCGCAGAAGTAGCTATCAGCGGGATGGCAGGAGATCAGCAGGCAGCCTTGTTCGGTCAAATGGCCTTTGAACCAGGAATGGTGAAAAATACTTATGGTACTGGCGCCTTTATTGTGATGAATACTGGCGAAGAGCCGCAGCTTTCCAAGAATAATTTACTGACAACGATTGGTTATGGAATTAACGGCAAGGTTTATTATGCCTTGGAAGGTAGTATTTTCGTAGCTGGTTCGTCCATTCAGTGGCTGCGGGACGGCTTGAAGCTGATGAAGAAGGCTAGCGAATCAGAGGATGCTGCGAAGCGTTCGAAAAATCACAACGAGGTCTATGTGGTTCCCGCCTTTGTGGGACTGGGAGCCCCTTATTGGGATCAGGAAGCACGGGGCTCGATGTTCGGTTTAACCCGCAGTACGAGTCGTGAAGACATTATTAAAGCCACGTTGCAGTCCATCGCCTATCAAACGCGGGACGTTGTGGACACGATGCAAGAAGATACCGGCATCAAAATCCCGGTCTTGAAGGTGGATGGCGGAGCAGCCAAAAATGAGTATTTGATGCAGTTCCAATCAGACATTCTCGATACCCCGATTCAACGGGCCCATAATTTGGAAACGACTGCTCTCGGAGCGGCGTTCTTGGCTGGTTTAGCCGTCGGTTATTGGAAGGACACAGATGAAATTCGGGAGATTTACGAAGCAGGGAAGATATTTGAAAGTCAAATGCAGGAAGAGGAACGGACGAAATTGTACAACGGCTGGAAAAAAGCTGTTGCAGCGACGCAAGCATTTAGTTAAGAAGGGATGGTAACAATCATGGGATTTTCGATTCATACTAGAAAGGAAACAATCCAGGCCATGCAGGAACAGGAGCTGGATTTGCTGATTATTGGCGGCGGGATTACCGGAGCAGGAGTAGCTTTACAGGCTGCGGCCTCTGGGGTGAAAACCGGGCTGATTGAGATGCAGGATTTCGCGGAAGGAACCTCTTCACGCTCCACCAAGCTGGTTCACGGCGGTATCCGCTATTTGAAAAATTTTGACGTAGAAGTAGTCGCTGACACGGTGACTGAACGGGCCGTCATTCAAGGAATTGCGCCCCATATTCCGAAGCCTGATCCAATGCTTTTGCCGATTTACAACGATGAAGGGCCAACAACCTATAATATGTTCTCAATTAAGGTAGCGATGGATTTATACGACCAGCTGGCTGGTGTGACAGGCACACCTTTTGCCAATTATGTTTTAGATCCAGAAGAAGTCTTGAAACGGGAGCCTTTCTTGAAAAAAGAAGGCTTGCAAGGAGCCGGTGTCTATTTAGATTTCCGTAATAACGACTCCCGTTTAGTGATTGAAAACATCAAACAAGCCGCAGCTGACGGCGGACATATGGTCAGCAAAATGAAAGCGGTGGGCTTTTTATATGAAGACGACAAAATTGTCGGCGTGAAAGCCCGCGACTTATTAACGGGAGAAACGATTGAAATTCGGGCGAAACTGGTTATCAATACTAGTGGACCTTGGGTAGACAAAATCCGCAACCTGAACTTCAAACGGGCAGTTGTGCCAAAAATGCGCCCAACTAAAGGGGTTCATTTAGTGGTTGACCGTGAGAAATTACCCGTACCGCAGCCAACGTATTTTGATACTGGCAAACAGGATGGCCGGATGGTCTTTGCGCTTCCACGGGAAAACAAAACCTATTTCGGTACCACTGATACCGACTACACCGGCGATTACGAAGAGCCAAAGGTTACTCAAGAAGATGTGGATTATTTGCTGGAAGTGGTTAATCACCGGTATCCAGATGCCAATATTACCTTAGATGACATCGAGTCCAGCTGGGCTGGTTTGCGTCCGTTGCTGATGGGCAATGCGGGTTCTGATTATAATGGCGGCGACAACGGCTCGATTTCGGAAAAAAGCTTTAACGATGTCATCGATGTAGTCTCTCGCTATAAAGCCGACGATGCTTCCCGCGGCGATGTGGAACATGTCTTGAATCATTTAGAAACCAGCCGGGACGAAAAAGAATTGTCACCTTCACAGGTTTCCCGCGGAAGCTCCTTGGAACGGGAAGAGGATGGCCTGATTACCTTGTCCGGCGGAAAAATTACCGATTATCGGAAAATGGCCGCTGGTGCCATGAAGATGATCCAACAATTACTGAAAGACGAATACAATCAGGAAATCAAATTAATTGATTCAACCCGCTATCCGGTAGCCGGAGGCGCCTTTGATCCAACGAAGGTCGATGAACATGTAGCGGAATTGGCTAAAGATGGTGTTACGGCTGGTTTACCAGAAGATGAAGCGCGCTACATTGCTGATTTCTACGGAACCAATGCGGATGAGGTCTTCAAGTTGGCACAAGAAGAACCCTTTGCAGGCTTATCAGCTGGCGAATCTGGGCGTCTGCGCTATGCCTTAGAAGCGGAAATGATTTTAACACCAGCGGATTACTTAATGCGCCGGACGAATCATATCCTGTTTGAACGAGATACTCTGGATGAATTGAAACAGCCGGTAGTAGATGCCATGGCTGAGTATTTAGACTGGACTGCCGAAGAAAAAGAACAGCATATGCAGCAATTGGAAGCCGTGATTGCTGAGTCTGATTTGGCAAAATTGAAGGGAAGATAAAACTGATGACTGGAGAAATGGTACCGATTTTTGGTGAATTTATTGGCACAATGATCCTAATTGTTCTAGGGAGCGGCGTGTGTGCGGCGGTCAACTTGAACCAAAGTAAAGCACAAGGCTCTGGCTGGATCGTAATTGCCTTTGGCTGGGCGATGGGGGTAGCGATGGCTGCCTACATCTCCGGCTTCATGGGGCCGGCTCATTTGAACCCGGCCGTGACGATCGCTATGGCGATGACTGGAAATTTAGAAACTAGTTTAGTGGTACCATTTATTATTGCGCAACTGTTAGGGGCAATTGTCGGAGCAGTCTTAATTTGGCTAGCTTATCTGCCGCATTGGGCGGTGACTAAGGATCAAGATGCCATCTTGGGAACCTTTGCGACGGCACCGGCGATTCGTAACTATCCCGCCAACTTGATGACGGAAATCTTAGGTACGTTTGTCTTGGTTTTAGGACTGTTGGCTTTCACCCAAAATGAGTTTGCTGACGGCGTGAATGTGCTGGCAGTGGGTGGCTTGATCTTAGCGATTGGTCTGTCACTAGGTGGACCAACCGGCTATGCCATCAATCCAGCGCGAGATTTAGGACCGCGGATTGCCCATGCAATTTTGCCAATTGCGAATAAAGGCACTTCGGATTGGGCCTACTCATGGGTACCGATTGTTGGTCCGATTATTGGCGGCGTAATTGCGGTATTGGTTTTTCAAGTGATGATTTAGAAAAGTAAAAATCCGGACGATCGCAGCTCAGCTCCAAGGGAGTAATTGCTGCGACGTTCGGATTTCTTTATCTGTCTGTTCGCAAGCCTGCTGTCAGCCAGCGGCTCTTGAAGCGGAAATCTGCGATTAGTTCGGCTTCACTCCAATGATTCGCTAGCATGTCGGTTAGCGAATCGATAACCAGCTTCATGGAAAAGTACAGAAAGCTGATACTCTCTTCTTCTGATTGAATGTTAAAGTGATTCTTTGCTAAAATTTCCTGCCACATTTCCATGCCGTGAGACACTTCGCTGCGGTAAGAAAACAAATAGCTGTTTTGGGTTAAAAGGACGATCTCGCGATAACGGAGGTCGTCTTTTTTTAGTTTAGCAGCTAAAAGCAGAAACTCTTCCATCCCTTTGAAAAAATCCCCTTCATGATGGGTGACATACTCGATAATTTCACCATGCACTTTTCCAGCATAATAGTGGATCACATAATCATAGGCGTCGTTCAAATCCTCAAAATATTTATAAAAAATGCCCCGCGACATTTTCAAGGCGGCGACAATTTCACTGACCTTCACCTGACTAACAGGCTTTTCGTAAAAAATGGTTAGCAAAAGCTCGCGAATCTGCTGTTGCCGTTCAGGTGGCAGGTTCGTAAAGGTTGATTTAGGCAAAGCGATTCCTCCTGTCTGATGCATGTAGCATAGCACGATTTGGTTTGACTGGCGTTTTTAACGGGTTATGCGGTTGGTTTATGTAGACTTTCTTAGCGTCTTTCTTAGCATAGTATAACACATGAGCAGATCAAGTGACATTGTGTCACTAAGAGAGTAGTATAGCAAAAGTAAAAGGAAGGATGACTCATATGTATTTAGCTTGGAAAGAGATTCGCTATTCAAAATTACGTTACGGACTTATCATCGGCATCATGTTTTTAGTTGCCTATGTTGTATTTATTCTTTCTGGACTAGCCAACGGACTGGCGCAAGGAAACCGCCAAGCCGTGGATGATTGGCAGGCCAAGACAGTGATCTTATCAGAAGACAGCAACAAAATTGCCAGCGCCTCACAACTGACCCGCAGCGATGTGGATCGCGTGGAGGCAACAGACAAAACTGCGGTGGGGATCTTCTCATCAGCAATGGAAAAGAGCGGCAGCGACGACAAAACCAACGTTTCAATTTTCGGCGCTGACAGCGACAGCTTCATCGTACCTAAGATTAAAGAAGGCCGCTCCGTGGAAGCTGACAATGAAATCGTGATTGGTGAAAATTTGGAAAGTGGCGGCTTTAAATTGAATCAAACGGTGAAATTAGGCAGTGGGAAAGAATTTAAAGTAGTCGGCATTGTGCCAGCTTCTACTTATATGATCGCACCAGTTGTGTATATGAACTTAGATGGCTACACTGAATTGAAATACGGCGCGCAACCCTTTGACAGTGACGCTAAAAAACCAATCAGTGCGGTGGTAGTCAAGGATCAAACACCTAGCCAAGTTTCCATTACCAATGAAGACGGACAAAAGGAAATGCAAAGGCTGACCAGCGATGACTTCGTGGAAAGCTTACCTGGCTACAAGCCTGAAAAATTAACCTTGGATGCCATGATTTACTTCTTGTTTGTGGTAGTTGCGGCCATTATCGGGATTTTCATGTACGTGATGACCTTGCAAAAGACTGCCATTTTCGGCGTAATGAAGGCCCAAGGCGTGTCTACTGGTTACTTGGTACGTTCGATTTTAGCACAAGCTTTAATTGTCGGTATTGTCGGTGTGGCTTTGGCAGTATTATTCAGTGAATTAACTAGTCTGGTCTTACCTGATGCCATGCCATTTAGCGTGGATTGGTTGGAATGGGGCATCTATAGTGTCATCTTGGTGCTGGTAGCCATGATCGGCGGCTTGTTCTCCATTCGCACCGTTACCAAGGTAGATCCTGTTACAGCGATTGGAGGAGAATAATATGAACAACGAAATATTAGTCATGAAGGATATTGTTAAAAAATTTGGCCAAGGACATACCGAAGTTACTGCCTTAAAAGGGATCAACTTTACGGTCCATGGCGGCGAATTTGTCAGCATTATCGGTCCTTCTGGTTCCGGGAAAAGTACCTTCTTAACGATTGCCGGCGGGCTGCAAACTCCTACTACCGGTTCCATCGAAATCAACGGCCAGGACTTTACTCATATGGGAGAAAAAGAACGCTCTAAAGCTCGCTTTAAAGAAATCGGCTTTATCCTGCAAAGCTCCAATTTGATTCCTTTTCTGAAGGTGAAGGAACAATTCGAACTGGTGGAACGGATTGAAAAACAAAAGAATCCAGAAAAAATTGAGGATCTGCTAAAATCATTAGACATCTGGGAGTTAAGGGAACAATTTCCCAAAGCTTTATCCGGCGGGGAACGCCAACGGGTGGCAATCGCTCGCTCATTGTTCAACGATCCTAGCCTGATTCTGGCTGATGAACCAACTGCCAGCTTGGATTCCGACCATGCTTTTGATGTGGTGAAGCTGTTGGCCAAAGAAGCCCACAACCGCAACAAGGCCATCGTGATGGTAACCCATGACGAACGAATGACTAAGTGGAGCGACCAAATTTTCCGGATGGAAGATGGCGTGCTAGTTCCGCAAAAATAAAACTTGCTAATTTTCCTACTTCTTGTGTATGATAATTGAGTTAGCAATTAGGAAGTAGGAAAATCATGGATATCTATTTAAAAAAAGCTGCCCTGCATATTATCGATCGGGAAACCGGCAACCCCATCTACAGCCAGCAGGAATTAGATTTAACCCGCGAGTATGTGCGGGAATACTTAATTAAGAAAATTCAAAAGCTGTCTTCTGCTCAAACCAAAACCGGTATTTTGGCAGAAGACTCCGAGTTCGCCCAATTAAGCCGCCAAGCGCAGCAGGACTTTTTACCAGCCAGTGAGAAAATCGTAGAACGCTGGTACAATGCGTATCAAGAAAGTGAAGAAGCGCCTAGTGCCGATGTGTTCATTGCTTTGTACGAGCAGGATACTCAGATGTACATCGCTTTCTTGAAGGTGAACTACCACGAAGGTTATACTCATCTGGTGGACTCCAACGAAGCTGGCTTGAACAACGAGCTGATTTTGCACCGGGCGATTCTTTCAGGGAAAACTCAGAAGGCGGATGAAGGCTTAACCGTCAATCTGGATAATTTAAGTTTTGAACTGATTGAGAAAAAATATCCCTTCTCCGGTGAAAAGCGCCTGTATTTCTCAACTGATGTGATTGAAAGCGAACCGGCACCGTCATTAGAAGAAAGTGTTAAGGTGATCAAAAAAGTGGCCGAACAAATCGGTGCCAAATTTGAAAGTCCGAAACACGACATCATCGCCGACGTGAAAGAAGCTGTCTATGAATCAGTGGAAGAAAACGGTCAGCTGGATGCTAAGGAAGTCTCTGAAAAAGTTTTCAAAGACAATATCTCAGCACAACTAGCCTTCCAAGAAGAAGTAGTGGAAAAAGGCTACGTAGATCAAGCACCGCTTCCGCGAGAAGTTCGCGAAATTTCCGAGAAGAAATACGGCAAGCAAAAACTGAAGCTCTCAAACGGTATCGAATTAATCGTGCCGCTGGATGTCTACCGCAATCCCGATCTGATCGAGTTTGTAAATAACCCCGACGGAACCATTTCCGTTACCATAAAAAATGTCGATGAAGTCATCAACCGTTTATAGGTTGATGGCTTTTTGCCAGACCAACTTTTCGCAGTATGTAAAGGTAGAAATATAGTATAACAATTATTTGGCTAACAATAGTACGAGCTGTCTAGTTGGATGGTATGCGTACGAGAGTCAAACTCATTTTTTCGTGGTCTTGGAAAAATGAATTCCCTAAAATGAGCTAGCTGCCAGTCATGCTTTTCGCTATCTTTGAAAAAGTAAGTTTCATAACTAGAATTAGTTAGAAATTTAGATAGATTCCCTCTCTTTTGCGTATCTTTAATTAGACAGGTATGTCTAAAAAATAAGCAGATGGGGGAAGAACGATGAAGAAAATATTTATTGGTAATTACAAAGGAGGAGTCGGCAAGACCACAAGTACGTTGTTTCTTGGGAAGTGTTTGAAGGATTTAGGCAAGAAGGTGCTGCTGATGGATTTAGACCCGCAAAGTTCGTTGAGTGAAATCTGTATTAAGAAAGGAGATAGTGAACGGTCAATTGAAGATCTGAAGCCTGAGCAGACGTTGAATTATGTTTATGAGTTGTGTATTGATAATATTCGTAAAGGTTATGGTCTTGACTTACAATTTGATTTAGATTGTTTGATTAGTCTATATGAGGAGAATTTAGACTATGTCGCCTCAAGTCTCTATTATAAGGATGATGTCGGTTTAGATGAACTTAACATGAATATGGAAAAGGATATACAGTATTTTTCAATCTTAGGTAAGCTGGTCAAGGACATCGAGCGTGCGAACTTAGAATACGATTATTTATTGATCGATTGCCCACCAAATAGTAGTATCATTACTCAAAGTGCTTTTATGCTATCGGATGGTTATCTTATTCCAACTATTGTTGATTCAATTAGTTCTAAAGGAATTGTGCATTATATCGGTACTATCTCAAAAGTATATGATCGATACTGTGAAAAACATGAGGATGCTCATTTGTTTAAGCATTACTTTGGTAACGATCCTAAATTAATTGGTGTCTTCTATACGCTTATCAGAGGGCAAGTAAACTATGACGAAGTAATTGAAAGCCTTAGAGATGAATTAGACAAATTACCGGTAAGGGATTCTATTTACGTCTTTAAGAACTATACGAATAACTATGTTGATATCACAAGAGCCATTGCCAGTAATGAATTAGAAAAGCTGAACAAACTAAAGAATACTTATCCTGAAATCACTAAAGAATTTGTTGAGAGATTATCTGATTTGAATCTGCAATAAATCTTTTGTACAATAAGCGTACAAACATGTGGGAGGTGAGGCAAAATGACTACAACAAGTCAGAAGACAATTGAAGACTTCATGCGGGCTTTAGTAGCCGTTAGTCAAACCAATCCTACAGTTGAACAGTTAAAAGCAATCGAAGAGCAATTTGAATTAGAGGATTTGGATAAGATCCTAGGTTTGTTAGGCAAGGTTAACAAGTCTAAGCTGAAAAGAAGCGATAATCAAAAGGTGACTAAAAAAACTTTTCCTCCTACAAAAGTAGAGGGTAAAAAATATTCTTATGAGGAAGTAGAAAAAATCTTTAAGAATCAAAAGAAAGAAGAAATACTGGATAATTTCACTAAAAGAGAACTAACAGATATGTACATCTCTCTATTCAACTTTAGACCCTTGAGCAATAGCAATAAGCTAGATATCTTTTACGGCATTCAAGCGAAATTTGATGCCGCGAGAAGAGGAGAAGCGATGCGTAGGACGTTTTTTTCTTAATAAATTCATGACTAAATCAAATATCAATAAATTGTCGATGACTTCCAAGTTGTCGACAATTTTTGCACACACAAAAAAAGAAGACACCAAGTCTACACTTAGCGCCTCTTCGTACATTATTTTATTCCATACTTTGCTGCAACCGTCAGCAGCTGATCAATATCCTGCTGATTATTAAATGCCCCTAAAGAAAAGCGAATGAACTGATCCGCGCTAATACTTAGGCAAACGTTATGGCTGCGAAAATATTCAAACATCTCCTGCAGCTGATCCGTTTTGAGCGAGAGAATCCCGCAATGCTCAGCTTCATTCTTAGGTGTCACTATCGTAAATCCTAGTTCCTCTAGGCCGTCGTAGAGCTGATCATAAAGTGAACAAACATGTTGCCAAATAGCATCGGGACCAATTGCTAATATTTCCTGCAAGGCGTCATGGAGTACATAGATCCCCAAATTATCCAGTGAACTATTTTCCATTTTTCCAGCTTTTGTCTCGTCCAAGCAGCTTAACGAAAAATTCCCATCTGCCTCTTCAACATGAATGTAGGAATTAGCAGCTGTGTAAACTGGCCAAATATGTTCCAAAAAGGTGGGGTGATAATAAGTAAAGGCCGTACTATTAACGCCGCAAAGGCCTTTATAGGAAGCCGCCGATACAGCGGCGATGTGCCATTTTTCAGCAAGGAAGGGCTGCAAGCCCAAACTTTGAATTGCATCAACGATTAAGAAAATTCTACGTTCGTGACACCAATGGCCAAGTCTTTCTAAATCAATCCGGAAGCCGGTGGCTGATTGTACGTGACTGACCAAGATCATGCGAGTCCGTTCATCAGCTGCAGCAGTCAGTTCCTCGATAAGCACTTGTCCATCTTCTCTTACTGGAATTACACGAGCTTCAACACCGCGGGTTCTTGCGGCATTGAGGCAAGGCATCAAGACAGAAGGGTGCTCTTGTCTGCTGGTGACGATGTTGTCGCCAGCTTGAAAGTCAAAACCTTGTAAAATAGCGTTAATTCCCTCGTTTGTATTTCTAGTAAAGGCGATTTGCTCCGGTCCGAGACCACCAACTAGTTGATTTAACAATTCTCGGGTGGCGTCTAGCGTTTTAAACAAGGTTGCTCGGCCAGGACCGCCCCGTTCATTGCGAACAGCCCCGTATTCCCAGTCGTCAAAGTATTTTTCGGTCGCGTTTCTGCCGAAAGTTGTCCCTCCGCAATCGTAGGCATTATCTAAATAAATACATTGCTCAGCCACGGGGAATTGCTGTCGATAGTTTTTTTGCCAGTCCATGTTTTCACCTTATTCTTCTAGATTATTCGCTACTTGGCATAAATAATTGGCAACGGCCAAGTCTTCCACTGCCATGCCTAAGGCTTCAAAAACAGTGATATCTTTTTTATTCAGTCTTCCAGAAATTTCACCTTGAAGCACTTGTCCGATGGTTCCTAAAAAGTGGTCTTTTGTAATGAGGCCATCCGCTAAAGGAAGTAAGAAATCACCGGCTTCATGCATTACAGATTCTTCATTGTCGCCAAAAAAGCGCGCTTGTTTCACAATATCGGCAGCTAGTTCCCGAGAATCGGGAGTACAGGCACCCACCGCATTAATGTGGACACCAGACTTCAGCCAGTCCGCTTCAATGATCGGCGTTTTCGCTGGTGTCAGAGTACAGATAATGTCGGCATCCTTCACTGCTTCTTGACTAGTTTGACAAGCTGTCACGCTTACGGGATATTTCTCGTTTTCTTTGCGGGCAAATTCCTGAGCGCGTTCGAAATTCTTATCCCATACAGTCACTTGCTCCAGTGGGAATTGCGTTAATAGAGCCTGCAAATGAGATTCTCCTTGTTCACCAGCACCCAACAAAGCGAGGCTAGCAGAATCAGGATTTGCCAGAACTTTGCTGGCGGCAGCGCTGACTGCGCCAGTTCGCAGTTGGGTAACGGAAGTCGCATCCACGACCCCTTTTAATTGTCCATGCTCCTTCTCGAAAATCAAAATTTGCCCTTGATGAGAAGGATAGCCTTCTTGACTATTTTGCAAATACACACTTAATATTTTAGTTCCAAAATACCCAGCATTAGAATAGCCGGGCATCAGTCCTAAAATATTATCATTAGGCATTTTGATTGCAGTTCTTAAGTATTGAACATCTTCACCAGTTTCAACATTTTCCAGCGTTTGTGCCATTAGGTCAACACAGGTCTTCATATCCAAATGTTCCTCAACAAATGATTCATCCAGAACCACTAGCTGCTGTTTCATAGTCTTCCTTCTTTCTTAAATAGACTCTGGCAAAATCCTTTTCAAGAAGCGGCGAGTTCGTTCTTCTTTAGGATTCGAGAAGATTTCTTCAGGCGGACCTTCTTCAACGATGACCCCTTCATCCATAAAAATTACCTTATTGGCAACTTCGGAGGCAAAAGCCATCTCGTGAGTGACGACAATCATCGTGACGCCTTCGTCCGCAATTTTTTTGATAATCTTCAAGGTTTCGCCTACCAATTCTGGATCCAGCGCGGAGGTTGGCTCATCAAACATAATAATCTCCGGATTCAAGACGATCGCTCGCGCAATACCGACCCGTTGCTGCTGACCACCTGAGAGCTGTGAAGGGTAGGAGTCATACTTAGCCTTTAAGCCGACTTTGTCCAAGGCTTCTTTGGCTCTTTGCTCCGCTTCGGCTTTAGGCACTTTGCGGGCGATAGTTAATCCTTCCATCACATTTTCTAAGGCTGTTTTATTGTTAAATAAATTATGATTTTGGAAAACAAAAGCGGTTTTCTTTCTGACCGCTAAAATCTCCTTTTTAGAGGCGTGTTTTAAATCAACTGTTTTACCTGCAATAGTCAATTTACCGCTGTCCGCTTTGTCGAGGAAATTGATACAGCGGAGCAGGGTCGTTTTTCCAGACCCGCTGACGCCTAGGATAACGATCACATCACCGGTTTCCACTTCTAAACTGACACCCTTCAAAACCTCTTGAAGGCCGAATTTTTTGTATACTTCTTTAACCTCTATCATGCTTGACTCCTTCTATAACGTCCCATATAATCTTCTGCTAATTTGCCTAGCTGAATGCAGATCAGGCTAATACCCCAATAAATCAGAGCAGCCGCTACGTAGGCTTCCAAGTAGCAGTAATAAATACTTGCCACCTTCAATCCAGCGTTCAAGACATCCTGAACCCCCACTAAGATTACTAGTGCCGACAGCTTAACCAAAGAATTGATGTTTCCGATCAAAGTAGGCACTAAGACTAAAAATGCTTGCGGCATGATAATGCGGTAGAACGTTTGGAATTTTGTCAGTCCCACCGTATAACCGGCTTCATATTGTCCTTTATCGACGGACATCAGTGCACCACGAACGGATTCTGAGAGCAGGGCCACTGCGGCAATCGACAAAGCAAAAACAGCGACGTAGATCTTATCTACTTCAGAAACAGTCAGGCTCCAACCTAGTGATTGAGCGATCGCATTAAAATTACTGTTAAACCATAAACCGGCAATTAAGATAATTAGGTTGACTGGGATGGCCTTGACAATCGCGATCAAGACCGTGAAAAATTGATCCAAAACCTTCACATGAAATATTCGGACCAAGGCAATCGGCGTTCCAATCAGTAGCCCGACGATAAGTGTCGTAGCTGCAATACCCAGACTAACAGGAATCTTCATGAAGCTGGCCTGCAAACATTCAAGGAAGTAATTCAATTGAAAGTTCATGCGGTCACCTTCCTTTTGTTCAAAGCTCTTCGATTAATTAGCGCAAAAACGCCCTCCAAAATTAAGCTGATTGCTGCAAAAATAATCGCTACACCGATGTAGCCTTCAATCGAATGTCGAGTGGTGGCAGCAATCATCCGTACTTTACCCATCATATCAGCTACACCGATCATATAAGCCAAAGCTGTATCCTGCAGCAGCATAACAAATAACGTTTCCAGACTGGGAATCGCTACTTTCATTGCCTGTGGGAAAACGATGCGCCAAAAAGCCTGCCACCCCGTCAGCCCGACGGAATAGGCGGCCTCTGTTTGTCCGATTGGGACGGATAGAATCGCTGCGCGAATCAGCTCCGCCATGTAGCCGGACTGATTCAGCCCAAAGGTGATAAAAACAAAAAAGAGTTTATCCACACCGCTTAAATCCATATTTAAATAAGAACGAAACAACAAAGGCATCCCATAATAGACAATGAACATCTGAACTAAAGCCGGAGTTCCCCGGAAAAAGGAAATCATTAAATAAGCAAGTTGGTTCAAAATAGGAATGCGCTTGATCCGAATCACCGCCAGCAAAGTTCCCAGCAACAATCCGATAATTGTGGCGATAACCACAATTTCGAATGTCACCGGAAGCTTTTGCAAGATCTGCGGAAAGACGTGAACAAAGCGTTCCCAAGAAAAAAAGTTAGAACTCATAGTTTACATCCTTTTCCCTGAAATTTCTTATTTTGTATAGTCTTCGCCTAAATATTCTTTTGAAAGCTTGCCAGTCTCGCCTTCATCATGTAATTCTTGCAAGGCAGCACTGATGTCTTTCTCCATCTGCTCAGCATCTTTGTTGTATAGGTAGTAGCAGCCAGAATCAGCTTGATCACCAAAAATATTTTCGCCATATTGTTCTAGGCCATCAAATTGTTTCACCCATTGGTCGGCATCGATTTTTTCGTTGATATAGGCATCATAAACGCCATTAGTAAGATTGCTGACGATTTGCTCGTTTTCGGAATCTTCATAAACGATTTCAACGGCTTTGTCAGGGTTCTCTTTGTTGTAAGCCTCTAACAGGTTGGAAACATTTCCGCCGGTTTTTACCTGCACTTTTTTACCAGCAAGGTCGTCCATCGTTTCAAAGTCTTGACCTTCTGCGCCTAAGATGACATAACCACCCGTTGTTACACTTGGTGTTTCAGAATATAAATACTTTTGGTCGCGTTCTTCATTCCAGCCAAAGCCGTGGACACCCATATCGTAGCTGCCAGTATCCAGACCAACTAAGATATTCGAAAACTCAGTCGGCTCATAACTAAATTCGTATTGTGGTAATTTTTCGTCGACTAGTTTCAGCACTTCATATTCATAACCGGCTAATTCTTCATTTTCATCCAAATAGCAGAAGGGGTTATACGCATTACCAATCCCAATTCGCACCACTTGAACATCATCGTTTGCGGCGTTGCTGCTATCACCAGTTGCTTCATCATCATTGTTTCCGCATGCTGTAAGCATGACACTGGAAAGAGCCACTACTCCAAGAAAAGCTAATTTCTTCACAAATACATTTTTCCCCATCATCAAATACCCCTTTTCTCATTGTTTGTTCAAAAATTATTAATCTAATTTTAAAGTAAGTGTACAGGCTGGAGCAAGCGGTGTCAATCAAGGGTTTATTTGAACGCTTCCTATTAGTAAATGCTTCTTTTGTAAATACTAGAAAAGCAAATAGGTAAAAAATTGTCTAGAAACGAAGCTAGCAAAATTGATACTTTTTCTCGTAGTAGAAGGATCTTTTTTGCATGAAAGTAAGTCAGTATCGCTAAACTTTCCCTTGTGAACACTCTCATCATTTCCTCATCTCCGATTGCTTTTGGTAGCGCTTTTCGTTATACTTTGGATGTGATTTCCAGACAGAGAAGGCAGGTGGGAAAGATGGCGTATCATCGTATTTGACTATGAGCAGTAAACACGCTTAGAGGTTCTAAGTTAGTGAAGTCAATAGTCTTTCCTATGGGTGTCTTTTTGGTGTGTCATCATATGTGAGTTTTGTCACATACAAAAAGGATATGCAGAGGAAACATACATTTGTCGTATGTTTTTTTGTCGTGTCGCAAAGTCAATGGAAATCGTGGTGAAAAGACCCAAGACAAGACTTCCTAAACAATAATTTTAGGAGAGTGTAAAAATGTTAATCGCTTTATCGTTTGTCGTAATTATCGCAGCTATTTACGGGTTGATGTATTTAAAAAGCAAGAAAGTACCATTTTCAAAACGTGTTGTTCTAGCCTTAGTGCTGGGTATTGTGATTGGAATTATTTTTAATCAGCTATTTTCCGCTTCAGAAGGCGCATTGTTTTCTGACTGGGTGGGTATGTTCGGCAGCATCTATGTGAAGCTTTTGCAAATGATCGCTATGCCATTAATCTTGGTTTGTGTCATTTTGGCCTTCACTAAAATTGAAATCAAAACCAATGTAGTTAAGATTGGTGTTACGATTGTCAGCACGTTGATTATCACTGCTGGATTAGCTGGAATCATTGGGATTGCAACGGGCTATTTTGCTAATATCGACGGCAGTGCCTTTAATATCAGTCAGTCGGCCTTAAGTGCGGCTAGTGATATCGAAAAAAATTATGTAGCCGGTGGGGAACAGGCCTTATCCTTGCCGCAAAAAATTGTCGCAATCTTCCCATCTAATCCATTTTATGATTTGACGGGTCAACGGGCCAGCGCAACTTTGGGTGTGGTTATTTTCGCCTTGTTCTTAGGTGTTGCTTACCTGCGTATCAAAGATAAGAAACCTAAAGAAGCCCTATTATTCAAAAACGGAATGGACAGCATCTACGAAATCATCATGTCAGTGGTACGCTTGTTCTTATCATTTGCACCTTACGCGGTGTTAACTATTATGACTACAACCGTTGTAAACAATGATTTGTCCGCCGTTTGGAAGCTGGCGCAGTTCTTTGTGGCTTGTTATGTAGCGATGCTGATTATGATGGTGATCCAATTAGCAATCATGGCTTTCTGCGGCGTGTCACCGATTCGCTATTTGAAAAAAGCTTTGCCAGTATTGTCCTTTGCCTTCATTACAGCTTCTAGTGCTGGATCGATGGCGATGAATTTAGAAATGCAGGAAGAGCTGGGTATTCCAAAAGGGATCTCTAGTCTGAGCGCATCCTTTGCGACATCCATGGGAATGAACGGCTGTGCCGGCTTGTATCCAGGGATTATTATCGCGATTGTTGCTATGACCCAAGGAATTAACCCACTGTCACCACAATTTTTATTCTATGCAGCCTTCATGATCGCCATGACGTCCTTCGGTATTGCAGGAACAGGTGGCGGTGGAACGGTAGCCACCATTATTACGCTGTCAGCATTAGGTTTGCCAGTTGGCTTAGCGGGCGTCTTTATTGCGATTGAACCATTGGTGGATATGGGACGAACCGTGGTTAATCTAAATGGCGGAGTGGTTGCCAGCATGGTGACTTGCAAGACCAATGGCGTTGATTTAAGGGAACCAAAAGATACAACTTTACGAACCGAACATTAAAAAAGGGGGAAAAGAAATATGGAATTACGTACAGAATTGCCTGAGGTATTTGACGAGTTCGGCGAAGCACGCCGCCAAGGATTTTTAACGGTTAAGAACCTCAAAGAACAGGGACAAGCAGTTGTTGGGGTTTATTGTACCTTTATGCCGGAAGAGCTGGTGATGGCCAGTGGTGCCATTCAGATCAGTCTATGTTCCACTTCAGATGAAACGATTCCGGATGCAGAAGAAGATTTGCCGCGGAATTTATGCCCATTGATCAAGTCCAGCTACGGCTTTGGTAAAACTGACAAATGCCCGTACTTCTATTTTTCTGACTTGGTAGTCGGGGAAACGACTTGCGACGGTAAGAAAAAAATGTACGAATACATGGAAGAGTTCAAGGATACTTACTTGATGCACTTGCCCCATAACCGAGACAGTGAAGCCAGCAAAAAACTATGGTACAGCGAATTAGTCGGCTTCAAAGAAAAATTAGAAGACTTTTTCGACGTGACCATCACCGAAGATCAAATTCGTGAAGCTATTAAGTTGAAAAATTACGAACGGCGGGCCAAACAAAACTTTTATCGTCTAGGACAACTAAATCCGCCAGCTATCAGTGGTACGGAAATTTTCCAAGTGATGTACGGCTCCCAGTACAAGTTTGACAAACAGGAAGTCATCCAAATGTTGGAAGAAACCACTCAAAAAGTGAAGACTTCTTACGAGGAAGGTAAAGTACTGCCGAAAAAACCAAGAATTCTGATTACTGGATCTCCAATGGGCGGCGTCACCGAAAAAGTGATCAAAGCCATTGAAGACAACGGCGGAATCGTCGTCGCCTTTGAAAATTGTACCGTTAGTAAAGCGGTAGAACGTTTGGTGGAGGAAGATACCGAAGACGTTTACCAAGCCTTGGTAGATAAATACATCAACATCGGCTGTGCCTGCATGTCTAATAACCAACCACGGAAAGATATGTTAAGCAACATGGTGGATGATTACCAAGTAGACGGCGTGATTGATATGGTACTGCAAAACTGTATTCCATTTTCTGTGGAATCGCTGAAGATCAAACGCTATTTAAATGAAGAAAAGGATACCCCATACCTTTATTTAGAAACAGATTATTCCACTTCCGATATCGAGCAGATTAACACCCGGGTGACTGCTTTTATCGAAATGTTAGAGGAAGAAACAGCATGTACTATCTAGGCATGGATTCCGGTTCCACGACTACAAAAGGGGTTCTTTTCTTAGACGACCAGTTGATTGATAAAGAACTGATTCCCACCGGCGGCAATCCTCGCGGAGCGATGGAGCAGATCGTGGATCAGTTTACGAACGAACATCAGCTGACGAAAGAAACATGTAAATTAATTACTACCGGCTATGGGCGCAAATTGATGGACAGCGACCTGGCGATTACCGAAATCAGCTGCCACGGCAAAGGGGCTGAGTACCTGCAGCCTGGCATAAAACAGGTAATCGACATTGGCGGGCAAGATTGCAAAACCATCCAACTAAACGGCAAGGGCACCGTGGTAGAATTCAATATGAACGACCGCTGTGCAGCAGGAACTGGCCGTTTCGTGGAAGTCATGATGCGCACACTGGGGGAAGATATCACCAAGCTGGATCAATTTGCTTCGCTTGGCAAACCAGTGACCATCAACAGCATGTGTACCGTTTTTGCCGAATCAGAAGTAATTGGCATGATCTCTAAAGGTGAAAAACGAGAAGATATTGCCTGTGGCGTGCTCCATTCCATCGCCAAGCGTATCAGCGGCCAATACTCCAAGCTGCGGCCAAAACGCGGAGAAGAGGTCCTGTTTACCGGCGGACTTTCTCGCAGTACTCAGTTCGCAGAAGTCTTAGCAACTTATGTTCATGCACCGGTGCATACCAACGAATTATCCCAATACGCTGGAGCCATCGGTGCGGCGTTAATTGGACAGCGAAAATTATAGTTTTGAGAAATCAGTGATTGCCTGAAAGGGCAGTTGCTGATTTTTTATATTCTGTTTTCAAGGAACGTGAGGGATTGATGGGATTCATCAACCAGGAGGACCTTGGCGCCGTCGTCTTTTGGCTATTTTGTTCTGGAACAGTTTTTTAACCACATTGGTGGAATGGTTCTGTTTACCTAGCATGGGTTCCTCCAACTTCAAAGCCTCCGGTTCATTTGTTCCTGGCAGATCAAGTGTTACTACGGGTGCTTCTGGTAGTTCTTTATAGGTAGGGCTGAATTGCAAAGGTTGTTCAGGAAGAGTACTTTCGATTACTTCTTTTTCCGGTTCAGCTAATTCAAGCGCTTTTGAATGCAAAGTCAATAATGGCTGATTTAATACAATCGGCTGATCGGGATCACCGAAAAATTCTCCTAGTTTGAAAATCGGTGTTTCCACGGTTTCGACAAACTTGGCACTGACAACTTCTTCAAACAAGCCGACGCCATCTTTTTCAAAAATATCCAGTTCCGTCAACAAAGTTAAGGCTTCGCGGATTTCTTCTGGGCTTTTCTCAATGTCGGGATTTTTGATATTTAGCGTATGTTTTTTTCCTTCACTGTTCAGGAAGGTACTAGCTAATTTAATCATTTTGATGTTCTCCTTTCGTTTTTTTGCGAGGGTGACGGACAATAATTTATCTTTCTCAAGGTACAGCAGTTTCAGTTGGCAAGAATTTGGCGATTTGTGACTTCACGGCAGACTTGGCTTTTTCGATAAAATTTCGGACAGGGAAGAGCTTCAGGCGCAGTATTTTCCATTCTTTGGCATCAAAATAATCGACGAAATAATAAAAGAAACGCTTCATAGTGCGACTGGCTTTGGTGCGTTTGAACAAATATCTGACTAACTCCTTTAAGGCTAGGGCAAATTCCTCAGCGCCCAATTGGTAGCGGACCCGTAAAGCCAGCACCAGCTGAATTGTGGTGGAGCTGTTTTGCGTTTCCTCGTAAAAGTTCATCAGGCGATGCTCGATGGTCTCTAATTTCAAGTTGAAAATTTCTTGGGGTGTGAACGGTTGTTTTTCCATAGTATGTTTCTCCTTTTTTATATTGTTTTCTGGTAGCTCAGCTTTACAGAAGTGCGCGATTCTGCCAAAGCTGGTGAGCGGGATATCGGTCGATAGTTGAAAGATAAACCATTTTTCAACATTCAGCAAATTCTCTAATTTTCAAGAAAACGCTTTAATTTTCGGAATAAAAAATGAAAAACGTTGATTTATCAGCATTTTCGAAAATTAGGATCACCTAAATCTATAAAATTAGAGGCGATAAAAAAAGTTAGCGAAAGTGCTGGAAATGGTTTTAGTAAGAGCCCCACACGTTTTACCACGCCTTGTTGTTTTTTATTTATCAATTCATAGGTGCTATTCCCCAGCTGGTGACTAAAAGATACACACTCTTGAGAAAAAAAGCTACAGGAGTTATACACCTAAAAAGTGAGTTATACACCTCTTTTTTCAAAGATCAATATGGAGAACTCGATTAAATCAACCCTTTTCAGAAAACACTTCCAGGTATAACTCCTGAAAAAATTATAACTCACGTTTTGATGAAAATGCTTTGAAAAATGCTATGAAAAAGCTTATATATCAACGATTGTTGAAGCTAATATATTTTCAACGAAGAAGCAAAAAAAGAGCGAATTTATTTGTGAAGTGAGGGATAAAATAGAAAATAAGCTTAAGAGATAGGATCACTTCATTGGAAATTGAACTGATCAAAGTTCTAGTAGTTGTTATTTATTAAAAAAAGCCAAGTCCTAAAGAGTCATTCATCAAAGAGTATCGGTAAAATCTCCTTCTATCACATGATTGAAAAATAGGTTAGTAAGCATTTCGGAAATGCTCTATATTGACTTTTTGGGCTATATAACGTACATTTGTTTCGTAGTAATCAGTAAGAAGGAGGCAGTAGGATGAATGTGTTTAGTAGTATTTTAGAGGTAATCGGCAATACGCCGATGGTTAAGCTGGCGCGTCTGACTAAGGAATTAGACGGGGAAATTTATGCGAAATTAGAGTATTTGAACCCTGGCTTTAGTAAAAAGGATCGTCCAGCGTTAGAAATCATCGAAGAGGCTGAGGATCAGGGCTTATTGACACCTGGGCAAACAGTGGTTGAATTAACCAGCGGAAATATGGGAACGGGTCTGGCAATTGTTTGTGGTATTAAAGGGTATCCTTTTGTTGCAGTTATGTCGAAGGGGAATTCTGTCGAACGTGCGCGAATGATGAAAGCATTAGGTGCTGAAGTAGTTTTAGTTGATCAGGCTCCCGGATCGCTAAAAGGACAGGTTTCAGGTGAAGATTTACAGCTAGTGGAAGAAGCAGCACAACGAATTACGAAAGAAAGAGGTGCCTTTCGCTCGGATCAGTTTGAACTAACTGGGAATCGGCACGCTCATGAACGTCATACCGGACAAGAAATTTTGGATCAAACCGAAGGGAAAGTAGATGTTTTTGTTGATTTTGCAGGATCTGGAGGAGCATTTTCAGGTATTGCCACAACTTTAAAAAAGTCTATCCCTGAAATCAGCTGTTACTTGGTTGAACCTGCTTCGGCTCCATTTTACGCAGATGAAGAAATCACGAATGCGAGCCATAAGATTCAAGGTGGGGGTTATTTACGAGAATTAAGCCTGGTGGATCGTGATTTAATTGATGACACTATTTTAATCAGTGATGATGAAGCGATACATTTCGCTAGAGAGCTGGCTCAAAAAGAGGGGATCTTCGCCGGATTTTCTTCGGGAGCTAATGTTGCTGCGGCAGTAAAGCTGCTCCAAACAACTGAAAAAGGAAAAACGATTGTCTTGACGATTAATGATTCAGGCTTAAAATACTTAAGCACTGATTTGTACGAGTAAAAAATAGCTGGTCTGTTATAAAATGTGATTTCTAGTAGACTTTTTCGCTATTATCTTGCAAGATAAGGTGGAGTGAAAAGTAAAATACGGGAGCCTAAAGTAATGAATAACTTAAATCTTGTCATTGGACAAAACATCAAGAAAATTCGAACGGAACGCGGATTTAGTTTGGATAAGCTTAGTCAATTAACTGGCGTCAGCAAAACCATGATCGGGCAGATTGAACGGGGCGAGTCTAGCCCAACGATAAATACGGTTTGGAAATTAGCCAATGGATTAGAAATTCCCTTTTCAGCCTTAATTGCGGAGAGTGATAAAGAAGTAAAGGTACTTAGCCGTGGGAAAATGGAGGCCTTGCCTAATAGCGATAAAGACTATTCTGTTTTCTCGCTGGTGCAAGCTGGTGGAGACAAAACATTTGAGCTTTTTTTAACTGAAATAGCCGTTGGAAAATCACATATTTCTCCAGCTCACAACAAGGGTGTAGAGGAGTTTATTGTTGTAAATAGCGGGATTACGGAGATTCGTGTAGGTGATGAAACTTTCCAATTAAAGACAAGTGATTTTATTCAGTTTAAGGCAAATGATGAGCATGAGTATAAAAATATCGGTGATAGCCAGCTTAGCTTAACGGTTTTAATCCATTATTCGTAATAAAAGCGGTTGGGCTGGGAACTGACTCTATAGGAAAAAGCGCGGTTAGAATTCAGCTAACTGCGCTTATTTTAGTTGCGAAAACAATATAAGTGTTTCGCAATTATTGAACAATCTATTTCTTTAAAGCCTCAATAAACCGCCCAGCTATCTCTTTTGGCCGGGTAATCGCTCCGCCAACCACAACTCCAACTACGCCAAGATCCTGCATTTTGCGAGCTTGCTCCGGCGTATGGATTTGCCCTTCGGCAATGACTGACATGCCTTCTGCCACTAGCGCGTTGACTAGCTCGAAATTAGGTGCTTCACTATTTGCGCTTTCTGTAGTATAGCCGCTCAAGGTAGTACCAATAAAATCAACGCCGGCTTCAAAGGCATTTTTGGCTTCTTCATAGGTGGCGATATCTGCCATCAGCAGCTGCTGGGGATATTTTTCTCGGATTTGTTCAATAAAGTCGTTGATGCTTTGTCCATCTGGTCGTTTTCGTAAAGTGCAGTCTAGCGCGATGACTTCGACTCCTGTAGTCATCAATTCATCAATTTCCTTCATTGTAGCAGTAATGAAGACCTCGCTGCCGGGATAGTCCCGCTTGATGATGCCGATCATCGGCAGATCAACTTTTTCTTTGATTTGATTAATGTCCCTCACGCTGTTGGCACGAATACCCGCAGCACCAGCTTCAGCGCCTGCTAAGGCTAGGTAAGGCATAATTCCGCCTTCTTCGGTGTATAAAGGTTCTCCTGGCAATGCTTGGCAGGAGACGATTAGGCCATCCTTAACCAGTTCAAGAAATTTTTCTTTCTCCATTTTTCAAATATCCTCCAATGTGTATTTTCGATTAAATCCTTCGAGCCGACTATAGCACACGCTTTCAGTCATGTAAATCCAAATGAAAAATATTCCAATATAACGTATAATCGAAAGTGAATATAAAATCATGATCTGAATAAGAGTCTCGATCAACAACCATTTAACCAAGAAAAAAGGGAAAGCAGGGGAAGAAATGACAGCGATCCAACCATTTTTTAGAATCGGCCAATATACCGATGAAGAAGCCATGACTGGCTGTACAGTGATTATCGCGGAAGAAGGAGCAACGGGCGGTGTCTGTGTGAGAGGCGGCTCGCCTAATACTCGCGATACCGATGCTTTAAAGTCGGAAAACAATCGGAAAGTTGTTCATGCAGTGACCTTATCCGGAGGTAGTGCCTTTGGTCTATCTGCTAGTGACGGTGTGGTGAAGTTTTTAGAGAGTCGGCAGATCGGCCGTGATGTTGGAATTGGTGTAGTGCCGAATGTCAGTGGAGCCAGCTTGTTTGATTTAGGTATCGGAAACAAAGGAACCCGGCCTGACAGCACCTTTGGATATCGGGCCTGTGAAGCAGCTTTTCGCAACGAACCCTTTTTAGCTGGAAATCATGGAGCTGGAACAGGAGCTAGTGTTGGGAATATTAATGGTTTAGAAAATGCCATGAAGGGTGGAATCGGCAGTCACACCATTCAGCATGGTGAGCTTTTTGTCTCCGCTGTGGTAGCCGTGAATGCGGTGGGAGATATTTATGACGAAGAGCAGCAGCAATTTTTGGCTGGAGCTAGAAATGGCCAGGAGATCGGCTGCTCGGAAGCCATTTTCTTAGAGCGTTATCTAGATTTGCGGGACATGTATTCTGGCAATACGGTGATTGGGTGTGTGATGACCAATGCGACCTTCCCTAAAGCGAAGGTTAATAAACTGGCGGATATTAGTCATAACGGGATTGCTCGCGCAGTTCGACCTGCCCACACCACTTTTGACGGGGATACTATGTTTGTCCTTTGTGCCAATCAAGTAGAAGCCACCTTTGAAGCAGTCTCGATCCTAACGGTGGAGGCAGTGCGCCAGGCGATTTTGGATGGGGTGAAAAAGGCCGAGACTTATGGCGATTATCTTTCATACAAAGATTATTATGCAGGGAAAAATTCGCAAACTTTCTCAGAATAAGAGTTGCCCAGCCGTCCAATCAGTTTGGGCGGCTGTTTTTATGCCTAGGACAAAACAAGACGCAAAAAAACGGCACAGCCGAGGCTGCACCGTTTCATTTCTTCTATTTAAGTCATACACATTTTAGCTGCGTATTATTCAACACGTGGTTCTGATTCCATAGCGTTACGTGCTTTGTCTGTTTGACGTGAAGCAAATTTGCCAGTTGAGTCAGCAGCGTTGCTTACTTTGTCTTGAACAGTTTCACTTTCGTCTTGGTATTCAGCCCGTGATTTAATATCAACAACGTTTACGTTGACTTCGATTACGTCTAAGTGAGTCATTTTCTTCACTTCTTCAATAATCAATTCTTTCATTTGGTCGTAGATTTTTTCGATATCTTTGCCGTATTCAGCAACAATATCCATGTCTACAGCAACTTGTTTTTTGCCGACTTCAGTATTGATACCAGCAGTTACGTCGTCGCTGTTCACAATTTTGTCCTTGATGTTAGAGAAGAAGCCTCCGTCAACTGTTAATAAGCCGTCGATGTTTTCCAAAGCAATTCCGATAATTTTTTGGATTACTTTATCCTCGTAAGTTAGTTCTCCGCGAACGTTAGTGTTTGTTGCTTGTGGTGTTTGTGTATTCATAGTTGTTTTGTTTTCCATGATAAATTCCCCCTATTTTTTTAAGTAATTGTCTAGTACGCCGTTGTCTTGTAAATATTTACCGACAGCGACACCGATTCCTGTAATAATGATTAATAAGATGGTTTTAAAGAAGCCGACTGTGAAAAACAGTACAGCAAGGATAAAACCGATCACCCCGAAAATAAGGGGCAACTTGTCTTTAGTAAAATACTCTTGCATCGTTTCCCCTCCTTATTCTACTCGTGGCTGATCCGAAGATGACGCTTGTTCTCGTTTTTGTTCCTCTTCAAATCCTACATATTTTACATCGACTAAAACTTTTTCATTTGGACCCAGCACACGCATGAGCTCATCTTGCATTTGTGCTGCCCAAAGATCCATTTTGCCGATCATTGATGATGTCCGGTTTAAGTTGCCTTTAACCTTGACTTTTATCTTATTATTTGTCGCTTTTACACTGACCTTGGGAGAGTTCATGAAGTCTCCTTGGTTGATACTTGTGCGGACATAGCCTTCTATGGCACGCTTATCAAGGGATAATTTTCCGTGGTTATCCTTAAGTGTAAATTTGCCAGTTGTTTTAGGGTAAAAGATAATGACCAAAATCGCAACGACCATCAATATGGCTAAAACAGCGCCAACCCAGAACAGGTATTGTTGGGCGAAGTAATTTGTCAATGTAAAATATCTTGCTGGACCTAGTTGCATTGGAATATTCACAATATGTGAATTAATAACAACAATTGATAGGAAAACTGATAGTAAAATCAGTGAGATAACAATTAGCAAAGACTTTAGACCCTTGTTCATAACAACCCTCCTTAACTTTCGTCAGATTAATTAATTTGTTTACAATACGATGATAAAATAAACCGGGTGCAAAGTAAAATGATATGCTCTATTATTGCTGGAAAGCTATTGACTTGTGATATGATTTATGCTTTAAAAAAGAGATGAGGACGGCCTTTCAGCCCTCTTCATCTCTTCAAAAAAATTCTTTTTTATAAATTAATCGGTTCGCCGCCGGTTACTCCATAAATTTGGGCCGTAACATAGCTGGCATCATTCGAAGCTAGAAAGACATAAACAGGTGCCAATTCAACTGGTTGTCCCGCTCGTTCTAATAAAGAATCCTGACCAAATTCTGGCAAAGCATCTTTCGGCTGACCTTGATCTAATTGCAGCGGTGTCCAGATTGGACCAGGTGCAACACCATTTACGCGAATGCCTTTTTCAGCTAATTGTTGGGCTAGGCCAACAGTAAAATTGGCAATCGCTGATTTAGTTGTTGCATAATCCAATAGATGCGGACTTGGGTCGAATGCCTGTACTGAGGTAGTAGTAATGATCGCACTACCTGCTGGTAAATGAGGCAAAGCAGCTTTAACTAAGGCAAACATGGAAATAATATTCACCATAAACGTATCTTTCACTTGCTCCATTGGCAATTCTTCAATTGAAGGCCATGAGATTTGTTGGGCTGAATTTAATACCAGCGTATCCAATCCGCCTAATTCATCCACCGCACGTTTCACGATTTCTTCAGGAGCTGATTCATCCCGCAGGTCATAAGCCAATAAAACAGCTTTGCGGCCAGCGTCTTCAATATACTTAGCAACTTCTTTGGCATCGTCTTCTTCACCTGGCAAGTATTGGAAGGCAATATCTGCACCTTCACGAGCATAGGCAATCGCTGCTGCTCGGCCGATTCCTGAGTCAGCACCGGTGATTAGGACCCGGCGGTTTTCTAATTTGTGATTTCCTTCATAGCTGTCTTCGCCGCAATCCGGTTTTTCCCGCATGTGTTCCTCTTGGGCCGGAGTCTCTTGATCTTGTTTGGCGAAACCTTCTTGGCGATACATTTTTCTTGGGTCTTTCAAAACTGGTTCTGTCATAAGTAAATCCCTCCTTTCTTTTCAGTCTAGCGAGAAGTTCTTAAATAACACAATAATGTGCTTGCTCAATTTACGGAACAGCAAAAAAACACGAGGGAATCAGAATTCCTTCGTGCAAATAACTTATTTGTCCCGCCATTTTCTATAACGGCGATAAAGACTTTCGGCTACTAAAAACAGAATCGAGACTGCCGCCGCACCGTAACCGAACATCCCAAGATTAGAGATGAAGGTCCCACCGCCTGGGGAAGTCTGAACTAACAGCGAAGAGCCGATCACTAATGCTGAAAGGATCAGGCCGATCACCAGCCGGTTCACCATGGCTTCGGCCCGTTCCAATAAGACGCCTTGATTCTTCAGCTCTAAATTCAGCTTGGCCTTGCCTTTAATGAAGGTATCCAGCACCGAGAGCGAATGACTCGGCAGCTTCGGTATCGCTTTGATGCTGGTAAGATAGTCCAAACCCGTTTGTCGCAATTCTTCCTTCAAGTCGAATTGTTCCAAAAAGTATTTTTGAGCAAACGGCGCGATCACTTCAAATAAGGAAAGCTCCGGATTTAGTTCCTCGATTACACCTTCAAGGGTGCCGAACGCTTTGATCAGCATCGTGATGGAATCATCAATTTGCAGGTTGTTGTTGTGACAAATCACCACAACCTGAGAGAAGACTTTTTGAATATCAATCTCCTTGACCGGCATGTTCAAATAACGCTTTAAGAATTCATCCAGCTCTTCATTGAACTTTTGCTCTGAGAAGGGGCCGGTTTGTTTACAGATTGCCAGAACGGAATTGGCGATCCGTTGGGTATCCTTAGAGTAAATGGCAATAATTACATTGCTCATCTTCAGCTGCATTTCCTTCGTGATGGAGCCCATCATGCCAAAATCGATGACATTTAAGCGGAAGGGACGCAGTGGTTCATTGGATGACAGATCAAAGTTGAAGGGGAAGGGACCAAATTTTCCTTCGTAATGCTCGTCCTGGGCATCTTGATCCTGCTGGTTTTCTTCTTCGGATATAAATTGCAGCAGCATATTCCCGGTATGAGGATCGGCATGGAAAAAGCCATCCTCAAAAACCTGCTTCATAAAGTGATCAATCAACAACGAGCTAATCTTTTCTTTTAGCTCCTGATTGGTGGTATCTGGATAGGCCAGCTCGTCTTCAGGAGAATTGACCAATTCCTTCAAATTGTCTCCTGGCATAAATTCCATCGACAGGACTTTTTTGGTAGAGTAGCTGTCGATCATTTTCGGCGAGCGAATTTCCTTCCAGCCATTGTTTAGTTCATAGAAGCGCTCCGCGTTTTCCAACTCTTTGCGAAAATCCAGTTCGTTAGAGAGGGATTCGCGAATTTCTTTTAAAATGTTTTTTAAGTCGACTACATTGCTTTCTGGAACCCAGCTGGCTAAGGGCAGGGCCTTTTCAAACAAGGAAAGATCGGTTTCGATTTCCTTATCAATGCCAGGATGCTGCACCTTAACTACCACGCGCTCATCATTTTTCAAAGTAGCATGATGGGCTTGGGCAATCGAAGCTGAGGCAAAGGGCTGCTGGTCGAAGCTGTTAAACAACTCTTCAATTGGCAGCTCCAGTTCGCTTTCCACCAGCTGCTTCACTTCAGCAAAGTCATCGGTTTTTACATTATCCTGCAACTTCCGCAGTTCTTTGGTGAAGTCGAGGGTAAAGATATCATTTCGCACCGACATCATTTGGCCGACTTTAATAAAAGTAGGGCCCAATTCTTCAAAAGCTTCCCGCACCTGGTCTGGGTTGGTTTGCTGAGTAATATTTTTTACGATCTTATATTTATTGGCAACGGCGATGATTTGTTTCAACCGCGCGGTTCTTCCTGAGCCAACCATAACGTTTCCCCTCCTTATGAGGTGATTGATTACTTCTATATTACAAGAAAATGGAGGAAGACACAAAGAAAGGTGGTAGGGAATTCTTTCGGAGTTAAATAAAATAAATAAGCGCCACAGCTTTCTAACTGGTAAAGAAAGTTGTGACGGAGTGTTTATTTCGATCTAGTGGGTGCAACGGCTAAAAATTCTTGAATGGCTTCTTCTTCTGAAACAAGGGCACCTTGAAGGCCGACACCGTAATATCCTAATAGTCTATCCATAAAGCAAAGGAATTGATGCCCAGTTGGCGGCATCAGATAATTTTGCGTTTGGAAAGCACCCAAAGCGTGGTTTGCCGCAATCAGAGCAGTTCGTTTATTGCCATCTGGAAAAGGCTGTAGTTTAGCCAGATGAGCAAACAATAACCATGCTTCCAAGTCAGATTGGGCAGAATTTTCCCAAAGAGCGATAATTTTGTCTAGATCTGTTTCATCTATTTGTGAAGGGGGATAATAAGAAACTACAGCACCCTTTTCACCAGGCCATAAAGCGACGTGAATCCGATCTCTAATCGGATCCAATAGCCCATCTCTCAAATGTCCCGGGGCATAGGGCTGCTCAGGACTATCGCCTGTAAACTGTGCGTTTATTGTGATAATAGCTTCTCTATTGAAAGGAATCTGCCTTACTTTCTCAATCGCTCGTACAGTATCCTCAAAGATAACGCGATCCTCATTATCTTTTCTTAGTGGTTCAACAGAGCCAGAGTCAAGGGCTGCTTTTGTTTGAGCAATAGTACTCTCATAGTCGTTAAATTGTCCCATCCGGGTAATAAATTTAGCTAGCTTTGCATGATCCATTAGAAATTTCCCTTCAGCTTTAGTAAACGGTTAGCAGTATATAATAATAAAAAAAGAAGCGAGTCATAAGCGACCCGCTCCTGAAGATGCCTCACCTAATGGAACAATCAAGGCTTGTTCTGCCTGTACATCTTCAGCAACTTAAATGTAACAAAGAAAGGTGATAGTGTCAAAGTAAAAAAAGGTGGCGCAGGTTTATTAAAGGATCAACACTACTAATCATTTCACCTCTTCTAATTTTCTAAAAAAGCTGAAAGGGGAAAACAAGTTTAGTGATTTTGGTAAATTAACTCTGACGATTGAAAAGGCCCTTTTGAGCTAAGTTTGAATCCGCCGGTGATAAATTGAGAGACTAGCGACACTTAATCGGAAAAATATGTAAGTGAAAATCCAAGCTGCTTCTCCTCTTAATTATGCTAAACTAATAGAGGATTAATAAATGGATAACTATTCAATGGAGCAAAGGGGGAAGACCATGAACAAGGGGAAAATCGGTTTTAGAATTGGCGAGGACATTAGACGTCCTGAGGATACTTCAATCTTTCAAAAATTATTGGATTTTGGTACACCTGCTCTTAGTGACGGACTTAATAAATTCAATACACTAGACTCAAGAATTAAGGCTATCTCGCAAGGAGTAAAATTGGCAGGACCTGCAATTACTGTCAAACTCAGACCGGCGGATAATTTAATGCTGCACAAAGCGATTGATATTGCTAAAGAAGGAGACATTATTGTCGTTGATACTGGAGGCACCGAAAACTATTCAGTCATGGGAGGCTTGATGTCCAGTGCGGCTTTCAAGAAAAAAATCGGTGGTTTTGTGATTGATGGGGCGATTCGTGACGTGGAGGAATTAATGGAAAAGAAATACCCTATTTTTGTCAGAGGAGTAACACCGGCAGTTGGAGACAAAGAGGGGCCAGGCGAAATCAACTATCCCGTCAGCTGCGGCGGTGTTGTTGTGATGCCGGGAGATTACGTAGTAGCAGATGACAATGGGGTGGTAATTATTCCGCCAGATCATATCGAGGAAATTGTGAGTGGAACTGAAAAGAAGTTAAAATATGAAGCAAATAGAGCGCTTGAAATTGAAGAAGGAACGATCACTAAACCTGATATTGATGAGAAGCTTCGTAAATTAGGTGTGCTGGATTAATTGAAGTGAAGGGTTAGTAAGCCTTGGCTGCTTACGGTAGGTCGACCCATTTCTGCTAATTTGCTAAACTTTACAAGGAATGCAGTTTGAGAATAGTCTGCTGTAAATTGATCGTAAACTATGATGCAATAAGTTTGTGGAGTGTGAGTTCTATGATGAATATAAAACCTGTGTCAGATTTAAGAAATTACAATAAGCTACTTAAAGAAGTTACAAAAGATCGGCCTGTTTTTTTAACTGAAAATGGACGTGGTATGTATGCGATAATCAATATTGAAGAATATGATCGTTTAAAAGCAAGCATAGAAATTGTTGAAAAACTCAAGGAGGCCGAAAGTAGTGGAGTAGTTAGTCTCTCTGATGCTAAGAAGAGATTTGGACAGTGAGTTATACAGTAGTTCTTACAAACGATTTGAATGCTGACTTGGAATAATTTAGTTCTTATTTAACTGATAAATTTTCGGAAAAAATTTCAACTGAAGTTATTAGTCAGCTCTTTAGCACATTTGATTCAATGGGAGAATTTCCCAAAAAAAGGAAAAGATGCAGCGACTTTAATGTTTACCCTACAAGGATACATGTATTTACCTCTTGAGAAAAATGTTCTATTTTATTCAATTGATGAAGATTCAAAGAAAGTGATGCTATTACGATTATTTTCTGTTAATGAAGAGTACGTGGAGAAATTTAAAGATTTTATCGGTTGAAAGGTCAAAGCTGAAAATTAAATTTTACCAAAAAAGTTGGCGAGAAAATCTCTCACCAACTTTTTCATTTCGTCGTAAACACCTGAAGTGCCTGCATAATGCAATAAGTAATTCCTGCTGCGATCACCGGGCCGGCTGCGACGCCTTTTAGAAACACAACACCCATAATAGTACCGAAAACTAATGCCACCGTTACTTCCGGGGATGAAGCGATCAGTCCAACTCCGCGCGCGGATAGCATGGCAACTAAAACGCCGCAGATCGTAGCTACCCAGCCTAATGGGGACTTCAAGGTATCCAACAAATCCTTCAAGACAATGTCTCCCGTAGCAATCGGAACCAGGATGGTAGCGGAAATAAGTGTAACGCCCCAATTTATCCCCTTTTGATTTAAGATAGTCAATATTTTGTCTGATTGCGGCAATAATTTAAGGGCTAGTACAGCCAGTGTGGCAATCAGTAAGCTTTGATTTTTTGCTAAAAATGCAACTAATAGAATAATGCCAAGAAATAGCCAACTTTCCAATGAAATCCTCTCCTTTACAGAGTCTACTATACAAGAAATCCTGCCCAAGTGCGACCACAAATTGCTAACTAGATAACAATTGTTCTAAAATACCAGGCAGATTTTACTAGTTTTGAACAAATATGGCGTAGAATTGTAGTTGTACGATAACGTACAAAGAATTTTAGGAGGGATACAATATGAAGGTTATCGTTTTAGGATCTTCCCACGGCGGCTATGAAGCAGTCGAAGAACTTTTATTGGCGCAGCCTGATGCAGAAATTCAGTGGTATGAAAAGGGCGACTTTATCTCATTTATGGGGTGAGGCACGCAAATGTATCTTGAAGGAGTCGTAAAAGATGTGAATTCAATTCGCTATGCGACTGCTGAAGAGATGGAACAACGCGGGGTCCGCGTTTTCACAAACACTGAAATTACCAAAGTAGAGCCTGACAAACACCAAGTAGAAGTATTGAACCACGTTACAGGAGAATCACGGGTGGAAAGCTACGACAAATTGATTTTAAGTCCAGGAGCGAATCCGTTTATCTTGCCAGTTCCAGGGAAAGACCTGGGCAACATCAAGACCATGCGGGGACGCCAGGATACAATCGATTTGAAGATGCTGTCAGTTGATCCAGAGATCGAAAACGTTGTTGTAATCGGCGTTGGCTATATCGGAATCGAAGCAGCGGAAGCATTCGCCGTGTCTGGCAAGAAAGTTACTTTAGTGGATATCATCGATCGGCCATTAGGGGTTTATTTGGATAAACAATTTACCGCCGTTCTGGAAACAGAAATGGTGGATCACGGCATTAAGTTAGCAATGGGTGAATCCGTTGTGGAATTTGTCGGCGATGAGAACGGCAAAGTAACCAAAGTTGTCACAGACAAAGGCGAATACCCAGCTGATATGGTAGTCATGTCTGCCGGCGTACGACCAAATACTGCCTGGCTGAAGGATGCAGTAGAGTTATTGCCAAACGGAATGATTAAAACGGACGAATACATGCGCACCAGTGAAGACGATGTCTTTGCAGTAGGTGATGCTACTTTGATCCAATACAATCCTGGCAATACGGCAGTCAATATTTCCCTGGCAACCAACGCCCGACGTCAAGGTCGTTATGCGGTTCGCAACTTAGAAGAAGCGAAATATCCGTTTCCTGGCGTGCAAGGATCTTCTGCTTTACGTGTTTTTGATTATAAATTTGCCTCAACTGGTTTAAATGACCAAATGGCCAGCAAACTAGGAATTAAAACCAAATCGGTTTTCTTGGATCAAGATACCTTGATGGACTTTGTTCCGCAAAACTTGAAGACAAGAATGATGTTCAAGCTAGTTTACAATCCTGAAAATCTGGAAATTCTAGGGGCGCAAATCATGTCTAAGGAAGATTTGACTGCCAACATCAATGCGATTTCGATTGCCATTCAAACTCATTTCACCGTGGAACAATTGGCGTATGCTGATTTCTTCTTCCAACCAGAATTCGATACACCATGGAATCTGTTGGGAATGGCTGGTTTGAAGGCCTTGCAACAAGAAAACAACGCATAAACGGTTTACAGGCTGCACTGAATAGTGTAGCCTTTTTTATGGGCAGCACAAAAGTGTGGGCTCAACGAAACAGTACATAGAAGGAGTGGAAAAGGGATGAAAATCGGGTTACGGACGATTAAAACAGCAATAGCCGCTCCGATTGCGCTAATGCTGGCCAATATGCTGGGCTTGGAAAGTGCGACAGCAGCGGCAATCATCACGGTGCTGAGCGTCACCAACACCAAACGCTCCACCGCGAAAACGGCTGTGAATCGAGTGGTTTCTTTAACCTTAGCCACAGCGATTGCGGCTTTATTCTTTTCGCTTTTCGGCTTTACTGCCTTTGCATTTGGTTTGTATTTGCTCTTATTTATTCCGCTGTCGGTCCAGATGAAGATTGGCGAGGGGATTTCCGTCAGTTCAGTGTTGATTACCCATTATTTAGCTAGTGAAAGTCTGGCCCCATCGCTGATTTTAAATGAATATTTGCTGATGATTATTGGCGTCGGTTGCGCGCTAGTTGCCAATCTCTATATGCCTAATACCGAGAAGAAAATCAAAGAGGACCAGCAGGTAGTGGAAGTCATGATGAAAAAGCTGCTGTCGAAAATGTCGGATTCTCTCAACCAAATTACTAGTGAGGAAGTCTTGATTGAAGAATGCCAGTCTTTGGCGCAGTTCATCAAGCAGGCGCAAAAGCGGGCGCTGCAGTTTGAGGAAAATCGCCTGTGGTCACCCATCAGCTATTATTTTGAATATTTTGCCATGCGGCGTTTGCAAGTGAAAAACATGTCCGACATGTTGCAGGTCTTGATTCAATTAGATGCCACAGAGAGTGAAGCGCAAGAGCTGCATGAGTTGTTTGATTTCACTGCCGAGACCTTGGCCGAAGACAACGACGGTCAGGAAATTTTGCGGAAAATCGAAGAGACGTATCAGCGCTACCGGGAAAAAGAACTGCCGGAAAATCGCCAAGCCTTCGAAAATCGGGCGATGCTGTTTCATTTATTCCAATTATTCCAGGATTTCATTGAGATAAAGGCTGGCTTTTATCGAGATATGACAAGATAAGCGGGAAGTCTGAGAGAAAATCGGTCTTATGACCTAGGAAAAAAGACGCTATTTCCTTTACTATTAAAGAGAGGGAAATAGGAGGAGTTTAAGATGAAAAAAATTACAGTCGGGGTAATATTAGTTGGGTTAGCTATAGTAAGTATTTCAAGCATGGTTTTTCATAATCGATCCACCAATAAAACATATGAAGCTGAGACTACGATTAAGAGCCTTGTCATAGACGACAACAATACGCCGATTACAGTAACGGGAACCAATGGAGATACTCTTACGATCCAGTATAAAGAAACGCGCAATAATAAATATAAAATAGAAGAAGATCGTTCCGAGTTGGTGTTTGAACGAAAAACAAATTGGCTGCCGTTTAATTGGTTTAATTTCGGCGGTGACTCCGGTGAAATAGTTGTAGAAGTTCCGAACGATCAACTAGAGGAATTAACCATATCAACTGGCAATGCCCCTGTTTCGGTTGAAAATCTGTCACTGGAAAACGCCTTTATCGAGACGTCTAACGGTGAAATCGAAGTATCTGATTTAAAGGTTGACGACATTCTGTCAGCCAGAACTACCAATGCGATAATCGTTGCTTCTGAATTAACCTTTGTGGACGGAGAATTTATCACTAGCAATGGTCAAGTTGAAGCTGATCAGCTGGAAGGTGAAACGATCATGTTGGAAAGTACGAATGCCGATTTGAATTTTGACAAGGTGAAAGTGACTAGTCTGCTGTCTGCTGACAGCAGTAATGGCCATATTAAGGGTAATATAATCGGCAAACAAAGTGAGTTTGAGATATACTCTGACACCTCCAATGGGAAAAATATCCCTGGTAACACAGATGTCACAAGGGATAAAATGATTGAGGCAGACACCTCGAATGGTGACATTGTAATTGAATTTAGTGAATAAACAGCAGGTAAGGACAAGCGAGTTTCGCAGGTCCTTGCCTGTTTTATTTTCGAGTTCTTTCCTTTTGCCAGGTGCCAGCAATGGAGCTGCTTAGTTTGTCGGCGGAAAAATAGCAGCCGATTATTTTAAGTTACGATAACACAGCACCGAAGCTAGATCGTTGTTTAGTCTTCGGTGTTTTTAGCTTTGATGTGGGGAGTTATATTTTAGCAATTGACTTGGGAAAAGCTTTTAGTTCGTATTGAAAGATAGATCCTGCTTCGGGTATAATCAAAGGAATTATGGAAAAGATAGTGGGTTGGCTATGAATCGCAGAGAGTATCACAAACAAAATCAAAAGGGAAATCGTAGAGGTGCTATTATTGTCACCGGCATTTTGCTGCTAGTGGCAGAGGTGATAGGGGTTCTATTTGTTATTAATTATCCTCAGATGGAGGTCAATGGCCTCAAAAGTAAAGCAAGCCGGACGGTTAAGGTGGTTCAGGAAAAGTCGGTTAATCTAGCTTTAAACGGTCCGGAGCAAATGAATATCTACTTGGGAAGGGAGTACCAAGAATTAGGGGCTAAGCTAGATGGCAGCCAAGGAACTAAACTGCAGGATCAGCTGGAAACTAGCGGAACGGTTGACACGGATACTCCCGGCAGCTACGAGATTACTTACAAAGTAAAGGATGACACCGGTGCGGTTCATCAAGCAAAAAGAAGAGTGAATGTGGTGGAAAAGCGGATTTACTTAACCTTTGATGATGGACCAGATGAAGCTGTAACGCCGCAATTTTTGGAAACACTGCGGAATGCTCATGTAAAGGGCACGTTCTTTGTAACCGGGCACGGGCCGGATCAGCTGATCAAACAAGCTTATGATGAAGGGCATACGATAGGTTTGCACACCTATACTCATGATTACGCGACTGTTTACGCTTCGGTGGGGAATTATTTCAGCGATTTGGACAAAGTGGCCCAGCGAGTCAAAGCCATCACGGGGGAGGAAGCCAAAATTATTCGCTTTCCTGGCGGGGGCTCCAACAGCATCAGCGCCAGCTATTCAAAAGGGATTATGACCACTTTGACCGCGGAAGTTCAAGCTCGTGAATACCAATATTTTGACTGGAATGTTTCCAGCGGAGATGGCAGCAATCAAGCCTCTGCCGATATTCCATATCAAAATGTGACGACCAACTTAGTTGATGGAGCAGATAATGTTGTTTTAATGCATGATACGAAACAAACTAGTGCAGATGCGTTGAAACGAATCATCGATTTCGGCCTTGCCAATGGCTATGCCTTTGAAAAATTGGAAATGGACAGTTTTACTGCCCATCATGGTGTGACGAATTAGTAAAACCAAAACTTTTTAGAAAGAAGCTGTCTGATCAGCTTCTTTTTTGTTCTTTGAGAACATGAACGCTCGCTGAGCCTATTCTTTGCATTCAAATGAAACCGTATTCTATCATGGGGGAAAGAAAGGTGGAGAATGCATGGAGACATTTGACAAACAGTTGATTGCCGGGAAATGGCAAGTTGGAAATGATAATGATCACGTTAATGAGGACAAAAATCCCTACAACCAAGAAACGCTGGTGACGATACAAGGAGCTAGTACGGAGGATGTGGATACCGCTTATCAAGCAGCTAAAAAGGCCCAAAAAGAATGGATGAAGAAGACGCCGCAGGAACGCAGTGCCATTATTGAAAAGGCGGCAGATTTGATGGAGGAGCACCAAGACGAAATCATCGAATGGCTGATCAAAGAAGGCGGTGCAACCCAAATTAAAGCAGGGCTTGAAGCAAGTCTAGCGCAAGGAATCACTCGGGAAGCAGCGACTTTCCCAATGCGTTCGGAAGGCAAAATACTGCCCACCAATACACCAGGAGAAGAAAGCTTTGTGACTCATCGTCCGTTGGGTGTCATCGGAATTATTAGCCCGTGGAACTTTCCGTTTCATTTAACGATGCGTTCGTTGGCTCCAGCCTTAGCAGCTGGAAATGGTGTGGTGATTAAGCCAGCTAGTGACAGCCCGGTGACAGGCGGCTTATTACCAGCGAAATTCTTTGTGGACGCTGGCGTGCCGGAAGGTTTAATCAACGTAACTGTCGGCAGCGGCAGTGAGATTGGTGATTACTTTGTAGAGCATCCGATTCCAAGTTTTATTTCCTTCACTGGTTCAACCGCTGTAGGGAAAAATATTGCCAGCCATGCCATGAGCGGCCAGAAAATCAAACAGGTAGCCTTAGAGCTAGGCGGCAATTCTCCGTTTATCGTGTTGGAGGATGCTGATTTGGAAGAAGCGGCTCAAGCTTTAGTGGTAAGTAAATTTATGCACGCGGGCCAAATCTGTATGGCAGCCAATCGCGCCATCGTAGTAGAATCGGTTTTTGATGAATTTGTGGAAAAAGTCGTAGCTCGCGTGAAAGAATTGGCGGTTGGCGATCCTGCCAAGGAGGAAACAGTGGTAGGTCCAATCATCAATCAAAAACAAACCGATCAGATTCTAGAAATTGTGAAAAAAGCCAAAGAAGCCGGAGCTGAGTTCTTAATCGAAGGTGGCGTGGAAGGACAAGTAGTCGAACCTTCTGTGTTGATCTCGGAAGATCCAAGCCTAGAGATTTTCCACGAAGAAATCTTCGGTCCAGTGTTGCCGATTTTGAAAGTGACAGATACCGAGGCAGCGATTGAAGCCGCCAACGATACTGAATATGGTTTGTCTAGTGCTTTATTCACCAAGGACCTGAACAAAGGACGTCTGTTAGCTAATCAAATCGAGGCCGGCATGTGCCATATCAATGGTCTAACCGTTGATGACCAGCCAAATGCCCCATTTGGCGGGGAGAAAAATTCCGGGATCGGCCGCTTTAACGGCGAGTGGGTACTGGAAGAATTTACTCGCGTGCAATGGGTAACGACGAAATCTGGCAAAGGCCAATATCCATTTTAAGCAAAACAAAAGAGCTGTCAGCCGACAGCTCTTATTTTGTGCTAAAAATTTCCCGACGGAAGCGCCAGATTTGGTAAGTTTGACTGACTGCTAAATACAAAAACAGTGTCGAAACTAGCAAAATCGTTTGCCGGCCTAAATAATCATAAGCGAAAACTGACACAATTACGCCAGCTAGAAAGGCCAATACGACCCATGTGAAGTGGAAGAATTGCTGCTTGGCTTTGCTGTCCTTGGTTTTCAGATAGTCATAAAAATTAGTGGCCACGCCTTTTAAATTTCCAGTAGTAAACAAATTGGTGTAGGTGAGGCCATTGATTTTGTCAAAAGCTACCCATTGCACCGCCGCCGTGAAGGCAATGATCACCGTAATAACCGATGGATGGGCGGTTAAGCTGGGCAGACTAATTACAAAAAAGACTAAGGCTTCAAAATACAACAGGAACAATCGCCATGAGTACTGCTGTTTTTCCCGAAAGAAGTCAATCAAATATTTGGCTAACAAAATACCTAAAAAGAAAAACAAAGTCGAAAGCAGTTTCTTCCCAACCGAAGCCCATTGATGGTCAAAGGCTTGAATTGTCGCCAAAATCAGATTCCCCGTCTGGGCCGAAGCAAAGGCCTCATAACGAATATAGGTATAGCTGTCCATCATCCCGCCGATAAAGGTCAAAATTAACCCCACGGATCGATTTTCGTGAAAACTTGAATTCACAGGAGTTCATCTCTTTTCTGAGACTATGGTATCACAATCTTTCAGAAAATGAATGAAAAAAGCTGGAGAGTCATCTCATTTTGTCTATCTTTTTGACATAAGTGTGTTAGAATGGGAGTGCTTTTTTATTCTCAAATCGGAAGGAAAAGATTCTCATGTCTTTAAGAAATCGGACGGACTGGCAGGAAGCGCTTCGTGCCGTCATGCCCCTGTGCTTCAGCTATATTCCGGTAGGTTTGGCCTGCGGTATGCTGCTGCATCAAGTCGGGTTTAATCCGCTGTTAACTGCCCTGCTGTCATTGGTGGTATTTTCAGGCGGTGCTCAGTTTTTAGTGGTTTCGTTGTTAGCGGTTCATGCTTCGTTTACGTCAATTATCTTGATGGTATTGTTTTTGGAATTGCGTTATGCCTTGTTAGGCTCAAGCTTATCTCACTTTTTTAAGCAGGAGCATCGCGGCTTTCTGGCGCTGTTTTCCCAATCCATGAATGATGAGAATTATGCAGTAAATTATTTAAAATACTCCACCGAACCTACTTGGAATCGCACCCGGGCGCTTTTGGTTAACTGGTTCTCCCAAGCTTCGTGGGTAGTGAGTACGGTATTAGGTACGGTTTTCGGGGCCTTTATCAATGTAGATACGGAATTGGTGCATTTTGCTTTAACGGCGATGTTTATTTTTATGTTTATGATGCAGGTGAAAAACAAACTGCTGCTGGCAACCGGTTTGTTGTCGGGTGCTTTAGCGGTATTCTTCATGTTGCTCTTGAAAAATACCTTTGGTCTGATTCTGGCAACGGTGATTGCTTCATTGACGGGATATTGGTTGGATACGTGTTTGAGAAAGCCGACGTCAGGCAAGGGTGACGATGATTTTTTTCCAGTAAGGGGTGAGGAGGTTCATCATGAGTAATCTGTATTTACTGCTGTTGATACTATGTCTGTTCGTGGCCTCCTATATTCCCCGGGTGTTTCCGATGCTGTATTTTTCCCAGCGCAAGGTGCCTGAATGGTTCAGTGAATGGATGAAGTTTGTCCCAATTTCGCTGTTTGCGGCTTTGGTTTTCAAGGATGTCTTTATCAGCCATGAGCATTTTGAAATTGGCGGCAATATTCGAATTATTGCGATGTTTTTAGTGGCCGGGGTTGCCTACAAAACCCGCTCAATGGCTTGGTCAGTGATTACTGGTTTAGCTGCTGTTTTCCTATTGTCTTTGCTATAAAAAACGAAGGATCTAAGCACCGGAAATTTCCGGCGGCTTAGATCCTTCGTTTTATTATTTAGTTAGCTGTTATCCTTGGTATTCAGCTAAGGGGCGGTAGGTTAAGACCTGCATTTTACGGTAAAATTCAGAAGGCAGTTTTTTCCAGGCCCGCAAGAGCTGCATAAAGTAGCTTTGATCGGCTTTAATAACATATTCGTTTAATAATAGCCCAAATGATTTGCGTTGATCTTGTTTTAGCATATTTTCGTAAGCCTCTTTGGCTTGTTCTTCATTTTCAGCAACATATAAAGTACGGACTTCCACATAGGCGCCTTCAATACTTTGCGTCTCCTCGATAAAATAAATGGTTCTAGTTTCCTCGCTCATTTAAATCATCCTCTCCATACATATAGAATAACCTTTGTTCTTGAATTAATTGTGAACGAATTGGTCTTTTTATCTTGTAAATTCCCTAGGTTTTGGTAAAAAAATGCTAAAGCGGCTGTGTCATCTACACTAAAATCGTAGTGTTTTTGTGAGCAGTATGGTGAAATTTCGTTGCGTTAAGGAGGATTACTAAAGAAATAATAAGTTTTCGTCATCTTCTACAATCAGTAAGTGGTTCATTTGCCTTCAACTCCTTTTTGCATAATAATAGTACCAATATGTTATGAACTGTGTTGAAGTGTTGTTCATTTTGAGTTAACAATGCTCTGCTAATTTAAGATAAATCAAACGATAAAGGGATGAAACGATGTTAGAACTAAAGGATATAAAGAAGTATTACCACGTGGGGGACACCACTACCAAGGCTCTGGACGGAGTATCGGTGGCTTTTCGCCGCCAAGAATTTGTGGCCATTCTTGGTGCCAGCGGATCAGGTAAAACGACCTTGCTGAATGTGATCGGCGGCTTGGATAATTACGACACCGGTGATATGGTGATCAACGGCAAGTCCACCAAAACCTTCAAGGAATCTGACTGGGATGCCTACCGAAACAACTCGATTGGGTTCGTCTTCCAAAGCTACAACTTAATCAGTCACTTAGGCATTATTGACAACGTAGAATTGGGGATGACCTTAAGCGGTGTGCCCAAGGAAGAAAAAACGCAAAAGGCTGAGGAAGCTTTGCGGCGAGTTGGCTTGGCGGATCATATGCACAAAAAGCCCAACCAATTATCGGGTGGACAAATGCAGCGGGTGGCGATCGCTCGGGCGCTGGCTAATGATCCAGACATTTTGCTCTGTGATGAACCAACCGGTGCTTTGGATACTGAAACCAGTATTCAAATTATGAAATTGATCGAAGAACTATCCAAGGAAAAACTGGTGATTATGGTTACCCATAACCCAACCTTGGCGGATGAATATGCCGATCGCATTATCCGTTTTTCCGATGGACAAATTTTGAGCGACTCTCATCCCCATCAAGAACGACCAAAGCCCGATCAATTCAATTTGAAACGGACGAAAATGAAATTCATGACGGCTTTGAAGCTGTCCTTTAACAATTTACGTACCAAAAAAGGTCGGACTTTTTTAACCGCCTTTGCTTCCAGTATCGGGATTATCAGTATTGGGATCGTGCTGTCATTATCCAGCGGCTTCCAGACTCAGATCGATCAGACCCAATCCGAAACCATGGCGAAGTTCCCGATTACGATTTCGCAAGTAGCCACCGATAGAAGTGGAAGACAGGAAGATGCGCTGGGCTCAGATGATGGATCGTATCCCAACACGGATACCGTTACTGCCAAAATTAGTGACCAGGACCGGGCGCAGCATACCAACAAAATCGATCAGGAATATGTCGATTATATCGAAAATATTGATCCAAATCTAAGCAACAACATCGGTTTCACTCGTTTAGTAGGAATGAATTTGTTAAGAGATGTGAATGGCGATGTGGAACCAGTGAAGCTGTCCAACGATGCTTCTGACAGTGCTAGCGCTGGGATGACCAACGCAATGGCCAACATGACCGGCGTCGGTGTTTCTTCTTTTCCGAAGCAATTGAGCGAAGGCAGCAGCAGTTTCCTGGAAGAGAACTATGATTTGTTAGATGGTGCCTATCCTAACTCACCAACGGATGTGGTTTTAATTGTTGATGGCAATAACAATACCAACATCAATTCATTGAAGAATTTAGGCTTTGATGTAAAAGATGGTGAAAAACTTAATTTCGACCAAATCGTAGGAACCAGCTTCAAGCTGATCCACAATAATGATTACTATACCGAATTGCCAACCGGGAATTTTGTCCCAAATACGGATTACAACGAGATTTACAACAACGGCAATAACCAAGAAATGAAGATTTCCGGTGTCCTGCGGGTGAAAGAAAATTCCACCATGAACTTGCTGGCACCTGGAATTGCTTACAGCAACGAATTGACCCAACAAATTGTGGATGAAAACAAAGATTCGGCAATTGTCCAAGCTCAACGGGACAGCGAAACCAACGTAATGACCAATGAACCATTGGATGACAGATCGAAAGAAAGCACTTTGGCTTATCTTGGCGGTGACAGCATCCCTTACAGCATCATGATTTATCCAAACAACTTCAAAGACAAAGAAGCGATTTTGGATTACTTAGACGACTACAACGATGGCAAATCCAAAGAAGACCGGATCATTTACCAAGATTTAGCCGGTACCATGACTGAATTAACCGGTGGTTTGATGGATGCTATCACCTATGTATTGATTGCCTTCGCTGGGATTTCACTAGTGACCAGCATGATCATGATCGGGATTATCACCTATACTTCTGTGATTGAGCGGACTAAGGAAATCGGGGTCTTGAAAGCATTGGGAGCACGGAAGAAAGATATTACCCGGGTGTTCGATGCCGAAACCTGCATTTTAGGTCTGGCTTCCGGAACGTTAGGGGTAGTCCTAGCTTGGGCAGCGACTTTCCCAATCAATCTTGTCTTGTATAATATGACGGAGTTGGAAAATGTAGCTCAGCTGAACCCAATTCACGGCGTCATCTTGATCCTTGTTTCAACCGTTCTAACCATGATCGGCGGACATATTCCAGCAAGAATGGCTGCTAAAAAAGATGCAGCGATTGCTTTGCGGGCGGAATAAAACGAAAAGATCAGTACCTTCAATTCAGAGGGTACTGATCTTTTTTGCGTTAGCCGTAAATAATTGTGTTGATTGTGCTTTGATCCAATCCCTTCAAGACTTGAATCAGCATTTCCCGCGCAGCATCGAAGTCAGCGATGCTGAACATAGTTTGGTGGGTATGAATGTAACGGCCGCTGACGCCGATTACGCTGCTGGGGATTCCTTCATTGGCAGTGTGGGCTGCGCCGGCATCGGTTCCGCCTTTGGACACAAAGTATTGGTAAGGAATATTATGAGTTTCAGCGGTATCCAGCAAGTATTCCCGCAATCTTGGCAATAAAATCATGCCGGGATCTTGAATCCGCAGCAAGGTTCCTTCCCCTAAATGACCAAATGTACCATTGGTAGTCGTTAAGTCATCGGCGGCCGAGCAGTCCACCGCAAAGAACAAATCTGGTTTGAATTTTGTGACAGCAGGTTTCGCCCCTCGCAGGCCAACTTCTTCTTGCACATTGGCACCGGCAATCAGAGTATAATCCAAAGTTTCCTCTTGCAAAGTTTCTAAAGCTTCCAATACTACCGTGCAGCCGTAGCGGTTGTCCCAAGCTTTACTGATAATATTTTTGCCGTTGGCGGTTTTGATGGTTTCTACTTTAGGAACGATCGTGTCGCCAGGCAGGACGCCGTATTCCAACGCTTCGTCTCTAGATTCGAAGCCAGCATCGAATAAAATGTCTTCTACCTTAACTTGGCTTTGTCCGCCGGTTCCTCGTAACAAATGGGGAGGGACGGAAGAAGAGATGCATGGATAATTACCTTTTTTCGTTTTCAAAGTAAAGCGTTGTGCGGAAACGACATAGGGATTCCAGCCGCCAAGTGGTACAACTTTGAACAATCCTCGTGGTGTAATTTCCGTCAACATAAAGCCAACTTCATCCATGTGGGCCGCCACCATTACCCGTGGTGCGTCTTCGGCCGCTTGTTTTAGACCAAAAATTCCACCTAAGCCGTCTTGCTGAACCTTATCCACTAGTGGTGTCAGCTCTTTTTTCATGTAGGCGCGAATGTCGTCTTCAAAGCCGCTGGTGCCTTGTAATTCGGTTAATTCTTTGATGCGTTTATACGTAGATTCCTGCATAGAAATCCTCCTTTTTCTTTTATCTTAATCATTATAATCCTTTTTGATCATTCTGTAAGGTCTGACTTTTGTATGAGCGAATTATTGGTCATGAAAAATAAAAACGAGTAAAGTAAAGTTAAACGGACCTACAATTTTTCTCACTTAAAGAAAGAAGGAAATGTTATGTATACAGATTTGAAAAACAAAGTTGCTGTCATTACAGGCGGATCAAAAGGGATTGGTACAGCCATTTCCAAACGGTTCGGGCAAGAACAAATGAATGTTGTCGTTAACTATCATTCCGATGAAAATGGCGCCAACGAAGCGGTAAAAATTATCGAAGAAGCCGGCGGAAAAGGCGTTGCGGTTCAAGCTGACGTTGGAACTGAAGATGGCGTACAAAAACTAATTGATACTGCGGTTAAAGAATTTGGCGATCTGGATGTTTGGATCAATAATGCCGGTATGGAAAATCAACACGAAACTCATGAATTACCATTGAAGGATTGGGAACGCGTGATTGAAGTGAACTTGACTGGGGTCTTTTTAGGTACAAAAGCGGCCTTGAATTATTTCTTGGAGCATGACAAAAAAGGTAATATTATCAATATGTCTTCCGTTCACGAACAAATTCCTTGGCCTACCTTTGCTCACTATGCCGCATCAAAAGGTGGGGTAAAACTTTTCTCTGAAACAGTAGCGATGGAATATGCGGCTCGCAATATCCGCATCAACAACATTGGACCTGGTGCGATTAACACACCAATCAATGCTAAGAAATTTGCGGACCCTGAACAATTAGCAACAACCACCAGCATGGTGCCAATGCAACGTATTGGTGAACCTAGTGAAGTTGCGGCAGCTGCTGCTTGGTTAGCTTCCGATGAATCTAGCTATGTAACCGGCGTAACACTGTTTGTTGACGGTGGTATGACCTTATATCCAGCCTTCCAAGGTGGACGCGGATAAGGTAGAATGGAGTGGTGACGTATGAATATTTTAATAGCGCTGCTTCCGGCCATTGGTTGGGGAATTCAACCGCTGATTTTGAAAAAAATCGGCGGTCGTCCCACCAATGAAATTTTAGGTACCGGGATTGGTACACTGATTGTCGGAATTATTGTTTATTTCTTTTTCTCTGGGCAAAGTGTTTCTTTTAGCACCTTTATGATCGCATTAGCTTCCGGCGCTTTTTGGGTGATTGGTCAAACCGGGCAATACACGGCCTTTAACCTGTTGGGGGTTTCCCGCACGATGCCGATTTCCACCGGGATTCAATTAGTTGGGACTTCCTTAATCGGGGTGCTGGCTTTTGGTGAATGGGCTGGAACGACGTCGAAAATTATCGGCTTCGGCTCGATTGTACTGCTGATAATTGGGGCAGCGATGACTGCTGTGACTGAAAACGCGGATAATAAAAGTGGAACCACCAAGGGCTTGATTATTCTGGCGACAACTAGTGTGGGGTATTGGGTTTACAGTGCCTTGCCAAAATTAGTTGACGCACCAGGAGATGCGATTTTCTTCCCGCAAATGCTGGGAGTATTTATCGCAGCGATGATCTATGTGGTATTGAAACAACCAAAAGCCTTTGCCAGTGATAAAAGCTGGAAAGCATCAATTGTCGGGATTATCTTTAGTATTTCGGCTTTTGCTTACATCTTTTCTGCTCAAAGAAATGGCGTAGCGACTGCTTATGTAATTACTCAATTAAACGTAGTGATTGCGACTTTAGGCGGTATGTTCATTCTCAAAGAGAAAAAGACACCGAAGGAATTTCGCTTTACTTTGATTGGCTTAGCCTTAATTGTCATTGGGAGTGTAACGACGGCGTTCTTATAGAAAGGAGGAGTTGACCGCGATGTATATTACCATTAAAAATATCTTTCGTTTGGTATTGGTCATTGGTTGCGGTTGGGGAATTGCTTTATTGTTAGGTTTGTTTGAAGGCCGCTTTGAAGTTGGCCAGCTGGTATTTTACACGGTTTTAAGTAATTTACTGATTTTCTTTGCCTATCTTTTCTTAGTGATTAAAAGTCTGATCGACAGTGTGTCGCTGAAGCGTGCCTGGTCAGCGGATTTTTCACCTAACGTGATGGGCGCTTTAACCTTGATGATCGTGATTACCGGGCTGATTTATAACTTTGTCTTGGTACCGACGATTCCAGATACGGCTGAATATGCTGTCAATAATTTGTCAGATATTCTGGTGCATACCTTTACGCCGATCATGGTTTTTGTGGACTGGGTATTGTTTGCCAATACTAGCGATACGAAGAAAATCAAACCGTGGACTTGGGCGATTCTGCCATTAATCTATTGGCTATTTACAATCATACGAGCGCAAATTGGCGGACCGATTATGGGGTTCGGGAGTTATTACCCGTACTTTTTCATCGATGCCGATCAATTGGGCTGGGGTCGCGTGATTCTAAATGTACTGATATTAGTGGTGGTCTTTATCCTGTTCGGTTATTTGATGAAGCTGATTGCTTGGGTAACCAACGGATTTAAGCCATTTACGAAACGAAATCTTCTATAATAAGTCATGCAGCCTGCAGCCGATTGGTTACAGGCTGTTTTTTATCGAAAAGCTATGGTAAAATCAGGTGAGAATACGAAAGGGGTGTCATGTGTGTCGGTGACTCTGTAAAGCATCAGACTTGAAAATTTACAACTGTAATTGTAGTTGTTTATTTGTCGTGCCTTGCAGAATATGCCTATACTGACACTCGTTTGAATCGATACTGACAGTGTTGGCATGGCTTTTAGCTATGCTTTTTTTGCCGTTCATGCTTTTCGCAGTTATATAAGGTTAGAAAGCAATAAATCGTTTACGAAAGATAAATCAGTTCGAGCTGTTTAGCATGATGGTATGCGTATGAAAAATGAATCCCTCAAAATGAGTTAGCTGCCGTCCATGCTTTTCGCAGTATCTTTGGAGCGAAAGAAATTCACTAACTCATTATCTAAACATGGATTCGTACTGTTTAGCATGATGTATGCGTGACGAAAAATGAATCCCTCTTAGTGCTGTAAAAACAGCTACTAGAGAAATTGCATCGATAATACTAATCAAAACTGTTTAGCATAGCATGCGCACAAAATAATTCTGCAAGGACCTACTAACTATTTGGAGGTTTTTGAATTGAATAATGAAGAAAATGCACTGTCGAAAAAATATACGTTAAGAACATTAATTGGATTTGCGGTTCCCACTATGATTATGATGCTGTTTAATGCCTTGTACACTGGGGTGGATGCCATCTTTGTTTCTCGGTATGTCAATACCGATGCCTTGTCAGCCATCAACATCGTCATGCCGGTAACTAGTATTTTGTGGGGATTAGGGACCATGTTTGCTACTGGTGGAAGTGCTCTGATCGCTAAGAAGATGGGAGAGAAAAATGACAAGGAAGCCCGACACAATTTTACTGCAATTATTGTAGTGGGCTGCTTGTTAGGCGTCCTGTTGGCAATATTGGGAACGGTCTTTCTGGATGAGATAATTACAGCGTTAGGTGCCAACGAAAATGTCTTGCCTTATGGTCGGACTTACATGGGATTATTAATCTGGTTTGCGCCAGCTATTTTGATTCAAGTGTTGTTTCAAAATTTGTTTGTTACGGCTGGGAAACCGGAGATGGGTTTGATTGTCATGATCGGTGCAGGCGTGGCCAATCTTGTGTTGGATTTCCTGTTTATTGCGGTATTGAACATGGGCATCTTGGGTGCAGCTTTGGGCACCGGAGTTGGCTATTGTATCTCAACTGTTGCTGGATTGGTTCTGTTTTCGCAACGGAAGGGAACCCTGCATTTTTCTAAACCGCAAATCACTTTACGGGAACTAGGATTGTGCTGTTACAACGGTTCATCAGAAATGGTGACGCAATTAGCGACGGCGATCACTATGTTTATTTTGAATATCACCATGATGCGCTATGCAGGTGCAGATGGCGTGGCGGCCGCAACGATTGTCGGCAACACACAGTATTTGTTTACTACTTTGGTGCTGGGCTTTTCAATGGGAGTGGCCCCTATCATCAGTTATCAGTTTGGTGCCCAAAATCGGAGTGAATTACGGCGGATCATCAAGCTTTGTCTATTCTATGTAGTGGCGATTTCGGTGGTACTGTTTGCAGTATGTGCCCTGACTGCCCCAATGATTTCCGGTTTGTACACTGAAAGAGGATCGGAAGCTTACGAAATTGCGGTGAATGGCTTCCGGATTTTCACCTTCAGCTTCTTGTTTAGCGGGATTGCGGTCTTTACTTCCGCGATGTTTACCGCTTTGTCCAACGGGAAAATATCGGCTATTTTGTCTTTTGTGCGGACCTTTGCATTGCTGACGGTATTTTTGTTGGTGCTTCCTCGAATTTTAGGCGTGAACGGGATTTGGCTGGCGACACCGCTGGCTGATTTTATTGGTGCTTTATTGGCGATAAGTTTGCTGGCAGCTTCTCGGAAAAAGTATTTCGATGTTTAGGCTGTGAGGGAATAGAATAAATCGAAAAATCCTGTCCTTTGTAAATTAAGGGACAGGATTTTTGGGTGCTGGGTAATAAAGCAGCTGGTAACGGATGGTTTGCTGATTGGTGTGTGGTTCATTTTGTCCGAACACTTTATCAGCCATTTGTTTTAGTTGTTGGGATGAATAGTCATCCTCAAAATAGGCTTCGAAAAATTCACGAGTGATTTCTTCGGTAGAAGTAAAAACAAAGTCCCGAGTATTGAAGGATGTGCCGGATTCTGCTAAAAACTGTTGATAGCTTTCCATTAAGTTAGGCTCTTCATTAGCAGGTTCATAAGGCGAAAACAGGCTATCCGTTTGCTGGACTAATCGCAGGATCAAACACCAGCCATGACTTTGGTTGGTAAAATTTAGTAGGTCATCTTTGGTGATTAATGCTGGATTCATCGCGGTAAAGACCACGTCGAAAGTTTGTGAGTTCCTTTGAAAAAAAGTCTCCTGATCCTGGTGGATAAACTGAACATTTTGGTTTTGTTGCTTTGTTTGGGCAATTGCCAGCATTTCCTTAGAAAGATCCACAAAAGTATAATCCGTTATAACATCTTGAAAGCTCGTCAAATAGCGACCACTGCCACCAGCTAAATCCAAAAATGTGGCACTGGGCAGAATATTTTTCTCCAATAAAAACTGCTTTACAGCTTCGGCAATTGGAAAGTTCGATTCCTGCTGGATGCTTTCATATTCGGGAGCAAACTCATCCCAAAATTCTTCCAGCTCCTGCAAATTTTCGTCGGTCATAAGGCTTCCTTCTTTCTGCCCAATAGTATACCATTAGTAATAGAAGAGAAAAAGAAATGGGGAGTTTGATGAAACTAGAACACGTAGCAATGTACGTCCATGATTTGGAAGGCATGCGGGCATTTTTTGAAAAATATTTTGCGGCTAAGAGTAATGATATGTACCACAATACTAAAACTGGTCTGCAAACTTATTTTCTGACTTTTGACGATGGAGCACGTTTGGAATTAATGACTCGTCCAGAAGTTGAAGAGGGCGCGCCATCTTTGTACCAAGCCGGCTTGATTCATTTGGCTTTCAGCGTTGGCAGCAAAGAAAAAGTTGATGCCATGACTAAGCAATTTTTGGCAGACGGCTATCAAGTCTTGTCCGGACCGCGGACAACTGGCGACGGCTATTACGAAAGTGCGATTGTTGCTTTGGAAGGAAATCAGATTGAGATAACTGAATAAGCAAATAAAGCTAGGAAACACTGGGGAGACAATCCTTCAGTGTTTCCTAGCTTTTATTTGTTGTTAGCAAAATAGCTGGTGATAGCCTCTTTTATATCTTTCATATTCCCCATGTAAACATCTTGGAAGGGCAAAGAGATTCCTTTTTTCGTAATCCCATCATTCAGATATTTTTCACTCAAATGCGTGTAGATAATCAGATCGGCTTCGGGAACCTCATTGCTGGCGATATCGTAGCTGATAAATTGAAGATCAATTTCTGGCAGTAAATCAGCCTTTAATTGTTCCTGGTATTTCTTTGCCCCAAGGCCAAACCCAAGGCCACCGACGAAAGCACTCGCGTTTCCGTGAGCATTAATTGAATAGATCCAAACTGCTTTTTTCATGATTTCCTCCTTTATACACGTTGTATTCACTATTTAAAATATAGCACGTTGAAAATATAGTACAAGGAAAAACTAAAGGTTAGATACGAAGCGTTATTAACTAATGTTTTTTGAAAAAACTTTTTATACAAAAGGCTTGGAGAAGTCTTTTTAATTTACAATCATACTGAAATTTATTTCAATGTTGAAAAAAGTATTGTACTCTTTCGTGAAACGTGGTACATTTTATATGAAATTAATTTCTGTAATGAAAAAAATGCTACGTAGTGAAAAATGGAGGGTATTATGACAACGATTGAGGTAAGTAAGTATATTGATCACACTTTGTTGAAAGCGGATTCCACAAAAGTACAAATTGAACAGCTGTGCCAAGAAGCAAGTGAGTATGGATTCAAATCAGTTTGTGTTAATCCTTATTGGGTTTCTACGGCTAATGAATTACTAAAGGATACAGATGTGTTGGTTTGCACAGTTATCGGGTTTCCTTTAGGAGCGTCAACTAAAGAAGCCAAAGTATTCGAAGCAGAGGACGCTCTTGCTAAAGGTGCCGATGAATTAGATATGGTCATCAACATCGGTGCGTTGAAAGATAAAAATGATGAGTACGTCAAAAATGAGATCAAGGCACTAGCAGATACAGCACATAAAGCTGAAAAAATTCTGAAAGTCATTATCGAAACAAGTTTGCTTACTGAGGAAGAGAAAGTAAGAGTTAGTCATCTTTCTTTAGAAGCAGGTGCTGATTTTGTAAAAACATCAACCGGCTTTTCTACTGGTGGAGCGACAGTTACTGACGTAGCATTAATGCGGAAAACAGTCGGACCTGATATGGGTGTGAAGGCCAGCGGCGGAGTAAAAAGTGCCGAAACGGCTCAGCAGATGATTGAGGCAGGGGCTACACGCTTAGGTACCTCGTCAGGTATCGAAATTATGTCTGGCATTAAATAAGGGAGGATTGGTATTTATGAAAGCTGTGAGAATGTACGCTGTAAAAGATTTGCGAGTTGAGGATGTACCAAAGCCTGAACCGAAAAACGATGAAGTTCTATTAAAAATACATGCGGTAGGGGTTTGTGGTTCGGATATACCTAGAGCGTTAATCAAAGGGCCTCATGTATTGCCAATTACATTAGGGCATGAATTTGCTGGAGAAATTATTGAACTGGGTTCTGATGTTAAGGAATGGCAGGTTGGTGATCGAGTAGCAGTGGCACCACTGATTCCTGACTATGAAGATCCTTGGAGTAAAAAAGGCATTTATTCTTTATCTGAAGGCTATAAATATTATGGTTCAAGAAATGACGGCGCTTTTGCCGAGTACTTAGCAGTTAAAGCACTGAATTTAATCAAGTTAGCAGACAATGTTCCTTATGATTGGGGTGCAACGATTGATCCAGCAGCCAATGCCGTTCATGCGTGTCTGCGGGCTGAATTAACCAGTGAAGATAGCGTAGCGGTATATGGGATGGGTGCGATTGGATTATTCGCTGTTCAATATGCCAAAGCCAAAGGTGTGAAAAATATCTTTGCGATTGACATCGACGACCGCAAATTAGAAATCGCCAAACAAAGCGGAGCAACTACAACGATTAATAGTAAGAATGCCGATGCAGTCAAAACGATTCTCGAAGCTACCGATAATCAAGGGGTGAATGTTTCACTGGAAATGTCGGGTACGGAAATTTGTCAGGTTCAAGCTGTTCAAGCCGCTTCTAAAATGGGCAGAGTGGTCTATCTGGGTATCAGTAATGCTAGTCTGACATTCCCGAAAGAAACTGTTGATAAGATTTTGCGTTACCAAGTCAATGTGATGGGCAGCTGGAATTCATTTTCTGATCCTTTCCCTGGTATCGAGTGGACCGAATCAGCTGAGCTTATGGCTAAAGGATTGATGAATCCAGAAATTTTTATTACCCAACGCTTAGGATTGGATGATGTTCCAGATATATTTAAGCAATTAGATAAGAAGGAATTGTATTTTATCAAAATCATGTTTTATCCAAATGATTAATCGGTAGACGATAGAAAGCGGAGGTATAGTATGAAATCTTTTGTAATGGATGAGAACCGAGATTTAGTAGTCAAGGAAATGGAACAGCCGGTATTAGGCAAAGATGACATGATTGTAAAAATCAAAACGGCATCTATCTGTGGAACGGATATGCGAACCTTTCTTAAAGGCAGTCCGAAAATTGATCCACCCAGAATTTTAGGTCATGAATTTTCTGCTGAGGTTTGCGAAGTTAGTCCTTATGCTGAAGAATTAGGCTTTAAGGTAGGTGACCGGGTAACAGCTGCTCCAGCAATCGGTTGTGGTGAATGCTGGTCCTGCAAGACGGGACATACCAATATGTGTGATGACTTGAAAACATTAGGCTTTCAATATGAAGGATCTTTTGCCGAGTATATGGCCATTCCTAACCAAGCACTAAAAATGGGAAATGTGATTAAGCTGCCGGACACAATTGAAGACGACGACGCAACACTGATCGAACCAGCTGCTTGTGCATTAAATGCTCAAAGCTATCTGAATATTTCCGCAGACGAGTATGTTGTCATTTATGGAAGCGGTCTTATCGGTTGTATTCATGCAGAACTGGCAATGATCCAGGGAGCCAAACAAGTTATTATGATTGAACCGATCGAAAGTCGTGGACGCGTGGCTGAAAAAATGGTTCCAGGAGTGAAGTGGTTAAGTTCAAATACGGAAAACATGGCCGAAGAAATCACAAAGTTGACTGAAGGACGAGGCGCCGATGTAGTGATTACGGCTACTTCCTATGCACCAGTTCATACAGAAGCTCAAGTGATTGCTGCGAAAAGAGGCCGCATTTCGTTATTCGGTGGGATTGCCGGGGATGGCAAAGGATACCTTGATTCCAATCTTATACATTACAAAGAATTGCAAATCTTCGGTGTGCATGCGACGACGGTGGATTTCATGAATGAAATCAAAGAGTACATTCTTGCGGGTAAACTGGATTTGAAAAAATATATTGAAAAAGAGGTTGTGATTGATGACATCTTAGAAGGATTTGAGTCAATCAGAGACGAAGGTACTATGAAGGTCGTTATTCATTTCTAGACTAGGAGGTATGAAAAAACCAATGAGCATAAAGTATCCAAAAATATACTTAGTACTAGATAATTGCTTTGCCTTGAAGCGGTGGGTCGAGCCAGCTGAATGGATGAAAATAACCAAGGAAATTGGTTTTGATTATGTTGAAGCCAGCTTCGACAATGAAATTGATTTCTTGTATGCCCCTGACAGTTATATCGAGGAATGGTTTTATACGCTAAAAGAGTGTGAAGATCAATATGGGGTAAAGGTGGTAAACTTCCATACGGGTTATCAAACTTATCGGACGATTGGCTTAGCACATTCGAATCAGGCATATGTTGATGGACTCGAGAATATCTGGTTCAAAAAAGCGATTGATAAGCTATCAAAAAGAGGGAATGGACTAGGTTTTGCCTTCCATGCCGTTCCAGATAATAAAATGAAGAGCAAAGCAGCCTATCGGGAAAGTGAAGACCAAGTAAGGGATTCATTAAATAGACTGTGCGACTATGCTGATCAAGTTGGTGGTACTTGTAAATTAAGTATTGAGGCCATGTATGCACCTCATCAACCACCTTGGACAATCGCAACGACAAAAGAATATTTGAATTATAATCCTGATTTGTACATCACAGTTGATGTCGGTCATATGATTGGTCAGAAAAAATTCCAATTTCCGTCATTGGATGAAGTCGAGCAGGCAGTAAATGAACGTAAAAAACTGGAAAAACCAAGCTTTGTCTTGTTCTCACAAAAGGCCTGTGAAACTTGGGAGCAGCTTAAGGCTAAAGATACAGTTGCTAAAGAAGAAATTGATACTTTCTATAAACTGATTTTAGAAGATGACTATCTTTATTCGAAGGATGCTAGAGATGCTGATCCTTATGCTTGGCTGGAGGAATTAGGTTGCTATTCGCCAATTATTCATTTGCAGCAAACCAATGGGATCTCAGCTTCTCACGCGGCATTTACCACGGAAACTAATCGAACAGGAATTATTGAACCAAAGAAAGTGCTGCAGGCGATTAAAGCGTCTTATGAGAAAGCCCACGAGAATCTTCTTTATGAGGAAGAAAAGAAAGTGGAGGCAATCTATCTTTCCTTTGAAATTTTCTCGTCTAATACAGACACGACACAAGAAATCAAGGATCGGCTAAAGGAAACATTCGATTATTGGCGGCAAGCAGTACCAGCTGATGGCCTGTCGTTAGATGAACTGGTTTAAAAAATGGAGGTGCAGGTATGGAGCAAGATATATTAGATAATTTAGTCGTTTTTCTTGATGGCAGCTACGATAGCGAGTTTGATCTTTTTAAAAAGATTGTCGAATCGGATAAGGTAAAGCACTTCGTCAAAGACAGCTATTACGAAGCAATCACTGCACGAGAAAAAGAATATCCTACAGGTATTTGTGGACCAGTGATTGATTTTGCGATTCCCCACACAGATCCAGAAAATTTAGTAAATCCTTTTGTAGCAATCATAAAACCGTCAGCTCCGGTAACTTTTGAACCAATGGGAATGGCGGAAGAAAAAGTCCGAGCTAAGCTGATCTTGATGCTGGGAGTCAATAAAGATGGACAGCAAATCGAATTATTGCAAAAACTAATGAGCTTTTTCAGTGATGAAGCTGAAGTAACCAGTGTTATGAATGAAACAGATGAAGAAGCAATTAAAGCAAAAATGAAGGCAGCATTATCATAAAAGAAAGAAGGAATTTATTATGGCAAGAATTATTGTAGCATGCGGATCAGGTGTCGCAACTTCACAAACGGTAGCTTCAAAGGTAACTAAGCTTTTAAAAGAAAGAGGTTATAAGGAAGTTGTAGAAGCAGTAGATATCAAATCCATCAAGCAGCACATTAAAACGGCGGATATCTATATTGCAATTACCAAACCAAAGGAACAATATCCGATTCCAGTCTTCAACGGGATTGCCTTCTTAACAGGAATGGGCATGGAAGAGGAACTGAACAAGATTATTGAAGTTATTGACAGCAAGTAAGTATTTGTCTGGAGAAGAATAGTCGGAATTGGATGGTTCTTCTCCAGAGCTTTTAGGAAATCTATTGATTATTGAAAAAGAGTATCGCAAAACTTGGAGGGAAAAAAGTATGGAACTATTGCAAAGTATTGTGAACTACGTGTTGGACATGGGCGCTTCAGTTTTCGTTCCCTTGATTATGCTGGTTATTGCACTGATTGCTAAGATGAAATTTGGAGAAGCCTTTTCTTCGGCACTAACTTTGGGAATCGCCTTTGTTGCAATGAATTTAGTTATTGGATTTATGATGGAATATATTGGCGGAGCAGCTGAAAGTCTTGCGGAAAATACTGGTGTTAATCTGACAGCCGTAGATGGCGGTTGGCCGGGAATGGCCGCTATTTCATGGGCCTGGCCGTTTGCCTTTCTGATGTTTCCATTGCAGCTAGGGATTAATATATTAATGCTAATGTTTAACTTGACTAAAACGCTGAATGTAGACATGTGGAATGTTTGGGCGAAAATCTTCACTGCCGTAATGGTATCTTACATTTCTGGAAGCATCATTGCTGGTTTTATTGTCGCTGCGATTCAAATTGTTGTTGAACTGAAATTTGGCGATTGTATTGGTAAACGGGTGGAAGAGATTACTGGTATACCTGGTGTTACAGTACCTCATTTCATGGCATTAATCGCTGTAATTATGTACCCGCTAAATCGAATCCTTGATTTTATTCCAATCTTTAACAAAGAAATCGATGCTGATTTCCTAAAGGATAAAATTGGAATTCTAGGCGAAAATCATGTAATGGGTGCTATCATCGGGTTGGGTTTAGGTCTTGTATCAGGGTATGGTGTGCAAGGATCACTAATCCTAGCAGTTCAAGCCGGTACTGCTTTGCTGTTGTTCCCTATGATCTCGAAACTATTTGCACAAGCACTTTCTCCAATTTCTGATGCGATCTCTGAAACTATGAGGAAACGATTCAATGGTAAGGAAATCTTTATTGGTTTGGATTGGCCAATTATTGCTGGAAGAAGCGAATTATGGGTAGCCGTTACGTTGACTATTCCGGTATTTATTCTTATGGCTATAATTTTACCTGACAACGGTGTCTTACCTTTTGCTGGAATCATTAATCTATCCTTCGTCATTGGAGCGATTTTGTTAACGAAAGCTAATCTGTTAAGAAGTGTTGTTTTAGGAATCATCTCTACGCCAATCTTTTTATATGCAGCAACTTATTTTGCCCCATATATTACTCAATTGGCAACATCGACAGGAGCAGTTGCGATTGAATCTGGAAAAATGCTGACTTGGAGTTCAATGGGAATTCCAGATTTCATTTTTATCTTTTCAAAAGCAGCACAGCTTAATTGGTGGGCAATTCTATTAGCACTTGTTTGGTTGGGATTGTTCGTATTGTTGTATCGAGATATTATGAAAAAAGACAATGTAACAGCAGCTGATGAAACAATCGCTGCCGAAGTTGAGGATGTATAAAACCGAATAAATCTAGAAGAGGAAGCTTGATTCCGTTTGAGCTTCCTCTTTTTTAAATCGAAAATAATTGTTTCAAATCTAAAAAATACATTAAGGAACTCTATCGTTTTGATTGAACAAGCCACTATTATGATTAAACTAGCCATTTGGAGTAAATTAATAGTATTATCGTAAATGAAAACGGTACTAGTTTTTTTGGATTTCAAATACTTATTTTGCAAAAGGGGTAGGGTGCTATGTCAGACGATTTAATGTTTAGAGTAATAAAAAGGTACTATATTTTAAAGGAGAATCAAGATACGATTGCTCAAAGTGAAAGCACGTCAAAATCGACCATTTCAAGACTGCTAAAGAAGGCGGAAAAACTTGGGTATGTCAGACATGTTGTAGATGTGCCAATCAAATCACAAGATCATCTTGAGGGGAAATTAATCGAAAAGTATGGTCTAAAGAGGGCCAGAGTAGTACCAACAGATGATTCAGATAATCTTGGTTTGATTATGTTCAACGTAACCTTAAGTGCTGGTCAATTTTTGAACCAGATTGTTAAAGCTAATGACATTATCGGTGTCTCTTGGGGGGAAACCATGACGGCCTTCGCTAATAACCTGCCAGAGTATGGTGGAAAGATTAGCAATGTTCAAGTGGTTCAGCTGAATGGGTCAATCTCGGAGCAAAGAGAGTTGATGAATGGCGACAGCATTGTTAGAAGGATTGCGGCAAATTACGATGCCAAAGGGTATGTCTTACCAACACCATCGTTTGTTGACAGTCCAGAGGTAGCCGAGGCATTAAAAAAAGACAGTATGATCAGTAAAAACTTTGAGTTGATGGAGAAAAGCAACATAACAATTTTTAGTGTGGGGTCTATGCGAGACAATTCTGTACTGATCGAAGCTGGCTATTTCACCAAAGAGGATTATGCTGAGCTTAGAAAAAATGATTATCGGGGAGATATTTGTTCCCGCTATATTAAAAGTGACGGCAGCTATGTAAATGATGATTTGTACAACCGTGGCTTAGGAATTTCGTTAGACTCGTTGAAAAAGAAGGAATGCAACATGGGGCTAGTGGCCGGAAAGGATAAATCTCAAGCAGCGATTGCTGCCTTAAAGGGAGGTTATATCACCCATTTATTTATCGATGAGGATACTGCTGAAAAGATATTGGCGGAAGACTAATTGGTTTATCAAAAATTATCAGTTGTTGTATTCCAAAGCACAATCATTTTGAAGATGATTGTGCTTTTTCGATCCTTAAAATGAATATTGGCTAATGGTCTAATGCCATAAGTGGTACAATCTATAGAAGTGACAAAAAATACAAAATGTTCTAAGGTGAACCAATGACAAATATAAAACTTTTTCTAAAAAGAGACATGCTGTTTGCTGTTTCAGGCTTGCTGGCAGTGATTGCTTGTTTAGTGGGGCGGTTGTCTCTAAATTTTATTGATTTCCATGTAATCCTTACTTTACTGGGGTTGATGGCGGTAATCAAGGTGTTGGAACGGCTGGGGGTATTGGATTATTTTGCTGAGAAGATTATCCAGATTTCCCATACTAATCGCAGTTTAATTCGGAATCTGGCTTTTTTGGCCTTTTTTTCTTCGATGATTTTGACCAACGATATTGCCATATTGACCTTGTTGCCGGTGTTTTTGAAGATTGTTCAAAAGACGCCGCAATTCAAAGAGAAGATTATTGGTACGACTTTGATTATTATCGCCGCTAATTTAGGCAGCAGCTGTCTGCCCTTTGGTAATCCGCAAAATCTTTATTTGTTTGCCTATTATCAGATGAGCTTTGGGGATTTTTTAGTACTGCTGTTGCCATTTTTCGGTCTGTCGATCGTGGCATTATTGGTGGCTTGTCAATTTATTCCTAATAAGCAGCTGGAGGTTGTGCCGCAAGAGCGCAGGGCGATCGAAAGGAAAAATTTAGTACTTCCAACGGTGGCGATGATAGTGATGATTTTGTCGGTGCTGCATTTGTTTCCTTATCAAGTGGCGGTGATCCTTGCCATTTTGGCGGCCTTTTTCTCTGATCGGGAAGCTCTTAAGGAGGTTGACTACCGCTTATTAGGCACCTTTGTTTTCTTCTTTCTGATTGTGGGCAATCTGGGGGAAGTGTCGGGTTTTGTAACGATGATTCGCAGGATGCTGGGCAGCTTTACTTCGGTGATGTTTAGTTCGGCCTTGATTAGTCAGGTGATCAGCAATGTTCCGGCGGCCCTGCTGCTGGCACCTTTTACCCAAGAAGCCCATGCGTTGGTTTTGGGTGTAAATATCGGTGGGTTAGGGACCTTGATTGCTTCGCTGGCAAACTTGATTGGCTACAAAGTCTTTGCTGTTTATTTCGTGAAGGAAAAAAAGCAGTTGGTCAAAACCTTTACCATTATTAACGGCATTTTCTTGGTGATTTTCCTAGTATTTTTTTATGGCTTGCAACTGATTGGCGGCTAAAAATGAATAGCAAAATGACAGCAAGGTCTCTTTAATGAGGCCTTGTTTTTTAGTCTTATTTTAAATAAATATTGAATATAAACTATCGAAAAAATTTAAAAACCCCTTTACTTATTAAATAACCTGTGTGATAATTCAAATGATATTGAGAATCATTATCAGTTAAATCGTTAGGAGGAATGTGTATGGAAAAGGCAAGCGTGGGTTATTTGTTTAAGTTGGCTGGGAAATCCAGTATTTTGCTGCTGTTTTCTGCCATCTTTAGTATTATATCGGGAATTATGGACTTTGTGCCCTTGGTGATGTTGTATCGGGTGTTGATGTTTTTATTTGGCGATCAGCCGAATATTGACTTGGCAAGACAGTATGCGATCTATGCCGGAATCGCTATTATTGTAAAATTTTTGGCGATGCTAATTAGCGGGTCGCTTTCCCATATTGGGGCGTTTAATACTTTGTATGAGATTCGCAAGCAGTTGAGTATTCATATCGCTACGTTGAATTTAGGTTTTTTCACTAAGACGACTTCGGGAAAATTGAAGAAGACGATTATTGAAGATACGGAGCGGATTGAACAGATGCTGGCCCATCAGGTACCGGATTTGGCGAAGGCGTTAGTAGCGCCGTTGTTGATGTTTGGCTATTTATGTACCTTGCATGTGGGCTTGGCGTTGTTCTTATTGCTGCCGATTGTGTTGGGTCTGGCGATCATGGCTTTTGGGATGCGCTTCAGCAGTCGCTACATGGCGTGGTATCAAAAGCTGGTGGCTCAGCTGAATTCTTCGATTATGCAGTTTATTAACGGGATGAATGTGATGAAGTCCTTCAACGTGACGGCCAAAGGCTTCAAGCAGTATTCCGATACGGTAGAGGAATATCATGAGATGTGGACGCAATGTTCTAAGGTGCAGTCTTGGCCTTACAGCATGTTCTTAATCATGATCGAATCGGGTCTATTGTTCAGCTTTCCGTTAGGCGGCTGGATGTATTTGCAGGGCAGCGTTGATCTGCCCACCTATCTGTTTTTCTTGATTATGAGTATTGTGTTTCTTTCTTCCTTCAAAAGCTTAAGCGGCTTTATGGTGGCAATTACTCAGATTTTATCGGGAACGGAAAAAATCAAAGATATCATGGATCTGCCACAGCAGCACTTTGGTCAAACCAATCAAGTCTTGGATCAAGTGGAAGTGGCCTTTGAACATGTGCATTTTTCTTATGAAGAGGATGAAGTCCTGCACGATGTGTCCTTGACGATTCCGCCGAATACGCTAACGGCTTTTGTTGGGGTGTCAGGTTCTGGGAAATCAACGACGGCTCAGCTGGTTCCGCGTTTTTGGGATATCCAAAAGGGTCAGATTCGTTTGAATGGCCATTCGATTTCAGATTTCGATGAGCCCAGCTTGATGGAATCCATGAGCTTTGTTTTCCAGGATGCTTTTATGCTGAGCGACACGATTCGCATGAATATTTCTGTGGGGAAAGATTCGGCTACCGAAGAAGAAATTCACGCGGCGGCTGAAGCGGCACAAATTCATGACTTCATCATGAGTCTGCCGGATGGCTACGACACGGTGATGGGGGAAGCGGGTATTAAGATGTCTGGCGGCGAGAAGCAGCGGATTTGTATTGCTCGGGCGATTTTGAAAAATGCGCCGTTGGTTATTTTCGATGAAGCCACCAGCTTTACCGATATTGAAAATGAACGCAAAATTCAGCTGGCTTTAAATGAGCTGCTGCAAAACAAGACGACGATTATGATTGCCCATCGCTTGAATACTATTAAGCATGCTGATCAGATTTGTATCTTTGATCAAGGGCGGATTGTTGAACGGGGCACTCACGAGGAGCTGCTGCTGCGCAAGGGAACGTACGCGAAGCTTTGGGCAATTTATGCAGAGGAGGGGCAACATGATTAGTATTATTCGGAATGTAAAATTCGTCACTGGCGACAATATCAAACTGCTGTATAAACCCTTGTTGTTATCGATTTTGGATGCCTTCTTCAATATGGTTTTTTACTCGGTGATGATTTTGGCGATTGTGAACTTGGTGTCGGATCGTTTTACTCAGACCTTCTTTTTCCAAGGGTTGGCGGTTTTAGTGGTGGTCTTCATTTTGCGGGCGATTTTGGCTAAATATGTCTTCTTCTCGCTGCAAATGAACAGCTCAGCGATTGCTACGGATTTGCGCTTGCGTTTGGCGGATCATGTGCGCAGCTTGAATTCAGGCTATTTTAATCAAAACAGTGTCGGCAAGCTGACCAGTTACTTTTCTACCGATATTTCTGATTTTGAACAGGTCTTGTCTCATCATTTGACGGATTTTGTGAAGGCGATGTTTAGTATTTGTGTCTGTATGCTGGGTGCCTTGATCATTGACTTCCGCTTCGCTGGAGTACTGGTGATTATGATTGCGGTGGCTTTGCCCTTGATGATTAAAGGCGGCGCCGTGGGGAACAAAATTGCACCGGAACATCGGAAAAAAATGAATGACGTGATTTCGCGAGTAGTAGAATACATTAACGGGATCAAAACCTTCCGTTTGTATCAACTAACCGGTACCAAATTCCAGCGTTTGGATGATTCCTTTGTCGAATTAAAGAAATCCTCGATTCGCGTGGAATTGTCGATGATGCCTTATGTGATGATTTTCTCCACAATCGTGTCCTTTATGATTCCAGTGGCTTTAATTTGGGGAACCAATTTGCTGCTGCAAGGGAACACTTCGCCGCAGCAATATGTGGCGGTACTGATGCTGAGCGTGTCTACCTCCAGTCAGCTGATGGTGATTGGGATGCTGTATCCGGAATTGAAATTCATGGCAAAATCGGCGGATAATTTGCGGCATATTTTTGAAACCCAGCCGTTGCCTTATACGAAGGACAGCTTTGAGAGCAGCGATCATACGATTGAGTTTGATGATGTTTCCTTCAGCTATGAAAATGATGTACCGGTGTTGAAGGACTTGTCCTTTACGGTGGAAAATGGCAAGACGACGGCGTTGGTGGGGCCATCTGGTTCTGGTAAATCGACGGTAATCAGCTTGATTTCTCGCTTTTGGGATGTCACAACAGGAAACATCTCAATTGGCGGCGAAAATGTGCGGGAGGTTCGTCCCGATGCGCTGACCGAAGAAATCACCAGCGTGCTGCAGGATGTTTATCTATTCAATGATACGATTTTGAACAACATTCGCATTGCCAAGCCGCAAGCCTCGATGGAGGAAGTGGTGCAGGCCAGCCGCTTAGCTAACTGTCATGAGTTCATCATGCAGCTGGAAAACGGCTACGACACGATGGTAGGTGAAGGCGGCTCGACCTTGAGTGGTGGGGAAAAACAACGGGTTTCGATTGCCCGGGCGCTGCTGAAGGATGCACCGGTGGTCTTGCTGGATGAATCGACTTCCAGCTTGGATGCGGACAACGAAAAGGAAATCAATTTGGCTTTGGATCGGTTGATGGAGCAGAAGACGGTGGTAGTAATCGCTCACCGTTTGAATACCATCATCAATGCCGATCAGATTATCGTTTTAGCCGATGGAGAAATTTTGGAAAAGGGAACACATCAGGAGCTGTGCAACATGAGCGGCTGGTATGCCCAAATGATTCACGAGCAGAAGGTTGCCCGTACGTGGGTGATTGGTGAGCCAATGGAGTTAGAAGAAGCGAAATAGAAGTGGAGACTCTGGCGGGGGCTGGAGTCTTTTTTGACTAGTAGAACGAAATCTTTGTGATTTCGTTGACAACTGGTGGAGAACCCTTTACAATAAACTTATGACTATGAAAGTAATTTAAGTCATAAGTTTTTTAAGGAGAGATAATATATGGCTAGAAGTTTTTCTGAGGATGAGAAAAAACGTATAGGTCAAAATTTAATTATTGAGTGTGAAAAAAGTTGGGCCAGCTATGGTTACAAGAAAACGAATATTGATCAACTTTGCGGGAAGGTCGGTATTTCAAAAGGGGCTTTTTACTTATTTTTTGATTCAAAAGAATGGTTGTTTTGCAGCGTGCTGGATACGATTCAAGAACGCATGATGTGTTTGATTGCTGCAACAATGACTGAAAAGGTTTCTAAACAAAGTATTAGTCAGATGCTAAAAAAGCTCTATCTCGAATACGATAAAACCAATATTCTTACACAGCGAAACAATCCGGATTTTATCGCCTTCTTAAACAGAGCGCCCGAGGAATGGAAGCAGAAGAGTCGAATAATCAGCGACGATTTCATTATGAACAAGCTTTTTGATTCTCAGCTTCAGTTGAAAATGGAGAAGCAGAAGGCGGTGGGTATATTCAATGCCTTGCTTTCTATTGTGACTAATAAGGAAACCATTGGCTATGATCATTTTGAGGTTTTTTCTACACTGCTGGATAGTGTGATTGATAAGATTTATGAATGAAGTGCCGTTAGAACTTTGGTCAGTAAAGGTGACCGATGCAGTTGAAAGAAAATGGAGGAAGAGATGAAAAAACATAATGAGAAAATTATTGAACTGTCACAAGAATTATCTAAAGGAAATGTTCAAAAGTCATGGGAAACGGCCACGAGAGTGACACGCCCTTCCAAAGTAACGCAAGCTGCGTCATTACTAAGTACTACTTTAGGGATAGGGCTGCTGTGCGGTGGACTTATTGGGACGGTTGTAGGAAAAAATGTTATTGGATTAGGCAGTTTGGCGGTTGGTGCTGTGACTATAATATCAAATGTGAAAAACTTGAAAAGAAAGTAAAATTTCACGGGCCATTGTTTCACTTAGAAGGATGGCTTTTTTGTTTCAGAAAAATGATAGTCGTCTTTGTGAATTAGTGTTACAGGTGATAAATTACAATCATGATGAGAATTATGATTGGTAAAAATGTCAGTTCAGCTTATAATTAAAAGAATAAACTAGTGAACCATTGAAAAGGAGGTCCCCATGCACATTGAAACCGCAAACCATGAAGAGCTGCGTCCGTTTCTGACGGAACTGTTTGATACGCAACATCGCCAGCAATTTGGCGAAGAAGTCGTGATTGAAAGTGAACAAGAACTAGCTTTGTGTGCGAAAAAAGAAGATCAGCTGCTGGGGGGCATTATTGCCAAGTATCAGTACCAGACCTTGCATGTCTCCATGTTGGCGGTGGATTCTCAGGCGCGTCAGGGCGGAGTTGGCAGTGCTTTGCTACAGGCGATGGAAGAGCTGGTCTTCGAAAAAGGTGTCCAGACGATTACGTTGACCACCAAGGATTTTCAAGCGGTTGATTTTTATTTGAAGAATGGCTACGAGAAGTTCGCGGAGCTGGAGGATGTTCCGATGGTGGGAACTACCAAATATTATTTTGTCAAAAGGAGAAAATAGATGGAATTAGTTGTAATGCCAGAAGAATTGTCAGTCTTTCAAGTGGCTGATTTAGCGATGTTGGATTTAAGTGTTCGGCCGTTGTTTTTAGGTGTAACGGATGAAGAAAATTCAGTGGTGGCACCTACCGACAGTGTACCGGCAGAAACGATTCAACGAGCAGACGATTGGCGGGGCTTCAAAATTGCTGGGGTTCTGGATTTTGCGTTAGTGGGTATTCTGGCGAAAATCACGGGAATCTTGGCGGAAAAGGAAATCAGTGTGTTTGCCTTGTCTACCTACAATACCGATTATGTGCTGGTTAAGGCGGCAAGTTTTAAGGCTGCGATGGATACCTTGTCAGCTGCTGGATACGAAGTGAAGTAAAAAAAGCATTAGCGACAGTTTTTGTCACTAACACTTTAGCTGTAGACAAAGTTCCTGAAATGGAGGGCTGTCTGCAGTTTTTTATTTACCCGAAGACCGCCAGCATGGTAGAAATAAAGTTTCCAGCCCCATGCAGGATGATACTTGGGATAATGGAGCCATTGTATATTTTTTCGTTCAGCCAGCCTAAAAGCAAGGCACCCATTGCCGTAAAAACAAACATCAGCACGTGATACCACAGGCTAACTTCCATTCCGATCACCAGATAAAGTATATTGTGCATCAGTGCAAATAAAACACCTTGTAAAATAATCCCTGGAACCGTACCAAATTTGCTGCAAAGTCGTTTGCACAGGAACCCTCTGAATAGAATTTCTTCGGCTACTCCGTTGGCGATAAAATTCTCAATCAGCGCCGGCACGATAGCGGCTGCGCCCATTCCAGCATAAGCGTTGCCGGATACAGAGGCACTGTTTTCCAAATATTCTAACGATTTGGCATCGATCAGCTGAGTGAAATCAAAGCTGTAGAAGAAATAATACACAGCAGCGAAAATAATTAATACCCACCACTGACTTTTCAATTGTGGCTTGTATAACCCAATCCATTTGAAAAATCCAACTTCTTTTCTATGCCTAAAAAACCACCATAAAACCGGTATTAGTGAAAAAATGACTAAATTGACGATTGCACCTGTGATGCTTGATAAGATCTCTCCCATGATAATCTCCTTAAAATATGATGAGTAATTTTGGTGTTATGTGGGGCAGTATAGCACAACCATTGCCATTCGTCCATGCAGTTACTGCTGGGTTCTCAAGTTTTTTGCCAAATAAAAAGAGGAATCAGAACCCGATTCCTCTCTACTAGAAATAATAATACTGCACAAACAAAAAGGCGATCAGCACCAAAATGCTTGGCAAGAAGTTGGACACTCGGATCTTGGTGAGCTTAATGATATTCAAGCCAATTCCCAAAATCATCAAACCGCCGATGGCACTGATTTCGTGCATCAAAATATCCAGCAGCTCTTGCGGCAGGTATTTGACAATAAAGCTGGCGAAAATCGTGATGGCACCTTGATAAATCACAACCGGAAACGCCGAGAACAGCACGCCTACACCTAGTGAAGCCGTCAGCATAATCGACATGAATCCATCCATTACGGCTTTAGTGAATAAGGTCTGGTGATTGCCGGCCACGCCGCTTTCGATGGCGCCGATGATACCCATCGAGCCGATCAAGTAAATCAGGGTAGCAGTCACGAAGCCTTCCGCGAAATTACTATTACCGCGAGCGAATTTCCGCTCCAAATACAAGCCGATGTTGTTCATACCGTCTTCGATTTTTAAAAATTCCCCAATCATTCCACCAAGACAAATACTGATAATAATCAAAGTAAAAGAACTGGCCTGAATCGCCATTTGAATCGCCAGCGCGATAACTCCCAGCGCGATCCCCTTGGTGACCGTATCCTTGGTCTGTTCCTTCATATTTTTGAGGACGATGCCTGAAAGACTTCCTCCAATAATTGCTATTCCATTAACAATTGAACCCAACAAGATCATCCTGCAACACCCTTTCAGCGATTCTAAATATTCCGTGAGAATCGTATTAAAATCTTTAATCATCATACTAACATGACTTGTCAGATTTTGGAACAATTACATGAAAAAAGAGTGGAAAGATTTCCACTCTTAGCTGTGTTTTTCCCGTTTGGCTAAGGCCGGCATCACAAAGCCCAGGCCGATTAAAACCACGATTCCCACAATATTCAAAATCAATTGATGCCAGAACAAGGATGAGCCGTAAGCAGCATCCTGCGGCAGAATCCCGAAGAGCGTCGCCAGCACGGTAATAATCAAACACCACCAGCCGACAAAAATCGCCATCCGGTCATTTTTGATAAAGACATAATCCGATTGGAATTTCTGACTGTCCATGCGAATGCGGATAAAGGCATAAAAAATCCAGCAGGTAACTCCCGGCGAAATGATGCCGTTCAGATTCAGCAGCCAGTTGAAAATATCGTTCATATCCGGCAAGAAAACTCCCAACAGTAAAATAAACGCACTTAAACCAGTCGTCAGGATATAGCCATTAATCGGTAGTCCATCAGCGTTTAGCTTAGTCAATTTCTTCGGTAAAAATTGTTTGCCGGTATCCGAGATCAGCATGCGAGTCATGGCATCCAGCAAGACCGCCAACAGCGCACACATGTAAATAATCTGAGTTACCGCAAAAATGTACATCAAGGTGTTGCCTAAATGATAGAACTCACCCAACCGTTGGAAGGCATAATATGAGCCGTTCATTTTCAAATTGTTGGGCAAATTGTGAGCATCGAAGAACACACCAAGTGAAAAGGAACCAAACACCGTTAGGAAAATCGTCATCACCGTCAGCATCACCATTGCCCGCGGAAAATCCCGGTTTGGTTTCTTCATGCGAGTCACAAAAGGCGCCACCAGTTCGGCACCATTAATGGCATAAATCAACAGACCAATCGTCGTTAAATAATGCAAATCGAACTTCGGCAGCAGTGTCCGCCAAGTCATCGGTTGCGTTTCAATATGACCATTGGGCATAAACAGTGAAGTGAAGGTCATGATGACAAACAACACCGCTAGCACAAACATGGCGCCGCCGCCCAGGGTACTCAGCACTTCCAGCGATTTTTTGAAACGCTGCTGCAGAAAAATAAAGGCCAAGAAAATCACGAAGGTTAACAAGGCAAACATGGAATTGGACATGGTGTCCTCCATGGAATCATTGCCGTTGATCAGCCAGCCACCGCCTACCACGACGGCATTAGCGGTATCCACTACGTAAGGAATCGAAGCCGCCCAATAGGTCCAGGCGGTAAAGTAGCCTAGCCGATCGCCGCTAGTGCCTCGCACCCACGAACTCAGGCCGCCGCCTTCATGATTGAAGACCGAGCCTAGTTGACCTACCATCAGTGAATAAGGAATCACGTATAAAAGCAGTAAAATAATCCAAGAGGTAATGACACCCATCCCTTGGTTGGCAAAGTTGTAAATAATGTCGTCAAAACCGATCACGGTGACAAATGACATCAAGGCCAGCACCGGCCAGGAAATAAATTTTTTCTTTTCTTCCATCTAAAAGCCCTCCAAATTATGATTTTTCACAATCAACTGCGATATCACACGGAGGCTTGTTTCGATAGTCGGTCACCATCGAAGTACTTCCTTTCTACTATTATATATAGGTAAAATACGATTTATCTTGCCACAAAAGAAGAGCCGCCGTCAACTATTTAAGAAAAATAATTCTGAGGTCCCATAGACAAGCAAAGGGGAATTTGCTATCGTAGAAAAAATGCGAGAATGAGGAAGTGGTGAATAAAATGGGTGTGAAATTAAAAGATCTATTGCTGCTGCCGTCGCTGCGGGAAGCCGAAGTGATTGCTGGGCATAATAGTTTAACCAATACTGTAACATCTTTATCGTTTTTGGAAGTTTCCGATATGGATTTTTTTAACAATAATATTGCGCTGGAGCATGAGTATTATGCCGGCGAGCTGGTGATTACCTCGCTTTTCAGTATTCGCAACGATGTGAAGAAGCAGTGTGATACGATTCGTTATCTTCACAGCGTCGGTGAGGTCGGGATGCTGCTGTATTATGTAGGGATTGTGATTCCGAAGCTTTCCCCGGAAGTCATCAAGGTGGCCGATGAGCTGGATTTTGTGATTATTCTGATGCCGAAAAATAATGTGTCGCTGCGCTACAATGAAGCGATTGTGGAGATTATGTCGGAAATTCTGAAGGAGAAATCGCCGGACAATATCGTGAACGAAGTGTTGGAGAAGGCTTCTTTGCTGCCGGAGCATTTGCGGAGTGTTGAGATGACTCTGAAAATTTTGTCCGATATTTTGCGGGCTAATATTATTTTGACCAATGCCGATGGACAGGTGATTAACCAGATCAAATGGCCCCGGAATTCCACGATGGATGTGGCGCAATTTGTGAAACAGAATCCGATCGAGGACGGCTTGCAGGAGCAAAAGGATGAATTTTCCTTCTATTATAAAGAGATTTATCATAAGGACAATGGTGTCTTGAATCTGTACCTGATTCGCGAGCATAATCTGCTGACGCAAGTGGAGTGCGAGCAAGCGGTGGAGCTAGTCCGGGTTTCTTTGAATCTATGGGGCAAAAAGCATGGTGAAGTCAGCGAGTATGCTTTGCTACAGGCGATTTTAAATGATGAAAGTGAAAAAATGTACCGTTTAGCCAAGAGTCTGGCGGTGGATGTGAAGGCTATCGACATGATGTGGCTGCTGCAGCTAAAGGATTTGCAGCAGGAAAAGGAAATCAAAGCGGAGCTGCTGGAGTATGTAGCGAAATTTTACCGGACCTGTGTGGTGCAGGTGGTGGACAATCAGCTGGTGGTGCTTTTGGGAAATTATCGCCACAACGATTCCGAGCTGGAGCTGAGCAATGAGTACATGAACATCACCCAGTATCAGGAGCAGATCGCAAGCTTGGTTCTGTGCCCACGGATGCGCAATACCACCGATGTCCGCAATACCTACCAGCTGGTGAGTGAAGTGTCCGCTCAGGTGCCGACTGTTTTTAAAGCCCGCAAGAATTTCTCTATTAGCGAGATGCGGCAGGTTGCGTATGCCATTAAGATGGTGCAGTCAGGTGAAGCCGAAGTGGAAGGTTGGCTGGCGCTGTTGGAACCGATTATGGACAACCAAGAATACATGACCACCCTGTGCAGCTTTTTGTTGGATTCCAGCGCCGATTTCCAGCGCTGCAGCGAGCTGTTGTTTATCCATAAAAACACCGTTAAATACCGCATCAAAAAAATCAGCGAACTGCTGGGCTATGATGTCACGCACTTTTCCGAAAGCTACGAGTGCTACATCGCCTGCATGATTTACTGTATGATTAATCGCTAAGTCTAGACTCAGGTCTAGGCTTTTTTCAAATGGACTGGAAGCTTCTGCAAATCCAGCTGCCGCAAATTTTTCCTGAACTTGTAGGAAAGATAAAGTGCTCGTATATACAGATCGATCCCGATGGACAGCCAAATCCCGGCAATGCCCCAGCCTAAATATTGCCCCAACACCATTACGCCAATAATTCTCAAGCCCCACATACCCACAGCGGTACTGTACAGCGGCGACTTGGTATCCCCCATGCCTTGCAGCGAACCGGTGGTGATCAAGCTGATGGCTAAGCCGGGTTGATTAAAGGCATCGATCCGCAAAGCTGTTACAATCTGGGAAATGGCGGTGGCGTCATTCGTAAACACCCGAGCAAAATACGGGGAGCCTACAAACAAAATTACCCCTAAGCCGCTCATAAAAATGACCCCATACTTAGCAGCCAGAAAGGCCACTCGCTTGGCTTGCGGATAATCCTTCGCCCCGATGCTGACACCTACCAAAGTAGAGGCGGCCGTCGCCAAACCATAAGCCGGCATGTAGACGAAGCTTTCGATATTTCCCGCAATTGAATGAGCCGCAAAAGTTTTTGCCCCGATGGCTACAATTAGGCCGAAATACAGCACCTGACCAAGCCGCATGACCAGCCGTTCCAATGCTGCTGGAATCGACAGTTGGATTAGCGGTCGAAAATTACTGACGGAGAAGACTTCTTTGATAGTAAAAGCCACCGTCGATTGTTTGATTTTATTAAAAAGCAGGAGACAACCCAACAAGCGAGACACACTGGTGCCGATCGCTGTCCCTAAAATGCCTAACGCCGGAATTGGTCCGAAGCCAAAGATTAAAATAAAATCTAGTCCGACATTTAACAGATTCACCACGACGCTAATTTTCATCGGCGTTTTAGTATCACCGGTAGCTCGCAAGATACTGCCGAAAATGGTCATCACTGATAAAAAGATCGAAGTTCCGCCAACGACAAAGAAGAAGGTTAGTGAATAGTCCATCACTTGGGCACTTGCGCCCATCAGCTGTAAAATCGGCCGACCGAAAAGCAAAGTGCCAAGGCCAAACAATGCGCCGATTAAAATTGCCAAAAAGGTGGACTGCCGCGCGATCAAGGTCGCGTCCTCGGGTTCCTTGGCGCCGATGTGCTGGGCGATTAAGGAAGAACTGCCGACACCTAGCGCAATAAAAATCGCTAAATAAACATTTAACACCGAATTTGCCACACCAACAGCGGTTACCGCCAGTAAGCCGATCTTCGACACTAACAATGTATCAACAAAACCCACCAGCGTCTGTAAAAGGTTTTCGATTGTTGCCGGAATTGCCAGGTTCAGTAGTCTTTTTTCTAAAGTTGGTTCCATTTATATCACCTGCTTTTCGTTTATATGCCCTATGGGGGTATCTGGTATAATAAGCATATAAAATTGTTGGGATTTAGTCAATAGCTGAGGCTATTTTCTCGATTTACCAGCAGTTTTCGCCAAAGAATGGTTTACAATCAGTCTTCCCTCGTGCTATCTTTGTAGGAAACAATACGGAAAATCGTAAACAAAAAGCAGGGGAGACTGAACAATGAGTCATTTACCAGATCATCAAGTGGATGCGTTAGTGAAGCGGATTAATCGGATTGAAGGTCAGATCGGCGGCATCAAGAAGATGATTATCGCCGAAAAGCCTTACGATGAAATTATCATCCAGCTCAATTCGACTCGTTCAGCGATGCAAAACATCAGCAAACTCTTGCTGGAGGCGCAGGCGGACCATTCGCTGTTGAACGTGGCCGACGGTGGTTCCTTAGACAAAGAAATGGAAAAGCTGCAAAAAGTGATTAAGCAATATAATAGGATGAATTAGCATTAAGCTCATTTGCCGAGTTGGTCTAGACGGTTGTCTAGGCTTTTTTGGTGCTGATCTAAATAAGTAGACAGTTCTGTTTGCGCGATTTTTCATGGTTGTTCCTGTAAAAAGAATGATTTTTGAAGAAAAATGGCAGAAAACTCATCTTATTTTTATTTTGTGGGCATTTACTGGTAAAATAAAGAGAGGGAGGTGCGAGATGATCGAAACAGAACGCTTAGTATTACGAGAGTGGGGAACATCAAACCTGCCTGATTTGAAGCGTTTTTTACAAGATGCCGAGGTTATGTGGGCCTATGAGCATGCCTTTTCTGATGAAGAAGTGACGAATTGGCTGCAGTGGAATATGGATTCTTATCGAGAAAACGGCTATGGCCTGTGGGCGATGGTACATAAAGCGACCGGCGAAATTATCGGCGAGTGCGGCATCACACCGCAAACTGTCGACGGGGTTGTTTATCCAGAAATTGGTTATCACTTAGTCAAAAGCTACTGGCACCATGGTTATGCCGTTGAAGCGGCTCAAGCCGTGAAGGTCTGGGGCTTTGAAGAAAAGGAATTTCCAGAACTGATTTCTACAGTGCGGGATACCAACTTGGCCTCCATGAATGTAGCGATTCGCAATGGCATGATCGTGAAGAAACGTTATGTGAAGCACTATCGGGGGATTGATATGCCCCATTATGTGTTTAGTATACGTAACGAGAATTAGTCCCATTTTATTAGAAGAAATGAATATCTTATCAATAAGGAGGAATGTGATTTAATGAAGAAAACCTTCAAAGAAGTAGTAATGGCAATTGTACCTATGACAGTCTTGATTATCATCCTGACGCTGGTTTTTGCACCGTTGGGGTTGGAAGAGATGCTGACATTTCTAGTGGGCGCGGGAATTATGATGATTGGGATGACCTTGTTTTTGTTTGGCTCTGATTATTCCATGATGGAAGTCGGAGATTTGTTAGGGAAGTTTTTGATTAAAAAGCGGAGTTTACCGCTGCTGGTGAGTCTAGCCTTTATTATTGGAATTGTTATCACCATTGCTGAGCCTTCCGTTCAGGTCTTGGCGCAGCAAGTACGGGAAATATCCGACGGGGCGATTCCCCGCACGATTTTAATCGGGGTCGTAAGTGTCGGCACTGGGATCTTCTTAGCCTTCGCGGTATTGCGGATGGTCTTTAAGTTCTCTTACTTGAAAATGATGGCGGTAGGCTATGCTGCAATTTTAGTCGCCTCATTTTTCACCGATCCACAGTTTATGCCGATCGCTTTTGATGCTGGTGGTGTAACGACGGGGCCGGTAACAGTGCCCTTTATTTTATCCTTTGCCACCGGGTTAACTAGTATGGTTAAACAAGGCAAAAATGAAAATGACAGCTTCGGCATGGTGGGTGTTTCTTCACTAGGTCCGGTCTTGGCTGTAATGCTGTTGGGAGTGATCTTCCGATGAGCTTAGATATCAATGATTTGTTGGCGCGGATTTTGACTGGGATCGATGGAGTCACGTGGGATGTTGTTTTGTCAGTTGCTCCGATTGTTTTGATTTTTGTGGTATTGAATGCTACCAGCTTTAAGCTGCGGAAGCGGCGTTTTGCGACGATTATGAAGAGCTTTTTGATTACCACCATCGGACTGATTTTGTTCCTGCATGGGGTAAACATTGCTTACTTGCCGATTGGTCAGCATTTAGGCGGCGCGATTGCGGCCATGGACAACAACTGGATTTTGATTCCGTTAGGCTTTGCGATGGGTTTTCTAGTTGGCTTTGCGGAACCGGCGATTCACGTAATGGTGAAGCAGGTGGAGGACCAAAGCGATGGGCGGATTAAGGGCAATTTGCTGCTGGCTTCCATCTCAATTGGGATCGGGATAGCGGTTAGTCTGTCGATGTGGCGTCTGTTGGCGGGATTTTCGTTGTATTACTTTTTAATTCCAGGTTACCTTTTGGTCTTTATTCTTGGACGGAAAGTCGATAAAATGTTCTTAGCCATGGCCTTTGATAATGGCGGAGTGGCAACGGGTCCGATGTGTTCCACCTTTATTTTAGCGATGTGTGTCTCGATCGCTTCTCAGATCGAAGGCCGTGACCCGATGATTGACGGATTTGGCGTTGTGGCAATGATTGCTTTAACCCCTATTTTAACTACGTTGGTTTTAGGGTATATTTATAAGATGAAGGACGAGCGCGATCGGAAATTCAGACAGGCGATACAGGATAGTGAGGGAGAAGAAGATGAGTAAATTAGTAGCATTGGACTTGAAAATGATTGTAACGATTGTTGACGGAGGAACGGGACAGGATGTTGTTGATTTCTCAAAGGAAGCCGGAGCAGTTGGCGGCACCATTTTGCACGGCCGCGGTTCAGGCGTGCATGATACCGGGAAATTTTTCGGCTTGGAGATTCAGCCGGAAAAAGACATTGTACTAACCTTGGTACCAGATGAACTGGAGCTTGATGTGATGGAAACCATCGGCAAAGGCATCAAAATCGGTAAACCAGGCAATGGCGTATGCTTCTCAGTCGATATCGCCAAAGCGATGGGGATGACCTCGATTAAGACTTTTGGGGAAACCAAAACGATGGATGAATTGAATAGTTAAGATTAATGAACCGAGGCTGTCCGATGGGATGGGCTCGGTTTTTTTGTGGGGGATACTGCCTTCAAAGATCAATAAAAGAGATACCTGAGACCTTGCTTTCAGTCTACCGTTTTTTGTAATTACGGTAATTACATGGTAAAATTACTTTGTATGGAGGAGGGCTTACAATGGATACAGTAAAAACTAGAAAACAGGGAAATGCTGTAATGGTGACAATTGCCAGCAAATTTGATGTTCAAGCAGGGACTACTTACTACATCAACAAGGAGGAAGACGGTACGATTATTTTAATTCCTAAGGTGGAGGATTACTTTGCTGACGCATCGACGGGAGAATTTATCGATGATGAAGACGAATTAGCTAAAAATATTGAAGTAAAGGACAGCGATTTGGATGATTAATCAGGGTGCAATTATATATATTGATTTTGAACCATCAAAGGGAAGTGAGATCAAGAAAAGAAGACCTGCTGTTGTAATTAGCAGAACTGAGTACAACCAAGCATCCAATTTAATTATTGTGTGCCCGATTACTTCAAGCACTAAGGCGCGACCTTATTTTGTTGAAATAAACAATGAGAGTTTAAAGACTGGCAGCAAAGTCAATACGAAACAAGTCTATAGCCTTGACTACACATCAGCTGGCGGAAGAAATGTCAAAGTCATCGGACAGTTGACCAAGAGAGAGCTGTTAAATGTTGCACAGCATTTCATGTTGAATTTCAATTTTCCCATATAAAATGAACCGAGGCTGTCTAAAAATGGACAGGCCTCGGTTTTCTGTGTCTATGCAATTAGTTTACCAAAGAGCAAGCGGCTGTTTGGTAGTAGGTTCTGGATATAACTGGTCAATGACCGCTAGTTCGTCATCGCTTAACTGAATATCGGCTGCTTTTACGTTGTCCAGTACATGCTGCGGGTTGCTGGATTGTGGGATGGCAATAGTGTGACCGTCGCGGATGCACCAGGCCAGTAATAATTGGAAAATGGTGCATTGATGATTAGCAGCAATCGCTAACAGCTCCTGCTGGCTGGAAAAGTTCTTGCCTGATTTATCGCCTTTGGCCACTGGCGCATAAGCAATCAAAGGCATTTTGTTTTCTCTCATCAAAGGCAGCAAATCATATTCAATCCCGCGATCTCCTAAATTGTAACGCACTTGATTGGAGTCGCAAGCAGCGCCTTCTTTGAAGCTTAGGACTTTTTGTAGATCAGCTGCATCCAAATTAGAAACGCCCCAAGAACGGATTTTTCCTTTTCTTTTCTCTGCATCCAGCGCTTCGACGGTTTCTTGCAGGGGAATACTTCCTTGCCAGTGTAATAAATACTGATCCAAATAATCGGTTTTCAGCCGTTTTAAGCTTTTGTCCAGACTTTTTGATAATTTCGCTTTGGAGGCATTTTCCGGTAACACTTTTGAAATCAGAAAAAGGTCCTCTCTTTTGAAGGGCCCAATTGCTTCGGCTACTAGTTTTTCTGCCTTGCCCTGGCCATACATTTCGGCGGTATCAATGACTTGAAGGCCGTGCTCAATTCCGGTTTGTAAGGCTCGAATTTCTTCGTCTCGTTTTCTGGCATCATCTCCGGTGGTCCAAGTGCCAAAGCCAATCGGAAATACCGATCTTTCGGCAATCTTTACTAAGTTCATCGTTTTTCACATCATTTCTATTTTTATTCGGAGCTTCGTTATTACAATTTTAGCTTAAAGCAAAGGTAATCCAAACAGTCAATTTGCTTTTGCTTTTGGAAAATTGCTTGGTTCAGCTGCCTTTTGTGCTGATTCAACAGATTGGCCTGATCCCGTTGATTGCTTTGTTGAAAGCAATGGACAAACTGGTCAATAAATTCCTCGCTGCAGCCGGCGTCCTGCAAATTTGTTCTCATTTCTTCGATACAATAGTTTGTTTCTTTCATAATACCCACCCTTTGTTAATACCAATCATGTTTTTCATTTCGATCCAAGGCGTTCATTGCCGCCATTTCTTCGTCAGTCAGCTCAAAGTCGTACAGCTGGGTGTTCTCAAGGATATGATCCGGGTTGCTGGAACCAGGGATAACCACAACACCTTTTTGCAAATTCCACCGCAAAATGACCTGTGCTGCCGATTTTCTATGGGCTTCGGCAATTTCAGTGATGACTTCATCGCCTAATAATTCTCTGGTGTGACCGCGGCCGCCTAAAGGATACCAACCTTGCACTACAATGTCTAAATCTTGAATGTAGGGAATCACGTCATTTTCCTGATAGTAAGGGTGAATTTCGTTTTGCACCAAAGCGGGGGTAATGGATACCTGCGGCAAAAATTCCTCTAATTCTTCCACGTACCAGTTGGACAGTCCGATGGAGCGGATTTTTTCGTCAGTGACGGCTTGTTCCATGGCTTGATAAGCCTCGACATCGTTGCTGCCGGGGTGGTGCAGGAGCATCATATCCACATAGTCCAGATTCAGCCGTTCCAATGCTTGATCAATCGCGGTTTCGGCATCGTCAAACTGACTAGGATAAAGCTTGGTAATCAGGAAAATTTCTTCTCGTGGCACGTCGGATTGGTTGATGGCTTCCCCGATACTTTCTTCGTTGCTGTAAATATAGGCGGTATCGATTAAGCGCACGCCGCTGTCTAAAGCTGCCGTGACAGATTGAATCGCTTCTTCATCTTCTAAGCTGTAAGTTCCCAGACCGTTGATCGGCATGGTGTATCCGCTATTTAAGGTAACTTGCCGATTGTCAAAATCAAAGGCGCTGGCGTTTCCGCTGGAATTCGCTGTAGTAGTGCCTGTGGAATTTGCGGCTCCGGTATTGTCAGTAGATGAAGATGTATTTTCTGATTGACTGCAGCCGGTTATTGCTAATGATATTAGTAAAAATGCTAATCCTATTAGTTTTTTCATATGAACCTCCGTTTTTAGTGTGAAGTAAATTTGCTAGTTCACCTATTCTTTCCATAAGTGTAAGGGAGAGCTCCAGTAATTACCAATACTTGTTTTCTATAACCAGTTATGCTTGATAGTTATATCTAGGGTTGCTATACTGACGGTAATATAGAAGAAAGAATGTGATGAGATGGATATTCGTGTCCTAAATTATTTTTTAACCGTTGCCAGGGAAGGCAGTATGACTGGCGCTGCTCGGATTTTGCATGTATCTCAGCCGACTTTGTCCAAGCAATTGAAAAACTTGGAGGAGGAGTTGGGGCGCAAGCTGTTTAATCGCACCAATTATAGTATCAAGCTGACTAATGATGGCATGCTGCTGCGTAAGCGCGCAGAGGATTTAATTGAGCTTTTTGAGAAGACTCAGCAGGAATTTGAAAACTTAGATGAAGAATCCGGCGGGGATGTTTACATCGGCTCGGCGGAAACCGATGCTTTTCGCTACTTTGCCTGCTCCATGATGGATTTGAAGAACCAGTATCCTGATATGAAGTATCATCTAACCAGCGGCAATTCCTTTGACGTTACGGAGCGCTTGGATCGGGGGATGGATGATTTCGCCATTGTGGTAGATCCGATTGATCTGTCAAAATACAACTATATTACTTTTCCAGCAACCGATGTCTGGGGGATTGTGATGCACAAGGATAGCGAGCTGGCTGCCAAGGAAAATGTTACTGTCGACGACCTGACTGATCTGCCATTAATTGTCTCCAAGCAAGCGATGCAAACAGATATCTCCAAGAATCAGTTCGCCGAATGGTTTGGGGAAACTCTTGATCGACTGAAAATCGTGGGGACCTATTCGCTGCCTTTCAATGCCTTCATTATGGCAAGAGAAGGCTTCGGCAATGTGCTGGCTTTTGAAAAAATGATAAATGTGGCTACAGAAAATGATTTAGTCTTCAGACCTCTTGAACCGCGTGTGGAATGCAAGTTGTACGTGATTTGGAAAAAGTATCAAGTTTTCTCACCAGCTGCGGCGCTGTTTTTGGAATCAATTCAGAAGAAACTTTCTTAACAGGATCTTCTCAGTTATACTTTTACGCTATATCTAACTATGAATTATAAGTATTAGACAATACTCCAGAATGGAACTACACTTTGGTCATAGCTTTGAGAGAGTCAAAGTGGAATCTTAACTATAACTGGAGGAATCGATCATGGGTTCATTAGAAGAAAAAGTTGTTGTAATTATGGGAGCATCTAGCGGAATTGGAGAAGCCACCGCAAAATTGCTGGCAGAAAAAGGTGCTAAATTAGTAATTGCCGCAAGACGGGTGGATCGTTTGGAAGAAATTAAAGCTGCGTATCCTGATAAAGAAATCGTGATCCAGCAGGCCGACGTGATCAAAATGGAAGAAGTTCAAAAAGTCATCGACACAGCGGTGGACACCTTTGGCCGAGTGGATGTGCTTTACAACAATGCTGGCATCATGCCGTTAGCACCATTGAAAGAAACTCGATTGGACGAATGGAAACAAATGCTGGATGTCAATGTCATGGGCGTATTGAACGGGATTGCGGCGGTGCTGCCAGTGATGATCAAACAAAAATCCGGGCATGTGATTGCGACGGATTCAGTCGCTGGGCATGTCGTTTATCCTGATTCCGCGGTTTATTGCGGGACCAAATTTGCTGTACGAGCAATCATGGAAGGCCTGCGTCAAGAGCATAGAGAAGATATGATTAAATCCACAATTATCTCACCAGGAGCAGTAGCTACCGAGTTGTACCAAACAATTGCCGACAAGGAAGCTGGCGAAGCGTTGTACCAAGACCAGCTTGCCAATGGTTTGCGGGCGATTGATGTGGCCGAAGCTGTCGTTTTCGCCATTGATACACCGGAAAGAATGTCTGTCAGCAACATGCTGATTCGTCCGACGACGCAAGTAATGTAAAGCAGAAACAGAACTGTCTGGAAAGCGTGTGCCCACATGCTTTTCGCAGGTAGTTCTGTTTTTTTGAAAATTGAGTTACTAAAAAACATCTGGGAGGAATCAATTTGACAAACAAACAATCTATTTTTGATAAAGCAAAACAAGGGGAACGTCTGAATGTAAACAGCCCCGAATTTAGTGAACTGGAGCCGGTCCTGCAAAAAGGTGTGAATATTCTAAAGAAATTTAATACCGAACAAAATACTGACCAGGAGCGGCGTGAACTATTAGCCCAATTATTTGATCAAGAAATTGCGCCATCCACCACCATCATGCCGCCTTTTAATGTCGATTTTGCGAACCAAGTAACTATCGGCAAGGATGTGTATATTAATAAGGATGTCTCGTTTGTCGCTTTAGGAACTATTCATCTAGAAGATGGGGTCTTAATTGCCGCCAAAGCGAGTATTGTTTCGATTAACCATGTGGAGAAACCATCGGAACGGCAGGATTTGTTACCCAAGGTGGTACATATCAAGGAGAATGCCTGGATCGGTGCGGGAGCCATTGTCTTGCCAGGGGTAACTGTAGGCAAAAATGCCATTGTTGGCGCTGGAGCGGTCGTTACCCGTGATGTTCCAGACGATACGGTTGTTGCAGGAAACCCAGCAAGAGAAATTCGAAAAATTAGATGTTAGTTTTTATATAGAAGGAAAAGCAGCGCTAGTGTATAAGCAATGTCATAGAGTAAGAATATAGGAGGAATGACTGATGACTGAAAAAAACATCTTTGAGCGCGAGCTCAGTGGTATGCCGGTTTCTTCAAAAGAAGCCGAGTTTGCGGAAATTCGCCACATTCAAGAAGCAAATTGGAAACTGCTGGCCACATTTAACAGCCTTTACCACGATGAAGAACGAACGAGAGAGTTTTTAGAAAAATTGACAGGGCGCGAGCTTGCGCCAAATGTTCGCATCTTAGCAACATTTCACACGGATTATGGCAGAAATACCTTTTTTGGTGAAAATGTCTTTGTCAACACGAATTGTACCTTCATGGACCGAGGCGGCATAACGATCGGGGAAAATACCTTAATCGCCCCCAACGTCAGCATTACTACCATCAATCATGACCTGAACCCTCAAAAAAGAGACGTCACTACCTGCCAGCCAGTTAAGATTGGCGCAAATGTCTGGATAGGGATCGGCGCGATTATTTTGCCGGGCATTACTATCGGCGATGGAGCGATTATTGGCGCTGGATCGGTAGTTACCAAGGATGTAGCGCCAAATGCGATTGTGGTCGGAAATCCTGCGAGACAGGTACAGACGGTGGATTAAAAGGAATAATTGGATTTTCTGTGTAGCAGATTACTGCAAGAGCTCTTACCCAATTAAGGGCGGGGCTTTTTGATGATTTATAGCAAAACTTCCAAATATTGCAAGACCTTTTTCTCCATATTAAACATCCGCGCATAATCCATCAATTTCGTAACATTTTTATCTTTTGAACGTACGTACTGTTTCAGAGCAGGAATCAGTTGTTCCTTGTCTGCTTCGTATTTCGGTTTAAGCAGATCAATCAAGGTTCGTTCAATTTCAAAGACATTTACAGTTGTCCCGCCAGAACGTTCAATGCTAGTGATGCCAGCTTCAACATCTTGAGTGGAGATAATTGGTTGGATGCCAGCATCTTTTGCTCGCAATGTATTGAAGCCTAACGGAAAGGTCATTTGTATTTGTAGAGGGACACGATCGGAGTAGCCTAGCAGATACAAAGCAGTTTCATGGGAAAAAATTCCTTGAGGGAAACGATGCTGCAGCAAAAAATAGTCGTCGACATAGCCAAAATCCATGACATAGACTCCTCGCTCAACACGGATTATCTTCTCCTCATTCTCTAGCTGTGATAAAGCTTTTCGGGATAACCCTTTGTCGGACACCATCTTCGTAGTGATTATTCCATTTTGTTTTTTTCCTAGGGATAAAATTTTCTCTTTTGCTAACATGAATTTTCACCTCCAGAAACAAATATGCTAACATCTTATGTACATGTTAGCATATTTGTTTCCGAGGTTCAATAAAGTGAAAAAGCAGGTCTAAAAAATATGGCTAAAATAAATGGTGTTAAGTATCCGCAAATCCTTTTATCTATGGTTAATTATGATTTCGATTATGATATAATTACGGTACTAACTGACAATCAGCTCATGAACGGGGGCCTTTTCCCGAAAGGATGGTGGTGCTTATGGTAAGTACTAAAATTCAAGAAAGGAGAGGGCAATTTGTCTGTCGAGGACGTATTGACGTTACTGTTTCTCGGAGCAACTTTTTTGTTGACTCTGCTAAACTTTATCGTCGTCCTCATCGAAAAAATAGGACAGAAAAAATAACCGTTCATAGTACTGATCCCAAAAAGTTTGACTTTAAGGGAGAAAGTACAAGCTGTCACAGGCTAACGGTTATTTTTCTTATATAAAATAATCTTAGGCCGCCGTTCTTGAAACGGTCGACGGTTGGTGCGATAAGGAGGGTGTTCGAGCACTCTCCCTTTCGTGTATATTATAGCATCTTTTTTGTGGGCTATCAATTTGGATAATTTGTAAATGAGCTAAAACGAGGTGATCTTAATGAAAAGAATCGCTACTGAAGATTTTGAAAAGGACCTGTTCAGCATTCTAAATGATGCAGCAAATTCCAATACTGGAATTGAAATTGTAACTCATTTGGAAGATCATGTTGTGATGATTCCTAAAAGTAAATGGATGGCCCTGCAGGAAGAACTGCATCTTCACAGAACGGGAACGCTAGATCATGTTTTGAAGCTAATGGAAAACGAGAGCGATAATGACTTTGTGGAAGTTTAAAGTGTTATAATATAATAAATTGTATTTCTTATAAGCGAGTCTTGCCGCGCCTCTCCGCGATGCGTATCAGGCAAGGCCTGTTTTTTTAGGGAAGAACCAAACCTGTCATATTCAATCGAAGGAATCACTCACCTTAACTTTGTTTATATATAATCAGAAAGGGCCTGAACTACATGACGAATATCAAACCCATTTCCCAGCTGCGAAACTACAATAAAATTCTCGAAGAAGTTAAACCTAACCAGCCATTGTTCCTGACTGAAAACGGTCATGCTAAATATGCAATTGTTGATATAGAAGAGTATGAGCAGTTCATAATGGGACTAGAACTGTTTGAAAAATTGGAGCAAACGAAGAGCGACAAGACCTATGATAATAGAGACATAATGAAAGAATTCGGATTTTAGTAAATCGAAGAAATGCCATTCCATCCACCATTACGCGGATGGATTTTTTTGGCTTTACTTAAGAATCAAAAACTTTTTAAAGAAGGACAGCTAGGATAAAGTTGGAAATGTTGCACAAAATTTCGTTTTAACATTCAGCACTTATGTCTCAGCTGAATCTTGATGAACCCTTTGTCTAATAGAAAACATGTTACAATTATGCTACTATTAATGAAGCAAGAAACTATTTTTTTAGTTACAGCACAACGCGAAAGCCCGACCCGTGCGAGGGGTTTGGGCTTTTTTGGGCAATAAAGTTGAAAGTAAAGGGGATGCTTCAATTGTCGATTAATGCTAAAGCTTTAGAACGAGGTTTTTGGGATAATGTCTCATTTAAGGATAAAACGGGCGAGTTGCTGGCAATTGCGACCAACATGAATTGGAGTTTCGCAGAACTGGCTGAGCAAGTAGGTGTTTCCGAAGAACGTCTTGATAATCTCATTACCTTTGAAGAGGTCGATGATGAGCTGGTCACTGGTGCACTATTAAAGTTGCTTCCAGTAGCCGAAAGACGTTTGCAAGAGCACAAGAGAAATCTTGAGCAGAAAATAGATTTATCCTGCTGGAACAGTTACCAGACATCATTTTATCGAATACGAAGGCCTCAAAAATGAGCAAGCTTTGTCACCAGAGGAAGCCTACCATTTTGACACGCCATGTACATTAACGCGCCAATTCGAATTATTACGTGCAGCCGGATTCAGCGATGTTCGACTGAGCTGGCAAAGGGAGCACAACATTCCTTAATTGCTTACGTATAAAAATAGAACCAAAGGAGGTGCACCATGCCCGCAAACTCAGAAAAAATCTTACTAGTGGACGATGAACAAGACATCTTAACTCTGCTGGAGGACGTTCTACGCCAAGAGGGCTATCAAAATATTTTAAAAGCTGCCACTGGCGAACTGGCTGTGGCGCTGTGCCGGGAAGAGAAGCCGGACGCGATTGTGCTGGATATTATGCTGCCAGGAATTGATGGCATCGAAGTCTGCAAGCAAATCCGGGAATTTTCCTATTGCCCGATTGTCTTTCTGTCTTCCAAAAATGACGACATCGACAAGCTGCTGGGCTTGAGCATCGGCGGCGATGACTATGTTACCAAGCCGTTTAGCCCAAAGGAAGTGGCCTATCGGATCAAAGCTCAGCTGCGTCGAAAATCCTATGAACAAGCGAATAATCAAAAAGCCGCCATCGAAATCGGCACGATCCGCATCGATACCGACAGCCAACGGGTCTATAAAGTTGACAAAGAAATCAGTCTGACCGCCCGTGAGTACCAGCTGCTGGAATATATGGCGCAAAACGCCGGCAAGATCATCAGCAAAGAACGTCTCTACGAACAGGTGTGGGGAGAATACGCCAGCGGAGTGGACAATACCATGATGGTGCACATTCACCACCTGCGGGAAAAGCTGGAAAATGACCCTTCCCAGCCAAAGCTGATCGTAACGGTCAAAGGCCTGGGCTACAAACTGGAACAGGTGTAGCTTATGAAAAAATCCAGCTACAAATCCATCCTGATCCTCTACAGTACGCTGTTTATTTTAGCGATCCTCGTGATCCTGATCGGACTGGGACTGTTGGCAAAAGTCATCACCGCCACCGATCCCAATGGCAACACCGTCAAAAGCAGCTGGCCCCAGGAGTTCACCGACAATTTTTCAGCTTATTTTGATCTTGAGGACGAGGTTCCCCAAGTCAATCAAACCGGCCAGCAGCAGTTAAACCAAAACCACCTGTGGCTGCAGGTACTGGACGAAAACGGCGAAGTCATTCTGGCTCATAATACCTCGGACCAGCAGGCGACCCACTATGCGCCGATGGACATTTTAGCCCTGTATCAAGGGGAAGAAAGCACGGCGGAAACCATTTTTGCCAACCAAGTCACCACCAGCGGCGGGGAATGGACCTATCTCATCGGCTTTCCTATGAACATCGCCAAGGTGACGATGTTTGTGGATGGAGATAGTTTTTCCGGCGGCAAGAGCCTGGTGATCCCGCTGATGACAGCGGCAGGTCTCTTGATGCTGGTGATCGGCGGCGTGTTCGGCGTCTGGATTATCCGTCACATGGGAAAATTGACCCAAGCCATCGGCCAAATTTCCTATCGCCTGTATGAACCGATCGAAGGTAACGGACCCTTTCAGGATGTATACGACAGCTTGAACGAAATGAACAGTGAATTGCAAAAGGGTGACCGGGAACTGGCCCAAAATGAAAAAATGCGGAAGGAATGGATCACCAACATCACCCACGATCTGAAAACCCCGCTGTCACCGATTCGCGGCTACGGCGAGCTTTTGGCGGACCCGGATAATGATTTAACGCCAGAAAAGCGGGTCCAGTATGGTGAGATCATTTTACGAAACACCGCCTACACGGAAAAACTGGTGAACGATTTGAAGCTGACTTATCAGCTGAAAAATAAGATGCTGCCGCTGGACAAAAAGTCCGCGAACCTGACGCAATTTGTCAAGGAGCTGGTGATTGAGGTCCTGAATCACCATGAATATGCCAATCGCGAAATCACCTTTGAAACAGACAGCGAAGCGATCGAATTCAGCTTCGACCCAACCCTGTTAAAACGCGGCATCAATAATCTGCTGTACAATGCCTTGATCCACAATCCCCAGGAGACGGCGATTCAGGTCTCCCTGCAGATGAGTGACGGCATTCGCATCATCATCCAGGATAACGGCAAGGGCATGACGCCGGAGGAAAGCGATCGGCTGTTTGAGCGTTACTATCGCGGCACCAACACCGAAGCCAATACTGGCGGCACCGGGCTGGGCATGGCGATTGCCAAACAAATCATTGAGATTCATGACGGCACATTGGTTGTCGGAAGTGCGCCGGGAAAAGGCACCCGCATCATCATCATTTTTCCAACTTAAGGTTAAACTAAGGTTGCCTGAAAGACAGGTTAAGGCTGTGAACGTATGCTTAGTTCACAGTCTTATTTGTGTTGGAGGTGAAAGGGTGAAAAGGAAACGAAAAATTTGGCCGCTTACGTTAACGGCGGTAATTACCTTGGGGCTGTCTTGTCTGGCATTTGCCTTGCTGCTGCGGCCGCGGCCTTTAGAAATTGAAACAATCGACCTGAACACAGTGGCAGACGGGACTTATACCGGCATTTATCAAAATAAAATTCTGCTGGCGGTGGTTCAGCTGGAGGTGGCCGACCACGAGATTACCAGCATTGAGATTTTGGAACACAAGGAGGCCTATTTGCCGCAAGCCTGCCAGATTTCCCAAGAAGTAGTGGCGGATCAGTCACTGGAGGTGGATACCATCAGCGGCGCCACCTTTACCTGCGATACCGTACGAAAAGCCATCGAGGATGCGCTGCAACAGGGCATTACTCAACCATAGAGGGGTGAAAAAGTGAAAATTATTTTGAAATACATCTTAAACAGTATTAAGGAACGAAAACTGCGCACCATGGTGATGCTGCTGTCGGTGACCTTATCCACCACGCTGCTGTTTGTCTCCTTCGGCATCGGTGCGTCCTATGAAAGCGCCCAGCGGAAAATGGCTATCGGTTATGCCGGGAAAGCTCGGATTGCCGTCACCAACACCGCGGAAAGCAACTGGATCACCAAAGCCGAAATTCCGGAGGCGGAGGGGATTCAGCAGGCTGTTGGATTGCTTCAAGCCGATGGACTTTACGACAAGGACGGTTACTATGAAAACTTCGACCTGATCGGCGGCGAGCTGGCAGATTTGGAAGCTATCAACGCTCCGAGGGTTCAAAGTGGGGATTTATCCGACTTCAGTGGGGATCAAATCGCCGTGCCGGATCGTTTTGCCAGCAAATACGGCACCAAAGTGGGGGATACGGTTCGGCTGAAGATCGCCGGCGACTACCACGAGCTTGAAGTTGCTGCCATTTGTGCCTACGATACGATTTTCCTGCGGAGCACGCGAGGCTTTAACGCGCTGATTCCTTTTGAGACGCTATCGAAAATTGTCGGGTCAGACCAAGCCTACAGTGAAATCCTGATTGTACCGGAAAGCGGTGCGGATACCGATCAATTACAGGCTGATTTGTCTGGGAACATGAGCACCCACGCCTACGAGGTTTCAGCGGTCTATAACGAAACTGCGGTGGCCGCCAACGCCCAACAAAAATCGATGCCTTTTTACCTGATCAGCTTTTTTACTTTAACCATTAGCAGCTTTATCATCTATTCCAGCTACAAAATCATTACTTCCGAGCGCTTAAAGGCGATCGGCACCTTCCGCAGTATTGGCGCCGATCAACGAACGGTGCGCAATATATTGATGGCGGAAAGCTTGGTTTATGGCGTTTCCGGCAGCTTGTTGGGGATTCCGGCGGGCTATCTGACGCTGAAGTTTCTGCTGTATGGCATGAGCGACACCGCTTCTTACGGGATCGAAATTCCGTTGGTGGTTTCACCCTTGAACGTGATTTTTTCTTGTGGTGTAGCGATTATCGTGTCAGTCTTGGGTGCCTATATTCCAGTGAAGCGAGCCAGCAAATTGCCGGTTAAAGATGTGGTGCTGGGAACGGTGGAGGAAAAGCCGGTTTCCAACCAAAAGATTCTGTTGTTGGGGCTGCTGCTGTTTATCATTTCGATTATTTTGCCGCGGATCACCAGCGGGGAAATGGTCACGGTGGCCGGCGGTGTCTCTTTGATCACTTTGCTGGTGGGAGCGATTATGATTGTGCCGTTGTTGATCAACGCCATGTCGCAGGTTTTGGAAAAAGTTTATGGCCTGCTTTTTGGTAATGTCGGCAAGCTGGCCGCCCGCAATCTGCGAGGCAACAAAAATACCAATCAAAACGCCACTCTGCTGTTTATCAGCATCTCGGCTATTATCGTAATCAGCACCGTGGGAAGCTTTGTGAATGTCTATATTGGCGATGTTTTCCGCGATGCCAGTTTGGACGGTTTTTCCGATGCCGTGGTGAATGAAGATTTTATTGATGAAGTCAGAAATTTGGACACCGTCAGTGAAGTGCTGCCGTTGTATGTGCTGGACGAGACCGTTCAAGTCAACGGGGAATCGCTGCGGATGGAGTCCACCGATGATATAAAATTATTCAACGAAATGCTGGGGATGAATTACAGCGGCGATGAATCGGCAACGATGGAAAGAGAATTCGATCAAGGACGCAATGTCATGCTGAACCGTGATGTCATCAGTGCCATGAATCTGCAAATTGGCGACGCTGTGAATTTGAGCGGCCCGGATGGAATTTTCAGCTACACGGTGGCTGGCAGCTTCCAATCTCGCGCCGATGATGTGGCGGCTGTGATCCCATCCAGCTATGCAAAGGCTGATTTTTCTCCAACAGAATACGGGTTCTTCGCCTTTAAAGCTGGCGATCCCGAGGCGGTCATGACTCAGCTCCGGGACATGTTGGGTGAGCAGCAGCATTGGAGCCGCACGGTGGAAGAATACACCAACGATGCCTCCGAGACCATCGACACCTTTCTTTCACCGATGCAGAAGCTGACCTGGTTCATTCTGCTGCTGGCGACTGTCGGGATCATCAATAATTTGCTGATTAATTATATTCAGAAAAAACGGGCCATCGCCATGTACAAGTCGGTGGGACTAAGCAACGCCCAGAACCTGAAAATGACCATGATCGAAGGCTTTTCCGTGGGACTGTTGGGGGCCTTGCTGGCGGTCGCGGTGTCTTATGTAGAAATCAAAACCGTGTTCCTCGTAGCCGGACCGAAGATTTCCATGGAGCCGCAGCTGGAATTATCCACCTTCCTATTTGCCGCCTTGATGGGCATTGTCATCACCCTGATCGGTTCCGTGGTGCCGATTGTCAAAGGAGCCACCATGAAACTGGTAGAGGAAATCAAATTTGAGTAAGCCAAAATGAACCGGAAAGATTCCAGAAAGGATAGGAATATGACGAGAAATAATGGACTTGTGGCCGTAGAAGGTCAAAATATCACCAAACAATTTGAGGTCGGCACGGTAGATACCACCGTGCTGCGGGACCTGTCAGTGAAAATCGATCGAGGCGAATTTGTCTCCATCATGGGACCCTCTGGTTCCGGTAAAAGTACCCTGCTGTATATTTTGAGCGGGCTGGATGTGCCCACAAAAGGCAGTGTCCTGCTGAACGGGCGGGATATTTCCGGGATGGACGATGGCAAAATGAGTGTCATGCGCCGCCGCAGTATCGGCTTTGTCTTCCAGTTTTACAACCTGATTCCCAATTTGAACGTGGAGGAAAATATTCTGCTGCCGGTTTTATTGGACGGAAAAGATATGAAGGCTTATAAGAAAAAGCTGGATCACATTTTGGAAATTGTCGGCCTGACTGAACGTCGCAAGCATACGCCCCGGGAGCTTTCCGGCGGCCAACAGCAGCGGGTAGCGATTGCCCGCGCGCTGATCAACGACCCAGATATCATCTTCGCCGACGAACCTACCGGCAATCTCGACAGCAAATCCGGCACCGAGATTTTGGAATTGCTGCGGGAAATCAATCAAGTACAAGGGAAAACCATCCTGATGGTGACTCACTCCGAGGACGCCGCCAAGTATGGCAATCGGACGATTTATGTTCGCGATGGCGTGGTGGAGCAGGGGTGATTGGATAAAAAATTGTCTAAAGCATGTTACAGTGCTTTAGGCTTTTTTTGGTTTGAGGATCACTAGAATATCTCCTTCCAGCAAAATATAAACCACTAAATGCAATATATACTTTACATTTAGTTGGATATAACCTACAATAGGTTTATCGAAAGAGAAAGGACAAAACGGTCGTATGAAAAATAAACGAATCAAAATCGCCCGCATCGAATGCGACATGAGTCAAGAGGATTTGGCAAACGCAATTGGGGTCACCAGACAGACAATCGGCTTGATCGAGGCGGGGAAGTACAATCCCACCTTGAAGCTGTGCATCGCCATCTGCAAAACACTAAATAAAACACTAAACGATCTATTTTGGGAGGAATAAGAGATGAAGACGAAAACAATTAAGGATGAACGGGTTACGCAGTTAAAAGACAAAATACAGAGTGAGGCTTATTTAGTAGTTACGGCGGGGTTGTTTATATCGATGCTGGTTAAACAAGTCGCATTCGATCAGCCTTTGTCAGCTTTTTCTACTGAATTAATCGTTATGTTGATTGGAGCTGTCTACGCTTCTGCAAGAGGATCAATGCTAGGCTACAGCTCAACCAGCACTTCCCGATTTGGAAAAAAATCGATGGTAATAGTTGCAATAGTGGTAAGTGTGTTTGTGGCTGTTCTTAGCGGCGTGCACAATTATTCAGCTTATGGGGACAAATATACCAGCATATTCGATTTCCACTTTATTGTTGCTATAGGATTCACCTTCGTTTCGTCCTTTATCTTCACTTCGATCATCCTTGGCGCTGTCTATCTTGTGGAAGAACATGGCCAAAAGCGCCTGGAAAAGAAACTAGAGGATGAGGAAGAGTAGGCGGAGTACAGTAGTTTGTTACCCCCGTCGAACCCACTCCTTAACGTGTTCTGGGACATTATCTGGCAGAATAAGTGAGCCATCGCCATCAGCTTTTAGACTTACTCGTTTAGATTTTTTAGGATTTGAAAGAATCGGAGGAATCGTTTCTTCGGCTATCTTTCGGAAAATAAACGGCTTTATTTCGTCACCGTTTGTCATTCCTAAGTCATCCAAGATTTTCTTTTCAGCATCGGTTAGATGTATTTCAATATTAGGCAAAGCCAGCAACTCCTTTTCTATTTTTTCAGCAAAAAGACTTTTAGACAGTCTGATTATAGCATGAAAAGGCTGATTTATCGGCCTTCAGAAAAGAAACCAACAAACAAGCGGTTGACATTCAACCAAATATGCTCTAAGGTTTAGAGGAACATGCGGAGGCGCTCATTCTTAGAAATGATAGCCGGACAAGCTGACAGGTGAAACTCCTGTTTTCTTGTCCGGCTTTTTTTCGTAAAAGGAGAAAAGGCTTTCGCGGTTACAGGTATCCGGCTTCCAAAGCTGAACAAGTTTGCGGAGCCATAAAAATATATAGGTTTTCACAATTAGTAAGCTGTTTAACTATGTTTACGGTGTCCGGCTTCCCAAACTAGCTTTGTCGGCATTAAGCAAAAATTGGGAGAAACTTGAGGAGCAGTTTATCCCAATTTTAGTCTTAATGCTCCAAAGCTGAACGAGTTTGGAAAGCCTTTATAATAATCAAGGAGGATTTTTACATGGAACTGCTGCAAAAGAGAATACGTCCACTTTATTTCAGGTATTTGGCGGCTGCGTTTGGCAGCACCATGATTACTTCCATCTACAGTATTGTGGATATGGTGGTGGTTGGGCAATACGAAGGGCCAAGCGGGACTGCCGCGCTGGCGATTTTCGCGCCCATTTGGAATATTATTTTCAGTTTGGGGCTGCTGACGGGGATTGGTGGCTCGGTATTATACAGCGCCGCCAAGGGCAAAGCCAAACAAGACGACAGTGCCAACGCTATCTTCACCACTGCTGTGATTGGAACGACAGTTTTGGCGCTGATCAGCTGGCTGGGGGTCATATTTTTCGATCGTCAGCTTTTAATGCTCTTTGGTGCAGAGGAAACGCTGCTGCCACTGGCCTTAAATTATTTAAAACCGTTGAAATTTGTGATTCCGTTTTTCACCTTTAGCCAGCTGCTGGCGGCTTTTTTGCGAAACGACAACAATCCCGGACTGGCTACGCTGGCCGTATTGATCTCAGGGGTTGTGAATATTGTTGGTGATATTTTCTTCACCTTCACCTTGGATATGGGGATTTTTGGTGCCGGACTGGCAACAGGGCTTAGCGGTGTTATATCCGTGTTGATCATGCTGCTCCATTTCAAGGGTAAAAAGAATACCCTGAAGCTGGTAAAACCCAACGGCCTGACTCAAAAAACGCGCAAGATTGTTACCACCGGTTTCTCCACCTTTTTTATCGACATTGCGATGGGGATTTTGACTATGTTCTTTAACCGTCAAATTATTCGCTATGCCGGTACAGACTCCCTAGCGGTTTACGGAGTGATCGTAAATATTAGTACAGTTGTTCAGTGCTGTGCCTACAGTGTCGGGCAGGCGGCCCAGCCGATCCTGTCAATCAATTACGGAGCAAAAGAGTGGGGGAGAATTAAGGAGACCTTGAAATATGCCTTGTGGACTGTGGCTTTTTTCAGCCTGGTGTGTACGTCAGTTACCCTGGCGTTTCCGAATGGCTTTGTCCGAGTGTTTATGGCTCCGACGGAAAGTGTGCTGGCCGTGGCGCCAACCATCATTCGGCGTTATTGTCTGTCATTTTTGCTGATGCCCTTTAATGTGTTTTCTACGTACTATTTTCAAAGTCTGCTGAAACCATGGGCCTCCTTCGCCGTTTCTTTATCCCGTGGTTTTGCCATCAGCGGTACGTTGATCTTCGCATTGCCAAGGCTGTTTGGCGGCGATGCCATGTGGTTTGCCATGTCGATTACGGAATTAATCGTGGCAATTGGTGCTCTCTCTTTGATGGTCTTTTACACCAAAGCATTGAGCAAAAAGAAGGCCGGTGCCATCACATTAGCCCAATAAGAAAAAAGCGTCAGAATCCTTTTTACACCGGGATTCTGACGCTTTTTACGTGTACTATCTCACAGCAAGATCTCCAAATAAGGTTGAATCTTCGCTTCCAGCTTAAAGAGTCGCGCATAGTCATTCAGTTTGGCGATGTTGCATGCGTCTGAGCGTATGTATTGCTTCAAAGCAGACATGAGCAGCTCTTTGTCGGCTTTGTATTTTGATTTCAGTAAATCGATTAAGGTTCGTTCAATTTCATAAACCTTGATGGCGGCATGATTAGAACGTTCGATGCTAGTGATGCCAGTCGTGAGTTCATTGCTGGCAATAATTGGTTGCACCTGGACTTTTTTCGCCCTAGAGGTGTTAAAGCCCCGGGGGAAAGTCATGTGTATTATCTCCGGCGCACTCTCTGTGTACCCCAACAGATACAAGGCTGTTTCGTGTGAGAAGATCCCCTGCGGCAAGCGTTGTTGAATGATCAAGTAGTGATCGACGTAATTGGAGGCCATCACATAGATACCTCGTTCCACTCGAAAAATCAATTTTTCATCTTCCAATTGGGACAATGCCTTGCGCGAATAGCCAAGATCGGTCACCATTTTGGACGTAATTACCCCATTTTGTTCTTTTCCCAGACGTAAAATATGCTGTTTATTAGACATCAAAATTCTCCTTTTAAGAAACAAAGTGACTACAATAGGATAACTTTGTTAGTCACTTTGTTTCCCTGATTAAGTGAAAAAGCTCAATCATTAGAATATCGTTATCTTTATGAGAATGCAATCCTTTCTAGGAGATAAGAATCCTCTTTTAGAGCTGTTGTGAAGCGAATGTTATCGATTTTGAAGCTGAATACCGTGTTTGTTTTATATATTTTCGTTTAGATATAAAAAAAATCCGCTGAAAACATTGTAAAAACAGGATTTATTGCAATAACTTGGAAAATGTTTTAAAAAAACAATTGACAGTGAACGAAAAGTGCGGTAGCCTGTAATCGTCGATATCGCACAAAATGAAAACTAGTCAATAAAAAAAGGAGGCATGCAACTTGCAAGAATTACAAATTTCCCGTCTGTTTACATGGAAGCGCTCCACCGTCGAATCCCGCGTTGGGACATTCTACAATGAAACCGGGGACTCAAAAAATACCATCAAGTACCTAGTCGCCCTGCAAATTCGCGATGAATTAAGCGTTGAGGATTTCAGCTTCGTGCTGAAGGAATTAGTCCGCCATATTTTCTTAAAAACCAAAACAACCCGCGCTCTGCGCCGCTATTATTATTTGTTTCTAGATTATTTTACCGCCAAGGAATGGAAGCACTTAACGTCCCGTCTGTTTACCGTCAAACGCTTTGTCACTGAAAAACTGACCCAACTAATGGACCTGATCGAAGAAGTCCGTCCCGAAGCATTTGCGGTACCTTGACGAGACAGAAA
>NZ_JAFREM010000026.1 GCF_017377575.1 Candidatus Enterococcus moelleringii
TTTCTGTCTCGTCAAGGTACAGCAAATGCTTCGGGACGGACTTCTTCGATCAGGTCCATTAGTTGGGTCAGTTTTTCAGTGACAAAGCGTTTGACGGTAAAGAGACGGGAGGTTAAGTGCTTCCATTCCTTGGCGGTAAAATAATCTAGAAATAAATAATAATAGCGGCGCAGAGCGCGAGTTGCCTTGGTTTTTAAAAAAATATGGCGGACTAATTCGCTTAATACGAAGCTGAAATCCTCCGTGCTTAATTCGTCGCGAATTTGCAGAGCGACTAAATATTTGATGGTAGCCTTTGCATCGTGCGTATCATCATAAAATTTACCGATGCGAGATTCTAAAGTAGCGCGTTTGAGTTGAAAGACATTTTTAAAATTTATCGTATTGTTTTGCAATTTTTGCTTGCCTCCTTCTAGTTTGTAATCATTTTTATGAGATTGTGATATCACGATTACAGAGTAGGGAAAAATTAGACTATTGTCAACAACCAAAATTTTTTTAACAAGAAATTTGAAAAAAATAACCTCGATTATCCGCGTCGTTATAAGGTTCAATTAAAAATTTCCATTTTTTGACCCAAAAACGGGTACATTTTTGGAAATTTTTTTGCCTGCTTTTTGAGTTATAATGGAAGTTTGAGGCATTTTTCAAATATGCCAACAAACGACGACCCATTTTCCCTAGTAATTAGTAAAAAAAGCTAAGCAAACTCGCTCAGCTTTGAAGCAACAAGACAAAAATTTTGATCAAGCTAGTTTGTGAATCCAGACACCGTTGACATTGGTTTCATAAGCTTCCTAATTGTGAATCACTTATATTTTCTTTCCAAAAAAAGTCCTAGAACAATGCGTTCTAGGACTTTTCGGATTCAGAATTATTGTTTAACTACATTTGTAGCTTGAGGTCCGCGGTCGCTTTCTTCAACATCAAATGTTACAGCTTGACCTTCTTCAAGAGTTTTGAAGCCGTCGCCTTGAATAGCTGAGAAATGTACGAATACATCGCTGCCATCTTCGCGAGTAACAAAGCCAAATCCTTTTTCTGCGTTAAACCATTTTACTGTTCCGTTTTCCATGAATCTTTTCCTCCTCGTGCGAAAAGCACATATGAATTGTAACGTTGCTCGTACGATCGGGGTGATACAAATGTTTCAACTCCAACAAACAAAATTACATAAATAGTTTACCATTTGTCTTATAAAATATGCAAGGGTTGTCATTTGGCTAGTCCCAGTAATTTTCCTCACGCAAACTGATGTATTCATTTTCACCCACAATAATGTGATCCAATACCTCAATTCCCATCATTTCACCGCACTTTCTAACCCGTGAAGTAAAGTCTAAATCATTACGAGACGGCTGTGGATTCCCGCTGGGGTGGTTATGGGCAAGGGCTATCCGTGCTGCACTGACACGAACAGCTTCGCGAAAAATTTCTCGCGGATGAGCAATTGACTGATTCAATGAACCCACAAAAATCGTCTTTTGCTGAATGATTTCATTTTTCGTATTTAAAAACATTGCAATCAGATGCTCCTGCTGCAGACCCTTCAGCTCCTCTATCAAGTGATTGCCTAAAGCAAAGCTGGAGCTGACTTTTCCTAGCTTCGGCTGGGTAGAGCGATGAATACGAGCACCAAATTCCATCACCGCCTTTAGTTCAATGGCCTTGGTTTTGCCGATCCCTTTAAATTGCATCAATTCCTCAATCGTCAGCTGCTTCAAATCATATAACGTGGGTACTTCTTTCAAGATCAAACCCGCTAAGTCCATTACATGCTGCGAGCGTGTACCATTGCGTAAAATGATCGCCAGCAATTCTTGATCGGTCAAATGCTTCTCCCCTTCTTTCAACAAACGTTCTCGTGGCCATGAACTTTCCGGCAATTCCTGCAATAACAATGATTTTTCCATATAAAAAAACTCCTTTGCGTCTTTTATATAAGATACGCAAAGAAGTCAAAATTATTCTTGAATATAGGTAATTACTTCAAATAAATTTGGTAATACAGCCGCTGTCTGTTTTGCCAGCTCTTCGGTTGGCTGAATCATGTCCGGCACCATGATCACTGGGATACCGGCACTGATAGCTGCCATGACTCCGTGCTGTGCATCTTCCAACACTAAAGTCTCCTCTGCTGCCGTTCCTAAATGTTCCCGAGCGATGTTGAAAATCTCAGGATCAGGTTTTGCCAAGGTGACATCTTCTGCTGAAACAATCACTTGAAATTGATCACGAATCCCGGCGTGCTCCAATAAAATCTCAATAATTGGCCGAACATTGCTGGAAGCCACTACTTTAGGAATCCCCTGTTCATCTAAAAACTGCAGCAATTCACGGACTCCCGGTTTCAAATCCACTTCGCCAGAACGGAAGGTTTGATGGGCATCCTTCCAACTGTCATCAATAAATTTCTGAACCGTTTCTTTGCCATGCTCAGCAAAGCGTTCGTGCATGCTCACCCAAGCTTCCTCATCAGCAACCCCAATGTATTCCCGATACAAATCCTTATCGAATGGAATACCATGATTGTCCGCTGCCGTCTGCTGCGCTTGATAATAGATGGCCTCGCTATCAAACAGCAAACCATCCATGTCGAAAATTACTCCCTTAATTTCTTTCATCGTTTCCTCCCACATTTAATAATAATTGACGTACTTCAGAAACAAAGTACAAAGAGCCGGTAACTAAAAGTAAATCACTGTCATCCATTGCTTCTAAAATTTCAGCTAAGCCAAATTGCCATAGCGAAACCACTGAAAAGCGCTCGGTTTCCTGATCGTCAAAACGACTAAGATTTAACGATTTCGGATAATCAAAGGTCGTGACATAAAGATGGGCATGAGGAATCTTACGCAAATCCTTTAACATGCTGTCGATATCTTTAGTTTCTAGTGCAGAAAATAAAATATGGATATTATACCCTTTAAATTCCCGCTTCATATTATCCACTAAGCGGATAATCGCATGATCATTGTGAGCACCGTCCAAAATAACTAACGGTTCATCACTGATTTTTTCCATACGAGCAGGCCATTGTGCCGCAAACAAGCCTGATCTGACGGCTTTCTCATCAAAAGGCAGGTGATTAAGCTGGCAGTATACTTGATACAGCTTAATGGCAATCCCCGCATTTTCAATCTGATGCTGACCCAGTAAGCTGATTTTTAGTTTGCTTAAGCGACCGGTGTCGGAAGTATAGTCGAAGCGTTCGCCCCAACTGCCGTCTGGCTGCAGGTACTCCACTTGATAATCCTTGCCATATTGATAAAGCGGTGCTTGTTCACTTTCAGCTTTTGCTTTGATAACGCTTAACGCCTCAGCCGAGATATTGCCGGTTACTACTGGAATATCTTTTTTGATGATGCCGGCTTTTTGCTGAGCAATTTCCGGTAAGGTCTCGCCTAAAATATCGGTGTGATCGTAACCGATAGTGGTAATGGCTGTTAACATTGGTTGAACGACATTGGTAGAATCCAATAAACCGCCTAAACCTACCTCAACAATGGCGATATCCACCTTTTGTTCTAGGAAAAAGTCCAAAGCCAACGAGGTCAAGACTTCAAATTCAGTAATACCATTAATTTCCGGGTCCTGATCCAACTCCTCCACTAGCGGCTGATAACGTTCAACCCAAGCAATCAGTTCCTCATCGGCAATCGGTTTGCCGTTTATGGCAATTCGTTCGTTAAATTCTTCAATATACGGTGAAGTAAAACTACCTACCGTCAAGCCGGCTGCTGCTAAAAAACTTCGCAAGTAAGCCACTGTTGACCCTTTGCCGTTAGTTCCCGCTATATGAATGACTGGCATCTTTTTTTCGGGATTTCCCGCTTTATTTAATAAGGCTTGAACGCGTTCCAAGCCAGGTCGTGAGCCAAATTTTTTGCGACTGTGAATCCAGTCGATGGCCTCTTCAATTGTCACTACTTATCACCCTTTATTCTTTTTTAGAATTGGACTAGCACTCGATTCTAGTATACCAGAGTTTCCTAATGGTTAAAGAAAAAGTGACCAGTCTTTTCGACTAGCCACTCTCCATATTATTGAATCGTCCGCAAGCTTTCAATCCGTTCACTAACGGCAGCTTGTTTTTCTAAATAATCTTTTTCTTTGGCACGTTCTTCTTCAACCACTTTGTCAGGAGCATTAGCGACAAAACGTTCGTTGGCTAATTTACCTTGAACACGTTTGACTTCGCCGGTCCATTTAGCCAATTCTTTTTCCAAGCGTTGAATTTCTTCTTCGATGTTAATTAAGCCAGCTAATGGCAGATAAATTTCAGCCCCGGTTAGAACGGCCGACATAGCTAAATCTGGTGCCGTAATTTCACTGTCGATCACCAATTCTTCTGGGTTACAGAAGCGCTCGATGTAGCTGGTATTTTCCACCAAGAAAGCATTCACAGCTGGATCGCTGGTTTTAATCAGCAAGGTAATTGGTTTGGACAATGGTGTATTCACTTCTGAACGGATGTTACGGACCGAACGAATCAGTTCCTTCAATACTTCCATTCCTTTTGCCGCAGTTTCGTCATTGTAAGCAGCTTGCACCGTTGGGTATTCAGCTACCACTAAAGATTGACCTTCATGAGGGATTTTTTCCCAAATGGTTTCCGTTACAAACGGCATAATTGGGTGCAACAGACGCAATGTTTGATCCAACACATGAATCAAGATGCTCTTCGTTGTTTTCTTAGCTGCTTCATCTTCACCGTAAAGAATTTCTTTACTCATTTCGATGTACCAGTCACAGAAATCATCCCACATAAAGTTGTACAGCTGACGACCCGCTTCACCGAATTCAAATTGATCGAACAATTTGGTTACTTTCTCCGTCGTTTCATTCAAACGAGTCAAAATCCAACGATCGGCTACGGTTTTTTCGCCAGTTAAATCAATGTCTTCCAGCGTAAAGCCTTCAATGTTCATGATAACAAAACGGGAAGCATTCCAGATTTTGTTAATGAAGTTCCAGGCTGCGTCCATTTTTTCATAGCTGAAACGCACGTCTTGGCCAGGTGCTGAACCTGTTGATAGGAACCAGCGTAAAGCATCGGCCCCGTATTGATCAATGACATCCATCGGATCAATCCCATTGCCTAGTGATTTACTCATTTTGCGCCCTTGTTCGTCACGAATCAAGCCGTGAATCAAAACATTTTCAAAAGGACGTTCGCCGGTGAATTCCAAGCTTTGGAAAATCATGCGACTAACCCAGAAGAAAATAATGTCATAACCAGTCACTAGTGTGTTGGTTGGGAAGTAGCGTTTGAAATCTTCGCTGTCGGTATCTGGCCAGCCCATTGTTGAAAATGGCCATAGCGCGGAACTGAACCAAGTGTCCAAGACATCGGGATCTTGTTCCCAGTTTTCTGCATCCGCGGGTGCTTCCATGCCAACATACATTTCTCCAGTTTGTTTGTTGTACCAAGCTGGGATGCGATGGCCCCACCATAATTGACGAGAAATTACCCAGTCATGTACGTTATCCATCCAGCTTAAGAAAGTCTGGTTAAACCGGGGCGGGAAGAAATTCACCGCATCATCGGTATCTTGATTTTGAATCGCTTGGTCAGCTAAAGGTTTCATTTTAACGAACCATTGCGTCGACAAGCGTGGTTCAACTACGACACCGGTACGTTCCGAATGTCCTACACTGTGGACCATTTTTTCGATTTTGATTAAACGGCCGATTTCTTTTAAGTCGCTGACAATGGCTTTACGAGCGGCAAAACGATCCATGCCGGCATATTTGCCAGCTAAATCATTCATGCTGCCATCATCATTCATCACATTTACACGTGGTAAATCATGACGATTGCCGACTTCAAAGTCATTTGGGTCATGGGCAGGAGTAATTTTTACTACACCAGTTCCAAATTCGCGATCCACGTATTCATCCGCAATAACCGGAATTTCTTTATCCATCAATGGCAAAATAACGGTTTTTCCGATAAAGTCTTGGTAACGCTCATCTTCTGGATGAACCGCCACCGCTGTATCGCCCAACATGGTTTCCGGACGAGTCGTTGCTAATTCTAACGCACCGCTGCCGTCAGCCAATGGATAAGACAAATGATAGAAGGCCCCTTCCACATCTTTATGGATAACTTCGATATCAGATAAAGCTGTTTTAGCTTGCGGGTCCCAGTTAATGATGTATTCACCACGGTAGATTAAATCTTTTTCGTATAATTTGACGAAGACCTTGCGAACGGCATCAGACAGACCATCATCCAAGGTAAAACGTTCCCGTTTGTAATCTAAAGACAAGCCCAGCTTGCTCCATTGTTCCCGGATGTGACCCGCGTATTCTTCTTTCCATTCCCAGACTTGATCGACAAATTTTTCGCGACCAAGATCATAGCGGGTGATTCCTTGCTCCCGCAGTTTTTCTTCAACCTTTGCTTGAGTTGCAATCCCCGCATGGTCCATTCCCGGCAGCCATAAAGTATCAAAGCCTTGCATCCGTTTTTGGCGAATAATCATATCTTGCAGCGTCGTATCCCACGCATGTCCTAGGTGAAGTTTCCCGGTAACATTTGGGGGTGGAATAACGATTGAATAAGGTTTGGCTTCTTTGTCTTCCGATGGTTTGAATAAATCTTCATCCAGCCATTTTTGATAACGACCCGCTTCAACTTCTTGCGGGTTGAACTTTGTTGCTAAATTTTCAGGCATTGCATTTCCTCCTTGATTGTATGTACTTAGTTGTGGCAGTAAAATAAAAAAAGTCCTAAAACACGAATGTGTTTTAGGACGTAATATACGCGGTACCACCTAAATTGCAGAAAAATTTTCTGCCTCTTAAACATGAGTTAACGGTCATGACTCGTGCTTTCCTACTTGTTTCAAAAAGCAATACTCCCAAGCTACCTTCCGATTCTTACTGTAAGAATGTTCCACCGCTCATTCTCTCTCTATCACAGGAAAAAAATCGTACTCCTCTTGATCTTCGTATGAGTCATTGTACAATGAAGCGCACAACTTGTAAAGCCCTACCCTCGCCGGGACTGCGCCAGCTCATCAAAATAAATCAAGGTTTGCAGCTCGGTGGTCAAATCAATGTAATGAACCGTTATCCCTTCCGGCACTTTAATTGGATCCGGTGCAAAGCTCAAAATTGCCGTCACACCATTTTTCACGACACTTTCCATCGCAGCCTGGGAATACTGGCTAGGAACCGTCGAAATTGCGACAGTTACTTTTTCTTTGGGTAAAATTTCATCCAAGCGATCCATGCTGTAAACTTCGACACCATTAAAAACGGAGCCGATTTTCTCAGGATCCGTGTCAAAAGCACAAACGATATTAAGATTGTCATTACGGCGGAAGTTATTATTCACCAAAGCTTGTCCCAAGTTCCCGCAGCCGATCAAGGCAATCCGCTTTTCTTCAATCGTGTCTAAAATACTGCTGAAGACGCTGATCAGATAGCTGACATCATAGCCATAGCCGCTGCGGCCCAGTTCCCCCAGCTGAGAAAAATCCCGGCGGATCGTCGCAGAGCCGACATGGGTCAGTTGACTAAATTCCGAGGATTTTATTCGTTGGACGCCTTCCTTATGCAATTCTTTTAGGCAACGCAAATACAGCGACAAGCGCTTAGTCGTAGCCTTTGATAGTTTTGGTTTTTCGATTAAGCGATCCATAGTAGATCTCCTTTGTTAATATTTTCACATATTTATTCTAACATGAATAATCATTGGATACAATGCAAAAAGCAAGAAAGAGCGGATTCTTTCCTGCTTTATTACTGGGATTCAGCTGATTATTTTACTAAATCGCCTACTATTGTTCACCTATGATCTTTCCTGCCTAAAGTGCTGAAGGTTTTAGCTGATAATTGTTGCGGCAATCATTACTAACATCGTGTCAATATCGTCAAACATCCGTTTTGTCTGCTTAGATACATCTGATTTTCTAAACTGCTTTAACGCTTTTTTCAATTCTGCTTGCTCCTGCAGCGACAAATATTTATTCGTTAGGCGGGCTTTTGTAAAAGAATTGCCAGAGCGATCGTTTCAACTGCTGGCTGCCGCTTTTTCATTTCAAGCTTCAGTGCCTCAATAAGCTCGTCAATTACTGATTGTTTTACTTGGTATTCAACTTTTTCTTTTTGTAAAAAGCCCGTAGCAACGGATGTCTGAATACAGCCTTGCTCCACCATTTCTTCTCTGATACTTGAAACAATTCCCTTTAATTCTTTTTCAAAGGAGGATGCCCCTAACATACTCAACGACTTGGTTCGCAGATGGCTGATTCTATTATAGAATCCTTCCAAATGTGCCAGTTCAGCGGGAAGCTGCTCCTTCACAACCTGAAATTTTTTCTTTTCCATCACGATGACTCCAGCATTATTGAAATCCAATAAGCTGGCCATCAGCAGACCTGGTTTGGCATATTCATTCATGGAGCTCATGGTCCCCCGATTGGTCATTGCTAATAGAAAAAACTGTTCAGAGATCGATAGCTTTTGCATCTAATCACCCTTTCTGACTTTTCTTTATTGTAGCTTGAGTTTAAGTACGAAAGGGCAAAATTTCTCAAATGGACGTTTTTTTGTCCTTTTTAGATACTGTATAGACTCTTGTGGGGCGTTAATCAGTTCCGCTTATACAGAACTTGCATAAATCAACCTTGTTCTCTATTTCACAATGATTATTACTCCGACTATACTTGAATTAACAAAGATACTCTTCCAACCAATCAATAAACAATTTCAGACTGGGATTGTCATTATCCTCACGATAACCAAAAACCGTTTGGATCGCTGGGGCATGTTCTATCGGAATCAAGCGAACATTTTCCGGTGCTGAGCTTCGGCAGCCTTCGGTTAACACACTGATGCCCTTGCCTAACGCAATCTGCATCAACAAGATTTTCACACTGGAGCAGCTGTCATACACTTGCGGATAATAGCCCTGACTTAAAAACAAGCTGATTACGTAGTCATACCAGGCTTTGGTTTGCTGCTGCTTCACACACAGATAAGGTTCATCGGCAAAGTCAGCGAAAGCAACTGTTTTTCGTTCAGCTAAAGGATGATTCTCTGGCACAACCAGAACCAGCGCTAGCTCATTTACTGCCTGCAGCTGGATTTTCTCAACACCGATCAGCGTTGTTGCCATAGTCATACATAAATCGTGCTTTCCTCCTCGAAGCTCGGTTACGAGTTCTTCGTGAGTGCCATCCTGTAATTCCAAGGCAATTTCTGGATGCGCTTGGGTGAATTCTTGAAGCAGCGGCAATAAATAGGCGTCGGTTCCACCACGCAGAAAACCGATCGTTAGTTGATAAGCAGGTTGCTGATGGCGCTCCTTCAATTGGCGGGTAGCCCGATTAAAGTCAAATATCATATTAGTGGCATAATTCAGGAAAATTTTACCTTCATCCGTCAACTGGACTTGGCGGGTATTGCGAGCGACTAAGGTACACTCCAGCTCAGCTTCCAGCAGTTGAATGTGGCGGCTTAAGGTTGGCTGGGTAATATATAAACTTTCAGCAGCTTTTGTATAATTTAGCGTATTAGATAAGGTAACAAATGATTGGAGATATTCGATTTTCATGATGGTCTTCACCTCTTATTTTCGATTATAGCGCAACTATCAGGTATTCGGGAGCAATTCCCATAACAAAAAGGAGGAACTACAAATGATTTTAGTAACAGCAGCAGCTGGCGGGGTCGGTCGGCAAATGGTGACCCAGCTGGTAAAACATGGATTAGACATTCGCGCCTTTGATATTAATCCTAAAGTGGAAGAGCTAAAGGAATTGGGTGTCGCCGAAACGATAGTTGGCGATGGTCGGTCAGTTGACGATGTGAAAAAAGCCTTAGATGGATGTGACAAGGTCCTTTATATTCCGCCAATGTTTATTTACGATGAAGCAGAGATTGCCAAGCGGTTTGTTAACGAAGCAGTAAATGCCGGCATTCAGCAATTCGTCATGATGACAGTCACACATCCTAACATGTCAACATTGCCTCAGCATACCCAAAAATTGAAGGCCGAAGAACAGCTAGTTTACAAAGGATTGTCTGATCATTTGAACTATACAATCCTGCAGCCAATGCATTACATGCATAATTTTTCAGTCCCAATGGTTTGGTCCACCAACGCTTACCAATGCTTCTACACCAAAACAACGAAATTAAGTTACGTAGATGTCGTGGACGTGGCCGAGGTAGCTGCTAAAGTGCTAACGGAAACTACTCATGCCAACGCCACGTATGAATTAGTAGGCACTGATTTCTTGTCTCCGGATGATATGGTAGAAAAATTCAATCAACTGACTGGACGAGAAGCAGTTTGTCAGCAAATTCCGGTAGAAACCATTATTAACTATTTCCCTACAGCCAAATACGACAGCTATTTTGTTAAAACCTTCCAGGAACTGTCGAAAACCTACGGCGACTACGGTATCGCCGGCAATGCCAATGTATTGACTTGGTTATTAGGAAGACAGCCAACCACTTTTGACGAATACATCAAACGAGAAATCGCAGCCAACCAACTCTCTTAAACAAAAAAAGGTGATCCCTCTCTGCTACAGAAAGGAATCACCTATTTTTTTAGTTACTATAGTAAATCAGCAAATTCTTCGACTTGGGCTTGGCTTTGGGCGGCTGAAATAGCTTCAACCTTTAAGCCAGCTAAGCAACGTTCCATCATTCCTTCGATGTCCAAGCGTTTTTCCAATTCCAACACTTTGTCCATTTTCGGACGGGTTTTTGGTTGTGGCGGTGCAAAAATCGTACAGCAGTCTTCAAAGGGCTGAATCGCCAACTCAAAGGTGTCGATTTTTTCCGCCAGTTCGATGATTTCCGTTTTATCCATGGTTACCACTGGACGAATAATCGGTGTAGTGGTTACTTCATTGATGGCTACCATGCTGTGCAAAGTTTGAGAAGCCACCTGGCCTAAGGATTCACCGTTGATAATTACTAAGCCATGACGCATCTCGCGAATCGCATCGGTAATTCGCAGCATCATCCGGCGAGTTAAGGTCATCCAATAGCCTTGCGGTGTATGCTGTTTAATTTCTTCTTGAATTTCCGTAAAAGGCACTTCGATAAATTGAATACTGCCCACATACGGCGTTAATTTTTCCGTTAAGTCTTTCGCCTTTTGCAGCGATTGTTCACTCGTATAAGGGGGGCTGGCAAAATGGACTGCTTCTATTTCTACTCCCCGCTTCATGGCCAAGTAGCCAGCTACCGGCGAATCAATCCCGCCAGAAAGCATCAGCATGCCTTTGCCACTCGTCCCAACTGGCAAGCCGCTGGCACCCTTGATGGTTTCAAAAGACAAGTACGCACTGTCGCGGCGAATTTCTACTCGCAAATTAATATCAGGACGCTTCATTTGAACCTTGATATCTGGGAAACGATCCACAACCGCATTGCCTAGAAATTGTTGAATCTCATGGCTGTCCATTTCAAAGGAATGATCACTACGCTTAGCAGTAATCTTGAAGGTTTCTTTACCGCTATAAATAGCTTCCATAATTTCTTCAGTGGTTGCTTTTAGTGCCGCCGGATTTTTGTCGACTTGAATACTGGGCGAAAACGTTTGGATCCCAAATACCTTACTCAATTTAGGAATCACTTGTGTGCTGTCTTCCCCGTTTAAAATCAAATGCATGCGATCACGATCAGCATGAATCTTAAGTGCCGGAAAATCAATCAATGCTCCCCGTACATTTTGGGCCAATTGCATAATGAAGCTGCGGCGGTTTTTCCCTTTAGTGGAAAGCTCGCCGTAACGAACCATAATTTCTGTATATTGCACGATCATTCTCCTCGTTAGTCTAAATTTTATTATGAACTGATTTTTGCAAATTTCTCGTATAAATGATTGAAAACTATCATGAATTGCTCCGCTTCAGCCATCGTGTTGGCTTCATCTAAGCTTACTCGAACGGCAGTTGTCGCCTTGTCCTGAGGTACACCCATGGCCTGCAAAGTGGAACTGTCCGTTTTTTTGCGACTGGAACAGGCACTGGTAGTTGAGATGTAAATTTGTTTTTCCTCAAAGGCATGAACCATCACCTCACCGCGAATTCCTTTTACGCCAAAGCATAAAATATGAGGAGCAAACTGCTCATCTCCGGAAAACACGGTGACCTTTTCGTAACTAGCTAGTGCTTCCATTAAATATTTGCGAATCGTTTGCGTATGGTTTGGTCGTTCCTGAATTTTTTCCATGTATATTCTTAATGCCTTACTCATGGCTACAATTCCGGGAACATTTTCAGTACTGCTGCGTTGGCCGCTTTCCTGGCCGCCGCCTGTTAACAACGGATCCAGCTTTTTGCCGCTTTTCCAGTAAATGAAACCGACGCCCCGCGGACCATGGAATTTATGCGCCGAAAAGGTCGCAAAATCTACTCGTGGGGTTAACCAAACAGAATGATCTACCTTGCCGATCGCCTGAACTGCGTCCACATGGAAGTGAATCGTCGGATAGGCAGTTAATAGCTCGCTGATTGCACCAATCTGCTGAATGGCACCCATTTCATTGTTGACGGCCATCACCGAAACCAAGATAGTCTCTGGACGAATCAAAGCAGCCAGCTCCTCGACATCAACAAAGCCCTGCTCATTTACCGGTGCTACGCTGACTTCAAAGCCTAAAGCTTCCAGCTGATGGGCCGCCCGACTAACTGCCGGATGCTCGACACTGGAAATAATCAAATGATTGCCGAACTCTTTTTTCGCTAAAGCCGTCCCTTTGATTACCCAGTTGTCGCCTTCAGTTCCGCCGCTGGTAAAATAAATCTCGTTAGACTGAACAGTCAATAAATCAGCAATCTGCTTGCGAGCCTGCTGCAGCAGACGTTGTGCCTGGGTTCCTAAGTCGTGAAGACTGGAGGGATTGCCGATAATTCGTTGACTAGTTTTTACATATGTATCAAGTGCTTGGGGAAAAATACTGGTGGTCGCACTATTATCAAAATAAATCATTTCAAAACTTCCCTTCAAAAATTCCTACCTATTATAACGGGAAACCTAACCAGCTTCAAGGGACTTTAAAAATTTAGAAACATTATGACACTTGCTTCCCATCCATATTTAAGACAAATTAGATAATCAGCGGAAGTAATTCTCGTTTATTTTCGTTTTTTTCGCTGAATTTCCCTATTTTTTTATACTTGATAGGAAAAATCCTGTACCAGATATGCTAAAATGGGAAAAAAGAATTAGAGAGTGAATGGAGTGAATTTGTGGTAAAAAAAGTTTTAGCGGTAATTGGATTAATTGGTTTATTTGTTGGGGCAATACCCGCCTTCGCTGAAGAAGACGTGATGGAGATCACCCGTAATGCCGGCTATACCGATGTGCTGGAGATCAACAAACCAAAATCTTCTATTATAATTGATGGAACAAATGGTCAAATTCTTTGGAATGACAACCCTGACCTGCCAAGAGAACCCGCCAGTATTTCAAAAATGATGACGGTCTTTTTAGTTTTTGACGCGATTAAGGAAGGAAAATTCACCTTAGATACGAAGCTGACAGCCACGGAAAACGATCAGGCAATCAGCCAGCTTTATGCCATCAGCAACAGCAAAATTGTCGCTGGTGTGGAGTATCCGGTACGTGAGCTGTTAAAAATGGTGACTGTCCCTTCTTCTAATGTAGCAACTGTTATGCTGGCAAATGCCGTATCTGATAATGATGCGGGAGCATTTGTGAGAAGCATGAATGAAAAAGCCGAGAAAATCGGCATGAAACAGACCACTTTTTATAATTGCAGCGGTGCTTCAGCCATCAGCTTTGATGGACTGTACAATCCAGAGGGCTTTGATCCGGCCGGCAGCAATACTTCAAGTGCTCGTGATCTAGCGACGATGGTGTTTTATCTCGTCAACGATCACCCAGAGGTATTGGAATTCACCAGTCAGCCGACTGTGACTACCATGCAGGGAACTCCTTATGAAGAAACCTTTGAGACCTACAACTATTCTGTTCCCGGTGCCCGATACGGTGCTGAGGGTGTCGACGGTTTGAAAACAGGCTCGGGGCCAAGCAGTGCCTTTAACTACATTGCAACAGCTAAACGGGGAGAAACTCGTCTCATCGAAGTCATCCTAGGGGTCGGCGACTGGTCCGATCAAGACGGCGAATACTACCGTCATCCTTTTGGTAATGCCTTGTTGGAAAAAGCCTTCAACGAGTATGAGCATCAGCTGATTCTTCCTAAAGGTCGTCATACCATTGATGGCAAAGACATTGAGCTGACTGAAGACTTTTATGCCGTCGTAAGAAAAGGGACCGAGCCGACTCTTGCCATCCAAGATGATCAGTTGGTTTTAAACGGAGCCTTGGAACAAGCGGCCGACACGATGCCCAAGCTGGCAATCGACTATCAAGAAATTGAACGCACGAAGCCCTTAAAGGAAGCTGAACCGCCAACATTACCGGAAACTCTAGGACAAGCGGCTGCTGTTATGAAGAAGCCCTTTTACTTGCTTGCGATAGTAGTTGCTGGACTTGTTTTCCTTCTGGTATCAGTACTGCTGCCAGCCAAAAGAGCTTCTGGCAATTCAAGAAGAAAACGCAGCTCATTTCTGACAATCGTTTTTCGCAGTATCGGTATTTTATGCCTGCTTTCTGCAGCTGGATTTTTCCTAATCAACATTCTAAAATAATCTGATACGACCTCACAGCAGGTCGTATTTTTTTTGCCAGTTATGCTTTTCACAGTTTGGCAGAATCGAAGGAATTCCTAGTGTTTATCACCTAGACACAGATCACAAGGTTTAGCATAATGGTATGCGTACGAGAATAGTGCTCATTTTTTCCAGTACTTGGAAAAATGAATTCCCTCTTTAATAAACAAAAAAACCAGACGCAAGGTCTGGTTAATTAAGCAAGTTCACGGTTATTAAAGTAGAAATCTTCGATACGTTTAAACGCACCTGGTTCGACACGTTCTAAGGCTGTACCGATTTCATCCAATGCATCTTGATAACGATATTCCTTGTTAAACAACTCAAGGCTGTTTTCAATCGCGGTTTTGATGTCCGGATGAGTATGACGGTAGCGATTCGCATATTGCATCATTTGTTCAGTTAATGCTGCGGCATCCACCAAATCATTGGTTTTTTGATCCAATAATTCCATGTCCTCATCACAAAGACTAACCAGCTTATTGATTTCTTGCATATTGATTCGGATACGATTCAATGACTGACTTAGCTCTTCCACTCGATCGGTTGCGATGAAGAAGAATTCCAAGTAATCACCAGGAAGTCCCGGCAGACGTTGCTGCTCTACGTAACGTTTTAGATTACGCAGCTTGAATTCATAAGTATCGATCCGTTCCAGGGCAATTCGCTCCCCTTTACGCAAGTCTTGCAGGTCGTTATCAATTTCTACCTGTTTCGTTTCAATGTCATCTAAGACTTTGAAGGCATCCTGGTAGAAGTTTTGAATTTCAGAATATGGCATGTCGTGTTTATCAATCAAAGGTTCCAGGTTGCGATTGCGACGTTCCAATTCTTCAATTTCGGTTTGGAAGCCACGTGAGCGTCCCAACTCGTTGTTGTTCAACGTGTAGCTTTGGGAAGTGTGGTCCAGCTCGATCATTAGTTGATGGTTGTTGCGTGATGCGTGTTGAATGTATTCACTGACTGTTTTGCGATTAGTTAAGACGTATTTTTTCGCTTCGAACTCTTTTTCTAACGTGTCGTATAAGGTGTCGATTAAACTTGCGGTTTCTTTGTTAGCCGCTTCTACTGTATCTAGTTCTACTTTTTCTAAATCTTCTGCGGAAAGCTTCATGCGCTTTTTCACTTGTTCAACGCGGCTTTCAAAATTCTCTTCTGGCAGCACGTAGTCATCATCCAGCATTTTGTTGTAAGTCTTCTCAATTTCTGCAACTTGGGCTGGGAAAGTTTTCTCCAAGTCTTCGTAAAGAGCTGGAACTTTTTGCATGATGGCTTGAACATCGTAAACGTGTTTTTCAGCATCGTCTAGCACTTCTCTAGCTTCCACAGGATCACCGGAGGTATTCAATGTAACAAATTGAGTGAACTCAATCTCTACATTTTTTACTTGCTTTTCAATCTCTGGCAAAGCGTGTCCAAAGTTTTCGCGATTGTCTTTTAAGTCCTTTTTCAATTCTTCAAAGACATCTAGTGCTTGTTGTACGGCTAAAGAATTGCGTTCTTCGGTTTCTCGCAGCTCTTTAAGACCGTCACGGATCTCTTCAACTTCCTCTTCCATTTCTTTCATGGTCCGTTCAGCACTTTCGATGGCTGATTTGCCCTTCATGAAACGGAATGTTTCATTCTGGCTTTCAACTTCGAAGATTTGACTTTCCAATTCAGCAAAAGACTTAGTCGAAACATCCGTCCATTTTTGGTTCCATTCACGAAAAGTATTTTGGCTTTGACCTACGAGATGCATTTTCTTCACTTCATCGACTTCTTCAACTACTGGAAGATCGAACAGTGCTTCTTTGCGTTTCTCTAGCTCTTTTAACCGTTCTTGATTCTTCTTTCTCATTAAATAGCCAATCAAACACAGTATTGCCACTAAAATGATGATTCCAATGACTATACCAATGATAACGTTACTTCCCATGTATGATTTTCCTTTCGACGTTTAGAATAAGTTCGTTTACTATATTACAGTTCGATTATTCATCCGTTTTTTCGCAAAAACATCTAACCTAGATTATAACACAAACAATTCGTTCCTTCACTAAATAGTTCGGAAAACTTGGATTTTCTTACATAAAAAAGCCATGGTTTAACTTAATGATCCTCCCAGAGCACTTTAATCTGTTTTTCAACAAAAAAAGTTGGATTTTCCGTCAATCAATTGGAAACAGCTCTTGAAGTTCGGAAGGATTTCGGATATTATTAGATTCACATTAAAATAAGAGGTGATCAGAGTGAAAGTAATTAAATTCGGAGGAAGTTCAGTCGCTTCAGCCGAGCAATTAAAAAAAGTCTTAGCAATCGTTCAAGACGATGCCAAAAGACGCTTTGTTGTGGTGTCTGCTCCAGGTAAGCGTCATAGCGAGGATAAGAAGGTCACCGACTTATTAATTGCTTACTATGAAAAAGCAGCAAAAAATCAAGAAACTACTTCACTCATTGAAGAAATCGCTGAGCGCTACGGCAGCATTGCCCAGGAATTAGGCTTAGATGTTAGTGTCTGTGAAGCTTTTGCTTCTGAAATCAAGTCTTTGCAGAAGGATTTTGATGAAAGCGATCCTTATATTTTGGACCGTTTCTTGGCAACCGGTGAAAATCTGAATGCCCAGCTGATTGCTGCCTATTTCCAACATGAAGGCGTAAAGGCACGTTACATCAACCCTAAAGAATTAGGTATTCTAGTAACTGACGAGCCTCATAATGCACGAATTCTAGAAGAGTCCTACGAAAAAATGTATCAATGGCACAATACTGAAGAAATTCTAGTGATCCCTGGTTTCTTTGGCTATACCAAAGAAGGTCAGTTGTGTACCTTCTCCCGCGGTGGATCAGATATTACTGGATCGATTGTAGCCGCTGGCGTAAAAGCCGAAATCTATGAGAACTTTACTGATGTGGACGGTATTTTCGCGGCAACGCCAAAATACATTCATGAACCAGCTCTAATTGAACAACTAACTTATCGGGAAATGCGAGAATTATCGTATGCCGGCTTTACTGTCTTCCACGATGAAGCCTTAATGCCTTCATTTAAAGCGAAAATTCCGGTGGTAATTAAAAATACCAACAACCCAACTTGTACTGGAACCATGATTAAAGAATCCTATGATCGGGAAAATCCCAATCGCGTCGTAGGTGTAGCCAGCGACAGCGGCTTTTGCAGTATTACCATTAATAAATATTTGCTGAACCGGGAAGTCGGTTTTGTCCGTCGGGTCTTGCAAATTTTAGAAGAATTAAATATCAGCTTTGAACATATGCCTTCAGGAATTGATACGGTTTCTCTGATCTTAAGAGAATCACAATTGACCCCTGAGCTGGAAAAAGTCCTGTTAAAAGAAATTGAAGAACGGATTTGCCCAGATGAATTAGAAGTAGAACACGATATTTCGGTGATCGCTCTAGTAGGTGAAGGTATGAAATTCCACACTGGGATTACGGCCGAAAGTTCAGCGGCCCTTGCCCGTAAAAACATCAACCTGCGCATGATCAGTCAGGGCGCCGATGAGCGGAGTATTATCTTTGCCATTTGCGGAAAACAAGAACGCTTAGCCGTTCGTTCCCTTTATTACACTTTCTTTGATTAGCACAAACAAACGCCAGATTCTTTTTAGGAATCCTGGCGTTTTTGTTTGGTTAATTCAGCTTGAATCAGCTTTTCTGGTGCATAATCGGCCTCCCAGTTATCCGGCTTTAAGACTTTGTGGGTAACTGGATGATAATGAGGTTTGCCGTCTGGGAACAGTTTCCCCATATTGGCTCGGTGAACAATCTCAAAAATCGGCTGAGGATTGACCCCGATTAAGGCAAAGGATCCATAGGTAAAATACAATAAATCGGTCAAAGCATCCACCTCGGCTGTTAACAAATCCTTCACCGGCTCTTGCTTGGTCAGAATTTTCTCCTTCGCCTGTTCAATATTTTCATGCAGCTGTTTCACCGCGTCATCAAACTTCTCCGGATTCCCTTCGACTGCTCCGTACATAAATTCAACAATTTCTTCAATTTTAAAGCCGGCGCGAAAAGCAGCCCGTTCGGCTGAAAAAGGCGTTGGCGTTTCAGGCGGCTGGGGCTCGAACACCCTGTGAAATTCTTTGGTCATTTCGTAAGGATTGAATTCTTGCTTCATACTGTCTCCTAAATAATTTCAAAATATTTTAACGCTTTGTAAATTCCGTCATCTTCATTGGTATCAGTCACGTAATCAGCGTATTCTTTGGTTTCATCTTGCCCGTTGCCCATCGCTACACCAATTCCCACGCCCTCCAGCATTTCCAAATCATTTAAATGATCGCCAAAAGCCATCACTTCGCTGGGATCGATATTGTTGGCTTCCAAAAATTTGTGGATCCCCAAAAGCTTTGATCCGCCTTTAGGCACAATGTCGACTGAGTAAGGATTGGAGCGTTGAAAGGTCACATTGGGCAAACGTTTTTCCAGTTTTTCTGTTTCTGATTCGGCACTAAACAGGACACATTGGTAAATGGGTTCCTGCAAAATACTCAAGCGACCATAACGGCCAGTACTGCGGTTGGGACTAAAGGATTGCAGCAGGCCTTTGGTTGTCCGTACCGGAAACCAGCGAGGCATCATAGCAGCGATCCGCTTCACCCACCCTACCTGGGACAAACGCATCACATAGCTGCCGTCAATTCGGCGGCGAGCACCGAAAATAATTTGGCGATGCTCCTGATCAGCAAAAGTTACGATTTCTTTCAATACCTCTGGCTCAAAGGCATGTTGATAAATGTCTTCATTTCCTTGATAGACCAGTTGGCCGTTATAAGTCACAAACATGTCCATTGTTAAATAATCGATCCGTTCAGCTAAATGGACCGGGCCTCTCCCAGTGGCAACGCCGACTAAGATCCCTTTTTCCCGCGCCTGTTGAATGGCCAAACGGGTACTGTAAAGGGCTTTGGATTGTTTGGTGACTAACGTTCCGTCAATATCAAAAAAAATCGCTTTGATCATGGCTGCTCCTTCTTAAAATAATCCCAGCTGACTAGGATTGAGTCCTTCATCTTCTATATCTAGTAGTTCTCTTAATCTTAAAGCATTTTCCGCCGCATCGCCACCTGAATTATTATTAAAGATGACGGCAACTTCCTGACTATTTTCAGCGACCTGCTTAATCGCCTGCGCCAATTCCGTCAGTTCTTCATCACTGTAGCGATACAAGGTCCGTTTTTTCCGCCATTGGGCATCGCGACTCTTCCAGTATGCTTGATTACGACCATGGAAACGGAACAAACTAAAAGCCGGATTGGTGACAGTTAAATCTAATGGCACCGTATCTGGCAGCTCCGGTTCATCAATCATCGCCAGGCTGAACTTCAGCCTTTTCATAAATTGATGGGTCTTCTCCTTGAATTCTGGACTGTACCAGCTGTAATCTCTTAATTCTATCGCAATCGGCAAATCAGGAAACAGCTCCCGCAAGGTTTGCAAATAAGCTACATTTTCCTTCGTGCACTTAAATTGTGCCGGAAATTGCGCTAAAAAACAATAGATTTTTGAACTTTCAATTAAAGGCTGCATCACTTCCAGGAAATGCTCCTTCATCTCAGTGATAGAGCCGTAATGATCCTGCCACTTTTCTTGGCAAGTAAAACCGGAATAAAATTTAACTACAAAGCGAAAAGAATCTGGTACTTGAGCCAGCCAGTTTTCCACCGTTTTGCGACTAGGCAGCCCATAATAAGCCGTATCCAGTTCCACTAACGGCAAAAAACCCGCATATTCAAACAGCGTGGTGCGGGGCTTGCCGGTCAACGCCTGGTGTTCATTAAAAGAAGTTAATCCAATTCGAATCATAGGAACCTCCTAATTCTTTTTTTCTAGTATACAATAATCGTAGTAAAAAAAGAGAGAAAATAGTATGCTAGGTAAAAAGGTTTTAGAACTGCTTAACTACCAAAAGCAGTCCTTTTATGTACTATACAATAAAAAAAGCAGGTGAAGGCAATGAAACGAATTTTAATTTTACATACTGGCGGAACCATCTCGATGAGCGAAGACGAAAACGGCACGGTCCGACCTGACGAAAAAAATCCATTGTTGGCCGCGGGTCAAAAATTGGATATCCCTAAAGACACGGAATTGGTAGTAGAAGATTTTACCAATCTGCCCTCTCCCCATATTACCGTAGAAATCATGTTTGAGCTAAAGGAACGGATTAAACAAGCTAAGGCTGAAGGAATCGACTGTGTAGTAATCACTCACGGTACCGATACCCTGGAGGAGACGGCTTATTTCTTGGATGTTACTATTGGTGATTTACTGCCAATTGTTTTAACTGGAGCGATGCGTTCGATTAATGAATTAGGCAGCGATGGTCTGTATAATTTTCAAAGTGCCATTCGGGTAGCTGCTTGCCAAGATGCCATTGGTCAAGGAGTGCTGGTGGTAATGAACGACGAAATTCACAGCGCCCGTTATGTAACTAAGACTCATACAACAAATGTAGCAACCTTCCGGACACCAACATTGGGACCTGTCGGTTTAGTGACTAAATCAAAAATTCTCTTTATGCAGGAACTGCCAGAAACAACCCGTTATGATGTTGAATCGATTGACGCGATGATTCCGATTATTAAAGCCTTTGCTGGCATGCAAGGGACTTTCTTTGAGCTGCTGGATCAAGCAGTTGGTGTGGCTGGTGTTGTGGTGGAGGCTTTAGGAGCAGGAAATCTGCCGCCAACCACCTTACCTTCGCTGCAAAATCTCTTGAATAAAGGCATGCCGATCGTGTTAGTTTCCCGCTGTTTTAACGGAATTGCAGAACCCGTGTATGATTACCATGGCGGCGGCGTAGAGTTAGCCGAAAAAGGCGTGATTTTCTGCCGCGGCATCAATAGCCAAAAAGCCCGCATCAAACTGTTGATTGCTCTAAATGCCGATCTATCAAAAGAACAATTGAAACACTTTATGGAACAATAAACTTAAGCAAATAGACTTGAAGGAGAAATCACTTAACCGTGAGTCAGCCCTTCAAGTCTATTTTAGTCTTTCTTACGCCATTGAATATTAGCCTCGCAGGCCAGCTGATCCCCGACACGAATTTCGTGCAAGGTTTTTTCGCTTGCTTCATCGAGCTGATAAACACTAGTGATGTCATTACCATAAAGAATTTCTTTATCAAACTTCACCTTAACAGCCACCGGCGTATGCTCCACCATAAAGTCATAACCCAGTACATCAATAATCCAGTTGAAATACATAGCATTATTCACGTGATGATTGCTGTCTAAATCATAGAAACGCACGTGATACAGACGACTTTCGCCATCGGTCACGGGTTCAATTTTCTCCCAGCGCTGAATCTTCTTCACTTGCGGTGCTTCGTAAGGCGCCATCAATTCAGGAGATACACTGCTCATCTTCCGTTCCTTGATCTTCATCAACACAAAAGCCATCTCGATTTTTACCAATTCCGTACCTTCTGTATCATACAACCAAAAGCTGCGGTAGCAAAAGAACTTGTTAAAGGCTGTTGGTTCAGTAACGACTGTTATTTTTTCGCCAACACGCGGCAAACGATTAATCGCGATTTCTGTTTGGGTAATTACCCATGTAACCCCCAGTTCGTTAACCGCATCGTTTCCCCGTTCCAGCTGATCACTTTGATCAGAGGAAGCTTTGATGACCACACTCAGCATGGCTGGGAAGGTCATCGTTTGATTAATGTCACATTCATAATAGGCGACTTCATGTGCCATTGAATATTTCTTGCCCAACTACTTTCCTCCTAAAATCCGATCCACTGCTCCGCCGTAGCTTTCACCAAACAGATTCAAATGAACCAGTAAATAATACAATTGATAAATCGGTACTCGCTCTTGCCAGCCTTCATCCAAGGGATAGACTTCCTGATAGGCGTCGAATAAGGTCTGACGGAAGCCGCCAAACAATTGCTCCATCGCAATATCCAATTCCCGATGACCGTAATAAATCGCCGGATCAATAAAAACTGGTTCGCCGTTAGTATCAAAGAAGGTATTCCCGCTCCAAAAGTCTCCATGTAATAAAGATGGCTTGAAGGATAAATCCTTCCAACGCAAAAGTACCTGTTCCTTTAAGGAATAATACCGTTCTTCCCGCTGTCTTGTCCAACGATTACGTTGTTTAGCGATTTCAATTTGGACCTCGAGACGATTGCCAAAATAAAAGGACCACCAGTCCTCACTTTTAGTGTTGATTTGTGGAAACAAGCCTAAATAGTTGTCTTGACGATAGCCAAAGTTCTCCTGCTTTTGTCCGTGAATTTTCGCCAGTGCTTTGCCGATATCCCGCTGATCACCCTGGCCAGGTTCGATCCACTCCATCAGTAAATAAGCATCATTTTCGTGCACTCCGCTGGCGAAGGTTTTAGGCACCCGCACCACTTCACTCAATACCTGCAGTCCATCCGCTTCGGCTTGAAAGAAAGCTTCACTCATGTTGGGATGGACTTTTAAAAAGTAATCTTTGCTGCCGTCAGTCACCCGATACGCTTGGTTAATGTCTCCTCCGCCAATCGGCAACTGACGATTTTCCAGCTGTAAATGTTTTAATAAGCTTTCCATCACTCCTCAACTCCTAAACGAGATATAGTTGACGCAAGTCCTTAATGTCTTGTTTGCTTAACCCGATTCCTACCCGCAAATACTGATCTACATCGCCATACTGCTCAGAAATTAGATTAAAGCTGGTTTGTAAATACTCCTGTTTGGCTGTCATCATGTCATTGATGCCATACAGCATTTCTTCTGTTACGCCGGCTTGTCTAGCCTGTTGACGAATTTCCTCGGTTTTTTTGGCTAAGTAATAATTGGTTTTTAAATAGTCCTCAAAAATGGTTGCGCGATTAACCCCTAATGCACTCAGCATCATAGCCGCCCCAAAACCAGTCCGATCTTTACCGGCAGTACAATGGAACAAAACACTTTCCTCAGGCTTTTCATTTTCCAGCAAAATCCCAAAGAATTGATTGTACTGCTTATGAATATGAGGCATGGTGATGAAATTACGATAAACCTCCATCATCTGCTCGTGGGCTGAAAAGCCTTCCTTCATCTTATTCATCACTTCAAAAGGTGAAGCAGAAACTTTCTTTTCCTCCACAGGAAAAATCGGCAAGGCAATATTTTCAGCCGATGGTACTTCTTGATCCGGCTGTTCTTCTCGTTCCCGCGGTGAACGAAAATCAACAATCCTTCGGAGGCCATAATTAGCCAAATAGTCAGTATCTTCGTCATCCAGTAAATTCAGAGTAGCCGCTCGAATCAACTTACGCGTTGCAACTTCCCGACCATCTTGCGTTTGATAGCCTCCTAATTCCCGCATATTCTCCGCATGCTGCACTTCTAGCTCTTTTCCCATGTTATGTCCTCCTTTTTATCAAACAACGACGTATCTTTTCCATCATTACAAGGTTCATTACCCGATAATTCTGTTCATTTATTTCCCATTATAATCACTTAAAAGTATAGCACAGAAAAACTGCCTTCGTAGCAGATTCGCTGGATTCTGTCGCAAATTATCCAGCAAAAAGCCAGTTATTTCTGCAAAATTGCCAGAAAAGCTTCTCCGTACTTGTCTAATTTATTTTGTCCGACACCTTTGATTTGCAGCATTTCCAAGGTGGTTTGCGGTTGTTTTTCCGCAAATTCCTGCAAGGTTTTATCTGAGAAAATAATATAAGGCGGCAGATTTTGCTCCTGAGCCAGCTGCGTCCGCAGGCTTCGTAGTTCTTCAAACAACTCATCGTCCACTTGCAAAGTTTTCACAGCATTTTGCTTACGGGTCACTTTTTCTTTGCCTAACAAGACATTGATACCGGCAGGCGAAATCGTCAACAGCGGAAATTGTCCTTCAGTTAAAGTGAAATATCCTTCAGCTGTTAAGTAGTCGATTAGCTGAGTCACTTCTTTTTGGCTCCAATCCCGCATCAAGCCGTAAGTCGACAAACGGTCAAACTGCCATTGAGTGATTTTTTGGTCCTTTGAACCAGTCAAAACCTTAGCCACTAAGCCTTTACCAAAACGTTCCCCCATCCGTTTCACACAAGACAGCACTTTTTGAGCCTCAGTGGTAACATCAATTACTTCCCGGGAATCCATACAGTTGCTGCAGCGACCGCAATCGTGGCTGTCTTCACCAAAATAGCGTAAAATGTAGCGCTGCAGGCACATTTGGGTGTGGGCATATTGATCCATTTCCCGCAGCTTGTTGTACTCATTTTTCTTGTAGTCTTCATTACCCTCGGATTGGTCAACAAAATACTTCTGCACCTGCAAATCCTTCGGCGCATAAAACAAAATTGCTTCACTAGGCAGACCATCCCGCCCAGCACGACCAGCTTCTTGATAGTAGGATTCTAAGTTTCCCGGAATTTGGGCGTGAATGACAAAGCGCACATTACTTTTGTTAATTCCCATTCCAAAGGCATTCGTCGCTACCATCACCCGAACGCGATCAAAGAGAAAGTCTTCCTGATTTTTTGAACGGTCCTGTTCACTCATGCCGCCATGATACGCAGCAACTGCGATCCCCTGATCCTTCAATAAATGATGCAGACGCTCTACCTCTTTTCGGGTACTGGCATAAATAATCCCAGCTTGGCCCTTGTTCAGCTTCAAGTATTCCAGCAAATAGTTTTCCTTGGCATCCTTGACCACCTGGAAGGTTAAGTTTTCCCGGGCAAAGCCGGTATTGATTTGATTATTGGTAGGAATTTGCAGCAGGCGTAAAATATCATCAGCGACATGTACTGTTGCGGTTGCTGTCAAAGCGATGATCGTTGGCTTTTGCTGCAGCTCTTCAATGGTATCAGCCAATTTTAAGTAGCTGGGACGGAAATCATGGCCCCATTGGGAAATACAGTGAGCCTCGTCCACTGCCAATAATTCAATTGGAACATATTGCAGCAGCTGCCGAAAAGAAGCAGACTCCAACCGTTCCGGTGCCACGTACAACAGTTTGATCTTGCCATCTACGGCTAAGCGAATCCGCTGCTGAATCTCCGGATTCGAGAGGGAACTATTGATAAAGGCCGCCGGAATCCCCATTTCGTTTAAACTATCCACCTGATCCTTCATTAAAGAAATCAAGGGTGAGATGACCAAGGTTAAGCCATCTAAAACCAGCGCCGGCAATTGGTAACAAACCGATTTTCCGCCGCCAGTCGGCATAATCCCTAACACATTTTCGTGATTCAAAATTTTCTCTATAATTTCTGCCTGACCGGTTCGAAAACTGTCATAGCCGAATTTTTCCTTCAGTAGTGCTTTTACTCTATTCATCTTGATTCCTCACATTCCTACGCCTTATTATACGCGATGAATAGTCCTTTTTGTTTAAAAAAATAGACTCACCCTAAAGGATTGAGTCTATTACAAATAGCCGCTTTAAGCAAGGGCACCCATGGGATCCCAAGGGGCCAAGACAACCGGCTCAGCTTCAAAAGCTTCCAATTGTTCTTTTGTTAAATATTCCTTACGAACTACGATCTGGTAAGTGTACTCATCCATCCAGGCATCACTCATCACGAAGAAGCCTTTTTCGCCAACTTTTTCGCCCCAGCTGTTTTCGACCTTCCATTTCGTACTCTTGCCGTCGACCACATCCACACCAGTTAGTACCATGGCATGAGTCATCAAGCTGTCACCATGATCCAAACGTTCGGCTTTCGTCATGGAAAAATCAGCTTCAAACAAATCAACTATGTCAAAGGCATTCAAGGCCATAATTCCGGAATCCCTGGTGGATGATTGCCCCACATCACAGCCAAACCAGACAGATTCGCCGTCTTCCAGCTGTTTAACCGCCAGCTGCTTGAAGGTTTCCATATCCAGATTCAAATATTTTACTGGCGTTCCACCCACCACATTTCCCAGCATCGAAACTGTATAGCTGCGATTGTATGGCTTGTCGGCAGTTGGTGCATTGATGATGCTGACGTATTCGTCTAGATCCACACCAATGTATTTATCATAGAAGCTTTGCGGAGTTAACCCTTGATCCAGATGATAGTTCTTTTCTTCATCACGATATTCAAAATCGAAGACTTCCGGTGGTGTTCCTAAAGCTGTTGCCAACAAGGTGTAAACCTCCTGCAGCATAGCCGAACGTTTCACCACAATTTCTTTTTCAGCCGCTTTGTCAGCCACTAGCTTCCGTAAGACAACCGCGTGCTTACGCAGCAGTTTATTCAGATATTTATTCAAATCTCTTGAGTTGGAGCTGTTGCTGCTTTCCGGCATAACGACTTTAGGCACCACTCCGTATTTTTTAAATAAGGAAACAATCATGTCCCATTGCCCGCCATCCTGCTGAGGTGTTTGCAGTAAGAAGGCTACTTCGCGACTCGATGCTTCCTGATCAGCCGTCGCTAAAATATTTTCGTAAAAGTAATTCGCTTTTTCATACTTATCCCAGAAAAAGGTATAGTTTTGCGAAAGCTCAAATTCCTTCAATTGAAACTGCTGCAGCATTTTGTGGCGGAAAGTATTCAATGCAGCAAACATCCAGCAGCGGCCGGATTGCTTTTGATTGGATACTTTGCCCGTTGCTAAATCAATCGAGAATACCGGTGTATTTTCCACATGGGCAGCGACATTTTCCGCTGAAGCACTAATGCCGTTTTTGACAACCCCTCGCTGCAAGGCCACCTGTTTATTATTTGCTAAAAAAGCGTCACGATACTGTTTGGTTTGTTCTTTCGTTATTTCAGTCATAAAAAAAGCCCCCTTCCGCGTCTATTTTACGCTTCGAGGACTTCATTGACAATCAATTTAAAACCGGCCGCAAAATTCTGCGCTTGCCACGCTCCAGCAATTGGCAAAAATGTTCATTGGATAAGGCAGCAGTTAGCAGAATGCTGAAAGCAAAGAGCAGTACCACACCCCAGTTACCCATTTCCATATCGTCTACTCCTAAGGCTCGCAATCCTTTGACTAAAAAGCCGTGAAGAAGGTAGACTGTTAACGTATTTTTTCCCCATTTTGAGAAAAAGTACTGTCCTTTAGGTACCAGCATGAAAAAGGCTGTGATACCTGCCAGACCTAAGACGAAGAAAATCATACGTTGCGGGCCGCCTAAAAGAGGATGATTCAAATAATCCTCGTAAGGCTTCGAGCCGAAGACCCAATATTTATTGATCCATTCATTGGCATTAATCAAAACAAAGATCCCAGCAAATACACCAATCGCCCATAATTTCTTCGGCGCCGCTTTTATCTTAGCCATCCAGCTAGCCGGTAATGCATATCCCACCATGAAATACGGGAAGAACGTCAGCGTCCGTTGAACCGCCAAAAAGCGTCCGAAGAAAGGAATATAGCCTACAACCAGCGCTACGATAATACTACCGATTAAGACTTGTTTTGTGGAAAAGCGTTGGCACAAATACAGCATGCAGTTCCAGCAAAACAGACTTAAAAGGAACCACAACGACCATTGGGGTGTCGTGATACTGAAACTAAATGATTCCTGCAGTCCTATCAAAGTATAGTAGGCTGAATAGATCAGCTGAAAAAAGATATAAGGCAGCAGTAATTTTTTTACCAGCTTTTTCAAAGGTTTCGGTTTGCCCTTCGCAAAATAACCCGAGATCAAAATGAAAGCCGGCATGTGAAAAGTAAAAATGAAATAGTACAGATCACTGTATATCCCCTTAGCTTCAATAAATGGTTGAAAGAGATGCCCAAAAACCACTAATATCATTAAGAATAATTTCGCATTGTCAAAATAGGCGTCGCGCTTTGCCATCTATCTCGCCTCCTCCTTATCAGTATAAGAGGTTTTTCCGTTAAATCAAAGAAATATAGCAAACAATCTACAAATCTTCTTATTTTAGTCATAAAAAAAAGAGACAATCTTTAAGAATTGTCTCACGAAACTCCGGCAGTAGGACTCGAACCTACGACATCATGATTAACAGTCATGCGCTACTACCAACTGAGCTATGCCGGAAAAAGAATACTTTTTTATGATACCAATTTTTATTTTAGATGGCAATAGATTTTACTCAAATTTCTTACCATTTATTTGTCAGGAGCGATGCCTTATATTATGAGATAAAATATCCTGATGCTTTTAACCTTGAGTTCACTGTTTGAGACGATTCGCTGACTCAAACGGTTAGGAAAATTTCCAGCACAACTAGTTCTTAAATTACCGGCATGGTAGGATAATAGTAACTAGAAAATAGTTGGAGGTTTTGCCCATGTTAGACAAATCTGTTCCCTATATTCCTTTTATTATGATTCGCAAGCCCAATGCTGCGCCTTTGCCGGAGTATCATCTGCCGAAGGGTTACCACTTCGTCTTTTATCAGCCGGGAGATGAGCACGCCTGGGGAGAAATAGAGACCAGTGTCGGCGAATTTGAAACAACTACTGACGCTTTGAATTATTTTCAGCGCTCTTTCGCTCCTTTTCCGGAGGAACTGCCGCAGCGGATGCTTTTTGTAGAAAATACTGAGGGCAAAAAAGTAGCAACCTTCACCGCCTGGCGTAATGATGACAGCCGTCAGCCACGACTCCACTGGCTTGCTGTTCTTCCTTCACAGCAAGGTCAAGGCCTAGCTAAAGCTCTAGTCATTCGGGTGACCCAGCTTCTGACAGAGCTGCATCCTAACGAAGAATTGTATCTGACGACTCAGACCTGGAGCCATCCAGCGGTTAAATTGTACCAAAAGCTGGGTTATGAGATTTTAGCAGACGAGAACTATTCACAAATTGTTGAGATATTAGAAAATACGTAAAAAAATCCGAGCTGAATCGGCCGACTCCTTAACATATCGGAGTATGGCTGATGACAGCTCGGATAACTTATTTCTGATATACTCCATTGATCGCCGAAAGAATCCACGCAACTCCATACTGGTCTTTTACGCAACCACTGAGTCCTTGAGTATCTGGTGGTGGATTAACGGCTAACTCTACTTCACCACCTGCCGCCCGCGTGGCAAAAACAACTTCCGGGCCGGATGTGGCGAAAGAATCAGATTGTGTTCATTTTTGAAGAGTATCCTTTGGTTCTGACAATAGTCCATCTCTGCTTTCTTCAACAATGACCTCCCTACTTTTCTTCCATTAAATCCAAGCAATTTTTTGTTTATTAGAGAATCGAAAAAAAATATTGACAACCCATGGGATATTCGGTATTCTATATCTTGTGTTCAACAGATGCCGCCTTAGCTCAGCTGGTAGAGCGCAGCCATGGTAAGGCTGAGGTCGTCGGTTCAAGCCCGACAGGTGGCTTAATAGAAATAATACAGAACTTTTCCTAGTGAAAAGTTTTTTTTGCGTCTATTTTCGAATGCTGACCCTGCACAGCTTAAAATTTTGCCCAGTAAAATTTCCGCGTTTTATCAACTATTCTTACAAATAAACACCTGAATCACCTCGACTGTCTAAATTGAATTTCTCCCAATACTCAGAGGACTCCATCCATTAACCCAGCTGGAAACTTTTTTACCCGATTAGACTGTCCGTAGCCTAAAATCATTTACAGTCCTGAATAAGTCGATAAAGTCTCTTGAAACAATTAAGCTGACGACGTACGACCATGAAGCAGTAATACCGGATCACCTTTGCCCTGCACATGATAATAAATTTGATATCCATTGTAAGTAAATCAGCTCATTGGCACTCCTCCTTGTCTATTCATAATTGCTCATTCAAATAGCAATACTCATCATTTCCAACCCAAACTATCCTTAAATTGTTATCCACGTTCCCTTTATCCACACCTCCTAAAACAAATATAAAACGCTTTCTTTGGTCAATTATACCACTGACTTTTCATATTTTTTTACGATTGCAAAAATAGCGGTTTAATCCGGCTAGCTTTCAAAATATTCTCTGGAAAATATCAGTAAAATACCGCCACTTAAGCTTTTCTTATAGATTTATAGCCGTGTTTTTCTTGCATTTTCCTTTAGATACCTTTACAAAACGATGTCAATATGTCAGAAATATGAATATAAAACGAACGTATATTCCCGCTAAAAACAGTCACTATCTTTATCCTCAAGCATTATGAAACGCTTTCTGATAAATGTTAAAGATTTCAAAAAAACCATAACAAACGTTATTTTGTTACAAGTTTACATCGCCTTGTAACCTCTTGTCATAGCCGCTTTACCTATGAAATACAAAAGGATGTTAAAGTATGCATCGTAGTCGAAAGCAATCAACGACAATAACTTTTTGGAGGAATTTACCAAATGAAATTCGGAAAAGCATTATTACTTAGTACAATTATGGCAGCAGGCGCTGCATTAGCAATCGGAACAAGTGACGCACACGCTGCAGAAACATACACTGTTGAATCAGGTGACACCTTATCAACAATCTCAGCAAAATTTGTTGGCGACAACAGCCTAGTTAACTCAATTGCAACCAACAACAACATTTCAAACCTAGATTTAATCTACGCAGGACAAGTATTGAACATCGATACTGCAGCACAAAATGCGGCAGCTCCTGTTCAAGAACAAGCAGCACCAGTTGAACAAACACAACCAGCTGCAGCACCCGTTCAAGAAACAGCACCAGTCCAAGAACAGCAAGCAGCTCCTGCTCCGGCACCACAAGCGCCAGCAGCGACTTCTTCAGCCAAAGAATGGATTGCCCAAAAAGAATCTAGCGGCTCTTACAACGCAACCAACGGACGTTACATTGGACGTTACCAATTAGATTCATCATACTTAAATGGTGACTACTCACCAGCTAATCAAGAACGTGTAGCAGACCAATACGTAACCCAACGTTACGGCTCATGGGAAGGCGCACAAGCATTCTGGATGGCTAACGGCTGGTATTAAAAAATAGCTAAGCAAAAGAGTCGAAGAAAATTCTTCGACTCTTTTTTATAGTAATTCTCTCACTGCTGCTGGAATGTCTCCAGCGTTCTCCACTATTCGATCAGCACCAGCAGACTGCAGCTCCTCAAGGTCTCCAAAGCCGTACAGCACGCCGATACTGGCAATTCCATTTTCCTTAGCACCCTTAATATCAAACTCACGATCACCCACCATCACAACCTGCGACAAGTCATCCGTTAAATGAGTCAATGCATCTTTTATAATAGTAGCTTTCCCTTCACGTCTTCCATCCATATCAGCCCCGAATACGCCTGTAAAATAATCAGCAAACCCCAAATTACCGATAATCTGCTCCGCATAAGGCGCAGGTTTAGAAGTCGCCAGGCCCAACGTATAGTCTTTCGATAGATCAGCCAACGTCTCAGCAATCCCAGGATATACTTCCAGTTCATGAATGCCCTGCTCCGCATAATAATCACGATAGATCAACGTTGCCTTTTGCGCCGCCTCCTTGTCCATGCCGTACAAATTCCCCAGCGACAAACTCAACGGCGGACCGATAAAACTACGTAAAACATCATCAGCCGGAATCTCGAGCCCCAATTCCTTCAACATATAAGTAATGGAAGCCATAATTCCTTTACTAGAATCCGTCAACGTACCATCTAAATCAAATAAAACAACCTGTTTCATCCAATTCCTCCTTTTTTTTCTTTAATCCTAGCTTTCTTTTTCTCAATTGGCAATAGCAAGCTAAATATTTGCTTTAATCGAAAATACTCTTTAAACTTACTTTTAGTAAGATAGTTAAACTCAAGGAGGAATTATTTATGGATACACAGATTCGCGGACTACATCACGTTACAGCAATGACTTCAAGTGCCGAAAAAAATTATCGTTTCTTTACTGATATATTGGGCTTGCGTATGATTAAAAAGACGGTTAACCAAGACGACATTGAAACTTATCACTTATATTTTACAGATGACACCGGTGCACCAGGTACCGACATGACCTTTTTCGATTTTCCTGGTATCCCACAAGGTACTAAGGGCACAAACACTATTTCACGCACTGGATTCCGCGTACCAAGTGATGCTTCCCTAGACTACTGGGCAGATCGCTTTAATCAGTTAAATATTGAACACGGCGAAATCAGCGAACGTTTCGGTAAAAAATACTTGGACTTCAATGATTACGACAATCAATTGTTCCGATTAGTCTCTGATGAAAAAAATAAAGGCGTTGCTGCAGGTACACCTTGGAAAAATTCAAACGTACCCGCTGAACACTCAATTATTGGCTTAGGCCCAACCATTGTTACTGTTTCGAACTTTGATCACATGAAACTTGTCTTAGAAAATGTACTCGGCTTCAAACAAACAGCTGCAGAAGGCACTATGAGTCAATTTGAAGTTGGCGAAGGCGGCAATGGTGCAACTATTATCGTTGATTTCCAGGACGAAATACTACCAGCTCAAGAAGGTTTCGGTAATGTTCATCATTTGGCATTACGCGTAGCAGACGACGAAGCATTGCAATATTGGATCAAAAAGATCAACGACTTGGAATTCCCTAACTCAGGTTTTGTCGATCGTTTCTATTTCCAATCTGAATACTTCATGGCCGCACCTAACGTACTATTTGAACTAGCTACCGACGGCCCAGGTTTCTTACAAGACGAAACTTACGAACACGCCGGAGAAATTCTATCATTACCACCATTTTTAGAACCAAAACGCAAAGAAATCGAAGACTACGTACGACCTTTCGACACTTCAGATGCAAACAAAAAACGTCAATAAAATTCAAAAGCAGGCGACTACCTATCGCCTGCTTTTTTTAAGGAGGAAAGCCCATGTTCCACTATTCATCTGATCAATTAACCACAAAGCAAAATTATAAATTCCTAACTGGCAGCATTATTCCACGACCAATCGCCTGGATAACTACAGTGAATCCTGAAACAAAAATCATCAACGCAGCACCTTTCAGCTATTTCAATGTCGTCGCCAAGAACGTCCCACTGGTTAGTGTATCTATAAATCGCCATCCAGACGGCAGTATGAAAGATACCGCAAATAATTTAGTGAACTCCCTTGAAGGCGTCATCCATCTAGTAGACGATACCGTCTTACATCAAATGAATGAAACCGCCACAAGTCTACCCGCTGATAAAGGTGAACTAACAGACAGTCAACTTACCCTGATCGACAGCCGATCGATTCAGACACCAGCTATTGAAGAAGCCCCGATTAGAATGGAAACAAAAGTGCACCAGCACATCGAAATAAAAGATCACGAAGAGCAAATAATTAGCGATCTTTTCATATTAGAGGTTTTAGATTACTACTTCTCAGAAGAAGTATTCGATGAAGCCAAAGAATACATTTTACCAGAAAAATTATCTCCAGTCGCTCGCTTAGCTGGTGACAGCTATAGCCATATCAATAACATCGTTGACATCAAACGACCAAAATAAAAACAATCTCTTAATCAGCAATTAAGCTGTTTAAGAGATTGTTTTTTTATATTCTACTTCTGTTCACGCAAATCAATTATTTGAATATTCCCATCGATTAAACCACTTGTACCTTTAAGTTTGGTTAAACCGCGTTGTTTATCAAACACTAACTGCATTTTATCATCCAAATGCATCATCGAATGGTCTTTAACAAGAATTTCTCCCACAGTACTCTCAATCGGAGTCTGATAATCAGAACGATCTTGATCTTCTCTTAATACTAAAAAGCGAAAACTGATGTTCAAAGAGCAAAAACCCACTCTAGTATACTTACCGACACCATCATCTAAGTCCAAAACAACAACGCTATCCTTCACATAGTCCTCAAATTTCTCTTTTAATTCTTCTGATATTTCTAAATACATAATGCCTCATCTCCTCAATTCAAGCGTATCATATTTTACTTGAATTCCACAGAATTACGGCTTATTCTTTTTTAAAACAAAAAAATAGACGATCTACAATGAGAACGTCTAGAAAACTCCGGCAGTAGGACTCGAACCTACGACATCATGATTAACAGTCATGCGCTACTACCAACTGAGCTATGCCGGAATAAAATACGCGTGGCGACGTCCTACTC
>NZ_JAFREM010000027.1 GCF_017377575.1 Candidatus Enterococcus moelleringii
GACTTATGTCACAGCCTCATCTTTATTTACGTATAGTCATTCCTTTGGCTTCACATTCTTCTGCTTAACAAATTCAATATAGTTGATAATATCCTCTAATTGTTCCGCAACGATATTTTCGTCGATGTGAGCAGCGATCCGATCGGCAGGATGAGTCGCTTCATCTTCAAAGTAAGAAATGGATACGCCTAGAGCTTTTGATAGTTTTTTGACTGTTTCCAGTGTAGGGTCTTTTCTTTCGCCTTTTTCCAATCGCGAGATGTTTGAGGCACTCACCCCTGATTTTAGGGCTAGCTGGTTCACGCCTAAACCCTTAGATTCGCGTAAAGCTTTCAATTTTTTTCCAAAGTTCATGAGAAAACTCCCTTCTCCCTTACTATATAGCCATTTGGCAACAATTACAAAAGACATTTGTAGTTTTATTAGCAAAAACATTGCCAAATGACAATTTTAGTTTTATATTATTGACATAAGGCAACGGAGGTGGAACCAATGAAAATTGTCCTAAATAAGGAAGCCTTAAAGAATCTGATGGTTCAAAGCAAGGAAGATGTATACTCGTTGGCAAAGAGAATGGAGGTCGCCCCCTCAACCATTTATCGCATTTTAAGCGGTGAACGAGGTGTTGGCAGCCAAATGATCGCAAAGCTGTTGTGGGCCTATAATCTGTCAGAAAAAGATTTTGATAAACTGTTTATTGTCAGCAAATAAGTTAACCAATCACCAGCACAACTTTACACGAATCATGAGAGGCATAAAACAGCCCTTAGTCACCCGTAGATACCAAGTTTCCTTGTAACCGCCGCATAAGCCAAAAAAAATCGGGTTAGGAAGAAGGGATTCCCCATTGAAAGCTGCACTACTAAATGATTCAAATCACTTCGTCGTCTGTCAAACCAACAAACCTGTTCCTCAGGAGAAAGAAGTCCTAATTAAAGTAAAAGCCGCAAGTATTTGTGATTCAGATATCAAGCAACTAAAACAGGCTCGCTCACGTCCAGCATCGCCAATTATCGGTCACGAATTCGCCGGAATTGTCGCAGATATCGGCAGCCAGGTCAGCCAAGTAAAAATCGGCGATCGGGTTGCGGGTATTCCTTTTCTGCCCTGTGGAAGCTGTGCCGACTGCCAAGCTGACAACCAGCATTGGTGCGAACACAGCCGAAAAATCGGTACCCATCAAAATGGCTGTTTTGCTGAATACGTAGTGCTGCCAGAAGAAAATGTCATCGGTCTTGGTGATAAAATCTCCTTTGAAGAAGCAGCCTTGCTGGAGCCATTAGCTAAGGCCGCTCATGGGGTGAAGCTGCTGGAGGTTCAAGCAGGAGACACGGTTGCGGTATTTGGACTAAATACCTTTGGCTTGATGAACATCCAGTGGCTGCGACAGACTGGGGCAAAACGAATCATCGGACTAGATACGGATGGCAACAATCTTTGGGAGGCCAAAGTGCATGGCGTCACCAATACAATCAATCTACTTCGGGAATCCATCGATAAACGAATTGCTCAGCTGACTAACGGACAGGGCGTGGATATAGCGTTAGAATGCACCGGCTCCTCACTTGCGGAGGAACAATGCCTGCTGATTACCAAAAAAGGCGGCACCATCGGCTATTATGGCATGGCGCCTTCCAATATGATGCTGCGGCAGCAGGCCTTTGAAAATATTTTCCGTCGCGAGTATACAATCAAAGGTCTGTGGAATACTTATTCGGCCCCTTTTCCAGGTGAAGAGTGGACCGCTTCTTTAGCCTTGATTGAGCAAAAAAAGCTGGCACCGCAGCAGTTTATTTCTCATCGCTTCAGCTTGGAGGACATCCAGCAGGCCTTTGATTTAGCCATGGACGAAAATATTTCCAATCAGAGAGTGATAGTCGTTCCTAAAGGATAACCTGAACCTTAATAGAAGCTTCAGCAGAAAGCACCCTAATAATCAATTCTTCAGCTGCTAGCTGCCGGTATCCTTACCACCAGATTTTGTCACACTATAATATACGCAATTTTTGTATTCTTGTCGTAAGCGAGGGGTTTTACCATCTAACTCTTTTTTTAGTGATTAATTATTAGTAATCGTCTAGTTATTGCTAAACTGCAAAAAGTAGGAATGACAGCTAACTCATCTTTAGGAATTGATTTCTCCAAAACCGGGAGAAATCAGTCCGATTGTCGTACGCATATCATCCTACTAGACTTCTCGTGTTGATTTATAAGTGATTAAATGCTGAGTAATCGTCTAGTTATTGCCGAACTGCAAAAAGTAGGAGTGACAAATAAGGACAACACCGGTTGGCGTTGTCCTTATAAAGAAGTCATATTAAGCTTTTTTTGATGAATTTTTCCAGTAAAGGAAGGCGGCAGCCGCCAAGATAAGCGCGCCGATTACAATCAACAGGTTCGAGTTGGTGCTCCCGGTTTGCGGCAATGATTTTCCTTGTGTTGTTGGTACTGTTTTAGGTGTAGCCGTCTGCTTAGGTGTAACTGGAGTGGTTGGAGTGACGATCTGTTCTTCAGATTTCACTTCGCCAATGGTGATCACGCTGGTGGCACTCGTTTGGCCATCCGTGTAAGTCACGCGATATTTACCAGGCAGTGAACGGTCGATGGTATCAATTCCACCCTTGTCGTTGTTTTCAGTAGACAAGCGCAAGCCTTTATTCACCGCTTCCTGCTCAGTCATGACCGCAACAGTGCTCAAGTTTGCTTTGCTTAATAGTTCATGCAGGTCAATATGGTACACCTCAGCATTTGGCGTAACGTACACATACTCTGTCGCAATCGAAATCTTCAAATTGTTCTTGTCGCCCGTATAAGTCACAAGGTCCAACAAAGCTGGATTGTTTAGATAGCTGCCAACCTCAACTGGGAAAGTGTGATCGGCTACTTCGAGTTTTAGCAATTGCGGAGTAGGTGTTGGTTCAGGATCGGGCTCCACTCGGGTAGCACCATCTTTTCCGGTAATATCAAGAGCCAGCGTTGCAGCAGTTCCGTCAGGATTTTTCGCTTGAACTTCGTAGCTTCCTGATAGAGAAAGGTTGATCTGCTCCACTTGAGCTGAATCATTGGGTGCTGCCGTTAATTTTAGCGCAGCTGCTTCTTCTTCGGTAAATACGGAAACTTTATCAAGTGTTGTTTTGCCTAACAATGTATTTAAATCATGATAATAAACTGCTTCGTCAATTGCAGCGTAGACCATTTTTGAAGTGATAGTCAAAGCCAGCTCGTTTTTATCTCCTGAGTAAGTAATCCGATTTAGCAGATCAGCCTTTGTGATTACTTTATTGTCTTCAAATGGTAGGATTTCCTCGGTTTTATCAAAGGCAATTTTAGAAGTGTTTTCTCTTGTTTGCTTACTAGGTAAAACCTCCAGCTCTTCTACCGGCAAAGCTTCACTCACGAAGAAAGCAGCCGGTTCTTCGACTTCAGCTGGAACGTCCACTTTTGGAATCTTCACTTCGTGGGTTCCAAGATCATCCGTATAAGAAACCATCATACTTTTCTCTTCAGCTAAAGCAGCAAAAGCTTCAGGATTCTTCTTAGCCTCAGCAAGATAGCTCTGCTTTAATTCTTCAGCGATCTTCCGGGACTCTTTATTTGGTGTCACTACTTTATCAATGTAGTCCTTTTTAGCCGCTGATCTTCTTTTTGACGTACTCTTAACAGGTACCCAATTCCCATTTTCATACTTGAAGGTATCGATGCCGTCGCCGACATCTCTGTTCCAGATACTTGCATTTTCAATTGCTGCGCTAGGTTTTTCTACCGAGTTGTAAGTTGCTGCCTGGACTGATACAGCACTCGACAAGAAAAATGAAGCGACAACCAATAAACCAACCAACTTTTTCACGTGTTCTCCTCCTTGCATTTGTTAAGTGAAGTAAATCTATTATCTTTATCCTTTAAATAATAGTATATACATAAAGGGTAATAAATACAAAAGATAGTTTAAATATATATATAAAAGACTCAAGAATAATATAGAGATTCGTTAGTACTTTGTCTGTTAATGCCTCCGAATAATACTTCTCACTAAGCTTCACTTAAACTTAATCAAAAGCACCTATCCAGCATCAAGTATTTGTAGCATAATAAGTAAAAACGTTTTACACATTGGAGATATGATGAATCCTGAACTGTTTATTATTGAATTACTTTCTTCCAAAGAGAAGATTTTAGCCTATGATAAAGAAACGCGGCAGAAAAATCTATTGGCAATCATTGGCTATTTAATTGGAACCAGCGGTCTCTTCTTTGGTTTAGCTACGCTTGTCTATCGTGCCTTCCCGTGGCGGCTATGGTCGATCACCAGCAATTATATATTAGAAGGTCTTTATTATTTTTCATTAGCGGTGGGGATTATTTGCCTGGTCGTTCTATTGGGATTACTAGTGAAAAATGTATTTGGCGGCTTACTAATGCATCATTCCTATAATCGCTGGCTAGAGAAAAATGCCGGGAAAACGCTGAAGGTTCAGCAGGTGTATCAAGAAAATGGTTATTACTATTTAGCCGACAAATCGAAAGTTCCCAAAATCCGTTTGGCACAGACCGATTGTCTCGCGTTAACCACCACAATGGATGGTGCTACTATTATAATAGGAAGAAAACCGCAATTTCCCGGAATCGGGTCGAATCAGCTGTTCATACTAAATGGCGAACCAGCAGCTTTACCGCAGACTTTTTCCAAGGCTCATTCCTTCAATCAACGAGCTGTGCTGCTGCTAGCCGGGCTGCTGTTTGTTGCCATGGCGGGGATTTCTTATTATGAAGTAACCAGCTACTACCAAACATTCTATGGTACCGATGCAGTGGAAACGACCTATTCCTTCAGTAGTCAAGAAGTATTGGATGCCGGAGGACTGTTGACGCAGCAGGGCCCCACGCCAGATTATCAAATCAGCCAAACCAATCAATTGGAGCTGGTTACCGACAGCGATGAACTCTACATGACTACCGACAACGGAACGAATTGGTCATTTATTCCTTTGAAACCCGAATGGCTGCGGTTTGGCAGTTACTTGCTGACTAGCGGCGAGATTCCGATGGGCTATTGGATGGATAAGACTTATGATATTTCGCCGGATTTTTCCTGGTTCATTTATTCCCAGAATGCTGAGGCTGTAGAATTTTTATCCTCCAAAGACAATGGACAAACCTGGCAAAAATCCTTAGTAACTGAAAATGATGGGCCATGGATTCGTTACCGTAAAGCCAGTTTCTTCCCAAACGGCAGCGGCGTGCTAGTCTATTCAACCGCTTCGCCGGAGGTTTCCTCTGAAGGTCTGGAAATATACTTTACCAGTGATTTTGGTCAAACCTGGAATCGAAGCAATGGCACCACGATCAGCCAACCAGTCCAAAATGTCAGCTTTGTGAATCCGACACTAGGCTTTGTCTCCACGCGAGAACAATTGTACTATACCAATAATAGCGGCAGCTCCTTCAAGGAAGCCGTAGTCACCATCCCGGAAGGCTATCAAACCGGCGGACTGGATCTCTTCCAATCCCCCAACGAAGTTATCCAAGTCAGCACCAATCTACTGGAAACCAGATTTTACTTACTGAAAATGGAAGGCATCGATCAAGGCAAAATGTTCGCCTGCCGCTACCAATCTTCCGACAACGGCGAAACCTGGCAGCTTGCAGAACAGCTGTCCCAGGTGGAGCTGACGGATTAAAAATTTCAAGCTAGGTTCATCAAATAAGATGAGCCTAGTTTTTTTCTGGAGGAATTTCTAAAGGCAGAGGTGCATAAATCGTACAATTGGCTTACACTAGAAAAAAAGACAAAGGAGCACGGGAACATGATAAACTGGCAACATCTTTTTCGATCACATATTTTGGAACGAGGAGCTAGTTATCACTTTGAAGATTTAGTAGAAGATATGATAGTTAAAGATGGAAAAATCGCAGCTGTCGTTTGCGGCAGTGAAGACTATCAAGTGATCATTGAATTAAGGAGCAATCAAGTCATCTCCATGCATTGTGACTGTCCTTATGCAGAGAGTGGGAACCATTGTAAGCACATGGCTGCGGTCATGTTTGCATACGAGGATGAACACAAAGTGAAAAAGCCAACTATTGAACAAAAAATTGAGCACTCCAACGTAAGGGAGCTAGTGGTGAGTGCTGATGAAATTACTATTCGGTTATTCTTGCTGGAAATCTTGCAAAATGATGCAAAGTTGGCTCAACGTTTCGCTCAACAGCTGTCTCCGAAGGTCAGTGAGGAGGACATCAATAGCTATATGTATCGAATCAGCGATATTGTCGAAACCTATTCTGATTTTGATGATTTCATTGATTACTATCAGGCAGACAAGTTCGCCAATGAATTGTGGGAGCTATTAAACGAGGATATCCAACCAATGATTGGTAATAAACAGTATCTTCCGGCTTTTCAAATCATTTGCTGTATAGCTGACACTATTGGTAATGTGGACATTGACGATTCTAGTGGTGGAGTAGGAACAGTGGTATACCAATGTGTAGAGATGTGGGAGGAATTGCTGAGATTGGCTCCTCTCGCAGAAAAACGCGAAATGTATCCAATTCTGGTGGCTCGATTAGAGCAGAATAACGATTTTTTCCAAGATCAAATTGAGGAGATTATCAAAAAAAGCTTCTCAGAAGCAGAGTTTCTGGAACAAAGCTTAGCGCTGGCTAAGCGAAAATGTCAAGAAGCAGAGGCAGCGGGCTCTTTTTATTCTGAATACAGATTAAACAATTGGGTGTATTTTCAACTTGATTTGATGGAACGCCTAGGAAAACCAGTTTCAGAAATTGATCAACTATACAAAAAATACTGGAAGCTAAGCGGGGTCCGTAAGCAGAAGGTAAAACAATTGCTGACTCAGAAAAACTATTCACAGGCGGTTCAGGTACTAAAGGAAAGCCTAGAAATTGACCGAGAATATCCGGGCTTGGTTCGGGAGCATAGTATGAAGCTGAAAGAAATTTATGAACAGCTGGATCAAAAGGAAAATTACCTAAATCAGCTGTGGCAGCTTTTACTTCATGATGATAAAGGTAACGTGATCATTTATCGAGAACTGAGAGATATGTATTCAGAAGTAGAATGGCCAGATATATATGAAAATATTTTCGCAGAGTTAGCTGATTTTCAGCATGTTGATCAGCTATACTTGCAAGAAAAAAGATATGACTTACTTATAAAATTCATCATGAAATCCCATGGATTACATGTTACTCAGCGCTATTTGAAGCAACTAAAGGACCTGTATCCAAATGAACTTTTGACCAAATTTGAAACCGAGATCAAAAAGATGACCGCTGGGGCATCTAGTCGCAAAAATTATTATACTATTGCTCAAATTCTGCAAAAAATGCCTTCTATCCCTGGAGGTACCTTACGCATGCAGCTTTTAATAGAAGATTTAAAGCAGGCGTATCCTAGAAGGTCAGCAATGATTGATGAATTTGACAAGGTTTTGAAACAAAAATAGTAGACGCTTGGGGTTGTTCGACTATTAGGGCAGTCTTAGCTATAAAATCTATTTGCTGATTTTGACTGATTTTCATCAAATAGAATTAAGAAATATGGTTTGAACAATAAAAAAAGAAGAAACGCTGGATAGACTGCAGCGTTTCTCCTTTTTTAACTGATCCTCGCTAAAAACCGTTTGGTCCGTTCTTCCTTCGGTGCCGCAAAAAAATCTTTTGGTGCACCTTCTTCGATAATTCGTCCTTCATCCATAAACACCACATGGCTGGCAATCTCGCGGGCAAAGCCCATTTCGTGGGTCACCACCACCATAGTGATACCTTCTTCAGCCAATTGGCGCATCACCTGCAGGACATCACCGATCAACTCCGGGTCCAGCGCCGAGGTTGGTTCATCAAACAACAATACATCAGGCTTCACCGCAATGGCGCGGGCAATCCCGATCCGTTGTTGCTGACCACCAGACAATTCATGAGGATAGTAGTTTTCGTGACTAGACAGGCCCACCTTGGCAATGGCTTCCCGAGCAGTCTCGAGAGCTTGAGCCTTGGGAATTTTACGAGCAATAATTAGACCTTCCAGCACATTTTCCAAGGCCGTTTTGTTGGCGAACAGATTGTAATGCTGAAAAACAAAGGCGGTTTTTTTCCGCAACGTCAATATTTCCTTGTTGGATATTTTAGCTAAGTCGTAGGCGGTATCCGCCAGAGCAAGTTCGCCGCTGTCGGCTTTTTCCAAGCCATTCAGGCAGCGGAGGAAGGTGGTTTTTCCGGAACCGCTGGGCCCTAAGATGACAATTACGTCTCCTTGATTGACCTGCAGGCTAACGTCGTTTAAAACTGATTGCTGCTGAAAGCTTTTGTGAATGTGAGTAGCGTTTAGCATGGAATTGCTCCTTTCTAACAGTAGAGGGTTGAGAAATTCGGTACTGAACCAATGAAAACAGTCCTTGGATTGTGCCGCACAATAATAAATAGACCACGAAAATGACAAAGTAGGCTTCGAAATAATGGTAACCATAGGCAGCTTGTACCCGAGCGATGGCAGTAATATCTTGAACTGTCATCACGAACACTAGTGATGTGCCCTTCACCAAGTTAATCAGCAGATTACATAAATTGGGCAAAGCTGAAACCAACGCTTGCGGGAAAATAATCCGGCGATAAGTTTGAAAGGTACTCAGACCAATTGCTTGCCCCGCCTCCAGCTGTCCTTTATCCACCGTCATCAAGGCGGAACGGAAAACTTCTGATAGGCTGGCGGTAGTCAGAAAACCAAAGACGATAAAGACATAAAAAATCGGATTAAAGGCAAAGACATCAATCGAGCTGCCGATGCGCTGCATCAAGACATTTAAAACACTAGGCAGCAGACTGTAAAAGAAGAGAATCAACAAAATCGGCGGCGTTGCCCGCACAAAGGCTAGATACACCATGGAAAAGGCAGTGACACCCTTAACTTGATGAAGCCGGGCCAAGGCCAAAAGCAAAGCCGGCAGAAAACTTAGCGCAAAGGCAACGGCCATTATGGCTAAAGTGGTGGGAACTCCTCGCAGCGTGAGGAAAAAGGTTTCGCTGATAAACTGCCAGTTCATTTAATGCACTCCCTTCGGTGTCAGCAGACGCTCAGCTGCCTGTGTAGTCAAGGTCAGCACAAAGGCCAACCCCCAATAAATAATTGCTGCCGCGGTATAGGTTTCCAGCGAATAATTGCCAAAGTTGCGGCTGATTAACAGATTCGCGCCGCCCAACACATCCACTAAGCCGATGGTGTAGGCTAAGGCAGCATCCTTCATTAAATTAAGCAAGGCACTGGAAAAGTTCGGTAAAGCAATCCGGGCTGCTTGCGGCAGCAAAATTCGATAAAAGGTTTGAAACGGCGACAAGCCAATACTAAGTCCCGCCTCCAGCTGTCCTTTAGGAACCGCGGAATACGCGGAGGTAAATACCTTGGAAATAATTGCCGCAAACAATAACGTCATGGCGATGATCACAAATACTCCCCGGGACCAGCCGTCCGTTTCGATTCCCAGCCACCAATTAAGGAAACGAGGAAAGCCGTAAAAAACGATGAACAGCAGCACAATCGGCGGGGTACAACGCAGGACAAACACGTAGCCTTCAGCAATCGAGCGCAGCGTCTTGTCATTGGCCAGCAGTCCCCAGGCGACAATTCCGCCTAAAAGGGTGCCAATTAAAACGGTAACTCCAGCAACTGCCAAGGTTACCGGTAAATTTGCCAGTAAGCCAGGTAGTACTTGCCAGATGCGGGCGGGGTCAAATGAAACCATCAAATTCCTCCTTAGTTGTTTTCGTCAATAAATTGGAACACATCTTCACCAAAGTATTCCTCAGACAACGACTGCAGCGTGCCATCTTCCTCCAGCTCACGAATCGCTCCTTCGTAGGCTTTAGCAAATGCTTCATTCTGCTCATCTCTATGCAGCAGCGGATAAGTTGGAATACCTTTATAAGGAACATAGGTCAACTGATTGGCGTATTGATGATAGGCGCCGTCTTCGTTTTCAATCGCTTCTTCATAGGAAAGCTTAATATCAAAGAAAGCATCGTAGCGTTTTTCCAATACCCAAGCGTAGGCATCGGCGACATTAAAGGCTTCAGCCGCTGTCAATTGGATCTGCTGGTCGGGATTTGCCTGATTGTATTCATCAATCACATTCCATTGCGCATTTTGCGGTGAGATCGGAACAAGCTTGCCTCCTGTTTTTGCAAACGAGTCGATATCCGTGATAGTGTCCGCATCCTCTTGACGAATGGTAAAGCCGATAATGCTGGCGCCGATTTTTTCCTCCGGCAGAATAAATTTCTCTGCCCGCTCTTCTGTGTACCAAGCACCTTTAACTCCCACATCGTATTTCCCTGATTCCAGCCCGATCAATAGATCATCGTCGCTAGTACCGGTAAATTCCAATTCATACTGGGGCAGCTTTTCATCCACCGCTTTTAACACTTGAACCTCATAGCCGTCAGATTCGCCGGCTTCGTTGATAAAGTCATAAGGCACATAGTTTTGAGTGTGGGCGACTTGAATCGTAGTTACTTGTTTCTCATCAGCTGCGGCCGGCTGCTTGCTTTGCCTGACCAGCAATGTTCCCCCTACTACTGCTAAAACGACAACAACACCTGCAATTAGTTTCTTCACTTAACTTCCTCCTTGGTGTAAACCGCTTCGCGAACCCATTGCAAATGTTCCAGCGCAATATCACTCGGCACCGTGCAATCGGCCCCTACAATAACTCCAGTTGTTCCGGCTTCTTCAATCAACGCTTCAGCGGCCGCTTGGATTTCGGACTGATTGCCTTGATACAACAAGCCATCCACCGTATTATCAAAGCCGCCAATGACCGTGCGGTTAAAGAAATTTTTACCTTCCGCTAGGGAAACTTCTTCCGGCCCGACTGCCCAGTTGACGGCGGCTGACGGATAATCTTGATATAAGGACAAATCGTTGGTGGCCCCTTCATAGCCGCAAATATGCAGAATGTTGTTGGCGGAGGCTTGATTAGCCGCCTGCAACACCGTTAAATCCGAAGAGCGGACAAAGTGGGCGTAAGCTTCTGAAGAAATCCGGTCATCCTGAACATTTTGAACACTAAAGTAAATGCCGTCGATGTCGGTTTCCGTTAAAACGGCGGTGACTAAGTGGGCAATGTCTTCGGCAATAATTTGCAGAACCTGTTGCGTAAGCTGCGGATTTTCCAGCAAGAAATCAGCAAATTGTGCTTCGCCGCCTGCCAACTGCCATTTGAAATAAGTTGCTGGAGCGAAGATATTGTAAAAGGACGCAATGTCTTCTGTAAATTGAGCTTTCTGTTCCTTGATTAAAGCAACCTGCTGCTGAATCCAAGGATGATCTTTGCCAATCGACTGAATGTCCTTTAAGTCTTCAATACTTTCAGCTTGAGCGATTTGATCATTGGGGTAGTAAAAGAACCCATCGCTCATCAACTTCACAAAGTCCGGTTGGAAGGCTTGGATAAAATCCCGATGCCCGTTGATATTTCTCTCAATCACAGACGGGATCGGCTGACGCAGCTGCTCTTCATCAGTAATAAAATGAAACCAAAATCCCACAGGTACTCGGGTGACTTCCTTTTGATGCAATGCACGTAAAACCAATTCTCTTTTCGACATAAAAACACTCCCTTTTTTGTTTTGACCAAAGAAAAAAGGACTTGATAGGCTATCAAGTCCTTTAGTCGCTCCTTTAGAAAAATAGTGGTGTATTTTTTCTAAGGGTACGCTAAAGAACACGGCATTGACAAGCCATGTACATTTGTTCAGTTGTCATAACCGTACCAGCGACTTTTAGCATGCGTGTTCTCCTCCTTTTTTTTGATTGGTCTAACTATACCAAGGGAATGGTGATTTGGATAATTGTTGTTATTGATGGTTAGTCATTGATTTTGCCAATAGATGTGGATGATTGGTCCACTGCTTCCTGCACCTTGTCCAAAAATAGGGTGGCCATTTCGCTTAAGGACCGTTGCTGATGGTAAACAGCTCCTAAGGTATGAATCGCAGAATCGGCCAAGGGCTTTAGTATAATTTGATCTTTAGCGAAGCCCTCCACGATCCCCAACCCAGAAGCGTAGGCATCCGATCCGCACAATAAATTCAACAGCGTGCCTCGGTCATTGGCATAGATCACTGACTGGGTAGTAGGGATTTCCAACGGGTCTTCATCAAAATGGGAAAACTCATACTCCTCCTGGGTAAAACGAATTTGCGGATATTCCGTTAAATCTGCCACGGTAATCTGTTCTTTTTGTGCCAACGGATGATCTTTCCGCAAAAAAATCTGAGTAACAAATTGTCCCAACGGTTGAAAGCTCAGCTGCTCCTGAGAAAAATGCCGTTCCAAAGAGCGGCGATTTGCGGGAGTCAGGTATAAAATCCCCAACTCACTGCGAAAGGTTTGCAGGCTTTCAATAATTTTTTGGGTGGTGGTTTCCACTAAATGGAAATTTTGGCACTCCGTTTGAAATTCCTTAAAGACAGCTAAAAAGGGTTGGGACAGAAAATCATAATGTTGAGCCGTGACCACAAAGTCCTTTTTCTTATCAGGCTGATAGTGGTTCTCTAAAAGCTCCACCTGAGCCAAAATCCGTTTGGCAGCCACTAAAAATTCACTGCCGGCTTCCGTTAAGCGCACGCCAGATTTAGAGCGGTGGAAAAGGCGGATGCCTAATGAGCTTTCTAACTCCTTAATAGAAGTGGATAAACTGGATTGGGTAACAAATAAATCTTTGGCAGCCTGACTGAAGCTGCCCGCCTCAGCGATTGCTACCGCATAACGACATTGTTGAAAATTCATAAAAGGCTCCTTTCTGGGTAAAAGAAAAGAGGACTTGATCAATACCAAGTCCTCCAGCGCATATCCGACTATTCAGTCAGTTACAGGTACGCCAAAGAACATGATGCGCAAAGACACATCATGCGTTGGCAGTTTGTTGCTGGCAATACTAAGTAGTCTCTGTTCATCATGTTCACATCCTTCATTAGAATATTATGAAGATAATAGCATAGTTTTAATCTAAATCAAATAGAAAGCTTGCTAAAAGTTGAAGAAGGAGCTGGAGGTTACTTTCGTTTGCACCGATGTGCATTATTATCTGAATTAAATTGCAAAATATTGCAAAAGATGGTAAAATTAAGACGAGGGAGAAATCAATCATGCTAATAGAAGAACGTTTAAGTAAAATCAAAACTATTTTAGAGCAGCAGGAAAGTGCTTCAATGGACTATTTAGCCCAACAGCTCGGGGTTTCCAAGGACACTATCCGCCGCGATCTGATCAAACTGGAGCAAAAAAATGTCGTAAGACGCATCCACGGCGGAGCGATGTTAGCCAGTCGGGAAGCCCTGATTTTCGATTATCAAGAGCGGTCCAGTCGGGATCAGCAGGTAAAAGAGCAGATGGGGCAGCTGGCAGCGGAGATGATCAAAAGCAATTCTTCCATGATCTTAGACTCCTCCACAACTGTCGAAGCCGCCATTCCATACCTGCAAGGTAAAGGGGTGCTGGCGATAACCAATTCCCTAACGCACGCCACCTTATTGGCTCAGCTGGACAATAGTGAAATCAGTATCCTGCCGGGTAAGCTCCACAAAAAGCAGCTGTTTATTTACGGCGCCGAAACGGTCCAGAAAATCAGCGAATATTTGGTAGATTACACGTTGCTGGGAGTTTTCGCCATCAGCCAGAATGGGATATTTATCCATACCGAGGAAGAAGGTTTGGTGAAGCGCCAAATGGTACGACAAAGTAAAAAAGTTATCGCCATGGCAGATCATACGAAAATTGAAACCACCGGACTGTTTAAAATTTGTTCCTTGCAAGAATTAGATGTGTTAATAACCGATCAAATGCCTTCGCAGGAATTTATTGCAGCTTTAGAAGAAAACAATGTCGAACTAATCACCCTAAAAGGAGAAAAACATGAAAACAATTAAACTAACGACTGTCAAAGAACCAACGATTCACGAAGAAGTAGCCCCGGTCTTTTTAACTGACGAAACGATGCAGCAGCGGAAAGAAAAAATCCTGTGCCTGATGAAAAAAGCTGCCTACGACTACTTGGTCGTTTATGCGGACAAAGAGCACGGCTCAAATTTTGAGTACCTAACCGGCTTCTTCCCCCGTTTTGAAGAAGGCCTGTTGATTATCAACAAAGAAGGCGAAAGCTCCTTTGTTCTAGGTAATGAAAATCTGAAAATGGTAAATCACGCTCGGATCGAAGGCCAATTGTACCACTCGCCGTACTTCTCATTGCCGAATCAACCGATGGATAATGAACGACCTTTAAGCGACATTTTTAAAGAGATCGGACTAGCAACTGCTAAAAAAATCGGGGTTGCTGGCTGGAAGATGTTTACACCAAAACTGACCGATGGCAAACAGCTGTTGGATTTACCTTACTTCATCGTGGAAGAGCTAAAACAAGCTGCCCAGCAAGCAGAACTGTTAAATGCCTGCGATCTATTTATCAGCGGCGAGTATGGTGCTCGCACGGTGAACAATGCCAATGAATTTGCTCATTACGAATACGGCGCAAACTTAGCTTCTTCCCGTATTTTGCGTGCGTTGAATGCCATCGAACCAGGAATCAAAGAAGCTGAACTCGGCGAACTATTGAATGGCGAAGGCCAACTGAATTCAGTGGTGACCATTGCTGCAGCAGGAGATCGCTTTGAAAAAGCTAATTTTTATCCTACCCACAAAGCAGTCAAGGAAGGGGACAAATTGTCGCTAACCATCGGCTACAAGGGCGGTTTATCTAGTCGTTCCGGCTTCGTTATTCAAAAGGAAAGTGAATTACCTGCTGATCAACAGGATTACTTAGAAAAGGTCGTTTATCCATACTTTAGAGCAATGACTGCCTGGTTGAGTGAATCGAAGATCGGTCGTACCGGCGGCGAGCTGTATCAAACAATCGAAACAGTCTTGCCTAAGGAAACCTACGGCTGGAGCTTGAATCCCGGACATTTAGTGGCGGATGAAGAATGGATGTCTTCACCAATTTATCCAGAATCAAAAGAAGTGCTAAAAAGCGGTATGATTTTCGAGATCGACATTATTCCATCAATTCCTGGATATCAAGGCACCAGCGCAGAAGAATGTGTGGCTCTGGCAGATGAAGAACTACAAAAAGAAATCAAAGAGCAATACCCAGAATTATGGGCCCGGATCGAAGGCCGCCGCGAATACATTCGCAACGAGCTGAATATTCCATTGTCAGACGACATCTTGCCGTTGTCTAACACAGTCGCTTACCTGCGACCTTTCTTCTTAGCGAAAGATCAAGCTTTAGTTGTTGAATAACTATCAGACACTGCTCAGATTTTGGGTAGTGTTTTTTGCATTTAGAAAAATCAATTCCAATCCCCGAGCTAGCTGCCGGAAAGTAAACAATTCGTTAAAGCGGCAGCAACGAACCGGCTAGTTAAAATTTCTCCGCTATAATTAAAACAAAAAAGCACAGGTGAAGTATGAAAAAGAATTTATTATCCGGCACCTTTTGGCTTTCGTCAGCGAATTTACTTTGCAAGGTTCTAGGCATTATTTATTTAATTCCTTGGCTGATGATGATGGGCTCAAAGGACGCCGAAGTGCGGGCACAAGCCCTATACAATGTCGCTTATTTACCCTATGCGCTGTTTTTAACCTTAGGCACAGCCGGTTTTCCCAGCGGTATTGCTAAAAAGATCGCTGCTGAAAAAGAGAATCCGCAAAATGTCCAGCTGCTGTTTAAAAGTTCATTAGGTATCATGGAAGGAATTGGAGTCATTTCCGCTATTTTGATGTTCATTTTCGCACCACTGTTGAGTCAGATTAGTCCGGTCAGCAATTTGCAGGAGGCAACCTGGGCCATTCGCAGCCTATGTCCTTCGTTAATGGTGATTCCAATTTTGAGTGCTTTGCGAGGGTATTTCCAAGGGGTCAGTGATGTGATTCCCTACAGCTTGTCCAACGTAATCGAACAGCTGGTGCGAGTGATCGTAATTTTGGCGGGGACCTTTTATCTGCGAGTGCTGACTGACGGCAGTATTTTATCCGCGGTGGTGATTAGTACGCTGGCTTCCTGCTTCGGGGGTCTGGTAAGTATCGCCTATTTAATGTTTGTGGGGAAACGCAAAGACTATTTCCGTCTGCGATTTTTTGTTTTCCGACCTAGCACACTGCTGCAGGAGCAACGTCCGCTGGTGATATCAGTAATCCGCGAATCACTGCCATTTATCTATGTCGCTTCCGCAATTTCTATCGCACAGCTGATTGATCAGGTTACCTTAAAGGGGATCTTGTATTATTTGACCCATCAACTTAGCCTGGGGCAAACGGAAGTCCTCTTTACTCAAGCCGCGGCGAACCCTAACAAATTGACGGCAGTGTTGATTACCATCATCGGCTCGATTTCAGTGACCTCTTTGCCGTTGTTAACCAGTCTGCGCTCGCAAAAGGATTTGCTGGTAGGAATTTCTGATGTGTTGCGCCTAGCTTTGACTTTCTTACTGCCGGCAACCATTGGGATGTTCATTCTGGCACAACCAATGTATACGATCCTTTTTGGCTATGATCCGGCGACGACTGGATATATGCGATTAGCGATTGTAACTACGGCTGTTTTAAGCATCAGTTCAATCTTATTGGCGATTATGCAGGCTATCGGAATGCATCGGGCAGCTATCACTTTAGTGACAAAAGCCTTAGCTATTAAGCTGCTGCTGCAATTTCCCTTGGTCTGGTTGACTCGCGGCTATGGTCTGAACCTGGCAACGGGTGCAGCTTTTCTAGTAATTACTTTGCAAGGCTATCGCAAAATTTGTTCTCATTATGAAATCCAACCGCTGCATTATGTTCGAAACTACGTGAAGCAGCTGATCTTTGCGGCTGGCGTGATGACGCTGCTTTGCGGTGTTGCTTATCTTTTGCTTGCCCAGCTGATTCAAGTAGACACACGTATGGGCGCCTTGCTAATTAGTGTGTTAATTGCTGGTTTAGGCAGCGGTATTTATGTATTAGCCGGTTTGCCAAGGCAGGTTCAGAAGGTAAAGAATCGTTTGCTTTCGCATTTGTAGAAATTACTAGCGAACTTAAAAACAATACCTATCAAAAAGAAGACAATTCCTTGTATACTAATGATAGAAAAAGAAGGGAAGGTAAATTATGCCAACTTGTAAAGAAACCCGCGCGGTCCAAACGCATTTAATCATGTACTCTCAAATGAATATGCACAAGACTCTTTATGGCGGTCAGTTAATGCACTGGTTAGATGAAACAGCCGGTATTGCAGCTGCTCGGTTTGCTAGAACCAGCTTAGTAACCGCCTCATTGGATCAACTAGATTTTCTGCAGCCGTTATATGAAGGCCATTCTGTTTGTTTGGAAGCCTATGTGTCTGGTGCCGGAAAACGTTCGATGGAAGTGTTTGTAAAGGTGATTGGAGAAGATTTATTGAAAAGTGAGCGCTATCTAGCAGCTACTAGTTTCTTAACCTTCACCAGCCTTGATCGCAGGATTGAATTGCCAGATATTACTCCTGAGACCGCCGAAGAAAAATATATCTGTGCCGGCTACGCTGCTCGTCGTGCTTCCCGTAAAGAAAAGCGGACAGAAAGCATTGAACTGGCGAAACATGTAAATACCGAACTTCCTTGGTAAGCAAAAGCAACAGCCTCTTTTCAGTCTAGAGGCGGTTGCTTTTATTTATAACTATTTCGGTTCTTCAATGCTGGCTGGGTCAATGCCTAACGCTTCAGCCATATCTTCGTTTACGTAGAAAGCTAAGTCTCTAGCACTTTCAACCGGCATCGTTTGCGGTTCAGCTTCGCCATCTAAAATCTTCGCAGCCATTTCCCCGGTTTGTTTACCTAAAGAAACATAATCCACTCCTAAGGTAACCAATCCGCCTTCTTTTACTTGATTCACAGAACCAGCAACTAATGGAATTTTATGCTGTTTAACTACTTCACCAACCACGGTAGCGGCACTGGCGAAAGTACTGTCAGTTGGGATATAAATGGCGTCTACTTCGCTGGCTACTGACTCAGTTGCCTGCTGTACATCATTAGTGCTGGTAGCATTGCGTACCATAATTTCTAGTCCAAGCTCTTCTAAATATTCAGTCGCAACATCAATTTGAATTTGTGAATTCACTTCACCGGCATTGTAAAGCAGGCCGACTTTTTTCGCATCAGGTGTTACTGATAAAAGCAAATCAATTTGTTTTGTAATAGGTGACAGGTTAGTGGTCCCTGACATATTAGTTCCCGGTTCTTCATAAGTTTTCACTAGTTTTGCTGCTTTCAAGTCAGTCACTGCTGTTACCAGTGCTGGAATATCTGTCGTGCCATTAGCAATTGATTGTCCTGCTGGCGTGCCGATTCCCAGCAACAAGTCAGGCTGATCCTTGATTAATTTTTCACTCATACTTTTTAGGTTGTCTTGATTATTTTGGGCATTTTGGTAAGCAATTTCTAAGTTTTCCCCTTCAACATAGCCGTTTTCAGCCAAGCCTTCTTTGAAACCTTCGTAAGCCTCGTCGAAAGAACCATGCTGTACTGTCTGTAAGACACCAACCTTTTTCACCGATTCATCCGAACTAGCATCGCCTTGTCCACAAGCACCTAACATCAATAAACTAACTAAACCTAATCCTACCAATACATTCTTTTTCATTTTTACATTCTCCTTTTCCATAAAAAAATCATCCACTCAGTAAACTAAGTGGATGATGGGAATACGAGAATAGAATTCTTCAGCCACTTCGATTACTTCTACGTGGCTGGTGGTACGTCAAAATACTTTAGCCATCATAGATAGATACAAAACGTAGGTCGTTTGCATCCATCTTGATGAATACAAACCTATCTAAAAAAGCTAAAGAAAAAGCTGTTATTCAGTTGTGAGTGATTTCTGTTCATCATAAGGATGACCTCCAACTTCTAATTGATGATTAGTATACACTGAGAAAAATGAGATGTAAATAAGAAATTTAAACTTTTTTCGATTTTTCGTAAGAAATCCCTTCGAATTTTGACTTTCCACTCGATTTTCAGTAAAATAAGAACGTACGTTCGCATTAAATAAGGAGAGATTCGATGGAACTGACAAGAAAGATAGAGATTTTAGCCGAATCAGCGAAATATGATGTGTCCTGTTCCAGCAGCGGGGTTACCAAGAATACCCGCGAAGGATCCGTCGGCAGCACCGCTGTTTCCGGCATTTGCCATTCATTTACCCCTGATGGCCGCTGTGTGTCGTTGTTGAAGCTGCTATTCACTAATGCGTGCATCTTCGATTGCCACTATTGCATCAACCGCAAATCAAACGCGATTCCTCGGGCCACCTTCACGCCTCAAGAAGTCGCCGATTTGACGATGGATTTTTATATACGCAACTATATAGAAGGATTGTTTCTAAGCTCAGCGATTATCAAAAATGTTGATTACACCTGTGAGCTGCTGATCAAAACCTTGAAAATCCTGCGGCAGGAAAAAGGGTTTCGCGGCTATATCCATGTCAAAGCCATTCCTGGTGCCGACGAGAAATTAATCGAAGAGCTGGGTTTTCTGGCTGACCGGATGAGTGTTAATGTGGAGCTGCCCTCCAGAGAGAGCTTGAAATTATTAGCACCCGACAAAGATCCTTATGCCTTATATAAACCCATGAAGCAGATCACCACTAAGAAAAAAGAAGAAGCTCTCTTACCGGCGATTAAAAAAGGCCCCAGCTTTGTCCCAGCCGGTCAGTCGACTCAAATGATTATCGGGGCCAGTCCAGAAAGTGACCGATCGATTGTCAAAATTGCCGAGAATTTGTATCAACGCTATGAGTTAAAACGGGTCTATTATTCTGCCTATATTCCTGTCAATCAGGACTCGTTGCTGCCGGCGATTACTACAGAACCGCCGCTACTGCGGGAGCATCGTTTATATCAAGCCGACTGGTTGATGCGCTTTTACCGTTTTTCAGCTGACGAAATTTTGTCGGATGAAAAGCCGAATTTTAATTTATACTTAGATCCGAAAGCAAACTGGGCGGTCCAAAATTACCACCTTTTTCCGATAGATGTTCAAACAGCTTCTTATGATATGTTGCTGCGGGTGCCAGGAATCGGCCCAAAAAGCGCCCAGAATATCGTAAAGGCTCGAAAATACTATCGACTCCATTTAAGTGATTTGAAGAAGCTGGGGATCGTCATTAAGCGAGCACAGTATTTTATCGCCTGCAATCACGAAACACCTGCCGGCTTAATCCGTGATCCAGAATGGGTGATTACGTCGCTGATTTCCTCCAAGCAATACCAGACCTTGAAACAGCTTAATACCCAGAGCAAAGCCGAGCAGCTGTCCTTGTTTGATGTTGAGCGATTCGAACATGCTCAAGAAAGCAGGTGAGAACATGCGAGAGGTTCCAGAGACTTGGGAGTACGACGGCAGCTTTTACGGCTTTCTTTGTTTGGTGGATCGTGCTTTTTCACAAAAAGTCTTTCCAACACTTATCCTAACGCCAGAAACGGCTTTGGAAAGCCTGTTTCTAGGGGATTTGATAGAGACCGATGAAGCCAGAGCGCACAAAATCTATCGTCGCTTGCAGCAGCGTTTGACGCCTGAAAATCTCCGCTTTATTCAAACGGGCTTTTACGCAACGCTAGTGAATAAAGAACGTTGTCTGTTGGATACGATCGAAATTGCCTTAGGTACAAAGGATTCATTGGAGAATTTTATCGGCCATCCATCTGTTTTACCTGTCAAAAAAAGCATTAAAACTTTGTTAGGGGAGGTTCATCTATTTACTGGTTTTGTTCGTTTTGAATATGTAGGAAAAATATTGTTCAGCAAAATCGCCCCTAAGCATTATTCACTGCCTTTTTTATGCCCGCATTTTGTTGAACGTTATTTTAATGAGCAAATGATGATTTATGATGAGACCCATCGTCTGTTGGCCCTGATCGATCATGGTCAAGTAACCTTAATCGAAGACAGCGAGTGCCCGGAAATCAAAGCAACAGATGAAGAGCAAGAAATTCAAGACCAATGGCGCGCCTTTCTTGGAGCGGTCACCATCAAGGAACGGATCAATCCCCGGGTGCAGATGGGACATTTGCCATTGCGCTTTCGGGGAAATATGGTGGAGTTTGAATAGGTGTCTTATGTATAGAAAGAAAAAGTGTCTCGTTGTTTATCCCATAACAGGTAAACAGCGAGACGCTTTTTAGAGTTTAAAGCAGCTTATCGAACAACAACTGCAAATTTTTTCAAATTGTAGCTGGCTTCAAATTTTGCTCCAGCAACCCAATACTTGCCGCCATTTGGATCTGATACATGGTACGTGTTGTTGCTTTCATTAAATCCATCCAAAGTCAAGATGTGGGCATTATCTATCCCAGTTCCCCAGAAATACTTGCCATATTTAGGACTATCCAAGTTTAAAGTCACATAAACAACAACGGGGTTACCATTTTTAAGTTCTTGTTTTAAAGTCCCCACCGATGAATTTGAAATATTGGCTACTTTTCCGTAACGACTACCCCAACTTGCTAATGGTGCGGGAAAAATAGATTGGTAGACATCCTCCATAATTCTATCTGGACGCCCAGCAAAGCCATTGTTAGGATTGTTATCGCTAGCTAGCGGCATTTCTTTAATAAAGGAATTTAAATTGTAATTCTTAGCATAGCCTTTCAACTGTAATGCTTGTAGCAAAGCAGCAGCTTCACAGCCCATCGGCATGCCGGCTGTGTTTTGATTAATATAAGGAGCATTAAGCAAAGCATAGTCGCTTACAGAAGTTGCTCCACCAACTGCATACCAAGCAATGCCCTCATAGCGCCAACCAACTCGTTGCAGATTATCCCTTTCTGCTCCGTTTAATGTATAGTGATGGGAACCCGCTTTTGCATTAGGATTATATAGTCGATACAAGGGTAGTCCGTCAGACGGTGAATACCAGCTAATTCCTTCATCGCGCCAACCAACCCCCTTTAAATGATCTCTTTCGTTGGCATCTAAAGTATAATGGTGATCTCCTGCATTAGGGTTGTACAACCGATAAACGGGTTGTCCGCCTTCCGGAGCCGACCAGCCGACACCTTCATAATTCCAGCCGGCATTTACAGTAATGTCTCGCTCAATACCGTTTGCGGTATAGAAATGTTCCCCGCTGTTAGGATTATACAGCCGATACATTGGGATGCTTGCTGCTTTCGTTTGAACTGTTGAAAAAGTGGCCGGAGTCATTGCTGGCGCCACTTCAGAAGGCTCAACTGCAGCTTCTTGCGGTTCTGTCGCTGCTGATGTGACAGCAGGGGAAACTTCTGGGACAACATCAACTGAATCATCCAATTCGTTTGTATCTGAAGCTTGAACCTCAGATGTCATTGTGTCAGAAGATACCGTAGTCTCTTCGACTGCGAAACCATTTACGCTGCCCAAAAAGGTTGAAGCAAGAATGGTTGTACAAAATAACAAGCTAACACTTTTTTTCATTAGTATATACTCCTCCATATCCATTAAAATCTAATATATAATTCGTTAGTAATTTCTTTTATTCTATCACTAGCAACTAAAATATACTACAAGAATAGTTTTTATTTTGAGTTAAAAAGTTATCGCTGGGAGTGGGCAAATTTCTTTGACAAAAATGATTCATGTAGTTTAGAATTTGATTAAGATAATAATTGTTTTTATCAAATTCGGAGGTGGCACAATGAATTTTAGGCAGGATAAGAAGAATAACAAGAAATATTTGCTAATCGTAGCAGGACTATTATTTTCAACGACATTATACGAGCAAAAAAGTGATACAGCGTTTGCTTCGGAGCTGGGAAATGAAGCAGTAGTAGTAGAAAACTCTGCAAATAATACAGCAGCAATTATGGAAGCGCCTCCTGGAGTGGTGGATAGTAGCCAAGAGAGCGTCAACAGTGAAGAACCAGCAATTACTGTACCATCTGATACAATAGAATCTGAAGACCCCCCAGCTCCACAACTACCTGAAAAACCAGATAATTCTTCGGAAAATGAAGTGCCTGTTGTGGAGGATGAGCAAGACAGTCAAAACGAAGAGGCTGCTGTAGAAGAGGAAGACATTCAAAATGAGGACTCGGCGGTAGAGAAGGAAGATACTCCAAGTGAACTTCCTGCTGTAGAAGAGGAGCAGTCAAAAGACAAAACAGAAAGCAGCCAAGCGGCAGATACGGCTGTTATTCCTGATAAAAAGCAAACCGCTCCCGCTGCACAAGCACCGGTGAAGAAAGCAGAACCGCAAAAAGCAGCAGTAAAAGCAGCCGAATTACCAACGAAAGCTCGAGCAGCAGCACCGAAAGCACCGGTGCAGGATGTACCAATCTTTAGAATTTACAACCCGAACTCTGGCGAGCATTTTTATACGATGAACGGCTATGAACGAGATATGCTTAGCCGGATTGGTTGGCGTTACGAAGGGATTGGCTGGCGGTCAGTATTATCTGGCATCGAAGTCTTCCGGCTATACAATCCTAATTCTGGCGAACACTTCTATACAATGAATGGTAATGAACGGGACAATTTGAAAGGGCACGGCTGGCGCTACGAAGGAATTGGTTGGCACACGCTAGGCGATGGCATGCCGGTTTACCGCGTGTACAACCCTAATGGCGGGGTGGGCGCACACCATTACACCGTAAACGGCAATGAACGAGATCATTTAACTAGTGTCGGCTGGCGTTATGAGGGAATTGGCTGGTACAGCACTCCGTTCCAACCAGAAAGTGTAGTGCAATGGGCTTCTGGATTTTTCGGAATTACGCGAGATCAAATTGTCAATGAATTGAGTAAACATGAAAATGACCGTTACTATTTGTATACACCATTTAGAGGCCTTACTGCTAATGCAAGTACTTCAATGAGTCCGAACGGAGACCCGAATGGCAGCGGACCGGGCATGAACTGTACCGGCTTTATCGCAAGTGTTATCCAAAGAGCTGGCGGTAATTTAGGTGCCATTACGAATGTGGCAAATGCTTGGGGCGGTGTAGGAAATGGCTATAACTGGCGAGATGCACTGACTAAAAATGTACAATATGAAACTTACGGCTCGGTAAGTTCATTATTACAAAGCGGATTAGCTAAAAAAGGTGACATTTTGTATTTTGAGCCTGATTATTCTCAACCAGGTTATGATTGCCACCTAGGCTTTTTCTGGGGAAATACACCAAATCACGACAGAATATGGCACAGTACCTTCCCGCATAATAACATGTCTAATATTAAATCGATGACACCTTGGACGAAAATATACTTGTTCCGTCAAGGTTAATATCAGGCCAATTGATCTCTGCATCTAGAGATCAATTGGCCTGTTTTGTGTCAAAAAATACCACTTTAGCTGAGAGTTTTACTGCTTAATCCTTCCTAATGCAATTTCCACGAAAATTTTGCCGACTGATGATATGATTGGAACGAAAGAAAGGAAGAGAGCAATGAAAAAATGGAAAAAAATCCTGCTGATTGTTTTAATTGGCATTGTAGTTATTGCTGTCGGCGGAGTTGCATATCTGCAAACCCAGACATATCCGCCGGCAAGACCTGCGGAACAAACTGCTCAAAGGGCAGAAGAAAGCAGTGATTGGCTGTACTTCCCATCAGAGGACCAAAGCAAGCCTATAGTCATTTTTTATCCAGGCGCACTAGTGGACCCAGAGAGCTACAGTGTATGGGCTGAAAGTCTGGCACAGTCAGGTTATCCGGTATACGTGCTAAAAATGCCCTTGGATTTAGCAGTTTTGGCGCCTAACCGTGCAGAAAAGGTATTGGAAGAGCAGCCTGAACGCTCTTATGTGGTTGGCGGTCATTCGTTAGGCGGTGTTATGGCCAGCCGTTTTGCTGCTGAAAATGCCGAACATTTAAAGGGTGTGTTCTTTTTAGCTAGTTATCCAGATGAAAAAGGCAGTCTAGCGAATAAAGAAGTACCAGTTCTTTCCTTAACAGCAGAAAACGACCAAGTTTTGAATCAAGCAGCTTATAAAGAATCTAAACAAGAACTTCCTGAGAATGCAGAATATCAAGAAATTGCAGGCGGCAACCATGCCGGATTTGGCGCATATGGTCCGCAAAAAGGTGATGGGGAATCTACAATTGATGATCAAAATCAACAGGTAGCTGACCGCTTGCTGGCTTGGCTAGAAAACGATGTAAAATAAGAAAAAGGGCTGATCATTTTCAAGTGATCGGCTTTTTTAGTATCTTTTTGGGCTGTATACTTTTACTTATCAAGTGATAAGTTATAAAATGATTAAAGGAGGAGAATGTCGATGAAAAAGGTAATAGTAATAGGTGCAGGTGTTGCAGGACTGACCGCCGCTGTCAGGTTGCAAAAATTAGGTTATGAGGTTCATTTATACGAAAAAGACAGCCAGGTAGGCGGAAAAATGAATCAGATTAAAAAGGAAGGATTCACTTTTGATGTAGGACCGACGATCGTTATGATGCCGGATATCTATCAAGAGGTGTTTGAATTTTGCGGAAAAGACCCCGAGGATTATATTCCAATGGAAAAAATTGATCCTATGTTGAAGCTGTATTTTTCTGACGATGATCCCTTAGTCTTTTCATCTGATTTGGTTGCGTTGACGAAGACGCTGGAAAGTATATCTGAAGAAGATGCGCAAGGCTATTTTGCCTTTTTAGCTGATATTTATAAGCGTTATTTGATTGCTAAAGACGCATTTATCACGCGCTCATTTCGTTCTTTCTGGGATTTTTACAATCCAAAATCATTGTTAAATGGCTTGAAATTAAAAACATTTGGCGACGCCTACAGCTCAATTTCCAAGTTTGTAAAAGATGATCGTCTGCGGAAATCGCTGGCATTTCAAACGTTGTATATCGGAATTTCGCCTTACCAAGGGCCTTCCTTGTACACAATCATCCCGATGATTGAGTTATTTTATGGGGTGTATTTTATGAAGGGCGGCATGTACACCTTGGCTCAAGGACTGGAGCGCTTGTTCAAGGAAATGGGCGGCCAGATTTATTGTGATACCGAAGTGCAAGAAATTCTGATCGAAAATAAAGAAGCTGTCGGAATTAGAGTCAACAACGAGCGGATTTTAGCGGATGCGGTGGTTTGTGGCGCAGATTTCCCTTATGCCATGAAGCATTTATTGCCAAATGAAAAAGATCGCGGCAAATATACGGATCAAAAAATTGAGAAGATGGAATACTCTTGTTCTTGCTTCTTGCTTTATCTTGGACTTGATAAAAAATATGATGTAGAAGCCCTTCATTCCATTCATTTTGCCAAAGATTTCGAGAAAAACATTACCGATATTTTTGATCAAGGTGTTTTGCCGGATGATCCTTCCTACTATTTATATGTACCGAGTTTGCTGGATCAATCTATGGCTAGAGAAGGACATGAGGCTCTATATGTCTTAATTCCGGTTCCAGAATTATCTAAGTTTGACGATTGGACCGACGAAACGATTCAGCAGTATCGCAATCATGTGATTCAAAAAATTAAAGAGGAAACCGTGTTTACCGATTTAGATGAACACATTGTTTTTGAAGAACATTATGCGCCAACGGACTTTGCTGGTAATTTTAATGCCTATCATGGGGCAACCTTTGGCTTAAAACCAACCTTAAAGCAAAGTAATTACTATCGCCCTCACAATAAATTTGACTATGCAGACCGGTTGTATTTCTGCGGCAGCAGTACACATCCGGGGGCTGGGGTACCAATTGTTATGCAAAGTGCGAAGTTAGCAGTAGAGGAGCTGGTTGTCGATGACCAATAAACTTGCGACGGATTTTATTCGCCACCAAGCGGATTTTGATTATTGCGAACGCATCATTGAGCACCATTCCAAAAGCTTTTATGCGGCTTTTTCCCGTTTACCGGAGCAAAAAGCCATGAGTGTTTATGCGATTTACGCTTTTTGTCGTCGGGCCGATGATGCTATTGACGTGGAGAAGAATCCGGAAAAACTGGCAGAGCTGAAAGCGCAGCTGGGAGCTTTTCAAAAAGGCGATCATCCGGATGAACCTTTATGGCGGGCGTTGGCAGTCGTATTCAAGCATTATCCGCTGGATATTCAAGCCTTTTACGATATGCTGGAGGGCCAGCGCCGCGATATCAAATTTCAACAGCCGGCTACTCAGCAGGAGCTGGAAGAATACAGCTATTACGTTGCTGGCTCTGTTGGCTTAATGCTACTGCCGCTGTTATCGCAAAACTGGGAAAAAATCATCGAAGAGGCTAAACAATTGGGTGAAGCCATGCAAATCACCAATATTTTACGGGACATTGGTGAAGATGAAGCACAAGGCCGCATCTATTTGCCAAAAGATAAAATGGCTGAATATGGCGTAACTCCTGAAGACTTGAAACAGCACCGACAAACAGCTGAGTTTGCCCAGTTATGGGAATACGAAGCGCAGCGGGCCGAAGCCAGCTATCAAAAAGGATTGACTATGATGCCTTGGATTGATGAAGATTGTCGGACGCCATTATTAGCAGCATGTTATTTTTATCGAGAAATATTGGAGGTGGTTCGAGAGAATGACTACCAAGTCTTCACCCAAAAGCACGCAGTAAAGCAGGCAAGAAAGCTGCGTATCTTTCAGGCTATCCGCAAAGAATTGGCCAAAATCGACCAGCAAAAGGAGTCGGTTCGGCGATGAATAAGACCATGTACCAAAAAATTTTAGATACAGCGGAAAGTCTATTTATGAATCAAGGATACGAAGCTACCTCTACCCGCCAAATCGCTGAAGCATTGGGGATTACTCAGCCGAATATCTATTATCATTTTAAGAAGAAGGAAGATATTTATGTAGCGGTCATGCGGGAATTGGCTGATGAAGTCGGAAGCCAGCTGCAAGAGATTGCTAAGGAAAATGGATCAACTTTGACAGAAAAGCTGACGGAAATGATGGTGTATCTGCAACAAAGGCATCCCTTTGATTTCTACATGATGATGCATGACATGCACTACGCCCTTTCCAAGGAGTCTTCCCAGGAGCTGTACCTTTTGTGGCAGCAGTCTTATGAGGCACCTTTTGTTGATGTGCTAAAAAAAGAAGACGTATTTTTGCGTTCAGGGGTCCAGGCTGAGCTGGCAGTCAAACAATTGTTCATTTTGCTGGCGGCTTATCTGCAGCCGGATACATACGACAAGCAGGGAAATTCTTTTCCTGCAGCGATTGATATGTTTTTGTATGGAATCGTGAAAAAGTAAGCTGAGCGCCGATGGAGGGGTTCAGCTTCTTTCTGTTATATAATAAAAGCAAGAATTGAGATAGAGAGAAGATGAAAGCATGGATAAGCAGCGACCAACGGCCGTTTTGGCGGCTTTGATTGCCAATATTTTAGTAGCCATCAGTAAATTTGTTGGCTATGCCGTCAGCGGCAGTGCGGCGATGTTGAATGAAAGTATCCATAGTGTAGTGGATTGCAGCAACCAAATCCTTTTGCTGTTCGGCAACAAACGGGCCAGCCGCGGACAAAGTGCTCTGCATCAATTTGGCGAGGGTCGGGCTAAGTACTTTTTTAGTACAATTGTTGCGACGATGCTTTTTTTTGGTGGTGGTGCACTAGGTGTAATGGAGGCTTTGGAAAAGCTTTTTCACCCGAGTCATGAAGTAGAAAACACTTGGATTGTTTTGGTGATCCTAGTCTTTGGCATTTTAGTGGAAGGCAGCTCGCTAAGGGTAGCACTAAAAGAAATTCACGAGTTGAACACGGAGAAGTTACCTTTGTTCCGTTTTTTACACGAAAGTCGTCACAGCGAAATTTTGATTATTTTTACTGAAGATTTTTGTGCCGTAATTGGTTTGGTGTTAGCTATTTTAGGGACATTGCTGACTGCTCTCACTGGCAATCCCATGTTTGATGCTTTAAGCGGTTTAATGATTGGCTTACTATTGATGTTTGCTTCCATCTTTTTAGCCCGGGAATTTTACAGCTTAATCGTAGGGGAAAGTGTTTCCCAAGCAGATTTAGCAAAAATCCAAATGGCCTTTCAACGCCCTGAAGTCAAACGCTTGATTGACGTTAAGACGGTTCATTTGAGCCCTGAGGAAGTACTGATTGCAGCTAAGATGGATATCAATGATGCGTATGAAGAAATCAGCTATAAAGTAATCAACGAAATTGAGCTTCAAATTCGGCAATCACTGCCAGATAAAAAAGCGTATATTTACATTGAAATTGATGAATTTGATCCGAATTATGCCGTAAGGGAGCAGAGCTAATGGCCCTGCTCTTTTTCTCATGGCAGTAAATCCCTAAGATTCACTAAATTTCCACATAGTTTTCGCAAAACATTTTCATAAACGTACGTTCTCTATGGTAGAATAACAATAAGATTTTTTTAAAGGAGCAACCCATGAAAAAAAGAGGATTTGAAGTAGTTACAAAGTACCAAAATCAAGAAATTCACTTGCCGGAGCGGGCAACTAAAAATGCGGCCGGCTATGATTTCGAAGCAGCTGAAGATATCGTTATTCCAACTTTTTGGAAACGATTGGTGGCACAGGTTACCGGTAAAGTTGATCAAGAAGAAAAATTGGTTAAACCAGTGCTGGTTCCAACGGGTATTAAAGCTTACATGGGTGAGGACGAGTACTTGCAATTAGCGAATCGCTCCAGCAATCCTTTGAAACGCTTTTTAAGTCTAAGCAACGGTGTTGGAGTCATCGACAGCGATTATTACAACAATCCTGATAACGAAGGGCACATCATGTTTCAATTTACGAATTTTGGCCTGACGGATGTTACGATTAAAAAAGGTGAACGAATCGGCCAGGGAATTTTCCTGCCGTTTTTAAAGGCTGACAACGATTGTGCGACAACTGAACGAACAGGTGGATTCGGCTCTTCCGATCAGCATCAAAAAAACTAGTTTTATGTTAAAATTAAAGAGGTGGAATTGTGGCAAAAAAAGCTAAAACACAATTTATTTGCCAAGAATGCGGCTATGTTTCGCCGAAATATTTAGGCCGCTGTCCCAATTGCGGCCGCTGGAACACATTAGTAGAAGAGGTCATTCAAGATACTGAAGACCGTCGCAACCGCGTCAGTCTAACGGGTGAAAAGGCCCAACCAACGCTTTTGAAGGATGTTGTCTTCACAAAAGAAACCCGAATTGAAACCCAGCTAGCTGAATTGAACCGAGTGTTAGGCGGCGGTGTAGTTCCCGGATCGCTAGTATTAATTGGTGGTGATCCTGGGATTGGTAAATCAACATTGCTACTGCAGGTGTCTCATCAACTAGCAGCTACCGGCGGAAAAGTTCTTTATGTCTCGGGAGAAGAAAGTGCCCAGCAGATCAAGCTGCGAGCACAGCGTCTAGGCTCCAGCGACACCGATTTTTACTTGTATCCAGAAACGGATATGGGAGAAATCAGTCGAGTAATCGAACATATTAAGCCAGATTTTGTTATCATTGACTCGATTCAAACCATGACCCAGCCTGATATTTCCAGTGTGGCTGGATCAGTCAGTCAAGTCCGTGAAACTACGGCAGAATTGCTAAAGCTGGCGAAAACCAACGGCATTGCTATTTTCATCGTTGGGCATGTAACCAAAGAAGGAAACATCGCTGGTCCAAGGATGCTGGAGCATATGGTGGATACCGTTTTGTATTTTGAAGGGGAAAAACACCACAGCTTCCGAATTTTACGGGCAGTGAAAAACCGGTTTGGTTCCACTAACGAAATCGGGATCTTCGAAATGCGGGAAACCGGTCTGGTGGAGGTTGCCAATCCGTCACAGGTGTTCTTAGAAGAACGGCTGGAAGGCGCAACTGGTTCAGCAATTGTTGTTGCCATGGAAGGTAGCCGGCCGATTCTAGTTGAAGTGCAGGCCTTAGTGACACCAACCGTTTTCGGTAATGCCAAACGTACCACAACCGGTCTGGATTTCAACCGGATATCCTTAATTATGGCAGTTTTAGAAAAACGTGCGGGATTGCTGCTGCAAAACCAGGATGCTTTCTTAAAGGCCGCTGGCGGGGTAAAATTGAATGAACCAGCCATTGACTTGGCAGTAGCGGTAGCGATTGCTTCCAGCTACAAAGAAAAAGGAACGGAAGCCACCGAGTGTTTTATCGGTGAAATTGGTTTAACTGGCGAAATTCGCCGGGTGAACAGCATCGAGCAGCGGGTCAAAGAAGCAGTAAAACTAGGCTTCAAGCGAATCTATTTACCAAAAAACAACATGGGAGACTGGACGCCGCCAAAAGGAGCCGAACTTATCCCAGTTGCTACGATTGGTGAAACGCTGCGTAAAGTATTTAAGTAATCAAATCACCCAGACTGTTTGCCCCAGCGGCCAGCAGTCCAGGTGTTAAAGTGAATTTCTTAACAGACCTTTTCGATAAGAAAGGGCCTGTAAGAAAATTGACAATTTAGGAGGGAAGTCATGCAAAAACGTGTATTAACTGTCATCATTGTTTTAGTTGGGATCAGTATGGGGATTACCTTGCTGCCGACAGCATGGATGGCAATCGGACAAACCGACAATTTCTGGTTGAATAATTCTTTGACGAATGGCCTGATTGGCGCAATTATTTTCTTATTATTATCCGTGGTCCTCGTCGAACCCATTACAACCGGAGTAAAAAAGATCGAGAAACAATTAAACGAATTAAGCTTAACCTATTTACTGTTTGGAACAGTGGGAGCGATTATCGGCCTAACTTTAGGGCTGTTTGTTACCAATCCTCTATATAATTTAGAGGTGCCTTTTGTAAATAGTGCGTTGCCGATTCTGATTATGATTTTGTTAGGTTACTTGGGATTTCGGATGGGAACGACCCGAATTGATGAGTGGAAAAAGATATTTACTCCCCGCTCTAAAAAGCCGGAAAATCAAGAAGGCGAAGTGTTAGATCGCAAGGCGGATGAAAATTTCCATAAGTATAAAATTTTGGATACCAGTGTCATCATCGATGGCCGGATTTACGACATTGCTAAAAGCGGCTTTTTAGAAGGCGTGCTGATGATTCCGAACTTCGTCTTGTATGAATTGCAATACATTGCCGATTCAGGCGACAGCTTGAAACGGGTAAGAGGACGCCGCGGTTTGGATATTTTGAATTCTTTGCAAAAAGAAGACGGTATCTCAGTGGAAATGTACGATGGCGACTTTGAAGACATCAACGAAGTCGACAGCAAGCTGATCAAATTGGCGAAATTATTGGATGGTGTGATTGTCACCAACGATTACAACCTGAATAAAGTTTCTGAGTTCCAAAATGTCGCAGTTCTAAATATCAATGCATTAGCTAATGCGGTAAAACCAGTGGTTATTCCTGGCGAGAACATGAATGTCCTGCTGGTAAAAGCCGGAACGGAACGCCAGCAAGGGGTCGCCTACTTAGATGACGGCACCATGGTAGTCGTGGAAGATGGGCAGCATTATATGAATGAACATATTGAAGTTGTCGTAACTAGTGCTTTGCAAACAGCCGCCGGACGGATGATCTTTGCTAAGCCAGCTCATTCAAATCGCAACCTTAAAGATGATTCACCCGAGAAAAAAATTGAGTATCAAGATGGCAAGAAGGATTGACCCTTTACTAAATAGCCGATTGATTGTACAATTTGAGCAGTGAAGCAGGCGTTAGATCTGCTTAATTAAGCGGGAAAGAGGAGTTCACATGTCAAAAATTCGTGTGCGTTACGCACCAAGTCCAACTGGACATTTACACATTGGAAATGCTCGGACAGCATTATTCAACTATTTATTTGCTCGTCACAATGATGGTGAATTTATCATTCGTATTGAGGATACTGATCAAAAACGCAACATTGCAGACGGCGAAAAAAGCCAACTGGAAAACCTGGCTTGGCTAGGAATGGATTGGGATGAGTCTCCGGAAAAACCAGGAGCATACGGTCCTTACCGTCAGTCTGAACGTAAAGAAATCTATCAACCGCTAATCGATCAATTATTAGCCAGCAACTGGGCTTACAAATGCTACTGTACCGAAGAAGAATTAGAAGCTGAACGTGAAGCACAAAGAGCTCGCGGCGAAATGCCTCACTATGGCGGTAAATGCGCTAGCTTATCTCCTGAACAGCAAGCAGAAAAAGAAGCACAAGGTTTAGAACCCGTGATTCGTTTCCGCGTACCACGCAATACCAGCTACAGCTTTGAAGATATGGTTAAAGGTGAAATCACTTTTGAATCTGACAATGTCGGCGGCGACTTCGTCATTCAAAAACGCGATGGCATGCCAACTTATAACTTTGCTGTTGCCGTAGATGATCACATGATGAAAATCACTCACGTACTACGTGGCGATGATCACATTGCCAACACACCAAAACAATTAATGATTTACGATGCCTTTGGCTGGGCCCGCCCAACCTTCGGACACATGACGTTAATCATCAATAGCGAGACAGGTAAAAAGCTAAGCAAACGGGATGAATCGATTCTGCAATTTATCGAACAATACCGTGAGCTAGGCTACTTGCCAGAAGCAATGTTCAACTTTATCGCGTTATTAGGCTGGTCACCAGTTGGAGAAGACGAAATCTTCTCACCAGAAGAACTTGTTAAAATGTTTGATACGAAACGTTTAAGCAAATCACCAGCTGCCTTTGACCAGAAGAAATTAGAATGGGTAAACAACAACTACATCAAAGCAATGGATCTAGATGCCTTGACTGAATTGTGCTTGCCATATCTAATTAAAGCCGGCAAAGTAGAAGAAACTCCAGATGCTGACCGTAAAGCTTGGGTAAAACGTGTAGTTGGTTTATATCAACCGCAAATGAGCTATGCAGCTGAAATCGTGGAGGTTTCTCAATTATTCTTTGAAGAACATCCTGTTTTGGATGAAGCAGCTCAAGAAGTCTTGGCTCAAGAAACAGTTCCAATGGTTTTAAGTGCCTTCAAGGAACAATTAACAGATATGGAAACTGTTGATGCGGCTGGTGTATTGGCAGCAATCAAAGCCGTTCAAAAAGAAACAGGCGTTAAAGGCAAAAACCTTTGGATGCCGATTCGGGTAGCCGTTAGTGGTGTAACCCACGGTCCTGAATTGCCAGAAACCGTTGAATTATTAGGTAAAGAAAAAGCTTTAGCACATTTAAATCAAGTAATGTAAACACATCGAAAAGAAGAAGTAGCAGGGAATAAGTCCTTCAAAGAGAGTCTGCGGTTGGTGTAAGCAGGCAGGGACAGAACTGTGAAATGCATCTTGGAGTGGTTTTGGCGATAGGTAGCCAAAAACGGATGAAAACGGCCGTTACCCGTAAGAGGCAGCTAGTCTGCAAACAAAAGTGGGACCACGTCAGCGCGCGTCTTTTGAGGAAACTCAAAGGATGCGCGTTTTTTATGTCTAGAAGTATTGGGGGAATTCTTTTACTAAGGGGAGTAAGGGAAATTCGTTGTCTGAAAGAAAAGGAGCGATTAAAATGGGATGGTGGAAACAAGCGATAGAAGCTACCAAACGGAATGATCCTGCTGTCAAGTCAAGTGTTGAAGTCGTATTAACATATCCTGGGATACATGCTTTGTTTTTTCATAAGCTGTCCCATTTTCTTTATAAGCAAAACTTGTTTTTATTGGCTCGGATCCACTCGCAGTTTTGGCGGTTTTTAACCGGGATTGAGATTCATCCAGGAGCTAAGATAGCTCCCGGAGTGTTTATCGACCATGGTTGCGGAGTGGTAATTGGTGAAACAGCGGAAGTAGAAGAAAATGTCGTGCTGTTCCACGGCGTAACCTTAGGAGGGACCGGAAAAGATACGGGCAAACGTCATCCGACTGTCCGCAAAGGGGCTTTTATTTCAGCCAATGCACAAATTTTAGGCCCGATCGAAATCGGAGTCGGTGCTAAAATCGGAGCCGGAGCAGTGGTTTTAAATAATGTACCTGACCATGCTACAGCAGTAGGGGTACCAGCTAAAATAGCAAGAATTAACGGAAGGAAGGTTCCACATGATTGAAATTTATAATACGTTAACCCGTGAAAAAGAAGCATTCAAACCAATTGAAGAAGGCAAAATCCGCATGTATGTCTGCGGACCAACTGTCTACAATTACATCCATATCGGAAACGCCCGCAGTACGATTGCTTTTGATACAATTCGCCGCTATTTTGAATACCGTGGCTATGAAGTGAATTATGTCTCGAACTTTACCGATGTGGATGACAAAATTATCAAAGCAGCCAAAGAACTATCGCTGACAGCACCAGAAGTAGCCGATCGGTTTATCGCTGCCTTTGAAGAAGATACCGCAGCACTAAACGTAAAACCAGCTACGTTGCATCCGCGGGTAATGAATCATATTCCTGATATTATTGATTTTATTACCGTGCTGGTGGAAATGGATTATGCTTATGAATCCAACGGTGATGTGTATTACCGCACCCGCAAATTCAAAGATTATGGGGAATTAAGCGATCAATCCATCGATGAGCTGGAAGTTGGCGCTAGTCAGCGGACCGGCAGCGAACAGCTGCAAAAAGAAGATCCGTTAGATTTTGCTCTGTGGAAATCAGCTAAGCCAGAAGAAATTGCTTGGAAATCACCTTGGGGAATGGGACGTCCCGGCTGGCATATCGAGTGTTCAGTTATGGCTACCAAGCATTTAGGTGACACGATTGATATTCACGGTGGCGGTCAAGATTTGGAGTTTCCTCACCATGAAAATGAAATCGCCCAAAGCGAAGCGAAAACCGGCCAAAAATTTGCCAATTATTGGATGCATAATGGCTATGTAACCATTGGTGAAGACGACGAAAAAATGAGCAAATCTCTAGGCAACTTTGTAACTGTTCACGACATGGTTAAAGAAATTGATCCGCAAGTGCTGCGTTTCTTTATGGCAACTACACAATACCGTCGGCCAATCCGTTACAGTGAAACAACCATGAAGGATGCTCAAGCCAACTTGCAACGCTTACGTACAACCTTTGAAAATGTGAATTTCCGTAAAGATACGGCGGTAGAGCAGCTGGCTGATGATGAACAAAATATTCAAGTCATCAATGATTTGGAAGTTCGCTTTGTCAAAGAAATGGACGATGACTTTAATGCTGCCAACGGAATTACGGTCGTTTATGAATTAGCTAAGTGGTTAAATCAATATATTGAAAAGTCTGAGGTTTCTGCCGCTGTTTTAGAGGCCGGGGTGTCAATGTTTACTCAGCTGCTAGCTGTATTTGGGATTAACTTTGAAACAGCTGGTTTATTGGATGAAGAGGTGGACCAATTAATTGCGGAACGTAACCAAGCCCGCAAGGATAAAAACTTTGCCCGCAGTGATGAAATTCGCGATCAATTGAAGGATCAAGGAATTATTTTAGAAGACACGCCGCAGGGTACTCGATGGAGAAGAGCCTAATGATAGATGTAAAACAATTAAGCGGATTGACCTTGGCTTACGTAGGCGATGCTATTTATGAAAGCTATGTTCGGGATTTCCTAGTTCTTTCTGGCCAAACCCGACCAAACAAACTGCACCACATGGCTACTCGTTATGTTTCGGCTAAAGCTCAAGCGATGCTGATTCATGAGATGGATGCTGTTGAGCTGCTGACAGAAGAAGAACAAGGCATCTACCGGCGCGGGCGTAATGCAAAAAGCTATACTTCCGCGAAGAATACCGATAAAATGACCTATCGCATGTCGACGGGATTTGAGGCTGTAATGGGCTACTTGCATTTGTTAGGTCAAAAAGAACGTTTAGAAGAATTAATGGATTGGTGTATTAAGAAAGTAGGCGAAGTAGATGAAGGACAAGCGTAAACGCAAGCCGCAGAAAGCGGTAGTAGTACCTGAAGAGAATAATAATGAAGAAAAGAATTTTGTCTTTGGTCACCACGCAACGGTGGAAGCACTGCAGGCAGGTCGCGGAAATAAATTATTTTTACAAGAGGATGCCCGCGGTGAAAAAATTGAACAGTTAAAAGGCTTAGCTCAAACGCAAGCTGTTCCGGTAAAATGGGTACCAAAACAAAAATTAGATACTTTAAGTGATCATGGCGTGCATCAGGGGATGTTGCTGGCAATTACGCCGTATGAATACTTAACTCTGGATGGTCTGCTGGAACAAACCACGGCAGAGGCACCCTTTTTGCTGATTTTAGACAGTTTAGAAGATCCCCATAACTTTGGATCTATCTTACGAACCGCGGATGCCAGCGGGGTAAACGGAGTAATTATCCCTAAGCATCGCTCGGTGGGGATCACACCAGTAGTAACGAAGGCATCAACGGGCGCGGTCGAGTATGTACCAATTGCTCGAGTGACTAACCTTAGTCAAGCCATCAAGCAATTAAAGGATGCTGGCTACTGGGTCTTTGGAACAGATATGGAAGGAACGGATTATCGTCAGTGGAAAGTGGACGGTCCGATTGCTTTGATTATCGGCAACGAAGGTCGCGGAATGAGTGCGGGTCTGAAAAAAGACGTAGACGAAATGCTGACTATTCCAATGACAGGACATGTACAGAGCTTAAATGCTGGTGTAGCAGCAGGTCTTTTAATGTTTGAAGTACTGAGAAAGCGAAGTGGCAGCTGATGAAAAAGCAGTTACTGCTGGTGGACGGCTATAACATGATTGGTGCTTGGCCGGAGCTTTCCCTGCTAAAGAAACAAGACCACCTAGAGGAGGCACGGGAAGTACTGCTAAATCGTTTGTCCAATTATGCTAAGTATCAAGGCTTGGAAATAATTGTGGTGTTCGATGCGCAGCTGGTTCCAGGAATTCAAAAAAGTTACCAAAAATATCAGCTGACTGTTGTCTTCACTAAAGAAGACGAAACAGCGGACAGCTACATTGAACGAACAGCCGGTGAGTTGAATGATCGCTTGACCCAAGTAACCGTGGCTACTAGTGATTTGGCGGAGCAATGGACCGTGTTCTCTCAAGGCGCTTTACGAACTTCGGCTCGAGAGCTGTACAAGGATCTTCAAAAAACGGAAGAGACCATTTTAGGTGCTGCAAAAGATACACAATTTACCGATTTTCGTCGCAATTCTCCATGGAACGAAGAGCAATTGAACAATTTGTCCCAAAAAAGGGACGAATTAAGCCAAAAATAAAAAATCGCGTTTAACCACTTCTATTTTGATAAAAAACGGGTATTATTTTTATCAAAAAGGAGTGGTTGTGTTGTGTTAAATCAATTAAATTGTTTGTTGGAGAAGGCAAAATCGGGTGATGAGTGCTCGTTCAAAATTCTTTTTGAAGAGTACCAGGGAGTCGTCTTCACCATAAAGAAGAAGTATTTTATTCGGATTTTTGATACAGATGATTGGCTGCAAGAGGGTAGAATAGCATTGAATGATGCGATCATGAGCTACGAACAGAATCAAAAAGTTAGTTTTGGTCTGTATTTCAAAATAATTTTTGAGCATCGGATTCAAGGACAGCTGCGAAAGCAAGAGGCAAAAAAGCGGAAAGTCGAGAAGAACATCATTCCGATTGACACAGTGGGACTTGATTCTGTAAGCTCGACATTATTTTATCATGAGTATGTGGATGAAGCGCTGATTATGCACGAAACACTGGAAAATTTGGAAGCTCAATTGTCACCTTTTGAAGCTCAGGTTTTTATGAAATATATGAAAAGTGTTGAAATATCGGACATAGCGAAAGGACTGGGGAGATCGCCATCTTCGGTGTCACGGAGCTTATCGCGGGCAAAAAGAAAAATAAAAAATGAGTTATCTTATCAAGAATAGCTTTTGAAAACGCATACAACGGTTGGCGCTGTATAAGGGGTTGCAAAACAATTTCTCTTATGATAACATTGTAAATTCCAACTTTTTCTGTTATACTGTAGGGTGAGGTGAACTGAATGCCAACAACTTTAGCAACCATCAAGCAGAGCTTAGAGGATCGTTTAGGTAGTCCGATTTTACTAGTCGCTCAAACAGGCAGAAAACGTCAAACACAACGCAGAGGAATTCTAACTGAGATTTATCCATCTGTGTTTGTAGTCGATTTGGATCCTGAAGAAAATTCTTTTGAACGAGTATCGTACAGTTATTCCGATGTATTAACACGTACAGTAGAAATTGAATTTTTAACTGAAGCAGTTTAAGAGCCATGGAGCAATTTTGCTCCATGGTTTTTATGTGTCTTAAATTTTACAGATCAGTGGGTTTCTCTTGAATGACTACAGGGTCTTCGGTTTTTACGTGTTCCTGCAAATGTTTCTGTTCGGCTAATAGATCACGGATGTCAGCCAAATAATCTTCAGCTGTGGGTGCCACTTCTTCTTCCGGTTCTTCTTTATTATGACCGCCTATTGTTTGAGCTCGATTGGCAGCTTTCACAATTAAGAATAGTACGAAACCAGTAATTAAAAAGGTAATAATAGCACTAACGACATCGCCAAAGGCAAATTTAACTCCCTTAACTGGTACCCAGTCTAAAACAGAAACGGCAGCCTCTAAATCTTGTCCCTTGGTAAATAACGAAACGATCAAACCAACCAGCGGAGTAATCAACCCATCAACTACTTGGGTTACAATTGCAGTAAAGGCACTCCCGATTACAACCCCGACAGCCAGGTCAATCACATTGCCTCGCATTAGAAAGTCCTTGAATTCTTTAAACATTTTCTTCCTCCTTATCTTCTCACTTACAAGTATAGCGAACTCCCTAAGAAAGATGAAACAAAAGGCCTCACTATAGCAAATCCCGGCTTTCCCCTTTTTCCTGTGCTATAATTGAGGGTAATGACAAATTAAAGGAGCGTATCTATGATTCGACTAAAAAAAGGTATTCGGCTGCATGTCTTACCCACGAAAAAATATAAAACAATTCAAATCTACGGACGCTTTACTACGCGTTTAACGAGAGAGAAAATGACGACTCGTACGTTACTAGCAAACTTATTAGAAACGAACTCGTTGCATTATCCGGACCAAACAAAACTAAGTGCTCACCTGGCAGAGTTATATGGTGCTGGCTTTGGCTTGAGTGTCGGCCGCAAAGGCAATATTCATTGGATGAATCTGGGAATTAGTGTTGTAAATGGAAAATATGTAGATGATTCTACAATCTTAGCCCAGGCGGTTGATTTGTTTAAAGAAATACTCTTTTATCCGAACATTAAAGACGGAAAATTTGATGAGCAAACCTTCCAATTGGAAAAAGAAAATTTGAAGGGCTATTTGGAAAGTTTGGAAGAAGACAAGCAAACCTTGGCTTCTTTAAAGCTGCAGGAAACATATTTTACCGATGACGCTCAGAAAATTCCAAGCTTTGGGACAGTAGCAGATTTGCAGCAGGAAACAAGTCAAACAGTTGCAGATTATTATCAGGAAGTCCTAGCAAAAGATCAACTGGATATTTTTGTGGTAGGCGATGTTACCGAGGAAGAGGCGGAAAAACTATTTTCTGCGCTGCCGTTTACTGACCGGGAAGAAATCTCACCTGAAATCTATTATGAACAAACCACCAGCAACGTCATTCGCGAACAACAATTACAGGAATCAGTCATTCAAGGGAAATTGAACTTGGCATATTCTACTGGTATTTATTACGAAGATTTGCTGCGATTTCCGCTATTGGTTTTCAACGGCTTGTTTGGCGGGTTCCCTCATTCCAAACTGTTTATGAATGTGCGGGAAAAGGAAAGCTTGGCGTATTATGCCTCCAGTACCTTTGACACCTTCCGGGGATATTTAAGTGTCCAAACCGGAATTAACAGTGAAAACCGCAACAAAGTACTCCACCTTGTCAATGAACAGCTGGAAGCCCTGCAACAAGGAGACTTCACTGATTTAGCTTTCCAACAAACAAAAGCAATGCTGAAAAACCAATATTTATTAGGCTTGGATCGTCCACAAAACATGATCGAGATCGCTTATTTGGACCAGTGGTTGCCAGGAAGTCAATTGTCAGATGAACAATGGCTGAAACGATTAGAAGGAGTGACTAAGCAAGAAGTTCAAGAAGTAGCGAAACAGCTGCAGCTTCAAGCCATCTTCTTTTTAGACGGAGGAAAGCAAAATGGATAAACAAACCTATGAAAAAATCAACGAAACCCTATATAAAGAAATTCTGCCAAGCGGCTTAACGGTCTATTTGCTGCCTAAAGAAGACTACCATAAAGCTTATGGCCTGTTCAGCACAAATTACGGTTCTATCGACAATACCTTTATCCCTCGTGGTGGGGAAGAGTATATCACAGTACCTGATGGCATTGCCCATTTTCTAGAGCATAAAATGTTTGAAAAAGAAGAAGGCGACGTTTTCCAAAAATTTGGTGAACAAGGGGCCTCGGCCAATGCTTTTACCAGCTTTACTCGGACCAGCTATCTGTTTTCAACCACCGATCAGCTGGAACTAAATTTGAAAACCTTGTTGGATTTTGTGCAGGAGCCTTATTTTACTGAGGAATCGGTGCAAAAAGAACAGGGAATTATCGGACAAGAAATTCAAATGTATCAGGATGATCCCAATTGGCAGCAGTTCTTCGGTATTTTAAAAAATATGTATCCGAAGCATCCGCTGCACATCGATATTGCTGGTACGATTGAATCGATTGCCGAAATTACGGCAGAAGACTTGTACACTTGCTATCGGACATTTTACCATCCTAGCAACATGACCCTGTTTGTGGTGGGGAATCTGGAACCTGAAGCATTGATGGACTTCATTAAAGAAAATCAGGCCCAAAAAGAATTTCCAGCACCGGAACCGATTCAACGTCAATTCCCGCAAGAAGAGGTGGAAGACATTGTTAAGGTCAGCGAACAGACAATGCCGGTAGCTATTCCTAAAGCGATCATCGGTATTAAAGGAATCGCACCATTGGCGGAGGATGACAAAGAGCGGTTGATTTTCAAATTATCCGTTGATTTGCTGCTGCAGCTGCTATTGGGGAGTACTTCGCAAAATTATCTGCGCCTGTACAATGATGGGATTCTGGATGACAGCTTTGGTTATGAATTTTCGTTGGACCGCAGCTTTTATTTTGCTGATTTTGGTGGTGATACCGAGAAGCCAGAGCGTTTGGCAGATGAAGTGACGAATATTTTGTTGAACTTTGAAGAAGATGCTGAGATTAGCGAAGAGAATCTGGCTTTATTGAAGAAAAAAATGCTGGGCAAATATTTCCAATCCTTGAATGCTTTGGAATATGTGGCCAATCAGTTTACGCAATCCTTATTTGGCGAATGGACCTTGTTTGATATGCCGGAATTGATTCAAAGCGTGCAGCTGGATGATATTTTAGCGGCGGGCAAGCTGTTGTTTAAGGAAGAAGCTTTCAGTCGCTTCTACATGCGCAAGGAGGAATAAGATGCCCTATGGCCTTGTAATGGGGGCTAGCGGGGATATTGGACAAGCCATCTGTTATGCTATGGCAGCAGATGGCTGGTCTCTTTATTGTCACTACCACCACAATCAAGAAAAAGTATTAAGTTTAGTTTCAGACTTACGCCAACGTTATCCTCAGCAAGATTTTTTTGTGGTATCCTTAAACATGCTAGAGGAGTCTGCAATCTCGGACTTTGTGAACCAGTTATTTCAAGTAGACGGCGTCATTTTTGCTTCAGGCTTTACGGTATACAATTTATTGCCGGAGGTTACTAGCCAGCAAATGGACAGTCTATGGCAAATTCATATGAAAACACCGCTGTTACTGTTGCAGCAGCTGCAGGCCAAGTTGGCTCAAAGCGGCCGAGGACGAGTTATTTTTATCAGCTCGGTTTATGGTCAGCACGGCAGCAGCATGGAAACTGTGTATAGTGCCGTGAAAGGTGCGCAAGAGGCGTTTGTTAGAGCCTACTCAAAAGAAGTGGTCACCTTAGGAATCACGGTGAATGCTATCGCACCCGGTGCAGTGAATACGCAAATGAATCAAAACTGGTCAACAAGTGAAAAAGAGAGCTTAGCAGCAGATATTCCTTTAGGGCGAATGGCCGAACCGTTAGAAGTGGCAGCGGCATGCAATTATTTATGTTCAAAGGAAGCCAGCTATACAACTGGGACAACCTTAGTGGTTGCCGGCGGCTGGATGAATTAAGGAGTAGAAAACGAGTGGCTACTATAAATATAGGTGAAACATTACGAAAAGCCCGAATCGATCAAAAAATTAGTCTGGATGAGCTGCAGCAAAAAACGAAAATTCAAAAACGTTATTTGATTGCCTTAGAAGACAACGACTTTCATTTACTGCCAAGCGACTACTACTTGCGGGCGTTTATTCGCCAATATGCAGAAGAAGTAAGGCTGGATGGCAATTATTTATTAGATGTTTACGATGGAAAAGATCAGCCGCAGCCGGTTTATCCTGAAATTGCTCCGGTGGAAGGCTCTCGCAAGAAAAAACACGCGGAGAATCCAACGAAGAAACGGGTGAAGGCCAGTCTGCCTACTGTACTTTTAGGATTGGTTGCTTTGTCGATTGTGGCAGTTGTTGGTTATATGATGTGGCTGGACAATCAAGGGGAGCCGATTATTTCTCCGAATAATTCGATGGCGGTGGAAAATTCAGTCAGCTCCAGTGAGAGTACTTTAGAAAGTACTAGTGAGAGCAGTTCAACTGTTGAAAGCACCAGCGAATCCTCTGAAGAGCCTGAAAAACCAAAAATGGCGATTACGATGGAAAATAATACGACTAACACGGCTCAGATGAAAATTGATCAAATTGATGGTCCGGTGAAGTTAACCTTTACTGGCAGAGAACGGGTATGGGTAGGTGTTCAGGTGAACGGGGCATTGATTTATCAACACACTCTGCAGCCAAACGAAACCCAAACTACGGAGTTGCCGGCCAATACGGCTCAGGCGATGATTACACTTGGGATTGCTGATTATGCAAGTATTGAAGTGAATGATGAACCGTTGGATTTCCAACCGGCAGGCTCGCTTAGTCAAAAGAATATTAATTTAACCATGAATTATGTGCAGCAGTAAGAAAGGAGCAGAACATTGAACTTACCAAATAAATTAACGGTCATTCGAATTTTCATGATTCCGTTATTTATGATTATTGTGTTGGCCCCCTGGGATTGGGGTACACTGAACGCTGGAGGGACCGCTTTACCGGTTACTCAATTAGTCGGAGCGATTGTTTTCGCCATTGCCAGTTATACCGACCATCTGGACGGACAAATTGCTCGTGCCAGAGGATTAGTCACCAACTTCGGTAAATTTGCCGATCCGTTGGCTGACAAAATGCTTGTGATGACCGCTTTTATTATTTTAGTAGAGCAAGGCAAAGCACCAGCTTGGGTGATTGCGATTATTGTCTGCCGTGAATTAGCAGTAACTGGTTTGCGTCTATTGATTGTAGAGCAAGGCGGAGGCGTAATGGCCGCTGCGATGCCTGGTAAAATTAAAACAGCAACTCAAATGATTGGGATTGTTCTGCTTTACTTGAATAATGTACCTTTTAATTACATCGGTATTCCGGTGGATCAAATTATGCTGTATGTTTGTCTATTCTTTACCATCTATTCTGGCTATGATTATTTTGCTAAAAACACAGCCTTATTCAAAGGCTCAATGTAAGCTAAGAATTAAATTTGAAATTGTACCGAAGTTATTCTGTTATCTGAATATCCGAACTATAAGAGATGGCTCTGTCAAGAGGGGCTTCATCATTTTATAGTTCGGATATTTTTTTGTTGGGAAAATACTTTTGGGCAGTTCTTTTTTATAAAAAGTCACAATTTTAGTAGTTTTAAAGAGTGAAGGGATTTCTGACAAAAAATTGCCGAAATTTTCGTTTTTCTGGTATAGTTGAAGGGAAATTGCGTATCTTAAGAAAGAAGTGGATGAAATGAAAGCAGAAATTATTGCTGTCGGAACAGAATTATTAATGGGACAAGTTGTAAACACCAATGCGACCTTTTTATCGGAGCAACTGGCGGATTTAGGAATTGATGTGTATTACCATACCGTGGTAGGAGACAATCCAAAGCGATTGGAGGAGTTGTTGCAGTTAGCTGATACCCGAAGTGATTTAATCATCTTAGGCGGCGGTTTAGGGCCCACAGATGACGATCTGACTAAGAACGTATTGGCTGACCACGTCGGAGTACCACTGGTACAAGATGCTGAAGGGTACGCACACATGATGACCTTCTTTAAAAATCGCCAGCATCCAATGACACCCAACAATTTGCGGCAAGTGGAAACATTAGAAGGGGCAGTTCCATTGCAAAACCGTACCGGACTAGCAATTGGCTGTCTTTACAAAGGGGAAAAGAACAATTACATTCTATTGCCTGGACCTCCTAGTGAATTGAGACCAATGTTTCTGGAGCAAGCGAAACCATTGCTGCAAAAGGAATTTCCAACGCAAGAAGTTCTAACCTCACGTGTGCTGCGTTTTTATGGAATTGGCGAATCGCTGTTGGTAACAGAGCTAGCTGACATGATTAAGCATCAGTCTAACCCAACGATTGCACCTTATGCGAAGCCTAATGAAGTGACCCTGCGCATTACCGCAAATACGGTAGATGACACTTCCGCAACCGTACTGTTGGATCAAGTCGAAACGGAAATCATGGCTAAAGTCGGGGATTACTTTTATGGTTATGGCGATACCAACAGCTTGGAAGAAGTTACCGTTGACTTATTGAAGAAGCATCACTTAACCGTAACAGCTGCTGAAAGTTTGACGGCTGGTGAGTTCCAATCGACTCTAGGACAAATTCCGGGTGTTTCGGAAGTGTTCCCTGGCGGATTTGTAACTTATTCTAAAGCTGCCAAAGCGGCCTTTTTAGACATTGATCCGGCCTTGCTGGATACGTATGGCGTCGTGAGCCGCGAGTGTGCTCAAGCGATGGCGGAACATGCTTTAGCGAAAGCCGGCACTGATTTTGCGGTCTCATTTACCGGCGTAGCAGGTCCTGATGAGCTGGAAGGACAAATTCCAGGAACGGTCTATATTGCCCTTGCGCAAAAGGACCAAGAAACGGTAGTTACCGAGAATCACTTCTCCCGTGATCGGTCTTATGTGCGTCACAGCGCGGTTATGAAGGGGTTAGATTTGATCCGTCGAGCAATTTTAAGTAAAGATTAAAAATGCGAATGTTTGTTCGTTTTTAGCTTGCTTTTTTGGTCGCAAACCGATAAACTAATACTACTGACCCGAGAAAAATCATTCACTGAAATGTTTTTATTATAAGGAGGATTCGCATTTGGCTGACGATCGTAAAGCAGCATTAGAAGCTGCAATGAAGAAGATTGAAAAGAACTATGGTAAAGGCTCCATCATGAAATTGGGCGATAAAATCGACCAGCAGATTTCAACAATTCCAAGTGGCTCATTGGCACTGGACGTGGCATTAGGTGTAGGCGGCTACCCTCGTGGACGCGTAATCGAAATCTACGGACCAGAAAGTTCTGGTAAAACCACAGTGGCATTACATGCCATTGCTGAAGTACAAAAACAAGGCGGAACCGCAGCCTTTATCGATGCGGAACACGCATTAGATCCACAATATGCTCAGAATTTAGGCGTAAACATCGACGAATTGCTGTTGTCACAACCAGATACAGGTGAGCAAGGGCTAGAAATCGCTGACGCACTGGTATCCAGTGGCGCGGTGGACATTATTGTAATCGACTCGGTTGCTGCATTAGTACCACGTGCAGAAATCGACGGCGAAATGGGCGCTTCCCACGTTGGTTTGCAAGCTCGTTTGATGTCACAAGCATTACGTAAATTGTCAGGCTCTATCAACAAGACGAAGACGATCGCGGTATTTATTAACCAAATTCGGGAAAAAGTCGGCATCATGTTTGGTAACCCGGAAACAACACCTGGTGGACGTGCGTTGAAATTCTACGCAACTGTTCGTTTGGAAGTACGTCGAGCTGAACAATTGAAGAACGGTACGGATATTGTTGGTAACCGGACTAAGATTAAAGTTGTGAAAAACAAAGTGGCACCGCCATTTAAAGTGGCTGAAGTTGATATCATGTACGGACAAGGGATCTCACAAGAGGGCGAATTGTTAGACATGGCATCTGAACAAGACATTATCGATAAGAGTGGTGCTTGGTACAGTTACAAGGACGAACGAATTGGTCAAGGTCGGGAAAATGCCAAGAAATACTTGTCTGAGCATCCAGAAATGACCGCCGAGGTATCCACTCGCGTGCGTGCGGCTTACGGTATCGGCGAAGCAGTCGATGTCCCAGACGAAGTCGAAGATCTAGAACAAGAAGAACTACCATTAGAAGAATAAACCATCAGACACTAACGAGACTACCCTCTTGTTAGTGTCTTTTTTTACCAGTCGTGCTTTTCGCAGTATATAAAGATAGAAGTCAAAATGATTGATTGCATTTTTAAAATGATACGAGAAGTTTAGCACGATGGTATGCGTATGAAAATCGAACTTGTTTTTCCCGGTCTTGGAAAAACAAATTCCTTTATCCTGAATTAGCTGCCAGTCCCCCACTCAGTTTCTGTCTCCTCATTAATCCAAATCCAATCGTAAAATTTAATCAATCCCCTAACAAATCGCATTTTCCCAAATATCGGGGAATAAATTCATTAAACGGGATAATTAGGTTGAAATAAGAGCCCAATGCCCCATAATATCGAAAGTGTCCTCTGACAAAGGAACTATTTACAGAAAATTGAGAACGCTATCGTCAAATAAAGTTGACACCCTATCTTTCAAACATTAGAATAAAGTTGTGTGACTTTACAATACACACGCATGCAAGTAGGCATATTGATAATTTTAACCGCGTTTATCAAAAAACTACACATAAAAAAATAGATAGTACGGAGGTGGATTCAATGACAGTTCCTATTCTCCTCGCTATCATCGGTTTAATTGTCGGTCTTGGTTTAGGTTTTATGGTTGCAAAATCGCGCCATGATAAAGAAATTGATGGGGCACAAAACTCAGCTAAAGGGATTATTAGTCATGCAAGAAAAGAAGCTGAAACCTTAAAAAAAGAAGCTTTGTTAGAAGCCAAAGAAGAAAACCAGCAGTATCGAGCACAAGTTGAAAGTGAGTTGAAAGAAAGCAAACAAGAATTAAAAACTCAAGAAAATCGCTTGCTTCAAAGAGAACAGTCTTTAGATCGTAAAGACGATTCAATCGAGAAGCGTGAAAACTCACTGGAAGACAAAGAAACAAAACTCAGTGCTAGACAGCAATTAATTGACGAGCGAGAAAAAGAAGTAGAACACTTAATTGAAGAGCAACAAACAAAACTGGAACAAGTAGCTTCATTAAGCAAAGAAGAAGCTAAAGATGTCATCATGCGCACGACTGAAGAAGAATTGAACCATGAATTAACTATAATGGTAAAAGAATCTGAACAAAGGGCCAAAGAAGAAGCAGATCGCAAAGCGAAAAACCTTCTGGCAATGGCTATTCAACGTTGCGGTGCTGATGCAGTTTCTGAAACAACCGTTTCTGTTGTCACATTACCGAATGATGAGATGAAAGGTCGCATCATTGGTCGTGAAGGACGGAATATCCGCACCTTGGAAACCTTAACGGGGATTGATTTGATCATTGATGATACGCCGGAAGCGGTAGTATTGTCAGGCTTTGATCCAATCAGACGAGAAATTGCTCGTATGACATTAGAGAAATTGATTCAAGACGGACGGATTCATCCGGCCCGAATTGAAGAAATGGTTGAGAAATCTCGCAAGGAAATGGACGAACGTATTCGTGAATACGGGGAACAGGCCGCCTTTGAAGTCGGTGCCCATACCTTGCATCCAGATTTAATCAAGATTTTGGGTCGCTTGCATTTCAGAACCAGTTATGGTCAAAATGTCTTGGATCATTCCGTGGAGGTTGCCAAATTGACTGGTGTCTTAGCTGCCGAATTAGGCGAAGACATCCAAATGGCGCAACGTGCCGGATTGCTGCATGATATCGGAAAAGCGTTAGACCACGAAATCGAAGGTTCCCACGTTGAGATCGGTGCTGAATTAGCAGCGAAATATCGTGAGAATTCAATCGTAATCAATGCCATTGCTTCTCACCATGGCGATACAGAAGCAACTTCAGTGATTTCAGTGCTGGTAGCAGCCGCTGATGCTGTATCCGCAGCTCGCCCAGGTGCCCGCAGTGAATCATTGGAAAATTACATTCGCCGCCTAGAAAACTTGGAAAACATCTCCAACAGCTTTGATGGCGTCGATTCCAGCTTCGCCGTACAGGCCGGACGTGAAGTTCGCGTGATGGTTAAGCCGGAAGAAATTTCTGATTTAGAATCTGTTCGTCTGGTTCGCGATATCCGTCGCAAGATCGAAGACGAATTGGATTACCCAGGTCACATCAAAGTAACTGTTATTCGGGAAACCAGAGCAACAGATTACGCAAAATAGACACCGATAAGACAAAAATCCTCTGTGATTTTTGTCTTATTTTATTTTTACGAATGTTTAGCGAAAAAGTTTACGAAATTAGGCAGTTTCAAGTTGGCAAATGGTCTAGAATAGGCTACGATAATAGAAAAGATGAGTAGGAGAAACCAAGTGAATAAACGTATGACGCACATAAGTAAATGGTTCAAACGTCATGCAACCTTATTAAAGATTCTTTTCTTTGGGATTGTTTTATTTTTCGTCGCCAATCAAGTGACTCATATCGCGCAAGGCATGAGCTGGCAAGAGGTTTGGCAGACGATTCAAGAGCAGGATCAATGGTCTTTATTAGGTATGCTGGGAGTCGGTTTGGCCGGTGTTGTCCCGATGCTCCTATATGACTTTGTTGCTATTAAAACACTAGAAGATGAAGGTCGGCCCAAGATGGAACGCAGCGATTGGCTGATAGCTGCTTGGACCACCAACACGATTAATAATTTAGCCGGTTTCGGTGGCGTTGTCGGAGCGAGTCTGCGGGCCAGCTTCTACGGTAAAAATCTGGAAAAGAAAAAAGTGCTGGCTACAGTTTCCAAGGTCGCTTTGTTTATGCTGAGCGGACTTTCGGTATTAGCCTTCATTACGGCACTGGATCTGTTTCTGTTTCGGACCGATAACCCGTTTGTCCGCTATCGCATTTGGCTTTTGCTGGGCGGTGTTTTTGCTCCGCTGTTATTTGCTTTGGTGTATACTCGCCGCAAAACCTTGTTTAAAGAATTCAAAACCAAAAGCATCGTCCTTTTGTATCTGGCTTCTTTAGGTCAATGGCTGGGCGCTTTGGCAGTATTCTTAACGGTTGGGCATTTGATGGGGATTCGTTTAGCCATCAGTGCGGTCTATCCGATGTTTGTGATTGCTACCGGCTTCGGGATGATTACCATGATTCCTGGTGGCGCCGGAACCTTTGATGTCATGATGATTTTAGGCTTAGGCCATCTAGGCTTGAGTCAAAGTCAGGCAGTTGTCTGGATTCTATTTTATCGGGTGTTTTATTATCTGCTGCCGTTTCTTTCTGGTATTTTGATCTTCTTAACCAGTACCAGTGTGCGGATGAATCGCTATTTTGATAATTTGCCGCGGATTTTGTCGCAAAAGCTGGCCCATGCGATTCTGGTGGGCGCGGTGTATTTTGCCGGGATTATGATGATTCTGCTGTCGACCTTCACGAACCTTTCCAATATCAGCCGCCTGTTTGAGGTGTTGCTGCCTTATTCCTTTGACTTTTTGGATCAGACCTTGAACCTGTTAGTGGGCTTCCTGCTTTTGGGATTGGCTCGGGGAATTGCGGAAAAGGTGCGTAAAGCTTTCTGGCCGACGATTTTACTGCTGGCTTTTGGGATTGTGAATACGGTGGCTAAAACAGCATCGCTGCGGCTGATTATTGCCTACGTGCTGGTTCTTCTGATTGTGTGGGCTTCCCGCAAAGAATTCTCCCGCAAACGGTTTGTCTATTCGTGGGGCGGTTTGATTGTAGATGGATTGATTTTTGGCATTCTGTTTATCTTTTATGCGGTGGCTGGCTATCAAAGCGGTCAATTTTGGCGAGATGCGCCGGTTTCCAATGGCTACTTTGCTTTTCCTTCAGAGGAAATCTGGGTTTCAGGAATTATCGGTTTAATTCTTTCGATTCTGTGTTTGGCAATTTTGTATCAGTATTTGACTCAAGGTAAGGACGAGTTGGGAACTGATTGGGACGAGAAACGTTTCAACTATTTAACCAATCGTTATGGCGGAACAGCTGCAGGCCACTATCTGCGTTTGCCTGGCTATACTTACTATTATTATCAAGAAAACGGTAATGATCAGATTGTTTTTGGTTTCCAGACAAAGGCCAATAAGTGCTTTGTATTAGGCAATCCGATTGGAAATCGCGAAAAGTGGCAGGCAGCTACGATTGCTTTCTTGGAGCATGCCGATCGTTTAGGCTACCAGCTGGCTTTCTACAAGATTTCCGATGATTATGTATTGCTCTTGCATGATTTAGGCTTCCACTTTGATAAGATTGGCGAAAATGGCGTGACTGATTTCCAAGCGCATCCTCGGGAAGTGTTCTCTGATCGCTTTGAATTTAAGCGGCTAACCAATGAAGGCTATCAATTTATCTACTTTAAGACGATTCCTGATGAGGTATATGAAGAAATGCGGGAAATCTCGGAAGAGTGGTTAAATGGCGAGAAGGAAAAACACTTCTCGGTAGGTCGGTTTGATCGGGCGTATATGGAAGCGAGTCAGGTGGGAATTGTCCGAGATCCGGCGAATCGGATTGTTGGTTTTATTTCCAAACAACCGATTGACGGAAATCGAGCGTCTTATGATTTGCTGCGTTATCGCAATGATGTGCCTAAGGAATTGCCGACATTTTTGAAGCTGCAATTAATGGATGAGTTGAAGCGTCAAGGCATCCAGCAGGTGTATCAAGGCATGGCGCCGCTAGCGAAGGTGGGCGAAACTTCGTACTCTTTCCTAGGTGAACGGATTATGAACCTAATCTACAAATACGGCAATTCCTTCTATGACTTCCAGCAAGTGACGGAAGAGAAGACCCTCTATGTAGATTACTGGCGACCTCGCTATTTTGCGTACATGAAGTCCAGCAGCTTTGCTTTTTCAGCACTGCAGCTGCTTCTGTTGATTGGCCGTGGAAAAAACAAAGGGGCAACCTTAACAGAAGAAATGATTGAAGTATAAACGAAGACTCGGCCTGAGGATAAAATTCAGGTCGAGTCTTTTTAGGGTTTATTGAATATCGATTTTCTTACGGGTGGACTGATCGGCTTCGACTTTTGGCAAGTTCAGGCTTAATACGCCGTTTTCGAAGGTAGCGGCAATTTTTTCATCATCAACATTTTTTACCACGAATTGGCGGCGTAAGGCAGTCGTTGAGCGTTCCTTGCGCAGGTAGCGGCCGGTGGTTTCTTCTTTTTCTTCTTTTTGTTCAGTGTGTTCTGCGGCGATGATCAAAATCTCGCTATCGTATTCCACGGTAATTTCGTCTTTTTCAAAGCCGGGTAAATCGGCTTTTACTTCATAGTGATCGGGAAATTCCTGTACATCCACATTCAATTTGCGGTCTTCGTTGAAGCTGCTCATCAAACGGCCCACTAATTCTTCGCCGTCTAACCAATCTTTTTTTGGAAATAATAATCCTGCCATAGCGCATTCCTTCTTTCCCTTTTCTTTTATCGTAAGCCTTTGCGAGAAATTATTCAACCGATAAAGGACAAAGCATGCTAAAATGGAGTAACTATACTTTTACAAGGAGCTATGATAGAATTTCCTAGTGAAAAATTCGAATAGGTGAGAAAATGGAAATCATGGAAAAAGCGCCGGCTAAGATCAATCTTGGTCTGGACATTCTCGGCAAACGCCCGGATGGCTTGCATGAACTGTCAATGGTGATGGCAAGCATTGATTTGGCGGATCGTTTACAGCTGGAGGAAATTCCTGAAAACAAAATTATCATCGAAACCAATAAGGCCTTTTTGCCTACCGATAAGAAGAATCATGTATATGAAGCACTGGAGCTGGTGAAGGATCGTTACCAGATTGATACTGGACTGAAGGTGAACATTCATAAACAGATTCCGGTGGCAGCGGGCTTGGGCGGCGGCTCAACCGATTCGGCGGCGGCATTACGCGCGGTCAATCGTTTGTGGCAGCTGGGGCTTTCAATGGAGGAGCTGGCGGCATTAGGCGCTGAAGTAGGCTCCGATGTCCCTTATTGTGTATATAGTCAAACAGCGTTAGTGGAAGGCTTTGGTGAGAAGGTGACATTATTGCCTTCGATGCCTCAATGCTGGGTAGTGGTGGTTAAGCCGCGGATGAGTGTCTCAACCCGCAATATCTTTTCCCAGATTGTCATGGAGGATTTGTATCATCCCAACATTGATGCTTTGATTCAGGCAATTGAGACGCAGGACTATCAGATGATGACGGAAAATTTAGGAAACTCGATGGAAGTTGTAACGATTGCAAAACACCCAATTATACAAAGAATCAAGGACCGAATGATGAAATACGGAGCAGATGCAGCCATGATGAGCGGCAGCGGTCCGACAGTCTACGGTTTGTGCCGCAAGCATTCTCGCGCGCAGCATATTTACAATGCATTAAAAGGGTTCTGCGAGGAAGTTTATCTCGTGCGTACCTTGAAGTAAGATCCACTTGTGGGTCTTTTTTTCTGTCTTCGATTAGTGAAAAATAACGCGGGCTAAATATATTTACGCTTTTTCATATGAATGACCCAACATGTATTTTACGTTTTGACGGTCTTTTCGTTTAGTAAAACGTAAAATTTACGCTTTAAGTTGACGGATAGAAAAACATCTGTTAGATTATTTTAGGTTAAACGTATTTGAAAGGTGTGTACCGAAATGAAAAAAAGCGTTCTTTTCTTAACAGCCATCGCGGCTGTAGGTCTTTTCGCTGCTTGCGGCAATCAAGCCCAGGAACCAGCTGAAAATGAAAATATCCAAGTCATCACGACTTTTTATCCCATGTACGAATTTACTAAAGAAGTAGTTGGAGAGGAAGGCGACGTTCAGCTTCTAATCCCAGCTGGTACCGAGCCTCACGATTTCGAACCTTCCGCCAAGGACTTAGCGGAAATCGCTGATGCGGATGTCTTTGTTTACAACAGTCCAGAATTGGAAACCTGGGTGGACAACTTGACGGATAGTGTCGATACGGATCAAACAACGATTATTGAAGCGTCGAAGGATATTTCTTTAATGGAAGGTTCCGCTCACGAGCATGAAGAAGGCGAAGCTGAATCTGCAGAAGAACACAGCCACGAGCTGGACCCCCATGTTTGGCTGGACCCGGTTTTAGCGATTCAAGAAGTTGAGACTATTCGCGATGAGCTAAGCGCAAAATATCCGGATGACAAAGCGGTATTTGAAGAAAATGCTGCAGCGTATATTGAGAAATTACAGGATTTAGATAACCAATACAAAACAGCTTTTGCTGATGCGAGCAATAAAACCTTTGTCACCCAACACGCGGCTTTCGGTTATTTGGCAAATCAGTATGGCTTAACTCAAGAAGCGATTGCCGGAGTATCACCGGATCAAGAGCCGTCACCGACTCGCTTAAGCGAATTGAAGCATTATGTAGATGACCACAATGTGAGCGTCATTTACTTTGAAGAAAATGCAACATCGAAAGTAGCAGAAACCTTGTCACAGGAAACCGGCGTGAAGTTAGAGGTGCTGAACCCATTGGAAAGTCTGACCGACCAGCAAATCAAAGACGGCGAGAATTATATTTCAGTAATGGAAGAAAATTTGACGGCTTTGAAAGAAAGTATCAAGTAAGGAGCAATGCAATGTCCTATATAAAAGTAGAAAATCTTTCCTTTTACTACGATGAGGAACCGGTGCTGGAAAATGTGTCCTATCAAGTAGACCCCGGTGAATTTGTCATCTTGACCGGTGAAAATGGGGCGGCAAAGTCAACGTTGATCAAAGCTACGTTAGGCTTGTTGAAGCCTAGCAGCGGCCAAGTGACGATTGCCAAGGAAAACAGTGAAGGCAAGAAGCTGAGCATGGGCTACATCCCGCAACAAGTAGCATCATTCAATGCCGGCTTTCCCAGTACCGTGCTGGAATTAGTCAGCTCAGGTCGTTACCCGCAAGGAAAATGGTTCAAAAAATTAACGCCCCGCGATCATGCCCATGTGAAAAAAGCGTTGGAAGCTGTTGGCATGTGGAATACCCGCCACAAACGGGTAGGCGAACTGTCAGGGGGACAAAAGCAGCGGATCAGCTTGGCGCGGATTTTTGCCAAAGATCCGGATTTGTTTATTTTGGATGAACCGACTACCGGGATGGATGAGCGTTCACGGAATAATTTCTATGAACTGCTGCAGCATAGTGCCCATGAGCATGGAAAAAGTATTTTGATGATCACTCATGATCACGACGACATTAAACAATACGTGGATCGACAAATCCGCTTAGTACGGAAGGAGGACTCTCAATGGCGCTGCTTTCATATGAATTCATGAGACGAGCCTTTATGGCCGGGATCTTTATTGCTGGGATCGCTCCGATGCTGGGAGTCTTTCTGGTCATTCGCCGCCAATCGTTAATGGCGGATACTTTGTCCCATGTTTCGCTAGCTGGAGTCGCCTTAGGATTCTTCTTGAATTTGAATCCCACCATGACCACTTTACTGGTAGTCGTAGTGGCAGCAATTATCATGGAGTATTTGCAAAACATGTACAGCTCTTATTCAGAGATTTCGATTGCTATTTTGATGGCAGCGGGATTGGCGGTAGCGCTAGTGCTGATGAAGCTGGCGCCGGGAAGCTCCGCGGTGAGTATTCAATCTTATCTGTTCGGTTCTATTGTGACGGTCACTTGGTCGCAGGTCATCTTCTTAGGGATACTGTTTGTACTAGTTGGGTTGTTGTTTTTCCTATTCAAACGACCGATGTACGTGCTGACCTTTGATGAAGATATCGCAGCTGTTGACGGCTTGCCGGTGCGCATGATGTCAATGATCTTTAACGTAGTAACGGGTGTGGCGATTGCGATTATGATTCCGATTGCTGGAGCGTTGCTGATTTCAGCGATTATGATTTTGCCGGCGGCGACAGGCATGCGGTCAGGCAAAAGCTTTAACATGGTTATCTTGATTAGTGTGATCATTGGTTTTATCGGAATTATTGGTGGTTTAACCGGGTCCTTCTATTTGGACACACCGCCGGGTGCCACCATTACTCTAGGATTTATCTTCTTATTCCTGCTGATGAACGGCTTGCGGCGTCTGCGCATGATGACCCAGCGGAAGAAAAACCAAAACGATTAGAGGAAAGCGAAGGCTTTGCCTCTTTTTTTCGGCATTTTATTAGAAAAGCCGAACTTTTTCCGTCAAAAACCAGAAAATGCTCGAATTTTTAGGGCTAAACCCTTATAATGAGAAACGATAGAATTAGAATAGGAGTGAAAGACGTGAAAATTCGTCGTAGTGAGCGTTTGATCGACACAACGCAGTATTTATTAGAACATCCCCATACGTTGATTCCACTGACCTTTTTTGCTGCTCGATACCGTTCAGCGAAATCGTCCATCAGTGAAGATTTAGCCATTGTCAAAAAGACCTTTAAGGAAAGAGGCACCGGCTTTTTAGAAACCATCCCAGGAGCCGCTGGCGGTGTGGTTTACACTCCCAGTATTACCAATGAAGCAGCCAAAGAATACATTGAATCCTTAGCCGAACGTTTGTCAGAAGAAGATCGTTTATTACCAGGGGGCTACGTGTATCTGTCAGATATGCTGGGTCAGCCTGATTTGTTGCGGATGGTGGGCAGAATCATCGCTGCACAATACTTAGATAAAGAAATTGATGCGGTCATGACGGTAGCTACAAAAGGTGTACCGATCGCTCAAGCAGTCTCTTATTATTTAAATGCCCCATTTGTAATCGTTCGTCGTGACTCGAAAATTACTGAAGGTTCAACTGTTAGTGTTAATTACGTGTCTGGTTCATCAGAGCGTATTGAAAAAATGGAGCTGTCAAAACGTAGCTTGAAACGCGGATCGAAGGTCTTGATCGTTGATGACTTCATGAAGGGTGGCGGAACCGTCAACGGAATGAAGAGCTTGATTGAAGAATTTGAAGCCGAGTTGGTAGGCATTACCGTATTTGCGGAATCACGCTTCAAAGGTGAACGAGCGATCAGCGATTATCGTTCATTATTGTACGTGAAAGATGTCGACACCAGCACCAAAACCATCACGGTCGTTCCCGGAAATTGTTTTGAAGAATAAGCAAGGATTCCTTGCTTATTTTCTTGTGGACTTTTCTAAGTAGATTGAAAATGAACAGATAGTGAGCTACACTTAATCAGAGAAAACTATTAGGAGTGACTATTTTGGAAAATCGATACGCCATTATTTTGGCAGCGGGTAAGGGTACCCGCATGAAATCAAAGCTGTATAAGGTGCTGCATCCAGTAGCCGGCAAACCAATGGTAGAACACATTATTGAACGAGTGATTGAAACGAGTCCAGCAGAAATCGTCACTATCGTCGGTCATGGTGCTGAAAAAGTGAAGGCTCAATTAGGCGAACGAAGCCAGTATGCATTGCAGGCTGAACAATTAGGAACAGGCCATGCAGTCGTGCAGGCGGCCGACTTTTTGAAAGATAAAACTGGGACAACCTTAGTTATCAGTGGCGATACACCGCTTTTAACGACGCAAACGTTGGACAACTTGTTTGACTACCATCAAGGGAAAAAAGCCAGTGCCACAATTTTAACCGCTCATGCTGAAGATCCAACAGGCTATGGCCGGATTTTGCGAGATCATGTCGGCATTGTTGAGAAAATTGTGGAACAAAAAGATGCGACTTTGGAAGAAGCCCGCGTACAAGAAATCAACACAGGGACTTACTGCTTTGACAATAAAGCCTTATTCGAAGCGTTGGAAAAGATCGGCACTAACAATGCCCAAGGTGAGTACTACTTAACCGATATCGTTGAAATTCTAAAAAATGACGGCAAAACCGTTGCTGCTTACCAAACTGAAGACTTTGAAGAATCACTTGGCGTAAATGATCGCATGGCTTTAGCAAAGGCTAACGAAATTATGCGGGCTCGTATTAACAAGATGCATATGGTTAACGGAGTCAGCTTCATTGATCCTGCCAGCACGTATATTGATGCTGGGGTAGTGATTGGCTCAGATACCATCATTGAACCAGGTGTTCAGCTGCAAGGCAAAACAGTTATCGGTGAAGATTGCGTGATCGGCGCTCATTCTAAAATCGTCGACAGCACGATTGAAGACAATGTGGAAATCAAATCTTCTGTGATCGAAGAAAGCATTGTGCGTAAGAATGCTGATGTTGGACCGTATGCTCATTTGCGTCCACAATCAGATATTGGCGAACATGCCCATATTGGCAACTTTGTGGAAATTAAAAAAGCTTCAATTGGTGAGCAAACCAAAGTGGGTCATCTAACTTACGTAGGTGATGCAACATTAGGCAAAGAGATCAACGTAGGCTGCGGAGTTGTTTTTGTAAACTACGACGGCAAGAACAAGCATCATACCACAGTTGGCGACCATGTCTTTATCGGCTCTGGTACCAACCTGGTAGCTCCTGTGAACTTGGAGGACCATAGTGTTACAGCTGCCGGCTCAACTATCACCGAAGACGTAAAAAGCGGGGATATGGCGATTGCCCGGGCAAGACAAGTGAACAAAGAAGGCTATGCTTCACGAATTCCTTACTAATTTTTAAGGTAGATAGCTTGATTTCCTTGCGAAAAATGACTAGTATTTTAGTTGAAATAGTATATAATCGGTAGCGTATTGTAAAAAGAAAGTGGAGGGACCCATGTCAAAACAGTATTTTGATCCAAGATTGAAAATCTTTGCCTTGAACTCGAATCGTCCGTTAGCAGAAAAAATTGCAGAAGCTGTTGGTGTACAACTAGGAAAAAGCTCAGTAACTCAATTTAGCGATGGCGAAATTCAGGTCAATATCGAAGAAAGTATTCGTGGTGCGCATGTCTATGTCATTCAGTCAACCAGTAGTCCGGTAAATGATAACTTGATGGAACTATTAATTATGATTGATGCCTTAAAACGTGCAAGTGCAAAAACTATTAACGTAGTAATGCCTTATTACGGCTATGCACGTCAAGATCGAAAAGCTCGTGCTCGTGAACCAATTACAGCGAAATTAGTAGCGAACATGATCCAAAAAGCAGGAGCAACTCGTCTGTTAACATTGGATTTGCATGCTTCACAGATTCAAGGGTTCTTTGATATTCCAGTGGATCATTTAATGGGAGCACCATTAATTGCTAACTACTTTGTGGAACAAGGAGTTTGCGGCGATGATGTCGTTGTTGTATCTCCAGACCATGGCGGGGTAACTCGTGCTCGTAAATTAGCAGAATTTTTGAAGGCGCCGATTGCCATTATCGATAAACGCCGTCCAAAAGCAAACGTAGCAGAAGTTATGAACATCATTGGGAATGTCGACGGCAAAACCTGTGTCATTATCGATGATATGATCGACACTGCGGGTACCATCACTTTAGCTGCCAATGCCTTAAAAGAAGCTGGCGCAAAACAAGTATACGCATCATGTACGCACCCTGTTTTATCAGGTCCTGCAATGCAGCGTATCCAAGACTCAGCGATTGAGCACTTGGTTGTTACTGATTCAATCTACTTGTCAGACGATCGTAAAATCGACAAGATCGACGAAATCAGCGTTGGCGAACTAATGGGAGATGCCATCAAACGCATCCACGAAAACAAACCAGTCAGCCCATTGTTTGAAACTAAAAAATAATAGATTAAAAAGCGCAATTTTCCGGATGAAGGGAAATTGCGCTTTTTTTATTTATCTTCGTACGCGTATGCAGTCAGTGAAAAGTTGGACTGGCAACTAGTTCCAATTAAGGGAATCATTTTTCGAAGAGCGTGAAAAATGATTCTTATCGTCGTACGTCTACCATTTTACTAAACAGGTTTAACGATAAAATTGTATTAGCTTTGTTATGAGTTGTTTGCGCGATAAGAAACTGGGAAAAGTAAAACTGGCAAAAAAAGAACCCGTCGGTGGGTGGCCGACGGGAAAAGGAGTTAAAAAAATGAAAAAGTGTTAGGGTTGTTTGTTGGTATACTTATATACTACAAGATAAATGTGAAAATGTCATGAATTTAGTCTTGACAAACTATGAAGCTTATTGTAGCGAAAGAAAAACTTTAGAATTTAGGTAATTTAGACAAAAAGAAAACCCATCGGTGGGTGGCCGACGGGTAAGGAGTTAAAAATGAAAAAGTGTTAGGGTTGTTTGTTGGTATGCTTATATAATACAACCTAGATGTGAACGATTTGTGAATGTAGTGTTGGAAAAGTGTAAAACTTGAAGAAAGGTGAGAATTTTTTAAGGATGCTGTACATACATGCTTTTCTAAGCCCGTGAAAAATGAATCTCATCGTCATACGCCTATCATTTTACTAAACGTCACGAGTCTTTTTTTATTAGTGACTACTGAATTTCTTTCTATCTCAATAGAACTGCGAAAAGTAAAACTGATAAAAATAGCCTGCCGGTGGGTGGCCGGCAGGCAAGGAGTTAAAAATGAAAAAGTGTTAGGGTTGTTTGTTGGTATACATATACTATACAAGATAGATGTGACTAAAATATGAACGAAGTGTTGGAAAAGTTTAAAACTTGAAAAAGATCAACACATCTAACTAAAATTCACCATTTATTAGATAGAAAATAATTCTTAGTCAGTTTCCTATTTTTGGATACTATGAAAGCAGGACTGACAGCTACCTCCGTGTAAAGGAATTCATTTTTCCAAGACCACGAAAAATGAGTCCTATCGTCATACGCCTATCATTTTACTAAACGAGTTTAACCGTAATTTTGAGCAGATTTGATTAGTAAAGCTTTCACGATATAAAACTGCGAAAAGTAAAAGTGACAAAAGAAAACCTGCCAGTGGGTAGCTGGCAGGTAAGGAGTTAAAAATGAAAAAGTGTTAGGGTTGTTTGTTGGTATACATATATAATACAAGACAGATGTGAACGATTTGTGAATGTAGTGTTGGAAAAGTGTAAAACATTGAAAAGTTGGGAATTTGTTTTAGAAAGAATATGAATCTTTCTGAAGGGTTAGACTGTAGTTGAATATGTGGAGCTACCTCCAAGTAAGGAATTCATTTTTCGAAAGGCACGAAAAATGAGTCCTATCGTCATACGCTTACCATCCTGCTAAACGTCACTATTTGTTAGCTAGTTAGTAACTTTTTATGACCTTTTCTATTGTAGCTACTGCAAAAAGCAGGACTGGCAACTGGCAGCTACCTCCAGGTAAGGAAATCATTTTTCGAAGCCCGTGAAAAATGAATCTTATCGTCATACGCTTACCATCCAACTAAACATCACGAGACCATGTGTCGTAGGGAAACTATTGGATTTCTTTCTATCAATGCGGACTGCGAAAAGTTGGACTGGCAAAAAAATAGCCTGTCGGTGGGTGGCCGACAGGCAAGGAGTTAAAAATGAAAAAGTGTTAGGGTTGTTTGTTGGTATACATATATAATACAAGCTAAATGTGATAGATTCATGATCAAAGAATAGGAAAACAGTGAATTCTATGAATTAATTTCCTCTTTTTTCTTAATCCTCTATTACGCTTTTAGATTTGCCTGATTTTTCTTGGCGTAAATTTCCCGCAGCATCAAATACAAAGGAATCAGATCCTTTTCGCTGTAGTTGTGCTCTAAGACATGGATCGGAAGATTAGGCTTTTCCTTTTTCAGCAGCATAGACGAGCTGATAATCAGGTCGTAGCCGTCTTTTAGCGATGCATCGTAAGGTTCGGCTTCCACAAAACGCAGATCGTCTAAGAAACGATACAACTCCAATACGAACATGGCATTGTGCTCCATTGCAATCCCTACCTTCAAATCTTCCGCATAAGGGAATTGATTAAAGCAAGGCATTAACAGGTGCTTAAAGGATTTTCCTAACAGCACGCGAAGTGAGCGGACGAACTGATAATCGGTATTTTCGCCGGCAGTATGCATGAAGTTCATAATGTTTTGCTCCAGCACGTGTTCCCCTTGAGACTGATGCTCCTTATGTTCCAACACCATGCTCATGATATTTGGAAACGGTTGGCGGAACACATAATAGGCAAAGGTAATGTTCAACAGATTGCCGATAATCAGCGGATCATCCATGACCTCTGGTTTATCTGGGAACAAGGTCTTCTTAGCAAAGCGGCGGAATTCCGTCACGAAGCTGTTAACCGGGTTCGGATACGCCTCAAAGTCGTGCAAGGTTTGCTTCAAGCTGTTGTCGTCGCGAACGGTATAAAATGGTGCGTAGTGAGCCAAGAAATAAATGAAGCTGGATTCGCCTTTTAATTGCCTAGTCGTCATCGGTACATCCAACAATTCGCCTAATGAAGTGAAATCGTAGTAAGGATTGTTCTTCATTAAGAAATTGTAGCGGGTGTCGTATTTGGCAAAGTGCTGTTTGTTGATACGCATAATGGAAATGCCCGCAAACATGCGCAATTCGTGCACACCAAAATATGTACGTGACAACGGGAAGTAGGACTTGAAGGTTTCCACCGATTTGTCTACTAATTCTTCATCGACATCCAATGGGAAAGCTAATCCCCGAGTTCCTAGCCATAAAATATTAAACAGCGCAATCCGAATCAGACGCTCGTCACCAGACATCCCTGCTTCGGTATAAGTAAAACGCAAATTGAAGGTTTTTAAGTAGCGTTTCAAACGATCAATTTTACGGGAAACCGTGGAACGGCTGACATAATATTTATCACAAAACTTCTCAATGGTTGGTTCTTCTTCATTTAAGAAGTACAGAATAAACTGAAAAGGGACCGCTTGTTTCAGTAAATGGTAACGGTATTCGTCTAAGCTGGCAGAAAGATTTTCTAAATTGATTTTCCCCGCCCGCATCATGATGGTTTCGTGTTCTGGATAGATTTCTTTTAATTCTGCATCAATTTCATTTAATTCGATCACGGTTTGCTGATAGTTTAAACCCATTTCATCAGACAGTTGGCTGACCGGAAAGATTTGCATACTGGATTGATTCAAGTAACGGAAAATTGTAAAACGTAGAAGGAGCGATGAATCAAACATCAGTTCTTCATAAAGCATCTTATTTCCTCCTTTTTTAAGTGTAATTCGCCGAAAATCGGCAGATACTTGTCTACATTGTACTTTATTTGTTAAAAACTGTCAGTTTATAGACACGCAGGGCCATCAGAGCTTAATGTTATGCAGAAATTCTCGATTTCGTGTATGCTGAAGCTGAAGGTGATAAACATGACAAAATCAAGGCTGGAGGCCTTTACTGACGGCGTAGTCGCCATCGTTTTGACGGTTTTGGTCTTAGATATTCAAATACCTGATCCGCCGACATTAGGGTCGCTTTTCAGCATTTTTCATACGCTGCTGGCCTATGTAGTCAGCTTTATTTTTGTGGCGGTGATTTGGGTGAACCATCATCGGGTTATGCAGATGACGGAAAAAATTAATTACGGCGTGATCTGGGCCAATATTTTCTGGCTCTTTTGGCTAACTTTGTGTCCGGCGGTAACCAGCTGGGTGGGGCGTAATCCCAATGAGTTTTGGCCGGAATTGGCGTATGTGGTGGTGTATGGAATGTGGAGTTTTTCCTTTGGTGTCTTATCAAAGAAAATTATTAAAGCCAATGACCCCGACAGCCATGTGGTGAAGGTCCTGAAGCGGGACAAACGCAGCCGGCTATCTATGATTATTAATCTGATCCTGCTGGCGGGCGTGTTCATTTATCCGGCGGTGGGGATGCTTGGACGGTTCCTAGTTTCGGCTTTGTGGGTAGTTTCTTACCGCAAGGCGGATGAGTACTATCATAAAATTTTTCCAACCAAAAAACGAGCTTGATCACTACGATCAAGCTCGCTTTTTTCATAACTAGCAAGCTGAAGGAGTTCCTGCAGCTCTTTTTATGGTTCTGGATGCAGCACCCGACGTAGGAATTCTTTAGTACGGGCTTCTTTTGGTCGAACGAAGAGGTCTTCTGGTGAGCCTTCTTCAGCGATCAAGCCTTGATCCATGAAGATTACCCGGTCAGATACTTCTTTAGCAAAGGCCATTTCGTGGGTTACCACTACCATGGTCAAGCCAGATTCCGCCAAGTTTTTCATAATGCTTAGCACGTCGCCCACCATCTCTGGGTCCAATGCTGAGGTTGGTTCGTCAAACAGCATTACTTCTGGGTCCATCGATAAGGCGCGGGCGATGGCTACCCGTTGTTTTTGTCCGCCAGACAGCTGGGCTGGTTTAGCATCCGCAAAACGGGACATGCCAACTTTTTCCAGGTTTTCCAAAGCAACTTTGCGGGCTTCCTGTTCGTTGCGTTTCAAGACGGTCATTTGGCCGCTCATGCAGTTTTGCAGGACATTCATATTGTTAAACAGGTTGAAGGATTGGAACACCATGCCTAAGTGGGTACGGTATTTCGGCAGGTTGTAGCCATCCTCCAAGACGTTTTCACCTTTATAAAGGATTTTTCCGTCAGTTGGTGTTTCTAATAGGTTGATACAACGCAGGAAGGTTGATTTCCCAGAACCAGAGGCTCCGATGATGGTCACAACTTCTCCTTTGTTCACGTTCATACTAATATCTTTTAAGACGAGATGATCGCCAAAGCTTTTTTTCAAGTGTTCAATTTGAATAATGTTATCCATGAAAATACTCCTCCCTCTTATTTATCCGCTTCAATGGCAACGTCGTCTGCTTCTTCCAATCGTGCATAAGCATCCGGACCATCCATTTTCTTCTCTACAAAGCGCAATAGGCGAGTGGCTGAGAAGGTCAGTACGAAATAAATCACACAAATAATGAAGTAGGTCTGGAAGAACATGTAGTTGGTTCCAGCCGCTGATTTCCCTTGGAAGAACAGCTCAGAAACGGAAATAATACTCAAAACAGAAGTATCCTTGATGTTGATGACCAATTCATTCCCAGTAGCTGGCAGGATGTTGCGCAATACTTGCGGCAAGACAACCTTGTTCATCATTTGGCCATGAGTCATCCCAATTGCTTGAGCGGCTTCAAATTGTCCTTTGTCTACGGCGAAAATTCCGCCACGAACGATTTCTGACATGTAAGCACCGGTATTAATCGAAACAATAAACAAGGCTGCAGCTGTTCGGTTCAAGTCGATCCCGAAGGCCATCGCAATTCCGTAATAGATAACCGCTGATTGTACGATCATTGGTGTGCCGCGGAAAATTTCGATGTAGGCATTTAAAACCCAGCCGAAAACTTTTTGCAGGCCGCGTTTGGCGCTGTTTTTTGATTCAGGAATCGTACGGAAAACGCCGATTAACAAGCCGATCCCCGTACCAACTGTGGTACCGACGATTGCCAGCAGCAAGGTCATACCAGTTCCTCGTAAGAACATCATACCGTTTTGATTCAGGATACGGATAAAGACGTTTTCCTGTGAACCATCTTCGTTAGTGGCAACTTCTTCATTGGCCGGCTGATCTTTAATCGCCTGGTCCATGATCTCGGTGCGTTCTTCCGCTGGAATTTCGCTCAAGATTTGATTAACTTCTGCTAATAAAGGATCACCTTTACGCATCCCAACCGAGACTTGCACGTCTTCCGGGTTGTTTTGGAAGCCTTGATCTTCAGGAAATTCCACCATGTTTAGATCAGGATTTACTGATTCAACGGTAACTCCTTCAGGTCGTTCTCCCACATAACCATCGATGGTGCCGGATTCTAAGGCTACCCGCATGGCAGGGAAATTATCCATTGCCTGCTGTTTGTCGACGTTTGGAATTTGGTCAATGACACTATAATGGAAGGTACTCAGCTGAGCGGTAATTTTCGCTCCAGAGAAATCTTCCAGTGACGTAGCTGTTGCATATTTAGAATCTTTACGGGTGATAATAACTAATTGTGATTCGTAGTATTCATCTGAGAAATCCACTTCCTTGCGGCGTTCCTCTGTTGGCGACATCCCCGCGATGACGGCGTCGATCTTACCGGATTGCAGGGCTGGCAATAGGCCGTCCCACTCGGTTTTGACGATAACTAGCTTGCGGTCCATTTTTTCGGCGATTTGTTTGGCGATCTGGACATCGTAACCGCCGGCATAGGCTTGGTCTCCTTGAATTTGGACTGCACCGTTGCGATCGTCCTTTTGCGTCCAGTTGAAAGGTGCGTAGCCAGCTTCCATACCGACTCTCAGCTCGCCCTCCGGTGTGCGATCATCTGCATGTGTTATCTGCGGCAGAGCTAAAAATGAAACAAATAAAGCCAATAAAGCGATAACTGAAAAAATTCTTTTGTTCATGTTTTCTTCCCCCTTGATATGATAAAACGAGATGGGTTGCCTGTAATTGACAAGTATTCTGGCTAAAAGAAAAAAGCCGCCAGAAAACAAAGGCCGCTTGCAAATATAAGAAGATGTCCCTCTCACAAAACATAGCGCAACTTAGCATCACTGCTAAGACAGTCCGCAAGTTATTGACTTGCGTCCCAACATACGGCATAAAAGAGAATCCCGTACATTTCGGCGAACCTTCCTAGACCTACTTCTTCGTGCTCTTTCACTCCATAGGCTTAATAAGTTTCGCGACCTCTACCTCATTGATTGAGGCATCTCGTATTCAGTTATTGTAGGTTACAGTCTAATGGCTAGGTAGCCAAATGTCAATGGGAAAGAAATAGAAAACGCCAGTTATTTGAGGATGATTGAAAAATTTGGACATTTTCCGAAAATTTGCTGGTTTATAGGAGCGTTTTACAAAGGAAGTTAGAATAAATTATAGATTGAAACCTATCTCAATCTATGGGACTCTTATATATAAGGTATAAAGCAGTAAAAAATGTAGGGGGAATATAAAATGAAAAAATGGGTTGTTTTAGCGTTAATGGCAGGAATGTTGGCAGGATGCGGTTCTGGTGAGACGAAGGAGACCACTGAGGTCAATGAGAGCAGTCAGTCAGAGAGAGTTACCGAATCGACTTCAGCAACTGAGGCGACTTCTGCTGAAGAGAAGATCAAACTAAAAGAGGCTAATTTTCAGATTGAAGGAACGGATTATCGCATTCAGATTTTGGACAGTTGGGAGGTTCTTCCACCAGAAGCGGAAATTCCGTTTAGTGCCAGTGATGAACCAGGGACGTCTGGAATAATGGCTTACGGGTTTAAAAAGACGGATATTGATGGGTTGGATACCTTCCAAAAGCTTATCAAAGATGAAATTGCTATAGCTGAGGACTTTCAAATAGAGGAAGGAACGATTCAGGAGGCTGAAGTTCAAACGCCGCTATATACTGGGAATCAATATAGTTTTACCAGCAAGTCTGAGGGCGTAAAAGTGGAAGTTCACTATTATTTCTTAGAAACAGCGACCGATTATGTTGTAGTCAATTTTCTCGCCTTCCCTTCCTTCTTTGATCAAAAGGCGGATCTGGTTACAGAGATGCTGAATTCTTTTACGGCGGTATAGGCTGTTGAGTATCGAAAAAATAGATAAAAAGGGGTTATACACATGTGGTTTATTCACGCCATGCTGACGGTGGTGGCATGGGGGAGTGCGGATCTATTCTATAAGAAGGGAAATGATCCGCGGGATCGGTACAGTGCCGTGAAGACGACGATTATCGTCGGGCTGGTAATGGGACTGCACGCAATTATTTATTATGGCTTTATTGAAAGGATTTCTTATGATTGGATGAACCTGGTGCGCTATTTGCCGGTGTCTTCCATGTATATCGGTTCAATGGCAGTGGGCTATTTTGGGCTGCGTTACATCGAAGTCTCAATTTCGTCGCCGATTTCCAATTCGTCAGGAGCGGTAACGGCGCTATTAGGGGTTGTTTTGTTGGGTAATAGCATCAATGGTGGACAACTTTTAGCGGTACTTTTGATCCTAATTGGAATTTTGCTTCTATCTATATTGGAAAAACAGGCCGAGGATGCGGAGCTGAAAGAAGCAGGTGTTCAAGTAGAAGAAAAATACCGCTTTGGGGCTTTGGCGATTATTTTCCCGATCATCTACATGCTAGTTGATGGCATGGGTACCTTTTTGGACAGCTACTATTTGGAGTACAAGGAGATTATGCCAGAGGATCAGGCCAATATGAGCTACGAGCTGACCTTTTTAATAGTAGCAATCTTTCTGATCGGCTATCTGTATTTCCGCAAAAAGGAAAAAATTCAGTTCTTCCAGGAACGGGATCGCGGGTTGGCGGCGTTGTTTGAAACGATTGGCCAATTTTTCTATGTGGGAGCCATCGCTGGTAAGCAGGCGGTGATTGCGGCACCGCTGATTTCTTCTTATGCGATTATTTCGGTCTTATTAGGTCGAATCTTCCTGAAAGAAAAATTGAACTGGAAACAATATGCAGTGATCGGGATTGTGATGTTGGGAATTATGATTTTAGGGTTTTATGACGGGTAAGAAAAGCCATGACTATTTTCGATAGTCATGGCTTTTCAGCTGTCGTACAGCTTAATTGATTTTATTTATACTTTTGTTAAAAGAATTCAATGTGAAATCATCATAGACCTGTATCTGATCGATACTAGTATCAAAATATTGCGGGTTTGCTTGATAATAGTCCAATAGGTCGATTTTAGAAACCGGTGTAGGATCGACTGGTGCAGTTTCATAGACTGCTTCGGCCGATTGATCGACGATAACAAAACCGTCTACAGGATAAATGAACTCATCATCATAATTGATCAAATACACCGGATGACCGATTCCTACCCCAGAGGTTAAGTTAACAATCAAATAATCCCCATCGAAATTGTATTGGATATAATCTATAAAAGTTGGAGGTTTCACTTCGGGATCAAGATCGTACTTTGCGCGATCATCCACTGTGGTAGTAGCTAGAAACACTTTTACCTGCTCAGGAAGATTGTTGTACTCAGCCAGCTTCCGGGCCTGTTCGTCTTCAACAGAGGATGAAGTACTTGTCTCCTCGGTTTTAGACGTGCTCTGAGTGGTTGAAGCCACGATTTTTTCAGATGTACTGGCACTTTGACTTTGAGTTGTGGAGGTTTCTTTACTGACCTCGCTTGTTGCTTCCGTCGTCGATTTGCTGGTTGTTTGCTCCTCGTTTTCTTGACGATTACATCCTGCTAAAGCCAACAATAAAGCAAACCCAATTAACACTTTTTTCATGATAACGCCCCCCTTTTATTTTAGATTATACAGAAGTGACTAGCATTTTAGTAGTGAGGCAGTGCTGGCATTTTTTCGAAAATGGGACCTCTAATCCATGCTATACTAATCGTAAAAGGAGAGGATCACAATGTCTGAAGTAACCATCAAACCATTCGAAAAGCGCTATGAGTCAGGAGTCATTGGGCTGATTACCTCGATTCAAAAGGAATTTGGCATTAACATCACCCTAGAGGATCAGCCGGATTTGCTGCGGATTGAAGAAGAGTACATAGAAACCGGCGGCAATTTTTGGATCGCCTTGTCTGATGACCAGGTGGTAGGGACGATTGCTTTAGTCAAACTGGCCAACGGCAATGGTGCGATTAAGAAGATGTTCGCCGCGCCGGCTTTCCGGGGAGAAAAGCAGGTGGGCAAGAAGCTGTTGGAAACGTTGCTTGCTTATTGCACCGCTCGTCAGGATAAAAATCTGTACCTAGGCACGGTAAATACCTTCATTGCAGCACAGAAATTTTACAAGAAGCACGGCTTTGTGGAATGCTCGGTGACTGATATGCCGGAAGATTACCACGTTATGGCGGTGGATAATGTCTTTTTCAAGAAAAGTCTCGCCTAATTAAGTGCTGAGCGCCCTATCTTGTTCGTAGCTGCACATATACTAAGGTGACTCCTGATAGAATGCCATCTGTTATTTTAGACAGCTGTTCTTAACTGGAAAATTAAATTGGCAACAAGGGTTGTGATTGCTATAGTAATGATAGTGGGATCGTTCTAAGCTTTTGCACCAGGTAAGAGCAGACGGAGACGTTTGTTCTTTTTTTGTGGTCTAAAAATAAGGCTTCATAAGGTTCGGTACAATGAATTCCATTTTCCAAACGCAATTTGTACTGAACGTGCACCCCAAATGAATCGTTTTCATCCTATACTTAAGACAGGAGGTGACGGAGATGAATTATAAATTAAGTTATCTCCTATCCCAAAAACCCGATTGCTTGATTACTTTGGATCGAGCGCAAACTCAGACAGGCCTGTCTGCCAAGGAAGTCCAGCAGCAATTGGGAGAATTGCAAACACACAGCTCAAAACGCAGTAAAAAGACCGGAAGCTTTTATGTTCCGAAGCTTTCTGCCAAACAATGGGCCAGCTTGCTAACCAATGAGGAAGAGGTCGTTTATTCAGAAGAAGAACGCCGCGCCTTAATTTACTTGCTCAGCTATTCCCAATTTGAAGAGCTGTCGCTGTTTCACTTTCAAGATTTTCTAGAGATCTCAAAGGGAACCGCGATTGCCGACATTAAAAAATTACGCAGTGTGTTAGCTAGCTTCGACATTCGGTTAGAGTACACTCGCAAAACCGGCTTTCTGATTGCTGGCGAAGAAGAGGCAACCCGCCGCTTAGCGAAAAATCTGGTGGCCCAGCTTCTGCAAAGCAACACCGGGAAATTCGGCTTGCTGCATTGGATCAACCAACAGGATCTGGCACGTTACGCAGTCTGGCGAGATACCATTCAGGCGCAGACGAAAAAAGCGGGACTGGAAATTGTTCCCAGCCGGATTGATGAGGTTTCCTTGTTCTTAGCTTTTACCGCTGAGCGAATCGTCAATCGTCCGTTGCAAGAGCTTGATGACCATGACCTGATTCAGTCGCTAACGGCGTATCAGGCAGGTGAAAGCATTTATCACCAGTTCTTTACCCAGGACCAACCGATGGAAGCCGCCTATTTAACGGTGATTCTGATGACGGTGGTTCAAGGCGAAATCCAGGATATCCAGCTGGATCAGCTGCTAGGCTGCTCGGCGGAGATTATTCATCGGATGGAAAACTTATCAGCGATTGAGTTTTCTAATTTTCGGGAGTTGCTGATGAACCTGTTTTATCATCTAGTGCCCGCCTATTTTCGGATTAAGAACGGCTTTTATTTGCCCAATGTGTTAATTGACAATATTCAAATGGAATACGCGGAAATTTATCGCTTCACTAAGGAAGCTTTGCTGCCGCTGGAAAAAATAGCCGGCAAAGAAATTCCCGAAGAAGAGGTGGGATTCTTTTCCATCCTGTTCGGTGGTGAAGTCGCCCGGCAAAAGGAAGAAGCCGTGCAGGAGGAAATTCGGGCCATGATTGTTTGCCCCAGCGGCATCAGCTCCTCCTTGATTTTACAAACCGAGCTGAAAAAAATCTTCCCGACGATCCATTTTGAAGAAGCCAATTCTGTCGATCAGCTGCAAAGCATCTCAGAGGAAAGCTATGACGTCATTTTTTCGACGATCCATATCGATTCCACCAAACGGGTGTACGTGGTCAAACTATTAATGTCGCAGCTGGAAAAGAATCAACTAATCAATCGCGTCCAGCAGGAATTATTGATTCCCGGCTTTTCACTGCCCAGCGCTAAAGAAATCGTGGATGCGCTGTTGCCGTATATCACCATCAAAAAAGGCGTCACCAAAGAAAAGCTCTATAAAACCTTAAACAAAAAAATGAACCGATTGATTGAGAAAAAGGAGGACCATCGCCCCATGTTAACAGAACTAATTACCCCAGAGATGATCCAAATCAGTGATCAACCGCTGGCCTGGGAAGAAGCGATTCGCTTAACCGCTCAGCCGCTATTGACTGACGGGAAAATCGAAGACCAATACATTGACGCTATGATCAACAAGGTCAAACAATATGGACCCTTTATCCATATCGGCAAAGGCATCGCCCTACCACATGCTCGTCCGGAAGACGGCGTAAACGAGTTAGGCATGTCATTGTTGAAAGTACAGGAGCCAGTTTTGCTAGTGGATGATGAGAAACACGCGATTCAACTGTTTGTCTGCCTAGCAGCTGTCGATAACGAAGCGCATTTGCGGGCCTTATCCAGCTTAACCAAATTATTGTCCAATAAAGAAAACTTAGAAGCTTTACTAAATGCATCAACTAAAGAAGAGATTTTATCAATTTTAACTAAAGAGGAGAATGACTAATGAAATTTGCAGCAGTTTGTGGGTCCGGCTTAGGATCAAGCTTTATGGTAGAAATGAACATCAACACAGTATTGAAAGACTTAGGAGTAAGTGGCGTAGAGGTTGCCCATTTTGACCTAGGAAGCGCATCACCAGATTTAGCAGATGTTTTCTTTGTTGCTAGTGACTTAGCTGACAGCGCACAGCACTTAGGTGAAGTCGTTGTTTTAGAGAGCATCATCGACATGGACGAATTGAAAGAAAAAGTTCAAGCAGTTTGTGTAGAAAAAGGCTTGTTATAAGCAATTAAATTGCCCTTTCCCCCTGAAAATGGAAGGGGCAAACAGCCTGCCGACTGGAAAAAAAGCGGCAGGTGGAGTGAACAAATGAGCTTACGAGAAAACGAGGAGGAAACAAGAAATGAATGGATTTTTAGATATACTAATTGATATTGCTAGTACGCCCGCGTTGTTGGTAGCCTTAATCGCCATTTTAGGGAATGTACTGCAGAAAAAAGATTTAGCTTCTACCGTAAAAGGCGGGATTAAAACCTTTGTCGGCTTCTTAGTAGTAACTGCCGGAGCTGGCGTTGTTGAAAACTCATTGGCACCATTTGGGGAAATGTTCCAAGCAGCTTTCAACATGCAAGGGGTTGTCCCAAATAATGAAGCCATCGTTGCCTTAGCACTGACCGAATTCGGAACGTTTACCGCACTTATTATGCTGGTTGGTATGGCCTTCAATATTCTAATCGCCCGCATCACTCGCTTCAAATACATTTACTTAACTGGACACGCAACCTTATACATGGCTTGTATGATCGCAGTTATCCTAAGTGTAACTGGCATGGGAACTGTACCGTTAGTCTTCTTCGGCGGACTAGCCTTGGGATTAGCCAACACGATTTTCCCAGCAATCGCTCAACCATTTACTCGTCAAATTACCAATAACGATTCAGTAGCCCTGGGACACACAGGGAACTTCGGTTATGCCTTGAGTGGTCTGATCGGAAAATATGTCGGCAACAAAGAAAAATCAACTGAAGACATCAACTTTCCAAAAGGCTTGTCTTTCCTACGTGACTCAACAGTAAGTATCACTATTACAATGGCAATCGTTTATGTAATCGTAGCCTTGTTTGCCGGAAATGCTTTCGTAACTGAAAACTTAAGCGGCGGCACTAACTATATCATTTACTCATTGCAACAAGCAGGTTCATTTGCAGCAGGTGTCTTTGTTATCCTAGCCGGTGTTCGTTTGATCTTGGCAGAAATCGTGCCAGCCTTCAAAGGAATCTCTGAAAAATTGGTACCAAATTCAATTCCAGCACTAGATTGCCCGATTGTTTTCCCATATGCACCAAACGCAGTATTGATCGGCTTCTTAACTAGCTTTGTCGGTGGAATTGTCAGCTTAGTCATCATGGTCTTCGCAGGAACAACTGTAATTATCCCAGGGGTAGTGCCTCATTTCTTCTGTGGCGCAACTGCCGGAGTTTACGGAAACGCAACAGGTGGATTACGCGGAGCGGTCATCGGTTCGTTTGTTCACGGGATTATCATCAGCTTCATGCCGATTCTGTTAATGCCAGTTATGGGTGATCTTGGTTTCCAAGGCTCAACCTTCTCTGATACTGACTACGGTGTAACTGGTTTGTTCTTAGGAAACTTAGCCAACGTTGGCGGACAAATCGCCGCAATTGCCGGCATTATCGCGGTTCTTATCGTATTGATCGGTTTAACTGTTGTTGGAAAAAACAAAAAATCAAAAGCAGTTTCTGAATAATTGGAGGAAAAACACGTGATGGAAAAAGCTACACTTGCCAAGCTAGAACATCTTGCCGCAGAAATCCGCATCGACAGCATCGAAGCCATTCGTAAAGTCGGCTCCGGCCATATCGGCGGTTCCCTGTCGATTGCTGATCTGTTGGCAGTCTTATATGGAAAACAAATGAAGTACGATCCGAAAAATCCTGAATGGGAAGAACGCGATCGCTTAGTCTTGTCAAAAGGCCACGCGGGACCAGCTTGGTACAGTGCTTTAGCTGCAGTTGGTTTCTTTGATAAATCGTGGTTGGGAACCTTGAATGAAGGCGGCACACGTCTGCCTTCTCACCCTGACCGTACGAAAACACCTGGTGTCGATGCAACAACCGGCTCACTAGGTCAAGGAACCTCAGTAGCAGCTGGGATTGCCACTGGGCTGAAAATGCAAAACAAAGACAGCTACGTTTATCTAGTTGTTGGCGACGGGGAGCTAAACGAAGGACAATGCTGGGAAGCCTTCCAGTACTTGGCTCACTTCAAGCTGAGCAACTGTATCGTCATCATTGACGAAAACAAAAAGCAATTAGACGGCACCACCCAAGACATTTTGAATCCTTTCGACATCGCAGAAAAAATGCGGGCTTTCGGCTTCCATACTACCAAGGTTAAAGGTGATGATCTGACAGCTATCGACGAAGCGATTGACGAATGCAAAGCAGTCAAAGATCAAGCCGTTTGTATCGTGCTAGACACCATCAAGGGTCAAGGGGTTAAATTCTTTGAAGAGATGGATGCCAATCATTCGGTGAAATTCGACAGTGAAGCTGTTCAGACGGCCACTGACGAAGCCTTGAAAGAACTAAAAGCAAAGGAGCGTGCCTAGATGTTTACACTTGCCGAGAATAAAGAAGTAGGTAAAGAACTACGCGCGACCGTTGTTGATGCGTTAAAAGATGTCATGGTAGAAAACGAAAAAGTTGTCGCTTTAGATGCCGATCTAGGCGGTGCCAGCAAATGGACCGACCTAGCCAAAAGCAATCCCGACCGCTTCATCAATGTGGGAATCGCTGAAGCCAATATGGTAGGAGTGGCAGCTGGCCTGAGCTTAACCGGCTATGTACCATTTATCCATACCTTTGGACCATTTGCTACAAGACGAGTATTGGACCAAGTCTTCTTGTCAGGGGCTTATTCTAAAAACACCATCAACATCTTCGGTTCTGACCCGGGCTTTGCGGCCGGCCACAATGGCGGCACTCATACGACTTGGGAAGATGTCGCATTATTACGCTCGATCCCTGAAGTAGTGATCTGCGATGCAGCCGATGAAGTACAAATGGACTGGATCATCAAAGTCTTCAGCGAAATGGACGGCGTGCATTACGTCCGCGGCAACCGCAAAGGCGTCCGCAATGTCTATGCACCGGGCTCAACCTTTGAAATCGGAAAAGGCAATCTGTTACAAGAAGGCAGCGACTACTTAATCGTAGCGGCCGGCCAACTTGTTTCAGAAGCCTTGGAGGTTGCTGAAAAGCTAGCCGAAAAAGGTATCAGCTGTGATGTCATTGATATGTTCACCATCAAACCATTGGATGAAGAGCTGCTGCTGAAGCATCTGGAAGGCAAAAAAGGTGTCATCACTGTCGAAAACCATTCGACAACTGGCGGCCTAGGCAGTGCCGTTGCCGAAGTGATTGCTGATAATGGAATCGCAGTTCCGTTGAAACGTATCGGAGTGGATAACCGCTTCGGACAAGTTGGAACTCCTGATTTCTTGCAAGAGGAATTCGGATTGACGACTGAGAAGATGCTGGAGCAGTTAGCAGGATTTGTGAAGTAGAAATAGACAGAAGCCAAAATTTCTTAGGAGATTTTGGCTTCTGTCTTTTGTTATTGTGCTAAAATACAGCTGAAGAGGTGATCAGAGATGTTAACCGCTAAAACAAGATTGCAAGAGGGCTCGGTGGTGGTTACTCTTCCGCCTAAAGATGGTAAGAATCCTGAGCTAAATAAGGAGTACATGGTTGAATATTTTGAAGATGGAACAATCCTGTTGACTCCTAAAATAGACGACCCGTTTGCTGCTGCGACACTTGGCGAATTCCGTGAAGAAGAGGCGTGGCGTAATTTGTCGCCTAAGGGAAGAGAGATTCTTTAACAGCAAGAGAAGAACTTTTAGTCAGACTTCTTCTTAAACATCGGCGCATCCTTATCCGTATAAAAATCAGGGTTGATCTCCTCGTCATGCTTTACCCCCAACAATGAAGCAAACATGGGACTAAAGCCGACAATACCTAGAATAATGGAGACAGGGATGTAAAATCGTTTCTTGGTGTACCACTTTTGTTCAGTTTGTTTGGACATGGTAAAACCTCCTTATACGTGTACTCTCAGTTTAACCGGAATCCGAGCTTATTTCTTAGGGCTTTTTTGACCATAATAAAATATAGTGGATACCCCTAATGCAAAAACCAGAGTTCCTAACAAATAACTCCCCATTGAGAAATCCGCAGAACCAGACACTAGAATCCATACGATGACCATGAACATGATTATTTGGATGATTACTTTAGCAAAAGCTTTTTTAGTTTCAGTCATGTTTCAACACACTCCTTCTAAGCATTTTTGATACAAGTTGATTGGAATTGCGAGTCTCCGATAAAAACTTCTCGAATCAGCTTGTTCGTTCAGGAATAGTTTTCCACCGGTTCAAGATGTTTTTGGATGCACAAGCATAATCTGTGTTATGTTAATAGTGTTCTTAAAATGATTTACGGGAAACAAAAGGGGTAAAATATAACACAACCTCAATCAAACGAAAGCAGTCTAAGGAGTGGAATAGTATGAGCGAATTGAAATGGTTCTCTGGCGGTAAGGAACGTGGAGATCAGGCGATCATCATCATCACCGATTTATTAAATGAGCTAAACAATGATCCAAAGAATCAAGCGCTGCAAAAAGTGTTAAGCAACTACCAGGATGAGCTAACGAAGAAAGAAGCTGCCGTCCCCTTGATCTTGAGTCGGATGAATATCGATATTTCCAGCGCAATGAGAAAAGATGGAGCAGACCTGCCCCAGCCTCAAGCCGATAAGTTGAAAGAGCTAACGGCGCTATCTAACATCAGATATGGCTAATATGCTGCAAAATGACAGCCAGCTCTATAAGATATACAAATAGATTGAGCAGCAGGAGCCGATTTTGGTTCCTGTTTATTCGTCGTCAGTGAAATAAACTGAAGCCCAATAACCGTATAAAATGCTGGAAATCAGAATAATAAGCAATAAAATAGGCGGGAAGGACCCAGAAAAAATCCAGCTTAACCCAGCCATAAATATAAAAAAGAAGAGGAAAAAGCGAATGGCAAACAAGAGCATAATTCGACCAGGACTTTGAAAGTGGGACGTATCTTTGAAGCGTCGGTATAAGAAAAGGCCAATAATACCAAAACGAATCAGAATAGCTTTAGTGCGGTACTTCTTGTCGGGTGGATTGCTTGTCGCAGGTATCATGGTTCTGGCTCCTTTCAGGTTTCTTTCTTTAAGTATAGCATGCGCGAATGAGTTTAAAGAAAGAGTATCCTGAACGCTGTGCTTTCTGTCTTGAACAAAAAAGATATTGAAATAATCGATTAAAAGGCCGAAAAACCTGATCTGAGGATCGGTGGTTTTTAGGCCTTTTTTAGTTTAATAATAAATTGATCTAAGTAATAGAATGCAGGGCGTGTTTTGCTAAGCATTCAAAAAAGCAGATGAGAGTTATCGCTCATTCCTATGAATAAAGAAATCTACAGTACCTCCAGAAGTGCCATAAGTCCAGCCAGTATGGATTTCAGAAGCTTGTTTTTCACACTTAATCTCCGATAGTAGTGATAGACAGAAAAAGCAAAGAAACAGGAAACGATAAGGATTATAGAAAGTACGATTATCAGGCTATCCATATCTTTTGTCAATTCCTTTCTGCACAGACTATTGGCATATTCCAAAGAAGGTTTTATTCGCAGTTAATCAGCGATCATGGGTAAGTTTCTTTCATAAAATTATACGCTCACTGGACCATAATCGCAAATACTACAGTGGAAAACTGGTTTTAGCTTCCTCTGCTATAGAATAAGTTCTTATTGGATTAGAAGCATTAGTAGCTATCATTTACTGACTTTATGCTCAGCACGCCTTATAATATCCTTAAGTGCAGTGAAAGAAGGTGAGCCTGACTGTGGATACAACTGATCGTTATTTAGCTTTTGCTAAAGTGAATAAAGATACTTTTATTGAGAAAATAGTCAGAGGCAAATATCCTGAGAATAAACGAGATGCCATTTTCATGGTTGGAAGTCCTGGTGCTGGAAAAACAGAAGTCGTTGCGGGATTGGCCGAAAACTACCAAAATTATGTTGTCATTGATGCTGATTACTTCAGAACACAATTTCCTGACTACAATGGAACAAATTCTAGCCTTTTTCAAAAAGCTTCCTCTTGGCTAGTTGAACAATCACTAAAGTTTGTTTTGGAGGAAGGTTACTCATTTATCCTGGATGGGACCTTTGCGATTTTAAGTGCCGAAAAGAATATCACTCGAGCGTTGAAGAATAATTACAGCATCACTATTTTCTATGTCTACCAAGATCCTAAAATTGCGTGGGAGTTTACAAAACAGCGTGAAGTTACAGAAGGTCGTCACGTTCCAAAGAAAACGTTCATCAACGCTTTTTTCAAATCAAGAGAGAATATTGAAAAAGTAAAATTAAGACACCCGGAGATATTACTGCACATCATCATTAAAGATTATCAAAATAATGTATCTGAGAGTCATTATGCCGCAGACAATGTAAATTTAGTACTGCCCTTACAATATATTCAAAAAGAACTGGAGGAAGAATTAGATGTCTGAAAAAGAAGAAGTCAAACGAATTGTTGAGAAATACAACAATAGCATTTCTGATTTGTCAGAAAATGCCACGGCTAAAGAATTTAAAACCTTCATGAAATACATTGCTGACCAAGCAAACGAGAGACAGCGCAAATTGGTTGGGTTAGATAAATAGTACGGCAAATTAGTTGGAGATTTGTTTACCAAGATTTCGAATATTGTTAGCCGAATGGCTCTTTTATCGTATGAAAAAAAGCATATGCAGTGTCCTGGATTTAGCTTTCCTGGTACACTACATATGCTTTTTGATATATCCCTATGTCAAATACTTAAACAACTTACCATCCACCGCATCCTTCAACTGCAAATCCATCTCCACCACATTTTGCTCTTTGCCTTCTTGTGTAGGTTTAGACAGCTGCTTGATTGTATCTTGGATAGGGGCAGCTTCACCCAAATAGTAAAATTCTTTACCCTCATCGTCAGACTTTTTCACAAACAGATGAACTGTCCACATGTGGATATCCTGCAGTGCTTTCACTTCCGGTGAATTTAGAGTTCTTGGTGATTTGGTAAACCAGCGCATCGTGCTCTCGTCGATCAGCTCATCTTCGTAAGCCATTTGCGCGCCTTTGAAATCTTCGCCCTTTTGCAACGTAATGAAAATGACGAATTTTCCGTCTTTATAAGTATAGCCACCGATGTTCTGATCCACCATCTGTTCCTGCCAATTCAGCATCCGCAGAACATCCCGCCGCCGGTATTTGGCATAACGAGTTAAAGGTTGATCGTTCGCAAAGCTTTCGGATTTGTAGTAGCTGGCAGCAAGTAAATCCTCTAGCATTTTTCTAAAATAATCATTCTGCAAAGCCTGTTCAAAAGGCTCGGTCAAACGCACTGTAGAGTTATCCACGTGGATAAGTTCGGCGCCTTGATAAGTTTTCTTCTGTCCACCTGTGTAAAACTCCAATGAAAGAGTCCGTAAGACAGAATAAACGGTGGATTCATCATCAGGTAATTGACAGGCTGTGAATAACTGCTGGATATCTTCAACAGATAATTCAGCCGGTTCCTTCACCAGCTTAGACAGCAGCACGATTTCGTGGGAACGAATCCCTGGTAAAACTTCTCGTGACAAAAACATCAGAAACTTATTCTCTTCTTCAGACAACGTTCCTTCATTGTCCTTCACCTTCGTCAAAAACGAATAGTAAGAGCCAAATTTATTGGCAATTAGCATAGGATCAAGCACCTGCTGCTGGATAAAATCAGTCAGGGTAGGCACTCGGTTCAAGCGATTTTTGAATGAAAGATTTGCTACCAGTAATGAATAAAATTAAAGATTATGAACAATAACAGGACTATTATGACAATATTCATCTACGTAAGCTGGACTATGCTACGATAAAATGTGTGCAAATATTTTTAGATCTTCTTAGATAGTTATTGTAAAACACAGTCACGTGCAAAAACAATGTTCCGAAAAACGCTACTGCTATCAATCAAATTTTTATACTTTAATATTTGAGCAATGTATTTATATTCTGGCTTACGATTTTCTGTTAGAATAATAATAAATATAAATAGAGGAGCCACTATGATAAAAGAGGGACAACTGTTTCGAAACCGTAAAGAAATCAGTCAACTATTAGGTGGAGATACGCAAAAAGGCATAGCAAATACTCAGAAGGCAGTCTTGCTTTTTGTCAATGATAATGAAATATATTCTGACTACTTCTACCAAGAAGGATCTACGGAGTATTTGATGTATACAGGTATAGGGAGAATTGGTGATCAAGATAGCTTGGAAAATAACATGTACAATTTAAATTTAGCTGTCTTATCCCACCAAAAAGATGGGAAAGATTTATTAGTTTTTGAGAAAGGGAATTTCGAAAAAGGTTTTAGATATCTTTTTCACGGTAAGTATAGGCTTTTAGAAACGCGTCAAAACTTTCAGTTGGATGATTTAAACAATTTGAGGAGAGTATTTATTTTTCACTTGAAAAAGATTACTTGAAATTTTTTATGAGGAGATGCTGATTATGGAAAAAGTAAAAACGATCCAACCATTAAAAGAAGAGTTACGGATAAAGAAACTAGAAGAAATCAAGAAACATCATAAGCCAGAGATGACAGGAGTTCGATTACCATATAAAGGTGAATATAAAGAGTTTAACGTTTATAGAATACCCTTGTCTTGTTTGGTATACAATCCTTACAATGGAAGAATTGGAACTCTAGTTAAAACATTTGAAGTAAAAAACAGAACATTAGATCCAGAAAATATTGAAGATCAAAAAATTATTGAAGATTTTTTGTGGAAATCAAAAATTGATAGAAATAAAACTACTATGGATTCATTATTGAAACAAAAGCAGCAACAATATGGAATTGTTTCAAGAAATGGCATAATTATTGATGGGAACAGAAGAGCCTGCCTTCTAAACAAACTATTCCGAGAAAAGGACAAGTATAAACAACATGATGTAAGTCATTGCGAATATTTTAATGCAGTAATACTAGATGACAATGCTGATCAAAAAGAAATTTTAGAATTAGAAACTACATACCAAATGGGTATGGATGAAAAACTAGATTATAACCCAATAGAAAAATATCTGAAAACTAAACAAATGTTAGATATAGGTCACGACGAAGCCGCGATAGCAAGAATGATGGGCGAAAATAAATCAACAATTCGAAAGAATTTGGAAATTCTAAAATTGATGAATGATTATCTCGATTATCACGATTATACTGGATTATATTCGCTACTCGAAAAACGGGAAGGGCAATTTGTGGATTTAAGCAGTTATGAGAAGGCTTACAGAGAGAGGTCTCGAAATGCTAGAACCAACTGGGCATATACTGACCAAGACATAAACGATATGCTTGGAATCAGCTTTGATTATATAAGAGCTCAGTATGAAGGGAAAGAATTTAGGTCAATTGCACAAAATTCAAGAGGTAATGTTCCAGTAAGCTTCTTTAACAACAAAGATGTTTGGAAAGAATTCTCTGACAAACACAATGAAATTAGTAATATTGAAGAGGAATCTGTAGACGATTATTTAGGTAATAATGCAGACCAGTATGATGTAACTGATATCTTAAAACAAAGGGATAAAGAGTGGACCAAAGAAGTCTCGAATTTAATGAAAAGAAATATGGGACAAAGTAAACGAATGCTAGAGGATGCTCAAGAAGTTGATCAACCCTTAGCGCTTCTTACTAAAGCTTTAAAAACATTAAATACAATTGATGATGAGTCTGAAAACTTTTATACTGAAGAAATTAATAAGAAAGTTTGTGAGTTAAATACTCTGGTGTGGAAATGGAAAAAGTCATTTGATAGAAGATCTGAAGGATAGGTATCAGAATATGGATAATTTTTTATTAAAAACTTTAGATAATTCGATTGTAATCATTGGGAAAGTATCACTTCTAAATAAAAGAAAAAGGTTACATCTAAAAAGGGAATTTAACGCTTCGTTTAAAGAAGATAGGATATTGATTGACTTACCAAAAGATGATAATGACTTGTTTTCGCTATTAGATTTTTTTGAAAGTAATAACCTTAATATATCATTAGATGATAATACGGCAAAAAAGGTAAAAACTGCTTACAGTAAAGCTGAACAATTTAAGGAATTCTCTGACCAAGCCAAAAGAATCTGGAATGGTGAGTTTAATGTTGATGAGTTTGAGCACTTCTGTTCGGTATTGGATGAAGAACTGGATAGGACCCTGTATCCCTTACAATTGTTAGCAGCGTACCATCTTGCCTTTTCTCAAAATGCATGCAATTTTTCAGTTCCTGGTGCGGGGAAAACTAGTATTGTGTATGGAGCTTACTCGTATTTAAAAGCACAAACAAATGATAAGCAAGTAAATAAAATGCTAATAGTAGGACCACTGAGTAGTTTTGGACCTTGGGAGAACGAATATAAAGAATGTTTTGGAAAGGAGATAGAAATAAAAAGAATCTCAGGTGAACTTCCCAGAGAGGAAAAGGAAGGATACTTTTTCCGAAGTAATACGGCTGAAATAACTTTAATATCCTATCAGGGACTAATAGGTTTGACCAATGAAATAAAATATTTTTTACTTAACAATAATGTATTGTTTGTGCTTGATGAAGCACATAAAATAAAAAATACTTCTGGAGGATCAATAGCTACTGCTGCACTAGATTTAGCAGTTTATGCTAATAGTCGAGTTATTCTGACGGGTACGCCAGCGCCTAATGGTTATCGAGACTTATACAATTTATTTGAATTTATATGGCCTAAAAAGGGAATAATCAAATATAGCCCAATTCAATTAGATGATATGACGACTGCATCAAATGATGATAGAGTTGAAGACCTCCTGGATGATTTAAGCCCATACTTTATTAGGATTAAAAAGAGTGATTTGAATCTCCCCCCAAAGACTGAGAATCCACCAATTTACGTAGAGATGGACTCAGCACAATCAAAAATATATGAAATAATTGAAAAGAAAATAGTAACTAGTTTTGACCAAGACAATTACGTCGTAGATACGTTTAAGCAAGCGAAAATGATACGATTAATTCAAGCAGCATCCAACCCGAGCTTACTGTTATCTCCTATCGCTGAGTTAACTTCTGAAAGTGATATACTTTCTGAAATTGATGAGGAATTTGCGAGTTTAATACAAAAATATCATACTCAAAGGATTGTTCCTAACAGTTTTATACTTGCCCGTGAAATTATTGAAGAAAAGATTTCTAAAGGTGAAAGGGTGATTGTCTGGGCTGTGTATGTAGAATCTATTTTGATGTTTTCTCGCTATTTAGAAGAATGTGATATAAAACATAGAGTTCTATACGGGAAAACACCGATTGAAACAGAGGTTACAGAAAAAGATGTCATAACTAGAGAAAAAATTATAGACGAGTTTAATTCTAAGTCTTCATCATTCGACGTCATTGTAGCTAATCCTTTCGCCGTTGCAGAGTCTATTTCATTGCATAAGAGATGCCACAACGCCATATATTTGGAAAGAAATTTCGATGGAGCAAGGTTCTTACAATCAAAAGATCGTATTCATCGATACGGATTGCCTAAGGATATAAATACTAATTATTACTATATAATAACTAAGGATACAATTTCTGAAGTTATCCATAATAGATTGTTGGAAAAAGAACAAATTCTTTTACGGATTACAGAAAGTAGAGAAATTCCATTGTTTAATTTTATGGCGGATGAATTGAATGAAAACGATGTTAAGGCGGTAATTAAGTTCTATGAAAAAAGAAAAAATAGAGGAAATAGTTGATTGGGCTGAATTAGAAAGAATTTTTGAAGTTTGTAACTCGACTGATACGGAAATTCAACACGCAAAAAACTATTTCCTTGAAATATCTTCCACTAAGTTTGTTCAAACGGTCCATTTGATACATGAACTAGGATTAGAAAAACCGTATACTAAAGATGCGTTTGTAAAATGCTTGTTGAGCTACATCTTTGAAAATTTTCCTGATTTTTTCGTATTTTCTGTTCATAAGACAACGAAAAAACTACTATTTTCTATTCCTATCCGGTATTATGTATTGAGGAATTTATTGTTACAAATGAGGGTCATTGAAAAAAAGGACTTGAATACTTTTATCTTTTCTGCTAGTAAGTATCAAAATATGGCAGCGGAAAAGAAAAGTCTCATTAAGAAAAAGAAAACTCTGGCTGAACTTGTGAAGGATTTGGAGAATAAGGCACAACTGGGTGAGCAGGCAGAACATTTTGTACTTGAATACGAAAGGAATAAATATCCTAAAAAGGAAATTTTATATGTATCGCCTTTTGATGTGAGTGCTGGATATGATATATTATCTTTTTTTTCAGACAATGACTTTGTTCCAAACAAGATGATTGAAGTTAAATGTGTAGGTGACGATTATAGTTTCTACATCAGTAAAAATGAATTGAGTGTGGCGGAAAAAAATAAAGATAAGTATTTTTTGTGCTTAGTCCATTATTCTCTCGCAAAGGAACCAGTTTTTATAGAAAATGTTTGTAAAAATATTTCTCTTTATTCAAGGGTTGTTGGTGAAAACTTTAAAGTCACCTTTAAAAATCACTTCATTGGTGAACGAAAGCAAAAGAAATAAGAAATGTAGGAGATATCTAATGAAACAATATACAGTAGTTGATCTATTCTGTGGGGCCGGGGGGTTCTCTGAAGGGTTCCATCAAGCTGGGTTCAAAATACTAAGAGCTTATGATATCTGGGAGCCAGCTATCAAAACGCATAATAAAAATCACTTTAATTATGGAAAGGATATAGCGACAAAATACGATGTTTATAAGCTTTCTACTTTACCTAGAGACTTGTTTGAATTAGAAGTACCTGACTCGGATGTCATTATTGGGTCACCACCGTGTGTTGCTTTTTCGAATTCTAATAAATCAGGAAAGGGAAACAAGGAGCTTGGAATAAAGTTGCTAAAATCTTTCTTGAGAGTAGTAGCAAGAAAAAAATTCAAGGAAAATTCGATCCTAAAATACTGGATGCTAGAGAATGTAAAAAATATCGAAAAATATATACAGGATTCGTACACCATGGCAGAATTAGGACTTCCAGGATTTGATGTTCTCAAAGTGAAGAAAATTGGAACAGGTGTCTACGATCTGCAAGATTATGGTGTTCCTTCAAGTCGTAAGCGATACATATGCGGTGATTTTGTTAAACCGGAAAAATGTGAAATAACTAAAAGCTTAGGTGTTGTAACTGAATCATTAGGAGAGCCTGGAACGCTTGATGAATCTTTAGTAAGAGACCCTAATTTTGATATAGTTCTCAAAAGAAACCAATTAACTGATCATCACTATAAGAAAGAAATTCCAGAATTTGAGTGGCAAAAAGCAAAACGCCAAAAAATGGATAAAGGCTATATGGGAGTGATGTCGTTTCCTGAGAAAATGGAACGACCTGCTCGAACTATCATGGCTACAATGTCGGGTTCTTCGAGAGAGTCTATGATATTGGATTATTCAAAAGATTCTGATGATAGGTATAGATATCCAACCATAAGAGAAGTGGCTACTTGCATGTCATTTCCCATTGATTATCGTTTTTATGGAGATTCTGATTCTGTAAAGTATAAGCTGGTAGGAAATGCGGTGCCACCGCTATTTTCTTATTCATTAGCTAAAGCAATAGCGAAACAAGACCAGTGCTATTTACCATCAGAGGCTTTGTTGAAAAGCTTTGCAGTTGAGGATGGATTCGTTAATCTGAATGGTGAAATATTCCCTCTGAAGGAGGAGCAAACTAAAAAGCCAAATGCAAAGTTTAAATATCATGTTCCATATCTTAAAATTGACGCATTCAGAGCAGAATTACTTAATTCATTCAATAATGAAAATGTTGAATGGGTAGCTGAAATTCATAAAGGTCAGGGGAAAAGTGCTAAAGTTTATAAGGATTTTGAGTTTAGTTTAGATTTTTTATCCAAGTTTGAATTTAGTATAATTAGTGAATTTATAGATAAAATGTCTAGTCAAATAGAATCGTTTGAAAGGCTACAAGAAATTTATATAAAAACTACACAGCAACGTGAGAATGAATGCTTAATAGGACCAGAAGAATTGTTAGAAGGACTAAAACACTTGATCAATAATAATTTTGACAATCATAATGATAACGTAGAGATATTAGAGTTAAACATTTCAATACCACAAAAAATACTTATCTCACACTTTATTTTAAGTGAATTGATAAGTGTCATTGGTAGCTGTGAAAAAAGTAAGATAATGAATTTATAAGGAGAACAATGGGAAGTAAAGAAACAAGAAAGGGCTGTGGGGGCAAATGAGTAGTGATATTCTGCAAAAAAAAGTTGGGGAATTATTTTTAGATTACAGTGAAAGAAAAAAAAAGTATGTTGAAAAGAATCATTATAAGTATATTATTCCAAGTTACCAAAGAGCTTATAAATGGGATGTAGAGTTAGGTGAGATACTTTTTAGAGATCTTATTCTACCCAAAGGGGAGGGCTATAACTTTGGTTTCGTAACTCTTTCGGTTCTTGAACAAAATGATGATAGGTTATTCGAAGTCATTGATGGACAGCAAAGAATAACGACGATTTATATAATAATGTTAGTTCTGTATAATCGTTTGTGCTGTCTAAATGCTGGGGAAACTGAGAAAAAACGACTAGAAAAATTTATAAACAACTTCCCTTTTTCTTCTGAAGACTCTCCTACAATACCATTACTGGAAAAGCTACATAAAGATGCCTTAGGTAAGGGAATAAATTCGGAAGATTTTATTAATTTGGATAGTAGTCCTAATCCCATCTTCGACAATTTTAAAAAAATAGATGACACACTATCTCAATTTCTACAAGGTATGGAGAATGATGAGTCTATAGGAACAATAGTTGGATATATCAAATGTATTTTAGAGCAGAAAATTATTATTTTGAAATATAGGACTCCTGCTTTAGCTTTGGATAGTTTTATTGCATTAAATATGAAGGGGAGACCCTTAGATGCTTATGAAATATTTTCGGCGTTATGCTTGAAAATAATTGATTCTACGGAAGAAATGAATGAATATAAGAAAAAGCTAAATGGTATTTTTAATATGTACTCTGCTAATGCTAACTTATTGGGATTTCAGAACTTTAATCACTTTTTAAAGACAATGATAACTTGTATGGATTATGAAAAATACTCTTCTGATCCCGAAAGAATTAATGAAATAAACTTAAAGATTCCTAATCACTATATAGAAGAAAATTATAAAAGCCCTACTTCAATTATGAATTTTATCGATAAATTGGGATTTTACCTAAAAAAAGTTATCAACTTCTTAAAAACTGGAAAACTAACAGAACTAGAAGGTTTTTGTACTGATAAGAGCAAGACCAAAAATATAAATAAAAGACTAGAAGAAATAGAATGGTTAGTATACGGTTGGAACAATACAGAAAATGATGGAGCTATGTTGATGGTCATACGAAAGTATTTGTATGCTCTGTTAATACAAATTGAAAAGGAAAAAGAAAAAGAAGAAGAAAAGACTGCTAAATCGTACAAATTAATCTATAAGTGTTTGACAGAGATTACCTTATCGCTGTATCATCATCACTTAATTGGAATTTTAGGAAGTAACTATTTAAAATTGAGACAAGAGAATCTGACCATTTCTTCCGCCCATGATATAAAACACTTGTATAGTGAAAGCTTCGATTGGGAAGAAATTTTTAAAGCAGAATTAGCTAAAGAAAATTATGGGATTTCTAAAGCTAAGTTCCTTAAAATGAATTTAATATTTCAAGTCAAGAGAGTTAAAAAAACAAAAAAATTAATGTTGATGGTCCAATTATTGACGAAATTATCCCTTATAAAAATTTGAACCTAGAACATTTCGTTATTGATAAGAGTAGGTATGAAATTTCTAATGGAAAAAACATGTACTTGTTCAATACTTTACAAATAAAGAAGCTCGTTAATGATAAGTTTGCAGAAGTGAAATGCAAATCTTGTGTTGATAAAATAAAGTATTTAAATGATAAAGTTTTCTCCTCCCATAGAAAAGAAATGCAATTCTTCTTTGCCTATGTTCAGTTGCTAGATAAGGAAATCAAAAAATTGAAAAGAATGAAAAATAAAGCTGCCAGCGTTCAAGTCTTTCTAAAGCTAATAAATAAAGACTCTGTTAAATTGACAGATTCGAACTTCACCAATTATCAAGGCGAGATGAATAAAGTTATGCGCAACATATTCGCTGGTATTACTGAAGAACTGTGTGAAATATACAATGTATTAGCATCGTGTGAAAATAAAAGTAAAGTGTTTTAGTTTTAGAATAAACTGCGGGCCTAGTAATTTTGTACAATTTTCTAGGCCATTTTTATTCGTTTTTTGAGCACACATCATTTGTTTGTAAGCGTCTGACGCTAACAGTTGTTTAGTGAAAAGTGCAATGATTAGTAAATGGAAAATCAGATGGTTTGTGTACATTTGTCAAGATAATTAGAACGGAAGGATGTTTTATGAATAATGGAATATTTGAAAAAACGGATTTCGGGATTTATCATTTTGCCGATATTATTGATGGTGTTTTAGAAAATACTTTTCCATATATCGTTAATATAAGCGCTATTTTTGGGGAAGGTGAAATTCAATACTATCTCAAACCTTTCAAAAAGCACTCTTGTTTCCATAGTTTTATTGGCTTCATAGTTGATTCTGTCTTCCAGGAAGACCCAGGATTTATTGATACTAATAGTAAAGATAGAATGCTTTATCTAGATCATTGGTTTGTGAAATACGGGTTCGTTGATGGAAGATTTGATGAGTGGGCCAAAAGCAAAGGATTTGAGATCGATCAAGCTAGTGTAGATGATATAGACGAGTACTTAGAAGCAGTTATCTTGAGTGAAGAGTATGAGAACCTTATCTTTCAAATATCTAATGAAGTATTTTATCTAATGTTTTCTAATCGAAAGATTATGCTACGTTTTAATCATCTTATCTCGAATTATTTGAGAACACTAAATAAAACAGAAATTATTCCAGATAATCTCTGCTATTTAAAAAAAGATGGAAAATTAAAAAGACGCGCTCTACCTAAGTGGGTAAAAGATGCTGTTTTCTTTAGAGATAGAGGGCGATGTGTTTTATGCAATAAAGATTTGTCTAATTTAGTTAGCAGACAGAATCTGAATAATTATGATCACATAGTGCCTTTAAATTTTTATGGTTTCAATGACGTAACAAACATTCAACTGTTGTGTGAGAAGTGCAATAAGAAAAAAGGTGGAAACTATATAAGCACTAGCCAAGTATACGAGAAATGGTACCGATAATCACTAACAAAATGTAACTTCGAAAATTAATTTGAGTTAATTACTTGCTTTTAGACATTGCTTAAAACAATATGCAGAAGAACGACGAAAAATAAATTGCAAAGAAGAAAAAATATTATTGCAAATGCATTTCAAACTGTCAAATTGTTCTGGATTCTTTTAGATCCTACCGAACTTTCTATTTGAAGTGGGTCAAATAGAACAGGAGAGATAAATTTACGACTACTGAAGAACTTATAAAATATATATATGAAACCTCCATTGAAGAAACGAAATTTACAGATAATCAACAAAAAGGGGAACGTGCGCTTATTCTATTGCCTAGGTATAGAGAGGCAGAACAACCTTCTTTAGAAGAGAAGTCCGGTGAACAAATTACGTTTAGTAATATAACTTCTAAGAAAGCGCTTTAAATTACAAAAAATGAAAAATTTAAAAAAAGTGTCGAAGGTGAGGAACCTACCATGAAAAGCGTAACTATTCAAGAACTATTAACTCCCTATTTTCCAAAGGATACAGATTTCAAGAGAGTTAAAATTATTCATCATGTATATGATGCGTGGAAAAAAACTGGGGATGAGAACTATATTGAATTTCAAAAACACCAAGCTAAGAATGTTTTCAAGAATATTGATTACATTGTAACAACTATAGGGCAAGCTGAAGGTGGTAGTGCTAGTGTTTTTAAAGGTGTATATAGTGTTCAATACAGTGGGGAAAAAGACTGGACTAATCCATTAACTAAAATAATCTCTACTTTACATTTTTATGAAATGGAAGAAGTAACTGGGTTTGAAAAATTCAAGGATAAAATTGTAATCGATTATCCTGCACCAATTGGTTGGAACCAGTTTTGGGAAAAGGGAAAAATTATTATTGATGGGTTGGATATTTTAGAGTATCGAACTGAACGTCTAACTAAAATATTTAAAGAATTTGTAGAATTTAGTGACTGGTGTTATCAAGAAAACAACGGGGAATACGCTGATAAAAAGGCTAAGTCTAATAAATTTATAGTAGGAAAGTTCAAAAGAGATGATATTTCACCAATTACCGTAGTTGGTAGACACTTTGGATGGAGTTTCAACCAACCTAATGCTGGGAAAAAACTTTGGGCTAAAGGATATATCAATGATGGGGGGAAAAAAATTGTCTATGACAGAAGTGAGGAAACTTCTAAAAAACTAAAATTTGAAGTATTCCTTGGTAAAGATTCAGATAGCGAAAATAAAAACAAGACACTAAAGGTGATCGAGTTGGGTAATGAATCACCAACATTAGAGCAGATTACGGAAATTATAAAATTTTTTTGGGAGTATGTCGATATGGAGAAGGAAAGCTTAGTAGGATGGAACAAAATACTATACGGACCTCCTGGAACAGGTAAAACGTATAAAATTCGTGAAATAAAACAAAAGTTGTTAGGTAGTTCAGATAATGTAAGAGAGGCCGCTCTCAATTATGAACCATCATCTTGGAAAGAAGCAATCTATTTAGCCTTCATAATTAAAAATGAAAAAACAATGACAGTAAAAGACATAGAAAAAAGTGATGTTATTGTTCAATATGCAAATAACCAGAATAGTAAAAAGCCATACGATACTATTAATACAGAAATAAGTGAGAATGCCACAAAAGAATCAACTGGGTCTAAGAATCTTAGAAAGACAGACTTGTTTGAACGCGTAGACCGAAAATATTGGCAGCTAACAGAAAAAGGTAGACTTGAGGCTGAAAAAATCGAAAATAAGATTAAGCAGTTATACCTATCAAAATATGATTCATTCTTTTCTTTAGTAACATTTCACCAGTCTTATAGCTATGAAGATTTTATTGAAGGAATCGTTGCTGAAACGAAAGATGGTCATATCAATTATCGTGTCAAAGATGGAATTTTTAAAGAGTTCTGTAATCGCGCAAAAGATCATCCACAGCAGAACTATCTTTTTGCAATTGATGAAATTAATAGAGGGAACATCAGTAAGATACTCGGAGAATTAATTACATTGATCGAACCTTCCAAGCGCCTAGGTGCAGCCGAAGAATTAACAGTTACGTTGCCCTATTCGGGAGAAACATTTGGGGTACCCAAAAATGTATTTATTCTAGGAACTATGAATACAGCTGACCGTTCTATTGCTATGATGGATACAGCACTTAGACGAAGATTTGAGTTTAAAGAAGAAAGGCCGGACCCTAGTATCATTGGAAGTAAAGTAGGAACGATTGGAGGTATTGATGTTGCCAAATTGATGGAGGTAATGAATAGCAGGATTGAATTTTTATACGATAGAGACCATACTTTAGGGCATGCTTTCTTTCTAAATATCTCGACGATTGAGGAATTACAATCTGTATTTGAAAAAAAGATTATTCCACTACTTCAAGAGTATTTCTTTGAGGATTACGAAAAGATCCGAGCTGTACTAAATGATGAAAAGGGGATATATATAGAGCGGATTGATAAGTTAGATGATAATCTCTTTGGTTCGAAATTTAAAAAGCTAACCAATGACTATGACAATGTACGTTTTGTTGTTAATCATGGTGTACAGAATGATGATTTTATAGAATTTGCTAAATCGATTGTAGCTGATGGGAAGTCATCATGAGAGTGAAAAACGATAGAACAATTACAGTTTCAGAATACGACAAGATCTGTAAGGATGATGAATACAGTGATGTAACGATTACTCTTGAAGACATTCGGGAATTAAAATCTTATATTGATGATCAAAATTCTTCAGATGAATCGGATAGCGATGAATCCCGTAATTTTTTAAGATCAATTAGAAATGGTGTGCAAGTAAAAAATTTTGTAGGTGTCTTACAAACTGATTCAGGACTTACTATCGAAATTCTTCCAAAAATTTATGGGAAATCAAAAAAGAGTACTGATGAAGAAGCAGTTCGAAAACTATTTTTACAGATGCTTAAAACAGTTCGAGTAATTAATGGAAAAACATTCAAGCTTACGAATCTTAATACTAATCGTAATGATATTTTGGAAGTATTTATTTCAATGTTTTTAGAGGAACTGTCTAAGGTTATCAAATATGGTCTCAAATCAAACTATGTGTCTGTACAAAGTAATGAACGGTTTTTAAAAGGAAAGCTATTGATGACTCAGCATATTAGAAAAAACAGCATAAACAAATCCCATTTTTATAATGAATTTGATGAGTACTTAATTGATGTGCCAGAGAATCAACTCTTAAAAACGACTTTAGAATTCCTGCTGAAAAGGAGTAAGGATAACAATAATTTAAGATTAATTCGTGAGCAATTGGTTTATTTTGATTTTGTAAGTACAACTAAAGATATTCAGCAAAGTATCAGCAAAATCCAGTTGGGTCGCAATTATCGATACTATGAACAATCGCTTAATTGGTGTGAAATTTTTCTCAGTGGCAAATCATTTACGTCATTTAGAGGCTCCAATCTAGCCTTCGCCATCCTATTTCCTATGGAAAAAATCTTTGAAGCATATATTGCACATATTGTTAAAAAGGTATTGTCTGATTGTGATGTATCTACTCAAGACACTACATGTTGGCTATTTGATACTACTGAAGAAGCAAAGCGCAGCTATCAACTTAGGCCAGATATTGTCGTGAAGAATTCTAAATGGACAACAATTGCTGATACTAAATGGAAAATTTTAGATCATAAGGGACCCTCACAAGCTGATCTTTATCAAATGTACGCTTACTTTACCAGATATGAGCATCAAGGAAGTAATGTTAAAGAAGTAGTGATTATTTATCCTTATTCTGATGAATATCCAGAAAAAAAATTCCAAAGTACCAAAGTTAGAAATAGCGAGGTAAGTGCAGAAATCATTGCAAGGATCAGGATAAAATATATTGATCTGCTATCGAATGATATTGAGGAACAAATAAAAGAGACTTTTAAGAGTAGCAGCTAAGAATACGAACCCGAAGAATAACTTGAAAAGATTATCCAAATTTGTATAACGTAAGAACAGAGCTTGAACGCTGATAAAGTGTTTAAGCTCTATTTTATTATTTAAAGCATGTCTTTTTTTTGTCACAAAAAGGAACGCGCGTTCGCATATAATTAATCTTGTAAGTGATCACTACAAAAAAGAATAAGGAGAATTGATATGGGAGATATAAACAAAATGATTCAATGGATGAAAGACCATGAAGGAAAAGTAGTATATGCGCAAGTTCGGCCTTGGGGTGGTGGGAATCCACCACAATATGATTGTTCAGCAGCAGTAATTTCAGCATTACGAGCCGGTGGTTTCATGGATAATTCTGGAGGAAACTATGGGAATACAGAAACGTTGTACAAATTAGAAGGTACTTTGTTACAGCCGATTTCACGTCAAGAAGTAAAACGAGGTGATCTTTTTGTTTCTGGGGTCAAAGGTGGATCAACAGGTAGCAATGGTCACACGGGGATTTTTATGGATAATCAAACAATTATCCATTGTACTATCGCTCCTGCCTATGGCAAAAATGGCATTGTTACAACTCCAGCACAAGGCTGGATGGGAGATTACAGTGGATTACCAGTCTATTATTATCGATTGAAAGGTCAAACAAAACCGCAAGGAGAACCTATAAATGATGGTAGATACGTAACAGTGATTAAGAAAGGAGTGAAGGTATATAATTCATTTGATTGGAACATTAAGGACAATACAGACAACATTTTCAATCAAACTTTCTTAGCCAAAGTTAGGTATCAGCATTCTAATGGCACTATCTATTTTTCAATGTATAACAATAAAGGAACATGGATGGGATATATACAGTCTGATGCGATTAAAATCAGTTCGAAACCAGAAGGAGCTTGGGTAGGTGATGGCCGATACGTGACGATAGCAGTAAAAGGAAAAGATATCTATGAGAATTTCGAATGGAAAAAGAAAGACAGTACAGACAACCATTACCAAAAAACGTATCAAGCGTTAGGACGATACCATCATTATAATGGGAAAGTTTACTATTCAGCCTACTATAAAGGAGCTTGGCAAGGTTATATCGAAGAAAGCACCTGTAAAGTAGCCAATGGAGCAGAAGGAGCCTGGATAGGCGATGGTCGATACGTAACGATAACAGTAAATGGCAAAGATATCTATGAGAATTTCGAATGGAAAAAGAAAGACAGTACAGACAACCATTACCAAAAAACGTATCAAGCGTTAGGTCGGTATCATCATTATAATGGGAAAGTTTACTATTCAGCCTACTATAAAGGAGCTTGGCAAGGCTATATTGAAGAAAGTACCTGTAAAGTAGCTAATGGAGCAGAAGGAGCCTGGATAGGTGATGGTCGATACGTGACGATAACAGTAAAAGGTAAAGATATTTATGAGAATTTTGAATGGAAAAAGAAAGACAGCACAGACAATCATTACCAAAAAACGTATCAAGCATTAGGAAGATACCATCATTATAATGGAACTGTTTATTATTCAGCTTATTACAAAGGAGCTTGGCAAGGCTATATTGAAGAAAGTACCTGTAAAGTAGCTAATGGAGCAGAAGGAGCCTGGGTAGGCGATGGCCGATACGTGACGATAACAGCAAAAGGAAAAGATATCTATGAGAACTTTGAGTGGAAAAAGAAAGACAGTACAGACAATCATTACCAAAAAACGTATCAAGCATTAGGAAGATACCATCATTATAATGAAACTGTTTATTATTCAGCCTACTATAAAGGAACTTGGCAAGGTTATATCGAAGAAAATACCTGTAAAGTAGCTAATGGAGCAGAAGGCGCTTGGCTAGATGTTGGTAAAAAAGCAAGAGTAGTAAAAAAAGACAGTAATGTTTATGAAAATTTTGATTGGAAAATTAAAGGGAGCACAAATGAATTTTTAGCTGAGGTATATTCGGCTTTAGGAAAATATCATCACTATAATGGCAATCGTTATTATTCACTATATCTTGCTGGAAAATGGCAAGGATATTTTGAAGAAAGTACCATTGAACTGTTGTCTTAGAGTTTGAAAATTTTAATGTATGCGATGGATAGGAAATTACATGACGTATCGTATCGATAAAACGATGGAACCCACCGCGATATCCTAAACCCAAAAGCAGCAACAAGGTCAACGCACGTTGGCCTGTTGCTGTCATCAGGACTATCCATAACTAACTTTCAAACTCCTCAACTAGACAAACAGCCCTTAATAAACGACTCCAACTTCGCTTCAATCTTCCCTTCGACAGTCTGCAGTCGGAGTAACGGGATAGCAGCTTTTTCTAAAATAGAGTTTTTCTGGCTATCTCGTTCCTTTTGAGCATCTTCACGATGTGAGCCTCCATCAACTTCAATGACACACAAAGGAGTTTTACCCACTTTGTAATATAGCACAAAGTCACAGCTGGCTTTTTGGTTCATAAATTCTAGCTCTCTTGGTGTAAATAAATTCTTTTCCAACGAAACAAGCTGATTCAGAAATACTTGCTTATGAACGACTAACGAATGAAGTTCTTCTTGCTCCAATAGGTCTTTTAGTAAAACATCAACTATTCTTTCTGACTTATATTTCGCATTTGAATAAGAGAGACGATCCTGGAGTTTTTCTAAGGATTCATCATAGTCTTGGTAAAGCAAATCAAATGCAGAGATTACTGGACTGTCGTAAATTAGATCAGAATCGGCATAGTATTTTATATAGCGAATCAACGCAGCAATATTGCTGTTCTTGCCGAAAACGTCATTGCCGGTCACGAGGGTAAATTTATTAATTGCACGTGAAACGGCCACATTAACTAACGGTGATTGATCTACAAAACTGAGACTTTTTATTCCGCTTTTTTTCTTATCGAGAACGGTGGAGAAAACAATTTCATTATGTTCTCTTCCTTGGGATTTATGAACGGTTCTCTTAGTAAAATTTTCCGGCAGCAATTGTTCAGCTAGTTCTACTTGAGCGTTGTAAGGAGTAATGAACCCGATGTCTTCTTCATAAGAACGCCGCACTTCTACCATCGATTCTATTTCTCTTAAATTGGCAAAATTCCTTGTATGATTGCCCTTGGAAGTAGTGATGATTTCGATTGACTGTTCTCCGTTATCCTGGGTCATGGGAATAAGCTGATTATTATAAAACTGCTGGTTACAAAATTGGATAATCTTAGGATGGCATCGGTAGTGCTCCTCGTAAAATAGATT
>NZ_JAFREM010000028.1 GCF_017377575.1 Candidatus Enterococcus moelleringii
TATCATAATGCCAACTTGTCCATAACCTTAAAAGTAGAGGCGATCAATTGCAGCAAGTTTGCATATCGCCAAGCTTGGTGGCAAGGCAGTACCCCAACTGACGGGCCATTAAAAATAGTTGATGATGCGTTGAATACCAAAACAGAAACCTAAGGATACAGGGGTCATTCCTGTATCCTTTCCTAAATAAAGGAGCAAAACTGATGAGATGAGTGTTCTACCGGTTAGGAAAGTAGAATACTGATTTGATGAGCTTTGATAAAAAGGAGGGAATCACAACCAATTAAGGAAGTACATACGTGTTAATGGAAGCAGACATCCGTGAAGTGACTGCCTCTAGGAAGTATTCAATTCACCAACCAGCTGTAATGATGAAGGCAACAAAATCAAATCGCAATAGACGAAAGGGGTAAATAATCGGTGGTATACATTTTATTACTAGTGTTAGGGCTTGCCTTGCTGGTTCAAAGCTACTTAATCATTACCATACTTAAAAACCAGCGAGAATTACAAGGTAAGGTAAGACACCTGTTTCGTCTAGTACAAACGCCGCGGGTTAAGTCTAAAGTTGCCCCAGCCAAACGAAAAGTACCAACAGAAGGGGGAAGGTCACGATGAATCTAGGCTATGCACGTGGATTTCGATTCACTCAGCAACTGGACCTGCTGGAAGATTATCCAGTAGATGAACTTTTTTCCGACGGCCACGAGGAATCGGAGGCTTTATCTTCCCCAACCAGTGAATTCCAAGCGCTATTGAACTTTGCTCAACCAGGTGATCATCTGGTTATCTCCTCTTGGGAAGTAGTGTCTCGCGACTATCGTCAGCTGCTGAGCTGCTTAGACCGCTTAGAGGCACTGGAGATGACTCTCGATGTCATCAATATGCCGCAGCTGTCGATCGAGGAGTGGCGCCAGCTTTTTCGCTGGTCGCAGCACAATGATCGCCTGCTGCATCCTATTTTACTAAAGTCAGGCAAAGAAAGAGACCGCAACAAGGATGCATACACGCTATTCAGCAAAGAACCAGAAGCGCGGAAATTGTACCGCGAAATTATTTGGCTGCTGGTGGAAAAACGATCCATCCGCCAAGTCTCGCAACAAAAACGTGTACCGCTGGAGACAGCCTATCGAATCCAGCAAGAGCTGAAACAAATTCAATTAGCCGTTGTTTTAGTCGTTTGCTTCCTGCTGGCTATCTTCAGTATCAAGCTGGCAGAATCGTATTTCGATCAACTGTGGGTACAAGTGGTCATTTGTGTAGTCGTGACATTGATTATTTTGTGGAATGTTTTAATTGATACGGAGGAAAATGAAATAAAACCGCCAATCAAAGAAAAGAAGATACCGAAAACATAAAGAGAAGAGGAACCCTCATGATGCAGCATGCACTAGTTTTAACTAAAAATACATTATCAGAAGAAGAAATTATAAAAAAATTGCAGCAGCTAAACTTTGAAACATTATGTTCGGCTGACTTACTAGATATTCTTCAACAAACGGGAACAGCATCCGTCCTATCTTATTTCCAATGGGTCATTTTAAGTGAAAGCTTATGTGACGAGGAGGTAGAGCAATTATTGTTCCAACTTTACGGCCATACGCTGGTGATTTTACGCTTAACAGAAAGCTATCCTAGTGAAGAAGAAGAAGCACGCTGGCAGAACTTAGGACTGACCGACTGGCTGCTGAAGACCTCTGACTTTAGCTCAATGCGGGAAAAAATTAATGTCTTACAAAAACAACTGCCAAAAGGAATGCCTGCTGAAAGACAAATTTTAAACTTCCCAATCAGCAACAACGCCGATACCAGCAATGAGCAAGAAGCGCTAATGAAGTGCTTATCCAAAACGGAGAAGAAGGTCTTTGAAAACCTAGTAGAGGCCTACCCAAGAACCGATATTCTTTCCCGTAAAGAATTGTGCGAATCGCTGTGGCGCAGCGGTGAAACAGCATCAAACATGAGTCAGCTTTCTTGTTTGATAAACAAATTAAAACGCAAATTTGAACAGCAAGGAATTACCGGTGAAACCATTACTACGCTGTGGGGCCGAGGATATAAACTAAGTGATGAATTTTATGAATACTGGATGCAGTGTACCCAACAGGCAGAAAGAATAGCTTACTATTCCGCAACGAATTAAATGCTGTAAAAGCCGCTCAATCATATTGCGTGATTGAGCTTTTCTGCTAAAAACAATGAATTAGGATGCCAGTCCAACTCTTCACAGTCAGGCAACCAACAGAAATTCACCTAAAATGATTCTCTGTAAACGAAGAGGAATGTGTAGTTGGATGGTATACGTGGTGAAAATCAAACTAATTTTTCTGCTAAGAAAAATTAATACATCTAAAATGAACTAGGGGGAGTTTTTATCAAAAAATTTTGTATCGCTGTCCTCCTGCTGGGGTTAGGCAGTCTCTTAGGCTCCCAAAGTGTTTATGCTGATCCAAAAGAAGACACCCAGGCCAGCATTGATCAGCTGCAGGAACGATTGCACCAGTTAAATGACGAGATTTCAGTGACTGTAGTCCAGCAAGAGGAACAGGAGCAGGCAATTCAAGACCTGAATCAAAGCATGACGACACAAGAACAGAAAGTGGCTGACATGACCGAAAAGTTAGCACAGTTGGAAAAAGAAATTCAAGCTCGAGTGCGGGCGATTCAACTAAAGGATGCCGATCAAAAGGCCAGCTTATTTCAATTGGACGGCTGGTCCAAGACTTTAAGTGCATTAAAGGGCGTTGAGTCTGTTCGTAAAACAGACGATGCCAGAGCTAAAGAATACACCGAATTGGTTGAGAAAATTACGAAGCAGCAAAAGCTGCTGGAAAAGAAACAACAAGACTACCAAGCTGCTCAACAGCTCTTGCAAGCAACCATCGAAAAACAAACCAACAGCAAAGAACAGCTGGAGCAAGAATTAAAAGACAACGAAGAATTACTGGCTCAGATTCAAGAAGAAGAACGTCAACAGGAATTAGCCTTGAAAGCAGAACAAGAAGTCCTATGGCAACAGGTAATTCTAGGCCAAAGCCTTTCAACTAATGAAGAAGTCGGCGATAAGGCACAAGCCATCATCCTATCAGCTAAGCAATATATAGGCGTTCCCTATGTGTGGGGTGGAACGTCTCCGAACGGCTTCGACTGCAGCGGACTGATGCAATGGGTATTTGCCCAAAACGGCGTATCCTTACCGCGCGTCAGCCAAGCACAGCAGGCTGCCGTCAAGGAAATTCCCATCAGCGAAGTTCAGCCTGGAGATTTGGTCTTCTGGGGCAGACCTGCTCATCATGTCGCCTTGTATATCGGCGATGGCTATTTCATTCAAGCACCACAGCCAGGAGACGTAGTCAAAATCACCCACAGCAGCTACTATCCATTTGAAAGTGCTGGACGGGTGTTGTACTAAAAGTGAAAAGTATCAGAAATTGTGTTGGCAGGTAGTATCCGTCAACACTTTTTTTGTAAGGATTAAGCAGCAGAATAATTCCTTCCTTGAAGATACATATTTCTAAAAATCGACTGTATACAGATCACTCATTTTGCTTTAAACTATATTTATAACTGGAAACAAGGATTATCAAGTAAATAAAATCAAAATATAATGCAAGCTTGTTATAAAGGAGGGCACCCAATGATCGGTTATCAAATAAAGAAAGTCTGGAAGGAAAGCTGGCAGAATATCACTCGCCACCGATTTCTTTCGATTGTCAGCTGGCTGATTGCCGCGGTCTCGCTGCTTTTCTTCAGCTTCCTGGTGATTCTTTTGCTGAATGTGTCCCACTTTTCTCAGCAGGCGAAAGATAGTATTCAGATCCAAGTCTTTGTGGACTCGGCTGCTGATGCTGAGCGTATCCAAAGCATGGAGCAGGAAATTTATGCCTTAGGGAATATCGATTCTGTCACGCTGGTCTCGAAGGATGAAGGCATGGCCCAACTAGTCGAACAATACGGCAGCTCCTTTGAAATGCTGGAGGGTGACACCAATCCTTTATACGACCGACTAGATGTCAAAGTTGAGGATAACTCCCAGATTCAGGCTACGATTCGCCATATTCGTCAGCTGCCGGATGTCTTTCAGGCTAGTTATGGCGATGAAGCAGCAGATACCTTGCTAAGCGGTTTAAGAAGAGTTCAATGGACCGGCTTTGCGATGCTGGCCTTCGCACTGTTAGTCACCGGATTGATCTTGTTTGCGACTTTGTCCATGAGTATCAAAGCGCGTCAGGAAGAAATCAAAACCCGGATTTTGCTGGGAGCCACTAGAGGCTATATTTACCGGCCGTTTTTCTTACAAAGTGTGCTATTGACCGGCCTTGGCGGATTAGTCGCCGGCGCCATTATGCTAGGTGGTTACCACCGACTGTTGACACGTTGGGTAACGATTCCGCTAGGCTATCAGTGGTTGGAATTTTCGACCTTGCTACCATTAGTCATCGGAGCCAACATCCTGCTAGCGATCATCATCGGCGGCATGAGCGCCAGCTTAGCCATCCGCAGCAGTATTAAATATGCAAATTAGATATGTAGTGAGCCGAGCAGAAAATCCTGCTCGGTTTATTTTTTGTCCCGAGTGTAGCATGCTAGGTCTTCCTCAGTTTTTTTGATGTCCTTTATTCGTGCTCGTGAACTCATCAATAAGCAAGTTTCTAACTCTCGCTAATTTTATTCAATTTTCAAAGATCAAATCGACCACCTGTGAAGTGCCCAAGCTCCACAGGTGTCGTACGTCATGGATCATGATCGTCCAACCAGTGCTTAAATAAAGATAGCACCAGCCCAACAATTATCGGTGCAAATATATACTGCACAATGGGATGCACATCATCACCCCCTTTCAGGAGGATCATGATCCAGACCAATTAAGATGTAAAACCTACGCTAATGATCGATCAAACTAGCGTGCAGCTTGTGGGCGGCTTAGTCGGGATTTTTCTTCTGTTTTTCCTTCGCTTTCCTTCGATTCCTGCGCCGCCGCATCTCCATAATCAGGTTATAAGAATGCGAATCGGTTTCAGGTTGTGTTCCAGGTGTTCTTTCCTCCAATACTTTATTTGTTTCAGGTCCTGCTTTTACTCCTTCTTTTGGCTTATCAAGAGAGACTTGGGGTACTGCTGGTAATTCTTTATAGGTGCTTTGTGATTTCAACTCTTCGAGTTTTTGCTTTTTATCTGCTTCATCAACTTCTTCCACCGTTTTTTCTTCTATAGTTACTTCCGGTACGTCCATCACAGGTGCAGCTGGTGCGTAACCTAACATTGGCTGAGCAAAAACCATCGGCTGGTTTGCTTCACCGAAAAATTCTTCACCAACAAAAACAGGTGTCTCGATGGTTTCAACATACTTGGCACTAACCACTTCTTGGAACAGACCAACGCCATCTTTTTCAAAGATGTCTAAGGTGGTTAGTAATTCTAGCGACTGTTTGATCTCAGCTGGACTTAGATCGGTATTGGGATCTTTGATACTCAGCTTGTGTTTCTTTCCCAAGCTGTTTAGGAAATCAGTGACTAGTTTAATCATTTCAATTTCTCCTTTCATCATTTTTTAGCGTAGGGGACAGGGCAGTAATATCGTCAAAATCAGGTGGCAGCTACTTCAATTGGCAATAACTTGGCAAGTGGCGACAGAATGACAGACTTGGCTTTCTCAATGAAATTCCGAACAGGGAAGACTCTCAAATTTATTCTCTTCCACTCCGACGTCTCGAAGTAATCCTGGAAAAAGTAGATAAATTTCTTCATGGTTTTGGTGACTTTGGTTCGGGTGAATAAGTATTTGACTAGATCTTTTAACACCAAAGCAAATTCCTCCGCACCCAACTGATAGCGCACGCGTAACGCTAGCAATAGTTGGATCGTCGTAGCATTGTCTTGGGTCTCCTCGTAAAAATCCATCATGCGCTGCTCGATGGTGCTTAATGATAAGTTGAAAATTTGGTTGGGTGTGAAGGGTTGCTCTGACATCTTATATCTCTCCTCTAATTAATTTTTTGTTGCTATATTGGTATTTCGACTTTAAAAAAATTTTGACTAAATAAACTGCGAAAAGCAGAACTGGCATCCTCTAATGGATAGAAGGCGATCCCCAACTCCCGCCGTTGTGCGCACAAACTAGTAACAACGGGAGTCGGCTGGATATCCTATCTATACATTTAACTTCTAGCGACGTTTATAGGCAGCTAAGGCTTCTTGTTCTACATCAAAGACTGGTGTTTCAATCGTTTCCACAAATTTGGCACTAACTAATGTCTCATAAGAACGGACGCCATCTTTTTGGAACAGATTAAGTCCGACAAAATCAGTTAACAAGGTTTTGATTTGAGAGGGTGTTTTGGTAATATCTACATCTTTAAAGCTTAAAGTCTGGCTTTTGCCCATCGCATTTCTAAAGTTCACGACTAATTTCTTCATGCTGGTCATCATACTTATTCAGCCCCCTCATTAAGATCTTTGGTTACACGAGATTGCACGGTCATGATGACACTGTCAAAGCTGCTTCCTGCTTTGGAAAGCTCTGCCATAATTTCACCTAGTCGAACGACCTCTGCTTCAGGTGGGTTATCAATCACATTTTGGAAATTCACTTTCTTCTGTTTGTCTTCGCCTTCTTGTTCGATCAATACTTGTAATTTCGTTCCTAGTTTCTGAATCATTGTTATTTTCCTCCGCTTTCTGTTTTTGGGTTTTAGTTTTTGTATTTCCTGTTTTTATTTTCGGGTACCGGCCGGTGATTAAAAGATAAAGCATATTTTGCAAAAAGGCAAAGTCCGCTAACTTAAAACCGTACCGCCTAACTTCAACTTTTGTTTTTTGAGGAATGCTTTAATACCAATGAAAATTAGCATTTTGACATTTTTAAACCATGAAGTTAGTAGGGACGAAAAAAAGTTAGCGAAATTTGGGAGTAAAAGGCAAAAAAAGGCACCTGTCTGTTTTCGAATCGCATTCGAAAACGGACAGGTGCCGATATTTTTCGTGGGTTATTTGTTATTCAAAAAACTTTTTAAGCGAGTCTGTGTCGAATCTGTTGTCACGCCCTCTTCTGATTAGATTGGTGATTTCACGAGCCATCTGCTGGAATTCGTACTGTTTCTTAAAGTCATTGACAGGCACAGTAAATGTGTGGAGTTTTTTGCTTCTGCTCAGTAAACGCAGATAGGGCGTATTGGGCATATTCAAATAATCCAAGGGTCTTTCGCCCAGAATGTCGGTGTACAAATAATCTCTGCGAATCGTTGCTAAAGCAAGCAGCGCATAAGAAGCTCGGGCATTTAAGGTGTGTCGACTGACTAAGGTTTCCACAAGGGTACCGTCCGTCATGATCAGGCGGTTAAGCCCATCGGTTTCTTTGAAGTCATGAATCTTAAGCGGGTTGATCCAAAGGGCATGATGAATAGAAGAGAATACTGGAAATAGACAGGATGTCCTGTTTGCCATCGGTAAAAGCTTGGCACCAGCGAAATTAAAATGTCGAATTGCGCGGCTCCACAACACGTAGTCAAAGGCCTCGAAGACCTGCTCATAACTACGCAAGGTCGCAAAGGTTCGTTGCGGAGAGTAGAAGTATTCGTTGTCAGAAATGATCAGGCAATCCTCACGATCTGGAATTGGGATCACCAGAGAAGGTAAAGTGCTTTTCGTTGGCATATATGGAGATGCGTCATCCAGTGTTTCTTGCCATGCCTGAGTAAATGTTGTGCTATCAAGTGATAGAACGTTTTCATTTTTGTTTTTAGGTGTGTTCGCGCAATTGACTTTACCTTTGCTCTCGCTTACACCTTTATTTTCTTTTTTGTTTACTTTGTTTTTGGTTTTTGTTTCATACTCAATATCCATAGAACATCCTCCTAACACTTTTTCTGCTAGAACTACAAGGATTGCAGTCATTGTGGCATTATTCTGACAATTTGTGGACCAAAAAGGTTTTACCAACAACCCCCAGATATTGTTATACCCTTTTATATAAACCAACCGCTTTAACAAGCATTTCCCAGTCTCTAGAAAACTGGCTGTCACCACCAATAGGTCGATCACTTTTACGGCCGTAAAGATGATCCATGACAAGCATTGATTAAAGCAAAAGCTCTCGTACAGAATTTACCCGATATGAACGAATCTTACCAGACTAGCTAATGAAATTATTCCAACGTAGTAGTTAGACTAATTTCACCCCAATTTTACCTCAGGCAGGCTGATTTTGGTAGTAGGCCTCTTCTAGGGCAGGGAGGATGAAGGGAAATAATAAATTGATGGCGCTATCAAAAATTTTAACTGTAGTGCAAAGATTTCGTATATAATAATATTATAGAAAAATGATCATCGAGTAAGTTTTTAGTGAAATTGAGATCAAAAAAAGAAGAAAAATGAAAAATATTAGAACTTATCAATCATTAAAGTGTGTTCTGAAGACAAAAAAATTCTTGGTCTAGGTTAGACCAAGTTGTAGAGGCGATCGTGAGAGTGTAGTTGTAATATTCTAAGCGTCTTCGCTAGTATTATTATAGATTACGATAAAAAAATACGCAATATATTTTAAAAAAATAATTAAAATGAATGTTTTTGGTGATTCTGCTATAAAGAAATAGTTGCTGAGGTCTAGGAAAAGCTTCTATAGACGGCTTTCCCATAGACCGTCAAGATTACCGTCAAATAATAGAAAGGTTGTGAAGATATGCGACGTGGTGAAAACATCTATTATCGCAAGGACAAAAGATGGGAAGGGAGGTATGTAGTAGGAAAAAAGAAAAATGGAAAAACGAAGTACAAGTCAGTTTACGGAAAAACTTTACAAGAAGTAAGAGAAAAGTTGTATCCTCTAAAGGTTAAATACCAGATTATTTTGCATATTCAAGGGGAGGCAACGATTTCGTTTTACGAATGGGGGCATCAATGGCTGGAAGAGGTACGACCGGGAGTGAAGCAATCCACTTACGCGAACTACAAATACAAATTAGTTGAGTATGTTTTATCGGAAATTGGGGAGTATAGATTGAATGAATTGGATAAACAGGTGGGAGAAAAACTGCTGGAAAGCTTGAAACGACGGGGATTTGCCCCTTCTATGATTCAAGCTGTCTTTCGTATCACGAAGCAATGTATCAACTTGGCTATAGAGAAAGAGCTGATCAAAGAAAATCCGTTCGCCTTGATCAAGCTGCCTAAAGTAGTAAAAAAACAGAATCAAGCGTTGACCAAACAGGAACAAAAGAACCTCGAAACCGCTGCATTTGAGGAAAAAAATGGACGCGGAATTCCCGTATTACTGGCCTTACACGCAGGTTTGCGGATCGGTGAAATTGCCGCTCTAACGTGGGATGATCTGGATTTTGAAAACAATACGATCCATGTAAGCGCCACCTATCAACGGGTATTCAGCGTGTTGGATGCGCATAAAACAGAATTAATTTTCACTGATTCCAAGACTGCGACCTCCGTTCGCTCCGTTCCGATGAGTCAAACGTTAAAGAAGTTATTGGTGCAACAAAAGCAAGACTCTGTGAGTGAATATGTCGTATCTAGCAAGAATAAGCCGATGGAACCGCGTCTTTTAACGTATCATTTCCATCGAATCCGCAAGGATGCGGGTCTGCCAGAGGTCCATTTCCATCAATTGCGTCATACCTTTGCGACGCGTTGCCTGGAAAGTAGAGGGGATATCATGAGTGTGAGTGCCATGATGGGACACAGCTCGACTCAGATGACTCTGGACACATATGCAGGTTCTAATATGGAACAATGCATCCTGGTAGTCGCACAAATGGAAGAAACAATCGCATAAACCGTTTTCAAAAATTGCTAATTTGCATTTTTGGGATGGTTTTTTTTGTTTTTTTAATATGAAATCGATTTCACAAGCTGGAATGAATCTTTCGAGGTCCATTCATCAATTTATGATGTTTTAATATTGTTCTGTTCATTTTTTTCGCAAGGCATAGTAATTATCGTTCGAAAAATCTTAAAGAAAAATTAACTATTTTCTTCATAGACCGTCAGTTCTGGTCAAGTCAAAAGTTCATTTCGTTGATTTTACGGTATTTATAGCCCTTTTTTTGGTCTGTCTTTGTCTAACCTAGACCAAGACAGAAATTGCTATACCGTCAAAGAAAAAGTATAGCACTCAAGGTGAGTGTGAGTCATTAAAAGAGTATTTGTTAACAAAGGACATAAAAGGAAAAAGGAATTAGGAATTAGGAATGTATTGGAGGATGAGCCTACATGTTTGGATTTGGCAAACAGAAAAAAGACACGTATCAAGAACAACCACAAGAAGATTATTTCTACGACGAGTACGATGCCGAAGGATACGACGAGGAGTACGGCTACGAAGCCTATCCGGAGGATGGCTATGATCGACCAGCTGAACCGCGTGGCGACTATGACCGTGGGGAACGGCGAACACGTACCCGCAATGATTCTGAATTTGATGAAGGCACAGCTCCAAGAGAAGACCCTCGGGGATCGACCGAATCACCATTACAACAAGAAGTCGATCGTTTAGAAGAAACAGTGGCTCAGCTGAAGCATCAGCTGGAAGTGAAGCAAACAGAAATGACCAGCATGGCGACCACTCTTACAGATAAAGATCAACAGGTTCAGGATATCAAAGCGGAACAAGAGAAACAGATTCAGACGTTGAAAGCTGGCAATGAGAAACAGCTTCAAGAGCTTCAAGCAGAGAAAGACAAACAAATCCAACTATTAATGGAACAACTGGATCAAAGTGCTAAGCAGCTGAACCAGAATGAAGAGACGCAATCTGAAGCATTGGCAGCGGCTCAAAAAGAAATCGCTGAGCTGAAAAGAGCGCAAGCAGCCAGTGAAGCCATGAAGGATGAATTGGCCAATATCTTGGTTGAATCTAAGAAACAAGAAAAACAAATCTTGGAACGGGCAGAATATGAAGCCAACGGCATTCGCAACCAAGCCCAATTGGACGCGGATCAAATGTTGCATGATTCAGCCTTGGAATTACGGGTAATGAAGCAAGAAATTAAGAACTACCGCAAACGTCTGCGGGTGGTTCAAGAAGAAACGGCACAATTCTTCGTCAAACTATTAGCCAACAGCGATACTTTGCTAGATGAAGAGTAACAGAGGGGATGAAGCGCAGTGAAAGCATTCAATAGTCAAGTTGCACTGTACCCCACCCCCGCACCGAAGATGGCTGACGAACTAACTAAGAACGACTTATTGGCTGCTATTGAACAATCCTGTGAATACTTGTATGCCCCACAAGGGAGCTTGAATGATGGACAACGGGAGAAGATTCGCAGCCACTTTCAACAATTATTTCAGTGGATGGACGGCAGTTATCACTTGGAGCTTCGCTTGGAAGAGGGAACGTTTGATTGGCAAGGCTTTTGGAAAGCTATTCATCAGTTCTTTCCGCAGTTTGCTTGGTTAAAAGCTCAAACAGAGGCACCAAGGTATGGACGTCAGACTTATCGATTCGACTTTGTCCCATTGGTTTCTCGCAAATCCGGCTTTCCTTTTGCGGTTCATTTAGAAGACAGCTTAGCTCAACAGTTTTCTCAGACAACTGCCGAAGGGTTAAAACATGCGGAGCAACTGTTTCAAGAGCTAGCGCAACAGAACTTTTCTGTGGGTAAGAAAGTAGAGAAACCCATTCCACCAGTTACACCGGTGAAGAAGAAAAAGGTCGAACAGCCTATTCCACCCGTGAAGAAGGCAGAAGAAAAGGCTCAATCCGCAGTCAACTCAGTGGATTTGGTAAAAAAAGAAGACGTCAAACAGGATAGCCAAAGCAAGGCTCGATTAAGAGCAGTCAATCAGAAATTAGAAATGGTGATTGAGAAATTAGAACTCTCCATGCTTTACAGCGGCATCCAATACTTCAACCAAGAGCACAAGGAAGAAAGCGATTGGGATAAGCAGATTAAGATCAGCCTTCGGGAATATACCTATTTATTGCAGAAGGCTAGATTCCTTGAACAGATGTGGAACTTGAATGGTGAACTCGTTAATAAGACCGAAAAAATGACCGTCACTGGTAACAAGCTTGTCTACGAACGAGATCAAGTCAAACAAATCAAAGACAATCTTTCGACACGCGATATTCATTTTGTTTTATACGAGTGCCAAGTAATTGAATCACGAGCTAAGGTTCATGCTCGTCCATGGTTTAGAAAACCCTATGTGAAGTTAATGAAGATGGACTACGACAACCTTCTAGGCAAGGCTGCCTATTTTGACTTGCTTCAAGGAGAAAGTTCGATCTTAGAAAAAATAGTACGAGAACAAAAAGATCCACCAGCGAAAAACGCTGAGGAGGTTGGCTGAGGTCGAAGGGTCAAACCTTTTTATCAATGGCCGCTTCTATCAAAAGCCGCGCTCGCGTTTGTCGCTTCCTACATTTTATTTTTAGGTTTGTTCCGCGGTTATTACTGGCTCTATCCCAAATACTATGTCAGTGGGGAATCGATGAATCCGACTTTTTGGGAAGAAGAAGTCATTCAAGTAAAAGCTCATCGTGAACCGGAACGCTTTGATGTGGTGGTGTTACATCCGCCCAGTGATCCGGAAGATATCTATTTGAAAAGAGTGGTGGGATTACCAGGAGAAGAGATTGAGTATTTCAACGGGAAGTTATATGTGAATGGCGAGTATGTACCTGATGAGTTTGCCAGCCAAACGGATAACTTTGTTTGGGCGCTCAGGTACAACCAACCGATTCCGGAAGATTACTATTTCGTCTTAGGAGATAACCGCATGATTTCAAAGGACAGCCGAACCTTCGGCTTAGTTCCAGAAAAACAAATTTTAGGCATCGTCACAGAGGGGAACAGTAAGAAATGAAGACATTACAAGAAAAAATTGAATGGTACACCTTTTGGTATTGGGTTTACTGGCTCTTCTCTTTGGTTGTTCTGCTAGGTGTGTTGATATTAGGAATCTTTTTCTACTTCACCGATTTTCAGGAAGTCGTGACGGTCAGTCAATTGTTTCTATTACTACTACTAATGCTTTTGGCACTGTATATGCGCATCACGGCTCTACATTACCATTCGGTGTTGATGAAGTTAAAACAGGTTGCTTCCCGACCGCCGCGACGTCCGAGAAACCGCCAACCGGCGCGACCACCGCAGGAAAGGCGGAAGCCAGATGAAGAGTAAAGTACTGTTGCTACTCAGCTGTTTCTTATTATCAGGCTGTCAAGCACAGGTGAAGCAAGCGGTTCTAGCGGAAACAAAGGAAACGCATGCGTCCCGACAGGAATTGCTTCCGCAAGAAACCAGCAGCCCTTCAACTGCGACAAGCACACCAGATAGTCAGCCAGTAGAAAACAGTGTTGTGGAGGAATCTTCTTCTATTAAAGAAGAACCAGTCGCTAGTACTGATAATGGGGAATCCAGCGTTATCACTGAACCAACGGAATCAACGGTTGGAAATGTTCCATCCAGTGAGTCTACAGAAGCAACATCGGACTTGAAGTCAGATACAAAGCCGACAACAGAACCTACGGCAAAAGCAGTCCAACAAGTGATTTCGTCACCTGTTACGGCAAAAAAAGTTGAAGAGAACTATCAATTCTCGATGGTAAAGAACCAAACCACGGAGGAATTTATTCAAACAATCGGCAAGGATGCCCAACAGATCGCCTGGGATGAAGGCCTCTACGCATCCGTCATGATTGCTCAAGCAATCTTGGAAACAGGATCTGGCAATAGCCAACTCGCACGACCCCCGCATCATAATTTGTTTGGTATTAAAGGGAGTTATCAAGGGAAACAAGTGAATTTCAATACACAAGAAGATAAAGGGAATGGCGAACTGTACACAATTAATTCAGGCTTTCGTCAATACCCTAGTTACAAAGAATCATTAGAAGACTACGCAGCACTTTTAAAGAACGGACTTTCCGGCAATCCGGGATTTTATCAAGCAACGTGGAAAGAATCAGCTGCGACTTATCAGGATGCAACCAAGGCTCTGACTGGAAAATACGCAACCGACACTTCTTATGATAAGAAGTTGAATGCGTTGATCGAGACCTATGAGTTAACGAGTTACGATCAAGAACCGAATAAAGAAATAGAACCGGAGCTATCGGCTGAAACAGCCGGATCAGCGGAAAGTCAAAAAGAAATAGATTCACCGAATACAGAATCCAGTGAGTCTGGTGAACAAAAACAGATAATCACCACTAGAACAAAATATCCAGTGATGCGGGCGATACCAATCGCCCAACGACCGGCTAACCAAGTATCCGGCAATCGAATTGCGGAATGAAAGAGGGGGAAGGATGACTAGACCAAGCGAAGATCGCAGACGAGCGTATCGAGAACCACCGCCTCGTTATCGACCATCAGAAGATCCGGAATTCAGGCGCTCTCCTTCCAATCAGCGGCCGACGAGACGCTACCGCGAGGAACGTGAAGAGGATGATTATTACTACGAGCAGCAGGAGCGGCGACCGCCAAGACAAGAATACCCAAGGCAAGAATATCCAAGATCGTATGACGAACCGCGAAGAAGGCCGCAACCTGTTGAACGAGGGTATTACGATGCACCGCCTCAACAGCGACGGCCGGTAAGAAATCCAGCTGGGCGACCGCCTTATGAGTCTAGAGGGCGAGAACGGCCGCCGTCGCGACCACGTCCTGTTAATACGAGTAACAGTAACCCAATGCAACAAGCCAAAAAGACAACGAATCGGAAAATCTTTTCGTTCTTCTATAATCTGATCTTTTACACGATCACGATTGGCATATTGATGACGGCAATTATGTTTGCCTTCAGCTCCAATAATAATGCGTCGATCTTAGGCTATCGCTTTTACAACGTATTGACGTCTTCAATGAAACCATCAGAAGACAGTCCGCCAGGCGGATTCGACGCTGGGGCTATTACCATTGTCAAGATGATTGATGGCAGTGACGCCGAAGTAGGGGACATTGTTACCTACGTAGTCGGCGACGATGGCAATTACCTGACTCACCGACTAGTTGAACGCATCGGTGAAATGGAAGGAAAAGAAGGCAATTACGTAATTACCAAAGGAGATGCCAACCGATCCAATGACCCGCCCATCAATGAGGAGCGGATCATGGGGAAAGTACTGTTTGCCATTCCGAAACTAGGAATTGCGATTGAGTTTATCCGAGCACAGTTTTGGCCGTGTCTCGTATGTATGCTCTCCATTTTCGGTTTCTTCATTGTCCTGAAGGCTTACTTATTCAGTGACGAAGACGTCAAGAAAACGAATATGAAACAAGTGCAACATTTTTAATCTGGGGTAGGACCATATTTTTAATATGTGACTATAAATAAATTTTTACAAAAATAGGAGGAAAAGAAATGAAAACAAACAAAGGTAAGAAGAAAAAACTGTTGGCACTATCGGCAGTCTTGGCAATGATTGCTGCATTATCCGGAACATTTGCCTGGTTCACCGAACAAGACCAACGAATTAACAGGATTACTTCTGCGAGTGCCGTAACAGATGGCACGGTATACGTGGATGAAGTATTTGATCCAAAACCTATCAGCCCTGGTGGAGAAGTAACGAAAGAAGTAAAAGTAACTAATGACGGTAACTTCCCAGTTTTTGTTCGGTTATCTTATGAAGAAGTATTTACGTATTTGACAAGTAAAGGTGTCGTAACCAAAGATACCACTCCTTTTACTACACCTGCAACACCAGCTATTACTAATGATATTCCTATTAATTTTAATGGGAACAAGTATAAGACAGATGCTTCTTATACAGATGTTACTAGTAAAACAACCCTTGCCGGTGGTGGAGCGTTACCAGCAAATGTAAAAGTATATGTTAGTGGTTCAATCACTCATAACGTTACAAACAATGAAACTGTTCGTAGTTTTGATCCTCAAGTGTTTAACGAGTATGAACCTGGAAAATTCCAAAAGATGGACAAAAAAATAGTTGTTACTAGTGCACCTGTAGTTGGTGATCCAGTAGCAAACTGGACATTTGAAGCATCTGATTTAGCTTACCACACTTACAAAGGTGGACATTCTTATCAAGCAGCTAGCTGGGCAAAATCTGCATTACCAAGTCAACTTGGTGGAGCTACGGATTATGCAGTCTTAGGTGGAGAAGGACAACAGCATGGTGTTGACTTCAATTACACAACTGGCGTAATTGGTACATTACCAGCTGCAGCACCTGGAACTGGTAATGAAATCCCTACTGTAGCAACTCCTCAAGGGGATGTAAAGGCAGATAAAGCTGCTGTAAGCAAAAATGCAATTCAAATCAAATATGGTACAGATATTGTAGCAGCAACTGGTTTAACAGGAGATGCTGCTAAGGATAAATGGGTGTACAACGAATCTGATGGCTGGTTCTACTATACTAGTCCAGTTAAGTCGAAGACTTCTACTAAAGACCTATTGAAATCGTTGAAATTCGCGAACGATATGGGCGTAGAATATGATCTTTCTACTTTCGACTTGATCGTAAAACTAGAAGTTGTTGAAGCACAAAAAGATGCAATGAAAGAAGCTTGGAAAATGGATGTTGACAATGGTACAAGCAAAACAATTGCAGACTACATTCTAGCACAACCATTACAATAATTAGCGCAATAGACAGAAGGAAGGGAATGCTAAATGAAAACAAGCAATTGGCCCCTGCGATCTGTTGTCATAGTTTGTACCTTAATTATAAGCGTATTATTTCTCCAAACAACAGAACCGCTGGAAGCCTTCGCTGCGTCATCCCTTCCCTCTGGCGTAGTCATCGGCGATGACAGCGGTCTGTATGCAACCTCTGAAGGGGAATATTTTATTGATATCCCCGAGGCGGTTGCAGGAGAAAGCTATGAAAAGGAAATTACTATTCGCTGTTTAGATGTAGAAGAACCTTTTGAGTTAGGGTTGCTCGTGAATAAAGTAACCTCTAAAGGAAGCATTGATTTTAATGAATATATGACCATGACCTTAACCTTAGATGGTGAGCAATTGTATAAAGGCCCGATTTTAGGGGATGGCACGACGGATTGGTCGTTGGAACCTCTGGTTCTAGGAGTCTGCGAATACGGAACGGATCATATGTTGGATGTTCACATTGAAATGGCCAAAGGTCTGTCAGTAACTCAATTCAAGGAAGCCAGCGAACTGCTGTTTCAATGGACGTTTGTGGCGACTAAGAATCAACCGGAACCGACGAAACCAACAGAGGAACCCACTGTTCCGTCAGAAGAACCAATTCCAACGACTCCGTCGAAGGAATTGCCGAGTACGGCTCCAGCACCCAAATCACCGGTTGCCGCATTAATTGATCGGTTGCTGCCAAAGACAGGGGAAGATGTCGAAAACGCCTTACTGAAGATGGTGGCAGGGATTTGGCTGGTGATTATCGCAATTGTTCTATGGAAGCGTCGTAAAGACCGTGAAGAAGAAAGCTGAGGAGGGGAACGATGAATAAGGGAAAAAAATTACTCTATGTCTTTTACCGAAGTAAGATTTCTTTTGCCTTGCTTAGCCTTCTTCTCAGTTTACTCTTGGTGATCGGCAGTACGTATGCCTGGTACACCGACAGCGATGAACGAATCAATCGTATGGTCGGTGCGGAGGACAAATTAGCTGCAGAGATCAAGGAAGACTTCAATCAAGTGTCTGGCTGGGCACCAGGAACGACCCGGGAGAAAAAAGTACGGGTGACGAATACTGGTAAAACACCGGCAATTGTACGCCTTTCTTTCACTGAAGCCTTTGTCGGGTTTGAAGTGGATAAAACGGATAATCACCGGGACAATGCTGCACTGGTTAATGGAAATGGAAATTTGAAGCTTCATGAGTTCGATGAACAAACTGAGAAGTTAATCGATGTAAAAGATCTGAGCACTTGGCAGATCGGCAATGTGTATTCCACTGGTGACAACACGCACTATATCGCCAACGCGAGGGAACCTGAGCAATCTTATGAGTATAACGGCAATCGAGCGATTCTGCTGGAGGCCTTTAAACTCAACTTCAAGACGGCGAAGGTGTTTGATAAACCTGCCGATACGACAGGTCAAACGGATTATTGGTATTACGAAGATGGGTACTTTTACTACTCAGAAATCTTAGAACCCAATGAATCCACGATTGATCTGTTGGAAAGCGTCACTCTGACACCTAAATATGCGAATCAGTATGAGGGTGCGCTGTATAAGCTTGTACCGCAGATGGATGCGCATGATATTACGAAGGTGTTAATCCACGATTGGTCGATTGAAACGACTAGTCATGTTTATACCATGTACCAAGACAAACTCGTCAAGTAAAGGAGGAGAATCATGAAACAGCGGAAAAAAAGGTTTCATCGCCCGTTTTATTTAGCTGTCAGTCTTGTGTGTCTCCTTCTATTAGTTGGCGGCGGTTATCTTGTCTATGCGGCAATGACTGACTCGGATCGGAAGGAAAATGACTTTCAGGTCGGACAGGTAGAGACCAAGATTTTTGAAGAAAACTTTGATGAAGAAATGACTGAAACAGCGAAGGATACGCCGGTTTCGAAAGAAGTTAGGATTGAAAATGTCGGTACGATCAAGCAATTTGTCCGCGTAATGGTTTTACCAGAAGTACGCAAACCTATTGTTGGTGATACTCAGAATGAGCAAGTGCTGCCTATGAAAATAGGTACAGATGTTGAACTAGCAGAAATGAGTACAGCTGATTGGATCGATGGTGGGGATGGGTATTACTACTATAAACACCAACTAGATCCGAAAGCTAAAACCAGCTATTTGTTCAAAACGGTTAAATTACCAGCTCAGACGAGTGATCGTTACGACCAAACGACATTTACGATCACCTTGAAAGTGGAGACCGTCAACTGTGCGGAGTTTGCCTACCGGGATGCCTGGTGGCAAGGAAGTAAACCAAGCACGTCACCATTGCAAGAGGTTGATACTGCGTTGGAAAGTAAGACAGACAAATAGAAATGAGGGATACAGCACTTCGCTGTATCCCATATTATAAAAAAAGCAACACTCATGAGGTGAGTGTTTTACAGGTAAAGCATTGATTTGATAAGTGTTGAAGAGAAGGGGTAGAAAAGATGGAAAAGGGTATGAAGCAGCGAAAAAAGAAAATCCTAAAACGAAGTCTCATTGTTTCGATACTGACACTTCTCGTGGCGGGAGTTGGTTATTATTCATTTCAATCAGAAGAGAAACCGACAGAAAAGATTGAGGCTGCTAAGAAGGAGACGACTGTGGAGACCCATGGAGACTTTGAGCTAACAGTAAAAAATAGTTGGGATAACACGGATAAAAAAAGCTATGCACAATTGAAGTGGGACGGTGTACCGGAATCAGCCCAGTCAGAATATACTCTCTACCAATCTGTGGAGGGGAAAAAATGGGGGAATCCTTCATCGGCTACAGAAAATGTTACTTCTGATTATTCAGTTAAGGATGTGAAGGCACCAGACAAACCAACAGTAGAAGCAAGTGATGGAAAGCTGAATAAGTTGGATGTTCGTATAAATGCTAAGGACAACGGAACAAACTATGGATGGTATGTAGAAGCAAATACTGACACGGGTTCGCTGGCATCGCAAACGATTGAAGAAGAAATTATTAGTAATACTGCGGGGTACTTCTATAGAATCGTCTCAGATCCGAATAGTACCAATTTTAAAGAGGAAATTGAGAATAAAAAGGATGAACATGGACAAATTCCGGAAGGCCTGCTTGATGAAAAAGTAGCACCAGATTACAGCTCTGTTGTGTATTCCACAGACGCCAAAATTTCAATCGACAAAGAAGCTGATGCCGAGAAGCATCTGCAGGTGATTGCTGTAGATCGGATGAGCAATGTTAGTGAGGTGGAAACTGTTGCAGTAGCTGACCTTCTGCCGCCAGTGGAATTTGAAGTCGAACGAACTGCAGACGAAGCCAAGCTAGTGGAAATAAACTTACAACCAGAAATGGATCAAGGGATGGAAGTTATATTCATAAGAACACCCAAGAATTTGGCGCTAAATCCCATTACTTTACCTACGAGTTGGGAACAATATCAAATAATTAATGGAGCTACTCACAATTCTATTGTCTATACGATGGGGAATAATAATTCGTCGGCTAGCATTCAACAATTTCTAGAATCACTCAGGTTCACTATTGGAAATCCTGTAAATCAATCTGGTGAAATTGAAGTTTTATTTTACAAAACGTTAAGAAACACAGTGGAAGTTATCAAAGACAATTATTTGGAATATTTTTCTTTGATAACTGAATCAGGTATGGGGGTAAATGACTCGCATTATGATCCAGCAACTGGAATTTTTACGTATACGCAGAATCTAATGTGGAGACAGGGAGGTTTCTATTTAAAAAATAGAATTTCGTTTGAAGATGATTTTAGATTAGAAGGGCGAGCTAATTTAGGTGATAAAGTTGGGATTCCTGGGCCTAATGGAGGAGCTGACGGTATAGGGTTTTTGTTACACCCAGGAAGCGCCAGTGCTTTAGGTCAAGCCGGAGGATCTTTAGGTGTAGGAGGAATACCAAATGGTTTTGGATTTGTTTTAGATTCTTATTATAATCAAGAGCTAACTACGTATTATTATCCAGATCCCGCAGTCTTTATTAATAAAACCCATGGAGGATTTGTAAAAAATGAAGGAGCCTATGGGGCAAAAAATACGTATATGGGTCCTGATGCACCAGCAAAACAGATACCTGACCCGCAAAATAATATGTTTAGAGATTTTGTAATAGAGTACAAGCATGCTACCCACACCCTATCTGCTAAGTATGATAACGATGATAATTTGGCATGGGAAAAAGATATTTCTGGCTGGTTACTTGCTGGTGTAGACTCGTACGCCTTCTCTTCTCAAGGATCAACAGGGACTTATTTTAATCTGCAACAATTTCAACTGGAAAAGTTTAAGTTCTCAGAGGTTGTAGAGTATACAGAAGAAAGCAAAGGAGATATCTCGTTTTCGGCTGCTATTCCTCAAAAAGTGTCTTTAAAAGCTTACGACGATAAGGGAACTCCATTACCAGAGGGAGATATTTTTGAAGATCAGGAACTGCGGATTGGAAAAGCTGTCACTCAGCCAAAGGAGATAGAATTCTATAGCTTTATTGAGGCGAGAGAAATGAACGATGTACCAAGAGATAAGTACTATAACGTCTCAAACACTTATCAAGAAGGGAAACTAATTTATTCGTTCAGAAGAGCCGATTTGCATGTGAGGCAAGTGATTCAGGGTCCGAATGATGAGTTGGTGGTTCCAAAAGAAGGCTATCTGACGATCCAAAATCAATTGCATAATGATGGTTCACCTGTGTTAGATACCAATTACCAAATCAATACCACCGTTTCTTCTGGTAAAGAAGTCGACAATCCAGGTTTCACAAGGGTTGTTCTTTCGACTAGCCACCTAATGAATGATAACGATGAGGTGCTGTTGTCGGCCATTATCCCAGAGTTCTACAAGTACAATGGCTACAGAATATCGGATACTTTAGCTTCTCATGGTATTGCTCCGGTACTAACAGATGCCAAGATCTCGCTTTCTCGCTTAGGAATTTACAATCAAGGTGAACGCTGGATCACGATCTATTTGGAACCAAACGGGACCAACGATGGCAAGCCGCAGCCCTACAGCTGGGACTATAAGAAAAATGACTTAGGGAAAATTAAGACTAAGTAACAGGAAGGAAGAAGCAATCGGTGGTTTATCTTTTATTACTCGTGCTGGGACTGGTTCTGCTGGTTCAAAGCTACCTGCTGGTTCATCTGCTTCATGCCCAACAGAAGCTGGAACAGCGCGTCGCGCACTTATACCGCAGAAAAAGACCCAAACCCGGCGCGAGAAAAGCACCACCAACACCCATAACTAAGGGGAAAAACTATGAAGAAAGAGGCCGAAGACGATGAATCTAGGGTACGCACGCGGGTATCAATTTACGCAACAATTAGATTTATTGGATGATTATCCAGTGGATGAGCTGTTCTCTGACGGTCATGAAGAAGCCGAGGCCTTATTTTCACCCATGAGCGAGTTTCAAGCGCTGCTGGATTTTTCCAAAGAGGGGGATGTTGTTGTGATCGCCTCTTTGGAGGTTCTTTCGCGGGACTATCGCCAGCTGCTGGCTTGCTTGGATCAATTGGAAGAACGGAAGCTGACGTTGGAGGTATTAAGCCTGCCTCAGATGACGCTGGAGGAATGGCGCCAGATTCTGCTTTGGTCGTTGAGAAACGATCGGCTGCTGCACCCGTTTTTAGTCCGCTCCGGCAAGGAGCGGGACCGTAGTAAGGACGCTTATTCCTTGTTTAGTAAAGAACCGGAAGCGCGGAAGCTCTATCGGGAAGTGATCTGGCTCTTGATGGAAAAACGAACCATTCGTCAGGTGTCCAAGCAAAAACGAATTCCTTTGGAAACTGTTTATCGCATCCAACAGGAACTAAAACAAATTCAGCTGGCGATTGTGCTGGTGGTTTGTTTCTTGTTGGCGATTTTTAGTATTAAGCTGGCGCAATCGTACTTTGATCAGTTGTGGATTCAAGTGACCATTTGTATTGTCGTGACGTTGATTATTTTATGGAATGTGCTGGTAGACAGTGAAGACCCTGAGATCCAAGGCAAACCGACAGTCAAAGAGAAGAAACAGCCAAAAACCTAAAGAAAAGGTGATGAACATGCAACACGCGTTGATTTTGACCAAGAATATGTTAACAGAAGAAGAACTCGTCAAAAAATTGCAGCGAATGAATTATGAAACCTTGTGTTCTACGGATGTATTGAGTCGCTTGAAAAATCCCGCTACTGGCGCTTTCCTTGCCTATTTTCAATGGGTATTGTTCAGTGAGAGCTTGTGTAATCAAGAGGTGGAAGAAATCCTTGAACATTTGAAGGGGTACCCATTGATTGCCGTACGAGTGACGGAATCATACCCAAATGAAGAAGATCAGGTGCATTGGCGGGAATTAGGTTTGGCGGATTGGTTGGTAAGAAGTGCCGGCTTTGAAGACATGCGTGAGCGATTAAGTGTGCTGCGTAACCAGCACCAACAAGACAAGCAGATTCTTTCGTTCCCGATGGAGAACTTAACCCCGGTACCAACCAATTTGGAAAACTTATTTAAAAGCTTCTCCAAGACCGAAAAGAAAGTCTTTGAATATCTAGTGAAAGCATATTCGGAACAAGGAGTCTCCTCTCGAAAAGAATTATGCGACCACTTATGGCGTGAGGGGGATACACCGTCGAATATGAGCCAGCTGTCTTGCTTAATTAATAAGCTGAAACGCAAATGTGAGCTGCACGGCGTGACCGGGGAAATCGTCACGACTATGTGGGGCCGCGGCTATAAATTGAGTGACGATTTCTATCAACAGTGGGTGCAGGATGCTCAGAATTCTAATGCTCAAATCTATTACACGGCAACGAATTAAATGAAGAAGCATCGCTCAATCAATAGACCGATTGGGCGATTTTACCGATAAGGGGGTAACCACCATCAAAAAAGGATACATAGTACTAATGATTGCACTAACTTTCTTCTGTTTCTCGTTGGAGACTCATGCCGATCCGAAGGATGAAACCCAGCAGACAATTGTTCAGCTGCAAGATCGATTGAGTCAATTGAACGATGATATTTCAACGTCGGTTGTCCAACAAGAAGAACAAGAACAACAGATAAAAACCTTAGATCAAGAAATTATTGAGCAGGAAAAGAAAGTGGCTGATATGACCGGAAAACTAACCCAGTTAGAACAGGAAATCCAAGAGCGAGTAAAAGCGATTCAATTAACGGATGCCAACCAAAAAGCAGCCTTCTTCAAAGTCGATGGCTGGTCGAAGATGTTGAGCTCGATTAAGGGGATCGAGAAAGTCCAGAAAGCCGATGCGGATCGGGCGAAGGAATATACGGAGTTAGTGGAAGCTATTACTAAACAACAGAAGGCCCTAGAGAAGAAAAAGCAGGAATATCAGGCAGCGCAGGATTTATTGAAGACGACGATTGAGAAGCAGACAGCTAGTAAGGTCGAGCTGGAGAAAGAGTTGGCTGAAAATCAAGAGTTATTGGTACTGATTCAAGAAGAGGAACGACAACAGGAATTGGCTTTGAAGGCTCAACAAGAAGTCGTGCTGCAACGAGTGGTTTCAGGCCAAAACTTCACTACCGATTTCGCCACCGATGAGGAAGTGAGTCAGAAGGCGCAAGAGATTATTTTGTCGGCTAAACAGTATTTGGGAGTCCCCTATGTATGGGGTGGAACCACTCCAGCTGGCTTTGATTGTAGTGGGTTGATGCAGTGGGTCTTTGCCCAGAATGGCATTGGGATTCCAAGGGTGAGTCAGGCACAACAGGCATCTGTTAAAGAGATTCCTATTAGTGAAGTGCAGCCGGGAGATTTAGTGTTTTGGGGAAGACCGGCACATCATGTGGCTTTGTATATTGGGGATGGGTACTTTATTCAGGCACCGCAGCCTGGTGATGTGGTGAAGATTACCCATAATAGCTGGTATCCGTTTGAAAGTGCAGGGCGGGTGTTAGTTAACGAGTAATTGGGTCTTTGTTTTGTCGGGTTGAGATTGTCTTGAAAGATTTTATTACTAGATTGGAGGAGTTTAATATGGAAAAACACTTTAAAAATAAGATGAAGTATCCAAGTATAATGTTGTTGTATGTACCTGCCAGTTTGGTTTTGGCTTTAATTTTCGGGTTGCTGGTTGCATCGATTTTATTTGGTATGTTGGATGTTCTTTCTACATCTCTTATGGGTAGCCTAGTGGCGGTCGTGATTGTGTTTCTTTTGTTGCTCTCACGCATCCCAGCATCTCCAGACTATGTCATAACGGACAAAGAAGTACGAATAGTCAAAAGAGGAATGGTCGTAAAGACCTACCCTTATTCAAGGTATCAGATGACGCCTCATGTGTATACGCTGTGGTATGCTTTCATACCAATAACAGCTCGGACCATCCTAATGAAGGAAGGGGATGGAAAGCCGAAAAGAGTGGGCATAAATATTCGCAAGCAGGAGTTTGCGGAATTTGTGGAAATAATGGAGAAGTTTAGCTAGGATTCTGTCAATATACCCAATTGGAGCGCAAGGAGCTATTATTCTATTCAACAAGCATTGATTCCGCTTTATAACAAGGTATACTGAAAGTATGTAAAGAAGGGACGTTTTCCGTATTCTAGTGGATGGAAAACGCGATGCTATATTTGGAGGAGATGAAAATGAAAAGGCTTAAATTAGTTGTTTTGCTGGGGACTGTTTTACTTTTAGGGGCTTGCAGCAAGAGTCCGAAAGAAGAATTTATTACGGTTTATGATTCGCTGAGCACTGAAGAATATAATGCCGGGGAATTTGAACTGTCGATTGACGATTTCAAAATGAATCAAACCACTGGGGCGGCTTGGGCCAACATGTTAGGCGAGAATTTGAAAAACATGTCCCTTACAGGGGAGTTTCAATACAATGAGAAGGATGAAAGCTTCAGCTTGGATGCGGATGTGGAAGCCTTCGGGAGTACGATCCCCTTTGAAATGGTCGGAAAAGAAAATGAAGGATACATTTCTACCTCCTTTGTCGATGGCATGTTGACCTTCATGGACAGCTTTGGTGTTGATGCGGAAGCAGACCCGGCACAGGTAGCTGAACTAAAAGGCAAATATCTTTCAATTGACGCGGAAGAAGTGGAAGCTGAAGCGGGTGAGCGTTCTGAGGACGTACCTGATCCTGAGGAAGTAAGAGGGAAAATGAAAGCTGTACTGAATAAAGCCAACGATAAAAGCTTTAAAAGTGAAGACGACACCGTTTCTCACACCTTCACCAGTAAGGAAATGGTCAAAATAGCTCGGGACGCTGATTTAGGTGAAGAAACAGAAAAAAATCTAGGCGACATGACCATGACGATGAAGATTAACAAGAAAACGAAGAAAACCGATTGTACCATTAAAATGAAGGATGCCGATTATCAGATGACGATGAAGGCAGTGGTCACGCCAAGTAAGAAAAAGGGCGCTATTTCCATGCCGAAGGAAAAAGATATTGTTCCGGCTGAAGAACTGGAGAATCTTTTTGTACCGCAGGAATTAAGCGGTCCAGTGGGCGAGTCTGCTTGGGAAGATGAAGAAATCGAACCGATCACGGATGAGGAATTCGAGGTGATGTATACGCAGCTTGAGGCAAACTTGGGCGCATTTAGTGAAGATACACGCCGAGGGATACTAGATTCTTACTCGCCGTATCTGAATGACGAACAGATTGCTCGAATGGAGGCCTTGCTGTTTCCGGTAGAGCCTGCGGTGTAGGGGAATATATCTATAAATGCATGAATAGGTCTTTTGAGAAGTAAAGAACCAGCGCCCCGTCGTACATTCTATATACTGATGAGGCGTTTGTTCTTATACATAAGCTAAGGGGGACGAGAATATGGGGGAAATCAATATAGGGATCGACGACCAGTTAAAAGAAGAAGCAAACAAAGTGTTTGATGACTTAGGCATAGATATGACGACAGCGATCACCTTTTTTCTCAAACAGACGGTCAAAGAACAAAGACTGCCTGTTCAACCTGACTTTGAACCAGTCGCGAATATTTTGGCTAGACAAGAAGCGTTATCTGGAAAAGGTCGTACCTTTGACTCGGTTGAAGAGTAGTTGGGAGAATTGACTAAAAATATGCCCGTAGAAATGCTGGATACTCAAGAAAAGCTAGAGGCGTGGCTAGACGAAGAGGAATGAGATAGTAATTAAGGATAAAATGGAAAAAGCCTGATAAAGAATGAACCTTTTTACTGCCATACCGTAAAAACTTCAAAAATATTAGACTTTTGCAAGGTATAACGTAAAAACTCAAATCTTTTTGGCTTTTTTATGGTGTAGGTATCAGTTTACTTATCGAATACCGCAAAAAACAGACGAGCAGCCTTCTTAAGTTGAAGGCGACTCGTCTGTTCGTGTTGGTTTACTGTTTGTAATCGAAGCTGGTAACAATGATTTCTTTCAGCTCGCTGATTAGTGGTTCTTTTGGATTGGCAGTTGTACATTGATCTTCGTACGCCAATTCAGCCATGCGATCCACAGTTGAGTCTAAGACTTCTTGTGTCACGCCTTGTGCTTTCAGATTCATGTCGATGCCTACTGTAACTCCTAGGTCGTAGATAGCTGAGATTAGTGCTTCAACCAATTCAGCAGTTGTATTACCCTTCAAGCCTAAGAACCGTGCAATGTCTGCATAGTCTGTGTCAGCTCGGAAGAAGTCATATTTAGGGAACATCGCATGTTTTTGTGGATCTTTGGCATTGTAACGGATGATATGAGGCAATAGAATTGCGTTCGTACGTCCGTGTGGAATACCGTATTCTCCACCAATTTTATGGGCTACTGAGTGACAGATTCCCAAGAAGGCATTGGCAAAGGCCATACCTGCCATCGCAGATGCGTTATGCATTTTTTCTCTAGCTTCTGGATCAGCAGTTTTCACTGATGTTTCCAAGTAGTCAAAGACGATCTTGATTGCTTGTAAGCTTAGTCCACGTGTGTAATCAGAAGCCATTACAGATACATAAGACTCGATTGCGTGAGTTAATACGTCCATACCAGTATCGGCTGTGATTGAAGCTGGCACTGTTACAACGAATTGTGGGTCAATGATTGCCACATCCGGAGTCAACGCGTAATCAGCTAATGGATATTTCACGTGTGTTTCGCTGTCTGTGATAACGGCGAACGGTGTAACTTCGGCACCTGTACCAGAAGTTGTTGGAATACAAACCAATTGAGATTTCACTGGTTTTTGAATTCCGTAAGTCCGTTTGCGGATATCCAAGAATTTTTGTTTCGCGCCAAAGAATGAAGTATCTGGGTGTTCATAGAACATCCACATGCCCTTAGCCGCATCCATTGCCGAACCGCCACCAAGACCAATGATTGTATCCGGTTGGAAATCAACCATACGTTCTAAGCCTTTGTAAACAGTGTTGGTTGAAGGGTTAGGCTCAACTTCTGAGAAGACTTCTACTTTCACGTCATTGCCACGGCGATTCAAGACTTCAGTCACAGTGTCAGCATAACCGAATTGAACCATTCCTGGATCACAGACGATCATAACGCGTGAGATGTTTTCCATCTTCGTTAGGTATAATAGAGAGTTCTTTTCAAAGAAAACTTTCGGTGGTAATCTAAACCATTGCATATTTTTTCTCCGTTTCGCGATTGTTTTGACGTTCAACAAATCAAGTGCAGATACGTTATGAGAAACTGAGTTCTTACCGTATGAACCACAACCAAGAGTTAATGATGGAACTAATTCGTTGTAGATATCACCGATACCACCTTCAGAAGATGGTGTGTTTACTAAGATACGGCAAGCCTTCATACGCATACCAAATTGTAATTGCAGATCTTCATCCTCAGAATGAATTACCGCAGTATGGCCTAAACCGCCAAGGTCTAACATTGCTTCACATAGGTCAAAGCCATGTTCAGTACTGTTTGATTTCACCATTGCTAAGACTGGAGAAAGTTTTTCGCGAGATAATGGATAATCTGGTCCAACGCCGTCTAATTCAGCAATTAACATCTTCGTACCAGCTGGAACCTTGATGCCTGCTTGTTCAGCAATCGCAATAGCAGAGAAACCAACAATCGCAGGGTTAACCGCGTATTTGCCTTCGTTCATTACTACTGCTTCAAGTTTGCCAAGTTCTGATTTTTTCACGACATAGGCTTGATGTGCTTCGAATTCTTTCTTCACTTCTTCGTAGACTTCTTTATCCACAATAACCGCTTGCTCAGAAGCACAGATCATGCCGCTGTCAAAGGTTTTAGATAAGAATAAGTCATTAACTGCGCGTTTAATTAAAGCAGTCTTTTCAATGTAGGCAGGTACGTTACCAGGTCCTACACCTAAAGCTGGTTTACCAGTAGAGTATGCTGATTTAACCATTGCGCCGCCGCCTGTCGCAAGGACAACTGCTACGCCTGGGTGATTCATTAAGCCTTGTGTTGCATCTAATGATGGATGTTCAATCCATTGGACACAGCTTTCCGGAGCGCCGGCTGCTACTGCTGCGTCACGAATAATACGTGCTGCTTCGGCAGAACATTTTTGAGCGCTTGGATGGAAGGCAAATATAATTGGATTCCGTGTTTTAATAGCGATTAGGGCTTTGAAAACGGTGGTTGAGGTTGGGTTTGTAGTAGGTGTTACCCCGCAAATAACGCCAACAGGCTCTGCCACTTGGATCAAGTGTCGTTGCTTGTCTTCATGAATGACGCCTACGGTTTTATCATGTTTAATGTTGTTCCAAATGTACTCTGAAGCATACATGTTTTTAATCGCTTTGTCTTCGACGATGCCGCGACCTGTTTCTTCAACAGCCATTTTAGCCAATAACATATGTTTGTCTAATGCTGCCATTGCCATTTCATGAACAATGTGGTCAACTTCCTCTTGTGTGAAGCTCAACATAGTCTTTAATGCTGCGTTACCTTTTGCCGCTAAGTCGTCAATCATTTGTTCCACGTTGATTGTTTCTTTCTTAGCCTTTTCCGTTGATTTAGCCATTTGTTTCCTCCTACTAAATATTTTTTACAAACTAATCATAGGCCAAAAAAAGCCTCGTGTAAACGTTTTCTGAATATATTTTTCTTTTCACAAACGAGTTCAAATTATGAAATAACAGCTGTGAACTAATTGGTTTGTAATCGTTTTCTTATCTAATTCCATAAAAACGAGCAATAGCAAGGATCGCTGAGCCGTTTTATTCAGATTATGAATTTAAGATAATAAAAATGAGAAAAAACTTTTTGAAAACTTTTTTGTTTTTGCTGGATTTTATGAAAAAGGTAACAAGCGGTTTAATTAGAAATTAATGACAAAGCATACTATATAAATGAGATCAATTCTCATTTAGAGCGCAATTGTACAAATGACTGGTATAAAGGTAAACGATCGGTAAAGAGCACGGTAGAAAGTTGCAAAAGCCCCCTAAAACCAGTATGATGATACATGTTGTAAATCCATACATATCAAGGAAAGTAGGAAGATAAATGACACAACCTGCAATTTCTTATCGTTTAATAAAGAAGGAAAAGCACACCGGGGCACGCCTTGGTGAAATCATTACCCCTCATGGCACATTCCCGACACCGATGTTTATGCCAGTTGGCACATTAGCGACGGTGAAGACCATGTCGCCAGAGGATCTGAAAGAGATGGGCGCCGGTATTATTTTGAGCAATACCTACCATTTATGGCTGCGTCCAGGAGAAGACCTGGTTGCTGAAGCAGGCGGCCTGCACAAATTCATGAACTGGGATCAGCCGATTCTAACCGATTCCGGCGGCTTCCAAGTGTTCTCGCTAGCTGATATGCGGAACATCGTTGAAGAAGGGGTGCACTTTAAGAACCATATTAATGGTTCGAAAATGTTCCTGTCACCAGAAAAAGCGATAGATATTCAAAACAAATTAGGCTCAGACATTATGATGAGCTTTGACGAATGTCCTCCATATAATGAAAGCTACGATTACGTGAAGAAATCGGTGGAACGGACATCACGTTGGGCAGAGCGAGGCTTGAAGGCTCATGCCAACCCAGATACTCAAGGCTTGTTTGGGATTATTCAAGGGGCCGGCTTTGAAGACCTGCGTCGTCAAAGTGCCAAGGATCTTGTCAGCATGGATTTCCCAGGTTACTCAATCGGTGGTCTGTCGGTGGGCGAAACAAAAGCTGAAATGAATCGGGTATTGGACTTCACTACGCCATTGATTCCAGAAAACAAACCACGTTACTTGATGGGTGTCGGTGCAGCTGATTCCTTAATCGACGGTGTGATTCGCGGCGTGGATATGTTTGACTGTGTATTGCCAACTCGGATCGCTCGTAACGGTACTACTATGACCTCACAAGGTCGTTTGGTTGTCAAAAATGCTAAGTTTGCTCGTGACTTCCGTCCGTTGGATGAAAATTGCGATTGCTACACTTGCCGCAATTACAGCCGGGCTTATATCCGTCATTTGATTCACTGTGACGAAACTTTTGGTATTCGTTTGACTTCTTATCATAACCTGTATTTCTTGATCAATTTAATGAAGCAAGTTCGTCAGGCGATTATGGATGACAACCTGTTGGACTTCCGTGAAGCATTCTTTGAAGCCTATGGTTTTAACAAAGAAAACGCAAAAAGTTTCTAAAAAAAGACCCAAAGTACTAGTTTAAGTCTGTTAACTTTGTTACAGTATTCAGTGACTATTAGAATGTGAGGGGAATAAAAAACATGGGAAGCTTTCCAATGATTTTGATGATCGTGGTTATGATGGGGTTATTCTTTATGATGAACCGCGGTCAAAAGAAAGAGCAACAAAAGCGTCAAAACTTATTAGATTCAATGAAGCCAGGGGATAGTGTTGTCACTATCGGCGGCCTGCACGGAGTTATTTCTGAAATGAACAGTGCAGACAAAACCGTGACTTTAGACTGTGAAGGAATTTTCTTAGTCTTTGATCGCGCATCAATCCGTACGGTAAAACCTACAGCATCAGCTACTGCTGCACCAGTTGAAGAAGCTGAAGCAGTAGAACCTGAAATGATTGATCCAGAACCAACTGAAAAAGAAGACTAAACCGTCTATTAACAGGCAGCAAGCAAGCGTAACAGCTTACTTGCTGTCTTTTTTTGAGCTTTTAAAACTAGATTATCCAGCTATTGTTGTGAAACATTGAATTAAATAAGGCTTGCCATTTTAAGCAAGTTGTGATTTTTTTAAGAATGAAAAATGTCACACAAGCCTTGATCTAAGCACATTTGTTAAAGAATAAAAAGGTGTGAAAAAAATCACAAAAAAGTATTTACAAACTCTTGCACCTGTTGTATGATGTGAATGTGAATAAATTAACAAATAATTTTATGTTATTAGGAGGACTCACATGGCAAAAGCAGTTGAGAAAGAAACAAAGGACACGATCAATGTTGAGCAAATGATCGATGCAATGGCAACTAAAGCAAATGTAGCTTTAGACGCAATGGCTGATTTCGATCAAGAAAAAGTTGACCATATCGTTCACGAAATGGCAATGGCAGCACTAGACAAGCATATGATGTTGGCAAAAATGGCAGTTGAAGAAACTGGCCGTGGGATTGTCGAAGATAAAGCGATCAAAAACATGTATGCGTCAGAGTACATCTGGAACAATATCAAACATGATAAAACTGTTGGTATTATCGGCGAAGACAAACAAAAAGGTTTGATCGAAGTCGCTGGACCTGTCGGTGTTATCTGTGGGGTTGTACCAACAACTAACCCAACTTCAACAACTATCTTTAAAGCGATGATTGCTTTGAAAACAGCAAATCCAATCGTATTCTCATTCCATCCATCTGCACAAAAATGTTCAGTGGAAGCTGCACGTATCGTTCGTGACGCTGCGATTGCTGCTGGAGCTCCTGAAAACTGTATCCAATGGATCGAAACACCATCGATCGAAGCAACACAAGGCTTGATGAACCACCCAGGCGTTGCAATTGTTTTAGCAACTGGTGGCCCAGGCATGGTTAAATCAGCTTACTCTACTGGTAAACCTGCGCTAGGTGTAGGTGCTGGTAACGCGCCTGCTTATATTGAAAAAACTGCGAAAATCAAACGTGCAGTCAATGACTTGTTCGTTTCTAAAACTTTCGATAACGGTATGATCTGTGCTTCTGAACAAGGAATCATCGTTGATAAAGAAATTTACGACGAAGTAAAACGCGAATTCGAAGCGCATCAAGCATACGTTGTGAAGAAAAATGAATTGAAAAAATTAGAAGATGCTGTAATGAACGAAGGCAAATACGCAGTTAACCCTGCGATTGTTGGACATTCAGCAATGGATATCGCACAACGCGCTGGCATCAAAGTTCCTGAAGGCACTAAAATGCTGATTGCTGAACTAGATGGCGTTGGGGCAGATTACCCATTATCTCGTGAAAAACTTTCTCCAGTTTTAGCTATGGTTAAAGCAAACAGCCAAGCAGAAGCACTTGATATGTGTCAAGGCATGTTAGAGCTAGGCGGTTTGGGACATACTGCAGTTATCCATACTGAAGATGAAGACTTGCAAGTGAAATTTGGTTTGCGTATGAAAGCTTGCCGTATCTTAGTAAACACGCCATCTGCTGAAGGTGGTATTGGTGATATCTACAATGAAATGATCCCATCATTGACACTTGGTTGTGGTTCATACGGTAAAAACTCTGTATCTAAGAACGTATCTGCTATTAACTTAATCAATGTTAAAACTATAGCGAAACGGAGAACGAATATGCAATGGTTTAAATTACCACCAAAAATCTTCTTTGAAAAGAACTCTTTGTTATACCTAACTAAAATGCAAAACGTTGAACGCGTTATGTTGGTTTGTGACCCAGGTATGGTTCAATTCGGCTATGCTGACATCGTTCGCGAAGTATTAGGTCGTCGTAAAAATGATGTGAAGGTTGAAGTCTTCTCAGATGTTGAGCCTAACCCTTCAACTAACACAGTTTACAAAGGTCTAGAAATGTTTAACGATTTCCAACCAGATACAGTTATCGCACTAGGCGGCGGTTCTGCAATGGATGCTGCTAAAGGCATGTGGATGTTCTTTGAACACCCAGATACTTCATTCTTTGGCGCTAAACAAAAATTCTTGGATATCCGCAAACGTACGTACAAAATTGCTGATCCTAAGAAAACGCAATTTGTATGTATCCCAACTACTTCTGGTACTGGTTCTGAGGTTACTCCGTTTGCCGTTATCACTGATAGCGAAACACACGTGAAATACCCATTAGCAGATTACGCGTTGACTCCAGACGTAGCGATCATTGACTCTCAATTTGTTATGACTGTGCCACCTTCAGTAACTGCTGATACTGGTATGGACGTATTAACTCACGCAATTGAGTCTTATGTATCTGTAATGGCATCTGACTACACTCGTGGATTGAGCTTGCAAGCAATCAAGATCGTCTTTGAAAACCTTGAAAACTCAGTTAAAACAGCTGATCCAGAAGCACGTGAAAAAATGCATAACGCATCTGCAATGGCAGGTATGGCCTTTGCCAATGCTTTCTTAGGAATTTGTCACTCAATCGCTCACAAGATCGGTGGAGAATACGGCATTCCTCACGGACGTACGAACGCAATTCTATTGCCTCATATCATCCGTTACAATGCGAAGGATCCGCAAAAACATGCAATGTTCCCTAAATATGACTACTTCCGTGCTGATGCAGACTACGCTGACATCGCGAAGTTCTTAGGTCTTAAAGGCAACACAACTGCAGAATTAGTGGATGCATTGATCAAAGCAGTTTACGATTTAGGTACTACAGTTGGTATCGACATGAACTTGAAAGCACAAGGTGTGACTCAAGAAACATTAGATTCTACAGTGGATCGTATGGCTGAATTGGCTTACGAAGACCAATGTACAACTGCTAACCCTAAAGAACCATTAATCAGCGAGCTGAAAGAAATCATCGTGACAGCTTACGATTACAAAGCATAATCAAGTCTTTAGAAACCGGTCTGAATCTCAGGCCGGTTTCTTTTTTTTATTTAAATTTGATCGCATGGATTGTTCTATTTTCTAAAACAGGATAGACTGGTGTTAGTGGAAGAAAAGAGGGACGGACGCCAGTGGAAAAGCTAACACGGGAGATTCGAGAACTCAGCCAAACGAACGCCGAATTGGCCTCTTTAAGCGAGTTTTTAACGAGTCAAAAACAATTAATGAATAAAAAAGCCGCGCAGATTTTTATCTTAGATTTGCGGGATTATGTAGAAGCTATAGAAGTGGTTACACAATTAGTACCGACAGTGGATGTCGAGGAGCGCGAAACGAGAAAAATCAACAGCCTGCTAACCAAGGAATATGAACTGATCAAATTAATTCAGCGGGATTTTAACCGCTTGCTGAAGGCTCAAGGAGAAGAGGTTCAACTATTTGATCGGAATGCCGAACAAATCAGAGCACTGGTTCAACGACTGGATGATCTGCATATTTTGAATCAATTCCTTTTACACGACAATTTGGTCTTTCAAGGAATGATCAATACGAAAGAAACATCAGGTAATGTCCGGGTAGGAACTAAGAAGAAAAACTTTTGGCAGAAGCTGTTGCGCAGAAAGTAAAGTACAGGTGTGATGAATTAACACGGGGAGACAAACATGAAAACAATCGGGTTGTTAGGTGGTATGAGCTGGGAAAGTACAGTCACCTATTATACGTTAATCAATCAAGGGATTCATCGCAAGCTGGGTGGCTTGCATTCAGCTAAGATTCTATTAGCCAGTGTCGAGTTTCAGGAAATTGAAACCTGTCAGGCCCTAGGAGATTGGGAAAAAAGCGGTGATATTTTAGCTGATTATGCCAAAGGCTTAGAAGCTGCTGGAGCCGATTTTCTATTGATTTGTACCAATACGATGCACAAGGTAGCACCGCAAATTCAGGCGCAGCTGGGGATTCCGATTTTGCACATTGCCGATGCGACGATTGAGCGGCTGCAGCAAGAAGGCATCACCAAGGTTGGTCTGTTAGGGACTAAGTACACCATGACCCAGGATTTCTATAAGGAACGGATTATTGAACAAGGCATTGACGTCTTGATTCCGAATGAAAAAGACGTAGAAATAGTAAACAAGATTATTTTTGATGAGCTGTGCTTGGGAGAAATCAAGGAAGCTTCAAAAGAGCAGTATAAAGCAATTATTGCAAAATTGCAGGCGGCGGGTGCACAAGGGATTATTCTCGGCTGTACCGAGATTGGCCTATTGATTCAGCAGGAAGATGTAAAATTGCCATTATTTGATACCACGGAGATTCATTCTGCGGTAGCGGTGGAAAAGGCTTTAAACGAATAAAAGAGGAAAAACCTATGCTTTTTAAGCAGCGGTTTTTCCTCTTTTTTGCTCTTTTGTTGTCCGGCTTCCCAAACTAACTTTGTCGACAATAAGCGAAAATATGGAGAAACTTGAGGAGCAGTTTATCCATATTTTAGTCTTATTGCTCCAAAGCTGGGCGAGTTTGCGAAGCCTTTCTTATTATCGAGTGGCCAATTTTCTTAGGTCAATGCCTCGCAGCTCTGCCCAATCTTTTGGTGCACCAGTGATGATCAGCTGGTTTTTCTGCACATCTTTGGTAGTGGCTTTGCCGGTTAGGGCATACAGCGTACGCAGCTGCGCTTTCCAGTCTTCCACCATTTCAATGGTAGCATCGACACCGTCAGACATTACAGCGTTTAGGATCGTCCCAGAGATGCCTACCGCGTTAGCTCCTAAGCTGACTGCTTTGAAGATATCAAAGGCATCTCGGACACCACCAGATGCTAATAAAGTCACATCATCCACAAAAGGCTGTGCCTCTAGTAAAGAAATCACGGTTGATTGACCCCAGTCATTCAAATAAAACAGTTCATGGCGTTTCCGCCGAGAATTTTCAATTTGAGTAAAGCTGGTACCGCCGCGACCAGAAACATCCACAGCTTGGACACCTAAGTCCAACAGCTTTTGAATCGTTTCGTGAGCCATGCCGAAGCCGACTTCCTTTACGATGACCGGCACATCCACCGCTTGAATCGTTTCACGAATATTGTCTTCCCATAGTTCAAAGTCATGTTCACCCTCAGGCATTACCAGCTCCTGGGGAACATTGATATGAATTTGAAAAGCATCAGCTTGCAGCAAATCGATCATCTTCTGAGCATCCTCTGCCGAACGACCGGCGCCCATATTAGCCAGCACTAGGCCATCAGGGTTTTCTTCTCGGACAATCGTATATGAATCCGCCACGGAAGGATCTTTCAAAGCCGCTGAAACTGAGCCGGTCGCCATCATTAAGCCGGTTGCCTTGGCAACCATCGCCAGCTGCTGATTAAAGACTTTGGTTTTTTCACTGCCGCCAGTCATGGCGTTAATGTAAAAGGGCACTTCCAGTTCAAGGCCTAAAACCGAAGTCGACAAATCAATCTGGTCATCGGAAATCGAAACTAGCGATTGATGAACAAAGGAGACAGAGTCAAAGTCATTTTCTTTTGGCTTATGCTGCTGGGCCTTAGCCAGCAACAGGTGTTCATCTTTGCGATTCATTAGTTAGTTTCCTCCGTAAAATGGTAGACATGCAGTGGTAGTGGGGTGATTCCCGCTTTTTCCCACGAACTCATCAAAGGTAAAATCCCTGCGCGTTTGTCAACGATCACAATGCCGCAATCGCCGCCGCCAGCGCCAGAAGATTTCGCGGCCCCTTCATATTTTTCAGCTAGGTCATTTAAGACCTTCAGCTGTTGCGTTTCAATCGATACGTTACTGAAAGTCGTTAGTTGATTTAATAGCCCACGATTTTTGCGAATCATGGCTTGAATTTCAGCTATGTCTTCGTGCTTGAAGCCTTCGATCATTTGATCGACACAAGCTTTGCTGTCAGCCAAGAATTTTTCGTAGGCTGCCGCTTTTTCTTCTCGTGACTGATGGACTTGGTCCACCAAATCAGAAGTCGAAGCCGGGCTGCCGGTCCAACCGATCAATAGACGCAAATCATCCGGTGCCTTCAATGGTTCAATCCGCAGACTAGGCCATTCGCTTTCAATAATCGTAGACAAGTTTTCCTGCTCCAATTTTTCCAGCAGCCAGTCATGGTCAAAGGTAGAAAAGGCAATCCAACCGCCATAACAGCTGGCTGCGATATCGCCACAAGAGCCGTTGCCTTGAACATTCAAGTGAGCTAATGTAGCTAATTTGAATAGTTCCAGCTGAGACAGCTGCAAATCGTAAAAAGCATTCAAGGCCTTCACAGTGGCTACCGTTACCGCACCGCTGGAACCTAGGCCGTATTTACGACCGTTAGAATTATCCAATTCACTGGTGACCTTCAAATTAAAGAAAGCCAGCTTCTTGCCTTTTTCCTGGGCATAGCGTTCGGTGAAATGGATCGCTGCCAGGATGTAATGGAAAGGATTATCCCGAATATTTAACACCAATTCGTTGTTCTGACGCGTCCAACGAACCGGCATATCACTGTATTGAGCCGATTGGATACTGCCGCTTTTTTTGGCAGCCTCAATCGAGACGTTAATAAACTGATCAATCGCTACGATAACAGCTGGGTGACCAGCTTCGACTACGGCATATTCGCCAGCAATATATAATTTACCAGGAGCTGAAACTTCAATCATGCTTCTACTTCCTTCGTCTGTATTTTGATCCCAGGCCCGGCATGGGCGGTGATCAATTGGTCTGCTGCAAAATGTTCCGTTAATTTAGCAACTAAAGCTGCTTCATTTTTTCGTTCTACCAGAATTTTAACGTTAGGACCGGCATCCATGGTGAAGTAGCAGGCCAAACCTTCATTGCGGAATTGCCGCACGAGATTCATCACTCGCATACTTTCCGCAGACCAGTAAGTAAATGGAGGAACGGCTGCTAACGTCGTGCCGTGCATTTTCAGTGCACTGGCTTCGGTAACTTCTCCTAGGGCTTGAAAATCCTTCCCTTGGATGGCTGCTCGCGCTTTTTCCAAATCTTGTGGCACGGTAGCTAACCAGCCATCGTAAAAGGCAGAAGTCTCAACCGTGCGCTGCATACCGTCGCGGCTGGAAACATCTTTTTGATGGTCATTAACGACTACGAATACCATACTTAAATCTGCTTCGAAATCGTCTGAAGCAATTGGAACCGCATAAGAGGTCTCATCAGAATTGCCTTTTTGCCATTCTGCAAACCCGCCATAAACGCTGCGGCTAGCAGAACCAGATCCACGACGGGCCAAGCGGGATAATTCCCGCTCATCCAAAGACAAGCCTAAAGCGGCACTGGCTGCACCTGCTAAGGCTGCCAGACCGCTCGCTGAAGAAGCCAGCCCAGCTGCTGTCGGGACGAAATTTTGACTGTCCACTTTGGCAAATAGCTGACTTTGTGCTTTATTGCGAATTAAATCCAAAAAGCGGCTGACCTTAGCCGTCGCTTTTTGGTCTTGTAATTGCTGATCTAAATAAAACTGATCCTCGGTGTATTCCGAGGAAAAGGTAACGGATGTTTCGGTGTAGAAAGCATCCAGTGTTAATGACAAACTATTATTCATTGGCAGGATCAGCTCTTGATCAGCCTTCCCCCAATATTTAATCAACGCGATGTTGGTGTACGCTCGCGCGTGACCTTTATACATGTGCATATACCCCTAACCCTTCGATCCACGTATCTCGTGCACCAGCATCCAGTAAAATCTGCTGCAGGCGACGTCCGCGTTCTTCATTTTCTGCTAATGCAATCATACACCCGCCACGACCGCCGCCAGTCAACTTCGCACCCAACGCGTGATTGGCTATGGCAGTTTCAATTAAATGGTCCAAGGCATAATTGCTGGTTCCCAACGCTTGTAAATGTATCTGTGCCCGGTTCATACATGCACCCAGCACGTCCGGTTGATTCAATGAAATAGCCTGCTGCGCCTGTTTGGTTAATTGACCTAGTTGACGAATGCGTCCGCCAGTTTCCAAACGACTTGTCTCCATTAAAGTGGCCACATCTTTTACGGCTTTACGGGTTTGTCCCTTGTGCCCAGTATCAGCCACTACCAAGAAGGCGTCCATGTTTAATTGGAACGGCTGAAAATCCAGGCCTTTTTGATAAAGCAGCGGTTCGGTTCCGCTAATCGTTGCAGCATCAATACCGCTAGGATTGCCATGAGCCACTTTTTCGGCTTGGTTGACAAATAATAAAATATCTTCCTGATTTGACGGCAACTCCAGCCAGTCAAAAAAGGCGCGTGTAATCGATACAGCAACGGCTGCACTGGAACCCATCCCTCGTTCAGCAGGAACTGTACTTTCAATTGTTACGTAAAATGGCTTCGAAATGGCAAATTGACGAATCAGCTGCCACAGCAAAACAGTCACATTTTTCATCGAGTGAGGAGCTTTGGCTAATGGACCATGATAGAAGCTTGATTCAATCCATGATTCATTTCCATGATGAAAGTGGACGGTAGTAGTAATACCAGTACCGGAAAAAGGAAAAGCGATGGCCGGTTCTCCGTAGACTACGGCATGTTCTCCCATTAAGATGATCTTTCCGCTGGCATGTCCTTGACCAATGGTTTTCATTCAAAAAACTCCTTTTTTACCCTAAAAAAGATTTTTCTTCTGTATTCAATCTCTTCTATTTTACTCAGAGTAAACAAACAAGTAAATGAATCCGTCGAAAAGTTTTATAAATTGAACTATTTTTTAAACATTCATTGACAAGCACTGTAATGTGTGATTAAAGCTTTTTTTGTTGACGACACCAGATATTGGGGGTATATTAGTAAATGTTGAAAAAAAGCACCACATTTTGTATGAAGTGAGTTGGAGGTAAATGAGCGTGATTGTATTAGCAGGTACTATTGGAGCCGGAAAATCCAGTTTGACTGCGATGTTATCAGAACATCTAGGCAGCCAAGCTTTTTATGAATCAATTGAAGACAACGAGGTATTGCCATTATTCTATGCAAATCCTGAGCAGTATGCCTTTTTGCTGCAAATTTATTTTTTGAACAAACGTTTTGAAAGTATTAAAAAAGCGATGCAGGATGACAACAACGTGTTAGATCGTTCCATCTATGAGGATTCATTACTGTTTCATTTGAATGCTGATTTAGGTCGAGCAACTGACACAGAAGTGAAGGTTTACGATGAGTTGTTAGACAATATGATGGAAGAATTGCCTTATGCCGCCCATAAGAAACATCCGGATTTGTTGGTCCACATCAAAGTTTCCTTTGAAACCATGCTGGATCGGATCGAAAAACGCGGCCGTGAATATGAACAGCTAAGCTTTGATCCTAGTCTGTATGACTACTATAAAGAATTGAACTATCGCTACGACCAATGGTATGAAGACTATAATGAAAGTCCTAAAATCCAAATCGATGGCGACAAGCTGAACTTTGTGGAAGACGCCGAAGCACGGGACATCGTGCTGCAATTGATTGATGAAAAAATTGCTGAAGTCCAAGAAATTTCAGTCATCTAGTATAATAGAAGAAAACGCTCAAAAGGTCCGGTTGTTGGCTGGATCTTTTGGGCGTTTTTTTGTTTAGACAGTTTAATCTAAACCAAGCTGAGAATTGATTTCTTCAGCTTTTTTTGTGCATTCTCTTTTCTACTCATTTATAATAGAAGAGATGAGGAGGCGAAAAAGCATGGAAACGCGAAAAACATTCAACCAAGGGCTGTGTACTTGGATCAATATTGATTCTAAAGATCCAGAAGAAATTGCCCGCTTAAAAGAGACGTATCATATTAGCGATGAAATGCTGACGTATTCTCTGGATAAAAATGAACGTGCCCGAGTGGAATATGACCCGCTGGATCAGGCGTTACTGGTCATTTACAATGTGGCTCATTTAGAAAAGACCGATAATCATTACGAAACCAGTCCAATGGCCTTTATTATGAAGGACCATCATGTTTTTTCCTTTATCTCTGAAAAGACCGAATATGTCGTGGAGCTGATGAACAATGTGTTGAAGCGCGATCCTCAGCAGAGCACGGCTAGTTTGCTTTTCCATACGCTATTTTTGATTTCCGACTACTATTTCCCCAATATCGAGGAAGTAAACAGTCAGCGAATTCGTTTAAATAAAAAACTGCGGGAAAAAACCACCAATAAAAATTTACTGGAGCTTTCCGATTTGGAGATCGGTTTGGTTTATTTGGTGACCGCTACGAAGCAAAATGTCGTTTTGCTGGAGCAGATCAAAGCCCAAGGATTGTTTTCGAGTTTCACCGATAAGGAAAAAGAAGAACTGGATGATGCCTTGATTGAGGCCAAGCAAGCGGTAGAAATGACCAAGCTGGCTAGTGAAATTTTGGATCAGCTTTCTGGTACCTACAACAACTTATTGAACAATAACCTGAACGATACTATGAAAATTTTGACGATTTGGTCCTTATTGTTGACGATTCCAACGATTGTGACCGGCTTCTTTGGCATGAACATGCCCCTGCCCTTGGAACACTCCGAGGCGGGATGGATCATCTCGCTGTTAATCAGTTTGGGACTTTCTGTCTGGCTGATTGTCGTTTTGTGGCGGAGAATACGGTAAGGAGGCTTTAGTGATGGATCAGTCGCTGAACACTTTTTTTCAGAATTTAGCTGAGGATATCCAGGGGAATATTAATGATTCGCGGGATCTTACCGGGAAAGTGGTTTTGTCGGTGGGATTAGTCCTGCTGCTGATTCTTTCGGAGCGATTGGTTCGCTTTGTGGTCAGACATCTGGTAGATAATTTGAAAGCCATAAATGTTCTAACCAGCGTCAGTGCCTATTTTTTGCGGATTGCTTCAGCGTTGTTACTGGTGCGCATTTGGGTAAATGCCCTGGATTTCTTGCTAGTAATTCTGCTGGTGATCGGCGGCTTCGCATTACTCTCGCTGAAAGGCTTGTTTGCAAATCTAGTCGGCTGGTTCTTGATTATCAACAAGCATCCCTTTAGAGTCTATGATCGAATTGAGATCGATGGGGTAAAAGGGGAAGTCATGAAGATTCGGCCCTTTTACTTCGTCATGATGGAGTTGAGCAACTGGTTTGATGCCGAATCACCCACGGGACGGACCGTCAGGATTCCCAACAAGCAGGTCTTGGAAGAACCCTTGTTCAATTACAACGAACTGACGCCCTATATCTGGAAGGAAATTAAGTATCTACTGACGTATCAAAGTGATTGGGAAGCGGCTTTGGAAATTATGGAGACGGAAACGAATGCTTATTATCAAGAATTTTTGAGGCAAAATTTCGAAAACGAAACCCAGCGGCAAGCAGCATTTAAAGAATTCGAGTTGTTTGATGGCGACCCCGATCCAGTGACGATTATGGATGTACAGGATCGCGGCATTGAGGTGAAGATTCGCTATTTGGTCTTTTACAAAGATGGAACGGCTGTCCAAACGCAGCTCCATCAGAAAATACTGAAAAACTTCCAAGCGAATCCTCAGATTCAACTAGTCGGCAACACAATAGCAATAGAAAAAACCGAGTAGGCGGCTACTCGGTTTCTTTGTCAAAAGTTTCGTGTAAATCGAATTTTTGATTGTAAAACTTCAATCCAGTGGTCATAATCCAAGCCGCCGCCAATCCCAGCAAGCTGCCTAAGACAATTCCTAAGAACCGGTATTGAATCAGTGAATACAAATATTGCTGACGGACCAGCATAGAAAGCATTAAGGACATCGGTGTGGTGAAAAACTGGGCAATCGCGTAATTGCGTCGGACGAAAAATTCCACCGTTACAAACAAAGCAGTGATTACTAACAGTGTTTGAAATACGGTAAATGGCAAATTAAGCAGTCCAGCTGCGATAACTAAACCGACTAATGTGCCGAAAATACGTTGAATATTCCGATGCAGCATCGCTCGCAGGTTGTCGCCTTGCAAAATGGCCGCACAAGAAACCACCAGCCAATAAGGATTTTTCAGTTGCAGTCCCATACTCAGATAAACCGCAAAGAACAAGACACAGCTGTAAAACAAGCTGTCGATCAGTACTGCTGGATCGTCACTCAGGCGTTCCTTCAAGCTTCTTTTTGGTTCAATTTGTGGTGTGCGCTTATCAAAGAAATGCATTAAAAGGCCAAAGATGATCGCAAAACAAACGCCAATAAAGAAGTAAAAGCTCATTACCGGAATTCTATGTAGTGGAATCTGAGTACTGGCGCCCATCGCAGAAACCATTACAATAAAAAAGGCCCCCGGTTTGGCAATCCCATACAAACGGAAGAAAAAGCGGCCGATCAAGCCGACTAACGCGACAAATAAAGGTGCAGTCCAATGCCAATGGGTAGAAAGCATGCCGACGAAATTTCCGGCCGTCAGAAAAGTACCGATTAAAGTCAAACGAATCAGCAGCTGTTTTAAGGGTAATGGTTGGTAGTACAAAAAGGTGAAAATTCCTAACGAACCAAAGCTGGCGATGGCAAGCTGGTTAGTGAAGTAGCCGGTGAAGAGCACGCTGAGCATACAAAGCCCGGCACCAATCAGCCGTATGTAGGAATCTTTTGGTTGGTTATAGCGAATCAATTCGCGGAAAAACGATTGTTCCAAGGAATCACTTCTTTCTATGTATCTATTCAATTTTGCAGGAACGTTTTAGATTCTTATTTAGCTTAGCATATAAAAGTAAAGAAAACCAAGCGATATTTTCTGAAAACCAGCATTTTTCCAAAAAACGTTTGACTTCTTCAGTAATTTTCTGTATACTATAAAAGTTGAGAAATGAAAGCAGAAGCACCCGCTTCTCGCCTTAGTTGATAGATATCACTGGGCTAGATAGTTAATGACTTGTCTTGTAGATAAGTATGGCTAAGTTGCGGGTTCATTACGAACTCGTTTTTTTTGTGCCAAACTGCGGCTTTTATTTTCTCTCAAAAATTTTGGAGGTGAATGACCATAGCAAAGGATATGATGGTTAACGACGGCATTCGTGCACATGAGGTACGTTTGATTGGACAGGACGGCGAACAGCTAGGTGTTAAGTCTAAAGCTGAAGCTTTAAAGATCGCTGAACAGGCGAACCTTGATGTTGTTCTTGTAGCTCCAGGTGCGAAGCCACCAGTAGCGAAGATTATGGACCACGGCAAGTATCGTTTTGAGATGCAGAAGAAAAACCGTGAAGCTCGTAAAAAACAAAAAGTGATTAACATCAAAGAAGTACGCTTAAGCCCAACAATCGATATTAACGACTTTAATACCAAACTTCGTAATGCACGTAAATTCCTGGAAAAAGGCGATAAAGTGAAAGCTTCTATCCGTTTCAAGGGCCGTGCCATTACCCACAAAGAGATTGGTCAGAAAGTTCTTAATCGCTTAGCTGAAGAAACAGATGATGTTGCTACTGTTGAACAGAAAGCGAAGATGGACGGACGTAGCATGTTCTTAGTGCTTGCACCGAAAGAGAAGAAAGACTAATAGTCAGCAAAATATTTTGAGGATGCTTGTTCAACTTTTACATTTCATGTAGTTGAACGGTATGCCAAACGAAATGTAGGAGGAAATTAAAATGCCAAAACAAAAAACACACCGCGGTTTAGCAAAACGCGTAAAACGTACTGGTGGTGGCGGACTGAAACGCTTCCGTGCCTTTACTAGTCACCGTTTCCACGGCAAAACTAAAAAACAACGTCGTCAATTGCGTAAAGCACGTATGGTGTCATCAGGCGATTACAAACGTATCCGTCAACAACTTGCTCGCATGAAATAATTGCAGCACCTAGCTTTACAAAATCAATTTAAAATTCAACAGAAACATTAGGAGGAAATATACATGGCACGTGTTAAAGGTGGAACAGTAACTCGTAAACGTCGTAAAAAGACACTAAAACTAGCTAAAGGTTACTACGGTTCTAAACACACTCTATTTAAAACAGCTAAAGAACAAGTAATGAATTCATACAACTACGCATACCGCGATCGTCGTCAGAAAAAACGCGACTTCCGCAAATTGTGGATTGCTCGTATCAACGCTGCTGCTCGTATGAATGGCTTAAGCTACTCAAAATTAATGCACGGCTTGAAACTAGCTGGTATCGAAATCAACCGCAAAATGTTAGCTGACCTAGCTGTACATGACGCAACTGCTTTCACAGCTCTTGCTGACCAAGCTAAAGATTCATTAGCTAAATAGTTTTTCTAAACTTTCATCCCCGCTCACTTGAGCGGGGATTTTTTGTGTTTATCTATCAAAAAAACTGATAACCAGGTATCAATAATAGCTATTATCCAGACAGATTTCTCCATGATACAATTACCTCAATCGAAATCACTATTATAATAGAAGAAAAGAGGCGCAATATGGGGAAAATAGTCAATAATATTCTGGAATTAACCGGAAACACACCAATTGTTAAATTGAATCACGTCGTACCTGCGGGAGCTGCAGATGTGTATGCGAAGCTGGAATTCTTTAATCCGGCAGGCTCAGTTAAGGATCGCATTGCATTGGCAATGATTGAACAAGCTGAAAAGGATGGCCATTTGAAACCAGGTGGAACCATTGTCGAACCAACTTCCGGCAATACTGGTGTCGGCTTAGCTTTTGCTGGAGCTGCTAAAGGTTATCATGTGGTGATCGTTTTGCCAGATACTTTTTCCATTGAACGACGCAAGCTGATCCAAGCCTATGGGGCAGAACTGGTTCTAACTCCAGGAGCGGATGGGATGAAGGGCGCGATCGCTAAAGCGAAAGCCTTAGCTGAAGAAAACAATTGGTTCTTGCCGATGCAATTTGACAACTTAGCCAATCCAGCGATCCATGCAGCAACCACCGGCAAAGAAATCATTGAGTCCTTCGAATCAGAAACCTTAGATGCGTTTGTTGCAGGCGTAGGTACTGGTGGAACGATTACTGGAGCCGGCGGGGCACTTAAAGAAGTTTATCCGGAAATCGGGATTTATGCAGTGGAGTCCGCTGAATCACCAGTCCTATCCGGTGGTGACCCTAGTCCGCATAAAATCCAAGGAATTTCTGCAGGCTTCATTCCAAGTATCCTAGATACGGATATCTATCAAGAAGTATTGCAAGTGTCCAGTGACGATGCTATTCAAACTGCTCGTACTGTCGGACAAAAAGAAGGGATTCTAGTCGGCATTTCCAGCGGTGCAGCGATTCACGGTGCGATTGAAGTAGCGAAACGATTAGGTGAAGGCAAGAAAGTCTTAGTGGTTGTACCCGATAATGGTGAACGCTACCTGTCTACCGTTCTTTACGATTTCCCAACTGAATAAACAAATGCAATGAAAAGAAAAGTACATGTAAGAATTGCAGTCAGAGAGCTCCGGTATGCTGAAAAGGAGTTGCAGGACTTAGGTGGAAAATGGTCTTTGAGCAAGGACAGATGAGAGCAATCAAGTTTGTCACGGAAGTGCCCGTTATCGCACCGCGGAATGCGCAACAAGCAAGTTCCAGCAGAGGTTATTGCGGTAACGCAATAATAAAGTTAGGTGGTAACACGGAAGTAAAGCTTTCGTCCTAAGTGTAGTTTCTACATTTAAGACGAAAGCTTTTTTATTTACTAAAAAATGGAGGATGACAAAATGAAAAAAAGAATTTGGTTAGCAATTGCAGCAGTAGTAACGTTAGGTTTGGCAGGGTGTAGTGAAGGCAATAGTACCGAACAAACGGAAACCTTGGTGGTAGGGACGATGCCTACTCCCCATGGAGAAATCCTGGAGCACGTCAAACCATTGCTGGAAGAAGAGGGAATCAATCTAGAAATCGTAAATTTTGATGACTACATTTTACCTAACAAAGCCTTAGCGGATGAAGAAGTGGATGTGAACTATTTCCAGCATGTTCCTTTTCTAAATGAGGCCATCGCGGAGAATGATTACGACTTTGTCAGTGCTGGGGCCGTTCACGTGGAACCGATGGGCCTTTACTCGAAGAAAATTCAAGACATTAAGGATTTAGCAGATGGAGCCACGATCATCACCTCTAATTCGATACCCGATTGGGGCCGCATTTTGACTATATTGCAGGATGCTGACTTGATCACTCTAAAAGAAGGCGTTGATCCAGAGACAGCAACCTTCGAGGACATCGACCAAAATCCGAAAAATCTGGAGTTCAACCATTCAATAGACCCGGCGCTATTAACCAGCACCTACAACAACGAAGAAGGAGATCTAGTCGCAATCAATGCCAACTTTGCTTACGGAATCGATCTGAATCCAGTGAAGGATGCTCTGTTGCTGGAAGGCGACAACTCCCCTTACGGTAATGTCCTGGCCGTTCGTTCAGAAGACGCTGACGATGCGCGAGTGCAAAAGCTGGTGGAGGTTTTGCATGACGATGAGGTTCAGGACTGGATTCTAGAGAAATGGGACGGATCGGTGAAGCCGGTGGAGGAGTAAAGAAAGAGCTCGTTGACGTGATGCTGTCTAACTATGTAAACTTAAATTGATGCTAGAAGTCCCTGCTCCCACCGAGCAGGGACTTTTCTATTTCCATTGATCAGCGAAGGTCAAAATCTCAATAGATGTTACTTTAAAAGCTTTAATTTGCAAAGTTATGTTCAATAAAAAAGAAAAAATTGCAGCTAAATGAAAGCAGATTTTTTGCAAAAAATTAAGGAAGCGTCTAAGCTATAACTAAGCATGCATGTTATCAAAAGTATTTAATCGATCATAAACAAAAGTAAAACAGGACCTGTTTATTAACGATTTAGCAATTGGACTTTTCTGATCAGAAGTTATTGCTAGCAATGAAACACCTGCAGGATTTATTACCCTTGTCGACTAGTCTAAAGGAATGAAAGCAGTAGATAGTTTTACAATTAATCAAAGAAAGTGAGTGATAGATATGATTTGGTCATTAATAGTAGGCGGTGTAATTGGAGCGGTTGCTGGAGCAATTACTAGTAAAGGTGCTTCAATGGGAATCATCGCAAATGTTGTTGCCGGCTTAATTGGTGCTTGGTTAGGTCAAGCATTATTCGGTACATGGGGCCCTGCTTTAGCAGGAATGGCAATTGTCCCTTCTATTATCGGGGCAGTTATTTTAGTAGCTGTTGTCTCCTTCTTATTTGGAAGAAACAGGTAGCAGGTAATACACAACTTAGCGCATAGGGGCATTCCGAAAAAGGTTTCATTTGATAGGTCTGCCTGTAGTTTGAAGTAAAAACGTATAAATCAACTCCTTTAATTGTCAAAAGTTAAAAAATTGGTGGGCAATTGGGAAAATGTGCGTAGCGTTGCAGTATCTTTTCCAAGGTTAGAGCTGTTGTGATGAAGAAGTATGAAGTTATGTTAACGAATGTTGCCTATAATTTTTCTCAAGATAAAGAAGCATTATGGCAGTTAAATAAAAGGTGAAGCACCGAAAGTATCGAAACTAACGCTTAAAATATACGGTGCGCTAAGAATAGAAAAAGAGGCACGGAAATCTGAACAAAGCGTTCATATTTCCGTGCCTTTTTTGATAAAACATTCAGTTATTACTGAGTCATCAGAAAGCTGTCATGAAGTAAATCAATGATTTCGCTCTTTTCAACCGAGCCGTCAAGTCTGATCGTCAACCAATGCTCCTTGTTCATGTGGTAAGCGGGGAGAAAGCCTTCTTTGTGCTTCAATAGGGCAACAAGTTCAGGCGGAGCTTTAATCACCAAGATTTCTATCTTGCCAGACTCAGCTAATCCCAGCTGTATTTTGTTCACTTGCATAATCAGGCCGTACCATTTGGTATTGCATTTATGACGCAATACCGCGTAGTCGGGAAATTTTTTAAAAGGATAATCAGTTTGAGTATTGTAAGTGTCCAGTGCATAGGATAAAATTTCTTCTTTTAAAGACATGGTTCAGCTCCTTCTAAAGAGAGGACTATGGCGCAAATTACAGCATTTGATTCAGCATATGCGCAATGCCGTCCTCATTATGGGAAAGGGTCACGTGATCAGCAGCTGCTTTTAATTCCGGTACGGCATTGTCCATCGCGACCCCTTTGCCTGCGTAACGAATCAAGGTAATATCATTGTGCCCATCGCCAAAGGCTGCGACATCCTCGGCCGCGATGCCCAGCGGTTTTAATACAGTGTCCAAGGCTTTGGCTTTGTCGATTCCCTGGGCAGTGAATTCAAAATAAAAATCAGCGGTGAAGACACAATTCAGCGAATCCTTGAAGGGAGCCATCATTTCCTGATGATGTTCTGCTAAATATTCTGGCTCTCCTGCAGTAAGAATTTTACTGATGCTGCTATCTAAGAAAGCTGCTAAGTCTATAATTTCACACAGCTTGTAGTTGCCGCCCCGGGACTCATACTCAATGATATTGATTTTGCTTCCTTTATAAGTAATATCGCAGTTGTATACATCATTCACGTACATGTAATCGTCTTTGTCGATCATTACTTTTACATCAAATTTCTTCATGTGTTCAAGGACTGCTTTGCCCTCTTCTAGAGTCATTGATTGATTAAACAGTTCGTCACTTGTCTGACAGTCAATTACTTTTGCTCCGTTGTAAGACACCAGTAACCCATGATGCTTTTTCATTTCCAACTCTTCCGCAAAATTTAACATGCTTGCTGTCGGCCGGCCGGAAGCCAATATTAGTTTAATGCCTTCTTCCTGTGCTCGAATCAGCATGGCTTTGGTTGCTGGGGTAATTTCTTTTTGATCATTTAACAAAGTACCGTCAATATCTAAAACAATTGCTTTAATCGTCATGTTGGTTCTCCTCTTTTTGCTAAAAGTATAACAAGAAAAGAGCGCAATAGGACTGTTGTCAGCTACTTTGAAAAATCTTTTTCAAAAATCCGCCAGATGATGCCAGCTAGTGGAAGCTTTATCTCAATTTCTTGTTCATCTTCTTGTAGTTGGTAATTTTAAAATCAATATTTCGATCGTAATCATGATTGAAATAGACCGCATACAAGGTATCTAGGATCATCAACAAGGACATTCTCGTGGAAAAGGAAGAAATTTTGTCATAATGATTTTCAATGGAAGCCATATAGATTTTGTGGGCAGCGTATTTTGCCAAGGGATTATCCTGAGCGGAAGTAATTAAGACAATGGGCACTTGATTCTCATGCAGAATTTTGACTACGTCATTAAGGGTTTGGCCTCTGCCGCCGTAAGAAATAACCAAGGCTGCGTGCTTTTCGTCACTATTGGCCGCAGAGAGTCGCTGTATATAGTCTTCTTCGGGAACGTTGACTAAGACACCGATTTCCTGCATTTGAAATTTGAAGTTTTGGGCGAAAAACAGATTAGCTGAAGCAGCATAGATATCAATGACCTGGGCATCAAGCAGTACTTGAACCGCAGTGACTAACGCCTCAGGATCAGAAAAGTTCAAGGTTTCGTCAATCGTTCGCTGGTAAATCTTGCTTAAATTTTCCGTGATTTGAAAGGGTGTATCTGATTCTAAAATCGGATAATCATAGTCAATATCCGTCGAGGCTTCAGCAGTTCGTAAAGTAGACGCCAGCTCCACTTTCAGTTCACCCATACCGGTGAGACCTAGTTTGTTGATTAAGCGATAGACAGTAGCTACAGAAACAAAAGCCGCTGCTGCCAAGTCCTTCGGTTTGAAGGAGAGCGTATTTTTAGGGTTAGCCAAAATATAGTCTGCCAATACTTTTTCATTATTGGTTAGTTCTGTCAATTCAGTAATTTTGGTTAGAAGATTCATGAGGTATGCCTTTCTCTCAAGTATTAATGAGCTATTTATTTTAAAAAAATTATAGCATGATTATGCGGATATATTAACCATCCTTTGAGTTAAAAGCAAAGCATAATTACAAAAGAAAGCTAATTTCCGGATAATGAATTTTATTGTTCAGTCGATTATGATCCAAAACGCTACTTTTGTGAAGATTACCTTTAAAATGGAAAGGCTCCCATTAAAATCTCTAAGAATACTCTACGCCATGAAAGTATTCGCAGAATTATAGCTTATAGGAGGTGAATTTGTTTGCACTATAACGGGGTTGATCATTGGCAAAAATAAAGAAAGGTAATTCATGTGTTCAGGTTGGTGCAAACAAAGAATAGGTATGAAAAATATCCACAATGTTGTTCAGCAGTATGGGTGGAAGCTGGAGGTAAGCTGGTATGCTTTTGAAGGAGGATACTTTGTTTACATCACGCCGTATAAAAGGCAGGCCAGTGATTTTACGGGACTTACTCATTTAACCAATACTTTGTCATTGGAAGCGAAACAAATGTATTACTTCATCCAAAAAGACGGGGCTTGGTTACCAGTTGTGTATGCAGAGACACTGGATGACGGCGTGCGTAAATTAGATCAAAAATTAGAAGGTGTTGTAACGAAAGATTGGCTGGATCGTGTTCAGCGGGCATATGAGGACATTCTTCTGGTCTTTAAGGAAGCAACAGAGGCTCAAGCAAAAGAAAACGAAAATAAATCGACGGATTAGACGAGCTTGTCAAATAGGCTTATCAGCAACTTTCTTTGTTGGAAAAGTTTCTGATAAGCTTTTTTGTTCGCTTCAAAAACTAGCGTGGTTTTTGAAGCAGTCTGGATACTGATAATGGCTATAAGAGATGACTTTACTTGTCCTAAAATCAATTATCTTTATGAAATTTGAATAAAAAAGAATTTTTTTCGCGAAATTTTATTTTTGGGAAAAAAGTAAAATACTGAAACTATTGACCATCTATTCTAATGATAATATAATCCTCAGGTAACGAAATGATAATGTGACTATTTGTTGGCTTATGGTCATTTTGTTAATCTTCATTAGAAGAAATATTTGAATTAGGAGAGAAATACAATGAAAAGAACATCATCTTTAAAAGCTCTATTAAGTGTAGGGCTGTTAGGCGCAATAGTTGCTGGCTCTGTTGTAAGTGCAGATGCTGCTGAGTACAAGGGTAAATCACAAGGTTCGGTATCCTTTACGACAGGTTCGATCAAGCTTCCTGGAGAGGGCGAAAATCCTGGGGGAACTGAAGAACCAGAAACCGATCCAAGTGCAAATTTTGGTTTGCTTTATGTCCCTAAAGAATTCACTTTTATGGCAACTGAAGTACCTACATCAACAGTTGTCGGAGACACATTGATTTCCTTAGATACACCAACAGCCGATAACCCTGCAACGAAACATTATGCAGTAGCTGATGTTCGGGGAGCGCGTACTGCTGGCTGGAAACTAGAAGCTAAATTAACTACTCCTTTAAGTAGTACAAAGGGATCAGTTACCAAAACTTTAGCCGGGGCAACAATTGAGATGAGTCAAGGGCTTAACAAGCTGAATCCAACGACTTGGGACACTTCAAAACCAGCTGACGACGACGTGCATAAACCTGATACAGTCTTAGATAAAGTATCGTTAAGTACAGCTACTCAAGTAGTGATGAGCGCATCTAAAGAAACAGCAACCAACGCGGCAGATGGACGCGGAGAAGGCTACTGGCAAGGTGAATTAACCGATATTCAATTGAAGGTTCCTGCTGGAGATATGAACAATGTCAGAGCAGACGAAACATATACTGGAACGGTTGATTGGGTCTTAACTGATTCAATCTAAGTTTATCAAATCAAAGGGTTGAAGATCGTGTTATCTTCAACCTGTTTTTTAAGGAGCAGTAAATGACTAGTAAAAAACTATCGACAATCCTGTTAATCAGCTGTCTTTTTATGTTGTGGCCTAGCAACAAAAGCTATGCTGCTGAAAGCAGTGGAGTGACCGAAACACAAAAACAAGCCAAATTTACGGTGCAGGCTGTTCTACCAGAGAATCAAATCAATGATCGAATCAGCTACTACCATCTGTTGGTTCAACCAAACGAAAGACAGACCCTAAAAGTCAAGATTTTCAATAATGCGGCTGAAAAGCAAAGCTACAAGGTCGAAGTTATTCCTGCAGCGACTAATAAAAATGGCTTAATTACATACGATGAACGCGAAAAATGGCCGGATGTGAGTATGAAAGTAGCGATCACTGATATTGCCAAGCCGAAAGAGACCGAAGTGACAGTAGCAGCCAATTCAGAAGGGGTAGCGGAGATTGAACTAGCTGTGCCGCAAGAAACTTTTCCCGGGATTGTCTTAGGCGGAATTCGAATTGCTCAGAAAGCAGTGGAAGAAGGAAGCACGGAATCGGGTATGTCGTTGAATAATACATATGGTTATGCAATTGGTTTGATGTTGACAGAAAAGGCCGACAATCCGGTTTATGGCGAAACTGAACTGGAATTGGTGAAGGTATCACCGGCAATCGATTATGGCAGTAAAGTACTAGAGGCAGCCATTCGCAATCCTAACCCTGAAGCCATGCAGGAATTGACCGTTTACGGAGAGATTATCGCAAAAGGGAACGGAAACACGGTTGCTGAAATGAATATGGAGAAGGTCAAAATTGCGCCTAACTCGATTTTCCCGCTGCAAGTTGATTGGGGAATGCAGGAAGTTGCCGCCGGCGATTACACCTTTAAGGGGAAAATCGCTGGAAAAACCAATGAATGGAGCTTTGAGGAAGACTTTACGATTACTCAAGAAAAGGCCCAGGAAATGAATCAAGAAACATCGTTTAAAGTCTTCGTTCCCGATTGGTGGATGTGGCTATTCTATCTAAGCGGGGCAGTATCTATTATGGTATTCGTGCTTTTAATTTCAAGATGTCTAAGGCGGAAAGAGGCGAAGTAAAAGATGAAACAAGCGATCAGTCTAGCGATTTTTTTACTGTTTGTTTTTGGCAGCCAAGCGCGTGTCCTGGCAGCAGATTCTCAAGGAAAATCTGGCGTGGGTGTAAGCTTTGTAGAAAAAGAAAGGGAGCATGCTCCACAAACGATAGATAAGAATTCTGCTGGAAGACTTCCTAAAACTGGTGAAAGGACAAAAACAAACGTCGCGCTGATCGGGATCTTGCTAGTTGGTGCAGCTAGTTTCTTCTATTTAAGTAGAGATAGGCGGGAACGACCATGAAGAGAAGGTTGAAATTCTTATGTCTAAGCATATTGATGGTTACTCTGGTTTTTGGCAATAGCCTGCCAGCATTAGCAGTGGTGGACCTAAATACTCCGGCAAGAGAAATTACCGTGGCCTTTGAAAACCAAGATGGTTCTGAATTGCCAGAGCAGATAAATTTGACTGGAACCTATATTACAGAAAAGAATAACGGACAAGATTGGGGTGATCAGTTAAACATTATTAATTCGTATAACCAGTATTTACCCAGCGCTGCTATCTTAAAGGAACCTAACCATAATATATTCAAGATTAAAATCCCTAAATTCGAACAAAGTGCTAAAAGGTGGGGGACCCAGTATCCGTATCAATCTATCACAGCCGGTTTTACCCAGTTGAAAATCAATACAAATCTATCCCATATTAAAGAATTCACGCTGGCAACACCTAATACACATCCAGTAGAAAGTATCATGGATCAATCTGTACCTAGTGTTGAGGAACAAAAAGTAATTGCTGACAAGTTTATTAAAAGCAATCAATCCTTTATTTTGGATGGTTCAGTTTACCAATCTAAAAATAGTAATTATCTTGATCTTGGGTTTACTATTGTCTCAGACAGCTATCGGGGTCCTACAACCGGCTGGAGTATTTACGGCGCGGACGGACAAGTCTACACCTATGTCACCACGTATCATACGATCAAAGAAATCTTTGAAAATCCAGCAGGTCAGCGAATACCTGTACCTGAAAACTATACTCAAGACAAAGTGACTGAAGTGATAAGTACTCCTTTCACCTACACGATGGAAAAAGGCAGCGAATTACCCCGAACCTATGTTGCTGACAATCAATTGTATGTTTACAAAGGCTGGTACAAAGGCTCTGGCAACAAATCAAGAATAGATGCAGCTTATCCGCCAACAATCAGCTTTTCACCTGAACTCAATGAGTCGAAGGATGAAGTACACATTGTTTACGAGGCAAATCCCTCAAAACTTGTAAAAGAGGAATACCTTGATCAAGAGTCGAATGTAATCGAACCTTCCTGGAATACGGAAACCCCCGTTCTTCAAGGCGAGCTGTACCAGAATACACCTGATGCAGAAAAGCTGGACAGCTCAGATGCAGCGTGGGTTTATCAAGGCTGGAGGTTCCTCGGGGAAAGTATGCTAAGAACCACGGCAGTAGAAGCAAAAATCGATGATGATACAACGATTCAATATATCTATCAGAAAAAACAGCATAAAATAGAAGAAAAATGGATAGACAGTAAGACAGGAAACTTACTAGAACTTCCATCAAACCCAGTTATATCGCCAATTAAGGACAATGAGACCTTCACTAAAGAACCACCGGAAGTAGTAACTGATTTGTCAGGTGTGAAATGGGCGTATAGTGGTTGGGAAAATGTGACCGTGGCTCCAGGTCAATTAACTAAAGAACCTGTGGCAATTGCTGGGGTAAAAAGCGATACGGAAATCAAGTACCATTACACGCGAGTGGATACGACAGCTGCATTGGATGTTCAACCAAAGAGTCAAATTGTCAAAAATGGTGAAACAGTGACTTGGACTGCACGAGTAACTAACACTGGAGCTGTCGATCTTCAACTGGGATCGTTGAAACTTGGCGAAGTGGCAGCTGGGATAACCTTGCCAAAGCAGCTGATCGTCACTTTAGCAGATAAAACTCAGCAAACCTTTTTAATCGAAGATCAGACTTCTGAAGTCGATTTACAGCCGCTGACTATTCCAAGTGGTAATCAAAACTATGCAGATATCACCTTTGAGACTAAAGTAACGGGAACCATTAACCAAGTATTGCCTTTGAGCTTGGCTATTTCAGGGAATCTGACAGCAGAAGTAACTGGGCAATCCTTCGTCCGAATCGATGATCCCGACGAACCGAATCTGCAACCGGCAAACGACATCGGTTTTGTTAATCTGCCTGATTTTACCTTTGAAGAAACCGAAGTATCGCCAGCTCCTCAGAGTAAAGGATTAGAGGCAAAAAATTATCAGCCAGGCTATCAACCCTATATTCGTTTCGTAACACCGGCGGATAATGGGAACTGGTCACTGACGGCTAAGCTTAGCCAATTTGCCAATAAGAAGCGTGCTCTTCCGAGAAATACGGCTCTAACATTAACCGGGGGACAGCTGAAACAGGTCAATAACTATAATCAATCAGATGAAAGCCTTCAAGAAGTTACTTCGGGGATAAATCACAGCCTTAAAGCAGACGGATCAGCTATGCTTATTACCGAGACTAATGGAGCTGGAGCGCATCAACTAAATTACCAATTCGATCAAGTAAGGTTAGAAATTCCAGAATATGCTGGCATTGCCGGAGAAACATACTCTGCCAATCTAGATTGGACATTGGTGACTGGCCCATAAGGAGGAGAAACGATGAAACATTATATTTGGCTTGCGGCAATTTTTGCCTTCATCACATTAATCGCCAATCTTTTTTTCTTAATCAAAGATGTCGGTTATTGTGAACGTGAGCAATTAATGAAAAAGAATTATCTGCTATGGAATGGACTAGCGTTCATCACCACTTTAGGATGGGGAGCGTTAGCGATCAGCTTATACGTCATCATTCAACAGCAGCTGCATGGATAACATACGAAAAGATCTTCAGTAGCATAAAAGCTGCGGAAGATCTTTTTTATTACCGCTAACTTATCCAAATATTAATCCGCTTAACCTTTTGTTTATCAATATTCTAGGTTTCTCCTTATATTCTTAGGGTTTGTGTAATTTCTTTCAACTATAGTTAGTACATAGATAACTTGTGGATGGACTTGGTGTTTAACTCTCAATGAGACTTAAAACGACGGTTTGTTTCATATCTTCAGAGCTGCAGGTTCGATTCCTGCCGTCCACATATTTCAAAAATAAAAGGGGGACTTTCTCATGAAACATCTTATTCTAAACTCAAGTCTGCTGGCCGCAATGTTTTTCTTTTGGATGGTCCGCAAGGAAATTCATCGCGACTTGGACATTCGAGCGATCGACAAAAGCAAAAAGAACAGCTATTATCCAGATTGATCGCGCGATGCAGTTAATGAAATAATTCTATCCACATTGTGAAGATCCGGCGAAGGCAAAAGCCTTTACCGGATTATTTTTTTGAAGACAGAAAAAAGCCCCTTACAAAGGACCGGAATTGCTGGTCTTTGTAAGGGGCTGAATCGCTTCAGCTGCAAGTATTAGTATTTCTTCAATTCAGCTTTATCACGCAAGTGAATGTTTTGTTCGTTGTCTTCGATCATTTCGATGACCATTGGTTCGGTTGTTGCATAAGCTTCAGCCAAGGCTGCATCCAATGCTTCTTTTGAACGAACGCGCGTTGCTTTGATACCGTAGCTTTCGGCCATTTCTTTGTAGCCGATATAGTCGATATCAACACCTTCTTCTTGTCCTTGGTAATCTAGTTCTTGTTGGAATTCAACCATGTTGTATTCCTTATCAACCCAGATTACTTGAACAATGTTTAAGTTGTAGTGAGCAACTGTTGCCAATTCTTGTGATGAGAACATGAAGCTTCCGTCACCGCCAGAAGACAAAATCTTTTCGTCTGGACGAAGGAACGCAGCAGAGATTGCCCATGGAAGACCAACACCTAATGTTTGTTCACCATCAGACATCAAGAAATGTTTTGGTTGGTAAACATTTAGGTAAGAGCCCATCCAAACTTCGTGACTACCACCATCCATTACGACAGTTGTATCAGGATGTTTGTCGATGACCTTTTGCAATGAATCAACAATTTCTAATGGGTGCAATGCATCATCAGAAGTTGTTTCTGGAACTTGTTTCTTCGCCATCAATTTTTCTTGCAATGTGCGAATAACAGCTTTCCATTCATCGGTAATGTCTTGTTCAGAAATTGTTTTGGTAATGTTCTTCAGGTTTTTGGCAATGTTACCAAGTACTAGTGTGTCAGGGATATACGTTTCATCCAAGTGATCCACTACAGTATCAATGTCAACCACGGTTTTCTTATCAGCATTCCATACAGATGCCCAATATTCAACCAAGTTCAAACCTAAAGTAATAACCAAGTCACTGTTGTAAACTAGTTCATCACCAGGCAAGTTGTTAAACAAACCAACACGACCAACATAGTTTTCGTTAAATTCGCGAGTCAACAAACCAGTTGCTTCAAAGGTTTCAACCACTGGAATACCGGTTTTTCTTACGAAGGCTTGGATTGCTTCCGCAGCCAATTCATCCATCGCACGAGCACCAATAATAATTACAGGACGTTTTGCTTGTTTGATTTTATCTACTGCAACGGAAATGGTTTCTTCATCACTGATTGTGTTGGTCAATTGATCTGCAATAGTCGTAAATTCAAGACCTTCTTTTTCAGTTTCAGCAAGCAACACATTGCCAGGTACGTCCATAAATACTGCACCAGGGTTGCCGTTGATACTTGCGATGTAGGCATTCGCTACTTCATCAGCAAGAGCATTTGTATCTTCAATTTCTTTTGCATATTTTGTTACGGTTGAATCATTCATCACGCCGGCGATGTTAGGGTTTTGTGGATAAGGTGTTAACAATTTTGCTTGTGGCACTTGTCCAGAAATCGCTAAAACAGGGTCACCGTCAGAAGTTGCTGTGGCTAATGAAGTTACAAGATTCAAAGCTCCTGGACCAGAAGTTGTCATCACAACACCAGGTTTGCCAGTGATGCGGCCAATTCCTTGTGCCATAAAGCCCGCGTTTTGTTCGTGTCTTACAGTCACAACTTCAATTTCTTTTTCACGTTTCTTTAAAGCCATCAATAAAGGACCAAGCTTACCACCAGGTAATTGGAAAACATATTTGACGCCGTTCTTTATCAACGTGTCTACAATTAAATCTGCACCATTCATACTCATAATAAATCTCTCCTAAAAATTTTTTAGCAAGTTTTATTTATTGGAATCACAGATAAGCAAAAGAAATAAATTTGACTTACGAGAAGAAATATAATCTCATTTTGCGAATTTGTAAAATAATAACTCTCGCGAATTTTTTCTAGTGATATTTCAGTAAAGAAAACTTAAACTTCTCGCAGCGTGAAAGTCAGTCAAATTAATCGTATCAATGCGAGCTTTCCTAACGAGCTTTGCTGCTATTTTTAGCTATTAGATGAAAGCATTAGTAAAACAGGTGGCGTATCTTGTCCAAATTCTAATCGCAACGTTTCACAGGAAAAGGAGTTCGCACCGTCTTTTTTTGAGACGGGAGTAAATATTTTACTTTTTGTAAGTAACGTACTAACATAGCTCCATACCTATCAGGGAGGCGAAATTCTTTGGTAAGAAAAATATACAACTGTAAAGAAGGCTGTTCGGTGGAATCCACCTTACAAATCATCTCGGGCCGTTGGAAAAGTGTGCTATTGTACCATTTAATTTTTGATGGTGAATTGCGCTACAGTGAACTGCAACGAATGATTCCGGGAATTACCCGTCGGATGCTTTCCTTACAATTAAAAGATTTAGAAGCAGATGAACTAGTTGAACGAGAAGTTGTTCAGGAAAAACCGTTAATGGTGGTTTATCGAGTGACTGACTATGGTTACTCGTTGAAGCCAGTCATTGAAATGCTGAATAACTGGGGAGAAGCCTACAATCAACGTTACGCCGGACAATTAGAAGAGGAATGCTTAAGCTGCTATTAAGAATTCCACAGGTGAGCGTTCTGATGTATGGAACTGACTATTTTTGTTAAGCTTGTCTGTGAGGAGTGGGTAGCGATGATTGGCAATATCGATAAATTGTATGAACGGTTAGAAGCGAATATGGACAATCGTGTCTGGTGGGATACTGAGAATCTTTGGGAAATTGTCGTAGGGGCGATCTTAGTTCAAAATACCAACTGGAAAAACGTGGATTATTCTTTAGATAATATAAGAGAAGCTATCGGCTTTATTCCAGAGAAGCTTGCAGCTATCGACATACTGGAGCTGCAGGAATTGATTCGTCCCAGCGGTTTTTATAAAAATAAATCGCGAGCGTTAAAGGAAATATTCGCTTGGTTTGAAACCTACAATTTTGACATCGCTGCTATCCAACAAAAAGATTTACCTTCTCTTCGGGAAGAACTGTTAAGCATTCGCGGGATCGGTCAAGAAACGGCGGATGTGCTGCTGATATTTGTCTTCAATAAAGTTTCTTTTATTGCGGATCGTTATGCGCAGCGAATTTTTAATCAGTTAGGTTTAGAGGAAATGCTCAATTATTCAAAGCTGCAGGCCATGATTAAGCTGCCGACTGATTTCACCAATCAACAAGCCCAGAACTTTCACGGGTGGCTGGTTGATTACGGTCAAATCCATTTGAAATCAGAGGAAGCATGGGAAGCTGGTTTTTTAAGTGACTTTGAGTTAGAGCTGGTGTAGGCAAGGACGTATAAATAATTTCCCTAATTTACATTTTTGCCAGGAAGGTTTAGTCTATTGTCGTTGATGAAACATAACATTAGTTTTTTTATAGGAGGATGTACAATGAATAACCCATTTTTAGGTTTACAAGATGTGCCGTCTTTTGATGTCGCAAGTAAAGATATTGTTGATGGTGGACTTTCAGATGTAAAATTTATGTCTGGTGATTTCGGTATCGAAGGTGGACAAGACATTTCACCAGAAGTTAGCTGGTCAGGCGCACCAAGTGATACAAAGAGCTTTGTTGTTACTTTGTATGATCCAGATGCTCCAACTGGTTCAGGTTTCTGGCACTGGGCTGTTTCTAACATCCCTGCTTCAGTAAACGAATTACCACAAGATGCTGGTAACAAAGACAATTCAAAATTGCCTTCAGGTGCGATCCAATTACCAAATGACGCACGTGCGAAAAAATATATCGGTGCTGCTCCTCCCAAAGGACATGGCGTACACCACTACTTCTTAACTGTTTGGGCATTAGATGTAGAAACAGTTGATATTCCAGAAGATTCTACTCCAGCTTTCTTAGGCTTTAACATGTTTGGTCATGTATTAGCTCGCGGAGTATTGAACTTCGAAGTAGAAGTAAAATAAGCTTTATCTCAATCAGAAAGGAAGATGTATGATGAATTATCCTACAGAAAAATTTTTCGGTGAATTAGAACAAGTACACGCTTTTTACGGCGAAATGCCAACAGGCGTTAGCGTAACAGAAACAGGTCGTATCTTCATCAACTTCCCTGAATGGGGCGACGATGTAAAAGCAACTGTTGCTGAAATCGTGGATGGCGAATTAGTCGCTTACCCAAGCCAAGAACTTAACACTTTTGATCCTGAAAACCCTGAAAAAGGCTTTTTAAGTGTTCAAAGTATCGTAGCTGATGGTGAAGGTACTCTATGGGTACTAGATACTGCTGCTCCAAACTTTGACGTTCCTGTTAAAGGCGGCGCAAAATTAGTTGCGGTTGATTTGGAAAGCAACACCATTCGCAAAGTCTATACTTTCTCTAATGATGTTGTCCTAGATTCTACTTATCTAAATGATGTACGGATTGACTTGCGTCGTGGTTCTGAAGGAGTCGCTTACATTACTGACTCTTCCATTACAGGACCAGGTGCGTTGATCGTGGTTGATCTTGGTACTGGCGATGCCTTCCGTATTTTAGATGGTACTCATTCTACTTCTGTTGATCCTGACTTCGTTCCTAAAGTAGAAGGCGAAATCTTGATGAACCGTGAAGCAGACGGCTCAACTTCTCCATGGCAAGTAGCTGCTGACGGAATTGCGATCTCACCAGATGGCAAAACGTTGTTCTTCAGCCCATTATCAAGCCGTCATCTTTACTCTATCGATACTGATTTGATTTTCGATAAAGATATTGAAGATGAAGAACTTGAAAAACATGTCAAAGACTGGGGCGAAAAAGGTGCTTCAGATGGTATGATTACAGCAGCAGATGGTACAATCTACGCTGGTGACTACGAAAACAATAGTATTCGTGTCATTAATACCGATGGTTCAATGGAAACATTGACTCATGACCCTCGTATTTTATGGCCTGATACTTTGTCAATTGGACCAGACGAATACTTGTACTTCAATGCTAACCAATTGCAACGCCAAGCTGGTTTCCACAAAGGCGAAGACTTACGGGAAAAACCTTACAGCTTATTCCGTATCTTTATCGGTAAAGGCCCAGCAAAAGTAAAATAATTATTTGAAGATCGCTGACATATGTTAAATAACTAATGAAATATCCGAACTATAAGATATTGCTCCTACGCTTTTGTAGGTCTTGGTCGCAAAGCTGCGACACTTTGGAGCTTTCATCACTTGTAGTTCGGGTATTTTTATCTGTAAATTACTTATGCCACTGAGTATTCACGAAGGAGAAAAACATGACTGATCAAGCAGAATTACGCAACGAAATATTAGCTGTTCACAAACGCCGCTTTGCGACAAAGGCTTTTGATCCAACCAAGACAATTGCTGAGGAAGACTGGATGACGATTATGGAAGCAGCCCGTTTGTCACCAAGTTCTTTTGGCTATGAACCTTGGAAATTTTTATTAGTTGAAAGCCAACAGGTCAAAGATGATTTGCAAGATGTCGCTTGGGGCGCACGGAATAGTTTGAATGGGGCTAGTCATTTTCTAATCGTACTAGCGCGTAAGAACTTAACCGGTAATAGTCCTCATGTAAAACACATGGTGGAAGATGTATTCGGTGTTCCTTATTCAAAAACATCACCTCAAACAATCTTCTTCAACAATTTCCAAAAGGATGACTTCGGTTTAACGGATGAACGCTCATTGTTTGACTGGGCCTCAAAACAAACCTACCTTCCTTTGGCTAACATGATGACAACTGCTGCTTACCTGGGAATTGACAGTGTGCCAATTGAAGGCTTTAATAAAGAAGCAGTCGAAAACTATTTAGCAGAGAAGAACATCATCGATTTAGATGAGTTTGGAGTTTCTTATATGGCTGGCTTCGGCTACCGTGCTCAGGAAGTTCCTGAAAAGAAACGTCAAAACCTGTCTGATATCTACGATGTGATTAAATAAAAGGCAAAATCTTTTTAAAATGGCGGATTTTGCTTCATAATTAGAACAAAGACAAGGAGGAATTCACATGTCAGAAAAGAAGTTTATGCATGCAGTTGGATTTTTTGAAGGGCTGCCTATCGATGAGGCACAAAGTTTTATTGATGAAAAAGAATTGGTTCCTAATCCTGGCCCTAGAGATGTATTAGTAAAAGTAAAGGCAGTTTCGGTAAATCCGGTAGATACAAAGCTGCGACAAGATACACGTAAGCGAAATGCCTTGCGAGTGTTGGGCTTCGATGCGGTCGGTGAAGTGGTCGGTATAGGAAAAGAAGTCGAAAAATTCAAAGTTGGCGATCGGGTCTTTTATGCGGGTACAACTACTCGTGCCGGCAGTAATCAGGAATATCAAGCAGTCGATGAACGAATTGTAGCATTGGCGCCTGAAAACTTGTCTGATGAAGAAGCTGCAGCTTTGCCATTAACTTCTTTGACAGCTTATGAATTGCTTTTTGAAAAGTTCGGTTTAATTCCTGAAGAAAATGCCAATAAGGGTAAAAAAATTCTAGTTATTAACGGAGCCGGTGGAGTTGGTTCAATCTTGAATCAATTGGCACACTGGGCTGGATTAGAAATTTATGCTACGGCAAGTCCTAAAAACTTTGAATGGCTGGAAAAATTAGGCGTGGATCATCCAATTGATTACCATGATGATTTGAAAGCTAGCTTGCGTGAGCTAGGTGTTCATGAAGTGGAGTATATTGCTGTACTATTTAATATCACTCGTTACTTGGATCAAATCAAACACATGGTCAAACCTTTTGGTCATGTGGGTACTATCGTGGGCATTCATGAACCAATTGATATCAGTGACTGGAAAAACTTGTCGGTCAGCTTTGATTGGGAGTATATGTTTGCGAAAACCGATCATGATTATCAAATTGAAACCCAAGGCCAAGCCCTAGAAGTAATTGCTAACTTGGCGGATGAAGGCAAGTTGGTAACAACGTTGAGCAAAGTTTATTCAGATGGCATCAATGCTGCTAGTTTGAAGCAAGCAACAAAAGATGTCGAAACAGGACATATGCTGGGTAAAGTAGTCATCAGCGGACCATTTAATGGTGGTGAATAAATAGCTGAAAGCTGCCGGTTTATTTTACGTTTTGTAAAATGAACCGGCAGCTTTTTTGTTTAAGTGAGGGTCAATCATGAGTTATCCAACCATTCGCAAACGACTAGACAAATTAATCCAAAAAGTTCAAGTTAGCGACCGGAAGGACAATGATCAAGTCATGCAGCTGATCAACCAATTAGAGAAAGAAGGAAAAATCAATCAAAAGATTGCTGAAACTGTTGTTAGTGAATACAGCAAATCCTTAAATTGTTTGATTGTAGAATAAGAAAGATCCATTAGAATCGCTTAACTAAATGAAAGAAATGCTCAAGACTCGTCGTTGAGGGAGTCTTTTTGTATGCATTTCGACAAAAAAATCTGGAAATTTTAGGTGTTTTTCAAAAATAGAAGAACTTTTTGGTCGTTTATGGCAAAAAAACTTAGCAAATTCTTTCTAAAATTAGAATAAGGAAACGGTTTATCCGACTAATTTTGTCAGAAAACTCAGACAATCTCTCTCATTTATTTGTGATAAAAATAACTATGTTCAGAGGGGTTGAAGATCGTTTGTAGGTTGATATAAAGCTATTTTAAAGATGTGTAGTTGAAGCTACCGACTATTTTGTGAAAACGATTGCTCTTCTGGTCAGTAAATTCTAATTAAAAAATATTTTCGGGTTGTGAAACTGATACATACACGATGTCGCTTAATTAGCGAGGTTAAATAAGAATTATTAGAAGCGTTTGGGTTATTTATTATAATTCAAGGAATGAGGGAGCGTTAGCGTTGTAAGCGATGACAATTAAGATATATACTAAGAATGTAGGTGACAGGAAAACGGTTTATTGATCATGGGTGTTATCTTTCGGATTTTAGTCAAGCAAGAAAGATAACGATTGATCAACAACGCAATCACCCGTAAAAAAAGTGTAATGGAGGAATCAAAATGAGTTCAAAAGTACTGGATCAGTTTCTTGAAACAAATTTGAATGAACTAAAAGAAAAAGGTTTGTTCAATACGATTGATGTGATTGAGGGCAGTAATGGCCCCAAGATCACAATCAACGGAAAGGAATTAATCAATTTAGCTTCAAACAACTACCTGGGATTTGCTACAAGACCTGAATTGATTGAGGCCGATGTGAAAGCAACTGAAAAGTATGGAGCGGGTGCTGGAGCAGTGCGTACCATCAACGGTACATTAGATATCCATCGTCAGTTGGAAGAAAAAATTGCTGAATTTAAAGGAACAGAAGCCGCAATTGCTTTCCAATCCGGTTTTAACTGCAACATGGGTGCGATCTCTGCCGTGATGAAAAAAGGCGACGCCATTCTTTCAGACGAATTAAACCACGCTTCTATCATTGACGGCTGTCGTTTATCTGGCGCAAAAATCATTCGGGTAAATCACCAAGATATGGAAGATTTAGATAAAAAAGCCAAAGAAGCAACAGAAAGCGGCGAGTACAACAAAGTAATGTACATCACCGATGGCGTATTCTCAATGGATGGCGACGTAGCCAAAATCCCAGAAATCGTTGAAATTTGCGAAAAATACAATGTCATTACTTATGTAGATGATGCTCATGGTACTGGCGTTATGGGTAAAGGTGCCGGAACCGTTAAACAATTCGGCATGCAAGACCACATTGATTTCCAAATGGGTACTTTATCTAAAGGGATCGGGGTTGTTGGCGGCTATGTAGCCGGGACGAATGAATTGATTACTTGGTTGAAATCGCAAGCTCGTCCATTCCTTTTCTCAACTTCTTTAACACCAGGCGCAGCCGGAGCATCGATTAAAGCGATCGAGTTGATCCAAGAGCACCCTGAGTATGTGGAAAAACTTTGGGACAATGCCAATTACTTCAAACAAGAGTTGAAACGCATCGGTTATGACATTGGGAAATCAGAAACACCAATTACCCCAGTGATTGTGGGAGATGAAAAATTAGCCCAAGAATTTTCTAAGAAGTTAATTGAAAACGGTGTCTATGCCAAACCAATCGTATTCCCAACCGTACCACTAGGAACTGGTCGAGTACGCAATATGCCAAATGCGGGGCATACGAAGGAAATGCTGGATGACGCCATTAAGATTTACGAAAAAGTCGGTAAAGAATTGGAAATTATCAAATAAAAATTACTCAACTATAGAAGGGAAGTTTTTTAGATGAAAAAAGTATTAATCACAGGTGCTTTAGGACAAATTGGATCAGAATTAGCTGAACGGTTACGTCGCGATTTAGGGGTAGAAAATGTCATTGCCACTGATATTCGCCGACCTGACAACAATCCAACTGTAGAAAATGGACAGTTTGAAACCTTAGATGTTCAAGACTACGACAGCTTTTTAGATATAGCAAAACGTTATGATGTAGATACGATTATTCACCTGGCAGCACTATTGTCAGCGACTGCCGAACAACGTCCAGCCTTTGCTTGGCAATTAAACATGGGTGGATTGATGAATGGTTTAGAAGTGGCTCGTGAATTGGGTGACGGTATTAAATTCTTCGCGCCATCTTCTATCGCAGCTTACGGACCAGATGCTGAACCAGACAGCACGCCACAGGATACGGTGATGCATCCTACTACCATGTACGGAGTGACGAAGGTTGCTGGAGAACTGCTAGAAAACTATTACCATGATAAATACGGTGTCGATACTCGTTCCGTTCGTTTCCCAGGTTTGATTTCTTATAAGGTAGAGCCTGGCGGAGGAACAACCGACTACGCAGTGGATATTTTCTACGAAGCATTGAAAAATAAATCATACAAATCATTCATCGCTGAAGGTACTTACATGGACATGATGTATATGGATGATGCGATTGATGCGATTGTCGATTTAATGAATGCGGATTCAGATCGTTTGGAGCACCGCAATGCCTTCAATATTACAGCAATGTCCTTTGCACCAGAAGAAATTGCAGCAGCAATTAAAAAACGGATTCCAGAATTTGAAATGGAATATGATGTGGATCCCGTTCGTCAAGGAATTGCCGAATCTTGGCCAAATGCCATCGATTGCCAATGTGCTGTTGATGAATGGAACTTCACACCAAGCTATGACTTGGAACGTATGACGGACGAAATGCTGATGCGCTTAGAGAAAAAATTTGAGACTGAAGGCATGGTGGCAAAATAACCAATAGAAAATGATTGAGAAATTTATTAGGCGGTAATAAGAAAAAGGTGAGTGTTTTACTGTCACACCAGCCTTTTTCTGAACCGCGTGATAAAATGTTGGGCAGAGCGCAAAAAGCCGCTTTTTATTTTTTGCTCAATGGCACTTATTAGATACATAAATAGCGGCTTGCATTCACAAAAAATATAAATCGAACGAAAGAGGGGGAGAAAAGCATGGCATCAAACGAACAAGATGTTGTTGCTTCAAAAGCAACCCAAGAAGGTGAATTAAAACGAACGATGACCTTCTTCCCGGCGTTATCCACCGTTATGGGAACGGTAATCGGCGCGGGAGTATTCTTTAAGGCAGCTAGTGTTGCTGCTGTAACCGGATCAACCAGCATGCATATGCTGTCATGGTTCTTAGGAGGATTAATCAGTGTCTGTGCCGGATTAACGGGAGCAGAGCTGGCAGCGGCGATTCCTGAAACAGGCGGAATGCTGCGCTATATTGAACGAGCTTATGGAAAATTTCCAAGTTTCTTACTAGGTTGGGCGCAAGTAATCATCTATTTTCCAGCCAATGTTGCAGCCTTATCCATTATTTTCGCAACCCAGTTTAAAAACCTGTTTGGCTTAGGTAATGGGATGATCGTACCCATTGCGATTGTCGCAGCGGCTTCGATTATGCTGATTAACTTCTTAGGTTCTAAAGCCGGCGGCATGTTCCAATCAGTGACGTTAGTCTTCAAACTGATTCCATTAGCCTTAATCGTTATCTTCGGTTTAATGCGAGAAGGTGCCGTAGAAGTCAGCCTGTTCCCGGTTCAAGCGGGCCCTAATGTAGGCGGATTTGCCTCAGCGTTAGGTGCTGGACTACTAGCGACGATGTTTGCTTATGACGGTTGGATTCACGTAGGGAACTTAGCCGGTGAGTTGAAGAAACCTGCCCGGGATCTACCTCGAGCAATTGCTGGCGGTATTTTAGGGATTATGGTGGTTTACTTATTAATAAACTGGGCGTACTTAAAAACTATGGCCATTCCAGAATTAGCCGGAAATGAAAACGCAGCGATGGAAGTTGCGGGACGAATCTTTGGCGGTATGGGTGGTAAGTTAGTCACGATCGGAATTCTGATTTCCGTTTATGGAACAATCAACGGCTACACCATGACCGGTATGCGTCTGCCTTATACAATGGGGATTGAAAAACAATTACCGTTTTCTAAGCAATTGGCAAAATTGAACAGAAATTCGGTTCCTTATATTGCCGGTATTTTAGAGTTAGTGATTGCAGTCGGTATGATGATGGTGGGCGGCTTTGATATGTTGACGGATATGCTGGTCTTTGTCATTTGGATTTTCTATACGTTAGTCTTTATTGCAGTAATTAAGTTAAGAAAAACCGAACCAGATTTGCATCGACCATATAAAGTTCCGTTGTATCCATTTATTCCAGCGATTGCGATTGTTGGGGGCGTGTTTATCCTAATCATGACCTTGATTAATCAATTCTCATTAGCAATGGTTGGTCTACTGATTACAGCACTAGGCATTCCTGTTTACTTCTATATGATGAAACGTAATGCACGATAATAAATACTTTGACATCAGCGGCTGCGGTTGCTGGTGTTTTTTTCTCTCAAAAAAGACAAAAAAAGATTGCTGGAACTACTCAAGCCCCAACAACCTTAACGTGTTATTCATTTTTAAACATTTGGATTTGATTCTCTTACTTCAGCTGCGCGTGAAATAAGCGGGAAAAAGCGTAAGCAATAGATAGCACAGATACCAACAATTACGTAAATAATTTTTGCAAAAGCTGTCGCTGGTCCGCCAGCAATCGCCGCTACTAAATCATACTCGAACAAACCAACTAATAACCAGTTCAAGCCGCCGACAATTAGTAAACCAAGAGCGATATAGTCTAATGTTTTCATGGGTTTTTCCTCCTTTTTCTTAAGATATTTTATATGTTATAGCTTTTTTCGAGTGCTTACAAAGATATGGACTTGTCATTTCCCAGTATGAGGAAAGTCTAATTCCGAAATAACAAATTGCGAAATAATTAGATGTGAATCGGTTTTTTTCAGCTGAATTCCAAGCAAAAAATGTCAAAAGGAGACTGATCCCACGAATTCACGAATATTTTAGCGAATTCTCACAAAAATCAGTTGCTTTTTCTGGCCTTAAATTATAAGATATTTCAGAAAGTTATGAAATATTGTTAATCGGAGGCTGTTATGGGAAATTATTTAGTGTTGCAAACGGATTTTGGTTTAGGAGATGGTGCGGTCAGCGCAATGTATGGGGTCGCTCACATGGTGAGTTCAGATATTACTATCAGTGACTTAACCCATGATATTCCTCCATATGATATTTGGGTGGCTTCTTACCGCCTGTATCAAACGGTAAAATATTGGCCGCAAGGAACCGTGTTTGTATCAGTCGTCGATCCTGGTGTAGGAAGTACCCGCCGCAGTATCGTATGTAAAACAAGTTCTGGGCATTATATCATCACACCAGATAACGGATCATTGACGCACATTAAGCATTACGAAGGTATCGAAGAAGTTCGAGCGATTGATGAAGTTAAAAGTCGTCTGCCGCATTCTGAAGAGAGCCATACCTTCCACGGTCGGGATATTTATGCCTACAATGGTGCACGTTTAGCCAGCGGCGAAATCACCTTTGAAGAATTAGGCAGTGTCGTTTCTAATGACAGTATTGCTGAATTGGAGATCGTTGAAGCGAAGCGTGAAGGTCATATCCTAAGCGGTAGTATCGATGTCTTGGATGTGCGTTTTGGTTCACTTTGGACAAACATTCCATTAGGCAATTTTAAAGATGAAGGTATTCAACATGGCGACATGCTGCAAGTATCGATTTTCCACCAAGGGAAAAAAGTTTATCAAAACATTATGCAATTTGCGAAATCATTTGCTGATGTAAATGTAGGAGAACCATTGGTGTATATCAATTCACTGGTCAACATCGGAGTAGCGGTCAATCAGGATTCTTTCTCTGATTTATACCATATCGGTACGGGAACTGATTGGAAAATTGAATTGCGGAAGGCACCAAGAATTATTTTTGAGGGGGAATAAAGTATGAAAAAAGAGTTTTCAGTTAAAACAATTGTAGCCATCGGGATAGGTTCAGCGGTATTTGTTATTCTAGGACGTTTTGTGGTAATTCCGACGGGGATCCCTAACACTAACCTAGAAACAGCGTATCCTTTCTTAGCGTTGATGTCAGTCATTTATGGACCGTTTGCAGGTGCATTAATCGGATTGATCGGCCATACCTTGAAGGATTTTACTACTTACGGCAGCGCGTGGTGGAGCTGGATCATTTGTTCTGGCGTTATCGGGTTGATTTTCGGCTTCGTAGGACGTAAAATTGATTTGCAGCACGGAATTTTCGGTAAAAAAGAAATTATTTATTTCAACATTTTCCAAGTTCTTTCTAACGCAGTGGTTTGGGGCTTATTGGCACCAACATTAGACGTTATTATTTACAGTGAACCTGCTAACAAAGTGTACACTCAAGGTATTGTATCTGTAGTGGTGAATGCTTTATCAGTAGGGATTATTGGTACATTATTAATGAAAGCTTACGCAGCGACACAAACCAAACAAGGAAGTCTGAAAAAGGACTAGCTGTCGCTAGCCGGGTGCCTAGCACTCGGCTTTTCTGCGTTTTATTGCCCAAGGAGAAAAACTATGACAAAACCGATGATTACATTTAAAGATTTTACTTTTCAGTACCATAGTCAATCGGAACCAACCTTAAAACAGTTAAATGTCACCATCAATGAGGGCGAAAAAATCTTAGTGGTGGGTCCTTCCGGCAGTGGGAAGTCAACCTTTGCCCATTGTATTAATGGGCTGATTCCTAATCAGTATGAAGGGACAATTGAAGGAGAAGTGCTAGTTGACGGCAAAAATATTGCCGGCAGCTCGCTGTTTGACTTGTCCTTCAGCACAGGAACAGTTTTGCAGGATACCGATGGACAGTTTATTGGTTTGACGGTGGCAGAGGATATTGCCTTTGTACTGGAAAACGACACCGTTCCTCAAGCCGAGATGCAAGAGCAAGTAGCGCGTTGGTCTGAGGTTGTGGATATTGATGGCCATTTAGATAAACGTCCTCAGGATTTATCCGGTGGGCAAAAGCAGCGGGTATCAATGGCGGGAGTTTTGATCAATGAAGCGCCAGTTCTATTGTTTGATGAGCCTTTAGCGAATCTCGATCCTTCAGCTGGTAAAGAAGCGATTGCTTTAATCGATCGGCTGCACAGGGAATCCAAAACTACGATCGTGATTATTGAGCATCGTTTAGAGGATGTTTTGGATCAGCCGGTGGACCGTGTCATCGTCTTTAACGAAGGGGAAATCGTCGCAGATATGACCCCAGATGCCTTGCTACGTTCTTCAGTGCTGGCAGAAAATGGGATTCGTGAGCCTTTGTATGTCACAGCGATGAAGTATGCGAAGGTTGATTTGGATAAAGTGGACAACTTAGCGAATCTGGCTACCTTGAATGGTTCAGAAATCAAAGAAAAAATGGTGACTTGGGAAGCTGAGCATTTCGATCTAGCTGCTTCTGTACAAGGTGAGCCATTATTGGAATTGTCTGACTTAACTTATCGTTACCGCAAACAAGATCCTTTGGTGATTGATCATTTATCAGCTACCATTCATAAAGGCGAACGCATCAGTATTGTCGGTAAAAACGGTGCCGGGAAATCCACCTTGTTTAAAGCAATTTGCGGTTTTATCTCACCGGACGGACAAATGCTGTGGAATGGTCAAGATATCACCAAGGAATCCATCAAGGAACGGGCCGACAAGATTGGCTACGTAATGCAAAATCCGAATCAGATGATTTCGAAAAAAATGATCTTTGACGAAGTTGCATTGGGCTTAGTGTTGCGGGGCGTTTCTGAAACAGCGATTAAAGAACGCGTGGAACACGCCTTAAAAGTTTGCGGTTTGTATCCTTTTAGAAATTGGCCAATCGCAGCTTTGAGTTATGGTCAGAAAAAGCGTGTGACCATCGCAGCGATTTTAGTTCTGGAACCAGAAATGATTATTTTAGACGAACCAACAGCGGGGCAAGATTTCCGCAATTATACGGAAATGATGAGCTTTGTGGAAGAGTTGAACAAGTTAGGAAAAACCGTGGTGATGATTACTCACGACATGCATTTGATGCTGGAATATACGGATCGAGCTTTGGTCATCGGCAAGGGCAAGGTATTAATGGATACTTCGCCAATCGATGTACTGACCTCTCGTGAGCTGGTTGAGCAGTCTTCGTTGAAGGAAACCAGTTTGTTCACCTTTGCCGAAAAAATCGGCTTGGATGATCCGATTGCTTTTACACGTAAATTTATCCACTATGATCGGGAGGTGCGTCAAGGATGAACGAACATCAAACCTTAGGATATCATCCCGACAATACGATGATCCATCGCTTAAACGCGACGGCTAAATTGATCTTCTTGCTGCTGGTATCAGTGGCTTGTATGACGACTTACGATACCCGTTACCTGTTAGTGATCAGTATCTTTTCGCTGTTTCTGTTTAAGCTGGCTAATATTAAGTGGCATCAAATTTCCTTTGTCATGAAGTTCATTTTCTTCTTTTCGGTGTTAAACTTATTGGCTGTTTACGTTTTTGAACCGGAATATGGCGTTCATTTATACGGCAGCCGTCATGTCATTTTAGAAGGTGTGGGTCGTTTTACGTTGACTCAGGAGCAGCTATTCTATCTGTTCAATCTAGTCTTGAAATATTTTTGTACGATTCCATTGGCGCTGGTCTTTTTACTGACCACCAATCCTAGTTCCTTTGCGGCCAGCTTAAATAAAATCGGCTTAAGCTACAAGATCAGCTATGCTGTTTCATTAGCTTTGCGGTATATTCCTGACATCCAAGAGGATTTCTTTAGTATCTCGCAAGCTCAGCAAGCTCGGGGCTTTGAAATGTCGAAAAAAGGCAAATTGACCCAACGTTTGAAAGGAACCGCGCAAATTGTTCTGCCGCTGATTTTCTCCAGCTTGGATCGGATCGAAACGATTAGTACCGCGATGGAATTACGGCGTTTTGGTCAAAAGAAAAAGCGGACTTGGTATGTGGATCAGCCCTTCCTTGGAAAAGATTATGCCTTAATGTTAAGTAGTGTAGTATTGTTTGCAGTAAGTTTGCTGCTGTTTAGAGTAAACGGCGGACGATTTTATAATCCGTTTTAACAGAAATCTAGTTGGACTGAGGTCTAGCTAGATTTTTTTGTTATGAAAGATGAATCGAATCGGCTTTTGTGTTACAATGTAATACAGATAGGAGATGAAAATAATGGCTACTATTTCCGTACGGGTAAGTGATTCAGAAAAAGAATGGCTTCAATATATGGCTGATTTTTATGGGGTGACACTCTCCGAATTAATAAAGAAATATTCAATGGAACAATTGGAAGATGAGTACGATCGTCAAACAGCAGAGGTTGCTCATAAATTATGGGTTGAGTCAGGAAAACAAACAGTCTCAATGCAAGAAGTATTGGCTGAATTTGGTGGATTATAATGAGCTATACGCTGGAGTTTTCTCCCCAAGCAGTGAAACAGTTAAGAAAGCTCGATAAACATCAGGCGGCTTTGCTTACTAGATGGCTTTATCAAACCATTGACGGGGTGGATAATCCCAGAAAGTTTGGTAAGGCTCTGACTGGTAATAAATCTGGTCAATGGCGCTATCGCATCGGAAACTATCGGGTAATCGTGGAAATTGAAGATGATCGAATGGTTGTAACAGCCATCCAGATTGGGCACAGAAAGAATATTTATTTGTAAACCTCCTTTGACTATTGAGTTCAAAGCAGGTTTTTGTTGACCATTATCAAAGGCAGATACTCGGGAAATATGGCATGTTAGTAGGATTGAATGCAGTGAAAAACCGATGAAGACGTTTATTCAGCGTCTTCATCGGTTTTTAGTGTGTAGTAGGACATGAACAATTCATGCAATTCGGGATGCTGGCGTTTGAGATGGATCAAGCGACTAGTTTCACTGGACATAAAGCAGTGATCGCTGGTTCCGATCGTAGCGACAGCACCGGTCGCTTGGTTAATAATCTGGTATTCAAAGTTCAAGCGAGTACCAGTGTATTTGCTGATGGTGGGATGGATAATGATTTCGTCGCCAAAGCGCACCATTTCTTTGTAGGTACTGCTGACCGCCAAGACCGGAACCATGACGCCGATTTCTTCGATTTTTTCAAAGGGATAATCTAAAAACTCAAGTAAATCGACGCGGGCTTCTTCAAACCAGCGAATATAATTCGAATGATGGATGATACCCATTTTGTCGGTTTCATAGTAAAAAGGTTTTCGTTGGTAGCCGGGATAACGTTTCATGATTCTTTCCTTTCATTAGTGGCATATTTTTTCATATAACGGGAGATTTCGTGGCTGATGGAGGTTGGTAAAACGACATAGTGTTCAGCAGCGAGATCATCCCCGATCTTGCTGTGGAGATAGACTGCGGCGCCGATCGTCTCGCTGCTGCCGCCGAATTGTGCAATAAAACCCGCAACCATCCCAGCTAAAGTGTCTCCCATACCGCCAGTTGCCATGGCTGCATCGCCTACTGTATTGTGCCAGATTTGTTCGCCATCGTAAATTTCGGTACGGTGGCTTTTTAACACAATGGTCGCTCCCAGCTCTTTTTGTTTTTCCAGATTGTTTTCAGGTGTCTGATCCGCTATCTCCAGTCCGCTTAGTCGCTGCCACTCCATTTGGTGGGGGGTGAAGACGACTTTCTCCGGATATTTTAAAGTCAACTGATGACTGGCAAATAGGGTAATTGCGGAGCCGTCAATAATGAACCATTGATTTTCCTGCTGAGCCTTTAAGAGCTGCTTTAAAATGGATAAGACGGTAACGCTTAGTCCTAAGCCTGGGCCGATCAATATGACATTGGCGCTTTTTACTAAGTCCGCTACCAATTCCGTATCAGAAAAATCAGCCACCATTGCTTCTGGCAAACGAGCATGCAGGGGCGCATGATTTTTTTCAGCAGTAATCACCGTAGTTAAACCAGCACCGCTGTTAATGCAAGCTTCGGCACTCATCATAATTGCTCCGCCGTATTGTTTATTGCCGCCAAATAAAATCGCACGTCCGAATGTTCCTTTGTGAGAATTGTCAGGACGGATCGTAATTACGTTTGTTAAAATATCTTCGGTTAAATGGTTCATGCGGATCACCTTCTTTGGGTTTTCTTCTATTATAAGGCAATGAAAGCCATCTGTCTTAAATAGTCGATTCATTTTGTTTTCAATTTTGAAGCAGAGTGCTATCATAAAAAGTATAAACAAGGAGGATGAATGCCCATGACCATCGATTGGAAAAAAGAAGTCGAAGCACGAAAAGACGACTTGTTAACAGATTTAAATGACTTATTAAAAATTAACAGTGAACGGGACGACAGCAAGGCAACCAAAGAAGCTCCTTTTGGACCAGGCCCCAAGGAAGCCTTGGAAAAAATGTTGGACATCGCTGAACGCGACGGATTTGCCACCAAAAATGTCGACAACTATGCTGGACACATTGATTTTGGTGAAGGCGACGAAACACTAGGTATTTTCGGTCACTTAGACGTGGTTCCTGCCGGAGAAGGTTGGGATACTGATCCTTATGAACCAGTTGTGAAAGACGGAAAATTGTATGCTCGAGGCTCTAGTGATGATAAAGGCCCGACTGTTGCAGCTTATTATGCAATGAAAATGATTAAAGAATTAGATTTGCCAGTTTCTAAAAAGATTCGCTTCGTTATCGGAACCGATGAAGAAAGCGGCTGGGCAGACATGGATTACTACTTTGAACATGAAGAAAAACCGGATTTTGGTTTCTCACCAGATGCTGAATTCCCTATGATTAATGGTGAAAAAGGAAATGTTACCTTCATTCCTCATTTTGGTGGAACCAATGGTGTGGATTACGTGTTAAGCAGCTTCAAAGCTGGCTTGCGTGCCAATATGGTACCCGGCAATGCCCAAGCAGCTGTCCAAACACCCGATGAAGTAGCAGCTCAAACGTTGGCTAATGACTTTGCTGATTATGTAGAAAATAATCCGGTCAGCGGAACATCCGAAGTGAACGGCAACGAAGTGACGTTGGATCTTGTGGGTAAAGCAGCTCATGGTGCCAGCCCACAATCAGGAACCAACGCGGGTACTTTCTTAGCGGTGTTCTTGAACAACTATGAATTCGACGGGGCAGCCAGAGCCTTTATCGATTATACTGCCAGCTATATTCATGAAGACGTTTATGGTAAAAAACTTGGTGTGGCTTACGAAGATGAAGTCATGGGCGAATTAACTATGAATGCTGGAGTATTCCAATTTGAAAACGGCCAGGACGAAGGCAACCAAATTGTCTTGAACTTCCGTTATCCAAAAGGAACCTCTGCCGAAGAGATTGAAAAAGCCTTAACTGAACTTTTTGCTGACAATGCCAAAGTTGTTTTAGATGGCCATCACATGCTTCCGCATTATGTGCCAATGGATGATGAGTTGGTGTCAACTTTGATGGATGTATTTGAAGAACATACCGGCCTTAAAGGTGAAGAAAAAGTCATCGGCGGCGGAACATTCGGACGCTTATTGGAACGCGGTGTCGCTTATGGGGCACAATTCCCAGGTTATACCGACACGATGCACCAAGCCAACGAATACATGCCAGTTGAAGATATTCTTCGGGCAACGGCGATTTACGCGGATGCTATTTATCGCTTAGCAAAATAAACAAAAAAAGGCCACGAAAATCAAAAAGATTTTCGTGGCCTTTTTTAGATAATGCAAGTTTTTCCAAATGTTAACGTTGTCCGGCTTCTCAAAGCTGAACGAGTTTGCGAAGCCTGCAGCATTACTTACAAAGCAAGACGATCAATTGTTAGAACTGCACCGGTTTTCACGTCAGCCAAGAATTCATAGGCAACCAGCTTGCCGTCTTCTAAACGGGTAATCCCGCCTTCGACGCCATTCATGCGAACGGCAAATTTTCTTAATGGTTTTGTTTCAAAAGAAATCCAAGAGCCTTCAATCGGGCCTTCCTCTAAGAAAGCTTTTTTGATCTGGTTTAGAATTTCATCTGGTGATAAATTTTGGTTTTTCTGATACCAATAACTGCCAGCGATACCGCCAACTAATCCAACAGCTGAACCAATCGCTAAACCTCGCGAAAAATCTGATAGCTTGCCCATATGCGTAACCTCCTTGACATACATTTCCAGTCAATTTTAACATAGATTCCAGCAAAAGGTCTTGCTATTTGATAAAAATACTTTCTTTCGCAAAACAAATGGAAACGTGTATAATTAAGGTAACAATAGAAAAGGTCGTGACGCAAATGATTATTCCAAAAAATATTGAGGAACTTGCTAAGTATGTGGAAAACGGAAAGAATGTTTTCTTTTTCACTGCGGATTGGTGTGGTGATTGCAGCTTTATTAAACCGCAACTGCCTGAGATCGAAGCCGCCTTTCCTCAATTTCAATTCATTCAAGTTGACCGGGATGAGTACATAGAGGTAGCCGCTGAATGGAATATTTTTGGGATCCCCAGCTTTGTAGTAATAAATGACGGTGAAGAATTAGGCCGTTTGGTGAATAAAAATCGTAAAACTAAGGAAGAGATTATGGGCTTTTTAGAAAAAGTAGAAGGGTAGTGGGAATAATGATGACGCAAAATTATCAACGTATTTTAGTAGGGACAGACGGCAGTGAGCAAGCAATGGAGGCCTTTAAAAAAGCGCTGGCGGTAGCTGAACGTAACGGCGGAATAGTCTATATAGCCCATGTGCTAGACCATCAAGCCTATAATATCATGGGATACTCTTCCCTAAATGAAAATATTATTGATCAACAGACAGCCGATGCCAAACAACTGATTACCGAATATCGCAAGCTTGCTAAAGAACTTGGCTATGAGGATGTAGAAGGAATTTTGGCCTATGGTTCAGCTAAAGAAGCGATGGCGCATAAATTACCGGAAAAATACAGCATTGATTTAATCATGGTGGGACAATCAGGTCTGAACGCGGTGGAACGCTTCATGACCGGAAGTGTTGCCAGCCACGTCATCAAAGAAGCCCCTTGCGACGTATTAATCGTTCATCCAAGTAAAGAAGACGCTGGTAAATAGCCAGCTTTCCAAAAGTTGTGATGGGAAATGGTCATTAAACAAAATTTATACTATGAAAAAATTCTCATGCATATTTTTGCTTTTTTTGTTAAGATACCAAAGGATAAAAGGGAGGTCACAGCATGATTTTTGCTTATAATAAAGAAACGATTGGCGATACTTTACTAGTGATTGTTGCCAACGATGAAAACAAAGAAAATCAAACTGAACGTAAGAAAAATGTCGCCCGGATTCAAACGGCTGACGGCAAAACCGTTGCCTGGAATTTCTTTGATGCTTCACAATATGTGACAATTGAAGGAAACGGTCAAGTAACATTAAGCGACGACGATATTGATGTATTGAACAAGCAATTAGAAATGGCTGGTTTTGAAGAACGTTTAGCAGCGGACCACGAACCAAAAATCGTCGTCGGTTATGTCAAAACCTGCGTAGATCATCCAGATTCGGATCATTTACACATTACGGAAACTGAAGTAGACAATGGTCAGGTCTTGCAAATTGTCTGCGGCGCCAGCAATATTGCGGCCGGACAAAAAGTCGTAGTAGCGAAACCGGGTGCCATGATGCCAGATGGTTTAATGATTTGGCCCGGAAAATTGCGGGGCGTAGAAAGCTATGGCATGATTTGTTCAGCCAAAGAGCTGCACCTGCCAAATGCTCCAGAGAAAAATGGAATCTTAGTTTTAGACGATGATGCGGTTGTCGGCGAAGCATTCCCAGTTGGAAAATAGAAAATAGCGGGATGAAGGAAAATCTTCTTTATCCCGCTATTTTTTTATTTTGTAGTGACAATACCCGATCAGTACTCTAAAATTTAGCAGGATCACCAAGCTTTTTCGTCATAAAATTATATTTTGCGAAAATCAGCCGTAAGTCTTTTGACAGAAATTCAGATAATCGCTATTCTTGGTAAGAAGATAGAAAAATTTCAGAAAATATGAAATTTTATACCAAGGAGGATGAAATGACTACGAAGAAAGTTCTGCGGGGACTGGGCAGTTTCCTCGTGCCCTTTAGCATCATGCTTCTGATCTGGCATTCCTTAGCGATAGCGCCATTTGGCGACAACAATTTACTGGTTAGTGATATAGGCACGCAATATTTGGAATTCATGAGTCTGTTCAAGCGATTTTTTGATGAAGGCATCAGCCTATATTCATTTTCCAATGGGATTGGCGGTTCGATCGAGGCACTGAGCGGCTATTATTTGATCAGTCCCTACAATTTAATCTGTTTGTTCTTTCAGGACGAGAATTTGCCAATTGCCTTGATTTGGATTATTACCGCTAAAATTGCCACGATGGGCAGTACGATGTATTTCTATTTAGGCAAACATTTTAAACGGCCCAGCTTTGCGACGATAATCTTTTCAACAGCCTACAGCTTATGCGGCTTTGTAGTAGCCTACAGTTTAAACTTTATGTGGCTGGATGCCTTGATTCTGCTGCCACTGGTTACGTTAGGACTGGAGAAATTATGGCGGAAAGAAACTGGCTCGTTATACGGCATCACGCTGTTCGCAACGATTGTTACTAATTATTATTTAGGCTATATGGTTTGTTTGTATGCCGTGATTTACAGCATTTATCTTTATTGGCTGGCGAATCCTACTCGTGACGCGTGGCGGATAAAGACCTTGTGGCAGGAATGGTGCAAATTTTTGGTTGTGTCTTTTTTGGCGGGGATTGCCACTAGCTTTATTTTGCTGCCGTCGTTAGTGGGCATGCTGCGGACCGCGAAAACTAATTTTGATCCGCAAAGCTTTGTGTTAGCACCCCGGTTTGCCTTTTCAGCGTTTGGGGAACTAGGGATCGGCACGTATCAATTCGATGCGCGGCTTCAGCATTTGCCGACGATGTATTCGGGCATCTTGATGGTGCTGCTGTTTATCAGCTATTTCTTCTGCCGAAGTATCAGCAAGCGGGAGAGAAGAGGCACGTTTGTATTAATGTTTGCCTTGTTCCTGTCTTTTATTGTTCAGCTGATTAATACGGTTTGGCATATGTTCCAAAGTCCTGCCGGTTTTCCATACCGCAATGTCTTTATTTTCAGCTTTTTAATTGTCCGCTTTGCTTACGCTGCCTGGCTTCAACTGCAGGAAAATTCGGACACAGGCAAGATGATTGGCAAATCGGCTTTAGGCTTCAGCTTGATTCTGCTATTGGCACGCTTTAGCTTGAATGTGGAAAAAAGTCTGTCGGATCGCTGGTTTATCGGAAAGGAATTACCGGGAGAGTTTACGTATCTTTGGTACAGCCTCGCGTTAATTTGGATATATGCATTGCTGATTTATTTGCTGCAAAAGAAAAATTATCGTTGGCTGGTTGTTCTGATGGCCGGGATTACTTTCTATGAATTAGGCTTCAACTACCAACAGGCGCTAAAGGCGGTACCTTTTGGCAGTCAAAAGAATTTCGCTAAGTTTTACGACAATCAAAGTGAGCTGATTGATGAGCTGAATGCCTCACCAACCCTGTGGCGGATCAACGAGAAGACCGACCAGTCAAGCGACGGCTTTTCGATTGCTTACAATAGTTATAATGATTCGTTTCTCTATAACTTTGCCGATATCTCCAGCTATACTTCAACGCTGGAAAAGGACGTGTTGGATACTTTAGTAGATCTAGGAATTTATTCCCGGAATGTTCGTCGCTTTACTTATGTAGATGAAAATCCTGTTTTGAACCTGCTGCTGAATGTCCGCTACTCGATTAAGCCGCAAGCTCTAACAGATCGAGTTCCTTTAAAAGAAGCCCACAATATGTATGTGTATCAAAATCCCGAGGCATTAGGGATGGGACTTTTGATAGAAAACAATCAGGTGAAGCTGCAAACGGGAAAGGTGATTGAGAACCAAGAGAATATTCTGCAATCACTGAAAAAACAGGAAAAGCATTATTTCCAGCCAGCAAAAATCGAGGCGAATACGGTAAACAATACGTTGACACTTCAAACCAGTGAAGCTGGCGAATTGTTTATGTATTTACCGAAAGTCCGCTGGAAGCAAGTGGATCAACTGCTGGTGAATGGTGAGAAGCACCAGGAATCTATCGGAATTCAAACCAATCAACTGTTTAATCTGGGACATTTCAAGGCGGGAGAAACAGTAACGGTTGAATTGAAGGGTGACAAAGAGTTTAATTTCAATCAAGCAGAAATTGCAACCTTAGAGGATGCCAGCTTCAATCAATTGTTGGCAGATAAAAATGAGTTAGCCTTTGATCTGATGGGACAGCGGGATGATCAATTGTACGGAGAAGTGACAGCAGATAAAAATGATCAAGCCCTGTACTTGTCCATTCCGTATGATGATGCTTGGCAAGTCTACGTTGACCAGCAAAAAGTACCGACGCAAAAAGTCTTTGGCAGCTTCTTGTCGGTCCAAGTACCAAAAGGCAAGCACCAGCTGAGATTAGTCTATCGACCAACGGCTCCGATGGTGGGCGGAATTGTCTCGATCTTGGTCATGACCGGTGTGATCGGCTATTACGTGATTTACAAACCCATAAAAAGTAAAAAAGGCAAAGTATCCGATTAGAAGGATGCTTTGCCTTTTTGGCTTACAGCTGTCTGAGTGACTGGTTTTATGGAATTCATTTTCCAAGGAAAAATGAGTGTTATCGTCGTACGCTTATCATCCAACTAAACGTTTCGAGTCCATTTATAGATAGGTTAACTGTGAAAACTCCTTCTACCTCAATAAACTGTGAAAAGTTGGGAAGGCAAAAAAAGGATGGCCGTAATAGACCATCCACAAAAATACTATTCACCTTGTTGGGTGTTGCTGTTAGCTTGTTGTAAAGCACTCGCATCTAATGACAATTCCACATCAACGGTGTGTTCTTTGTCTTCGCGATAGTAAGTGATCTTCACTGTGTCGCCAACTTTGTGTTTATACAATGCTGATTGCAATTCCACACCAGTTGTTACGTCCTCACCATCAATTTTTGTGATGACATCGTATTGCTGCAAGCCAGCTTTTTCTGCAGGTGTCGCTGTTTGGACACTTGCTAGTACGACACCTTGGGTAACTGAGCTAGGAACTTTTAGGATTTCTTCTTGCTGTTGACTAGTTAATTCTGACAAGTTGCGCATGGTAATTCCCAATGCTGGACGGGTTACTTCGCCATTGCTTTCCAGTTGATTGATGACATTCACAACATCGTTACTTGGAATGGCAAAACCGATTCCTTCAACGCTGACATTTGATTGTGTTTGAACAATTTTACTTGAGTTGATCCCAATTACTTGTCCGGCGATATTTACTAATGGACCACCTGAGTTACCTGGGTTGATGGCAGCATCGGTTTGGATCGCATTAATATTTACAGATTGACCTTCACTTGTTTGGCTGACTACTTGACGGCCAAGGGAAGAAATAATCCCGGCAGTTACTGAGTTGGCATATTGTGAACCAAGGGGAGAACCTAAAGCAATTGCAGGTTCACCAGCCTTCAAGCTGTCAGAATCGCCGAAGGTTGCTGGTGTAATGTCAGCTACCTTGTCTGAATCGATTTTCAATACAGCTAAGTCAGTGTAAGTATCTGTACCGACTAATTCTGCAGTGACCTTCGAGCCATCGGACAATAGGACTTCCAAACCGTTTTGACCTTCAACTACGTGGTTGTTGGTTACGACATAAGCCGTATTGCCTTCGCGTTTGTAGATGACACCTGAACCTTCAGAAGCTTCAACTAAACTATCATCGGTGCCTTCTTGTTCCTCTTGCTGCTGAGAGCTGTCACCGCCGTTGCCGAAAATATCCGACCAGCTGCCTAAACCGCTTTGCTGCTGTTGTTTCTGCAGGTTAACCACTGAAACAACGGCTCCTTGCACTTTATCAACCGCTTCAGTGATGTCTGAATTGGCGTCCACTTTCATGTTGCTGACTTGAGTTTCGCCAGCACTTGGTGATCCGCTGGCATTTTGACTTGAACCAGCACTTGTTGCCGCATAATAAATACCGAAAACTAAACCGGCACCTACTACACCGCCTAATACTCCAATCGCGAATCGTTTAACAAATCCACCCGATTTTTTAGGAGTTGGTGTCATATCATTTCTTTCCATTATTATTCCTCCATCTTAACTTGAATTTACGTTATATTAAGTATAGTATTTTTGTCTAAGGTTAGTCTACTATGCTGTTTTGACTTTTTTATGAAGAAGTTGGGTAATTATTTTTCTTTAACATGAAAAAAGTTTGACGATTTTTCCACAAGTTCCGTGGAAAAGTCCGGGATAACACTGTAGAAAACTCTAAATGAGTTATCCACAGGTTTGTGGATAACGGGGATAACTTTGGGGAAAACATATGTTTGTAATCAAAATACTGCTAAAATAGGCTTTGTACTCACAGTTTTTGTGGATAAACCTGTGATTAGTGTGGATAAGTAAGTGGAAAAGAGGGACAGAAAAATGAATATCAAAATCATTACTGTGGGAAAGCTGAAGGAAAAGTACCTGGTTCAAGGAATTGCCGAGTACACGAAGCGCTTGTCAAAGTATGCCAAGTTAACGTCTATCGAAGTTCCAGATGAAAAAGCCCCCGAAAAATTAAGCGAAGCCGAAATGGAACAAGTGAAGCAAAAAGAAGGCGAACGCATCCTAGCGAAAATCAAGGACGGCGAATATGTCTTTGCACTAGCGATTGAAGGAAAAAATCCTACTAGTGAAGAATTTGCTGCTCAGCTAGATCGTTTGCAAGTATCTGGGAATAGTCAGTTTGTCTTTGTGATTGGTGGATCATTAGGGCTGAGCAAGGAAGTCATGCAGCGGAGCAATGCGCAGATTTCGTTTGGAAGGATGACATATCCGCATCAGCTAATGAGATTGATTTTAGTAGAGCAGATATATCGGGCGTTTCGGATAAATACGAATGCTCCATATCACAAGTGATGATATCTAGGTGACCAAGGAGTAATCAAGGACTAACCAGGGAGTAATCAAGTAAATAATCTTAACTACTGAAAAGATACAGACGAAAGGATTCTTTTAAAAGAAAATGGTGTCATTCATAGACCGTTGTTGTAAAATGAATTCGACTGACATATGTTGTGTTGAGGTATCGTACCATGTGCCATAAGAGCTTATTTGAATGAAATATAAGTTGAAAAAGGAGAATTATGATGAACAACAATGATAGACTACTACGCCTGAGATATGCAATCGACATCAAGGACACCGATCTGATCAAAGCATTTGAATTGGGTGGGATCACGATTACCAGAGATGAGCTGCGGGATATACTAACAAAAATGGGACCATCTTCCCGGGATGAAGAGAACACTTACTTAAAACCAATTGACAACCAAGAATTAGATGCCTTTCTAAATGGCTTCATTATTCTTAAGCGCGGTCCACAAAAAGATAAGCCTGCAGAAGCAGCCCAACCTAAAAGCGATGAGATCAAATACATCAACAATGTCTTATTGAAAAAGCTGAAGATTGCCTTATTCCTGACTAGTGATGACATGTTAGCTATTCTTGCTGAGGCAGAAGTCTTTCCTTCAAAAGGCGAAATGGGTGCTATTTTGCGCAAAGAAGGACATCGTAACTTCAAACCTTGTGGTGATAACTATGCTCGCAACTTTTTAAAGGGGTTAGGCTTGGTTTATCGCAAGGAAGAGAATAGTCAGAAACAATAACGTTTTTTTACAGTAAAATACAATAAAAAGGTACACGGAATTCAATCCGTGTACCTTTTCAGCATGTCCTCAATCTCATCTCGCACCTTATCCACAAACGATGGCGGCGAAAGCACCTGTACGTTCTTTCCTTGACTCAACAACCACATGATCACACCGGTATCGTAGGCGGTGGCTTCAATAATTACGCTGGCGTCGTCGAATTCTTTGATGACTTTAGAGTTAGGCAATTTATCTAAAGCAGCTTCAACGATGCCCCAAAAACGGAAGGTGAAGGTTACTTCTTTTCCGGCATACATAAAGTGGATTTTTTTCCGCAGTTCTCCATCCTCTAGACGATCCTTGTAGGGGATTTTTATTCTATCGGAAGTCTCGGCAATCTCGCCGAAGCGATCCAAACGATAGATCAGATAATTCTCATACTTTGGGTTATACAGCAGGACATAAAAATAGTACTCGGAAAAAAACAGCGAGACTGGCAAGCCCTTGCGCAAAACCACTTCACCGCGGTTTTTTCGATAGTAAAAGGCGATGACGGTTTTCTCGACAATGTAGCGGCTGAAATCCCAAATCAGCTGGAGCAGGTCTTCTTGATGCTTCAGAGGATAGTAGTTCAGCAGTTCGTTGGCCATCAATGTTTTGATGTGTTTGCTGGATTCTGGAGACAACTCCTGCAATAAATGATTCATGGTTTTTTCTAGTTCTACTTTGGTCAAAGCGCGGCTTTCCAGCAGGATTTTGCCAATCAGTAAAACTTCCTGTGGAGAAAGCTCGTCAGCATTTTGCATCTTGTATCTTTGCTGAACAGGGTCGTATTCCAAGGATAGGGCAACGTCGTGGGCATCCAAAGCTTCACTGATTGCCGCGAAATCTCGCTGAGTGGTTCGTGGGGCAACATCGTAGCGTTCACTTGTTTCAGTGATGGATAGACTTTGCCCTTGATAAAGAGTCAGAAAAGTTTCTAAAATTCGTTGATTGCTATTCATAAAAGCCTCCTTGCGACATAATGTGTCATTACCTAATGATACCATATTGGTGAAGAGGTGGAAGATCGATGGTGGAAAAAGAATTACTGAATGGGTTCTATCGAGAATTAATGGAGCTGTTGGGAGAAGAGGCAATGCTGAAATTCTACGATTACTATCAAGGGCTAGTGATTAGTGTCCCAAAAAAACTTTACAGCGGCGAAAAGCTGGCGGAAAAGTTAGCAGATTTTGACACCATGGATCTTCAGGCGAAGCAGCTGTTTGCCCGAAAATATGGGTATTCGCAACGTCAGATTGATCGGTTGCTCAAGAAAAATCGTGGGAAAAGGGATGATTGATCTGGATGAGTCGGCAAATAGGGTCAATGATCATAGGTCGTTGGCTTTTTATCTAAGGGATTTACGACAAAGGTGATCCTAATGTCGTTGAAAAAATCGCGAGATAAGGTTTCGTTAAAACATTATTATTTTAATTAAGGAGTGACGATTGGGGGAAAGAGTGATGGAGCTTGATACGTCTGGTTGGAATAAAATCTACAAGGACCTGCAAAAAGTCATCGGAACCGAAGCGACCCTCAACTTATTTAACGAATATCGAGGGATCCAGCTGAATTTACCCGTACGTTTGATTTCCCGCTCTCACATGCTGGATGTATTGCGCAGCGACTACGATGGTCATAACAAGCAAAAGCTTGCGCGGACATACGGATATAGCCAGCGCAGCATTGAACGGATGCTGCGGGAAATTAGGGAAGATCAGGAGAGGAGTTAGGGCTCATGGGATTTTGTGAAGAATGTGGGGCGCCATTAAAAGAAGAGGCGGCCTTTTGTGAGCATTGCGGAACGCCGGTAAGTGGTTCGCAGAGTGAAGAACGCATAGAAGAAAATGAAACGGAAGCTGCTGAGGATTCTGTCTACGAAACACCTGCCTCCTCAGCTGAAAAAAGCAGTGAAGAGAATGACGGTTATTACGAAGAACCGCCAAAGAATCCTAAGCCGAAAAATACTGGCCGAAATTTGAGTTTAGTGGGATTGCTCTTGATCGCAGCAATTGGCGGTTATCTTTGGTGGAGCAATCGCGGTTCGGAAGGAGCTGCTCCAACCAGCGAGACCTCTTCACTAACTAGTGAAACGTCTACAACAACTCAGGAAAGCAGCACAACTAGTGAAACGCTGGAATCTACAACGGAAGTGACCGTTGAAACGCTGGAAAATACCTTTAGTGTTGCGGGAGCAAACCGAATTACTGAGGACGCTTTGAAAGGAGCTACGGGGAAATTCAGCGTTGTACTGGCGCCAATTGAAGAAAATGAGACGGGATTTTCTTCAGGAGAGAACCAAATGCGGCGTTCGGCCAGCGTGATCAAATTGTTTGTCATGGCGGCGGTTTATGACCAGGTCAATCAGGACAGCTTAACCTTGAATCAAGAGTATTCTCTAGCCAGTGAAGATATTGTTGGCGGGACAGGTGTTTTACAAAATTATCCCGTGGGCAGTGTCTTGACAATTAATCAGCTGCTGCGCCACATGATCGTCGACAGCGATAATACAGCGGGGAATATTTTGATCCAGGAACTGGGTGGACTTTCGGAACTCAATCGCTATCTTAAGGCACAAGATTTTTCCAATACCGTGATGAATCGACTCTTTTTAGATACGGAAGCGCTGGAGTCGGGAATCGACAATTATACCAGCGCTGAGGATGTGGCAAGGCTGCTGCAAAATGTTTATCAGCAGGAACAAGTTTCACCGGCCCACGATCTGGCGATGTTGGAGCTGTTAAATCAGAACAAAAATCGCAGCAAGCTACCGGCGCAAATCGGCTCCGAGGTTGAAGTCTACAATAAGACCGGGGAATATGCCGATTACGGAGTAGAAAATGATGCCTGTATTTTCGAAAAGGATGAAAAGGCCTATGTGCTGGTGGTGCTCTCAGAGGATGGGAAGTCCAGTGAACAAACGATGGCCATGAATCGTCTGGGAAGGGAATTTTACGATACGTTTATGAGGGGTGAGCAAGAATGAAATTTTGTCCAAATTGCGGGAATCAATTAGGAGAACAAGCGAAGTTTTGCGGGAAATGCGGATCAGCATTGCCGGCTTCGGAACCGTCAATGACAGCAATGTCGCCAGAAGCAGTTAAAAAGAAGGGTCTTTTTAATGAAGCAACACGAGCCATTGGCAAATACGCTGGCGAAGAGGATGGCTTAAAAATCGATTTGAATCAATTGTTCTCGGAGGTTGCCAAAAAGCACACCAATGAAGAAGCAGAGAAGATCTTTATTGCGGGAACCAAACAAACGACACCGGACATTTCCAAGGTATCAGGCGACTGGTCGAAGCCGTGGCTGTTCTCCCGAATTTTTATTGCGGCACTGATTGTGTTCGGGGCGTTGCTGCTGGCGGTTGTGAATTTTGAAAATACTAATGCGATACCAGGTTTGATTATCATTGGCGCTTTTGCCGTCCCATTTTCGGTACTGATCTTTTTCTTTGAGACCAATGTTTATCAAAATATCAGTATTTTTGAAGTCATCAAGATCTTTTTTATCGGTGGGGTTATATCGATTCTCAGTACGCTGTTTTTGTACGAGTTTGTGAGCTTTAGTGACGAGGCGACTTATTTTGGGGTCATGACGGTCACCGATGCTTTTCTGGTCAGCATTGTGGAGGAATTGGGGAAAGCGGTGATTGTTGTCTACTTTATTAATAAGTACAAGATCAACAAGATTCTGAATGGCTTGTTGATTGGTGCAGCTGTTGGCGCGGGCTTTGCGGCCTTTGAGACTTCGGGTTACGTCTTTACTGAGCTGCTGGGATACGGGGACGTAGTAGGGTTGATTATTTTGCGGGGCTGGATGAGCGTCGGCACCCACTTGGCTTGGTCGGCAATTATTGGCGGAGCGGTGATTGTGGTGAAGAAAACCAATTCCTTTGATATCAACCAGTTGTTTGATACCCGCTTCATCTTTTTCTTTGCCTCAGCCGTTGTGCTGCACGGTGTTTGGGATATGGGGATCGTTTTGTTAAACAGCGAGCTGCTGATTTACGTTTTGTTGATTGTGGCAGCTTGGATTGAACTATTTATTTTAATGAGCGCAGGTTTAAAAGAGGTTAATCAGTTTCGCCAAATAAAAAATTACGAGGAGATGGAGTAAAATGGCAGAATCAAAAATGTTCACGTTAGAAGAAGGTATGACGGCAGAGAGTGTCGGTCGAGGGTTAGAAATATTTTTCCGGGAAAAGAAAAAATTTATCGCTGAAGGAATGGTGACGCCAGAAGGTTACCTGGTTCAAGCCAAAGAAGAGCAAAGCTGGAAAAAATTTGCCGGCATGGATCAGGCGACCCAGGTGCAGATCTTCCAATCGACGCCTGAAACGATTACGGTAAATGTCGGAACTGGGAAATGGGTGGATAAAGCTGCCGCTGCAGGTGCCGGCGCAATTTTATTCGCACCACTATTAGCAACAGCAGCATTTGGAGCCTACAAGCAGCAACAGCTGCCGCAAGAAATTTTTGCCGCGATTGAGCATTATATCCAAACCGGCGGGAAACTCGTAACTGTTACCATGACCGGAAATATGGGTGCCGGCGGAATTACCTGTTCTAATTGCCACGCACAAAATCCAGAGGGTACGAAATTCTGCAGTTCTTGTGGGAATTCGCTGTTGGATACTTGTCCAAATTGTCAGGCTTCCATCGACAAGAACACCAAGTTCTGTCCGGAATGCGGGACGAACGTCCAAGCAGCCAAGGAAAAACATTGTGAGAACTGTCAGGCGTTACTAGCAGAAGATGCGAAATTCTGTCCAGAGTGCGGGACAGCTGCTGGGTAGTTTCAATGGGTTATGTAGAATAAATCAGGGAGATACTCATATCATGTAAGTGATTAGAGTATCTTTTTTGTGTTGTTTTTGAGCAGCTACTATTTTAGCAGGAAAAAAATACGTAAATAGATTTCTAGTGATGAATACATATTAATACAAATTGTCTTACGATATTCAGTTGTTACAGATTGGAAAATAGTTCATAATTACAAGAAGAAGTAGTTATATGCATAAAGAATTTGACTTATCAAAAAGTATGTTGCGAAGAATTTAATTATTAGGGAGTGAAGAAGATGATTAATTTAAGTCGAGAAATTAAAGATCGCGTTGGAGGTATCTGTAATGAAGTTGGGAAATTTTATATAGCGCCAGAAATACCTCAAAAAAAATTGAACAATGCAATCAAAGCGATTGCTCCAAATGAAACTCCAGACTATATCATAGCTATTGTCGATACAACGCTGTTAGGTAGCGCTAAAGAAGGTATCGTTTTTTTGGGTGACAAAATAATTATTAAAGAGATGCTTTCCAAACCGATTAATATTGAGTTTTCGCAACTTGAAGGTGTTTCGTATAATGAATTTACGAAAGTCGATACTAAAGGAAAAGAAAAAAAAGAGATAAGTATGGAGGTAACTACTAAAGAAACTTCCTATACGATATCTAGCGGGATGTTTGGCTACGTTAACGGGCAAGCTTTAGAAGAATTTCTCCAAATAATTATTGATGCAAACGCGACTCAAGATATGGCTGAGATAGATAATATTTATACTAAAGAGAATCAATTAATGCCTTTAGAGTTACTAGATGAATCCATAAAAGTTTGTTATGTAAAGGTATTGTGTAACTATGCTATATCTAGTGGAGATATTATCGATTCTGAAGAATACGCAGCGATTATATCTTTTATAGTCAAAATAAATATTTCTTCTGAAAATAGAATCAAATTAAGAGGGTACATGTTGAATGACGCTTTATTAGAAGATACTCAAGATCTTCTAGCTATTCTTGAATCAGCAACCGAAGATACTGAATTTGATATTGTGAAAAAATCCTTGATGAAAGATATTTTAAGTATATACAAAATAAACAACACGCTAACAGAATGGAGAGAGGATGCTTATTTGCTCAATTTAGCATCTATCGTAAAGATAAGCGAGGATGAACTACAAGTTCTTGCAGAAGCAATTCAATATGATGAGGACATTATTGCACAGAGATACGATGATACACAAATTACTAAGTCATTGAAAGACTTGTCTGCAAAAGCTGTAGCAGTAGGTGTTCCAATGACGGCGCTCTATTTTAGTGGAACGGTAGGTGTTAGTGCAATTGGGATGACTACGGGGTTAGCGACGCTTGGAATGGGTGGAGTCTTAGGTTTTTCCAGTATGTTTACAGGGATAGGAGCCATTGCGTTAATAGGAGTTGGTGCCTACCAAGGAATGAAAAAAGTAACTGGGATAAAGGATTTGGAGAATAGCAAACAAAGAGAAAAATTCCTTCAGGAGATATTGAAAAATTCTCAAAAAACACTAAATATACTTATTGAAGATGTCAATACGATTTCAAAAATGCTAATAGCTGAAATCGAAAATGGAAAAGAGACGCAACTAAAAATTAAAAAGCTTGCAGTAATAATAGATATGCTTTCAAATAGTGCTAGCAATGTTGACTCGAAAATCAATTATTTAGAGAGAGAAAAAATTGTCACTAAGTTACCAGTAGAAATAAACAAAAATCGCTTAGAGGAATTAACGAGAGCGGCAACATTGCATGAGGCAAAAGTATATGTAGAAGATTGTTATTCGAAAGATGAAAACAAACTCCGTGATGATTTAGAACTAGCAGACATGCAGCAGTTATATAATGTTCTGAATGAAGTTGGTTATTTGAACTTGAAAGATGCTTCTATTGCTAGTGCAAAATCAGGAGTAAAAAGATTTGCTAAGGGTTTGCTGAATTCAGCAGAAAATGAAGAATAACATGGATAAGTTAGAAAAAAGTATACTAGATGAATTAGGGAATGTTGCAAAAGTACAAAAAGACCAAGCCGACAAGATGACAGATGCTATTTCGGGAGTAAGAACTGGACTAGATAGCCTATCGAAGATAAACAAAGTTAACAATTTAGATCTTGAGGATTTGTTGACGAAAGCAACCAATATGTTAGGAGATGACGAGCTAGACTTTGAGACGGATACGGAGTTTACATCACAATTATTGCAGATAGATCAAACTCAGAAAGAAGAAATACAAAAAGAAGTAGAGCAATACCAAATAAAAACCTTAGAATACATTGAGATTGGATCTGACTGGGAGGATTACAGAAGAAATATAAGTGAGTATGCAACTGAAAATGGAATTGATTTATTAAGTGATCCTTTTGAAGATATGCTTTCTACTGAGCAAAGAAACCATATTATTGATAAGCTAAAAGAAGACTATACTTTGAAAGAAGCGCATTGTGACAAGTATGATTACTTATTAGCTGGTTTTTCAGGTATTGTTACTGGTTTTATCGATATTTTTTTTGTTGGAAGTTCTATTATCGGAGAAAAGGGTAAATTATCCATTCTTAGTGATAAGCAAGCTGAGAAACTTGTCACCAAATTTTCAGATTTTATAATTTCTCAAGACAAAAAAAACGGTGTAACTGTTGGTATGAGTCATGATAAGGCAACTTCGACGTTACAAAATAGAGTTCAATATTTAGAGAAGAGGTTCAAGGTCTCTTATGATGCCAGATATAAGAGCGACCTAGAAAATGGTTCTGGATTGAAGATGAGTCCAAAAAATCATCACACTATTTCTTTGGCGCATTCACCTGGACTTGAAGGATTATTCTTTTCTTTACTAGACCAATTTACTAATTCTGGCACATATTTATCTAACGGAACTTTTAAACGCTCCAAGAATAAATCAAATTCAAAAATTGAACTTAAAGGTAGAACGTTTGTAGAAAAGATATTTTTTGGCTTTGTAAACTGGATTGGTCATAATATGTCTGATTTAATTGGTTCTAATTCAGCAGTAGGTAAAGGAAATCGTGGTTCAGGATTACCAATACCTATGACACAATTCTTCCAATTATTTGATAGAACACGATTAGGATCAGGTGACGATATAGCCAAAATAGCTAGAGAAGTTTTTGAATCTGGATATGATGTTAGACACGGAGCAGCATTAGCTGTTCCTGTGGTTCTAAATAACCTAATCATCCATTTTATGTGGACTATAAAACAATATTTCTACCACAAGAAAACACTTAATGAAGTAAAATCTCAAAAAAATTCGCCAGAATTACGCAGGATGCTATTGATGGGACATGGGTGCTTATGTTTAGTAGATGGCGGAGATGCTGTAATTCAAGGAGGTGGCAATATTATGCTGATTTTCTCTCGAATGAATTTTGTTGCTTGGTCCAAGTTTGCTTATGCTGGATTTAAAGAAGTAAGGGTAATTTATGGACAAAATGTGCTTAATATAGAAGCTTTAGATAAAGATTTAGAGAGTGAGTGGAATGAGATTCTTTCGGATAGTATCAAATATTAATTTGGAAGTTCAATAGTATTGTATTATACGATAGCACTCGACGATAGCACTCGATCGTGATAAGTCGATACATTTAGAGAATTTTTTGATATTCAATATGAAAAAATTCCTCTTCATAAAAATCTTCGTTTTATTAATTGACAGAAGAAAATTCTAGTGTCAGTTAATAAGGCTGTGATATAGGTCAAGTTTCTAAATAGCATTAAAATGGTCGAGTATCAGAAATGTAGCAGAGCTTTCTGATACTCGCCTATTTTATTATTCCCAAAAACCAATGAAGTGGGTATTTTCTCGTCAATTTACCTGTTTTTCTTTAGACTAAGGTCGCAGTCTCTTAATTAAAAAATACTGTTGGAGAAATCATATTTTGAGGATTTTATATTATTAAAAGTTACGTGTTATTGAGCGAAACCAAGTAATTCCCTATATGAAAGCGACTAATGGAATTGTTAAAATAATAAGTCACTCTCATGAAACATGTATCCTACCAGCTAAAATCATCCAATTCTTCTTCTAACAGTTTAATCTGTTCTTGCAGTTCCTGTATCTCATCTTTGATTTCTTCCAAGGTAGCACCACTGGAGCTGTAGCCTTTATAGTAGGCAGTCATATAATCGGTATCTTCTAGACGTTGCAGTTGATCTCGCAGCTGACCGAGAAGAGTCAAGTTGTTTTCATAAGTTAATTCATTCATAGTAAAATTCCTCCCTTACTAGGCTAGGGCATTAGGGCTATGTAGTTGCGGTCCTTTTCCTTCATGAGCCAAAACCCAGTCATCGTTGTCCCACATTTCAGTTTTTCTGCGTCCACGGAAATAATCCCAACGAGAATCAACTTCCATTTCGACCACAGTGCCATTTGCACCCAAGGTTACCCAGTTGTAGCTGCCGTTGCGATGAGCAAATTTGATCCATAGAACTGGGAATTGATGTGTCTTTCCATCGTCATCGATAAAGTCTCGTTGTTGATGTTCGATGCGGATAAAGGATAAGCCGCGAGCATATGAACGATTGGATTTAGAGAAGACACTTTCTGCAAGTTCGCGGGCCCGTTCTGCACCAGGAAGTTTACCTTCAGGAACAGAGGTTAAGTTTTTAATGCTGAGTAAGTCATCATTTTGAAAAACGGCAATAATGCGTGGGCCGTTGTAAACGAATTTTCCATCTTTTTGGTACCGTAAAATGGTCACCACATGTTTGTTTCTAACTTCTTCTGATTCAGTAACCAGTTGATAAGTGTCAGGGATAGTAACAATTTTTTCTATAAGGTCTTGTTTTTTGTTTGTCATGGTCAAGATACTCCTTTTATTTAGCTAAACGGTCAATAAATTCGATGAATAGCTGTTGTTCTTCTTTTGATAAAGGTGCCAGAAATTCATTGTGCACTTTTTTGAGACATTCTTTGATGATGGGGTACATCTTTTTCCCTTCATCAGTTAAGGAAAGTAAAAAGCCGCGTCGATCTTCCGGATTCTCTTTTTTGGTCAGATAATTCAGATCACTAAGCTTTTGAATCGCTCGGGTGACATTGCTGGCGTTAATGCCGGTTAATTGCACCAGCCGATCCTGCGGCAAATCGCCAAATTCGTAAAGCTTAACGATGTAATAGTATAAGCTGGAGTTCAGCTGATACGGGATTAAATAGCGATCGATCAGTTTGACATAGTCGCGACTGATTAAAGGCAGCTTTTTTAATGAGTCAATTCTTTCGTTGTTTGCTTCCATCGAACCATCTCCTTTTGCGGGTTTAATTACTTGCGCAAGCAAATAATATACTCTATAATACCTTTTGTCAAACAAAGTGTTTTGCTTTTTGAGAGGAGTATTCATAATGAAAGAAAATAGAAAAGGCTGGCTTATATTCGCGATCTATTTAGCCACTTTTATGACGGCGATTGAATCGACGATTGTGGTAACTGCAGTTCATGCGATATCGGTCAGTTTAAATAGTACCCAAGCAACTTCACTGATTTTTTCGGTTTATTTATTTTCAAGTGCTGTAGCAACACCGGTATTTGGCCGATTTGCGGATCGGTACGGGAAAAAGCGGATCTTTCAATTAGGTCTGCTGCTGTTTTTAGTCGGAACAACACTGTGTGGAGCTGCCCCGTCGGTGGAAGTATTAATCGCCGCTCGAATCATTCAAGGAATCGGGGCTGGCGGGATTATGCCTATGACCTTTGCTTTGATCGGCGAATTATTCGATCTGGAAACTCGTGGAAAGGTGATGGGATTAAATAATTCAGCCTGGGGAATCGCTTCTTTAGTAGCCCCATTATTAGGCGGCTTCTTGCTGGAACAGCTAAGCTGGCACTGGATCTTCTTGATCAATGTACCAATTGCGATTGTGGTGCTGATTATCTTGCAGTTGTTCTATCACGAACACAATATAATAGAAGGAAAAGTTCGTTTTGCAGAATTGCGGCAGCAGGGATTCTTGGTTTTAGGATTGATTCTTTTGTTGCTGGGCATCCAATATACAGCAAATTCTGCTCTAGTAGGGGCTGGAATATTGATCGCAGGTCTGGTTTATCTGCTAATTTTCTACCGCAATCAAAAGAAACAGGGCAATCCGGTCATTCCGGTAGAAACATTGGGAATTGGCGGCTTTCGCTTATTAATCAGCTGTATTTTTCTAATTAATGGTGCCTTGATCGGTTTTCAAGTGTATTTACCTTTATGGGTTCAAACGGAGCTGGCAATGTCTTCAACTAAAGCCGGCCTTGCTTTACTACCTTCTTCAGTCTTCTTTATCATTGGCTCTTACTATTCAGGGAAGCTGGCGAATATATTTGGCAAAGGAAGAATGCTGGTGGGGGTAGTGGCTCTTTCAATAGTTGGTTTTGTTTTACTGGGAATTCTTCCCGGCACAACCAGCTACATGATCTTGCTGGTGCTGTCTAGTTTATTGGGCTTCACCATTGGAACGAGTGTCACGATTAGTGTGATAACTGCCCAGGCCTACGCAACAAATCAAAATTTGAGTACTGTTTCGGGTTTTATCACACTTTGCCGCACGTTAGGACAAAGTTTTATGATTACTTTTTTAGGAACCATTTATCAAGGTGTGTATCGCAGCACCGGGGTAACGCTGGTTGGTTACCATTATGTGTACTTTACTGTCAGTGTCATCTTTGTCTTGCTAATAATGATCGTAATCGCAAATCGCCGTCAACTTGAATAGTTGTGATTTATCGAGAGGATTACGGCTGATTGACTTAAATTTAGGCTTTGAATGTTACAAAAGCTACGGCATTGAAATGTTTTTGTAACGTTTCTTTTATATGGGTGATATATCCCTATGGTAAAATTGCTACTGTTGTTATACATGAGAACTTATAAAATCAGAGCAAAGCCGGAGGAATTATTAAGTGAAAAAGCGTTTCTTATCAGCAGTATTAGTCTGTGCGATTACTTTATCAGCAGCACCAAATATTGCCTTAGCAGATAACTATGATCAACAGATCCAAGAAAAAGATCAAAAGATTAGTGAATTACAGGGTAAACAATCGGGTGTTCAATCACAAATTAACGAATTAGCTGCAGAGATTGAAACTGTCAGCGCACAAGTAAAAGACTTGGAAGCAAAACATGAGCAATTAAACGAAGAAACAATGAAATTGCAAGATAAAATTGCAACCTTAAAGGTTCGTATTGCTAAACGTGAAGCGTTGATTGAAGAGCAAGCACGTGACGCACAAGTAAACGGTCAAGCAACCAGCTATGTAGATGCTGTGTTGGATGCAGAGTCTATCTCTGACGTAATCGGCCGTGTTCAAGCGATGAACACGATGGTTCAAGCCAACAAATCATTAATGGAACAACAAAAAGAAGACAAACAAGCGGTTGAAACCAAAGTTAAAGCTAACGAACAAAAAGTTGCTGAACTAGTAGAAAACCAAAAAGAATTAGAAACACAAAAAAATTCAATTGCCAACAAGCAAGCTGAATTAAACGTCTTAAAAGCGAACTATGCGGCTGAACAAGCAACCGCTGAACAAGATAAAGCGAAATTGAAACAACAGCAAGAAGCAGCGAAAGCAGAACAAGCTCGCATCTTGAAAGAACAACAAGAAGCTGAAAAAGCGCGTCAAGCAGAAGAAAAACGCCAAGCCGAAGAAGCAGCCAAAGCACAAAAAGCTTTTGAAGCCTCTCAAGCAAAAGCGGAAGCAGAACAAGCAAAAGCAGCAGCTGCTGCAACGCAAGAAAGCACAACTGCACCTTCAAGTTCTGAAGCAACTGCAGATACAACATCAAGCTCAACTGAAACAGCACCAACTCCGACTCCTACGGTGACACCACAAGCACCTGCTACTGGCGGACGTGTGGATCACACTGGATCAGGCAATATGTATTCACCTGGCCAATGTACTTGGTATGTGAAATCAGTTGCTCCATGGGCTGGTACTTACTGGGGAAATGGTTGTCAATGGGGAGCATCAGCAGCTGCTGACGGATTCCAAGTAGATGGCTCTCCTGCAGCAGGTTCAATCGTAGTCTTTGCTCAAGGCCAATCAGTTGGTACTTGGAACGCAGACGGCGCTTATGGACACGTAGCTTACGTGCAATCTTATAACGCATCAAACAACACAATCACCATCACTCAAGGCGGCATGGGCTTCCCAACACCAATGGGACCTAACACAGCAACCTTAAGTGCTTCAGGTTTAACTTATATTCACCCATAAAGATAATTGCTAAAGCCTCCGAATTTTTCGGAGGCTTTTTATTTATGGGAAAATTCCTAAATGCTCTCAACTTCGAAAAAGAAACCCGCTTTACAGATAAAAGTTTGCTGATAGGCGTCAGCTATAGTAAAGTGAATGGGTAGACAATTGTATTTTTCTAACAAGAAGGAGGAATTTACCATGAAATTCACCCAATTATCCATCGATACATTGAAAAGAGCGCAGGAACGTTTGGAAGAGACGCTAGATCAAATGAGTGTCGAGGAAGCTAATACTATGCCAGCACCTATAATCAAATCAGTCACTTGGCTGTTTTGGCATACTGCCCGCGAATTGGATTTACAAATTTCCGATCTCAACAACACTGAGCCATTGTGGTTAACCGATGGCTGGAGCGGCCGCTTTGCCCTAGATTTGCCGGACGATACCGAAGATTGGCGCCATACGCCAGAAGAAGCGGCAAAGGTGGTTGTCACTCACAAAGATATACTGACAGATTACTTAGCTGCCTGTGTAAATCTTACGACAACCTATTTAGAAGCAGTGGCGGAAGAAAGTATGACGGACATTGTGGACGATCAATGGACACCACCGGTTACCCGACAAGTACGAATTGTCTCTGCGATTGACGATGCCGTGATGCACTCGGGACAGGCTGTTTATACAAGAAGAATGGTGATCGGGAAATAGAGCGCAGATTCACCACTGAAAAATGATAGATTAACAACTACTTCAAAACATAGAGGAGCAAATTACAACAGATGAGAAATATTAAACTGACCATCGAATATGACGGCAAACGCTACTTAGGCTGGCAGCGGCTGGGAGATTACGATAAGACCATTCAAGGGAAAATTGAGAAGGTCATCAAACTCATGACGGATGAAAACACGGAAATTATCGGTTCGGGACGGACGGATGGTGGGACTCATGCGCGAGGTCAGGTGGCTAATTTTAAGACTACCAGCGAAATGACCTTAGAAGACATGCTGGCTTTCTTCAACCGTTATCTGCCGCAGGATATTGTGGTCAAAAACGTGGAAGAAGCGACAGAACGCTTCCATGCTCGCTATAATGCTACCGGAAAACAGTACAGCTATTACGTTTGGAATGCTGAAATTCCTTCAGCCTTTGAGCGTGCTTACAGCTTTTATTATCCGCAGCAATTGGATCTGGCTCGGATGGAGGAAGCCTGCGAAAAATTAATCGGCAAACATGATTTTATCGGTTTTTCCGCGCTTAAGAAGTCGAAAAAATCAACGGTTCGTACCATTGAAAGTATCTCCATCGAACAAGAAGGCAGCCTGCTTCACTTTTCTTTTGTGGGGGATGGTTTCCTGCATAAGATGGTGCGAATTATTGTAGGAACTCTGTTGGAGATTGGGGCTGGCTCAATGGACGTCTCAGCGATTGATGAGATATTCGAGAACAAAGTCCGCGAGCACGCCGGCGAGACAGTTCCAGCACAAGGCTTGTTCCTTGATGAAGTGTATTATCGTTAATAACAGAAAAAAGATGCCCACGTGAAGTCACACGCGGGCATCTTTTTTAGTGTGCAGTAGGTTGTGGAACAACGGTGTTTTCTTGTTCGCCTGCTGATTCAAGATCAGCCTCGGCCGCACGTTCTTCTGGCGTAGGATTTAAATTCCTGCGGTTTCTGAAGAATTTTGTCAAAGTCGGCCAAACATAAATGATGGTCAGCATAATTGCCATCGAGGCAACATCAGACCAGCCGATGCTGTAGCCTGACATTGATTCACCAGTGAAATCACCGCTGAAAATCAAGGACAAGTTATTGTTCAAAAAATGAATCACCACAGCGACCCAAATATTATCAGTTTTCATGTAGACAAAACCAATGAAGATGCCCATGGTAATACAAACCACGATTTGATTCGTCACCGAAATCAGTCCGTCTGCCGGCGAAGTATAGAAAAAGAAATTCAGCGGCAAATGCCAAAGACCCCAACCAATCCCCAATAGCAGAACACCTTTGATCATACCGAATTTTTTCTGCAAAATCGGCTGCAGGAAGTAGCGCCAGCCGTATTCCTCACCTAGATAAGGGGTGAAGACTAAAAAGTAATTTACCAAGGTCATAAACAGCATTAGCCAAGTTTGAGCCTGCGAAAAATTCTCTACTAAGGCTGGAAAAGTGCCTCCAAGGACTGCACTACTTGTCATCAATAAGGTGTACAGTGCAACAAACAGCAGAATTAGTCCAAAGGTCAACTTCCAATTTTTCCCCTGTAAACCAAAGGCGGTTCGGCGGTTCTTTTTAGTGACAAAAAAAGCGATCCATAGAGCAATGGTGCCAACAATCATCACCAAATTTCCGATCGTCACTAAACTATCCCCGGCAATAAATAATCCCGAGAGACTCAGCGCCATCATCACGACTGTCTGGATCAGATAAATCAGGAAAAAAGCTTTAGGGATCAGCTTTTTATGTTGGCTGCTGGTTAACAAAGCGATCATGGCTCCAGCCGCTGGATAATACATATGCGTCAGCGAAAATAGATTCAGGTCTTTATCATTACTATAGCCGTACCACATAAACAGTCCCATAATCACCGGTAAGCCAAATGCAATGGTCAGGAAAATCCGTAGTTGTTTGTTCTCGATGCGTGTGTCCATCTTCCTCACTCCTTTTTATTTCTTACTAAAATTTTAGCGGATGTGAGTGGTCTGTAGCTGGATTTGTCTTAAATGGTTTGAATTTTGACCTGAACAGAAAAAAAGGAGATACATCTCAACAGACGTATCTCCTTCACATTAACTTGCTTGTACACTGCTGGTAACAACGACATTGACTCCGGTGTTCAGCAGATTTTCAATGGCAACATCGCCGGTCTTCACTGGTGCTTTTAAGCGCACCTGATTGATCTCTTTCATCGCATCCCGTACGAATTGTTTGGGAATCCCGTCAGCGGTTTTCACCGAGCAGCGGACAGATTCGCCGTTCCTGACTACTACAGTAGAAGTTACCACCCGAACAGGATTAGTCGCTTCGGCTTTTCCGTATTTGACGCCTTTGTTGCAGCTGTAGCCGGTTACTGCGTAATCATTGTCTTCATCCACAGTTAGGTGACAGCCTTTAGGGCACATAATGCAAATAAAATTTTTCATTATTTCACAACCTCCTCAATCGAGATTTCAATTTCGCCATTTTTGACTTTATCCATGACTTTTTTCGAGAGCTTCATTTTTTCCATCTCGCCCGGAACAATGTAGCTTTTCTTCTGTTTGGCGATGACTTCTCCTTGCGAGGTGACAGTGATCTGACTTTCATCAAACACTTTGTTCACCCGGAAGAAGACTTCTACTCGTTTATCGACATTTTCTTGCCGGATTTTTTGCGGAACAACATAGGTTACGTAGTTGCCGTTTTTAATTGTCAAGAAATCGTCTTGCTCCAGTTCTTGCTGCTGCAGGATGTAGTCAGCGGCGGCAGTTCCGGCGCGGGTACTTTCGGCAGTTACGAAATCGACTAAGTCATGAACGTGAACCACATTGCCACAAGCAAAAATACCAGGAATCGAGGTTTCCATATTTTCATAAACAAAGGCACCATTTGTGCGGCGATCTAGTTCAATTCCGGCACTGCGGCTTAGTTCGTTTTCTGGTACTAGTCCGACAGAAAGCAGGACAGTATCACATTCAAAGGTTTGTTCTGTGCAAGGAACCGGCTGGCGCTTTTCATCCACTTCAGAAACGACAACTTCTTCCACCCGGGTTTTCCCGCGAACTTCAGTAATAGTATGGGAAAGCAATAATGGAATATCATAGTCGTCCAAACACTGAACGATATTTCTCGTCAATCCGCCAGAGTAAGGCATGACTTCGACGCAGGCCAACACTTCAGCACCTTCCAGCACCATGCGGCGAGCCATAATCAAGCCGATGTCGCCAGAGCCTAGAATCACCACTTTTTTACCTACCATGTAGCCTTCCATATTCACATAACGCTGAGCAGTTCCGGCGGTGAAAACACCCGCTGGCCGACTGCCGGGGATACCGATAGCTCCACGGGTCCGTTCACGACAGCCCATGGCGAAAACAATCGCTTTAGCTTTTAGAATCTGATAGCCTTGTTCTTTGTTGACAATATGGACTTCTTTTTCTTCTGTAACATCTAAAACCATCGTATCTAAATAAACTTTAATATTGGTGTCTTTCACCATTTCGATAAAACGTCCGGCATATTCCGGTCCGGTTAATTCTTCTTTAAAATAATGCAGGCCGAAGCCGTTGTGAATACATTGATTCAAAATCCCGCCCATTTGGTGGTCCCGTTCAATAATCAAGATGTCTTCAACACCTGCTTTATAAGCCGCCATGGCTGCAGCAAGGCCAGCCGGTCCGCCGCCAATCACGATCAAATCATGCATATTAGATTCCTCCCTTAGTAGCTTCTGCCAAAATATAACTGCCTTCGCGATCCTGTAAAATATCCAACGGCGACAGGCCTAATTCCTCGGATAAAATTTCCACGACCCGCGGACCGCAAAAGCCGCCCTGACAGCGTCCCATCCCAGCATTACATCGGCGCTTAATCCCATCCAGTGAAGCATTAGGAATAGGGGAATGTGCTGCAGCTTTAATTTCGCCTTCTGTAATGGTTTCGCAGCGGCAAATCACTCGGCCGTAGCTAGGATCTTTTTTGATCAGTTCATTTTTCTCTTCAATACTCAACTCTTGGAAAGTAATTTTTTCCCGCGTTTCGATTGCGTCTTCCTTCTTGGTAAATTCCTGTCCAGCTGATTTTTCCAGCAGCTCAACAGCATGAAGCGCGATGGCTGGTGCTGAGGTCAATCCTGGTGACTTGATGCCAGCTAGGTCAATAAAGCCGGGTGCTGCTTCTTGAATCACAAAATCGTGATTGCTGTTGTTGGCCCGGACACCAGAGAAGTTGCGAATCGATTGACGCAGGTTAAGATCAGGCACGGATTTTGCTGCCAACTCAGCAACTTCTTTCAAGCCATCCGGCGTATTGCCGATGTCCAGCCCAGTGTCCAGCTGATCTCTCAAAACACCATGGGAGTTCGGTCCCACGATCAGATTCCCGTGAACGGTTGGGCTGATTAATACCCCTTTGCCGGCAGTAGATGGGCATTGGAAAATCGTGTGATGAACCACGTTACCTTCTGATTTATCCAACAAATAGTATTCCCCGCGCTTCGGTGTAATCTCGAAATTCGGTTCAGCCACCATGTTGTGGATGTCATCTGAATGAACCCCGGCAGCATTAAAGACATATTTAGTTTGGTAAACACCTTGATTGGTTTCGATCTCATAACCATCAGCAATTTTGGTGATATTGGCCACGCGATTATTAAGCGCGATTTCCACGCCGTTTTTCACCGCTGTTTCTGCTAAGGCTAAGCAAAATTCCCACGGATTGACGATTGCCGAACTTGGTGCATGGAGCGCACCGACTGCTTCGTCTGAAAGATTTGGCTCCATTGCCGCCAGCTCTTCTTTATTCACTATTGCTAAATCAGGGACATTGTTTTGCACGCCACGTTCGTACAGGCCTTGAATGGTGGCTAGGTCTTCTTCGGAAAAGGCGACAACCAATGAGCCCACTTGGTTATAGTGAACGTCCAGCTTCGCGCACAGTTCCTTGGCATAGGCTGCACCTTCCACATTTAACTTGGCCATCAGGCTGCCGGGTGCTGGGTCAAAGCCAGCGTGCAAAATCGCACTGTTGGCTTTGGTTGCTCCTTCGCTGACATCGTTCTCGGCTTCTAAGACTAGGGTTTTTAGTTGATATTTGCTTAATTCATAAGCAGTTGCGGCTCCAACAATTCCGCAACCGATGATAATTACATCGTACATAAAGGTTCCTCCTCGTATCAATCTGACAAACTAGAGCACAAAAAAAGAGTATAGTGAACAGACGCCAATGTTTGTTGACGTTTGCTGCTATACTCTTTTGGTCTCTAGCACGTATTTAGTTAACTGTATTATAACACCTTTGTAAGCGCCTAACAATGACTAAATGGACCAAACTTCTTCTTTTGTAGTAGATACTGCCAAACTGCCGGCTCCTAAAGCCCCCATAACGTCTTCTTTGTCGCGAATCAAGCCGCCAACAATCAAGGGTTTTCGGGACTGCTTGATCAAGTCTTTTATGATTTTCGGCGAAACGCTAGGCAGAACCTCGACTAGATCCGCCTCGGTATGGGACAATTGACGCTCGACATTTTCTAACGCTGAAGAGTCCAGCAGGAAAAAGCGCTGGATCGCCAGCAGGTGGTGCCTTTTCGCATGACGGACAATCGCTGATTTGGTGGAAATAATGCCGTCAAAAGAAGTACAGGTCTTGATATAATCAATCGCCGTCTCATCTGAAGACAGCCCTTTAACCAAATCAGCATGCAAAATCGCAATTTTGCCGCTTTTTTTAATTTTTTCGGAAAGATCAGCCAGTTGCATCAGGTGGGATTGCAGAACAAAGACCACCTCCACGTCGGTCAGTAACGCTTTGGCTAATTCATCTTCGCTCTTTACGGCAGCAATCACTGGTGCCAGTTCCAGTTTTTCATATAAGTCATGGCTATTCATCGTCAACACCCGCTTTTTTACTCAGAATTTATACTCTCATCTAATTTTATCATAGATTGATGATAGGAAAGAGCGAAGTTTCGTTAAGGCAAAATCTTGCCATCCCTGTCAAATAATGAAAGTTAGATTAAAACTAATCAGATTTTTCTCTTCTATCTATAGTATAATCGTACTAACAAAGAATGAGGAGTGGAATGAATGACAAAAGTAGCAATTGTAGGTTATGGCAATTTAGGGCGCGGTGTGGAGCGCTCATTAAAACAAAACCCCGATATGGAATTAGTCGGAGTATTTACTAGACGGTCACCTGAAAACGTTTCTACGGAAGGTGCGACTGCCTATCACATGGACGACTTGTTAGGCAAAAAGAACGAAATTGATGTCTGCATTTTGTGCGGCGGTTCCGCAACTGATTTACCAGTTCAGACACCTGAGATCACAAAAAACTTCAACACCATCGACAGCTTTGATACCCATGCCAAGATTCCTGAGCATTTTGCCAATGTAGACCAAGTCGCAAAAGACAATCAGACGGTTTCGATTATTTCTACCGGCTGGGACCCAGGCTTGTTCAGCTTGAATCGTTTGTATGCTCAAAGCATTTTGCCGACTGGCGAAACTACTACATTCTGGGGCAAAGGAGTCAGCCAAGGCCACTCGGATGCACTGCGCAGAATTGAAGGCGTAGCGGATGCGACGCAATATACGATTCCTAATAGTGAAATCATCGACAAACTGAAAGCTGGTGAAAAGCTGGAACTAAGTACTCGCGATAAGCATTTCCGTCAATGTTTCGTAGTGTTAGAAGAAGGCGCCGACGAAGCAGCCATCAAAGAAGAAATCGTGACGATGCCGAATTACTTCTCCGATTACGATACCGAAGTGAGTTTTATCTCGCAAGACGAATTGAATCGTGATCACAAAGCGATGCCTCATGGGGGAACGGTTCTTCACACCGGCACGACTGGGGAAAGTACGAACCAAGTGATTGAGTACAGTCTGCAATTAGAAAGCAATCCAGAGTTCACCGCCAGTGTCTTGGTGGCTTATGCTAGAGCTTGTGTCCGTTTAGCGAAGGAAAAACAATTTGGTGCCTTTACGGTTCTAGATATTGCACCGAAATATTTGTCTCCATTAGACGATGCAACCTTGCGCAAAGAATTACTGTAAGACAATAAGTTACAAAAGTTCGACTTTTCGTTAGAGGAGAGTCGAGCTTTTTTTGCTTTTTTGAACATTCCCACCATAAAAGCATTAATTTTGCCAAATTTTCCATCAGTCATTAAAATTGAACTATAAATAACATTTGTTATTTATAGTTGGAAGGAAGCGAACGCAGAGAAGAAAGGAAGATTACATGATCGATTTAAAAGAAAAAGTAGTCGTCATTACTGGAGCAACCGGCGGTATCGGCGCAGCAACAGCGAAGCTTTTAGCCAAAGAAGGCGCTAAAATTGTGTTAAGCGATATCGATGAGGAAGCCTTGAAGGAAGAAGAGCAGGCCCTTATCGACGAAGGTGGGGAAGTCAGTTACATAGCCGCCGATGTCACTAAAATGAGTGAATTGGAAAACTTAGTGAAGGAGACCTTGTCTAGACACGACAGGATTGACGTGTTCTTTAGTAATGCTGGGCTATTGCTATCTGAAGATATGGTCCACGAAAGTGACAGCGATGAAATTAGTGATCTGATCGACGTGAACGTTAAAGGTGTGATCAACGGCGTGTTGGCTATTTTGCCATATTTCAAAGAGCAAGATGCCGGGCATATCGTTTCAACAGCCTCGATTGCTTCGCATATGGTACAGCCGCAAACCGTCGCCTACTCAGCTACTAAACATGCAGTGCGCATTATGATGGAAGGATTGAAGAAGGAAGAAGCCGAAACGAAAATCCGTTTTACTACTATTTCACCTGGTGTTGTCGACACAGATATGGGTGAAGGATTGGTAGATGATGCGACAGATCGCTTCACCGCGTTAGATCCGAAATCAATTGCCGAAGGGATTTTGTTTGCCCTCACGCGGGACGAAGAAGTCAATGTGCGGGAAATGATCATCAGCCCAACGAAGTCGCCTGATTAATTGAAAAACTTTCTGACCAGCTTGTCTAGCGATAAGCTGGTTTTTCCCGTTTAGGAAGCAAAACAAACCAGTTGGGAAATCCCGCAATAATCCGCTCCTTTATTTAGTATGCTTAATCCATAGAAAACAACAACAAATAAGGGAGCGATTAATCATGGCAAAAGAAACAAAAGTATTGGAATCATTGAGAAAATTTGGGGTAGAGCCTTTAGAAAACAGCAGTATCGTTGTACAATATGCCGCACCGAACTTAAGCGAGAAGGTCGCTCGTTTCTTAATTAAATCAGCACCTTATTATGTCTTACAAATTTGTGAAGAAGACTTGGTTTTAGCACCTATCAGCTGGACTGGCAAGGTGAAGGAGCAACAAGATCCACTAAAAATCCCCATTAACACAATCCAATCAGTGGAGGTTGATCAATCAGGATTTGATTATCAAATTTCGATAAAATTAGAAGACGGCAATGTAGATTTACTAGCGCAGCAAAAAGAGCTGTCAATGTTCCGACAAAGCGGGGCTGTTTCGGTGGAGAATTTCTGGGGAACCAAAAACTGGCATTCCAACAATTTGGACGGCACCTTGAAGCAATTGGAAAGTTTAGGAGCAGAATAAGCATACAGGAAGCACGGCTGAAACTAGCTGTGCTTTTTTGGCGTTCAATCTTCCCGCCACATTGACATAAGTAGATGATCGATATATAATATAAGTAGATAATCTACCTATAAAAAGAGGTGATCCAAATGATTGATAAAGGACTTGTGTCAGGCAGTACTACGTTGTTGCTTTTGAGTTTGCTGGCAGACAAAGACATGTACGGCTACGAAATGATCGAAACCTTGGCTCGACGCTCAGAAAATGTATTCGAACTAAAAACCGGTACCCTCTATCCCTTACTCCACCAGCTAGTGAAAGCCGGCCACCTCATCAGCTATGAAACCGAAGTCAACGGCAAAAAGCGCAAATACTACCAACTCACACCCAGCGGACGCGTTTTTCTAGAAGATAAAGTACAAGAATGGGAGACCTATTCCCAGACGGTTTCCGGCATCATTGGAGGTGTCAGTTATGGACACTAAAGACTATTTGAAAAAGCTGTCGAAACAAATCAGTGTCACCAGCGCCCGCAAAGAAATTCTCCAAGAATACGCTAATCACATTGAGGATCACAAAGAAGCTTTAATGAAGCGTGGCCTAAGCGAAGAGGCCGCACTAACTGAAGTCCTGCAGCAGCTGGGCAATCCTGTCAGCACCGGCCGGCAATTAAACAAAATCCATCGACGGGGAATTGAGTGGCGCATGACCGGCTACTTTCTGCTCTGTGCCTCCTTAATCAACCTGGTTCCATACTTTTTCGGCTATGGCCGAACCAGCGCTTCCGCACCTGATTTTATCCTGTATGCCATTTTCGGTATTCTCGCTGCCAGCGGCTTTTTCCTTTCCTTCATTGAAAAATACACCGACTCTGATTTATTTTACGCCTGGGCCGAAAATTGGGATGGCGGCGGTCTTTCCAACAGCGGCTTGATTTTAGCCATTGCGATTTTCCCAATCACCGGATCGTTTCAGTTCAAACTTTTCTGGATTGTATTGATTGCCGTTCTTCTGACCATGCAACGCTACATTATCGCGGTATTTCGTGACCGCAAAGAACAACGGCTGCTTTGGGAAATCGGGGTAGCTGCTACGGATATTTCTTACAAGGGAACCGGCGTAGTCGGCGGCAAGAAAATTCGCCTGAAAAGCAGCAGCGAGGTAATCAAGAAAGACACACCATTTATCATTGTCGGACTGGAAGGCTTTAAACCCATCGCGATAGCAATATAGAAAATCTGGAAGCATGGCTGAAAAGTCATGCTTTTTTTCTGCACATATTCAATGACGAAGAGTCTATCTATGACACCAGCATAGAGGCGTGAGTAAAGGATTCTTTTATTTTAGAAATTGAGAAAATCAAATGTTTAACCTCAAAATATGATTAGATCAATATCTGGCTGCGACTAGCAGTTTGGGGGAGACGCAGCAGTTCTTTTTTATCCAATTTAGGATCAAAAAGCAGTGATACAATAATTAAAGAAAACGTTTTCTCGGAGCGGTTAGGAGGACTATCAATGAAGCAAGCAGACTTGATTTTGTTAAATGGAAAAATAGCGACAGTCGACGAACAATTTTCCTTTGTGGAGGCAGTCGCTGTTGTCGATGGCTGGATTATTGACACCGGAACGACAGAAGAAATCAAAAAGTATAGCAATAACCAAACAAAAGTAATCGATTTAGAAGGGAAGGTAATGTTACCTGGCGTTCACGATGCCCACATGCATGGGGTACACACCGGACTGTCCTTAAGCACGCACTTTTTAGATGTCAGTTTTCCAAAAGTCCAAAGTATTGCCGACCTGCAGGCAGTGATTCAAGCAGCGGTGGATCAGACACCGGCAGGTACGTGGATTATGGGCATGGGCTGGAACGAAATGCTGATCAAAGAGTGTGCCGCAGAAAATCGGACGCCGAAAAAATGGGATTTAGATCCAGTCTCGCCGGATCATCCAGTGGTAATCAACGACTACGGTGCACATCGCATGGTTGTAAACAGCAAGGCTCTAACGGTATGCGGGATCACAGCCGAAACACCGGATTTGAAATTAGTGGAAGGTCAAATTGAGCGCATCGAAGGGACCCGAGAACCTAGCGGCTACTTAAATGAATGGGGTGCGCAGGTCTTGGTTTGGCAACACATCCCGGCATTAACAGATGAAGAGCTGGAATCCTGTATTTTGCGTATGAACAGCGAACTGAACAAGTATGGCATCACCAGTCACGTGGATATTCTGGGCATTGGCGGCAATCAATTGTTCTGCGGTGCCTGGGGCGAAAAGAGCATTGCCATTTACGAACGGTTAGCCAGAGAGAAAAAACTAACCGCTCGGGTAAGTGTCAATTTACTAGCCGGCATCGATGGGATTCAAAGCTATCAAGCAATTATCGAAGGCTTGAAGCAAACAAAACTACCCGAATTTAAAGATCGTAATTGGGTAAAAGCTGAAACAGTCAAAATCTTCGGCGACGGCGGCGGCTGGCTGCGAGCAGATAATCAAGTCGTTGAGGATCACAGTCGATCAACATTCCCCGGAACTACCGACGAAGAACAAGAAGCAGAGATCATCAAAACGATTGTTGAAGTTCATCGCCAAGGCTGGCAATTAGGAATTCACGCGATTGGCGGTCGAACCATCGATACAATTATCAAGGGCTATATCCAAGCGTTTCAACAATATCCGCGTGAATGTCCACGTCATTTTGTGATTCACGGGGATGATATGACGTTGGAAAATGCCCGAGATGCTGGAAAATTTGGAATCGGCATGTCGGTTCAATCGATTGCTGCTTATACGATTATGGATTTTATGAAGATGCGCTTTGAGCCAGCCCGGGGCGAGTCGCTGTTTTCTTGGCGAGAGTATCAAGAAGAAGGCGTCAACGTCGCCAATGGTTCGGATTCAAATATCTTTTCGTTGAACTGGCTGCAGGGCGTTCAATTTGCCGTTACCCGCACGACCATCAACGGTAATAGTTACCGGCCAGATTTAACCAGTTCATTAGCGGATGCGATCCGCATGTACACCATCAATGGTGCCAAACAAGAGCATTTGGAAAATGTCCGCGGCTCCATTGAAATCGGAAAAGTCGCCGATTTCCAAGTGTTAGATCAGGATATCTTTTCCATCCAGCCAGAAAAAATTGGTGAAACTAATGTCTTAATGACGATCGTCGATGGCACGGTCGTTTATGAAAAATAATAGAAAGAAGGAATCAACATGAGAGAATACCCGCATTTATTCAGTCCCAAAAAAATCAAGAACATCACGTTTCGCAACCGAATTTTCGCTTCACCCACCTCATTAGTTTGGCCCGATTACTACACCGGAATGCCTGACGAAAGTACCGTTTTCTACTATGAGGACAAGGCCCGCGGGGGAGCGGCCAGTGTAACCTTGAGTGAAACAGCGATTAATCGCTACGATTCCAGCCGCCGACCTAACGATGACATTTTAGTCCCTGACTTTGAACGGGCAATTTTCCCAACTTCCGGCTGGTTGAAGGTAACAGATGCTATCAAACGCCATGGCGCCGTGCCATCTATCCAAATCTTCCACGGCGGGGATACAAGTGAACCGATTTTCACCCGCGGCCATCAACCGATTGGACCCAATGGCTTTACTAAAGAAAATGGGACCGTTGTTCGCCAAATGAATGAAGAGGATATGCGCAGAGTGGCCGATGAATTTGCGGAAACAGCTTGGTACGCAAAATACAGTGGCTTCCAAAAGGTCATGATTCATGGGGCTCACGGCTGGCTGTTGGCGCAGTTTTTATCACCGGCAACCAATCACCGCACAGACGAGTATGGCGGAAGCTTAGAAAATCGCGCCCGCTTCCCATTAATGGTGGTGGACGCAATCCGGGCAAGAGTCGGCGAAGATTTTCTATTGGAATATCGCATCAGCGGGGATGAATATTTAGAAGGCGGCTTGGAAATCGACGAAGCGGTAGAATTTGCTAAAATGCTGGATGGAAAAATTGATTTGCTGCATGTGTCAGCGGGATCTTATTATGCTACCAAGCAATACACCTTCCCATCGGTTTATCTGCCTCACGGTTGCAACTTGCCATTGGCTGAAGCAATGAAAAACGGTGGCGTGAAGACACCAATCGTAACCGTGGGGGCTCATTACAATCCAGCCGACATGGAAAAAATCATCGCTGAAGGAAAAGCTGATTTCATCGCCATCGGACGGGCTATCGTGGCCGATCCGCAGCTGCCTAACAAATTATTTGCCGGCCGTCCTCAGGATGTGACGCCATGTCTAAGATGTACCAATTGTCTGGGTGGAAAATACGACGGCCACAACGAATGTGATGTCAATCCGTTGGCGGGGAATGAATTGTACACCTTAAGAACGCCAAACGTAGTCAATCACAAACGGGTTCTGGTTATCGGCGGCGGACCTGGCGGAATGAAGACAGCCATTACGGCAGCCCAAAGAGGCCATACTGTTACGCTAGTTGAGAAGGAAGCACAGCTAGGGGGCAATCTTAAATTTACCGACATTGATGCTCATAAAGGGGACCTGCGCCGCTTCAAGGATTACTTGATTTATCAATTGGAAAAACACGCAGTGGATGTGCGCTTGAACACAACCGCAGATTTAGAGCTAGTTCGCAAACTGAATCCTCAATCGATCATTGTGGCATCCGGTGCCACTCCAGTGGAACTGAAACTAGAAGGCAGCGACGCTTATCCAATGATCCATGCGACAGAAGTCTACACCCACCCTGAAAAAGTCGGCAAAAAAGCCGTAATGATCGGCGGCGGACTAATGGGCTGTGAAGTGGCCTTGCATTTAGCCGAAGCTGGAGTAGATGTGACGGTTCTTGAGCTTCAAGAAGGACTAGCCAACGACTCAAACCGCATCCATCAAGCGGCACTATTCGAAATGATGGAAAAAATGAGTGATTTAGTTCATTCAAAAACTTCGGTGAAGGTGACCGAAGTAACAGCAACTGGTGTGAATTATCTAGATGCCGATGGCAATGAGCACTCGGTAGAAGCCGATACCATCATTTACGCGGTAGGAATGAAGCCAAACGAAGACATTGTGGAAGAAATTCGTCAGTGGGATGGTTGGGAAACCTTCATGCCTGTCGGCGACTGTACCGGAGCTTCCGTGGTCCGAAAAGCCGTTCACACCGGCTATCATGCTGCCATGGATATTATTTAAGCCGCATAAACAGAAAATTTAACGTATATCCGAAATCGTGTTAAGGTGAAAAATAGAAGCATACACAGGTGCCAGTCCAACGTGAAATATTCTCTGTAAAAGAACAGAAAAGAATCGTTGACTGGTATCTGTGCTGGAAAAATGATTACCTTATCAACGGGAGGAATACGTAATGGAAATACCAACAAAAACCTTAAACGATGGACACATCTTACCAACTTTAGGCCTAGGGACCGTAGCAATTCGCGGCGATAAAGGCATGGATAAGATCGTTACTGCGATCCAAAACGGCTATCGTTTAATCGATTCATCCACTAATTATGACAATGAAGGTGTCGTAGGAGAAGCGATCCGTCGCTCAGGCGTCCCTCGGGCTGACCTGTTTGTGACCTCGAAATTACCTGGGAAATATCATAAATATGACGATGCCTTAATGATGATTCAAGAATCACTACATCGCATGGGTTTGGAATATTTTGACCTGTATCTGATTCACTGGCCGCTGCCAAAACGCGATCACTATGTGGAAGCTTGGAAAGCCTTAATTACCGCTCAAAAGATGGGCTTGATTCGTTCCATTGGCGTATCTAACTTTGAACCCGAGCACTTGGATCGGATTATCGAAGAAACTGGCGTCACCCCTGCCGTGAACCAAATCGAAATCCATCCGTACTGGGTACAGGAAGAACGCTTGGCTGAAAATAAAAAACGCGGCATTGTCACGGAAGCTTGGAGCCCATTAGGTCGGGGCACTGTGTCATTGGATGAAGATGTCCTGCAAAAGCTAGCGAAAGAATATGACAAAACGCCAGGCCAAATTGTTGTCCGCTGGCACTTGGACCGTGGGATTTTACCAGTTGTAAAAGCCGGCAGTCCGCAGCACCAACGGGATAACTTAGACGTGTTTGATTTCCACTTAACTGAAGATGAAATTGCTTCGATTAACCAATTGAACAAACCAGACGGTCGTGTCGACGGACAAGACCCCAACGAATACGAAGAGTTTGAATAGAAAATAAGCTAGTGAGCTTACTGGGACATTCCAAAACGGTCATCAGTAAGCTTTACTTTCCACTTAAAATACGCTAGGCTTAGAGTATTAAATAGACCGAAGAGGAGATTGTACCATGACTGCATCCATGAAATTGCGCAACGAACTTTTGAATAGCTAATTAAATAAATTCAAAAGTCTTAGGAAGAGCGATTTCAAGGGAGAAGTGTGTACTTTTTCTGAATATAGAAATCAAGGGATAGTCCTAGGCTGTCCCTTTTTGTGTGCTCTTTTTCCTGAGAAGAAAGAGCAGGAAAACAATGGAAAACTTAGCAATCAAATTTACAGATGTTCGAAAGAATTTCGGTGGAAAAGACGTCGTGAACATACCAGAATTAACCGCCTATGAAAACAACCGCATCGGCATTATTGGCGACAATGGATCGGGAAAATCTACCTTACTAAAGCTGATACAAGGTGAAATACAACCAGAAACTGGCAGCATTCAACGAGAAGTAACCTTCAACTATTTTTCGCAAATAGCAGAAGCAGCAGAGGTCACTGATTCAGAGGGAATCGATTGGGAATTAGTCAGTCGCTTCAAGGTTCCTAAAAACGAAGTCAGCACATTAAGTGGTGGTGAAGAAACAAAGTATCGCTTAGCGCAAGTCCTGTCCACATATCAAATGGGTCTGCTGCTGGACGAACCAACCACGCATCTAGACCGCAAGGGAATTGATTATTTAATCGAAGAACTGGAGTATTATTATGGCACACTCATTTTTGTTAGTCATGATCGCTATTTTCTCAATCAATTGGCGACAAAAATCTGGGAAGTCAAAGACGCTCAAGTTACTGAATATGTCGGAAATTACGATGCCTACAAGCAGCAAAAAGAAATCCAAGAGCTGGAGCAGCAGCGAGCAGCCGAGAACTATACTAGAGAAAAAAATAACCTGGAAGCCGCAATTTCCCAAAAAAGGGAACAAGCGGCAAAAGCTGAAAAAGTATCTGCCAAGAAAAAACAGCAGAATACCCGCCCTGATCGACTGTCCTCTTCGAAGCAAAAGGATACCGTGCAAAAGGGCTTGCAAAAATCAGCCAAAGCAATGGCGTCTCGCTTAGCTCAGTTGGATGAGACTGCCCAACCAGAACGTAAACAGCGAATCCTGTTTCCGAAAGTTAAATCAGTAGAAATCCATAACAAATTTCCGATCCGGGGAGAACAAGTGACCTTGAAAAAAGGCGACAAGACTCTACTGAAGAAATGTGACTTCCAATTTTCATTGGAAAAGAAAATTGCTATTGTTGGAGACAACGGGACTGGAAAAACGACACTATTAAACCATATTGTATCCAATGGGGAAGGCACCATTATTTCTCCTAAAGTTGTTTTTTCAGTCTATCGACAGATGGATTACAAATTCAGCGGATCAGAAAGTATTTTGCACTATTTGATGGAACGTACTGATTACTCTGAAGCAGTTGTCCGGAGTATGTTAAACAATTTAGGCTTTGCTCAAACAGAAATCGCTAAACCTTTGAACAGTCTCAGCGGAGGCGAGGCCACGCGAATTTCTTTAGCAGCAGCTTTTACTAAACCCTCCAACGTCTTGATTTTGGACGAACCAACCAATTTTATTGACTTAACAACTATCGAAGCGTTGGAAGAATTAATCAGAGCATATCCAGGAACGGTTTTGTTTACCTCTCACGACTCCTATTTTGTTGAGAGAGTAGCCGATGAAATCTATCTATTAGATGAGCAGCAGCTGATATTGAAAAATTAGGCTTTCCTCAGCAAAAAGAATAGACCGACCAATTCGTTAAAAGAATTGATCGGTCTTCATTTTTATATTCGAACCAAAGCGGTGCTATTGCCAGCATCTAGCCATTCATCAAGAAGTCAAAGATATTCCAACCATCAGAAGTCTGGCCTTTATACATTTCGGTGAAGCCACATTGCGAGCAGCTGACGGTATAGAATTTTTTATTTTGCACATCGAAAATTTTGGCAAAGTTCCCACCCGTTGCCTGGAACTGGTCCATCTCATAATGCTGGTTCCCACACTTATCACATACATACTGTTTCTTTTCCATTTTTATTTATCTCCCTTTTTTTAACGACTATTTGCTACACCTATAGCATAGCAATTTCACTAGAAAAAATCATACTGCTAAAGACGGATTTTTTAGTGGTTCGTAGAATATTTTTTGCTTGAGTTAAGTAGTTTGCTTTGATGAGAAAGAAGATATATTATATAAAACTTGAAACCAAGTGATAAGCTATATTATAATGTATGGGACAAGTTTATATTTGATTTAATCGCTAAAACAAAGGGGTTTTTCAAGATTGCTGTCCCATGTTTTATTACGGTCATACTTATGGGACAAAAGATGGCAAGGCAGAATAATCTATAAAATGAGTTTCTTTAAAACTAAGCGAAGCTAATATTGATCTAGATTGCCGAATAGTACAAAAGAGCGGAGTGATCGTCATGAAAAAGGATGCACTTAATTATTTGCCAGATTTGGTGAATGCAAGCTTTAGTAAAGACAACAATTCTCTGGAATCTGTTGTCTTATCCTTAATAAGGACTTTAGCGAGAGATAATGATACTAAAAAGATTGCAGAAAAAATTTCGGGTATGCTAGCGCAGCATCAATCGGGTTTATACCCGGATTATAGTTCAACAAGAACAATAAACAGCTCAATTACAGAGGATAACGATTTTATTAACAGCTATGTGCTTAAAAAAAGAAGCAATAAGGATTTGAACTCGCTGATACTAAACAAAGACATAAAGTCTAAAATTGAAGATATCATAGCTGGCTATCGAAATCGAGATAAGTTGGCAGAATTAGGGTTAAAGCATAGCCGTAAAATCATACTAAATGGTCCCCCTGGAACTGGGAAGTCATCTATAGGAGAAGCAATAGCTAAGGAATTAGATTTAGACTATTTATTCGTAAATGTTCCATCATTATTTTCAAGCTATCTCGGAGATTCTGGTAAAAATATCAACAAACTATTTTCGTTGTTAAGTGAAAGAGAAGCTGTAATTATTTTTGATGAGTTTGATAGCTTAGCAGCCAGCCGTTCAATTGATAATGAAGTAGGTGAAATGAGAAGAATAGTAAATACCGTTTTGACGAGCTTAGATACTTGGGAAGGTGACGGGATCATCATAGCAACAACTAATGATAAAAGTCACTTGGACTATGCAATATGGCGCAGGTTTGATGAAAAGATAGATATATCACTTCCTGATAAGATGAATCGTCTGAAGCTCTGGGATAATTATTTGCAGGGGCAACTTTCTAGAGAAGAACTCCAATTATTAGCTGAAATCAGTCAAGATTTTTCTCCAGCAGAAATTGAAATATACTCCCAGCAAGGCTTGAGACTGAGAGTATTAAAAAATAAGCCGCCTTTTCTAACGATTATGGAGCAAATGGATATTTCTGAAGCATCGCAAAAAATTAAGGCTGAAACTACATTAGCTTTAAAAGAAAATAGGCCGGATTTAACGACAAGAGAAATCGCAGACATGTTAGGAATCTCAAAAAGCTCTATTCAACGATATTTAAGTAAAGCAATGGAGGAGTAGTCTATGGCTGATGATAAAAAGAATCCATTAATAATCAACGGTTTGTCTTTAGCGCAAATTGGTGAAACACCGAAACGAGGGGGTGATTTAAACGAGTTCAAAAAATGGCGTAGAACACTGTCACAAGCTAGGATACATCTGAAAACCAGACTGGAGGGTGTTCAGCAAGAACTTCAAAACTTGCCAGAAGAATACAAACTTTCCAACTACTATCTCAGAATAGACTATCCAAGTGATTTTCTTGCAAAGTCCTACCAAGTTAATTCGATTTACAATGATGCGAAACTAGATTTGATTGGATCAAATATTTGGATTGATGATAATGAAAAAACAGGCCGATCAGACTATTTAAGAGGTACCGACGAAAATTTAGTATTATTAATGAATCTAATCGAGAATACTTCCATAAAGGTTCAAAAGCGAGAAATTTGCCGCATGGAAGATATTCAGCTATTAAAGCCTATTATGTTTACCAATGACTTTATAGAAGAAGGTTTTTATGAACTTGCTTTCCATGCTGTTACAAGCTTAGAAGAACTGCTGAAAAAACTTGAGGTACTTTTAGCTATCAACTCAAATGACTATACTTTCCAAGCTTTTGAGAATAATGTGGTCTTTGTGTATTTGTGTGTTACAGAAGAAATGTACAAGAAAATAGAGAAGTTTAATCCTTTACGTTCGGTTTATCCTGCTGGAAATCGGGATTATACTGGGGGATCAGGCGGGTTTGAGACAACAGTGAATAATAAAAAGATAGGCGTCTTGACTAGAGATATAATAAACCAACTTCCGTGGGTTGGCCTAATTGATGGCGGAGTAAGTACAGAAGAAGCCTTTTTTCAAACGGTGACACAATTACATGAAGTCGAGGAAAAGGCAAGTTTGGGACTTGTAGAACACGGAAGTTCTGTTGCTAGTATTTTGTTGTATGGTGATCTCAATGATCAAACAGATTCAGAAATTACACCTGATTTTAGAGTTTTCAGTGTAAGGGCGTTACCCTCTGAAAAAGATGTTGAGTTTAATTTGATTTCATTAGAGAAACTAATTGAAGAAGTTATTCCAGTAAACACGCATATAAAAGTTTGGAATCTTTCCATTGGACCACAGGGACCTATTCTGGATGAAGTTGTGTCTTCATTAACACGGTTGTTGGACATGCTAGCTTATAAGCACGATGTGATTTTTGTGATTGCTGCAGGAAATACTGGTGAGTATCAAGGGATAGCTCGAAGAATACAGATACCAGCCGATTCCGTTAATAATATTACTGTCTCTTCCCACTACAGAAAATTCGGGAAAAACATTCCAGCACCATATAACTCTATTGAACCAGGCCGTGAAGGAGGAAAATTAAAACCGGATATCATTGATCGCGGAGGGTTAGGACATGTAGATCCTGTTTACACAATCTCTACTTATGGGTATCTTAAAAACAAAGTTGAAGGAACCTCTTTTGCAGCGCCGCAAGTTAGTCGGAAACTAGCATCAATTATGAATATGTATCCAGAGATATCAACCCTGAAGGCTAGGGCATTGCTGGAACATTCAATAGCTCTCCAAATTGAAAAAGAGCGACCGATCTCTATTTATGCGAAGGGTGAATTAAAGGATAATGAATATCAATTGCTGCAATCAAACAATGATGAAATAAGAGTGATGTATTCAGGCCAAATTTCTGCTAAAGGGTATGTCGTGTTACCAATACCGATTCCAGATGATGTTGAAGCGAAAATGATTGAATTCACATGGACTGTAGTGACTAAAACCAAAGTTAATCCTGATTTTCCAGATAGATATACGGAATATACAGTGGAGGATGATTTCTATCCTAATTCTCACAAGTACAAGTATAAAGGCGCAAACAGCCAGACAGTTATCTTAGATTTGTCTGAGGAAGACCACCAAAATGAAGCTGAAAAGTTACTTGAAAATGGCTATAAAAAATCGTCTTACCCTAATAAAGATAATCCAAAATATTTGACGGAAGAAGCAAGAAGAAAAGACCAGTTAAAATGGGATACCTTAAAAACACAAAAATTGAGGAAACAACGAAGTAGTGTGAACGAGCCCTTTTTGCGTCTTCATGGTCTTTCAAGATCGGAATCCAGAGATAGAATTGAATATGTAGCAGTTGTCACAGTTAAGTTCAAAGGAGATGAAGAAGTTCTCGCCAAAGTTTTACAAAAATATCCTGTTTTGCAAACGATTGCGGTGAGAGAAAGAACGCAGCAACGGATTTAAAAGCTAGCATGTTGATTCTATTGAGAGTTATACACAGGCTATGTGTATTGTATAGTAACCAGACACCGGAGATGAGAAATCTTCGGTTTTCTTATTGCTCATATAAACCACCATAAATAGCATACCGATTCTTTCTATTATATAATATACCTAAAGACACACCACCAAGGAGAAAGCCTATGAACAACTCAGCGAAGCGCACCAAAATAGAAGAGTTAGGCCCCTATCTAGAAGCCGGCGAATACATCATGGATAATAGCGAAGCTCGCATTGCTTTCCGACTAGCTGAAAAGGATCACCCCATTGTTGCAGGAGCATTTGACGCCAGCGCGCTTGACCAAGTGCAGCCGATTATCATTGAAGGTAACGCATCTAAACAATTTCCCGGAAAAATTCTGTGGTTTTGCAGCAACGGCGATATCAAGATTTTTTCAGATACGAATACACTCATTCTTTCCAGCACCAAAGAACATTACCAGCAAAAATTTCAGTACTATAAAACATTCTCGTCCTTTTTCCAAATGCCTAAACTGTTGAGCCATGACTCAGGCAATTGCATATTAACAGAGGAATTAATCGACTTTCGCAGCAAAACGGAAGAAGACGATCCACTTATTCTAAGCACTATTTACCATGATTACCGAAATTATTTCGCAAAGAAACAAGCAACAGCGGTGTACCGCTCCATGGATGAGTTGCTGACTACCAGCTCAAATGCAGTGAATAAACAGGATTTTGAACGCTTGCTAAACATGATCGATCCTCAGCTTCTTGAAGCAGCCTTCCCGTTTTTACCGCTCCACGGGGACTTATGGACGGACAATCTGCTTGTAGCAAAATCAGACGACCAAGTCTGGTACATCGACTGGGATACAGCCGGCGAATATTATTTTCTGTTCGATTTCTTCAAATTTATGTGGAACGAGCTGGATGTTCACGACAATCGCAGCTACTATGAACGCTACTTGAGCGGAGATTTCGATGACCAGTTCACAGAGCTTTTTGCGATCTTCAACTTAGAATTTCAACCAGCTCATAAAAAAGATTATCTATTACTGTTCTTTTTGAACTTCATGTTGGATGAAGGCAAAATTCCGTATGAAGTGAAGCTGATGGAATGGGCGGATTTTCAGCGGAAGGTTTTGGATTAATCTGAAGCAGCAGAATAGAACATCATTACCAACAAGACTTTCCATAATTGATACTTCAACCCCTGAGAATGTTCAGGGGTTGAAGTCTTTTACCTAGCCAACAAGTCACTCCCGTAAATCAACCAACACGCGACTAAATCAACTACCACTCTATTTCTTATCCGGTCTCGGTCATGATACACTTAAGATAACGAAAGACTAGAAAAAGGTGGCCAATCATGCAAGCTGTAGAAATCAAACACCTAACCAAGAAATTTACCAACAATCAAATAGCTGTAAGGGATCTGACGCTTTCCATTAATCAAGGCGAAGTTTTTGGCTTTTTAGGACCAAATGGCGCGGGGAAAACCACTACGATCAAATTGCTGAACGGGATGCTGCAGCCGACTTCAGGCAAGATGCAGATCCTCGGCGAAGATCCTACCAAAGATCCAATCGCGATTCACCAGTTTTCCGGCGTTTTAACGGAACGGGCAGCGATGTACGATCAGCTAACCGGTATGGAGAACCTGCTGTTTTACGGCGAAGTCTTTGGGCTTTCCCAAGAAGACAGCCGCAAGCGGGGACTGGATTTATTAGAGCAGCTGGAATTAAGCTATGCTGCCGATCGGAAATTGACTTCTTATTCTACCGGGATGCGCCAGCGCCTGTCCTTGGCACGGGCAATGATCCATCAGCCGAAGGTTCTTTTTCTGGATGAACCGACTAGCGGCTTAGACCCGGAAAGTGTCTTGAGTGTGAATCGGCTGATCCAGGACTTAGCCAAGAATCAAGGAGTCACTGTCTTTTTATGTACCCACCAGCTGCGCTATGCCCAAGAAATCTGCACCAGCTATGGCTTGCTGGATGAAGGGGAATTACTGGCAACCGGCACCTTAGAAAGCCTGCGTCACCGGGTATCCAAAGGCTTAAAAGTAGAAGTCCAAGCCAATCGAATTTCCCCAGACTTACACTGCAAATTACTAGGCAAAGACCGTTTTGAATTTACCTTGATTGACGAACAGGAAATTCCAGAGCTTGTACGAAAAATTGTTCAATCTGGTTCGGATATCTATGGTGTCACAGCCAAACAACTAACGCTGGAAGAAATATACTTTGCCTTGTTAGAAGAAGGAGGACCTGTCCATGATTGATTCCAAGCAAAAAGCCGTCGTCAAAAAAGATATTCAAGGCATGGTTGCTAATAAACGCTATTTTTATATGATGCTGCTGATGCCGTTGCTGTTTTCAGTGGTACTGCCAAGCATGTTCGTATTGATTGCTTTATTGGCACCGGAAAGCTCACGGGATTTTGAACAGCTGTTAGTGCTGCTACCGGCTGAATCAAAGGTAGGAGATTTAGGTGTCAGTATTGTGCAGTTAATCTTCACTTCGATCATGCCGTTGTTTTTCCTGATGATTCCCATCATGACCTCATCTGTCATGGCAGCCAGCTCATTTGTCGGCGAAAAAGAAAAGAATACCTTGGAGACGCTGTTTTATTCGCCGCTTACCGTGCGACAAATTTTTCAGGCGAAGGTCTATTCGTCACTGCTGATGAGCCTAGTGATAACCGGAGTAGCCTTTATCATCATGCTGGTAGTTGTACAGCTGGAGGTCTTTTTCTTAAAAGGAGCGCTGCTGTCGGTGGAACTTAGCTGGCTATTCGTCCTCGTTCTATTGGTACCGGCGATCACCTTGATTTCCATCACCTTAATTGTTAAAGGCTCAGCCAAAGCACAAACCATGGAAGAATCCCAGCAAAAATCAGCCTTTCTGATCCTGCCGCTGATTGTTTTTATGATCGGCCAATTCACTGGATTGTTCCTAATAAATACGTGGGTGGTACTGATTTTCGGACTCGTCTTAGCCGGTGCTGCTATTGCCCTGTTGCATGGGTCCATGCGCAGCTTTACCTATGAAATGCTGCTGAAATAGAGAAGCTTGATCGCGGGATTGTTCTCCGGGATCAAGCTTTTTTTATTGTTTGATTTAATTTTTTTGCAGATCTTCTAATTCTGCGACTGTCAGCCCAGTAACATCGGTAATAACTTCCAGCGGTAATCCTTTTTCCAACATATACAAAGCAACCTCAATTTTTACTTCTTCACGGCCTTCTTTAATGCCACGTTCAATCCCACGCTCTTCAGCTTTCCTCTCCACAGTAGATACTACGGCATCATTAATCATCTTTGCCTTGTTCATATCCATAATCAATTTTCCTCCATGCTTGGCTAGCAAGACTCGGATTCAACATTAATCCAATTCAGTTCGAAGTTCTTTTATTTGTTCAATAGTTAAGTCAGTGTATTTTACGATCTTTTCAATGGGTTCCTTTTCTTCCAACATATTCAAAGCAATCTCATATTTTTCCTCTTCACGGCCTGCCTCTTTAGCCTTCCTCTCCAAAGTAGAGACTACTGCATCATTCACCATCTTCGCCTTATTCATATCCATAATCATCTTCTGTTCCTCCTTGTTTAGTGAATAAAAGTCAGTCTTATTCTGAGCATCCTTCAAATAATCTGGAGCGTCATCTGGCACTTGGCCGGTTCTAAAAAACTGTTGCCAAAGGTAAGCGGGGCTGTTCTGATCGATATTCTTATTTTTCAAACTCATAAAGCAAAGTATAATTATTTCTTCTCCATTATGAGCTCGTAATAGCTCATAGGAGTCCAAATCTAGTACGCCGAACTTGCGAATGGCGGGGCCATCCTTCTCAAATAAATGAAAATCAAGGATATTAATGCCAAAGGTGGGGCGCAATGCAGAAAAATTGTTGCTTTCAAGAAAGGCCTCAACTTCCTAATTGCCTAACGACTCTCGATAGGCTTCTAACAAATAAAACAAAGCCCGCTCAATAAAATAATCGTGCGACTGGATTTGCATCTCAATCGTCACATGGCTGCCATTTTCCGTTTCAGCTAGAATATCGACTTCCGTGCGCATCAGTTCGGGATCTTCAGCGAATGCTTTCTTATAACTGTCAATATGGTAGGTCTCTCGTGGCTTCAGGGTCTTAAACTCTTTGCCTAAAATATCTCGGACAAAAGCCTTTAAAATGTGACTTGAATCCTGGCTTGCGAACAATTTTTTTGAACAACAGATCCATTGTTGGAACCGTCTTTGGTACGTTTTTCATCTAATTCTCCTCCACTTTCTGCAGATAGAGAATTTTTCACCATCAGTATACCACGGCACCACATTCTCTATCAAAATTTGCTTCTAATATAAGGTACGTAAAAGAAGGAGAATGTTCCCAAAATTGCTAAAGAAATATCAATCAATCGAAAAAATGCATACGCTTCTTGAAAGAGGGGATGAACTCGCCTATAAAATATGTAATTGTCAAAGATCAAATCGACCACCTGCGAAGTGCCCAACCTTCGCAGGTGTCATGCGTCATGGATCATGATCATCTAACCAATGCTTGAACCAGGCGGTAACCAAGCCAACAATGATTGGCGCAATGATATATTGCAAAACGAAATACACATCACCACCTCCTTTCAAGGAGGATCATGATCCAGACAA
>NZ_JAFREM010000029.1 GCF_017377575.1 Candidatus Enterococcus moelleringii
GATAGGGGTAGCATAGCACTCCTCTGTCATGACTCATTTAATTTGATAGCAATCGCTCACCTAAACAGCCGTCATCATAGTACAGCTCAATAAAAAGATCCCATCCCGATACTCCGTTTCCATCGTTCCATCATACTTTTCAACGATATCGCGAATACTGGCCAAGCCGAAACCATGGGCGGCCTGATTTTTTTTACTAGTAACGATCTGGCCGTCTTTGGTTATCGGCGCCGCCGCGGCCGCATTTTCCACCCGTAGCATCAGCAGCCCTTTGTCAGCAACCGTACTCATCCGAATAAAACGCTGGTCTGCCGGTAGTTTGCCACAAGCTTCAATTGCATTATCCAACGCGTTAGCAAACAGGGCGCACAAATCGATATCTGCCACCGCCAATTCCTTGGGGATATCCACTTCTATTTTTGTCTGAATTCCCTCTTCTTCCAGGCGAAGCGTTTTGCTGGTGATGACGGCATTCACAATATCATTGTCACACACCCGCAGGTTTCCGGTCATAGCCGGCGAGGCTAATAACTCCCGCAAATAAGCCCGCATACCATCATTGTCCAGCACATCCATCGTATGAAGATGATTCGCCATGTCATGTCTCAGATAGCGAACCTGCAGCTGGGTTTGTTCCAAAAGACTGTAATAGCCGGCGCGAATCTGCCAAAGAGCCTGCTGCTTCTCCAGCTTTTCATGGCGCACCAACACCGAGACTGCGTACAAAAGTCCTAAAGACGACAAAAAAGCAAAGGGTAAAATCGTTATTGTCGGCAAAAATGAAGCATTCGTATCCAATACCATCCCAAAGGTTTGCAGGGCCACCATCGCAAAAACCGTCACGGTGGGAAAAAGAGCCAACACGTCCACTAAGCGCCAGATTTGCGGCGAAAGTTCTGCCGCTTCGGTCAGCTTTAATTTACGGAAAAAGAGCCAAATGATCGCCCATGAAATCAGCCGCAGCCAGGCTTGCACTCCCAGCCTATTCAAGGCGAAAATACTTAATGCAGCAAAGTCCTCCTGCGGTACAGCTTCAATAGTAGAAAAGCCCATCACCTCCAGCTGGGGTAAGATGAGCCGCAGCATAACCGGGTTGCCTACGTCGCCTAAATAATAGCCGACCAAATGAATGCCGGTATCGATTACAGCACTTAAGGAAATCGAAATAGCGAAAAAAATCAGTCCCATCGTCAGCTTGGCGGCAATCGTCCCTTCACAGCACAGGAAAAAGCCTACTAAAAAGACCGGCAGGATCAAAATAATATTCCAAGGATCGCCAATTAAAATGACCGTATTTGCCCCCAACCAGCAGCTTAGAAAAAACAGCAGCTGCCAGATCCACTTCCCCTTAACCGGAAGAAAACGTTGGGCAGTATTCATAAAAAGAAAGGACACCAACAGCCGGACAACATGAGCCAGGAGCGTCATCATTCCCCCGCCTCCTTATTCAACAGCGTACGGGCAAATCCCTGCATCGCGGCTTGCCGATGCGTGCGGCTGATGGGCAACGTCACTTCTCCCAGCTTTACCTGCCCGCTTTCCACTTGATCCACCGCCTGAGCCCGCACCAAGTAGCGCTTATGGATGCGAACGAAACCGTTTCCCAAATCTTGTTCAACCTCTCCCAACTTGCCGTAAAAGGTGTAGCTGCGGCGACTGGTTTCGATCGTCACCAGCCGGCGGTCGCTGTAGACATAGCGAATCTCCCGTTTAGGAATCCGATAGAGTCCCTCGGCATTACGAACCGTATAGGTATCTTGCTCCGTCAGCTGCAAAGCCACCATTGCCCGCTTCAATACTTCCCGCAGCTTGTCTTTTTCTAAAGGCTTGATTAAATAATCCAACGCGCCAACGGCATAGCCCTGGAAGACCTGCTCGGGGTGCCCCGTCAAATAAGCAATACTCAATCCCATGTCCGTCTTGCGAATTTCTTTTCCCGTAGTGATCCCGTCCATTCCCCGCATATCGATATCAAGAAAAAGCAGGTCCAGTTCTCCTGGATGGTTCGTCAACCATTTGACCACCCCTTCACCGGAGGAAAACTCATAGATTTTTAGCGCCATTTCCTCCCGATCTGACAAAACCGTCAGCATTAAACTCAGCGCTTCTCTGGCCTTTTGTTCATCATCACAAATACCAACCCTCAGCATACTCCCACCTCCAAAACTTGTGGTCTTTTGTTAATTTTCACACACCACCCCAACTTTTACAATAGTTCCTCTGCGCCTCTTTACTTGAAAACGACCGCTTTTTACATCGTGGTAATCCCCCTGCACTTTTTTACATTTGAGTGTCGAGTTTTTACATGGGGTGTTTGTGGCCGGTCCCCACCACTGGTACGCTAAATATAGAAGAAAGAGGAGGTTGAAGGAAATGTTGGCAGTAAAAAATTTGCAGAAGTCCTATCATTTGGGCGGCCAAGCCTATCCCGTTCTGAAGGGAATTAATTTTGAGGTAAAGCAAGGAGAGTTTGTGGGAGTGATGGGGCCGTCTGGTTCAGGTAAAACCACCATGCTCAACTGCATCTCCTGCTATATCCCCTTTGACCAGGGAGAGATTACTTTAGGAGACAAAAATCTCTCTCATTTGGGAGAAGATGAATTGGCAGCGGTGCGCAATAAGGAGCTAGGCTTTATCTTTCAGGACTTTATGCTGCTGGATGGCTTGAGTGTGAAGGAAAACATTATGCTGCCGCGGATTATCAGTGGGCGGACCGGCTCAGACATGGAGGAAGGCGCCGAGCGGCTTTGTCAGGTGTTTGGCATCGCCAAAATACGGGATAAATACCCGGTTGAAATTTCCGGCGGCGAAAAACAGCGGACGGCCGTAGCTAGAGCTCTGATTAATAATCCCTTAGTTATCTTAGCCGATGAACCTACAGGCAATTTGGATTCCAAATCCAGCAAAGCCGTGATCGATTCCTTTTTGCAGGCGAAAAAAATGCTGGATGCCACTATTTTTATGGTTACCCACGACAGCTTTGCTGCCTCCTTTTGTGATCGAGTCATTATCTTAAAGGACGGCGTGGTTCACAGTGTTGTCAGTAATCATGGCAATCGCTCTGATTTTCAAGATGAGCTGCTGGACGCGATTCGGGAAATGGATGGAGGCGATGCAGCATGAATACCTTCGCTCAAGCAAACGCCAAGCTGCGACGAAAGGATTACAAAAATGCCCTGCTGTTGTTTGGTTGTATTCTTTTTGCCACTGCTTTAATCTCGGCCTTTTCGATTATTATGCAAAGTGATACGGTCCAGACGACCCTGCCTAAAGGCGGTGACTCCCGCAAACAGATGATGATGATTTTAGCGATGGCCATTGTCGGCTGCAGCATTTTTACCGTTTACGCCTCTTCCCTGTTTTTCCGCAGTAAATCGAAGCAAATTGGTGTTTTTAAAGTGCTGGGCGCTGGCAAGAAACAGCTGCGCAACAGTTTGCTTACGGAAGTTAGTTTGCTGGCAGCAACCGGCAGCGGCTTAGGCTTTTTGCTGGGCACACCGCTGGCGGCAGGCATCTGGCAGTTTTTTCGCCTGTTGGTGGATTCTCCGGAGATGAAATTTTCCCTTAATCTCAGCGGTTACGTTTGGGGCCTGGGATTTGCGTTGTTTGTGGTGACGATCCTGCTGATCAGCGCGTTGCTTTTTCTGCGCCGCCAGAATATCATGGATATCCTCTACCAGCAGCGTAAAAGCGAGACGGTGTCCGGGGTCAAATCCTGGTACGGCTGGGGCGGCATTTTAATGATGGCCAGCGGAACCTTTCTAGGACTCTACGGCTTGCCTACTTTTTTCCGAGAAGTACTGCATCGGCAGCCACCGATTTGGCTGAACCTAATCTATCTGATCCCGCTGGCAGGTCTCTATCTATTTTTAGTCTATGTGGTCGTGCGGGACAAAAACGGAAAAAACAAGTACAAAAATATTGTTTCTCATAGCATGATGAAATTCCAAGGCCGGTCCACGGTCCGCAACATGTGTGTGATTGCCATTTTGATTGCCGGCGCTTATTTTGCCATTTTTTATATCCCTAGTATGATGACTAGAAATTCTTTGGAAGTCAAAAATCGGCCGGTGGATTTTGTTTACTATCATCGCTTGGATCAAGCAGTACCTGATGAAGCTGCCGTCAGAAAAATGGCCGCAGAAGAAAAGGTGGAAATCACTCAATGGAATGAAATGCTGCTGACCACCCTAGCCGCCGACAGCACGCAGGAGTATGACAATGGCGACGGTACGTTTCGTAAAGAATATATTCCCTTTTCTCATGAACAGCACTGCATATCCGCCAGTGAATTTTCAAGACTCAGCGGCAAACCGGTTGATGTCTCAGCAGGATCGGTCAAACCGGTGCGGGGCTATGGTCAAGACAGCTCTTCCGCTGATGATGTTACTCTTTTGACGAATCCAGATACACAAACGACCCTTTCCATTTCGATAGATCGTCACCTGACTTACGCGCCATTTACCGGATACTTGGTGATGAATGATGATGATTTTGCAACTATTACGCAAGGCCTGACCGACGAATGGCGTGAAAAAATGATCTTGTTTAACGTGGCGGATGTGGAGGCCAGCTACAATTTTGCCAAACGGCTGCGCAACGAAATTATTGATCAAAGCGCTGAAGAACCGGTGATGGATCTCTGGTATGACCGGGTCGGCAAGCTGCGGGAGGGTGACGATTATTGGGCAGACGCCCTGCCTGTGCTGGATAACCAGCAACGGGATTCCTCACATTTTATTACTAGATGGAAATATCTGCCGTCCTTCCGCATCTTGGATCAGGTGGACTTCGTCAATAATATGGCCGTCTTCTTGATGCTGTTTGTCTTCATCGCTATTATCTGTTTCACTGCAGTCTTGGTGATCGCCTATACCCGCTGCACCACCATTGCGCTTACCAATCGACAAATTTATGAAGATCTCAGCCGATTGGGAGCCAACCGCGCTTACCTGATTGCGACAGTCACAAAACAGGTGCGCAAGATTATTGCTATCCCCATCGCAGTAGGAACCGTGCTGATGTTTTTGTTTTATGCTATGATCCTGTACTTCAACTCAACTAGTTTAGATGCTACGGAATGGGCGACACTAGGGGTTGATTTGATTGTTGTCCTAGTAATCAGCGGCCTAATGTGGCTATTTTATCGCTTAACTTTGCGAAAAACCTGTCGTTTGCTGAATTTAATCGAGTAAAAGCAAAAAGTCCTAACAGCGGAGAAAGTTCTCTCCTCTGTTAGGACCTTTTTAGTCTGACAATAGCCAATCCACAATGTAGATAATTGGAATGCCGTCGATTTGTTTCTCTTCATAAAAACGTCCGGTGATTAGGATTTTTTTATAGTTGTCGCGAATATTCAAGAGATTCTCTGTTTCGTGACGATTTTCTGGCATCTCGTAAGTTACCTTAACATACACCGTTTCATCCAGCCTGCGGGCAACAAAATCAATTTCTTTACTATCCAATCTTCCTACATCCACCTGATAGCCGCGTCGCAGCAGCTCGAGATAGACAATGTTTTCTAAACGATTGCTGTAGTTCCCGTCTTTGCGCCCAATCGCATTACGCCGGAGGCCAGAATCAACAATAAAATACTTGCCATTGGTTCGCAGGTATTCACGTCCACGAATATCATATTGTTTCGCACGGTAAAACAAATAACTGTTTTCCAGCAGTTCCAAATAACGATTGACTGTGTGAACCGTGGTTTGTACACCTTCGCTTTTTAATGTATTGACAATTTTAGAGGTATTAATCAACTGACCTACATTGTCTGCTAAAAAGCTGATGATTGCTTTTAAAACAGTTGCATCCTTTACACCAGCCCGCAATGCGACATCATTTAACACAATCGTATCAAATATCCCCGATAAAATCGTATCCTTAATCGCTTCATTTGCGATTGCTATACTAGGAAATCCGCCGTATTTTTCATACTCTGTATAGGTTCTATCTACGCTGCGAGAATCTGCATCGATTCCTTTGGCTGCCAAAAATTCCTTAAAGGAAAGAGGATAGATGGCAATTTCTACATAGCGCCCACTCAAAAGGGTGGCTAATTCTCCTGACAGCATATAGGCATTTGACCCGGTAACGACGATATCACTATTAAAACTGACTCGAATACCATTGATCACTCTTTGCCAGCCATCTACTGTTTGAATTTCATCAAATAGGAAATAAACTTTTTGTTTGTCTACTGGCAAAAGCTCCATGATCTTTTCACGCAGCTTTTCTTCGGTAGTAATCGTTTGGTACTCGAAACTTTCGAAGTTCATATAGATAATGCGATCTTCCGGAATGCCCAGTTGGAGCAGATACTCTCGATACAACATCAACAAAACTGATTTCCCGGAACGTCTTACTCCAGTTATGACTTTGATTAAATCTGCATCCTTGAATTGGATCAATTGGTTAAGATAAACTGGACGTTGAAACATCGGCTTCCCTCCTTGAACTAGACTTCATATTTTAATCTATTTTACCATTATTTGAAGTTTGCTTCAAATTTGTCCGATTTTATCCAATATTTGCAGTTCCCTTCAAATCCGCCACCACGACTCAAGCCTTATTCCCTAGTCAAAAATAGGACTTAAGTTGGACGTGGCACAGCTAAATTTCCTCTATGATTAAAGAGTAGAAAGAAACCTGTAGATAAGAGAAAAATTGAGGAGGATTTACTAATGAAACGAAACGCTTTGGATATGACGGTGCTGGTTTTAGGAATTGTGTGTATTGGCTTACTGTCCTTGAACCGCTACGTGCTGCGTCCAGTTGGCAGAGCAGAGATTCGCACAGAGATGACGGCTTTGAAGGAAGAAATGAAGGTCACCAAACAGGAAGTCAAAGAGGATCTAAAGGACACCACCGAAGGGTTAAAAGACGAGCGCACCGCTTTGAAGGATGACCTAAAAGCCACCCGAGACGAGACGAAAGCTGAATTAAAGGAAATGTCTAACGACTTAAAGGATAGCTTCTATTAACTCACCAATCAGGGAGACGCAGGTCTTCCTTTTTTTGCGCAAAAAGAGAACCATTTTATGGTAAAATGGGAAAAATGAGGCGGTGACTAAATGAGCAACTACATCAATTTAAGTAAGGAAAACATAGCCACGGAACATGTTTGCTGCGCAATTGCCGGGATGAAGCATCAAGCCGGTGTCAACGCGAAACGAGAATGGCTAGCCAGCCGGGTGCAGGAAGGACATGTTTTTCGTAAGCTTAACGAAAACGGCAAGGTCTTTATCGAATATGCACCCTTGGAGACAGCCTGGGTGCCGGTTGTCGGGGATAATTATTTGTACATTTATTGCCAGTGGGTATCGGGTAAATTCAAAGGCCATGGACACGGCAAAGCCTTGCTGGAGTATTGTATAAACGATGCCAAAGCCCAAAAGAAATCGGGAGTCTGTGTAGTGAGCTCCCAAAAGAAAAGTCCTTTCCTCACAGATAAAAAGTTCATGGTAAAAAACGGTTTTGAAGTGGTGGATACTTTAGAGGGCGGATACGAACTGCTGGCTCTTTCCTTTGACGGCAGCCAGCCACAGTTTGCCGAAAATGCCCGCCAGCAAAAAATCGACTCGCAAGATTTGACCATCTATTACGGCCTGCAATGTCCTTTTATTCCAAATGGACTAAAGGAAGTGACTGCTTATTGTACTGCTAATAATATCCCGCTGAACACGATTGCCATTGACAGTCTGGAAAAAGCGAAAGCACTGCCGGGGATGTTCAACAACTGGGCGATTTATTATAAAGGCCGCTTTCAAACCATTCACATGATGAACGAAGGACAGCTGAAGAAGTTTTTAGCAAAATTGGATGACTAAACAAAGACACCGCCCTGGCGAATCAATCCAAAAGGGCCGTGTCTTTTCATTTTTATTCCGATAGAAAAAAGGTTCCAAGCAATATACCGCAAACCTTCAGCGGATTCTTCGGCTGGTAAACAAACTTTTGTAACATTAAGCAGTTTCAGTCGTTTTAAGCCAACAGCTTATTCGATGGGTAATCCCGTATTCATCGAAATAATCGCCGCCCGGCCCGTATTGTGACGATCTTCAACTACGATCTGTTTGAATACCGATTGATCTTTTACAGACAAAAAAGATAATTTCGGCTTATTGCCACCAATTGAAGTACACAAATTTTCCAAGAGAAGACCTCTTTCCACCGCATAATCAATCGTCTGATGCGTCAAACGAATCAATTCCTGCATAGTCTCAAGCATGACCTCCTTTTTCTGCCACGTCAACAATAGCTCAGCAATCGCGAAACAATCCACCTGCTCTAACAGCTTCTCACCCAAAATCGGAAATACATAGTGCTTCAATTTGTCATAGGCACGCCAATCAATCGTTTGATCAGCCGTGAGCTCAGTCACCCATTCTTGGAAAGTTGGCTCATTCTTTTTCCTATTATTATAAGAATGCCCCCGACGGTTGTCCTTTCTTATATAGCACGATCCCTCTTGTCCCATACCAAACAACTTCTCCCTTCTTTTTTAAATAGAAACGCTTCCCCACCTGTTATCACTTCAACGCAAAGGTCCTCCCTTACAAAAATGATAACTACTATTATTATAATCATTTTTACATATATTTAAAACTATAAAATCATATATTTTTGAAAGAAAAAGCAAAAAGATTAGATTCAAATACAGACAAACGTTTTATTAACTTTTATCTTAAGGATTTGAGCTGAAAGAGGGCCTTTCTCATAAACAAAGGTTGATTCTGCTTTAAATATCAGAGACTTGGCTGCAGGGAAAGCTATTTTGAGGGCTTTGACTATGCAAAAAAACTCAAAAAGAGACAGGTCTCCTTTTGAGTTTTTCACTATTGATATTTAAGTCCCAATTTTTTCCACATGATAAGTGGTGACAAAGTCAGAGCGCAGCGGCTTCACAAAGCGCCGTACCCCATCTTTTTTTAGAATCGTCAAAAAGCTTAGAATATGCATAATTTCAAAAGCTTCCTGCGAACCAAGCTTGGATTCAGCTTTGCTTAATCGCCATCTTTGCATTTTCCCTGCTTCGTCTTTGAAGAAGGCATAGATACTGATATCCTCCTCCTCTTCCCGGGCGCCGGAAGATAGGAATTTCTGCAGCTTCTCCACTCCCGGAACATAGATTTGCGTTAAATCCAAGTATTCATCCGGTTTTTTGAACAATCGTCCCAATACAGTTGCCCATTCTTCATTCGTAAAATACGCCCGGAAGAAAAAGCACAGATGGCGCGTCGCCTGAAGATCCTCCGCTGTGAAAAACAGCTGGCGAATCAAGTCTTTTGCCAAAAATGAGAAGTCTTCTGTCGTCAGTGCATTGCGAACTTGAACGGCTAATGCGCATTCAATTATGTAATTTGCATCATTCATTTCCTCGTAATGCTGTGAAAAACGTTTCTCTAAGGTTTTCCGCTGCATTTTAAACAATTGCCGCTCCTGGAGGTTTACTCCCATTTTTTCAACTCCTTGCTTTCATTAAAATTAATCTCTTTTATCATATGCGAAACCCTCGTGAATAATCAAGTGTATTTTAACCCAAAAAGCATCCAGCGACTTTTCTAGCAAAAAAATCCTTGGATCCTCTTAATCCGGCCAATACCTCATGAACAACCGCGGCACGATCGGTGACAGTAAAAGGTAAAACAAAAAATTACCCGCCCCATGCATCGTATCAAAATAGATTCCTTGGAGATAATATGGCCAAAAGGCACGAATGCCATAAATGACGTAGTCCCCGCAAGCGGTCAAAAAGCCAAACAGATAGCCCGCCAAAAGGACAAAAACCAGCTGTGGGATTTTTCGTTGGCTGAACCCAGGAATTTTACTTAAGCCAAAGCTCACCAAAATTATTACGCTGTAGGAAAAAAGCTGGGTTAAGGTCCACGGTCCCATCCCCATGTAAATATTGGTGGTGAGGATCGTCAGCAGCATAACTAAAAATCCGCGGGTAAAGCCTTTGTACAAGCTAATTAGAATAAACATAGTCGTAATCGGCTGAACATTGGGAATAAATTGAAATGCCGTACGCCCCACCACACACGCCGCCGTCAGCAGTGCAATAAAGCAAATATCACGAACGGTGAGCCATCCGCTAACGTGTTTATTCGAATTTTCCATAGGTAAACTCGACTTGGTCACCAGCTTTTAAGAAGGTCTCGCCGGCGCCCTTTTCAGCCCACTCGCCATTAATGGTGTAGGTCCAATACAAACCCGCTTGCTCATCCTGTTTGGTTCCATCAATCGCGATAATCATGCCGTTATCCACTTCCAGCTCGTGATCTTTTTCCATGATATCCAACAAGCTGGTGGTTTCCGTTGTTTCAATCTCTTCGTTAGAAACTTCCTCGCCATCGTTGACTACCTTCACAGTAGCGGTGATCATTTCCTGCGTAGATGCCGTTGTTGATTGGCTGGAGCTTTCGGAAGTACTTCCCCCTGGCGTACAGCCAGCTGCTACACTTAATGAGATACCTAACATTAAAATAAGACCTAGTTTTTTCATGAATAAATTCCTCTCTTTTACCCATCGTCTGACCAAATATAAATCAGACAATCTTCTGTATATAGAAGTGTACATGAAGAATCTCGATTGAACAATAGTTGTTTTTTTCGACTGTCTGATTTAGTAAGAAACAATTTACAAATAATAGACTATATAATAGTAGAAAACTTTTAGCAACAAAATAAATGAAGCCGGAAATCTTTTACATTAGGCTGCAACTGTAGTTAGTTGAATTTACATACTTTTGATGTTTTACAAAAGCGATAGGAACAAAAAAAGCCGACAAAGTGTATGAAGCACTTTGTCAGCTTGTTTCGTTATCCTAATGACGGGACTACCCGCACGCCGCTATGGCCATAGGCAATCCACTGTTGGCGGTCTTTCAGGTAAAAGTAAATATTTTTTCGTTCGGTTTTATAATCATGGGCCAGCACAAGTTCATAAACAATGTTGCTGGAGAGCCAGTCAGTGTAATAAATGCGAACGTTTTCATCTGTTTCAATTTTTTTGCCGCAGCAGAAAATCGAATAGTTGGTGAAATCTTCCAGGTTATCATCCAAGCATTCCGTGATGTACTGATTCACGATCGTCATCATAGGCCCTCCTTTCACTCTACTTTGTATTAGGTAATACTGATTGTATCATTTTCTGACAGCGCTTTCCATAACTAGATTGTTCTTTTTTTGTCTCTTAAGAAATTGTTCAACATTTCCCAAGATTTTTGAAACGAGGTCGCTTTACTGCCACTAGTCACCCCCGCGAAAGCGTTCGGCTATTGTGAAGAAAGCTTAAGAAATGTTGGGTTTTCACTTTGGATAAGGTTTGATACACTTAATTTAATAAAACAATGAAGGGAGGTCGGAAAATGCGGAAAAAAATGAGTTCTCTGTTTTTCATTTTACTGGGTGCACTGTTGCTGGTGGGTACGTCCATATTATTTATTCAAACCGAAATGCATCATAAAATTTTGGATAGTATTTACGGCACTTTTGTTAGTATTGTTGTTGATGGTTCAGAGGAACCTTATCGGGTGGAAACTTATATCGATTGGCCCAATGTCAAACTGTTTCTGATTATTTTTGCGTTAGCCATTATTTTTATTGTTTCCTTGATCAGCTTTTTTATTTACCGATATCAGCTGAAAAAGAATACTCAGCAGCTGGCGGTAAAAATCACTCAGTTTTTTGCGGCTGATGCGGCGGTGCCTATCGGGGAACTGGTGATTGATAACGAGTTGCTGAAAATCAAAGCCAACATTGATAACAAAGAGGTCCTGCTGAAACGGGAAACACAACGAACCAAGGATTTGATTACTTATTTGGCGCATGATTTGAAGACCCCGTTGGCTTCGGTGATTGGTTATCTCAACTTGATCCTCGATTCGCCTGATTTAACGAAGGAACAGCTGCAGCATTTTCTTTCTATTACCTTGGATAAATCCAATCGTCTGGAAAATTTGATTGACGATTTCTTCGATATTACTCGTTTCAATTTACAGGATATTGAACTATACACGACGGAGCTGGATTTTGTTTTATTGCTGAATCAGCTGACAGATGAATTTTATCCTTTGTTGAAAGAGAAAAATCAGAGCTTAGCCTACACTGGGCCAGAAACCTTGAAGCTTTTTGCCGATAGTGAGCAGCTGGCGCGGGTGCTGAACAATTTGCTGAAAAACGCGATTGCTTATGGACCGGAAAATTCCACCATTCAGATGGCGCTTACTGAGAATACAGTCGACCGTCTAACCTTCAGCATCACTAACGAAGGCGCGACGATTCCGAAACATCAAATCGAAACCATTTTTGAAAAATTTTATCGCTTGGACAAATCTCGTTCCACTAAAACCGGCGGTGCCGGCCTGGGTCTGGCGATCGCGAAAGAAATTATTTTAGCTCATCAAGGAACGATTGAAGCCGAAAGTGAAAATGGTCGGACAACTTTTCGTTTCACTTTGCCTATCGACAGCCAAAACGCGTAGCTTTTTCGCTACGCGTTTTTTATGGCAGGCTTTCGTTATAAAGCTTGCGACTTTCGATTAAGTTAAATTGCTCGGATTGGCTATCCCCTTTGCTTCCCGCCAAAATCAGCAAATATTCCTCGCCATTTATTTGGGCCAAGCTGGCTAAGCATAAGCCAGCTTTTTTGGTATAGCCGGTTTTGCCGCCAATTATTTGGCCATTGGTCAGCTCCAGCGATTCACCACGACTGATTAAACTGCTGGTAAAATAATTTCCTCCGGGATGACAATTGGTGGCAGCACCTTGATAGTACAGGCAAGTAAACGTCTGATAAAACGTCTCATTCGTCAGAGCGTATTCTAAAAGCAGGGCCAAATCCTCCACCGTTGAATAATGGTCTTCCGTATCTAAACCGATGGAATTGGTAAAATGAGTATTGTTCATGCCCAGCTCCGCTGCTTTGCGATTCATTTCAGCGACAAAGGCTTCTTCATTTCCACTAACTGACAAAACGGCGGTCATGGTAGCATCGGCACCAGACGGCAGCAAAATCCCGTGCAAAAGATCACGATAACTAATTACCTCACCTGGTTGAAGACCGGCGACGGCTAAATTATTTTGTTGAATATCTAAAAAAATCGTTTCAGGTACAGTGGTTAGTTGATTCAGGTCTTCTGTCTGTTCAATCATACACAGGGCGGTCATTATTTTTGTAAGTGAGGCAATCGCAATTTTTTTCTGGGGCTTTCTTTGATTGATAATCGTTCCGTTGCGCTGCTTTAACAAGTACTGATTAGCGGAAATTCCCCGAACGTTGATGAAGTTTCCACTGGGCGTGGCAAAAACTTGATACGTTAACAGACCCGCTAACAAAACAGCTAGGATGGTTAACCCCGGCAGCAACTTATTCCTTCTTTTTCTCATCGAAAAAACCTCCTTATAGATTTATTTAATCATCTATAAGCAGGCAGTTTTTTATTATTCACTTAGTTTTCTCTTAAGATATCTTAAGCTATATTTTGTAGCCGACACCCCAAACCGTTTGGATATATTTATGCTTCTCGCCGGTGTCCTGCATCTTTTCCCGCAGGTGGCGGATATGGACCATGATAGTATTGTTAGAGTTGATGTAATATTTTTCGCCCCAAACTTCTTTAAACAACTCTTCTGAGCTGACCACCTGATCCTTGCGCTCCATCAGCAGCTTCAAAATCGAAAATTCCAGCGGCGTTAGAAACAGCTCCTCTTCATTCAGAAAAACTTTGCGCTTCTCAATATCCAGCTCCAACCCCTTCACGGTCAATACATTGCGTTTTGCACCGCTGTATTGAGTTGCCCGCCTTAACTGCGCCTTCACCCGAGCCACCAGTTCCAATGGACGAAACGGTTTGGTGATATAATCATCCGCACCAATCGTCAATCCGGTGATTTTGTCGATTTCTTCCCCCTTGGCCGTCAGCATGATAACAGGATACGTATATTTTTCACGAATCGCCTTGCACAGCTCAAAGCCATCGGTATCCGGCAGCATAATATCCAAGATCGCCAAGGAAAACTCACTGCTGCGGATCTTTTCCAAAGCATCGGTCCCGTTCTCGCAGGTGACAACGTCATAATTTTCGTTTTTTAAATAAAATTCGACTAATTCAGAAATTTCTTGTTCATCTTCCACTAACAAAATTTTCACCCGGAATCACACTCCTCTATTGAATTATAGCAAAAGTTGCCGCTGGCTGGAGCTGTGGGCAAAATTGTTTAGAATTTTTCAACTAGATTTCGAGGAAACGTATTGTTAAATTTGTCCTTTACATCCACTCCCTCCAGCAAATATACTAAAAGTAAGAATTGATTTGAAAAATGATCTTTACGAAGAGGTGGCCATGGATAAAAAACAACTGATTAACCAGAGCATTGATTATATTATCCAGCATCTAGATAAAGGGGTGACCTTGGAAAAAGTCGCGGCTTATTTCAATTATTCCCACTATTACTTTGCTCGACTATTTAAGGAGCAAACCGGTGAAAGTGTTTATGGTTTTATCAAACGGATGAAACTGGAACAAAGCGCCATTGATTTGAAGCTGCAGGCAACCGAAAGAGTGAGTAAGATTGGCTTAGACTATGGCTATAGTTCTACCAACTTCAGTACTGCTTTTAAAACAGTTTATCATCATCCACCTGCTTTCTATCGCCAAATTTTAACTGCTCCCCAAACGCTAAACCCGTTCATCCCTGCCAAAATAGAAACGTTTTTATCTTATGACAAGTATGACCGTAAAATACGAATCGAACAGCTGCCGGAGCAAAAAGTTTACTATGAACGTTTTATCGGAAATTACGCTGATTTAAAAGATCGCTGGTTTATGTTTCTAGATAAGCACCAAGACACGATCTTTGATCAAACAATTCTGTATGAAAAATTTTACAGCGATCCAGCTTCCGCTGATTTGGATCATTGCATCTGCGACCTGTGCTTTTCGGCCGATCAGCCAACTCCGGAGGCTGCTACCGTGATCAAGGGTGGTACTTATGCTGTTTACTCTTTTTCCGGCCATATCGACGAAATTTTTGCTGAGCTGCAGGGAGTTTTTCGCATTTGGCTGCCTCAAAGCAAGTATCAAATGACGGAACGTTTTGCTGTGAATCGCTACCTGGCAATTGATCGAGAGCACGAAAAGGTCGTAATGGAGCTGTGTATTCCAATAACTAAGTAAAAAAATCTTTGAACATAGAATCGTTCAAAGATTTTTTCTTCTATTAAAACTAAGAAAGCAACTGTTTAACCTTCTTTTTATCCGGGGAACTGATGACAGACTTCGGGCATTTTATTTTACCCTTTTTTAGCTTGGCCCGCTTCTTCATTCCGCTATGTGTTTTTTGCTTAGGCATACACAACTTCCTTTGCTAGATTATTTTCTTCGATCCAAAAGTTGTGTAGGCGGACTACATCGGCTGTTCACCATAAAATCTTCCTTTCAAGTTGAATATAAAAAAATAAACTAGATTTTCATCGGATTCACCTCTTTCTTCTCTTTCAAGAATAACGAATAAACAATCGTAAAACTTCTGAATCCTTGTGGTCTTTTCAATTGATTACTAATAAAAAAATCCTGCATCGATTGGCTTAGAATGCAAGCAATCAATGTAGGACAATGATGAACTATTCTATTAACAAAATTACTTTCCCACCAAACCGAATCCGATCTTTACTGGTAGGAATCCCCGCCTCAACTTCTTGCCACTTTCCCTCACGATAAACTTCATACTTTTCAAAAGCACAAGGCAGCCCCTTTGCTTTACTGATATCACGATTGTCCATCAACTGAAAATGCAGATGCGGACCAAAGGAATTACCGGAATGTCCGACGCGACCAAGGAGATCGCCCTTTTTTACCAGTTGGCCTTCTGTCACTTGAATGGACTCCTGCTGCAAATGACACAGAGCGGCATAAATTTTTGTGGAATGCTCAATTATGATGTAATTGCCGGCAACAGTTCGAGGATCACCCATCGACGGATCAAAATGCTTGGCATTTTGATAAGCATTCTTCAAATCTCCCAACAAATTGGTTCGCTCGCGTTCTTCGTAATGGTCCTCCGCCTTAACGACGATGCCATCGCAAGGGGCATAAATTTCCTGACCCCAGCAATAATAATCCTTAAGCGGCAAACCCGTAATCAAGTATTGCGGCAAGCTGCTGCGATAAGCCGGCCAGCCGGGGCGGTTCCAGTCAACTTGAATAAAGTCATAGGCATAGCGGGTACCAAAACGATTGGTTCCATGACTGGGGATCTTGGTTCCTGGTGTATTGGGGGACTGCCACTCTCCCCGCAGTGGAAATTCAACGATGATGGAATGATTCATGGCTTTTCTCCTGACTTTGCTTGGCTAAAACAGTGACTTCCAAATGCCTCTACCTTTTCCTTGATTGGCTGGTACATAGAAGATTTTTTCCAATTCGTTTAAATACTCATCCACCGTCTCGATAACAGCAGCTTCCTCCAGCTCTTCTGCATTTTTTATCTCTTCGACAATTTGATTAGTAAAACCGATGTTCCCCCACAAAATAAATTGCTGGCTTTTCTCAATGTCCAGCTCTTCTCTAAATCGGGAAACATCAATTCCTTCAAAAAGTGGCGGCTGGCAGGCAGCACCTTGACGAATTTTTTCTATTTCCTGATTGATTTCCGTCGATTTGGTAGCGGCAGATAATTGATTAAAGGCTAAAATTGCTGGGTATTGCTTAATCAGCTTTATTTGCAGCAGATAGGATTGGCGCAAGCGAGCAAAAAGATCTTTTTCAGTAAAGTCCAGCTTAGCCGCGTATTCTCGCTCCAGCAACTCTGTGAAATACTGGTAGACAGCTAGAAAAAGTTCCTGCTTGTTCTTAACGTAATGAAACAGCAACCCTTTGGACATGCCTGCTTCTTTGGCAATGGTATTCGTGGAGGCCTGATCAAAGCCTCTTGCGACAAATCCCTTCAAAGCCGCGTTCAATATCGCATCTCGTCTTGGTGGTTCCAGTTCAAATAATTTTATACTCATAATTGCTCCTTCCAAACCAGATTTACCTATTAGGTCAATACAAGCATACACTCATTTACCTAACAGGTCAACGCTTTCTCGCCACCTAAACCTTTGACTAAACTTCAACAAAATAAGAAATCTGATTTCTCAAGCTGCCGCCTTTTCATTTAAATATACCTGCTGAAAACTAGATAAAAGATTAAAAATCGTTCGTTTTTCGTAAAAGTAACCGTTTTACTGCAAATTATCACTTGTATTTCCTGCGAATGTGTATTAATATTTTGTCGTTAGAAAAATTATAGATAAGGACTTATAGCAGATGAATTATTCCATGACAACACAAGAGTTTGTAGCTCTTGCTAAGACGCAATCATTAAATGTACTTGACCTTAGAGACCCTGATTTTTTTGAAATTGAAAATATGAAATCACAATCGACTATTACTTCTATGCCTTTGACTGAATTGCCTAGTCGTTACACTGAATTGGATAAGAACCAGACCTATTATTTATTCAGCCAATCAGGTAAGCGGGCAAAAACGATGGCTTATTTCCTTAATGAAAAAGGCTATCAGGCCGTGAATGTTATCGGTGGAACAGCAGCCGTACTCAATTATTTGGAACTTTTTCATTCTGAACAATTAAGTTTGGTAAAACACCCAGCGACAGATGTATTCTCACAAAGCATGATTATCATCAAAATGCTTGGCAGAAAACAAAAGCAAGCGACAAACGTACTAGAATTCGTCTAAACAATTAAATAGCTGTATTCATTTTCCATCGTGGGAATTTTTTGCAATTATTGAATCACCAAACAGCGGCAACCATTTTTCTTCTCAGTACCTATTGTCCACTTTTCCAACAATCTGCACTTATTTCTTACCTCATCAAAGAATTCTCACGAAAATGAGTACTTCTCTGCGTAAAAAAGCCGAAAAGATTTTTTCTTTCCGACTTTCCTTCAAATTATTCGACTACTCGCCAGCAGCCTCCATTTTTCTTATTTTATAAATCACATAAGCAATCAAGCATAGCACTATCCCCATAAAAACTAAATTCGTGTTCACCGTGTCGTTGGTTTGGACCAGCCGACCAGTATAAGTCTGAACACTTGATCTTGATACAGACGGCGTTGCAGGCAAATCGATTTTTTCAGTTTGATCGACTTCCTTTATACCTAACGTCCCATAAACTTCAATTTGACTCATCCAGGAACCTCCGTTTTGAATTAGAGGCTGCTACCTACCACTTAGTAGGAGTAAATTTCAAGCCTAAATCATACATTTCGGTGATCGGGCTAGTAACTACCCCTTTAGCAAAGCTCCCAGAATAACCAAATGTTAATGCAGTTGCTTGTCCAGCAGTACCGCTGGCAGTCAATTTGCCTTCGCTGTTGGCCAGTTCCCCAATCTTGGTTCCGATAGCATTGCCTTTTGGTGTACCTCCGTCAATCACTGGCACATTGGTGGTTGCACTCCCTAAGTGCGCATCCAAAGCAACGTTTAAGCTGGCAACCTTACTAAGATCACCGCCAGCTGCTTGCGAATTAAAGCTGTCGACAGAAACGGTTACCGGACGACCGGAATGATTTTCAATCGTATAAGTTGGTGATTTGATCGTGGTAGCAGTCCCGGCACTATAGAATAAAGTGGTACTTGGAACCGTCACGTTGACCCAGTCGGTATTACCTTCATCGATTCCAGCATCTGGTTTGGAATTATCGGCGCCTAAAGTCCCTTGAACTGGAACTGTAGAAGTCCCCGCTTCAGTTACTACCTTTGTGCCGTCGCCATTATCGGTTTCTGCCGCCGAAGCTGTAGCTACGAAGCCTAATATACTTGCACTTACTAATAAACCTGCCATAAATTTTTTCATTTGTTGATCTCCTCATTTGTTTTATTTTATTCCACCGTAATACTCAATGCCGATTTTACCTGGCCTTGTTGTTTCTTGGTATCAGAGTTAAAAATTTGAAAAGTTGCGGTCGCCTGATAGATGCCGGGTTCCAGCTTTTTATCCAGCGTCGCTTCTTTTATCTCCTCGCCGGGCTCAATCCCGCCGGATGTATAGAGAACCTCCCCGGTATTGTCTAAAGTAATGACGACATTGGCGGGTTGAGAATTGGAGGGGGGATTTTGAATGGCTAAATTGCCGGTCATGGTTGCTTGATCAAAGTTAGCTGAGGCCACGACCCGCATATTAAACTGACTCTTGTCCACGGCCGTTTGGGCATAATTGGCAATTTCCTCTTCCGTCATTTTGGAAGCATCCTTTCCCTCCGGCAAAAAATTCCCAGCTATTACTGTTGCTGTTTCTTCTTGGGAAAAATACCTGTAGGTGAAATATCCCCCCAGCAACAACAGCAGCAGCAATAAAAGATACCACCACTTCTTTCGTTTTTTTGTGTTGTTTTCGATAATTACTCAGACCTCCTTTTTTGAAAATGAATTTGCTGGATTGCCTCTTATCCTATCCCATTTGCTTTTACAGGTAAATACGAATTATTTTATATAATTTGGATTTTAGTTTCAAAAAAATAAAATCTCCTTCATCGATTTTCTCGTATAGTTAAGGTTGGAATTAATTAGATGTAAGGAGGTCACTGAGTGAAGAAAAGAGTTTTTTTGATCGGCTTATTGCTTGTCTCTATCATGCCTACCCATGCGTTTGCCGAAACTGTCGTGGACAGCGGACAAATGGCTAGTTCCAGCGAATCCACTGAATCAAGTCAGTCCAGCAATGAGTCTGACAGTGCACAGACTGACTCCTCGACTACCACTGAGACTTCGGAAGAGGCCGCAAGTTCAAGCACGGAGGAAGTTGCGGAAGAATTACAACCGGTGATCACACCGAGACTGGCTCAGGCAGAGACTGAGGTCAGCACTTTTGCGGTGCCATCCGGTTATCACCTGTACAACATTACCAGCTATGCCACCTTCAAAGCAGCCATGCAGGATACCGCCTACACAAAAAAATACCTGCTTTTACAAACAGATATCGTTTACGGCTATGTCAATGGCGGCATCGATACGTTAACCTTTACTGGCGACACCATTATTGATGGGGCGGGGACAGATGGAACCCATCAGTATGGGATGTACTATGGCTATACTTTAGCTGATGGCACGAATAATTGGGCCACCCTGCTGAAGGTTTCCACCGCAAATTTAAACATTACCTTTCGCAATTTGAAGTTTGGCAGCAGCGCCTACCCTAATTCCACTACCGCGGGCCTAGTTTATCCTTACACCGACGGCTCATCCTTTGCAGCAAATCTGAATTTGACGGTGGAAAATATCAATTACAATATTCCCGGCAATGGCGCAGTTCCCTTCAATGGTTATTACGGAACCGGCAGCACGGTAACCTTCAAAGGTACAAACAGCTTCATCAGCTCCAGTACCGGAAATTATGGTCGGGAATTTGCTTCAGGATTTCGCAACATCGTGTTTGATAGCGACAGCACCAACTATATTAAGGTGATGTCCAATCCTAGTGGCGAGGACGCGGTTTTTCGCGGAGAATCCGAGCGGGGACCAATTGATGTTGCTTTAAATCCACGGGCTCAGGTGACGATTGATAATGGGAAAAATGATTTGTTTGCCAGTACTACGGCGAATTTAACGATCGGCGAAGCGGCTCAATTTCATTACAACGTGATAAACGGTGGCGGATTGAGGAATGTCAGCTATTTGAATAGCGGCATTCGCGGCGTGTCTGATGGTGCGCCTACGAATATTTCAGTCGGGAAAAATGCTGAGGCGGTTTTTGAGAATAATAAGTCCATTTCGACTTCTTGGGCAATGACCGGAAACACGGTGATTAATGCTAATCAACCAAAACGAGTTTTATTTTCCAAAATAAATACATCAGGTTCGTTGTTTACCGGCGGATCGGTGACCTTCAATCGAAAGGATACCGACGCTACGAAAAAAGATCAACTCAGCCTTTTAACCAACGGTGCAACAGAAACAACAAATTCCAAACTGCTGGGGCTTAATCAGTCGGCAGTTTACACCCAATCAGAAACTGGTAATCAAGTCGCTTTAGTTTATCAACCCACCGTGGCCATAAGCAACCTTTCAACTACAACGCAGGTAGCTCCGCGACAAAGCGATCTGATTCTTGGTGGAACTTTGGAAGTAACCCCGGCAGACCGTACCTTGCAGCAAGTTAGTTACAAAGTTGCGACGACCAATTTGATTCCAAACCAAGACATTAACAGTGACAGCACCCAAGCAACGATTGAAAATACAGCCGATGGTGCATTGCTGGCTAATCAGGTGGTAACTGGCAGTACCCAGCTGACGCTCAATCAACTGGTGGCTCAAGACTATTACCTTTATGCCAAGGTGAAGGATCAAGTTTCCTTGACGGCTTCCAATCGCAGCTTTACAGTCAGCACCACCAGCAATTGGTTTGCAGCCACCCAAACAGTCGAACCAGGAATTTTTGTGCAGCTGCCGGTTGCGACCGAATTTGCTTCCCCCATGACTGGCGCCTTCCAAAGCAGCAGTTATGCGGCGGAAAATTTAGGCAATACTCCTGTGGCAATTTCGGTCTCTGCGTTATCTGCTGGAGCAACCAACCAATTTACACTGGTGGATCAGTTGAGTAAGCCGGCGAAGTTCGAAGCAACCTTGGACTTGTCACTGAAGGCAGCTTTTAATAATCAACAAAAAGTAGTGAGTTTGACCACGATTGATTCTAGCCAAGCAATTGTTTTACCACCTTTTAGTGGAGCAAACAGCAGCGGAACATTTGCCTTTCAAGGAAATTACTCTGGACCCTTGAGCGGGATTAAACAAAGCAATTACCAATTGACATTTTCTATTCAGCCGACTGGTGACTAGAAAAAGTTTATCGGAATCCTCAGCATATTTATTGAGGATTCCTCTTTTTGTTTACCAGACTTGTTCTGCGATTTCTTGTAAAAAATTAATTTTAGCCCATTGCTCCTCTTCCGTCAGCTTGTTGCCTTCTTGGGTTGAAGCAAAACCGCATTGGGGACTGATGGCTAAATTTTCTAACGGTACATACTGTGTGGCTTCGTTAATTCGCTCGATCACTGAAGTAACATCCTCCAGCTCTGGGTGTTTCGAAGTAATTAAGCCCAGTACCACTTTGCTATCTGAATTATTCCAGTAACGCAGCGGCGCAAAATCTCCCGCTCGATCAGAATCGTATTCTAAGAAAAAGCCGTCGTATTTGGTGGAAAACAGTTCTTTGGCAATCGGCTCGTAACCACCTGAGAACAACCAAGACGATGCGTGATTCCCCCGACAAATGTGAGTAGTGATGGTCAAATCCTGTGGCTTATCCTTCAGCGCTTCATTAATAATATCGGCACAAATTTGCGCGATCTCATTCGGGTCAATTCCCTTTTCCTTCAACTCCGTCCGTTTGTCCGCATCTGCCAAGAAGGCCCAATTGGTATCGTCAAATTGTAAATAGCGGCAGCCGATTTGATAAAAGGCTTGAATCGCGTCCCGGTAAGTTTCAGCCAAGTCACGGTAAAACTCCTGCAAATCAGGATAAATCGTATCAATCTTCGATGTGCCGTCATTCGCTAAAAGCTCTTGGCGCAAAATCATCGTGGGACTAGGAATCGTTGCCTTGGCATAGTAGCCCGGCTCCGTCTCTACCTGTTCATTCAAGAAAATAAAATCTGCTAAAAAAGGATGGTCTGGATTAAAGGCAATCCGATCCTCCACACGAATATTGTAAGAAGGTGCGGCTTTTCCGTGGAACTGCTGATTGTAGCCCGTTTCTGGCACATAGCCCACCACCCCATGCAAGTTTTCTAGAAAATCAATGTGCCAAAAGCCCCGGCGGAATTCACCATCGGTAATACCTTTGATTCCGGCAGCTTTTTGCTGTTCTACCAACTTTGCAATCTCCTGATTCTCAAGTTCCCGCAGTTCAGCCGAGGTTATGATTCCATCGGCAGCTTGTTGGCGGGCTTTTTTGATACTTTCTGGTCGCAGGAAACTGCCTACGTGGTCTACAGTAAAGGGAATTTTATTGGTCATTTTTATCATCCTTTGTTGTTTTATTGAGAAACTCGTTGAATAAACTGCTGAATTCGTGGGATGTCGCTAATAAAAAAGTGCTCGGTGTCTCCATCGTAAAAGACTGTCCCGTTTTCAATAAACAAAATCCGGTCGGCAATTTTTCGGGCAAAATCCACATGGTGAGTTACGATAATTTGCGAATTGCCTTGATCGGCTAGATTTTGAATCACGTTTAAAACCTCTTGCGCCAATTCGGGATCTAACGCACTGGTAGGTTCATCGTATAAAATGAACTTTGGCTCCATCGCCAGTGCACGGGCGATCGCCACCCGCTGCTGCTGACCGCCGGATAAGGATTTAGGATAGCTATCGCTTTTTTCCGATAAGCCCACCAGCTGCAATAATTGGCGGGCTTGCTGTTTGGCAACAGCAGCCGGTACTTTTTTTACCTGCGTTGGTCCTTCCATGACATTTTCCACCACCGTTAAGTGAGGAAATAAGTTAAAGGCCTGAAACACCATACTGAAATTTGCTCGGTGCTGCCGTAATTCTTTAAAAGGCAGCTTTTGCGGAAAAGCGATAATTTTGTCCTCCAGCTGAATCTCACCTTGATCCGGTTGCTCCAACAAATTGATCAGCCGCAGCAGGGTGCTTTTCCCTGAGCCGGAAGGTCCAAGGATCGCGGTTGTTTTTCCATCCTCGAAGCTCAAGGAAATATTTTTCAAAACCGGCTCGTCGGTAAATGTTTTCGTTAAATTCTTTAATGTCAGCAAACCAATTCCTCCTTAATAACGAGCCATGCGCTGCTCAAGTCGTTGTTGAAAATAACCCAACACAGTACAAACCATCAAATAATATACAGCAACTAAGCAGTATAACAGCAGCGGCTCATAAGTCCGCGCGGCAATCCGCTGGCCGGTCATAAAAATTTCAACAATCGTGATGCTGGAAGCAAGGGACGTATCCTTCACTAAGCTAATCAGCGTGTTGGACAAAGGAGGTACCGCAATTTTAAAAGCCTGCGGCGCTAAAATGCGGCGCAAAATTTGCCAACGGCTCATGCCTAATGAGGCTGCCGATTCATATTGTCCATTCGGAATCGCCAGCAACGCCGAGCGAATTGTTTCAGAAGCATAAGCTCCAGTATTCAAGGACAAGGTCAAGACTGCCGCTGGGAAAGCTTCAAACTGAATCCCCACACTAGGCAATCCGAAAAAGACAATGAACAACTGAACCAACAGCGGTGTCCCGCGGAAAATCCAAACATACAGATAGAAAATCGTATTTAAAATTCGCTGTTTCGAAATACGCGCCAAAGCTGTGATCACCGCAATGATCAAGCCAAAGCTAAAGGAAAGAATGGTTAAGGGTATCGTTACTTGAAGCAAGGCCGTCAGCAAGGGCCATAAACTAGTTTGTACAATTGAAAGTGTTCGCTCCATAATCACAAACCTTTCTATTGTGAAATATCCTTATCAAAATATTTCGTTGATAATTTCGTCAAAGTACCGTCATCTTTTAATTCCTGTAATGCTTGATTGATTTCTTCAATCAATTCCTCATTACCCTTATGAAGCATTGCCCCAACTTCCGTCGTCTCATCAGAAACCTGAACCAGCTTCAACGGCGCATCCGGCTGCTGATTGATGTAATCGTAATAAGTGACATCGTCGTTTAAAGTAGCATCCGCTTGTCCATTAGCAACTAATTCCGCCGACTTACTGAAGCCGTCGGTACTGACTAATTCTGCTCCGTACTCCTCAGCCAACACCGCATAATTTGAAGTCAACGATTGGGCTGATTTTTTGCCTTTCAAATCATCAAAGCTTTGGATCGTGTCATCTGCTTCATTGGTAATCAAGGAAGCATGGGAAACACTGTAGGGAATGGTGAAATCATATTTTTCTTTCCGTTCATCCGTAATACTCACTTGATTAAAGATGACATCGGATTTTTCCGCATCAAAGGCTGCCAGCATTGAATCCCAAGGGGCATCCACAAATTCTACTTGATAGCCGATTTTTTCAGCTACTGCTTCGGCCACTTCTACATCGTAACCGACTAATTCGTTTTCTTCGTTTCGATAAGAAAATGGTGCGTAGGTTCCTTCTGTGCCCACCCGCAGCACTTTTTCTTCGGTAGCAGAATTGCCAGATTGGCAGCCTCCTAGTAAAAATAAACCCGCTAGTGCGGTGACTAAAATCAGTTTCTTTTTCATCTAAATTTCCCCCTTCGCTTGCTTCAAGGCTTGCGCCACATCGGCAACTAAATCCTCGCTGTTTTCAATTCCCACCGCTACCCGCAGCAGACGATCGCTAATTCCAATTTTTTCTCGTAAATCCTGAGAATAGGACTCGTGAGTCATGGAAGCCGGGTGACAAATCAAGCTTTCAACCCCGCCTAGACTAACTGCCAGTGGAAACATTTTTAATTGTTGAACAAAAACCGATAAGTCATATTCTTCCGGTAATTCAAAGGAAATTACCGCACCAATACCAGTTGCCTGACTTGATTGAATCGCCGCTTCTTCCTTGGAATGAGCCCCAGCAAAATTGACTGAAATAGCTTGGCTTTGCAAAAAAACGATCAGTTTGTGGGTATTTTCAATTTGCCGATCCATCCGTACTGCCAATGTTTTAATTCCTCGAATCAACGAATATGAATCAAAAGGACTTAAAATGTTGCCTAGCGTGTTTTGAATGACCTTCAACCGTTCACCGATTGCTTGATCATTAGTTAAAACAGCTCCCGCAATCAAATCAGCATGTCCAGATAAATATTTGGTAGCTGAATAAGTGACAATATCGGCTCCCAATGCCAACGGCTTTTGCAAGTAGGCGGTCATAAAGGTATTATCTACTGCCACGACGGCACCATGTTGATGGGCAAGCTCACTGATTCTTTTAATATCTGTGACTTCCAGCAGTGGATTAGAAGGTGTTTCGATAAAAATCATTTTTACCGTGAGATCAAAATGTTCTTCAGACAAGTGGTTAAAATCTTCCACCAGCTGGTACTCTAACCCCCGAGACTCAAACAACTGATCCAAATAGCGAAAGGTTCCGCCGTAAATATTGTTGTTCAATAAAACTTTGTCGCCGTGCTTCAAAAGCTGAAAGACCGAACTTGTAGCGGCCATCCCCGAAGCAAAGGCGTAACTATATTGCGCTTCCTCCAGCTGGCCCAGCAAATCCTCTACCTGATTCCGCGTTGGGTTGCCTCCCCTTGAGTAGGCAAAATCCTGTTCTTCTCCAATCGCCGGCTGAATATAGGTTGAAGCTAAAAAAATCGGTGGAACGATCGCACCATAAGGATTGTTATGGGCAGAAATTCCTTGAACGAGCAATGATTCAATTTTCATGTTTTCCTCCTGTAATAATATTTTTGGAATAAAAATACTTTTCCGATGCCTGCTTACGCGAAAAACCTTCGTTGATGATCCCCAAAAAGCTGCGGAAAACAAAAAAAGCCCTTTTACCAGCTATGTACTAGTAAAAGGACGAATCATCGTGTTACCACCTTTTGTTTAGACAGGTTCCCCCCGTCTCTCTGCCCGACGTCGCTAAACGCAAGATCGGCGGTCCTTGTATCGGTGGACACTCCGCTTTTGACTACCTATCGCCAAAAGTTTCTCAAAAGCCATTTTCAACTCTTCCCATCTAACTCTTTTCACCAACCAGAGTCTCTCTGCAACCGTTCCAAGTCTACTTTCTTTCTCATCGAAAAAATATTTTATTTGATTAATAGATTATCACTAATTTTTCATTTGTCAACAGAAATTTTCATTTTAATTTCATAATAGTCAGATCTGTTTCAAGAAAGATGACTATAACGCTTGACTCATTTTAGCAATTTTCCGCAAATATTTCTCACGTTTTTCATTGGAAGACCCCCGCAAATAAGCAATCTCCGTCAGCTTCACCGGTTTGATTCCACACATGCCCAGCACTTGTCGTTTTAATACCCGACCGTAATCCTGCTGCATAAAGCGAGCATAAGGCTTCGGCGTGTCGTGACTGGTGATAACCCATGCCTGACGTCCTTTTAATAACCCCACTGGCAATAGACCTTTGTACTCATAAGCGAATCCTTTGGCAAACACTCGATCAATAAACCCCTTTAAGATCGCCGGCATCCCGCTCCACCAAATAGGAAAAATAAAAATCAATTGCTCCGACCACTCCAGCATTTCCCGATAGTTTGCAGTAGACGCTTCTGTCGCCAAGTCACGTCTCCTTTGCTGTTCGTTAAAAACTAAGACTGGATCGAAGTTTTCCTGATATAAATCCAGCAGCTTCACTTGGTGACTAGCCTTCAGATTTTCCTGCACAGCGTTTAAAACGGCGGCAGAAAATCCGGTTTGATTGGGGTAGGCGTAGACAATTAGTATTTTCATAAGTCATTCCCTTCGAAAGTTGATTACCATTCAGTATAGAGGTTTTGAAGGGGGAATGATAGCCGATTTTATTTGGCCAGTAAAAAAGAACGACCATTTGGACCGTGTTTGGTCCATGATCGCTCAAATACTTTCTTATGCGTTGCGCGTCCAGCTCATTTGATATTCTACTTCGTCGGTTTGTGGATCGATCCTTTCTGCTTCCACGGTGAATCCTTGCTTTACGTAAAAACGATAAGCTTGTTGATTCTGTTTGTAGACTGCCAACGTCAATTTTTCGTTTCGGCTCATTGCCTCAGCTAACAAAGCTCGGCCGATCCCCTGCTGCTGGTACTCCTTTTTGACAAAAATACCAGCGATATAACCCTCCATCAAGCCCATGAATCCGGCTAGTTCACCTTCGTCAGAGTAAACAAACAGCTGGGCATTTGGCAGCATCTCCTTGACTTCAGAATAATTGCCGCGCCAATAATCCGCTGCTACAAAATCATGAGCCTCCAAATTACTGGCTAGCCACAGTTGAGCAATTTTTTCAATTTCCTGTTGAGTGGGGTTCGTTAATTCTTTGATCATTTGTCCTCCATCTTTTCCGGTTTGACTGAATAAAAGCCAAAGGAAAAATATTTTAGTAACGCTTGATAGTCAGAAAAAACAAAGTTCGGTGTATTCGCTAATACATCGTACAGCACACCATATTCTTTGACTTTGTGTCCGGTATCGTGGAAATTATTTTTGAAATAAAACTGTTGTCTCCTCAGGCGCTGCTGATAATTCTCAGCCGCCGGATCCACCGTTTCAATTGTTAAAACCACGCCGCGATCCTGATATTTTTCCTGAATCCAGCTGAGTATTTTTGAGCCGTAGCCCTGGGAGCGCTGGTCCGGATCGGTGGCAAGATAAAAAATAAAAGTCAGTTTTTCACTGTGCACCAAATAAGTAAAACCGCAAAAGACCCCTTGATCATAAAAAGCCAAAAATTCTACCCGTTTTCTCCTCGCGAACAGCCGCAGCAGCCACACCGGCATTTGTTCTTCTTCAGGGAAAGAATTTTTATAAATATCAAAAATTTTAGCGTACTCCGGTAATTGTCGTGTAATATTTTTTACAGTAAGCATCGAATCCTCCTAAAAAAAAGACTCCTAAGAGCCTTTTTTTGTTTCTTTGTGATGGGTGATAATTTCAATCCCCATAATCATCCCGCAGGCGGCCGTCGCAACCAGCGAGATCGCCAACACACTTACCCAATTTCTTCTTTTCAATTGACTCACCTCTCTTCCATTATGCCAGAAATGAAACCATTTTCAAGAATATGGCTTTTTATTGCATAAGAAAGGCTTCGCAAACTCGCTCAGCTTTGGAGCAATAAGACTAAAATTTTGATAAACTGCTCCTCAAGTTTCTCAAAATTTTCGCTTATTGCCGACAAAGCTAGTTTGTGAAGCCGGACATCAGTAGAATTGGTTTAAGCAGCTTTCTAATTGTGAATATCTTATACTTTCTTTAAAGTCAAAAAAAGCGCTAAACAGCGCTATTCATTCACCACTAGGCGAACTAAAATTGGCAAAACAATAATCGTATACAGCGTACGGCAAATTTGAATCCCCGCAATTTTCGGCATGTCGCCTCCCAGTTCCCCCGCAATCAAGGAAATGTCGGTGGCCCCGGCTGGTGATGAAGCAAACAAAGCCGAGCGCAAATCCAGGATACCCCGCTTGTAGACAATAAAACCAAACAACACATTAATAAATAAATAGCTGCCTAACAGCAAGCAAGCCGGAATCAGCAGCTGACTGATCTGCTCCAAACTTTCTCGGGTAAAGGTACTGCCAATAATCGAACCGGCCAAAATTTGAGCCAGCTGACGAATTTTATTGTTCAACGGCGCAGTATTTTTCAACAGTTTTAGACCGCAAGAAAAAATCAGCGAGAAAATCAAGGCCCCTACCGGAATTTGCAAGTACATCCCCAATAGACCGCCAATGCCAGAAACAACTAAGATCAACAAATTATTACTAATTTCCCTATTCGTTCCAAAGGTCAGGCTCTTTTTCAAAGCTGGTTTTTCCGGTTCCGGTTTCGGATCATCTTTGCCTAAGCGCTTCAAAATAAAACTGATCCAATAAGGCAAAATCAGCAGCATCCCCACCAAACGCGCCAGCTGCATGGTCGCCACAATTTCAGCCTGGGCCCCCATGTCGATACTGATCAGCGAAACATCCATAATCCCGCCTGGCAAACAACTAAGTAAAGCCGTTACCAAATCAATCGAGAAAAAACGCGCGAACAAAAAGCCCATGACAAACGTGTTGATGGTAAAAAAAGTCATCAGCAGAACAATAGATTTCGCCAGTTTAGGAAAGTTCAATAAATCCTGCTTGGAGACCTGTTGACCGATGTAAGCCCCGCTGACAACCTGGGCGATTACCTTCAAGCTGCCCGGCATAAACATCTCGTTTGTTATAATGGAAAACAATGCCACTGCCAGCATGCTCCCTGTCATAAATGCGGCCGGCATCTTCAAGCGTTTCGCCACCGTACTACCTAAAAATCCTACCACTAAAGTTCCAATTATTTTAACCAGCACCTGCTTATCTCCTCAATGAAGCATATTCGTCTTGTTAGCTTCATTTTATCAGGTGCCTGCCAGATTGTACTGTTTTTTTATTGTTTTTTTATAAAAGTCTGCTTTTTTTCACAGCTTTGCTTGAGATGCGTGAACTATCCCTGTTCCAATTATTAATCAGCATATATGCCTTCAAGCACATTCTTCCCACTCCTCAATTTTTCTATAATCTGCCCCTGATCAATAAAGTCAAAATTTTTCCGTTTAAAGAACAATATAATAGGAAGAAAAAGTTCTCGCTCCTTGGAGTCCTTCATATAGTACTGCCGCAATTCTAAATAAATTTCATCACCATTCTTAGTGACAACTTTTAAATAGAAAGATTCTCTCATCAGCTGCTGTAAGCGAGGAGTGTAGCCCCGCGGTGACCAGCCTAGAGTTGGGTTTGAACGAAATGGGACTAGGATTAGTTCCATTGATTGGATGTCCTGATAGTTGATCCTTCTCGTTTTTCGCTGACCGAACAGAGCTTTCAAAGGTAAGATCAACTCATCTAAGGAACCGCTGATTCCCAACGAGCGTAGATGAGGTGTAGCATAAACTAGTCCAGTCTTTTCAATTCTCCAATAGTTGTAATACCGCTTGAAATCAAAGGGAAAGCCATACACACTCAAAACAATCATTAATGCAGACACCAACAATAGACGGAAAAAGTCCCCCGCCACTTCTTCTATCGAGCCCAGCCCTATGAACGAAAGCAGCGGCAGTGAAGCCATTACCCCTAGAATGATTAACGCCTTTCTGGATTTGGGTTTGCCAAAATCAAAGGGCAGCGGTAAATAAGGCGAACCGGTAATTAGTTCATCTAAGGAAATGTTCAAAATCTCGCTCAGCAAAATCAAATTGTCAATACTGGGCAGATTTTCGCCGGTTTCCCATTTGGAAATCGATTGACGTGCGATTTTCAATTCTTCTGCCAACTGAGTTTGAGTCAAATTATTTTTCTTTCTATACTTAATGATATTTTTTGCTAACACTAAAAAACTCCTTTCCTCCTATATGATAAGTGTATCCTATAAGCATAAAAATACCGCGCACTTATTACGTGCATCGGCTTGTTTTCAATGATTATTCGACTTATTTAGCAAAACATTGGCAAAAATCTATTGTAGTCATAAACTAGAGTGGTTTTACAGTCTCATTTAGCTTATTACTAAGAAAGGCTTCGCAAACTCGCTCAGCTTTGGAGCACTAAGACTAAAATTGGGATAAACTGCTCCTCAAGTTTCTCCCAATTTTCGCTTAGTGCCGACAAAGTTAGTTTGTGAAGCCGGACACCGGTAACATTGTTGTTACAAGCATTTCAATTTTGAAAAACTTATCCTTTCTTTAAGGTTAAAAAAATGGTCAAGAGAGAATTTCACCCTCATGACCATTTACTTATTTACTATGCTGCATCATTACCTTGAACACTAGCTAGTTCTTCCTTCAGCAAGCGTTTGTCATAAGAACGAATGAATGGCAGATAGATTACAAAAGCGACTAACACACAGACGATAGCCACAGCTGCGGCTTTCAAGTCACCACCGGTACTAATGAAAGCTCCTACTCCTGCTGGAGATGGCCAAGGCATATTGGCAATCACCGGACGAATAATTTCCAGTTGAATCGCAAAGTAAGCGATACTTGCTGAAACCATTGGTGCTAAGAAAAACGGCACTGCCAAGTACGGATTATAAATCAACGGTACACCGAAAATCAAAGGTTCGTTGATATTGAAGATCGCTGGAATCAAAGCCGCTTTCCCTAATACCTTCAACTGCTCTGATTTCGCCATGTAAACTAAGAAGAAACAAAAGCCTAAAGTTGCACCAGAACCACCAACGGTTACGAATGCATTGTTAAACTCACCCGCCAATGGAATATTTGCGCCTTCAGCGTTTAAAGCCATGTTGCCAAGCGTGATTGGTGTGATCAGTGAGAAGATAATGTTCGCCCCGTGAATCCCCACTAGCCATAATGCATGCACCAAGAAGTAAATGACCATAATCCCTAACCAGCTGTTGGTCAATTGAGTTACAAAACCAAACGGCACAGCAATTAATTGGAAAATGTCCGTGTTGAATGCGACTAAAACCCCGATAATTGCTAATACAACAAAAGCCACTAAGAACGCTGGAACCAATGCCGTAAAGGCCCGTGATACACCTTCTGGTACTTGTTCCGGCATACGGATAACCCAGTTTTTTGATACACATAAACGATACAACTGCACGGCGATAACAGCCATGATGATCCCGGTAAAGATCCCCACGGTTCCTAGACGAGCTATCCCGTCGCCGCCGATCTCCCAACCATTAATAATGTCTTGTCCACCGTCCGTCACACGAACCATTGAACCATTTTCCATCACTAATTGTGGGATCGCCATGAAGAATGAGAACATAGAAAGCAAAGCACCCGTCATTGGCGCCATGTTTAAATCTTCTTCTTCGGCAATAATTTTAGTATATTCGTAACCTAAGCCGATGCAGAAATACAATGCCAAGATACCCATTGTCGTGCTGTTGGCTAACATATATAATTCGCTAACTCTGAAGAAGCTGGCATTGAAAATATCTTCTAAAAAGGGAAATGTCATTGGCAGAATATTGAATACCAAGAACATGGAGCCCACGATGGTAAAAGGAATTGCGCCCATCCCTGCGCCCATAATTGCACGTACAATTTTAAACTGTGCTAATTTTCCTAAAGGTCCCATCAATGTCTTTTCTAAGAGTTTAAATATCTTGTTGTTTGATCCGTCCATTTTTTTATTCACTCGCTTTCTGTTTCAATTTGGCAAACTCCTGGATATACTCGTAATGCTTGTCTTGTTGCAAATAAATCCGTCTAATACGATGGATACAAAAGGCTGACATAAAAATCCCCACTAACAGGATCGTAACAAGGGCTGCTTTGGCTTGAGAAGAAGTCGTCAAAAAGGGGTACAACCGTTGAAAACCTCCTTCAGTAAAGCTGATAACTAACAGCACCAGATTCATACCTAGTTGAATAGATAGATAAAACTTATGATGGCGCAATTTATTCTGGATTTGATCGGTCATATCACCGTAAAGCTTCGCGTGTTCACCAATCGCCGGCAGCGTTAAAATAAATAAACTTGCCGGCAGCAGTGCATACCAGCTGCGGCTCATAAACAACATCAGCAGCCAATAGAGATTGCTGAAGAAAAAGCCGGCCAGTAAATAACGCAAGATCAAAAAGCGATTGTAGCGAAAATTTTTCAAGGCAGTTTCTTTTTTTATATCCCTTGTTCCTTTTTTACTCAAGCCAGTCCCCTCCTTTCTTAATGAATCGCAGCTTGACGTTGGTACAAGACCAGCATTTCCGCAGCAACTTCCTTCAAGGTCATGGTGGTCATCAAATGATCCTGCGCATGCACCATGATTATTTCCATTTCTATTTTTTCACCGTTAGCATAATTCTTTAGTAATTCGGTTTGTGCACGGTGTGCCTTCACCAACGATTCATTGGCATCCTCTAATTTTTGTTCAGCGGTGGCAAATTCACCCTCCCGCATATGCTGGAACGATTCATGCACCAGTGTGCGCGCGTCCCCACTGCTTAAGATAATTTCAAAAGCAACTTCCTGTAATTTTTCAGAATCCATCTTTTTCACTCCTGCCGTTTTTCTATTAAAGCGATTTAATTAGTTTTGCAATAAATTCTTCGTAATTTTTACTAGCAACTAATTGGGCACAAAATTCTTCGTCCTCAATAATCGGTACCAGCATGTGACTGACTTTCTCTAATTCCACCCGGCCCAGCTTATCCGGCGACATCAAGAGCACCAGCTGGATCTCTGGATATTCCGCTTCCCAATAGACACCCTTTGGTACAATCGCCGCGGCAACATACGCCTCTTCGGTCAAGGCCTCAATCGGATGGGGTACGGCTAAGCGGGATGAAAACGCCACTGAACTATAGCTTTCCCGCAAACGCAGCTGTTGATTGAAGGCAGCTTTTATCGGTTTGCCCTCTACTGCCTCCAGGCGAGTAATCAATTGATCGACAACCTCCTTTTTGGTAGAAGGTGAATCCAGCTTTATAAACAGCTCAGGTCGGAAACATTGTTGAATCAACTCGATTTGCCCCGCTTTTTTCTCAGCATCCGCTGCTTCATCTTTAAGGCTTGGAAAGTTAGACGGTCTAAAGCCGGACAATTCATGATTGATCTTTTTAATATCTTCTTCGCCAACAAACACACTGACATAAACAATCGGTGTGTGATGAATCACGTTGGGCAAATTAATTGAGGAAATAATTAAATCAATTTTGTCTAAATCCTGATCGGCAATCTCGTAATAGCTGATGACTTTTTCAATTAAAATCTTCGAACCGAATTCCCGCTCCAAGCGGTTTTTAATCATTTGCGAACTGCCTAAGCCGGTGGCACAAATTACTAGGACCCGTGCTTTTAGGTCATTATGGTATCGTTCAACTGCCGCCGTTAAGTGAATCGTTAAGTAGGCCCACTCGCTGTCGGTAATTTCATAAGGTTGAAAAATCGGCATCTTAGAGAGATATTTGATTGTCATCTGCAGTAAATCCCCATAATGCTGACGAATTTCCTCCATCAGTGGATTTTCGATACTCATGTTGTTTTGCAACCGCAATAAGAAGGGGGTAAAATGCATCATCAACCCGTCAATCAAAATCGAATCCTGCTGCAGGTGATAACCCGTTTCCTGATCAAAGGCTGCCAATGCTTCCAACAGCTGGGCTTTAATTTCCGATTCACTATAAGTGGTTTTCTGGAAAACCCGTTTGGAGGTAATCTTGTTGCGCAAATGCAGCGCAATGTAATTAGCCTCTTCGCGGGGAAACTCCACTGACATACTTTCGGTAATTCGATTTACAATTCGCAAAGCTGTTTGGTATTCCAATGCATCCTCGGATAGCTGTATCATATTGCTATACTCAATTTCGAATCCAGATTGGAGCCGTTTGATTGCCAGTCCAATGTGCAAAACAATATTGAAAATAATAAAGTCAGACAACTTCAAGCGCGCTTCTCGGCACTCGTCTAAGACAATAATGACGATCTCTTCAACGCTGATGCCATCCAGCAGGTTGGTATAAGTGGAAAAAGTATATAGATTATCCTGCAGACGCTGCAAGAAGAAATAATTCATCATAAAATGACGAATATTTTTCTCATTACCCACAGCAAAGATTCCTCGATTACTTTTACTGCTTAATTCAATCTCGTAAGGCTTCAACAGTTTCTTGACCTCGACTAAATCGTTGGAAACCGTTGAGCGAGAGACAAACAATTCTTCGGCTAGATTGTCCACATACACCGCTTTTTGCTCGAAAAACAATTGATTCAGGATGTAATACTGACGATCCTGCACTTCCTGAACGGCTCCATTGTCCTTGGAACAATGCGGTGACTTGGTTTCCTGTAAATAAAACGCCTGAAAGCTGTCCTGACTGTCCACCACTAAACGATAGCCGTTGCCCTGTTTTCCTTCAATCGAGCCCAGCTTTTGATCCTTCAATGTATCCTCCAATAAATGCAAGTATTTCCGAGCCGTCCGGTCTGATACCCCGAGACTGGCTGCCAGCTCCTGACTGGTCAAAAAAGTCGGCTGGTGTCCATATAGCAATTTAAGAATTTTTGTCTCTTTCTTACTCAACATGTTGATCAACCTTTATCTAAATATTTTCTTCCACAAGTTTGCCCATTTTTTCAATTCCCATTGGAATCGGCACGTAAGCCTGCGGCGGAATATTGACGATTGGTTTATTCGTTTTAATGGCAGCTTTTTCCAAATTAGCAAAATACATTTTCGTTTGTGGACTAACCAAGTACAGATCATACTCATCCTTGGCAATTGTTGTTGAGCCTTGCGAAGCTGAAGTCGCATCTAATTCGATTTCTTTTCCTTTTCCTTGCAAATACTCCGTTGTTTTCTTGGCAATAACCGAAGAAGACATACCCCCTGCACAAATAATCAATGCTCGTTTCATAATAAAATTCCTCCTAATAATTAATCTAGATCAGCGCCGTTAGTGGCGATAACTTTTTTGTACCAGTCAAACGATAATTTTTTACTGCGTTCTAATGTCCCGTTACCTTCATTGTCTTTATCAACATAAATGAAGCCATAACGTTTTTTCATTTCGCCAGTGCTGGCAGAAACCAAATCGATGCACCCCCACGGTGTGTAGCCCATCAGTTCAACACCATCTTCCAGCACGCCCTTGATCATTTGCTCAACATGAGCCTTTAAATAATCAATCCGATACTGGTCGTTCACTGTGCCGTCGTCCTCTTTAACATCAATCGCCCCAAAACCGTTTTCAACAATAAAAAGCGGTTGGCGATAGTGATCGGCGAACCAGTTCATGGAATAACGAATACCTTCAGGGTCGATTTGCCAACCCCAATCAGATGTCGGAACAAATTCATTGCGCACCAGGTCGCGGGTTTCATCATAGTCATAAGTATCATTGTCCGCTTGATGCTCAATCGCATAAGACATGTAATAACTGAAGCCAATGTAGTCAGTGGTTCCCTTTTTCAACTCGGACAAGTCTGCTTCAGTGATATCTAAATCAAAGCCCTTGCGCTTGAAGTAAGTCTTCATGTAGCCAGGATACTCGCCAAAAACATGAACATCAGTGAAGTAATAACGTTTTTCCATCGCCTTTTGTGCCATCAAAACATCCCCTGGCTTACAGGTTTTAGGATAAATCGGTACCATCGCAATCATACAACCGATTTCAAAATCCGGGTTGATGGCTTTCCCGATCTGAACCGCTTTGGCACTTGCCACTAATTCATAATGGGCTGCCTGATACATAATTTGCTCCCGATTATCGCCTTCTTTATAGACGATTCCTGAATTGGTGAATGGTGCAAAATCTTCGTTGTAATTGGCTTGGTTGTTAATCTCATTAAAGGTCATCCAGTATTTAACTTTGTCTTGGTAACGTTTGAAGCAAACCTCCGCAAAATTCACAAAGAAATCAATCGTTTTGCGATTGGTAAAGCCGCCGTACTTTTTCACTAAAGCAAAAGGCAGTTCAAAATGGGACAATGTCACAACCGGTTCAATGCCATGCTTCAAGCACTCATCAAACAAATCGTCGTAAAATTGCAGCCCCGCTTCATTGGGCTCCGCCTCATCTCCTTCAGGAAAAATCCTCGTCCAGGCAATCGATGTCCGGAAACATTTAAAACCCATCTCCGCAAACAATGCGATATCCTCTTTGTAGTGATGATAAAAATCAATCGCCTCATGGTTCGGATAATTCTTGCCAGCGATCACGCCATCAGTAATCTCGCGGGGAACGCCCGGTCCACCCATCGTCATGACATCCGCTACGCTGATGCCCTTACCACCTTCTTGCCAGCCGCCTTCCAGCTGATGTGCGGCAACTGCGCCACCCCACAAAAAATTTTCTGGTAATCCTGTCATTGCTTCACCTTCCTTTTCTTTCTATGCTCTAAGAATAATAGATAGCGCTTTCTATAGGAAGACATATTCTTTCCTTATCGTTACGGAACCTTGTTCATTTGTTTAAACGAAAAGGTTGAAACCGCTATCTAGCGAGCGTTTGTACTCCGGCAATAGTTGATTTTACCGTTGTGGAAAAAGAGAAATTTCCTTAGTGAAAAGGGAATTTAGACTACTTTTGCTCGCAAAAAGAGCAGCTATCGCAAAAAATTCCGGATAGCTGCCGAGTATTTTTATCTAGTTTTTAGAAACTGTAATCAAACTTTCTTGGTTACATTTCCCGATCATAGCGCTTCAGCGAATACGTCCGTACCGCAAAAACGATACATAGAATTACCAACGTATAATACTTGTAAATCTCAAATAGATTTTCTTGAGATAGTAGTCCCCGGATAAGGTAGACGCTTTGGAAAATTTCACTTACTAAGGTGACCACTGCCATCAAGCTTCCTGCTATATAGAACGTCGATAATGCCGTACTATTTGCTTTAGCAACCACCGATTGCCAGCGCTCGTCATTTTTATTTTCCTTCCGGCTTTTATTTTCAAAACCAATGCCGTAACTCATATAAGCGACAATTATAGTCATTGAAATTGCAATAAAAAAGTAAATCATACTTTTCCTCCTTTGGCTTAAAGTACGCTGTTATAGTATCGCAAGGCGATGTATTCGATAGGATTACTTAACAATAAAGTATAAAGGCCATAGTTGAATACGAGTCCCAGTTCAATTGTTTTTGAAGATCCAGTTATACTGAAGTATAGAGAACCAATACAAATAAGCAAAGAGACCAAATAATAATAAATCATGATCTGTTTACTAGCTTTTGAAGTTACTAATCTCCAACGTTCATCGTTTTTATACTCTTTTTCTTTTCTACTCTTAAATACCATAGTTGCAATTAAAAATATTACTAAAATAGTTAATAGTCCAAAGCTCACCCATTCCATCAGTCATCCTCCTCTGGTCTAAACACTTCTGTAATTTCCACCTCAAAAGCCGAGGCAATTTTAAAGGCTAACTCCAACGACGGTGTGTACTTGTATTTCTCTATGGAGATCACCGCCTGGCGGGAAATTCCTACCCGATCCGCTAAATCTGCCTGAGTCCAATCCCGCTCGGCTCGTAACACCTTGATACGATTTTTAATCAAACCAAACGTCCTCCTTGCTAACCTCTTCATTACAAATTGTAAACAAGTGATTACATTTTGTCAATACAGTATTACTAAGGATTCTTATTATTGATCAATTTAAGGAAGACCTCTTCCATATTTTTTCAGTGTAGCAACTTAAAAATCCGAATTTTATTCATCCTCAAATTATCTTTTATCGACAATTAATTATTGTTTAACGATAATTATCGTGCTATACTATACATGAGGAGGCGAGGATCATGGACTTAAAAAAATCTCGCGATACATTTTGGATAATTGATGGATTATTTAAATTATTGGCAGTTGGATGTTTTGCTTGGGTGATTTATCTAGCAGTGCAGCTGTTTGGTTATCAGAATCCCGTGATTACAGACGCAAACAGGATTGTTGTCATTGGACTTTTGTCAGAAGGTGGACTTACAGCTTCCCAACAAGACGTTACTAACACGCTAATGGCAATGCCGCAACTTCTTGTTTGGGGTATAGCCTTTTGGTTGGGCAGTCGGATTTTCTATGATTTGTCAGAAAATCGAACACCTTTTTCCAAAACAATCCAAAAACGAATCGATTGGATTGCTAAAAGCGTGCTGGGTCTAGCAATTTTCTATCCGGTAATCTACTCCTTAATCGCTACAGTGGTAGCCGGTGAAATTAACCTATATCTTACCTTTGATTTGAGCCTGATTATGGGACTGGTTCTTTCCAGTATAGCCGCGATCTTCCGCTACGCGATCTCCCTCCAAGAACTAGCCGATGACACTGTATAAGGGGGCTGTGAGATGCCAATTACTGTTCACTTAGACCGCATGATGGCGGAGCGAAAGATCAGCTTGAAGGATTTGGCAGAAGAAGTCGGCATCACCAATGCCAATCTCTCCAAGCTGAAAACCGGCAAAGTCAGTGCCGTGCGTTTTTCCACTTTGGAGGCGATTTGCGATGTGCTGGATTGTCAGCCGGGAGATTTATTAGAATATCAAAAAGGCGAAAAGTAGTCAGTTACAACTACTTCTCGCCTTTTTCAGCCTCTAATTGGCGTATCGCTAGCCAACAATAAAAATATTCCAGCTTTCCTCGCGTCTGGTCGTTATTCGTCGAAAACATGTAAGGTTCACCTTTTAGCTTCATCTTTAAGGCCATACTGGAAAAAGCTCTGCCCATTGGCGCCACCGAAAGAAAATTCGGTTTTATTTCCGTTATATCAGACAGCAACAAGCGAAAAGATTCCTTCTCATTAGAAAAATGCAGACTTTTGGTGCGCTCGCTAAAGGTTACCGTCGTTTGGATTTCAGTCAGAGCATCATACAATGCCACAAGCGCGTACTTGCTGAGCACTACCACATAAGAAGCAACTATACAGGCCGCAAACATCCCGAATAAACCAAAGTTACTTATTGCATAGAATGAAAATACCAGATTAATAACAACTAAAAAACAAAAGAGCAGAGCAAAAAGAAATTTCTTCGTAAGAGATTTTCCGTATCGCAGTTTGTCTTCTTTAAGAAAAGTGATTTTCTTTGGTGCTGTCTCTTTCAAAGTGGTTTTTTGCCTCTCTAAGTAAAATGATACTGCCAGAGCTTCTTCAAACTCGTATAACCGGTCAACAAATTTTCTCCTGTTAACCTTGAAAGCAAAATACTCTTGATTGATCAGCAGATCCACTCTTTCCCCCAAAAAGAATCCTTGCGTGTGGGAATCTCCGTGTGTAGAAATATGAATAGCTGCTATATCTCCCTGACCCCACTTCACTTCTTTGTCTCCCAACCTCAACACGTATTGTTGCCTAGCTGGATACAATAGAAGAGTGATTCTTTTTGAATAGAGTAAATGATTGGCTGCCACAGCACCCAGCAAAGCAAAAACCACAATATATATCTTATATAAATGAACCTCTTTGTTGCCAGTTAGCACGACTATCCCATAAGTAAGCAACAGAATCAGCCAAAATATCGATAAGAGAGTCAAGCTTCTTTTCAATTGCGCCTTGCCATCAGTCATCATTCTTACAGAAATATCTTTCAAAAAGACCACCGGCCGCTTTCGATCTTCATTATTATCCATCACTCAAACGCTCCTATTCAACAAATATATAACATAATAACAAAAATATTATCAATAAAACTCATTATACCATAGTGAATCAGCGTTGGTTTAATATTATAAAACAAAAAAAGCCCAAATCATCCCAATTGAAGGAAGATTCAAGCTGAAATAACTTCTCATCTTTTAATTGCACCAAAACTTACTAAAAAGTCTTGGCAAAATCGACATCAACAGCAAATAGAAAATAAAATTGCCTGTAGCATGGAGTAAATCAAAGTAAACACCCTGCAAATAATAAGGCCAAAATGCTGAAATACCATAAATCAATACATCACCGCAGGCTGTCAGAAAACCAAACAAAAAGCCAGCGCCAAATGCAAAGATCAGCTGCAAACTTTTGTGCCGCTGAAAACTGGGAATTCGACCTAACAAACTGCTGAGCAAAACAATCGTTCCGTAGGCAAAAAGCTGCGTCATCGTCCACGGCCCCATACCCATATAAATATTGGTGGTAATAATCGTCAGCACCGCCAGCAAAAAGCCCCGACCGAAGCCCTTATTCAAACTAACCATAATAAAAATGGTAGTAATCGGCTGAACGTTAGGAATAAACTGAAAAGACGTGCGGCCGACCACGCAGGCCGCTGTCAGTAATGCAATAAAACAAATATCTCGCACACTAAAATGCGAGTGATTCTTTTTGAGCGAATTTTCCATCATTACTTTCACCTGATTTCTATTTTTACAAGTCCGTATCAATCACTTGATACTCACCTTGAGGAACATCCACTTCCCAAAAAGTTTTTCCCGGATTGCAGGCCTGCAAAATTACCCGCAGCACCCCTAAATGACTGACAATCACAAAATCCTGTCTTTTCCTCAATAATTTTTCAAATTCCGTCAGCACCCGCAAACGAAAATCAAAAAACGGTTCAGCTTCCGGCGGTGTTATCTCAAAAGGATCATCCAACCAGCTTTGCCATTCCACCGGATAACGGGCTTCTATCTGATTCGCATCCATGCCTTCCCACAAGCCAAAACTTTTTTCATTAAAACCAGCTAAAGCCGTTTTTTCTTGCGCCGGAAAAATCAGCTGAGCCGTTTCTTTTGTGCGAACCAGCTCACTAGTGTAAACAGGAATATCCGCTGACAAAAACGCCAGTTTCTTATGCAAAGCCAATGCCTGATTGATGCCGGTTTGATTTAATGAAACGTCGGTTGAACCATAAAACAGCCCGCGATTATTATAATCAGTTTCGCCGTGGCGAATGAAGTAAATTTTCATAGCAAACCTCGCAGACTAACCAATGTCAATAAAAAGCTGACTTGAGTCAAAGGCGATCCCGCGCCCAACGTGTCCCCATTAAAACCATCCACCTTGTTCAGCACCAGCCAGCGATAGCCCGCCGCAACAAGAACATTCACACCAAAGCATATTACTCCAACTCTGCCAAAAAGCAGCAGCAAAAGAACAAAAGTAAATCCTTGAGCGATCCCAATATCCGCCGTTTTCGTGTTCACGAAAATCGTACCTGACCCCTCAGGATTATCCCCCGCATAGCGCATATTGTAAAATAACAAAGAGATGCCGTTTTTCCCCACGACATTCAGCAGCAAAACAATAAATAACTGTTGGTAGATCGTGGTCATGGGCAGAATCGTATAAAAACTGAAAATCATTAATAAATAATAGAAAACTACTGCCAACACGCCGTTACTCCCCACTCGGCTATCCTTCATAATCGCCAGCATCCGCTCTTTATTGCGGGAAGAAAACAGACCGTCCGCCATATCCGACAAGGCGTCCAAATGAAAGCCGCCGGTAATACAAACATCAAAAAACAGCGTGAAAATCCAGGCAATTCCAGCACCAAACACTCGCTGCAAAAGTAAAAAGACCAGTGTTTCGATACAGCCCAATATCAGACCGAACAAAGTAAAATAACGCACGCCGGATCGAATACCTTCTGCCGGATTGTCAATTTCCACTGGAATCGGAACCCGAGTAAAAAACTGAAAATAGAGAATTAAACTATTGATCATTTGAGTTTTACCGGAATGCCGGCCACCACTAGAAAGGCCACATCCGCTTCCTTTCCTAGAAATTGATTAATGCGGCCGAAAACATCGCGAAACCAGCGGACAAAGGGATCTTCAGGCACAATTCCCAAGCCCACCTCGTTCGTGACGATCACCAATTCCACCGCGTTCTCCTTAGCAGCAGCGATAATTTTCTGCCATTCCGTTAAAATTTCCGCTTCAACCGCCGATTTTTCTTGTTCGGAAAAATTGGCAATCTGCTCATCAATCAGCTGATAATTTTCGCCAAATTGCTGCTGCATTAAATGATAAAAATAATTCGTCGTCAGCATGGTGGCACAATCCAGCAAATAAGATTTACTAGAAGCTGCCGCAATAAATTCCGCTAAATCGAGATACGCTTCATGGGTCGACCAAGCATTCGCCCGCCGTTCTTGATGCAGCTCCACTCGGCGTTTCGTTTCTTCATCCCGCGCCGCGCCATTTGTCGCTATGTAGCAAACCGGCTCATAATCCCAAAAAAAGCTTTCCGCAAAATTTGATTTTCCGCTTCTAGCCCCGCCAGTAATTAATGTAATCTGACCCATCGCGGTCACCTCCTTGTGAATTCTCCGATTTGTTTTAGTTCTGGGTATTTTTCCAACAGCTCATCTACCCGATTCTTTTTAACCGCCAATATCAAGACTGTTGCTGGCCCAGCTGAACATTCAGTGTCGACACCTTCATTAAACGTCACTTGAAAATCAGAATTTTCCGTCATCAGCTGTGCTTCGTAGCCGATTCCTTTTGATCCCACCGGTAAAAGATCCACTACAGCAGGTTCACCTTTCAACTTTTTCACAATATCATAAGAAAAAATGATGTCGCGATTTTTCACCACCTCATTGGTGATATATGGTTGCCCCAATTGAAGCAAGGTACATTCCTCTTCCATCCGCGGCAACGCATGATCCGTCGGAATTTCTCCGATTAAGGTGATGCCGATGCTGGTGGCAGTCGTCACCATATTTTCTTCGGTGCTGCCGTTGATCGGCAAATCTCCCAATCCCGCCTTCACCATTTCGCCTTTGATGCCTGACAAAATTTGTCGACCAGTCGGTTCGTATTCATTCCCGATCAAGTCGATGATACACAAAGGTTTAGCTCCAAAACAAATGAACTCCAATATCGGCACCCGCAGGCAAAAAGCCGCCGTGATTGCGGGATCAATATAAACCGCATCATGCTCTTTTTGGCCGATCGCCGCACTCGTGTCGCAGGCAACCACCAGCGCTTTCTCAGTAAAAATCGGCATTATCGTTAAATCGCGATAACTCGTTGGCAGACTCATCTTCTTACTCCTTTAGCTTTATTTCTTCCAATAGACACTGGTACAAATGCTGCATGTCGTAAACTTTCGGCTGGATCGCCACCGACTGTCCCTCTTTTTCAATCGCCTTGGCCGTCACCGGACCAATCGCCGCAATTCGTAGATTCTCCCAAAAAACTTCTGGTAAATCAGCCAGCTGGCTAACCGTTTCATAAAAGGATTCCCAAGCAGAGGGACTAGCAAACAGCACATAATCCAGACGGTCTTCTTTCAGCAATTGGATCAACTGCTTGCGATCTTCCGCCACAAATTCGTTGGTATAAATAACTTGTTCCAGCACCGTATGTCCACCCTTGGTCAAAGAATCGTAAATAACACGGCGGGCCCGCAAAGAATGCGGCCAAAAGACCCGCTGCGGTTCAGTCACCGTTGCCATCCACTCACTCACCAAACCTTCAGAAAAACCTTCTTTCGGTTGGAAGTCCACCGGCAAACCACATTCCTTCAGTACTTTAGTGGTTTGATTACCAATGGCTAAAATTTTGGCTTGCGGCAGCAGTTGGTCAAAATCAAAATACCGCACCGCGTTTACACTAGTGAAAAACAGCCAGTCGTACGCCTGCTCCAGCGCTGAACAAGGGACGGCTTGGGTTCGATTCATAGGAATGTCGATGACGTCAACCTCCCGCTGAACCAAAGCTTGCCGAATAACTTCTGGCATGGCTGCTTCTCTAGTGTATAATAATTTTTTCCTGATCGTTTCGGCACTCCTCAATCAGCTGAATGGCACCTTGCTGAATCAATGTGGTAGCGACCGCTTTTCCTAAGCGCTGAGGATCGCTGTCTTTTTGCGTTTCTTTTAGAATGATCACGCCGTTTTCACTGCCGATCATCCCAGTCAATTCATAAACGTCGCCTTTTTTCTGGGCATAAGCCCCCACTGGAAACGTACAACTGCCATCCAAACTACCTAAAAAGGCCCGTTCAGCTGCCACCGCACCAGCAGTCGCTTCATCATTCATTTTCTTCAACAGCTCCCGAACTTCAGTGTTGTCCTTGCGGCATTCGAAGGCCAAAGCCCCTTGTCCAATCGCCGGCAGCATCGTGTCTGGCGAAAGCTCTTGATGAGGCACACTTTCCTCCAAACCCATCCGTTCCAAACCAGCTAACGCCAGCACGATCGCATCATATTGTCCCTCGTTCATTTTGCGAATGCGGGTATCGATGTTGCCGCGAATTGGCTGGATATCCAAGTCTGGTCGCGCGTGTAATAACTGTGCCTTGCGCCGCAAACTGCTAGTTCCTACCACAGCTTTTTGCGGCAATTTGTCTAAGCTAAGACCTGCCTCAGGAAACAAAATCGCATCCGTTGGTGATTTCCGTTTCAAAAAACAGCCAATCGCCAACTCTTCATGAATCCTCGTCGGAATATCCTTCAAACTGTGAACCGCGAAGTCGATTTTTCCTTCTCGCAGTTGATACTCCAGCTCCCGAACAAAAGCTCCTTGCCCACCGATCGCCAGCAAACTGTGATTGGCCAGGTGGTCGCCTTTGGTTTTGATTTTGACTAACTCCAGCTCAATTTCTGGAAAATGTTGGTTAAACAGGACCAATGCCTGCTTGGTTTGCGTGGTCGCCAGCTTGCTGCCGCGGGTTCCAACCTTCAGCTTCTTCTTCATACTTTTCCTTCTTTCACCGCAACGTTTTACGCCCGCGGTTTCTTTTTCCCTTTAAACACTGGGGCACTATTTTGGTAACAAACATCTGGCTCTTCTGCTTGCAGGTTCACCCAGCGGGCTAATGCAAAGAAGTAGTCGGATAAGCGATTCAAAAATTTTAAAGCTTCGGGATTAACTGCTTCCTCCAGCTCAAGTAAAGCCACTGCATTGCGTTCGGCTTCACGAGCTACACAACGACAGACATGTAAGGTCGCAGCTGCCGGCACACCCCCCGGTAAAATAAACTGCTTCAGCTCTGGGGTTTTCGACCAGTACTCGTCAATTTTCTCCTCCAGCCATTGAACCATCTCCGCCTCGATTTTATAAGGCCGCTTCTCATCTGGGGTAGCGAAATCACCGCCGCAATCAAAAATCCATTGCTGCACCTGAAGCAGCTCCTTCCTTACCGGATCCTCTTTGCTCAGCTGGGAAACCGCCACACCTGCGTGGGAGTTCAAGGTATCAATCGACCCATAAGCCTGGACCCGCGGCGCATTCTTTTTTGCCCGTCCGCCGCCGACTAAGCGGGTGTACCCCTGATCGCCATAACGTGTGTAAATGCTCATACTTCCAACTCCTCGCCTTGCATAATTTGATAAATTTTCTCCATGTCCAAGCTTTCTCGCAACAAATCCGCTAACTTGTCGTATTGTTGGTTTTTGTATTCCTGATAAGGAATCGCTACCTTTTCAATCGGCGGCAATCCTTTGGCACTGCGGACTTGATTCAACAAGCGACGACGCCAACCGCTGTTATCGAATACACCATGCAGATAAGTCCCAATTACCTGACCGTCGGCACTAACTGCTCCATCCGCCTTTTCAATCGCTTTGCCATTTGCAGAAATAATTTGGGCAAAAGCTTGTTCCTCGTGGTTTTCCGTACGCCCCATATGAATTTCATAGCCAGTCAGCAACTCTTCCCCGCTCCGAGCAGTCACCTGCGTCGTCGTCTTTTCCGATTCGAAATAGGTCTCAGTATTCAACAGACCTAACCCGCTTAAACTGCCATGAGTGGATTCGATTTGATTAGGATCATGCAGCCATTTTCCTAACAGCTGGAAGCCGCCACAAATGCCGAGAATCAGTTTGCCTTCTCTCCGCACCCGACGAATTTCCTCTGCCAAGCCAGACTCTTCCAAATACAATGCATCCTCCAGCGTGTTCTTGCTTCCGGGCAAAATCAAAATATCCGGACTCCCCAGCTGATCTCCAGGAAACACATAACGCACCGACACATCCGGCTCAATCGACAAGCTGTTAAAATCGGTAAAATTAGAAATTTTCTTCAAGGCGACAATCGCAATGTCCAGTTCTTTTTGGGTGTTGTACAAACGGTTGACCTTGTTCAAGGCCACGCTGTCCTCATCCTCAATGTTCAGCTGAGCATATGGAACTACCCCCACCACTGGCACATCCGTCAACTCTTCAATCATCCGCAAACCCGGTTCTAGTAAAGCCACATCACCTCGGAATTTATTAATCACGATCCCTTTAATCCGCGCCCGTTCTTCCGGCTTCAGCAAATGAATCGTGCCGTAAATCGAGGCAAACACCCCGCCTTTGTCAATATCCGCCACCAAAATCACCGGCGCGTCAGCAATTTTCGCCATTCCCATATTGGCAATGTCTTTGCTGTTCAGGTTGATCTCGGCTGGGCTACCGGCGCCTTCTAAAACGATCACATCATTTTCCGCCAACAGCTCCTGATATAACTCTGAGATTCTAGTAATCAGCTGCGGTTTAAAATTATGGTACTCCACTGCATCCATATCCGACAGCACTTTTCCTTTAAAAATCACCTGGGATTTGCGGTCAGACGTCGGTTTTAACAGCACCGGATTCATCCGCACATCCGGCTCCACCCCGGCAGCTTCCGCTTGAAAAACTTGGGCCCGTCCCATTTCATCACCCGTTAACGTGATATAGGAGTTCAAAGCCATATTTTGCGATTTAAAAGGAATCACCCGCAGTCCGTCCTGATGAAAAATCCGACACAGGCCGGCCACCAAAATACTTTTTCCCGAATCAGAGGCAGTTCCTTGCACCATCAAGCTTTTTCCCATCACTGATCACCTCACTCTTTTCTCCATAAATTCTGCTTCGTTTTTAAACAACGGCGTCTGCAGCTGTTGATGAATTTTCACTAGCCACGGCTGCTCCAGTCCGGCATGGGCCAGCATCTCTTCATCCAAAAAGACTTCTTCCTTTGCACCTTCTGCCACCAGCGAGCCTTCTTTTAATATGTAGAGATAGTCGCAAATTTCGTACATTAAATCCATGTCGTGACTGGAAATAATTACCTTAGTTCCCTGCTCCAGCAAGCGGAAAATGATGTCAATCATCTGCTTGCGCCCAGTGGGATCTAAGCCGGCCGTGGGCTCATCCAACAAAAGCCATTTAGTTTGCAGCACCAGCACGCTGGCAATCGCGATTTTTTTCTTTTGCCCATAGCTTAAATATTGAATCGGCTTTTTCCGCAGCGGCTGCAATGCCAACAGGTCGAAAACCTCGTCCAAGCGTCGGTCGATTTCTCGTTGATCAAAGCCTAAGTTTTTCAAAGCAAAGGAAACATCTTCTTCCACAATCGAATAAAAAATTTGATGATCCGGCTCTTGAAAAACAATCCCCACCTCTTGGCGGTAGCTATAAAGGGCCTTTTTCTGATAATCCAGCGGCTGGTCCTGGTAAATCACTCGGCCACGGGTTGGCTTCAACAAACCCACGATTGCCGCAAATAAAGTCGATTTACCAGAACCGTTCGCTCCTAGAATCCCCACCGCCTGATGGGTATCAAAGCGCAAGGAAAGCTGATGCAGAATTTCCATTTGATTCTCATAGCTGACACATAAATCTTCAACTGCAAACATTCCAAGCCCTTCTTTCCTTACATGGGGAAATCTCCATTAAAAAATTTCATTTCCAGTGACAACGTCATTTTGTTAAACCGATCAAAGGTCTGTAAAAACAGCAGCTTAATCATCATACCTAAAGACAGATAGCTGTTTTTCAACCCATTGAAGCCAAAGCGCATCTCCTGAGATCGTTTCAAAATAAAGACCTCATCTAAAAAGATAAAAATAAAGCGATACATCAGCATCGTCAGCTCAATCAGCAGCAGCGGAAAATGCGCCCGCTTCATGACCTGTAGAATTTGCTGAAAAGGAACCGACAAAATATACAGATAAGTACAAACTAGACAACTAAAGGAACGAAAGAAAAGATGCATCCCCATGTCCAAAGACGCAGCGGAAATTCCTAAAAAGCGGCCGAAAAACGGTAAACTAATCAGCAAATCCCCGGCATTTGGACTAGTCGTCATCAAAATCGTGATCAGACTGACCGCTAGAAAAGGCAGCGGAATCATCAACCATTTCAAATAGCGTTGAGGCGTGACCTTGGCAGTATAAATGGTCAGCGGTATGATCGCCAGAATCAGCAGCCCCTGCACCAGCGGACCGGTCAGAAAACAAACCAGCAGCAGGCACAGGTAGGCAGCACTTTTTTTCATGGGCGAAACCTCCAGCAGCCGATTCTCATAGGCGATACGGTCAATCAGCACTGGTTTTCTTTCCTTTGTAATAGCCTAAAATATAGGTGATGATCCCCACACCTAAGCTGCCCTGTAACGTAAACAGCAGGCTTTCGATTTCGCCGCTTTTCGGTTCCAAAATTGATTCAAACCAAGGAGTGTATTCTGGGTCGATTTCGGTAATCATTTCTTCCGCTTCGCCATCGGAGCCGCCGTACTCACCATTTTGGTTGATCAACAAAGCACCTACCATTAAAGCTGCCACTGCCAGCAGTAAAATCAAGTTCAATTTAGTTTTCGATTTCGTTTTACTTGCCTCCATGATTCAAGACACTCCCCTCGTTCACCGGAAAATTCGCCGAAATTAAGTTGTAAGCCACCACAGTCAACAAGCCTTCAGCGATGGCAATCGGAATTTGCGTCAACATAAACACACCAGCAAATTTAACAATCGCACCCATTACGCCGCCAGCCGGATCAGGAAACACGATCCCCAACTGAATTGAAGTCATAAAGTAAGTCGCCAAATCAGCAATAAAAGCACACATGAACAAACTAATTGAAGCCGAAGCACCGGCTTTTTTCAGCAATTGATACACACCGTATCCGACAAATGGTCCGACAACTGCCATCGAAACCGCATTGGCTCCTAAAGTCGTAATCCCTCCGTGAGCTAACAGCAATGCTTGGAATAACAAACAAATCGTCCCCAACACACTGATGACACCTGGGCCGAACAGAGCGGTCCCAATCCCTACCCCAGTTGGATGAGAGGTGGATCCAGTCACTGAAGGAATCTTCAAGGCTGAAAGAATGAAAATAAACGCGCCGCTAAAGGCTAACAAGACTTTGTTTTGCGGATTGTCTGCCGTTGCTTTTTTGATACTGATTAAACCGTAAATGAAAAATGGAATAAAGACTGCATACCAGAACAAACACCAGCCTAACGGAAGGAATCCTTCCATAATGTGCATGGCATAGGCTTTCTGCGGCATTAAGAAAAATAAAAGGGCTAATAGCATTAGGAATTTACATGCCTGTTTCAATTTGTACTTCATCTAATCTCTTCCCTTCAAAAATCACGATTTTTGTACACAATCATCGTACTGAAATACGAAAGCTTCGCCTCCTCGGTTAACTCTTGAATGCCCACAGTGATCTCTTCGGTTTCCATTGATGCATCACTGACTAAAATCGTTTGTTCTAACAAATCCTGTTCTCGCAGCAGCTTTAAAATTTTCGGCAAAGCTACCGAAACCTTCATTAGAATAACCGTTGAAAACATTTCTAACGCCGCCTTGATTAAGGCCTCATCCTTGGTCGCCGGCAATACCGCATAAGATTCATCATCCATCACCAACGGAATTTGCAGCGAATTAGCAATTTGGGTAAAGGAAGAAATCCCAGCAACCGTTTCAGTTTCCACCTCGCCCTGCACCCGTTCCAACAAATAGGCATAGGTGCTGTAAATCATCGGATCCCCCAATGTGATGAAGGCCACGTTTTTCCCTTGCTGCACGTCGGCGATAATTTCCGCCGCAATTGCATCCCAGGCGGCCTGCTTGGTTTCCAATGTATTCACCATCGGAAAATGACGCTGCTTAATTTCTAAATCTTCCTTTAAATAGGGTGTAACGATTTTCAAGGCCAAGCTTTTGCCGCCTTTTTTTGGTTCCGGGGTGTATAAGCAGTCCACCTGATTCAATACCTTTTGTCCCTTAACCGTCAGTAAATCGGAATCCCCCGGTCCGGTGCCAATGCCGTAAAATTTTGCCATCCTAGTCACCTGTCTCCATCGCTGTTTTCATATGATCAATAAACATTTCCTGAACCACTGGAAATTCTCCCAAACCTTTTAACACAGGTTCCACTTCAAAGCCAGCTTGCTGTAATTGGCTCTTCCAAGAATCCTCGTCATCTGACGCCATGTCGTTGGTGGCATGATCGCCGGCTACTAGCATGAAAGGATACAGGCTGATTTTTTTGAAGCCACCATCCTTCAAGCGCTGAACCACTGACTGAATTTCCGGATAGCTTTCCACCGCACAAACAAAAATCGACTCCTTCAGCAGCATGTGATCCAAACATGCATAGGCGGTAAAGGCAGAATGCTGACTGCCATGCCCCATTAAAACCAATGCTTCATCTTCAGCAAAATCCGGCGTTAAACTCTTCAACCAGTCAATCATTTTTTCAAAGTCGGCTTGACTGCTTAATAACGGTTTGCCTACTTCGATTGTTTTCAGTTTATCCTTATAACGCTTGGCTTGATGGAGCGCCTTGGAGTACTCGCTGCCGGAGATGATATGCAACGGCTGCACGTATACTTCTTCGTAACCAGCATCCACCAGTTTTTGCATTTGCTGATCCACCGTCAAAATCGTAATATCTTCCTGCTCTTTGATTTTTTTGATCACCTTATTGGAGGTGAAAGCTCGAAACAGATCATAGTCAGGAAAAGTTGCGGCTAATTTTTCTTCCACCGCTTCAATCGTTTTCTTGCGAGTTTCTAGGTAGCTGGTGCCGAAGCTGACAGCAATAATTGCTTTTTTCATCAGTTCATCTCCTCTAATATTTTTTCCAATACACTTTCGTAGCTAGGTTCCTTAGTTAGAATCACTGGAATATCAGCAGCATCAAAAACGGCTTTAGTAAACTGGCCCATCACAATAATTTTCCGTTGTCGCAGAATCTCTAACTCCTCTTGATCCAAGGCTTGCAAGAATAGACGAGCGGCTTTGGAATTCGGGAAATACATCAGATCAGTGGTCTGCCACAGGTCATGAATCGGCGGCACAATTTTTTCTTCGTGAGTTACTTGATATTGACCAAATAATTGCTGCTTTTTAATAGAAGCAATTTGTTGTGCATCACCTAAAATCAACGTTTCCGGAGTGCTGGTCAATTCGTTTATATCCGTCAAATGCTCGTCTGATTCGATCCCTTTTTTCCGTAATTCTGCGCCGGTATGATGGCCGACAGTAACGAATTTCAAGTGGCTTAATTTGCGCCAATCAGTTTTTGCTTGTTTCATGGTTTCGATAAATACTTGAATGCTGGTTTTGTCAGTGAAAACCACTTGGTCAAAGCTAGCAAAATCTAGCGTCAAATCGTATTTTTCTAATTGCGGCTTCGGCAGCTCTACCACTTCCGCTCCTAAATCGGTTAAGCGGCTGGTGATTTTTTTCTTTTTGCTGTAAGGAACCGCGATGCTCAATGAAAAGAGCGGTCGTTCCTCGAAAAAGTTCAGTTTACTGCGACGAGTCACTACATCGCCCACAACAATTAAACTGGGCGGCTGCAGGTTCGCTTCTTTAGCTAAATCGAAAATCGTCGCTAAAGTTCCAACTACCGTTTTTTGCTGCTTGCGGCTGGCCCATTGAATAATTGCCGCCGGTGTATCGGCCGATTTTCCGTGCTGGATCAGCTGTTGAGTGATTTCCTCCAAAGCGGCCATCCCCATCAAAAAGACTAATGTCCCTTCAGCTTTGGCAGCTGTTGCCCAATCTACCGGCTGTTCCGCATTTTTCAAACGTCCGGTATAAATATGAAAGCTGGCCGCTAAATCACGATAAGTCACGGGAATCCCGGCATAAGCCAATCCGCCGATGGATGAAGTAATTCCAGGAATCACTTCAAAAGGAATTCCGGCATCCTTCAAAGTCGAACCTTCTTCGCCGCCCCGACCAAACACGTAAGGATCACCGCTTTTTAGCCGAACAATATTCTTCCCGTCTTGAGCTTTTTCCAGCATGATAGCTTCAATTTGGTCCTGAGGAACCGGATGGTAATTGGGCATTTTTCCGACGTATATTTTTTCACAGTCAGCCCGGCAAGAATTCAAAATCGCTGGATTAATCAGACGATCATAGACCACTACATCCGCCTGTTGGATTTTTCGCAAGGCCTTGACGGTCAATAATTCGGGATCGCCGAGACCGGCGCCGACTAAGGCAATTTCTCCTGTCATATCTTCAGCTCCTTTTTTGGTAAAGCTAGCTGGATCACTTCTTCTGCTGTAGCCGCGATTTGCGGATACTCCAGCTTTTCCCGGGTCATCACTATGCAAGGAATGCCCAGCTTTTGGCAGGCGGCAACTTTTTCCATGAAGCCCCCGGCCTGACCGCTTTCCTTGGTAATCATCACCGCTGCTTGATTATGGGTCAGCAACGCTTGATTCATTTCCTCTGAAAAAGGACCCTTGATCGCTTCAATCTGATCCGCCTGCAGTCCGCAAGCTTCACAAATATGTAAAACCTCCGCCATTGGCAGAACCCGCACAATCAATTGTTCTTTTGGTAAATACTGAATAAACTGCGGCAAGGTTTTACTGCCGGTTGTTAGATAAATCTTTCCGTCATACTGAGTTGCGGCTTGGCAGGCAGCTTCGATCGTTTCCACTGTAATTACATCTTCTGGCATCTCCGAGGGACGCTCGAAACGCAGATAGTCGCAGGCCGTTTGCTGGCAGGCCTTCATGGCATTTTTTGATACCTCCACCGCAAAAGGATGGGTGGCATCAATGACTAGCTGGATTTGCTTTTCTTTAAGGAACCCCACCAATTCCTCAACATTCATCCGACCTTGAATGACCTGCTGCGTCACTTCTATGGCCAGCTTAGCACCGTAATCAGAAACCACTGACAGATAAAATTCCATTCCTTGCTGTTGCAGACCTTCGGCAATTTTTAAGCTGTCGGAGGTGCCGCCTAAAACTAAAATCATAACTGATACCCGCGAGGCGTGATCATTTGCCCATTGGAAACGTAGGTCTCCTTGTTACCAATCAGCACAACGGTGGTCATATCCACTAAAGTTTCATCTAGATCCTGAATCGTAGTTAGAATCCCCAGTTCTTTCTTACGGCCGACATCCTTGGCTAAGCCGACAATCGTGTCGCCAGACTTGTACTGCTGAATAATTTCCAGTGCCTTCACCAGATGCTTCGGCCGACCTTTGCTGCGAGGGTTGTACAAGCAAATTACAAAATCGGCGCTAGCTGCAGCATGCAGCCTTTTTTCAATCATTTCCCATGGCGTCATCAGATCACTCAGGCTGATGTGGCAAAAATCGTTCATTAAAGGCGCGCCCAGTAAAGCTGCCCCAGCTATGCTGGCTGTAATGCCTGGAATCACCTTTACTTCAATCGGCTCTTCCAGTTTGATGACCAGCTCCAAAATCAATCCGGCCATGCCGTAAACGCCGGCATCTCCGCTGGAAACCACCGCTACCTCTTTACCGGATTGTGCCAGTTCGATGGCTTTTTTACAGCGATCAATTTCCTGCTTCATGCCGGTGCTGACAATTTCCTTGTCTCCTACTAGCTCTTTAATTAAGCGAATATAAGTGGTGTAGCCCACAATAATTTCTGCCTGTTTCAAACATTCCAGCGCTTCGAATGACATTTTTTCTTTTTCGCCGGGTCCTAATCCAACCACATACAACATTTACTTTCCGTCCTTTCCTAGTGCAAAGGTCACCCCATGCTGGGCGTAGCGTTCACTAATTACCTGTCCACCGCTAGCCAAATCAGCGGCTGCCAAACTGACATTGCCTATCCCTGTCGTCTGCTTCACAAATTCGGACTGAGGATACTTTGCGGCAGCTGGTGCCAGCTCTTTGGCTGAGTATGTTTCAAAAGGAACCGCCAGCCAAGTTGCCAGCTGACATATTCCTGCTTCTTCTTTTTTTAAATCAATACTGACGATTTTTTTTACTCCCTGAGGGTGAATTCCCTGCTGCTGGCAAAAATTCAAGTATTCTTCCTGGATGACTTCAAAGGTCACGCCTTTTCGAGCGCCGATTCCCAAGACATAGTTTCGCGGTACCACCTGAATAATCTTCTCGCCGGTTAATGGTTCATTCCGATCGGAGACTAATAAAACCGCCTCGAAAGGTTCCAAAGAATCGCCTTCCTCCAGCAAAGTCAGTCCTCGCAGATCCTGCACCCGTTTTTCTCGTTGCAGCAAGCCGACTTTTTGATGATCAGCTAAAAGCCCATTGATTTTCTTCGTTGTTGTCTTGAAATCGGCATACCAGCCATTGATTTCTTTGGCCAGCAGATCCAGAGCGGTAACTTCCTGGACATCCGTGGCGGTGGTAATCACCGCTTGTCCACCGATTTTTTCAGCAATCTCACGGGCCAATTGATTACCGCCGCCGACATGACCGGACAGCAGACTGATTACGTGCTGACCTTTTTCGTCCAGTACAACCACCGCCGGGTCTTGGCGCTTATCATTGACTACCTCGGCAATGCTGCGAACAACAATTCCAGTAGCCATAATACAAATCAGCCCGTCGTATTGTTGAAAGAGCTGCTGCAGGCCTTGCTTGAAATTACCCGTCGGAATGACGGTCAGACCAGTTTCCATTCTGCTTTCCGGTACAAAGATCGGCAGTTCCGTTTCCCAACTGGCTTGTATTTTTTTGGCTAAGCGGATGCCGGTTGGAGTCAGCGCGGCGATCGCGAGCCTAGTCATTTTTCTTCGCGTCCCGGTATTCATGGGGGAAGGTGGCATCGTACAGCTTGGAGTAGTAAAATTCATCTCCCAAGAAGTCCCCCACCATAATCAACGCAGTCTTAGTAATATCCTCGGCAATAATTTCGTCGGCAATTTTTTCTAAGGTACTGACAATTTTCTTTTCCTCTGGCCAAGTCGCCTTGTAGACTACCGCCACTGGTGTTGTCGGTTTATAGCCCCCTGCCAACAATTCTCGCACCACTTGTTTGATTCCTTGAACCGAAAGGAAGATCACCATCGACGTCTGATGCTGCGCTAACGATCGTAAATTTTCTTTCGCTGGCACTGGTGTGCGGCCCGCCATGCGAGTAATAATGACACTTTGAGAAATTTCCGGCACCGTGTACTCCACGCCTAAGCTGGAAGCTGCACCCAAGAATGAGCTGACTCCAGGCGTACAAGTGAATTCAATTTCTCGTTTCTTCAATTCCTCAACTTGCTCACGAATCGAGCCGTAAATCGAGAAGTCGCCGGTTTGCAGGCGGATGACTTCCTTGCCAGCTTCCACACCCCGTTGCATTTCATCAATAATTTCGATTAGATTCATGGAGGCGCTATTGAAAATCTCGCAGTCCTCCGAACAATAATTTAAAAGCTCCGGGTTAACCAGTGAACCAGCATAAATCACTACGCCGGCTGTTTGCAGCAGCTGGTAGCCTTTTAATGTAATCAGCTCGGGATCGCCGGGACCCGCACCAACAAAATGAACCTTTGCCATCGCCTATTCCCCTTTTCCTGTTTCAATAATAATCACTGGATTTTGCGGCTTGTAATAATGCCCCTTGCCCAGTTTTGTGTACTGCCCTACTTGAAGTTGAACCGCCTGAAAGTCATATTTTTGCTCCTCCAGCCAATGGATCGCTTCCAAGGCATTTTCCAGTAAAATAAAATTCAAAACCAGCCGCCCCTTGTCGGTTAACAGTTGGAAGCTCCAGTCTAAGATTTCCGCTAGATTGCCGCCGCTGCCACCGATGAAAATTGCGTCAAAACGCTGCTCCAGCTGGATGGGCGCTTTGCCCAAAATACCTTTAATATTGGTTAGTTCGAATTTTTCTTGATTTTGCTGCAACAGTTCCAGCGCAGCTGGATTGGAATCCAGAGTTGTAACCTTCAACTGCGGATAAGTATATGCAGCTTCGATGGCAATACTGCCAGTGCCGGTTCCTACATCTAAAAAGTTCTGGGCCGCTCGAAGCTGTAACTTAGCCAAGCTGACGGAACGCACTTCTTCTTTGGTCATGGGCACTGCGCCGCGAATAAAACTGCTATCTTTCATTAACAATCACCACTACATTCATTTGATAGTCTTCATCGGGTACGTCTTTAGCTGAAAACTTGCGAATCCGTTCGTCAGGATAGCTCAAATTTTCCCCGATATAGAAGGTTGCTTCTTGGTCCCGTTCCACTGCTGCTAGCGCTAATTGGAAAGGTCCGATTTGTTTATCTGTAACCAGCGCCACTTTCGGTAGCTGGAAAATTAAGTCAAAATTCGGCACCTTGCCATGACTGCTGGTAATCAAACAGTCCTCCATCGGCAGCTGCAGTTGGTTGAATAAATAATGAATCGAGCTGATGCCTGGTAGGATCGTCAGCTGATCTGATGAGAAACGCTGACTTAGCCATTTACCGATGCCGTAAGTTAGCGGATCACCAGAAGCCAACACCACGACTGATCCCGTTGCTTTTTCCTTTAGCAGGATTTCCAAATCATTTAGTTTTCGCGGCAATTGAACACAAGCAGCCTGTTTTTCCATCGGCACGATTTCCAGTTGCCGGGAACTGCCGATAATCAAGTCAGCCCTGTCGATGGCCTGCTTAGCTGTTTCAAATAAATAATTGCTGTTTCCACCCGGGCCGATGCCAACTACGGTAATCATTGCCATTCCTCCATCACTTGTGCCAAGGGTTGTGTTGATGCCAGATAGCCGCGTTGGGAGGAAAAGATCACGACCTCAATCCGCGTTTCTGGCTTGCGATATTTCAATAAATCCTGGGACCGCTGCTTGATTTTGTCAGCAATTACTTGATAAACACCTTCGTAGCCGTAGCGCTCAATAATTTCTCCAGCCGCTTCGGTGGTGTTGCAGGCTTGAATTTCCTGCAGCTGCGGGACCGGCATGCCCAGCAAAGCTAGATTAGCGATCAAAATTTCGGTTCGCGCATCAGCATCCTTACTATGGGTAGAAAAAATTCCGGCTGACACTTTAATCAACTTCCCTAAATGCCCCACCATCAGCACTTCTTCAAAGGCCAGACGCTGGACTTCTTTCAAAACATAGCCCACAAAATTACTCATAGAGACAATCTGTTCGGCTTTTAGCTTCAGTTCCTTTACCGCAAAATCTTCGCCGTAATTACCAGGACACAAAATAATCTTTTTGTAGCCCTGCTGTTTTTTCATTTCCAGCTCCACCGAAATCGCCTGCTTCCAGCCTTCTTCCGACATAGGGGTGACAATTCCCGAAGTACCCAGAATAGAGATGCCGCCGATAATTCCTAAGCGGCTGTTCATGGTTTGCTGCGCGATTTCCACGCCTTTGGGAGCAAAGACTTTTACCAAAGCGCCTTGTTCCGGGCCGATGACTTTGCGAACTGACTCGGCAATCATTTTACGAGGCACAGGATTAATGGCTGCTTCGCCGACAGGAATTTGCAAGCCTACTTCGGTTACCCGGCCAACTCCTTCGCCGCCATCAATTTTTATTTCTGGTGTGTCGTTGCGGCTGATTTCCACACCGATCAGCATGCCATCGGTAGCATCGGCATCGTCGCCGCCGTCTTTTTCAACAAACGCCACACAGCTGTCGGCTTTCAGCTCCAAGCTGGCAATCGGAATGGTTAACATTGATTCGTTGGGTAATTTAATTTGAACATCTTCGTGCTGCTGATCTTTAACCAGATACAACGCCGCCGCGGTGGCAGCTGCTGTAGCACAGGAGCCGGTAGTGTAGCCTTTGCGTAATTTCTTTCCATTATAGAAAACAAATTCCTCCATCAGCTTTCCCTTTCCACCATTTGATATAACAAGGCATTGATGATGGCGGCTGCAACATTGCTGCCGCCTTTACGACCACGAGCAACTATCGCTGGCAAATCACTTTCGTACAAGGCTTCTTTTGATTCCACTGCTCCGACAAAGCCAACTGGTACTCCGACAACGGCTGTAGGTTCCAAGGTGCCGGCCTCCACCATTTCCAAAATTTTGAAAATCGCTGTCGGGGCGTTGCCCAGTACAAAAACTTTCGGTCCCGGCAAAGTCGCCGCATGTTCAATTCCCGCCATTGAGCGAGTCATGCCTTTAGCTTTGGCTTGTTCGGCAACGTCAGGATCGGCGATATAGCAGGCATAGTTAATGCCCAACTGATCCAGCACCCGTTTATTGATGCCGCTGAGGGCCATGGTGGTGTCGGTAAAAATCGTGCCTTCACCGGCTTGTAAAAACTGTTCCAAAACAGCCACCACATCATGGGTGAAGGTCAGATTTTGCAAATAATCAAAATCAGCACTAGTATGAATCACCCGTTTGATGATTTTTTCCTCTTTCGGTGAAGCAAATTGATACGTTGGAAATTCTTGCTGAATGATCGATTGAATAATTTCAAAGCTTTCGGTTTCTATTCCTTGGGGGTTCTTTTTATATTCCACAAAGCTACCTCTTTTCACAATAAGTAATAGCGGACGAGCAACGAAACGATGCTGAAGGTCACCAGACTGACAATGGCCGCAGCGTATAATAAACGATTGGTTAAGATAATATCTTCCTGTTGTGCCGGACGAAGCGCGTTGCCGATGGTCGGCTTGTAAATCTCGATTCCGTGGTACTGATGGGTGCCTCCCAGCTGAATGCCTAGTGCTCCGGCAACGATTGCTTCTGGGTAGCCGCTGTTGGGACTCTTGTGGTTGCGGCAATCAGTGCGCCCAACCTGCAGGGCATTTTCACTGTTCAAACCAAGAATTTTTGCAGCAATCAACAGAAACAACCAGGTCAGGCGAGCGGGAATAAAATTCCAAACGTCATCCATTTTTGCGGAAAACCAGCCGATTTCTTTGTATTTAGGGGTTACGTATCCCACCATAGAATCCAATGTGTTCACCGCTTTATACATCATCGCCAACACTGGACCACCTAGAAACAGACACATCAAAGGTGCAACTACACCGTCACTAGTGTTTTCGGCGATCGTTTCCACTGTAGCCTTAGTGATTTCTTCTTCGCTTAATTCCGCAGTGTCGCGACCGACAATCATTGCCACCTGTTTGCGGGCATTGGTCACACTGTCAAATTTCAGTTTTTGATACACTTTTCGGCCTTCTTGAGCCAAGCTCTTAGTGGCTAAAGTTGTATAAGCCAAGTAGATAGAACAAACTGTTCCGATCCAAGGATGAAGCCAAAAGGTTAGCCGCAATAAAAGATAAGTTACTAAACCAGTTCCCATCACTGTAACTAGCCATAGCACTACGCCTAAGCGATATTTTTCCTTTTCACTCTTATCCTGGGTGAAGCTGGCCTGAAACCAGGCGATAAAATTGCCAATCAGCTTGATGGGATGGGGCCAGTGATACGGGTCCCCCAACAGCAGATCCAATAGAAAGGCCGTTACAATCATAGGCCAGCCCTCACTTTTTCCAGCAGGTCCGTTAAGAAATCTTTACGTTGGTAAAAATGCAAATGCAGATAGCTGGCAAAGGTATTTTTCTTTTGATAGCCGCCTTGCCAAGTTTTGACGATTTCGCCATCCCGCTGTTTGTTCATTGCCATCACGGTTGGCTCCGAGCTTTCAAACTGGGAATGATGAAATTCATGTCCGGAAGCCACTGTCCCTTTTTTACCAATCAAGGTGTCCTCCGTCATTTCCCCGTAGCAATAACCAAACCGCCGCAGCCGATCGGTCATCTCACTGACGCCTTCAAAAATTCCCACCATTGGGAAGCTCTGATTTTGGTAACCCAACGCAGTTCCTAAATACATTAGCCCACCGCACTCGGCTAAAATGAAGTCACCTTGGTCATGCTTATCCTTCACAGCTTTGCGCATGGCGCTATTCTCAGCCAGTTGTGCCGCAAACTCTTCCGGATAGCCGCCGCCAAAATAATACAAATCCGCTGGCGGCAACTCAGCATCCTTCATGGGACTAAAGGTTACTAGCTTAACGCCATAGGCTGCCAATAATTCCAAGTTATCTTGATAATAAAAGTGAAAAGCCTCATCTAGCGCGTAAGCCAAAGTCAAATCCGGATATTGCGGGTAGCTTTCAGGGACGAAGTTGATCGTTTCCTCCGGCAGACTTGCCAGCAAAGCAGTTAGATCAACGGTTTCCTTTAAAGCTTCAGCCACTTGATCAATTTTAGATAGGACGTCGCTAATCTCACGGTCGGGAATCAAGCCCAGCTGACGAGAAGGCAGCTCCACGCCTTGGTTTCTTTTTAAATAGCCAAAAACCGGCACATCCGTATAACGTTCAATCGCCGCTTTGATCAGCTGATAATGGTTTTCTGAAGCCACTTTGTTTACAATCACGCCGCTAATCTTGAGGTCAGGATCAAACTCGGCAAACCCTTTCACTAACGCCGCCATCGAAGTCGACGCCGACTGGCCGTTCACCACCAAAATCACTGGACAATCCAGCAACTTCGCTACCCCGGAGCTGGAACAGCAATCCTTGTCACTGCCTAGACCGTCGAACAGACCCATCACTCCTTCGATCACGCAAAGATCAGCTTTGCCAGCTTCTTTTTCGAATAAGTAACGCAAGCGCTCTTGGTCATTGATTAAAAACATATCCAAATTCCGGGAAGCTGTGCCGGTAATCCGGGTGTGATATTCGGTATCTACATAATCTGGTCCTACTTTATAAGGTTGAACTCGGTAGCCTTGATCCTGCAACAACTTAAGCAATCCTAAAGTTACCGTGGTTTTACCGGAGCCGCTGGAGGCGGCCGCGATCATTAATTTTTTCATGCAGTTGCACTCCTTGATAGTAGCTTTTATGTACCTTCATCTGGGTGTACCAACGGCTAATGGAAGACTGCTGAAGCGCCGTCAACAACGCCGGAATTTGCTGCTCATCTTCCACCATCAAGCCCATGACAGTGCCACTGTGAGCCACATTCACTCCCAGCAGATCGTAACGTTGGCTTAGAGATACCAGCTCATCAAAATAAGGCTTTGGTAAAATTTCCTGATTTAAGCGGGCACTTTGCAGGGCCGCCGCCCCCAGCTTCCGCAGGTTTCGCTCAGCCACAGCTTCCAAATATTGGCGGTACACTTGATCAAAACGTTGCCGTTGTTGATAAACCAGTTGTTCAACTTTCGGCGAATGACAGGCTTCGGTTAAAATCTCCTGCTCCGGTTCCAAAACAATCACATAAAATTCTGGGCACCAGCCGCTGATCGCTCTGGTGGTGCCTTTTTGCTGCTCGAACAGGGTCAAAGAAGGAAACAAAATACTGTCGGTACGCTCGATGCCGAGACAAATGTTCAAAATTTCTTCCCGCGAGAAGGGCTTTCCAAAATAAGCCGCCACCGCCTGGCAAGTAGCCGCGATATCAGCAGTGCTGCTGGACATCCCTTTAGCGACCGGCAAATCCGAATCCACCGTGATGCACAACTTTGCTAACTCCAGCTCCGAAATACCTAGGTGTTGTAAAGTTCTGCTGGCTGTGATCTGGACTTTTGTTGGCAGTGAATTCGGGTGATTCCCGGAACCCACAGTCACGCGGGAAAAGCTGTCGATACCGTAACTGACTAATTTTTGCGAATCCCCCACCCAGCCCTGCAAAAGCTCACCGCAGGAACCAGGGCAAATGGCCGTTACCTGTTTCATAAAATCTCCTCCAACGCCGCCAGCAGCGCCTCGTTTTCCGGGCGGGACTTGACGGCGATCCGGTAATAGCGTTGGCTCAAGCCTTTGAAGCTGTCGCAATTGCGGATCAAAATGTTTTTTGTCAGCAGACGTTCCTGCAGACAGTCCTCTTTAGTATACCGGAAAAACAGGTAGTTGGTTTCACTGGGATAACATTTAATCGCTGGGGCAAATTTAGCTAAGTGTTCAACTAAAAAAGCCCGCTCTTGTTTAATATATTGCTGACTTTCTTTAATAAATTCTTGTTCTTTTAAGGCTTGTTGGCCAGCCAAGTCGGCAAAGGTGTTAATATGCCAAGGCACCGTTTGCTGCTCCATTTCGGCCAATATTTCTTGATTGCTGGTTAATAAATAACCCAAACGTAAGCCAGGAATCGCGAACATTTTAGTCAGCGAGCGGAAAATAAACAGCTGCGAATAATCGTTTAACGCTCCCACTAAGGACTGGTCTTCTTCGGAAAAGTCCACAAAGGCTTCATCCACAATCAGCTTGATTTCATTGTCTTGGCAAAATGCTAGCAGTTGCAACAGTTCATCCTGCCTTAACAACTGACCAGTGGGGTTGTTGGGATTGCATAAGCAAATTCCAGTTACCTTTTGTCGTTTGGCGCTTTGAATCAAGTCCGCTACGTTCCACTGAAAATCGTACTTTTCCAAATTGAAATAACAAAATTCAGTGGCCTGCTGACTAAAGGCTTCTTCATATTCCACGAACGTAGGCGCCAAAAGCAGCAAGCGGTTCACCGGTAATGTTTTCCCCAACATAAAAATTGCTTCGGCCGCCCCGTTGGAGGCATAAACTTGTTCAGGTCGGATGCCATGAAATTCTGCGATCGCCGCTTTTAAGTCGCGATAGCGCAGATCGGGATAGTGAACCAGCTGCTCAATTCCTGCCTGCAGTACTTTTTTTACCCCCGCGGGAATCCCCAGCGGATTAATATTGGCACTGAAATCGATCAGCTTTTGCGGGTCCAGTTGATGGATTTCAGCGATTTCTTGAATGTTGCCTCCGTGCTTAGCCATCTTAACTCCCCCGTTTTTCGTTTATTTGGCTGAGACAAATTCCTTGTATTTACTTGGAATGCCCAGAATAACAATTTCAGATAATCCTAAATTCACCACAGTTGCCAAAGTTAAAGGCACGAACAAAACGAAAATCCCCGGTCCCATTAAAGGATACAGTAACACGATGTCCAATGGCACATTGATGATGTAAGCTACCACCATCGAAACCACAGAAGCTGCCAGTTTATTCTTGGCCAGTTTTCTGCGAGTCCAGCTGTAGGCGAACATGCATAAAGCCATTATGGCCGCGATAATCAAGTGAATCGGTAGTGAGCTGGGAAAGCCGGATAATAGCGCTGAAATCATGTGGCCGAAAAAGCCTAAAAAGGCCCCCGCCGCTGGTCCTAAAACAATGGCGCCAATAAATGCTGGAAATGAGTCCAAGGCAATCGAACCTAAAATCTTGATGTTGGCCCCAATGACACACAGAGCCAGCAGGATTGCCAAGGTGGTTAATCTTTTTGTTGCGTTATTCATTTTGTCCCCTCCTTAAAAAAATAAACACGCCGAGCCTGAAAAAGAAGGACTCGCCGTGTTTTGTCTGTTTAATGGTGCAAACAATCAGCAAATAATCTTCCCAATCCAATTATTCTTTAACAATCGATCAAGGTATCCTGACTTTGCTTCATCCTACTCTCATGCCTTCCCGTAAAGTGGCAGTTTTGATTTCGTCAGCGCTTACAGTAGAAAGGGGCTGTTGAGGATTCTCACCTCATTCCCTTGAACCATTATTATTTATTTGATTGTCTTTATTATATCGAATCCTGTTGACCGTCCGAAGTTCTGGCGTCAAGTCAGCTACATTCTGATAGTTTGAAATAGAAGAGGACAAAAAATTGCTATTTACTTTTTCTAATATCCGTAGGCGATTAAATGTTCCCCCGCCGAAATTGGCAAACTAGCCACCTGATACAAAATTTCGCCTTTTTGCTTAGCAAAACCTTCCCATAATACATTGCCGAAGATATCCTCGATTACCCCTAGGGATTGACCGGCTTCCACCTGATCTCCCAGCTCAAAAGCTGGATACCACAGCCCAGTTTGCGGACTGTCCAGGTAATGGATGTTTTCCTTCAGCGGCAATGGCTTAGCACCGCTCAACGGCTCGTCTAAAATCTGCAAAAATCGCAAATGCTGCTGGACATCATCCACAAAACCATCAATCGCTGCCGGCAATCGTTCGCCAAAGCCGCCACGTTCAATCAATAAGGCTGGAACACCCATCTGGCAGGCACATCCGCTGGCACCTACCCGACTTTGAGAAGGGATGCCAAAGGGCAGATCTAAATACTGTACCGCTTCATATTCTTGCTGGACCGTTTCCGGTGAACCAACGCCAGGTATAAAAACAAACTGCTCCAGCGGCTCTGGTAAATCGCCGCTGTGGAAATCCAAATAGAAATCTGCTAGCGAGAAAAACGCTGTTTCTAAGGTATAAGCGATTTTTTCGGTTTCTGTACCATCAGCTTTCCCCGGAAAAGAGCGATTCAAATTCTTGCCATCGGCAGGATTCACAAAGGCGATCCGTTGATAGAAGGCTCGCTGGCTGACACAAGGTAAGATGATTAAATTGCCCATCAGTTCACTAGGATTGATTTCTTGGCTCAAACGTTTCGCCGCTTCAATGCCGGGATATTCTCCGCCATGAACACCAGCGGTTATTAGTAATGTTGCGCCCGGCTGTTGCCCTTTGATGGAAACCACCGGCAGCTCAAGATCGGTGCCTGCTACCTGGTAGAAAAGGCGTTCAACGGTTCCGGCTATTTGCTTCGTTAATTTTTCTTTCACATCGGCCTCCTGTTTTACGTCATTGTTGGTTTCAGTTGCTGTCTGACCTTCGCTAGTGAATACACTGAGTTCAACAGGTCCTGCGTATAGGCAACTTGGGATGCGCTGAAGGTCTCGCTGCTGCTGAGCCGATCCACCACCACGCCTTTTTGCATCACTAAAATCTTATGGGCAAAGGACTGGACCAAGGCCAAATCGTGGCTGATAAACAGCATGCTCATGTTGGTCTGCTTTTGCAGCTTCACCAGTAAATCCACAATACTTTTTTGCACCGATACGTCTAAGGCTGAAGTAGCTTCGTCGCAAATCAACAGCTCAGGTTCCAAGGCCAAGGCCCGGGCAATACTAACCCGCTGGCACTGACCACCGCTTAAATTATGAGGGTAACGATCCAAATATTCTTCAGTCATTTCCACCATCGCCAGCAGCTCAATCGCTTTAGCCCGTTTCTCTTTGGGTTTCAATTTTTTGTAATTAAACAAGGGTTCTGTCACCACATCGATCACCTTCATTTTCGGGTTGATCGAAGCCATCGGGGCTTGAAACACCATCTGAATCTGGGGCCGCAGCTGCCAGATTGCTTTTTTATTGTAGCTTAAGATGTTTTCGCCGCGGTAAATGATTTCACCTTGAGTGGGTGGTTCCATCAGCATCAGCATTTTCACCAGCGTGGATTTTCCGGAGCCGCTTTCGCCGACAATTCCGATGGTTTCGCCTTTTTCCATCGTAAAGGAAATGTCATCGCAGGCGGTCAGAATTTCTTTATTAGGCAAAGTAAATTCTTTGGTTAAATGCTGAACCTCTAAAATAATCTCAGACATGCAACGCACCTCCTAATTCTGGGACTGCGGCTAACAGTCGTTTGGTGTAGTCGCTGGTGGGTGATTCGATAACTTCCAGCACAGTGCCGCAATCCACCACCACGCCTTTTTCCATCACTACCAGCTGATCGGACATGTAGGCTGCCATCGCCAAGTTGTGAGTCACTAGCAGAATCGAGGTGTGATAACTCTTCCGCAGCAGCAAAAGTTCTTCGACAATTTGCTGCTGGGTCACCACGTCCAGCGCACTTGTGGGTTCGTCGGCTAGCAATAATTCGGGGTTGAAGGTCATCGCCATGGCAATACCTACCCGCTGGCACATCCCACCACTCAACTGGTGGGGGTAGCTGTCCATGATACTTTTGGCATCAGGCAGTCTCATCTTAATCAGCATTTCTTCGGCTTTTTGACGGGCTGATTTGCTGTCGAGAGACAAATGCTGCTGAATGTATTCTTCAAATTGCGGTCCGATTTTACGGATGGGATTTAAGGCGGAGCTGCTGTCTTGAAAAATCAGCGACAGCTTGGTGCCCCGCATTTTTTGCCATTGAGCCGGACTTTGAGCCAGTAAGGACTCCCCTTGCAGATCGATGGCACCGGTTATTTTTGCGGTTTTAGGCAGAGCACCCAGTACGGTTTTCAGCACAGTGGATTTGCCACTGCCGCTTTCCCCGACAATCCCGACGATTTCACCTTTTTTCATGGTTAAATTAAAGTCTTGGACGCTAGGGTTCTGATTGCCTTCATAGCACACCGATAAATTTTCGATTTTCAGCATAATTTCTCACTCTCTATTCAAATGTGACGTCCTTAGTCAACCAATAGTAGTCCACCGGATACAGCTGAATGCCCTTCACTTGGTCAGTATGGAATAGATACGTAGTTTCGTAGCCAAAGAACATGGTGGCTGCATCGTCCATAATCATTTGTTGAATTTCAATGTCTAAATCGCGACGTTCATTTTCATCAAAGGTGGTGGTTAATTGATCGATCAACTCGTCCACCTTCGGATTGTTGTAATCATTAACATTGGTTGGTGACTCGCTGTGCCAATTGTCTCGCAGGTAGTTTTCCGGGTCACCGGTGTTCGCCACCAATACGTTCCAAATCAGCATGTCAAAGCTGCCGGAATCCCGTAAATCCATCGATGTTTCATAACTGACGGTATTCAAGGTTACCTTGATGCCGACATCCTTCATGTTGGCTTGGGCTGCTTGAGCATAGATGTTCAGCTCTTCGCGACTGGTATAAATAACAAATTCCAAATCTAACGGATCGCCATTTGGCTGCTCCACAAAGCCGTCGCCATCCTTGTCCTCATAGCCGGCTTCCGCTAACAATTCTTTGGCGCTTTCTGGGTCAAAGGCATTTTCGTCCACTAATTCGTCAAAGCCGAAGTCTAAGGTTGGCGGAATTGGTGCTTTCCCTGGAGTTGCGCCGCCTTGCAGCAGTTTTTCCGCATAGGTTTCCCGATCCAAGCTGCGAATCATCGCTTGGCGCAGAGCCAAATCTTTCAACGGACCATTTTGGTTCATGAAAGCATAAGTCGAACGCAGGGAATCTAAATCCTGCATTTTAATTTCCGGATTCCCTTCAAATTCCTTGGCATTTTCGGTTTTCAAATTGTAAGCCACTTGAATTTCGCCGTTTTGCAGGGCCATTGAGCGGGTGGCTTGATCATCGATACATTTCATGGTCACTTTTTCCATCGGTACTTCGCCATCCCAATAATGCTCGTTTTTCACCAGTACACAGTCGACGGTTGGGTTGAAGCTTTCCACCGCGTAAGGGCCGGTACAAATCGGGCCATCGCTGGCAAACTTAGAAGTATCCGCAGTGGTATCCACGATCAAGAACAGCGGATCAGCCAGACTGCCGGGAACTACCGCAGAAGGCACCTCGGTTTTAATTGAAACGGTATCGCCGTCCACTGTGATGGAATCTAATTTGAAGAAGGTTTCCGAGCGTGGATTTAGTTCAAAAGAACGTTCCAGCGAAGCTTTAACAATTTCCGGAGTCAGCTCGGTGCCGTTGGAGAATTTTACCTCAGGTCGGATTTTAAAGTTCCAGGTTAGATTGTCGTCGCTTACCGTCCATTCTTCCGCTAAGGATGGGACAATTTTTCCTTCTTCGTCGAACTTGGCTAAGGTTTCACCTACGCCGTAGCGGGTGACGACCCAGCCGAAATATTGCTCAGTGGGCTCTAAGGTGTCTGCGAAGCTGGTTACCCCAATCGTTAAATCTTTTCCTTCTGGTGACGCTGTATCCTCATCGCCGCCGCAGCCGGTTAAACTGCCCACGGTTAATACCAATAAAGCCAGTTTTATTCCTCGTCCTAGCCATTTCTTCATTTTATTTCCCCCTCATTTTTTATTGATGTGTATCCAGCAAATCCCCGACGCTGTCACCGATCAGATTAAAGGTTACTACTACTATTACGATCGCCAGGCCGGGATAAATCATCAGCCATGGCGCAGTTGCCAAATAGGTCCGGCCTTCATTTAGCATCAGCCCCCACTCCGGTGTCGGTGCCTGCGCTCCGAAACCTAAGAAAGACAAAGCCGCAATTTCCAACATCAAAGTTCCCATATCCGTCATGGCTGTCACTAGCATGGGCGGAAAAATATTCGGCAAAATATAATGGGACATCAGCCGACTGTTGGCAGTCCCAGTCACCAGGGCGGCTTCCATAAACAGACTCTGATTGACCCGCAAAACCAGACTGCGAGCTAAACGGGCGTACTTGGTCCAACTGACACAGGTTATTGCAATCACAGCATTGGTTAAATTCGGTCCTAACACGCCGGCAATGGCAATCGCCAAAACCAGACCGGGGAAAGAAATCATCATATCGGCCAACCGCATAATAATCTGGTCCACCCAGCCGCCAAAAAAGCCGGCGACAATCCCTAAAAAGGTTCCTAAAACGAAAATAATTCCTACCATAATAATTGTTGAACCTAATGAAGACCTGGTGCCAAAAATCACTCGCGACAAAATATCCCGTCCTAAGCGATCGGTACCAAATCGGTTCAAACTGTCAGGAGCACTTAAGGAACGATTCATGTCGGCATCCAGCGGATCGTAAGGCGCGATCTGTTCAGCGAAGATGGCGACCAAAACGATCAGTGCCAGCATAATCAGTGAAATTACCAGCTGCTTATTCTTTTTCAATGACGTAAGCTTTCCCATCTTTCTTCACCTCACTCGTTTTAACCTTCATTTTTTTGTCTTGCTTCAGCCGCGGATCAATCAACGGATAAGAAAAGTCCACCAAAAGATTAATCAGCATATAAAACAGCGAAATCATTAATACGTAGCCTTGGATTAATGGGAAATCACGACAGGCAATTGCCCGCACAGCCATGTTTCCCAAGCCTGGCCAGTTGTAAATAATTTCTACGACCGCGGTTCCACCTAGCAGGCTGCCAAAGGACAAGCCTAAAATGGTCACTAGCGGCAGCAGCACATTAGGCATGACATGCTGCATGAGGATTTTCCTTTCAGGAATTCCCCGCATGCGCGCGCCCGTTACGTATTCCTTGTTTAGTTCTTCTAATACAGTGATCCGCACTTGGCGGGTGTATTTCGCCGACATTGCCAAGGCTAAGGTCACCGCCGGTAGGATAATCGACCGCAGATCGGCACTGCCGCCGGATACTGAGACCCAGCCGAGATTCACCCCGAACACTCGCAGTAAAACCAAGCCGATCCAGAAGCTGGGTACGGAAATTCCGATAAAGGAAAAGCCGCGAACAACGTAGTCCATCCATTTGTTGTGGAAGACTGCTGATAAAAAGCCCAATGGCAAGGAAACCACTAACATGATCGCCAATGACAAAAGCGCTAAGGCCAGTGTCGGCAGCAGGCACTGGATCAATTTTTGGAAGACTGGCATTTTAAAGGAATAGCTCATCCCCATATCGCCGGTGACCACGCCTTTCAGCCAACTGCCATACTGCGTCAAGAACGGCCGATCCAAGCCTAGATCATGTCTAGCCTGAGCCAGCAATTCCGGTGTTGGAATGTGTCCGCATTCCGTCAGCATAATTTCCGCCGGATCTCCTGGTGATAAATAAACCAGCAGAAAGGTTAAAAAACTGATGCCGAATAAGACGATGAATAATTGAATAATGCGATGATTGCTTTTTTGAATCGTCATGTTCTTTTCCCCATTTCTAATTTAAGAAAGGCTTCCAACTCGCCCGCCTAATCCTAGCAAAGCTCGTCAGTGAAGCCAGACATCAAAAAACTTTAAATATAACTTTGATCCTCGTGGAAACTTGCTTTTTTTCCTTGCGAAAAAGAAAAAGCCCCTAACTCGAATGAATTAAGGGCTTGCTATACAACAAAAAAGGCAGTCATAGACACTGCTTGTCTGAAGTATAAAGAATTTCCCAATCCATTCTTTTACTTGCATTCAACTAAGGTATCCTGACTTCGCTTCGTCCTACTCTCATGCCTTCCCGTAAAGTGGCAATGATTGATTTCGTCCGCGTACACAGTAGAAAGGGGCTGCTGAGGATTCTCACCTCATTCCCTTTATTGAATGCGTTTTATTAATTAAATTGTAATGGAAGAATCGGGCAAAACCTATTGCTATCAGGCAGTTCAGCCAAATTTTCATAAAACCTGCAAAAATTCGGCAAAATATTGCTATTTATGCCCCCCACCCCCAATGATCATTGATATAGCAAGGTTTTCGTTTTTCATTTTTCGATATTTATCATTTTGCAAAATAACTATTTTTACGAAGTGCCTTGTATTTAGTGAAAAAAGTCAATAATATGGTAAGAAAAGAGCAGGAGGCTGAAGATGTTGGGAAACAAAGATACGTCAGTACCAAATTTAATTTTAATCATTACAACCACAGTGTTTTCCTTCTCCAGCATGGTTACCGCCTTTTTTATGCTGGGCAGTCAGTCACTGATCTGGTTTTTAATTAGCGCGGCTTGTTATTTTGTACCTTACGCGCTGATCGTCGCTCAATACACGAAGAAGTATGCTCATCGGCCGGGATCCATTTACGATTGGTTAAAGGACTCTTTGTCTCCCAAAGCCGCCTTCATCACGGTATTTTTGTGGTATTGCAGTTATTTTATTTGGATGATTAGTTTATTTATGAAGGTGATGATTCCTTTGTCGATTTTCTTTTTCGGCAAAGATTTGACAGGAACGATTGCTTGGCTGAACTTGCCGCCCCAGGTGTGGCTGGCAGTCTTTTCGATTATGGCAGTGTTTGGAATTACTTGGATTAATAATCGCGGGTTCCAGGCAATTTTTTACTGTCTGAAAATTAGCGGGTATACGATGATGGGATTGTTGGTATTATCGATTTCGGGGAATGTATTGCTGATTTTAAATAGTCCGGAACAAGTGATGACTAACCTGTCCAACAGCTTGAACGTTACCAGCTTTTTCCATCAATCCAGTACGCGGCTGTTGTCACAGCTCCCGTTTTTCATCTTTTCGATTACCGCGTTTGGCGGATTAGATACGATTGCCAGTATTGCCGACAAAACAAAAAACAGCCGGAAAAGATTTCCTAAGGCTGTGATTGTTAGTTCGTTTATTATTTTGTTATTGTATGTGACAGGAATTGTTTTGTGGAGTGCCGCTAACGACATTGAATCGCTGCGGCAAATCCAATCGCTGCATTTAGGGAACTTGATGTACGGCCTGATGGAAAATCTGGCTCAGTCCTTGGCTGACAGCTTTGCTTTGAGTGCTGGTCAAAGCGTTCTTTTAAGACAATTTTTTATTCGCTATACCGCCCTGGCAATGGGGATTGCTTATCTGGGATTGCTATGTTCTATCAGCTATGGTCCTTTGAAAAGTTTGATTCACGGCACGCCTAGCGAGCTTTGGCACAAATTCTCGGCGCTAAATAAAAATCAAATGCCGGAAAGAGCGTTGTGGCTGCAGGCAATTGCCTTGTCCGTCGCGATCCTGCTGCTTTCCATCAGCAACTCTCTTTTAGCGGAGCTGTTCAATCAGCTGACCTTTATGACCAATGTGTCGCGGGCGATTCCTTATTTTATTGTAGCCGCCAGCTTCCCGTTTTTCATTAAGAAGAAAGTGATTGCTGAAGAATCCTTGATTATTAAGAGCCGCGGCTTGAATTTTCTTTTGTCCTTTAGCGTCTGTGCCTGTATCTTTATCGCGATTGCCTTTCAAATTTACGAACCGTTGAAATTAGGCAATTATCTGAACTTTTCGACTCTGCTGCTGGGACCGCTGGCCTTCGGGTTGTTTGCCCATCATGTATATTTGAGCTTGGAGCACAAGGCGGCTCAGCATTCGCAGCAGGAAAAGTAAATTTACTCGTCGTCTTCTTGCGTTTCCGTCATGCGGTGGTATTTCTGCATGCCTTTTACAACAGCACGTTTGACTACGAAATAGTTTAACAGTATTAGAAAAATCGGGAATAGTAAAAATAACAAACTCCCGATGACAATAATCAGATTGCCAAAATCAGGATTGGGCATAAATGTTCCTCCTTGCAAAGTTTCTTCTATTATATACTAAAGAGTTGCGACTAAATAGCCTAAAAATATCCCGATGACAACAGAATTCAGTGTCGTCGGGATATTTTCTTGTAATAATTTAAACTAGCGGGCAAAGTCTTTCAAGAAAATGCTGCCGGTTTTGGAAGAAACCTCGATTTGCGCGGTTGGTTCCATTGGGCGGCGGAAATGAAACAGCCGTTCTTTGGCGTCTCTTCGTTCTCTGACTGTTTGAAAATCGGATAAGCGATAATTGATTTCTCCCAAGCTGGTTTTGGCGATTCCTTCTAAACCAATCGTAGTTGGCAGTGAAATTTTGATTGTTCCATTGACTGAATTGGCTTTAATTTTTCTCAAATCATTGTTGCCGACACTCAGTTTGATTTGACCATTGACCAAAGATGCATCGAAATTGGCGACATCCGCCTTGGAGACAATTGAGCCGTTGGCAGTTTCGATGATGGAATCAAGGATCGTCCCTTCGTAAATTTCGATTTCATTTTTAGTACCTTGAATTTCCAGCACCGCTGCGTTAATGTTTTTGAAGATCAAATCCCCGTTGGTCGCTTTAATGAAAATATCTTTAGCATTGATTTCCTGGACAATCAAATCCCCATTCAGCAGCCGAATCATTACATGATCGTACATTTTTTCCGGCAAATAGAAGGTTAACTCGGCAGTCACCCGTTTATTATGAACATGGAAAAGCAGCTTGTCCTCGTCCACCTGAATTTGGCTACGTTCCATGAAGGCGTCCATGGGATCTTGGCCGTACATTTTTCCCTGCAGCTTGATCTCTGCTTCCACGTAAATATCCGATCTCGACCACGTTTCAAAAATCACCGTTCCGTTGGCCAATTTGATATCCAAGTCGGTGATTCCACGATCTCTAAAGGTAAAATCATGCTCAAACTTGGTATTCCCTACCGAACCTGCGCCTGGAAGTTTGACCTCGTTCCATTTGCCGTCGACTGTGTCGGCAACGGTTTTTAAGGTGCGGTTGACCAAGTCGTTGACCCGACTGTTGAAGCTGGTGCTTTCGTAAGCTGGTGCTTCCTCTTCATCATCCTCAAAGCCCCAAGGATTTTCGGTTTCTTCATTAAATTTAGGTATTTCGTTTTTCCAAACAGGAATCGAATAAAAATCTTTTTCTGCCGCTTCTTTCTTGCGGTTTAACAGTTTGATTTGCGCTTCGATATCAGCCATTTCCTTTTTGGTCTGTTGATACAAAACCATGTTATCATCCGAAATGATTTCTAGTTCAACTTCTAAATTCAGATTTCGGAAGAGTTCCTGCCTTTCTTTTAATTGGTCTCGCAAAGGATCGATCTGTTGATCCAGCGCATGAATCTTGACTAGGGAATCATTTTCTTTGGCTTTTTGCTTTTCTGAACGAGTGTCTGCTGATTTCGGCTGTTGGACAGGTTCAGATACCGGCGGCTTGTGATCGTTCATTTCCCATTCGTCGATTAAGCTGGCGATGGGGTCATGAGGTTTTTCTGGTTCTGGTTCAATTTTAGGCTCTGGCACTTTCGCTGGTTCGTCTTCGGGTGCCGTTTTTGGTGCTGCTTCTGGTGTTGCTTCTGATTTTCCCAGTGGTTCAGTTTCCGGTTCTGGCTCAGCTTTGTTTTCTAATTCCTCCACCAGTTCGTCTTCCAGTATTGTTTCTGATTCCGGTTGAGCTTTCTGCTCTAATTCATCCGCGGATTCTAGCTCTGGCGCTGGTGTTGCCTCTTTAGCTGATTCCTCCACGGCAGTTTTCGCTGGTTTTGGTTTATCTTCACTGCTTAGTGCTTCAGCTTCTTCGATTTCTTCTAGTAATTGCAAGCCTTCTTCCGGCGTGATGGTGCCGTCCTTGATTGCTTCTAAAATTTCTTTGCGTAGGGCCATGATAAAGCCTCCTTATTAGACTATATTTCTCCATGCTTCTATTATGCCGGATATTTTTGAATTTTACATAGGTCAAAAGGAGGATTTTTTCTAAGTATTCTGGCTGGGTTGGTTGTGGAAAAGAGAAAATGAACCATTTTCTTCTATTATATAGAGTTTATTTAGTCACAAAAAAATTCCCGTTGCCGAAATTTCAGCAACGGGGGATCGTTTTTTAACTTTCTAAAATAGGCAGAACGGAATCTTCATCAAACTGTAAACTGGCGATAGTTGCGCGGGAATCGGTAATAATCACCATCACGGAAGCATCTTTGCCTTTTTCGGCTAACATTGCTAAATCCATAGTGCCGATTGGTTGTCCTTGTTGGACATTTTCGCCTTCTTTGACCGACCAGCTGAAGGGTTCGCCGTGAAGCTCCACGGTATCAATGCCTAAGTGAAGCAGCAGTTCCAAACCGTCTTCACTGACAATGCCGATGGCGTGTTTAGTTGGTGCGATCATTTTTACGACGCCGGAAACCGGTGCGGTAATTTCTCCGTTGGTTGGCAGAACCGCAAAGCCTTCCCCCATCATTTTGCTGGCGAATACTTGGTCGTTGACCTCGGTAATCGGGATGATCTCCCCTTCAATCGGCGCATAGACTTTGCCGACACTGGTTACTTGGCCAACTTGCTTAACTTCTGGAACAACTTCGTCTTTGGTCTTTTTGATGACGAATAAATTGGTCAAAACGAAGGCCAATACGAAGGTGGCAGCTCCGACAGTGACGTAAGTAATCACTTGATAAGGACTGTAAATGTACATCAACGGTGACAAAAGAACTGCCAAGCCGTAGCTGTTGGCTTGAATGCCTAACAACGAAAGCACCATGCCGCCGATGGCTGAGCTGGCCAGCATAACACCGATGGCCTTCATCCCGGTGCGCATCACGACCCCGAACAGCGCCGGTTCACTGACACCCAGCATTTGGGTAACCGTTGCAGAAATACCCGCCGTCTTAATCGATGAGCTTTTTGTCCGCAAAGCAATGGCCAAGCAGACTGCCGCATTGGCGAAGCCGTACATCGCACAAACGGTAATCAACGGGTTGAAGCCGGTGGTGGCGATCAAGGAAGTTTCGATCATAATAAACATGTGGTGCATCCCGGTCATCACGGCAATCGGATACAAGAAGCCGATGATCAAGCCGCCGATTCCCAATGGCAAGTGCAGGAACATCTCGATCACTTTAACGGCTTGAGCTTCAAAGCCGTGGACAATCGGGCCTAAAACGAACAACGCGATAAAAACTGAAACTAAAATTACGATAAAGGGGGTAAAAATCAAATCCATCGAGTTAGGCATGACTTTCCGCAATTTTTTCTCTAGCGCGGCCCCAATCATTCCGGTAATTAAAGCTGTCAAAATCGAGCCTTGGTACCCGACTAATGGAATTACGCCAAAGGCCATAATCGGTTCCGCCGTTCCGCCGGCCACCGCATAAGCATTGGGTAAGGCTGGCGACACCAGCATCAATCCAATCAGAAAACCGATAATGGGCAGGCCGCCGATTTTTTTGAAGGCAGACCAGCAAATAAAAGCAGTCAGAAATCCGAAGGCCGTATCGGTTAGAACCGTGATACAAGCATTCAACCATTCCGGCACTGATTCAAGAGATAAACCCATCACACCTAAAACCGATTCGTTCAACAGCACACCCTTTAATCCCAAGAAAAGACCGGTAGCACCTAAAATTGGAATAATCGGCACAAATACATCAGCAATGTTGCGGACGGCCCGCTGCAAGGGTGAAGAATCAGCCTTGGCCATTTCGGACTTCGAAACGTTTTCAAAAGAGTAGCTATCCTGCAAAGCAGCATAGACTTTATTCACGACACCAGTTCCCAGAATAATCTGGTACTGTCCGGCGTTATAAAAGACGCCTTTGACCTGATCGATCAGCTCCACTTGGCTGTCATCGATGGCTTTGCGGTCGTTAACCTGCAGCCGCAGCCGAGTGGCGCAGTGGGTAGCCGAAACAATATTGTCTTCCCCTACCACCGCCACGATTTTTTGCGCGATTTCCTGATAATTGGGTTGTTTACTCATGATGATCTTCCTTTCTTAGAACCAAAGCTTGGTAAGGTTGCAGCTGCCATTGCTCGCTGGATGCCGGAGTGTCGGGATAATTGCTTAACAATAACTCACCAGCGCCATCAAAATGCTGCGGCTGATTGCTTAAATTGACAATGACTTGAATCCGTTCCTGGCCGATCCGCTCATAAGCGATGATGGCTGGATCAGCCCCTAACGATTGAAATTGACCATAAATCAGCGTGTTGCGGTAATCTGAATGATTACGTAATTGAATCATTTGCTGATAGTAGTGGAACACGGATTGTTCGTGGTTCACTTGATCGGCGGCGTTGACTTCCTGCTGATCCCCTACCAGCTTCATCCAAGGTGTTGCCGTTTGACTAAAACCAGCTGTTGCCGAAGCATCCCACTGGAATGGCGTGCGGGTGTTGTCGCGAGAGCGCTGATTGACAAAGCCCAGTGCCTGTTCTTTGGTGTAGCCTTCTTGAATCGAGCGATGGTAATTGTCGATGCTGGAAACATCGTTGAAATCTGCTAAGCTGGTTCGTTGGAAATTCTTCATGCCGATTTCCTGTCCTTGATAAATGAAAGGCGTGCCTCGCAGGAAGAAAAACAAGGTTCCCAGCGCTTTGGCGCCGATCGCATTTTGATAGTTTTTGTCTGTAATATATTTTGATAGCGAACGGGGCTGATCGTGATTTTCTAAAAAGTTGGCGCCCCAGCCGTTGGCCTGAATGGCTTCCTGACTTTTAACCATTAATTCCTTTAAATCCTGCGGCTGCCATTTCGTTTGGCGGAACCACTCGCTGCCGTTTTCCACATCGATGTCGGCATAATGAAAATCAAAAATCATGTTGAAGTAGCCATCTGGGCCGATGTATTGATCAAACTGTTCGTAAGGAACTCCTGGTGCTTCGCCAACGCTGACACAATCGTGCTGGCGGAAGGTTTCTTGATTTAATTCGGCTAAAAATTTTTCAATTCCCGGACGATTTCGGGTTTTCACTTTGACGCTGCCTAAGCCGTCTGACCCATCCGGCGGGACATCGCCGTAATCCTGATCTTTTTTAATGAAGGTAATCGAGTCGATCCGAAAACCGGCGATCCCTTTGTCCAGCCACCAATTAATCATTTGGTAAATTTCCTGGCGCAGTGCAGGATTTTCCCAATTCAGATCCGGCTGTTTTTTATCAAAGGTATGGAAGTAATACATATCGGCTTCATTTGCTACCGGCTCCCAGACACTGCCGCCAAAAATCGAGCGCCAGTTGTTGGGGGGATTGCCTGCTTGGCCTTTTTTGAAAATGTAGTAATCACGATACGGACTTTGCGAGTCAGCTAGAGCTTTTTGGAACCATTCATGCTCATCGGAAGAATGGTTGACAACTAAGTCTAACATGATTTTCATGCCCTTTTCCTTGGCGGCGGCAATTAATTCCTCTAAATCTGCCATCGTGCCAAACTCAGGTTGAATTGCCTGGTAATCTGCGATGTCGTAGCCATTATCTACCATGGGAGAAGTGAAAATCGGGCAAATCCACAGCATGGTTACGCCTAATTCCTTCAAGTAGTCCAGTTTGGCAGTGATGCCTTTCAGGTCGCCGATGCCGTCGTTGTTGCTGTCGGAAAAGCTTTTCGGGTAAATCTGGTAGACAACCTCTTCTTTCCAGTCGGCAGTTGGCTGGCCGAGAATTGTTTTTTCTTTTGTCATTGTTTTCATTTTGGATGTGCTCCTTTGTGAGTTTAGTTTGTGGTATCGATATCATATTTGCTATTTTAGAAGAACCTGCCCTTAAGCAGATTCTCGTTTTATTAAGCTTAAATGTAAGTGTGACTGGTCGATGGTGTAGCTGCGTTCTTCTAATTTAGCCAGTAACAGATTGGTGGATTCTCGTCCTAAAACTTCTACTGGTTGGGCAATCGTCGTTAACGGCACTGCCAGCACATCGGTAAAGGGTTGATTGTCAAAGCCCAAAATCGCTAAGTCCTCGGGCACCCGTTTGCCGGCTTGGATGTATTCCTTCATAATACCAATCGCCACTTCGTCACTGCTGGTAAACACTGCATCGGGGCGAATGTTCTCCGGTAAAGCCAGCATCTTGCGGGCCACCATCTGCCCGTCTTGGATCGTGTGAACCTGTTTAAAAATCCAGTCAATTTTCATCGGCAGACCGTGCTTGTTGATGGCCTGTTCAAATCCTTCGGTCCGGGAATTTCCGTGTCCACCGGTGGTTAGCGTTCCGCCTGTACAATAAGCGATTTTCTTGTGACCTTTATTGATCAAATATTCCACCGCTTCAAAGCTGGCCGCCTGCTGATCGGTGTACACCTGCGGCAAGCTGGAACCGGGAATTTCTTCGTTGCACAAAATAATTGGGCCAAATTCCTGGTAGGCTTCGATTTCGTGAGGCTCACCTTCGATAGAACACATGATTAAGCCAGCAATAACATGCTGCTTCAGCATCTCCAGCATATTAATCTCGGCATTGCGATCGTCGTAGGTCTGCATGATCAACACGTTGTAGCCTTTGTCCTTGGCGCACTGTTCAATCGAGTCCACCAGCTGAGAGAAAAAGGGATTCACAATCCGGGAAACTAAAATGCCGATGGTTTTGCCTTTTTTCGAGCGCAGCTGGGTGGCCACTGTGCTGGGACGATAATGAAGCTCATCCATCGCCGCTTGAATCCGTCGCCGTTTATCTTCAGAAATATATGGGTGTTTATTTAAGTAACGAGAAACCGTGGAGACTGATAGTCCCGCCTTCTTCGCTACCTCTTTGATTGTTGCCATGTTTTATTCACCGCCTGTGGTATCGATTTCATATTTATCATACGATGTTTAGGAAGGTTTGTCAAATGGTTTTTTAAGAAAGAGAATAATTATCGCGAAATCTTTGCATAACCATCCTCTTGGGAGTATAATAGGAGTGTGAGGTGGTATCATGACAACTAAAGATAAAAAGAAAGTTCAAGTGAATATTGACAAAAGCTTAGCATCTGACGTAGATATTGTATTAGATTCTCTTGGTCTGAATCCTACAGTGTTAATTACCGCTCTGTATAAGCGCGTTGCTGCTAAAGGTGAAATACCATTTAGCTTTTCATTGACTGAGGAAGAAAAGGCGGATATCTCCCTAATGAAAGCTCTTGATCTAGTTCCTACTGTTCACGTATCTACCATGGAAGAACTCAATGAATGGTTAGATGAGGATGAATAGAAACGATGTACTAATTGCCTATCTAGGATATTCAGAAGATTCTGCTAATGGTAAACGGAGGCCCGTGCTTGTAATAGAAAAAGATGAGGATATTGTTCATGTGTTCAAAATAACCTCTAAGTTTCACAACAAATCTACCACAATCCAAAAGCAATATTATCAAATTCGTGATTGGCAGTTTGCAGGATTAAATAGAGAATCATGGATAGATATTGGTGTAGCAAGAAGTATTGATCTAAGCGTGCTTAAAGTAAAAGCGATTGGCAGTTTGTCCTCCCAGGACCGAAAAGGATTAGCTAAATTTATTGAACACTTTTATGACTTCAATTGACACATCCCTTCTGGCTGAACTCTTCTGCGCAATGTTTCTAAAAACTAGCCTTGGGGGACTTCTCACACTATCAGCAACAAAACCCGTAGCAGTGCTTAATTCTGGTTTTGTTGCTGATAGTTTTTTTGTTTTATTGGTAATATCGTTATAACATCAAACTCACAATCTTAACACGAATAACGGAGTATGCTTCTTAAATAATCTTCAGTATTGAATAGTTAAATGTTCTAATTCTCAAGACATGTATTGAATTCACTTGCGAATGAGCTTAAAAGACCGATTGGAAAATAGATCTGTTTCATATCGGTATATACTTCACAAGGAAGAAATACATTGTATAATACATATATACTTACTTGTAGAATTATAATAAACGAGGTGGATCATCATGACTAAAGCGTTCAAAATTCGAAAATCCGGCAATAGTAACATCGCCACTATCCCGCAGGAAGTGAAACAAGCGCTAGATGTGCAGGAAGGCGATTCGATTCGTTATATTATTAAGGATGAAAAAGTGGAAATCGTGAAGGATATTCCGCAGCCCGATATCGATGCGTTAATCGAAGAATCTATTAATCAGTACCATGTATTGATGCAAGAGCTGGTGGAAAAATAATTATGGTGATGAAGATGAACCATTTATCGGAAGAAACCATCATTAAACTAAATGTGCTGGCGATAACAACCTTTTCTCCAAAGGAACAAATCGGTGTAAAGGACGCTCCAGCGCTGCATATGTGTGTGAACCAGCCGCAGCAGGAAGTATTTGGTGAAGAGCTCTATCCTACCGTCTATGAAAAAGCTGGTATCTTGTATATTAATATTGCGACTAAGCATGCCTTCTTCAATGCCAACAAACGCACCGCTTGGCTGGCAATGGATGTCTTTTTGAAGGCAAACGGTTATCAGACTGACTTCACTACCGAAGAAGGCCTGGACTTCACTTTAAATGTCGTCAATTACGAGAAGGATTTTGACACATTGAAGGAGTACGTATTTACCTATTTAAAAACAACTGATAAAATCCAACCCAAATAAGGAAGCTCATTCCTTGTCTGGGTTGGATTTTGCTATATACCGCTGATAATAATTCCGCGCCTTTTCTTGGTGAATTTGGAAAATGATCTGGTAAAAATGAGTCTCCGAAGTGGGAATCGCCGTCAGTTGTTCTAAGAAAAGCTGTAATTGTGCTTGGGCCTCGGGAAAATTCGAATAAAGATCAACTAAGTAAGTGATAAACTGCAGCTGAATCATCAGCAATAAATTGTCCGAAGGTTTTACCAGTTCCTGATATTGAATAACCACTGCTTCTGCCTGAGGAATATCGTTGATGATCAAGAGACTTTGCAGGCGGTTGAAAAACAAATCCCCTACTTCTTCATAATAAATCTTCGTATCAAAGCTGTGATATTTTTCTAATTCTCGCAAAATCCGTTGGAACAGCTCATCGGCACGTTTTTTGTCGCTTTCTGTTAAAGATAGCAGTACCAGCTTACTGAGTTTGATTTCTTTTAAAGTCCACATTTTGGCATTTTCCAAATCTGCTAAAATCTCTTGAAAGGGTGCGCGGGAAAATTGATAGAAATTAGGGTTAGTCAGCAATACTAACAGATAAGCCTGCATCGCTGAGTAGCGCAGCTCGATTTGGGGATGCTGCTGGTATTGCTGATAGATTTTGTACAGTTCCTCAAATTTGCCTTTTTTGTATAGCGCATCGATCTGTTCTTCTAATTGTTTCCCCTCATCCGGTGTCTCCTTGAAATACATGAATTCTTCGTAACTGATTCCTAAATTTTTCAACAGCCCCTGGAATTTGGTGATTTCTACTGAGTATTTGCCGGCTTCGAAATCGCTATAGAAGGTTTTGGAGAGCACGCCGGTGTAAACTTCTTTTTGCGTGTATCCTTTGGCTTTGCGAATCTGCTTCATTATTTTTCCGTACATTTTTCGTTCTCCTTGTTAATTCCTGTATACCGGAATTATAGCGGTTTTTCCTTAGTAAGGCCATGCTATAGTTGAAAAAACGAAGACGGAGGAACAAAAAATGAAAATTTATTTGAAATTAATTGGTATGGCACTGGGATTAACGGTGGTGGTGAGCCTATTTACGGCTTTTGGTATGATTTTTCAGCTGGAGGAAGCGGGGTTGCAGGGCTGTCAGATTGCGGCCTTTTTATTGGCGGCGATTTTTTTCTTCTATTATATGAGGAGAAAGGATCGCAGCTTGCGGGGCTTTGGTTTTGTGACGAAGCCTGTTAGTCGAGGGTTTTATGGATATATTGCTTTGGTTGTGCTGGTGCAGCCGCTCATTTTTGGGGTGAATACTGCATTATCATTAGCCGCCGTTTGCTTGATTGTGGTGCAGATGCTCTTAGTAGGTTTTGTTGAGGAAGCCTTGTTTCGCGGAATTTTCTTTTATTTTTTGCGGGATAAGGGCTTGAAAGTCACGGTCGTATTTTCAAGCGTCGTCTTTGGTCTGCTGCACATGTCCAGCGGCTTGAATCCGGAAATGACTTCGGCTTTAGTCATGTTGCAGGTAGTCAATGCGTTGTTAGTGGGCGTTGTCTTTGCTCTGCTTTATTATCAAACAGGAACCATTTACATCGGGATCGTTTTCCATGCGTTGTTTGATATTTTGGCTTCGGTTGTTCGAAATGGTTCGGTGGAAAAGAATTTATTCGCTGTGGGAATCTTAACGGTCTGTTATGTTGTTTTTATCATTTACACTGGAAAAAACGTGAAGCTGGGCAGCTCCACGCGGTAACTTTATCTGACTTGAAAGCGCAAAATGGTTTTGCGTTTTGCGGGTGGTGTTTTGCGAGCATCATTGAGATAAATTTCTTTGTGGTAGAGATGCAGTCGTTGCAGTTTTTGTTCTTGGGCGAATTGCTCCATTTTGGCGAAGGTGACTGGCTCGTCATCAAAAGATCCATTGTGCAAGGCGTGAACACACAAGTCTTCTTCTAAAGTGACAAATTCAATTTCATCCAATAATGGATGCGGCTTTTTCTTTTTGACTGTTGTCAAAGTTTCTTCAAATATTTCTTCGGTGATATAGTCCGACTGCCGGATCATCAGCGTGTACTGGAAGCTGGTTTTGTCCAGCAAATTGTCGGGATTGGTGGTCTGCCACTCCCCTTCCAATGGATAAACAGTGTAGTCAGTATAGCTGAATTCTTCTCGCCGCGTTTTGTCATTGACCGCCATACGCTTGAAGGCCATTTTCAATGGGAATGCTAGTGAATACAACACCCCCACTCGATCAGAGAAAGCTTCCTCGTTGGGGTTGCCCTCTCCTTTAATAGTAATAAAAGTTTGCTTCGGCACCTGGATCACCTGCGGTTTTATGGATACACCATACAATTCTTTTTCTTGTTTTCGCCATTCGTGTTTCATCGTTATCTCCTCCTCTTTATACCTATATCTTAGCAGGCATAACTTGACAAGGAGTGTCACGTTTCATAAATTTGCGCCATCTTTTTCATTCGAGTCTGTAACTCTTCCCGCACTTCCGCGGGTGCAGCCACTTCCAGTTCCCTAATTCGCAGCAGCTTAAACAAACGAAAATCCTGCCGCAGCTGGCAAAAGGCCTGCAAATACCAATCACGATTCTTGAAAATCAGTTTGACCGGCTCGACGGTTCGCCGCTCTTGCTCCCCTTTGCGATTCATATAGCAGAATTTGACTAACTGTTGAGCGAAAATCGCCTGCTTTAGCGGATCAAAAATCGTTTTGCTTTCTAAACCCCAAGCTGAAAAGTCAATTTCCAGCCAATCCGATGGTGTCGTTCTAAACAAGCCGCTTAATTTTTGCAGCAATTCATCGGTTTGGCGATTTTCTACCAAAGACAATTCCTGCAAGGCCATTAAGATTTTTTCCTGTTCTTCAGCGGAAACAATCATTTTATTCAGTACATACTCTTGATTGAGAAATATACCGCCACCCTTGCCTTGGGTAGTATATACTGGGACACCCGCAGCGCTTAGTCCGTCGATGTCGCGATAAATCGTGCGCACCGAGGTCTCAAATTGTTCCGCCAATTCCGGTGCGGTCACCTTGCCTTTTTCTAAAAGCAGCAGCAAAATTTTCAATAGCCGACTGTTGGTCATGGGACACCTCCTTCGCCTAGTTTTCTTAGGTTAAGTGTACCAGATTGCGAGTGGTTTTGAGAGACAAAAAAGCCGGCCTGTTGTCAGCAGTTTCCGGCTTCATTTCATCTAAGGACTAAACGCTTTTCGGCTTTTTGCTGGGTGTTTTTCTTTCTCGATTTTTTGCATTTAAAACAATCAGCACAGTAACTAGCAAGATCATCAATAAGATAGTTACACTAACAAGAAGATTGCCGGTTATCGTTGTGCTTTCTGTGTCTTGGTAGCGAATAAGCGAAAGTCCGGCGGTAATCGGATAAAGGTCTCGCAGGCCATGCCCGGAAGCCATCATTCCAATAAATCCATAAAAGAAAGCAAACCCCACTCCGCCCATTAAGCTGCCGCTTCTCTGTCCTGTAAAAGCAATGATCGGTAAAACGGCAATATACGCGAACAAATTCATCCCAATCATTTGAAAAAGGACCTGAATCGCTCCTTCAAAGGAAAATCCTGGAAAACCACTCATGAAAAACACCAGCATGGTAAATCCAAATTCAAACAGCGAAAGCACAATTGTCAGTAGGCCAACAGTAAGCAATTTTCCAGTTAACAGCTTCCGAAAAGAAAGCGGGATGGTTAAGAGGTTTTTCATGGTATCATCGGTACGCTCCCGTTCGATCATATAGCCAGACATTAAGGTAATCGTTGCCGGATAAATCAAAACCAGATTGTTCCAAATCACGCTGGAAGAAAAATTTGAAAGGGTATGAGTTGCCCCATCAGAGGCCGTTGCCATAAAACGTGCCAGCAACACCACCGCCAGCATGGTAGCTATGCCAATCCATACTACCGAATAGCGTTTTAGTTTATAAAGCTCGGTTTTTACAATAATTTTCATCTTGTTCACCTCAACTTTCCCGCTTGCTGTAAATCCGAATAATGAGTAGATAGGATAGCAGCCCAATGATACAAACCGGCAAAACCACCACCGATAGCGGCAAAAAGTACGGTTTCATGACAGCATAAGCGGGTGTTCCCGGTACGACAAACTCTGAAGCCTGCCAACGATAAATAATCGGAGCCGGCATAATACTGGTTAACAACTTCATCATGGGATTTGTTGCAGCGAATAAACCACCATAAGCCAAGACAAAATCAAACATGGTATAGAAAAAAGTAAGAATAACAGCAAAAATATAGGAACGGTTAAAACCCACAATCGCAATGATCACCGGTAAAATACTTGTTGTATAAAGCAGTGCTGTAATGATAACGATCAGCAATTTCCCGAGAATATTTTCTAATTCGCTGCCGACAATCAGTCCGCCAATGATTGAAGAGCCTAACGTTGCAAAAGCGAAAATCAGACCTAATATGTACAGCACCCCGATTTTTGCCGTGACTATTTTGACGGGCGAAACTGGGATCGCACGTAAATTCTTCAAGGTGTTATTATCTCGCTCCATAAAAAACAGCATGGTGGCAATAATACCTAACGCCGCCGGCAGCATAATGGGTACCCCCATGGTTACCAGCAGCCCAAACACTGCATCGAATCCTGTGAAATTTCCGACATTTCCCGCCAAGACTAAAGCCGTCAGCGGAATAGGAAACAATAGTGCGGCCAAAATCACAAAACGAACAAAGTGCTTTCTTTTTAGTTTCCAAAACTCACATTTGATCAGTCTAAGCAATTCCTTCACCCCCGGTTACTCGTTTAAAGTAATCTTCCAGGCTTTCCTCACAAGTATGAGCTTCGGAAACCGCCAATCCGTTTTTTACAAATTCGGTGACAATGTCGGCAACCGGCAGATCAAGATTATTCACTCGTAAATGCTGGTCATCTTGGATGGTAAATTGGGTTTCGTTAAAGTTTTGTTCCAAAATTCGGGCAGCCTGGGCGGTGTCGGAGACAATAAAACGAATATGGCGGCTGCTTTTTTGTTCCAGCTCCTCCAGACTCTCTTCCTCCAGCAAGACACCTTGATCAATAATACCAATATCATCGGCTAACAAAGCAATTTCAGAGAGGATGTGGCTGGAAATTAAAATGGTTTTGCCTCGCACGTCGCAAAGCTCGCGAATAAAGGAACGCACCTCAGCAATCCCGATCGGATCAAGTCCATTGATGGGCTCATCCAAAATTAAAAGCTCCGGGTCATGCATGACGGCCAAGGCAATCGCTAATCGCTGCTTCATCCCCAGGGAATATTGGGGAAAAAGCTTCTTGTCCTTATAAGGCAATCCGACTAATTTCAACGTGTCCTTAATGGCGTGGCGGTTGGGTACTCCCCGCAGCTCGGCAAAAATGCGCAAATTCTCGGTTGCGGTTAGATTCGGATAAAAACCAGGGGCTTCGATCAAACTGCCTATGCGAGGAAGAACGTTTTTCTCGTTGCCCTGTAATGGTTTCCCCCATATGTTGACCTCGCCGGAAGTAGGAGCTGTCAATCCAAGAAGCATTTTCATGGCGGTAGTTTTACCCGCCCCATTTCTTCCCAGCAATCCATAAATACGTCCCGGCTTGACGTGAATATTCAAATCGGCAACACTTTTTTGCACGCCGTATTGCTTGGTCAGATTCTTCGTTTCGATAATGTATTTACTCATAGTCAACCCTCCTGTTCTATACAAAAATTCTATCATCCCAGTCTTGCATTAACCTTGCCAGAATCTTGCATTAACCTTGCATTTAAAAAAAGAATAAAGCTCCCACCGTAAAGCGAGAGCCTTAATCATCATTCAAGGGGAAAAACAAAGTAAAAACTGTTTCTTTCCCGGGTATACTTTTAGCCGTGATGGCACCGTTCATTTTTTCCACCAGCTGATGCACAATCGATAATCCTAGACCGCTGCCTTTTTCCGATCGTCCCTTATCACATTTATAGAGGCGTTCAAAAATATAGGGCAAATCGGCTTTTTCTATTCCTACGCCATTGTCGGTCAAGCATATTTGCAAGTTCTGGTCATTCTGGGACAAAGCGATTTCGATTTTTTCTGCGCGGCTGTGAGCAATGACGTTTTGGATTAAATTGTTTAGTATTCGCGTATATCCGTCTGTATCAAGCTTTACCTGGAGAGGCTGTTGGGGAATATCAATGCGGTAAGCGATTTGTTTAGCTTCAAAGATAGGTATCCAGTCGATGAGTATATTTCTCGTCAGTTCGGCAACCTCCACTGTAGTTAGCTCCATGGTAAACTCGTTGGAATTCAGCTTGAACCAATCAAACAATACATCGATATATTCTTTTAAGTCATGAGCTTTACGGCGGGCGATTTCCAGGTAATCCTCCCGTTCTTTTCCGGTAACAATCCCTTTGTTTACGGCATCTTGATAACCAATCAAGGTTGTTAGGGGTGTTCGCACATCATGGGACAGGCTGGTCATCAGCTGCTTATTAGTTTCTTCTGTTTGGTGAAGGATGGCTAACTTGCCTTCATAAGCTGCCACAATTTCGTTGATTTCATACGCCAGCGGAGCAACAAGCTCATTAGTTGCCGCTAAAATACGTCGGTTAGCATTCCCCGCCTTTACATCAGCAAGTGCTTCCTCCATTTCGGCGATTTGTCTTTTTACTTTACGGGTAACATAAGCAGCGTAGATGATCGCCAGCAAAGCCACCAACAGCGAAATAAAAATAATCAGCTCCATCTTGTCACACCTCCTTGTTAAAGCGATAGCCGATACCCTTGATTGTTTGGATATATTTCGGGCTTCCGGAATTTTCTTCGATCTTTTTCCGCAAACGGCTGATAATCGCCATAATATTGCTATCGTCATAAAAGTATTCTTCGCCCCAGACTTCCTCATAAATCTGCTGCTTAGTCAAAATCTTCCCTTGATTTTTGGCGCAAAATAAAAGCAAATCAAATTCTTTGGGCGGAAGTTCGTAGGTTCCGTTGACGGTCGTGATGGAACGGTTGTCAAGATCAATTTCCAAGCCGTCAAATGTAAGCTGCTGCTGTGAAGCGCCGGGCTGATTGAACCGAGTATAACGGCGGATCAGGGAAACGACCCGGGCAATCAGCTCATCCATGTCAAAAGGCTTTGTCAAATAGTCATCAGCCCCTGCTCGCAATCCTCTAACTTTGGAGGCACTGTCGTTTTTTGAGGTAAACATCAGAATAGGTAAGCTGCTCTCTTGGCGGATTTGTTCCAAAGTTTCAAAGCCGTCCATGCCCGGCATCATGACATCCAGGATCACCAGCTGGTAGTCCCTTGCTTTTAATTTGTCCAGACCTGCTTTGCCTGAAGTACAAAAATCCGCCTCGATATTTTCTGCGAGAACGCTGCGTTGAATCAAGCTACACAATTCTTTATCATCATCGATGATTAATAGTTGATAGTCTGCCATTGTCTGCCTCCTGCTTTTTTCTTCATAAATTAAGTGTAACAGATTGTTGCTGGTTTTGAGCGTCTAAAAAAAGCCGGTCTGCTTAGCAGGTTCCGGCCTAATTCAAAAATTGGTTAAATATATTGATCTCTATCTGCGTCTTATCTTGCCAAATAAATCCGAGTGTGATCCTACTTCTCCCAGTTCAACGACAAGCAAATGATCTATATAGGAGTAAATTACTAATAAATCAGGCCTAAAATGAAACTCTCGATCCCCGGAAGGATGATTGATCAAAGCATGATCTGCGTACTTTTCAGCAAGTTTTTCTTTATTGGCTAATTGATTCAATAGAAGCGTTAATTCTGCCATATCTTTTTTAGAGAATCTGCCACTTTTAGCAAGCTTTCTAATTTGTCTTTTATACAGACTGGTTGGCACTATCTGATATTTAGTCTGGAAGTTCGTCATATAAATCTCCCAATATATCCTTATGCATCTCTTCAGCCGTATTGTATTTTTTCGTACTAGGATCTTTCAAATACGCCATCCGCTCTTTTTTCGCATCCATTAATTCCATTTCTCTCAACTGCGAACGCAACGAGTTTAATTCATCCTCAGAAATCAGTACTGCATTTTTCCCGGAAGATAAAACAATGTGGATCTCGGCATTTTTCGTCGTAACATCATCTAGCAACGAAGTAAGATTCGTTCTTACTTTAGATGGCGTTGTAGCTGTCACTATATCAGACATCATGATTTCTCCTCTCTATATTTGTGTATAAATATATTACCATATTTATACACAAATAAACAGAGAGTTGATCGGAAGATTTACTTCAACTTGTACTATTAGTCTTCAGTAACCACTCACATTTAATTTTTTTAATTGAATGAAAATAATAAAGGCAACAGTAAGCTTGACTCGCAATTTATCGGAACCACAATAAGCGGGCTTAATTTATCAATACTAATCGAAAAATCACAGCAGCCTCTCCGTTTTTTGGTCCGTAGCTAAATTCATTTCAGGTCCAGGCCAATTCTACCCGCCGTTTTAGTGGATAGCTGGAAGTCTGTCGCGACTTTTTCCGTATAATTCACCACTTCAAAAATCAGCTTATCATGCTTGAAAAAGGTGCCGAATTTTCCAACTTGTCGTAATCTTCCGTAAAACATGTAGTAAACGGCAGATGACGATTACTACATTAAAAAAAGGTGCAAATAATCCAACTTTCCCCCTTTAAAAAATTTTCCCCAAGAAATATTTTCATAAAATTTAAATAAAATAACGCTAAGCCCTTAAAAAACAAATGCTAATTCGGATAACAAATCCCAACCGTTTCAACAGGTCGAATATTTTGAAAAATCTTTATATATCAAGAACACATCATATAATATAACGAGTTATTAAAACATTTTGGACCTTCGATGAAATTTGCACTTGCTTACAGAAAGCGTTTGCGATATATTGTGATTAGCCTCTTTAATCGAAGAGGATTTCACCTACTATCATTTCAACTAATCGTAAGGAGCCGTGAAAATTATGAAAGCACTTCAGCAAAAGCAATTGTTCTCTCTAACTAGACGAAACTTGGAAGCTAGGATTCGCAAATTCGCGAAGGAGGGCAGCAATCCTGCTTATTTGATCCAATGTGCCGTAGTGATTTTACTGCGTAATGCTTTTTCGCCAGAGAACTTCTCTTTATTAGCCAAGGAAGAAATTTGCCAGCTGTTTTTAACTGGTGATTTAGAGGCGCTGTCTTCTGTGCGGCATCTTTGCGTTTATTTTAAAGAATATTTTTCAAACACCGATTGGGAAAAGCTGATTATCCGCTTATTTGGCAGTGAAAAGGAATATTTGAATCACACCGCCACCTTGCGCGCTCAGACCGATCATTTACATAAATACCTCCATGGCGGCAAACGTCAGCCCGCCGAACTGATGGACATTGCCACCGTTTACAAAGACGCCGCGGGCAAGAAGCATCGCTTTACCTTAAAGGGGACGGACCCTTGCTACTCAGTGGAGGAAACCACTGCTCTTTTATCGATTTTAACGACCTTAACCCTATTTGAAAAAGACGGCGTGCGGCGTTTTACAGAGCTGTTCCGCTACATTTATTTGTCGACGACCCCAGTTTACGATCGTGAACGAGACGAACAGGCTGCTGAAACAGACGCTGACACTGATTCGATAGTCCTTCAGGAACAGCTGGATCAAGCTCTGGAAGCTTTGGCTCTGCTTAAAGTCAATAACGAGCCAGGTGCTGGTTTGCTGATGGAATCGCCTGACTTCTTGCAAAAGAATGTCTATGCTGGCAAAACGTCAGAGGAAATCGCTGCCCATATGTTCGACGGCTACAGCTATTCGCCGGAGGACGATCCGCAGCAGCTCCACAGCCGGATGATGACGGCTTTAATCGGCGGTCTCAAACTGAAGGAGGCTCCGACACTCTCGAATCTCGTTAACCGTAAAAGCGACGCTCCGCCGAAAGATACTGCCGATGAACCTGAAACACCGCTGCAAGACCCGCCAAAGGGTAAAAAGAAAAAGTCCAAACGAAGAAAAAAAGAGGGGAAGGTCTACCTGACTAAAGAAGAGATGGAAAGACAACGGAAAGAAAAGGAACTAGATCAAAAGACTCGTAAGAAACTAGGGAAAAAGAAAAGAGGCAAGAAGAAAAAGCGCTAATTAGGCTTTAGCACTTGGACGTTAGTTCTATTGTTCTCAAGTTCCTATCTTTCGGTATTTTCTGAAACGGAGCTAGATAGAGAGAAATTGCTGCGATATTACTTCTAAAGTATCGCAGCAATCCAAAATATTTTTCGCTGTATTATGCAATGCTCGTTTTGAAAAGAATTTTATTCCATTGCCTCTATTTTCCGATTGGACTCGGGTTCGATTGTTTTTTGACAAACATGCTGATTCGCCGGTGAATGGGTCAGACTTTTTTTACTGATGGTACTTTTTCAGTGGCCACTCCAAGGAAACTCACTGCGCAATCATTGATAGGCTTTCTAAGAAGAAATGATACATGACCTGATAAAAATCGGCAACTGAGTCATTTTTTATTTCTTGAAAAATTCGGATTATTTTATAGTGAGTAAAAAAACTATCGCTTGAACAACTTAGAAACATTACTAAAAATCAACACAAACAAAGTAGCCGGAACAATCAGCCTACCAACGTAATTTTCGGGAATTATTCCAATGATTGGCAAAAGTACTACTAAATCTACAAAAAATAAATAAACTCCCACCAATTTACCTAGATTTCTGCCGTTTACTTTGGCTCGATTCGCTTCACCTATGGTATTATAACCAGCTATCAGCATCAGCCACTTTCCGCGAATCAATTGGATACCCACAATGAGCGTTCCAATTAAGATACTCCAGATAGCTAAATAATCAATTGTTGTCATCGCTGATCCCTCCTTTTTTACTATCATTTTACCACGGAGCCTTTATGCAAAAAAAGTACTTTCATTGGAGTTGTCCAGATGAAAGTACTTTTTACTTTGCTATGGTTTACCTAATTGCCTACCAATCCTCCGGCTTATCCATCGCCTCTGCCGGCTTCACCACACCTGAAAAATCTTCCGTTCGAATATCCGACAACGCCTGCGCCATCCAAGCATCTTCCAATCCTTTTTTCGTCGGGTAAGGCGGCAGGAAGCCTTGCGGCAAAGCAGGCTTGAAGCCGTGTCGAGGATAGTAGTCGATATGCCCCAACACAAAAACCAAATCCACCTGCTGCTCCTTCAATATTTCCAGCCCGGCTCGAATTAGTTGGCCGCCAATCTCTTTTTTCTGGTACTCAGGAACAATTGCCAACGGTGCTAAAATCGAAAGCGACAACTGCTTTTCATAATTTTCTAAGCGAGCCTTAGTAAATAAGATGTGTCCAACTGGTTGTTCACTATCAAAAGCCAACAAAGAAACCAACGGCCGAGCAGTCGGATCATCCAGCAATTCATCGGCAAAAATCGCTTCGTCGGGTTCATTGAAGGCCCGGTACTCGACATCATAAATTTGTTTGCGGTCTTTTTCAGTTGTTTCACGAATTTGAATGTTCATTTTTTCCACTCTCCTAATTCATTAATTTTGAGAAGAGCGCATTACCGAAAGTAAACATAAGTCTGTCAAACAAAAGCCTCCATTGTTTAGTTACCTAAATTATAGAGAAGCCTAGAGTCAGGTGCAACATTTATTGATAACGGCTACCACCTTAATGTTGCAGCAGTGCCACTATCAGCATAATGAGAAAGAGCGTATAGTCATAAAGCGTGTGGGCAATAATTCCCCCTCGTAAACTATCGGTCCTTTTCCAAACATAATTGAATGGGATTCGGGTCAAGCCGATGATGACTAAACATTGATACCAATTCCAGGAATACGTTGATAAATGGAGCGAACCAAAGAATAAGGCCGCGAAAATCGAGCTCAGCAGAAAGGCCTTATTTGACGTAAAGCGTTTCGTGAGGAAATGATAGAGCGGAAAAGCGACGGCTGCGGTGATTAATTCTTCTCCAGCCAGCGAAATCCAAGTAGTCAGGAAAAAGTAAATATTTTCCCACAGACTATTGTCCACGATAACTTTTGCGATAGGATTGGCGTTGCTGGCATTATTAAACAGCAGTATGCCCACTCTTGATGCCGCAAATGAAAGAACAAACGACAGCACCGTCAACCCTAAAATGCTTTTCCATTTTCCTTTTTTCATCGGCTGTAGAAAGATCTGATAACTGCCTAGGCCAAATTGAGCAATCAAAGCGATTGATGAAAAAGCAAACAACCATAGCCAGCTTAAGGGCCAGTTATTTATTCTGCCTGCAAAGCCAATAATCAGTAAAAAAGGTGTTAATATAAGTCCCCAAGTTTTAGGCTTGGTATTTTCAATTCTCTCGAACATCGGAATGCCCCCTTTGTTCTGATTATACCGGAAAGCAGGAAAAACACCTTTTCTAACGAACTATTCGCGGGATATTTAAACAGCATCTCCCTTGATCCAAACAGTTTGCTTAGGCACATTCAAATCAAAAAAACGCAGAATGCTCTTCTGCGTTAAAAAATGAACTAATAGAAAAAACGACTCACTTTTTTTCGTCGGTTTCAGTAAAGGCCAGGATAAGAAAGATAAACCCTAACATTGTAAACATAAAACTATCATTGAAATCTATCACAAAAAATACAATTGCTAATACCAACCATGCCGGATTCACATTCTTCATCCCGATCGCCTCCCTACCAAAAGATTAGCACAACAAAAACGACCCATCAAGATGAAAAAACCTTATCCCAGCGTTTGGGATAAGGAAGAAAAACTTATTTAGCGGTGCGAATCGTTACAAATTTCACTTCAACATACTCTTCCACCCCGTATGTGCCGTTTTCACGACCGAAGCCGGAATGTTTCATCCCGCCAAATGGTGTTGCAGAATTAGAAATCTCGGTATCGTTGACACCCACCATTCCATATTGCAACTTGCTGCTGACGTTGTCGATGGTGTGAATATTGGTAGAGAAGAAGTAAGAAGCTAAACCAAATTCGCTGTCATTGGCATCTTCGATTACTTTTTCTTCATCTTCAAATTCGATGATCGGTAATACCGGTCCAAAGGTTTCTTCATAGAAAATATTCATGTCTTTCGTGACACCGTCTAAAACGGTTGGTTGGAAGAAGAAGCCGTTGGCGAATTCGCCGTCTTCCATTTTACTGCCGCCAACCAAGACTTTTGCTCCCTTGCCGGTAGCATCTTCCATTTGTTCTTCGACTTTTTCCACGCCTTCTTTGTTAATGAGTGGTCCGGTGGTTGGATCATCCAAGCCATTACCAACTGTGACTTCCTTCACCCGTTCCACAATCATTTCCGTGGCTTTTTCTTTGATATCTTTGTGAATGAATACCCGGTTTGGCGAAGTACACACCTGACCATTGTTGCCGAATTTAGTTTCAACTAAGGTTTCCACGGCTAATTCCAGATCAGCATCTGGGAAAATAATGTACGGTGCATGTCCACCCAACTCCATCGAAACTTTCTTCAAGGTTGGAGCTGCTTGTTCGTTCAGGGTTTTCCCAACTTCAGTTGAACCAGTAAAGGTAATTTTCTTCACATCGTCTGATTCAGAAAGAATTTCTCCGATGGTAGCAGCATCTCCCAGCATAATATTGACTACACCTTCTGGAAAGCCAGCTTTGTCAAAAAGCTCCATTAATGCCAAAGCTGACAACGGAGTGTCTTCTGCCGGTTTCAATACTACAGTACAGCCGGCAGCAATTGCTGGTGAAATTTTACGGATAATCATATTGGATGGGAAGTTCCAAGGAGTAATTGCGCCTACTACACCCACTGGCTGCTTGCGCACTTGCCATTGATTGGTGGCTGGTGAAGGGACAATATCTCCCATTACTCGTTGACCTTCTGCCGCATTCCAGCGCAGGTTTTCCACGTTGGTTTGAATTTCGCCTTTGGCTTGTGTTAGTGGTTTCCCTTGTTCCATCGTCATGATGGTTGACAGACGTTCAGCGTCCTCTTCCACCAGATCGGCCATTTTGTTCATCAGCTCTGCGCGTTCTGAAGGTGCCATAGTTGACCATTTAGGAAAAGCCGCATTCGCTGCTGCAATTGCTTCTTTGGTTTCATTTGCGCCACCTTGGTGAACTTCAATTAAGGTTTCACCGGTAGCAGGGTTGATTACTGCTCGTTTGTCCTCTGAGCCCTCGATCCATTTGCCATTAATATAGAGACGAGTTTCGACCTGTGGTAAATCTCTTTTTGCCATATGTCTAATTTCCTCCTTATTATTAGGTACATAATCACCCTATCATGGATAAAATGAAAGCACAAAATTGATGCTTGTTATACCGGACTCACGCGTTTTCTTTATAAATAGTGAATCTATCCTAAAATTTTCTTTTTTTATGAGTAAAATTCCAGGTTATTGGAAATTGGTACAGACGTGTAAACGAAAAAACCAAACAACCGGCTCCTTCCTTTAATGAATGAAGGAAAACTGGTTGTTTGGTTTTATCTTACTACTATTTAATTAATTCCGACTGCTCGTCCATCCCATTCACGGTTGAAATCAGCCACTGAAACCCACGCTACTGCTCCGCGGTCGTAAGCCATATTTCCTCCGCCTGTTCCGGCTTTAGCATTTGCATTGTAGTACAAAGGATCGTGAACTAAGAATTTATTATCCTTATAGCCGACAACTACTTTGCAATGATTTCTATTTGTGTCATTTGGTTTTTGATAAGAAGAGTAACCGTAATACAAGACTGGATTTCCACCCATAATCCGATCAATGATCCCTTGAGTTTTTGTTCCAGTAATATTAGAAACATTGTTGTACCAGCGTTTTGCATAATTAGTCAATGAACCAGGTGTAATTACCCAGCCAAAACCAGCGCCTGTATACACATTGCCCTGCTGTCCACCAGGATCTCCGGGGTACATTGGTAAATTGTCTTGAACATATTTTAAATCGACATTTTGGCCTTTGTAATTCAGCAACATTGCCATTGCCGCACCAGCACAGCCCCAAGGAGACATAACTGGAACGTATTGACTAACGTAAGGAACCGACAGAACACGTTCAACTGGTGCAACCGGTGCCGCTCCGCCAAGGGTATACCAAGAAACTCCCTCATAGCGCCAGCCAGCCCGTGTTAAAGAGTCGCGTTCATTGGCATCCATCGTATAGTGATGAGCGCCGGCTCCCTTAGTATTTGGGTTATAAACTCGATACATCGGCAAGCCTTCCCAAGGTGTATGCCAAGCGATTCCCTCATAGTTCCAGCCTACAGATTTCAGATGGTCTCGTTCATTGCCATCCAAAGTATAGAAATGCTCACCAGAATTGGGATTGTAAATACGGTATAACTCTCTTCCCGTACCAACCACACGCATACTTATACCTTCATAGCGCCAACCTAGATTAACTAAAAAGTCTTTTTCATTCCCATTCATCGTGTGTAAATGTTCACCAGAATTGGGATTATATACGCGATAAATCGGAATTGTCGCTTCAGCCTTTGGTGCAGCTGCTTTTGGTGCTGCTGCTTTAGCTGCCTTAGGTTGAGCCACCGGAGCTGCTGCTTTTTCCGGTTTAACTGAATCTGTGACCGAATCTACTGTATCTGTGACTTCAGGTTTCTTTTCAGAATCTGTAGTGTCTTTACTTTCAGAAGCATCGGGTTCTTTTTCAGTTACAACCTCAGAGCCTTCTTTATCAGTAGTCTCGTCGGCTTTATCTTGTGACTCTTCAGTTGTTGCTTCTTCTGTATTTTCGGTTGAAGAATCAATAGTTTCTTCTTTTTGATCAGTAGGATCGGTTGCTTCCTGTTGATCTTGTGAATCCTCTTGCACTGGTGTATCTACTGTAGGAGTCTCAACTACTGGAACTTCTGGTGTCTGTGCTTCAGAAGAATTTCCGGCTGAAGTATCTTCAACAACTACTTCTGGCACTACTTCAGCAACCTCACTGGTATTCTCTTGTGGAACAACGGCTGCCTCTATCTCAGAAACAGCTACTTCAGCTGCCTGAACTGTTTGTTCTTGTACCGCTAAGCCACCGACACCTAACATACCTAAAAATATAATCGGTGCGACTACCCAGCTTTTCCCTTTTTTATACATCTTAAATCTTTTCTTTTCCATAAAATCCTCCTTTTTTACGATTTCCCACTGATGCTATTATACTATAAAATCACAGTAGTTATCTTACTTTTTTCATCATATAATTGGATATAATTACTCTATATTCGCTTATCCATTATATTCACATCGATCTGAATCCGTTTTCCCAGCATTATTAGGCTATCATATCTGTCATCACGGTATCTGTATTAAAAAACCAACCAGTTAGTTGGTCTAAAAAATCCATTCATTTTAATGCAAATTCGTAATAATATCCCCACACAAGACATCCACATTTTCACGATACAAGTCCATGCGGGCAACCTTGCGCAGTTTTTTTGGCATAAAGATGCGGATATCCTCTTCGTTATAACCCACTTGCAGGCGGTGGTCATCGTAAATGATCGGCCGCTTCAGCAGCTGAGGATATTGCGACAGCAAAACCAGCAGCTGACTCATGGACAGCTCGTCAAAATCGATGTTCAGTTTTTGATAAACAATCGAGCGGGTAGACAGGATTTCTTCAATCCCGGTTTCCGTCATGGATAAAATCAGCTTCAATTCGTTGCTATTTAATGGCTCATTAATAATGTTTCTTTCTTCAAATTCAATCCCATAATTGGTAAACCATTTTTTGGCTTTCCGACAAGAGGTACAGGAAGGCCCAACTAACAAATGAATCATAATCATCACATTCTTTCTCTTTTAATTATGCAATTAAGCATGAATCAGGAATCCTTGAAGATATTTTCAAAATAAAAATAAAGTCCGACTTCCTATCAGAAAAAAATTCGTATGTATGTGAATCACCCCAACAACCCATACGGTTTCCTCTAACTATAAGTTTACTAGAAATTTATCTTTCAGATTATTTTATTTTTAACGCAACTATGATATAAAAAAGTAAAACGGAATTATAATTTTATCAATTCTTAATTCAATCCACCTTTTCATACCAATAAAGGCCTTCCATAACCTAATTTAATAACAAGTGTTCTTATATGTGGTAATTTCTAAAACCAGCTGAAAACAGTAAAAAAAGACAGCCCCAACCACAGGCTGCCTTTCATCCATAATTAGTATTTTTCAATATTTCTAGTAAACCCTACATAGGTCACAATGAAGTAGGCGAAATAAATGACTAAGAACACCATTAGCGCCAGTCCATAAAATCTAAAAGGCGTCCCCTCTACTCCAGTGTAATAAACAAAGCGTTCACCGGCAAACAAACCGATGAAAATACTCAGCACAACGGAAATCACCAGCGGACACAAATAATAAATACTCAACTGCTTCAGCACGACTTTTTCCGTTTCCTTTTTGCTCAGTCCTAATTGGCGCAAAATGTCGTAACGTTTTTTATGCTTAGTGGAATCACTCAGCTGTTGAACAGCCAAAATAGTCAAGGCGGCACACAGGAAAACAATTCCTATATACGCCATCATGAAGCAGAGAGAGACAATCACAAAGCTGGCGTCTTTTTGAATATTATCCCTGACAATCGTGGTGCCCGACATCGTCATAATTTGATCGCTGCCGTTGCCATAAGAAATCTCGTAAAGATCCCCGTAAAGATCCGTTTCACTATAATTTTTGTCGAGGGCCTCTAATTTCCCCTGCAACCCCTGCGGTGCAACGCCCGCTATGTTGATAGCGATGGCCCGGTAATAAGGCGTCATTTGCTGGGCTGCCTCATCCGTTACAATTAACAAATAATCGGCACCGTTCATCCCGTTCTGAGCAAACGGTTCCATATGAATTGTCTGCAATGCCAGTGTTTCTTGGTTGGCTTTAACGCGGACTTGCTCACCAGCCTCTTGCCACTGCTTTTCCAGGCGTTTTTTCCCCTGCAGAATATACTCTCCCTTCTTCAATTGCACCTGATCGTAGCCAGCCATTTCCCGCAAATGATTGTAATCGCTCAGTTTCATATAAGTATCCTCGCCGAAATAAGTACTGTCAGCATAGCGATCGCCAATTTTTTCGCCTTTGTAAGTGCTATCCACATGCTCATACAAATAATCATTCATTGCGGTGGTGCCGTTGCGATAAATCCGATATTGATATTGGTCATTGATCTGCGCATTTTCAGCAATTACTTGCTCTTCGTCGCTAAAATCATAATCGGCATCTCCATTGGAAATCGAAATATCAAAGGGCTGCACCAGCGTGACTTGATTGCGTTGAAAATCGGTAAACATCATCACCACCATCCAGGTCAGCAACGCGCCAGTAAACAAAATCGTCAATGTTCCCATCGTAAAGCGCATCGTTTTGATTTTGGAAGACAGCTGCCGCAGGATAAACAGCGTATCTTTTTTATAAATCAGCGGCGATTTTTTCTGAATGAAGCGGATAAAAAAAGCCGCCAAACCGAAATACAGCAAATAAATCGCCAGCACTAATCCTAGAGAATAAAAGAGACTAGCATTCAAGGACATATTGGAGGTCAAAATCAATCCATTAAAGACACAAATGTACGCCACTGCCAGAATCACCAGAATGCCTTTGCGACCATTCTTCTCATGGGTGATTTTTTCATTTTGCTGGTCGCTGTATAAAAGCTGGCGAATCGTCATCTTTTTGATTTTTCGCCGCACACCCCGCATGGCCAACAAATACGCCAGCACCAAAACCCCAGCGGTCAGCAGCAAATACCACGGATTGAAATCAGGCGAGATGCGATATTCCGTATCCAAAATGGCATAAAAAATATTTACAAACAGCAGCTGAAAAGCATACCCGGGAATAATCCCCAACAAAATCGACAGCAAACCCAACAAATAATTTTCCCGGCGAAACAGCTTGATGATTTGTTTTTTGGTCATCCCCAACAACAAATAGGTGCCGAATTCTTTACTGCGCTTTTCCAGCATGAAATTGACAATATAACGCACCAGCCACATGACGATTCCGACGATAAAAAAGGAAGCCACGCCAATCATCACTATAAAAATTGTCGCATCTGCGTATAACTCTCGCATGTCTTTGGAGAAAATCATGCCATGAAAAGCAAACATCAAGGTGGAAATAATCGTCATCGTCCCCACATAAATCAGATAGTCCTTCACCGAACGCTTGGCATTCCGGGCAATCAGCGTCTTAAACATTGCCCCCACCTCCGCCAAAGACTGACAGTACATCTAAAATATCGTTCAAAAATTCCCGGCGACTTTTCTCGCCCCGGATCAGCTCGTGGAAAATTTGCCCATCCTTCAGAAACAAAATCCTTTTGCAATAGCTGGCAGAAAAGGCATCGTGGGTCACCATTAAAATCGTCGAATTCAATTTCTGATTCATGGTGACAAAGGTTTCCAGCAAGGTTTGGGCTGATTTGGAATCCAGCGCACCGGTGGGTTCATCTGCCATAATTACCAACGGCTGATTGGCAATCGCCCGGGCACAAGCGCAGCGCTGCTTTTGGCCGCCGGACACTTCGTAAGGAAATTTGTCGGCGATCTCCCTGATTCCCAGCTGCTCCAATAATTTGTGCACCCGCTTTTGAATATCCTTTTTCGGCTTATCCTGCAAGGTCATAGCTAAGGTAATATTCTCTTCGATCGTTAAGGTATCCAACAAGTTAAAATCCTGAAAAACAAAGCCGATATTCTCCTTGCGAAATTTCGCCACCTGCTCTTCGTTTAACGTACTGATATCCTTGCCGCGAAAATAGACATGCCCCGAAGTTACCGTATCAATCGTCGACAACACGTTTAACAAAGTACTTTTACCGGAACCGGACGCCCCCATAATTCCGGTGAACTCCCCTTCTGCAACATCAAAATCCACCCCATCCAAAGCTTTAGTCACGTTGCTTTTTGAGCCATAATACTTTTCGACCTTTTCAACTTGAATTAATGTCTTCATTTTGTTTCTCTCCCATCCATAGGCTTACTTTCTACCTTTAGTCTATAGATTTTTTCCGCTGCCTTGTATGAACTTATCTGTACTGAAGATTACAATCTTGAAAGATAACGCCCAGTTAACTTTCCCTTGCCCATCACCAACAACCAGCTCATCCCATGAGTTATAACTACCACCAATAAAAACTGCTCCCAGCCGCGAGTCATTTCCTGCTGGGTGATCTGCTGAACCACAAAAATGGCATAAGGATGAATAAAATAGTAGTACTTGCTGCAATTTTTTATCCTGGGTGCCTGCTGCGAGCCAGCTAAGCCCCAAAGAAAAAGGCAAAAGCTTAGCGGCACCAGACTAATCAAAAAATTCGAGTCCAAATTCCCCGAACCGAAAATCAGCCGTTCCTCCAAAATCAACCCGGCCATGCTCACTACCAAGCCCCATGAATAATACGAAGAAAGCTTATGTAACTGATCCTGGTAATCACTGATCAGAAATCCCAGAACCACAAAAATACTCACAAACAACAGGCCATTTCTCGTAGTGACAAACAGCTGAAGATACGCATCAACTACCACCTTCATCCCGCCCTCCGGCAGAAATCCATAATAGGTCTCCATGCAGCCAAACAGATACAAGCAACCAAAACCGGATAGCAGCACTTTATAAGGAAATTTCCCCACCAAAAAATGACCCAGCCACAAGGCCAAAAGCAGCGCTGGAATATACCACAAATGATAAAACGTCCCAGTGTAAAACACCCCCACCAGCAAAGCCGCCGGATACAAATAAAGGGGCAACGTCAGATTCTGCTGCAGCCACAGCATTCCTAACGGCAAAAAAGCCACACTCCAAACCAGATAGTTTTTCACTAATGAGCGCATGTACGTGCGAAAATAACCCGGTTGCCAACGGCTTTTCTCCCGAACAAAGAAGGCGGTGGAAAGGGCAAAAAACGGCACCGCCACCCGACAAAGTGCCCCCTTCAACAGATGATTGTACGCTGGATTTTCTAAAATCGGACCACAATGCACACAGATCACCAGCAGAGCCGCTCCGTATTGCATCCACTGAAGCCGACTTATTTTATGAATCCTTTGTACCTGAACAAATTCCATCCCGCTTCCTCCAATCCATAAACTAGCTTCAGTCTATGCCTTGGAGGCCGCTCGTTGTATCGACTTACCTGTGGTGAAAATTACAGCTTTGAAAGATAGGTGTTCTTAGGAAAAACCAGTGTGACCGTCGTGTATTCGTTTTGCTTTGAGTCGATTTCCAAGCCCAGCTCCAGCTTTTTACACAGCTTTTTGCATAAATACAAGCCGATGCCGGTGGTTTTTTCCCGCTGGCGACCGTTCGTTCCGGTAAAGCCCTTGTCAAAAACCCGCCCCAGCTCACTCGTCGGAATTCCGATCCCGTTATCCGTCAAGGACAACCGAACGCTGTGTTCCGCTTCTTCTACCGTGAAAGTCAGCGCTCCCGGACCCTCTTTTTTGTACTTCACCGCATTAATCAACAGCTGCCCTAAAATAAAGGCCACCCATTTTTCATCCGTCTGCACAAAGACCGGCTCACTTAAAGGCTGCGGTGCCATCTGATTTTGGATCAGCAAATATTTGTTCTTCCCCAGTACTTGCAGCACCACTTGGCGCAGGTCGGTTTCCTTAATCGTATAGTCCTTGTAAACCTGTTCCGAGCGGGCATAAAAAAGCGCCTGCTCCACTAAGTCGTCCATTTCAGTTAAATAAATTTCAAACTTCCGTTTCAATTGATTATCTAAATTGTGGGCCGCCAGCCGCATGCCGGTGATCGGCAGCTTCACCTCATGAATCCAGCCCTCGATAAATTCTCGGTATTCCATTTGCTCCTGCTCCAGCGCCTGAATTTTCTCAATCACTGCTTTATTGGATCGCCGCAAAATCTGCTGGTGCAGCTGATCCTCCAGCTGCCAGCTTTGCCCCATAAATTCCTGGATCAAATAAGGCTTCTCCAAATCCGCTAACGTATCCATAATCCCAGCGAAATATTTTTTCCGCTGCTGGTAATGAACCGTTAACCAAACGCCTAAAATCGTCAGCCAAAAAAAAGTGATCAAGCCGACGGTCAACGCGCTGTTGCCGATTGCCAGCAAATACAAACTCAATAGAAACAAGCTGACCCCGTTTAACACTAGTAGTAAAATCTTGTCTTTTAAATAGCTTGCTAAAGTCATAGGCTGCTCCTTCTTAGATTTTGTAGCCGGCTCCCCGCTTAGTCTCAACAAAATTGGTTACTTCAATATCCGCCAACCGGGCGCGAATCCGCGTCATGGTCACACTCAAAGCATTGTCGTCAATGAACACTTCGTTGTCCCACAGGTATTCAATCAAATCCAGCCGCGGCACCACCTCGCCTTTATGGAGAAACAAATAATGCAGCAGCTTGCATTCATTTTTCGACAATTCCGTGTCAAATCCATTGGCAGCAATTTTATAGGAACGAACATCCAGCGTAACACCCTTGTGTTCCAGCACCGTTTCTTCCTTCCCTCCGCCACCGCTGCGCTTCAGCACCGCCGTGATCCGCGCCAGCAGCACCGACGGATGATAAGGCTTGGCAATAAAATCATCGCCGCCCATCAAAATACTATTGGTCTCCGTCATAACACTATTATCACTGGTGAGAAAAATAATCGGTACTCCCATGGTACGCCGAATTTCCCCACACAGCTGATGCCCATCAATCCCCGGCAAATGAATATCTAACAAAATCAAATCCGGCTTGGCCTGCTGCACCTGTTGGGTCACCTCAACAAACTCCGTCACCAGCGCCACCTGGTAAAGCGCATTTCGCAGCAAAGCCGCCAGCTCTTCTCGGATCTTCGGTTCATCCTCAATGATCATGATTTTCACGCTGCATCCCTCATTTCTTTGCCTTGTTCGTATCTATTTATGATAGCATTCGCCTTTGTAAATGAACATCCTTTTTATAATAAAGGCTTCACCAACTGGGCCGACTCTTAGACCACCAACCTAAAAAAGCTTCAAAGGAAAATTCCCTTGAAGCCTCGTTCTAATCCATCTGATACACTAAGTTTTTAACCTCAGACGCGTTTTGCAGCAATTGACGGTAGAACTCGTCATTTAGCTTGTAGCCGCGGCCCCACAAAGTGGTGATTGTTTCCCCTGGCACGCCAGCTCTTTCAAACTTCTTCTTAATTTTATTTATCAGACAGGAGAGCTGACTCATGTTGGAATCCGAATCAATCCCCCATATATACTCGCATAATTCTTTGCGATCGAGAATTACTTCCTTCGCGCCAGCAGCCACCAGGTGGTCAAGCACTTTCTTTTCCTTTTTTGAAAGTTTTATGCGTAATCCGCTGACCAGATTAGATTCGCTGCTGTCATTATTACCAATCTTAGAAAAATCAGCCGAAAATGTCACATTCAATGGTTGCGGCTTCGTCTCCTTGACTGTCCGATATAAAGCTTCCCGTATCTGTTCAAGTGAGTCCTCTTTAGCAATCCATTCATGAACCCATTCACTAAGTTTATCTCGATCCTCGGTATACTCCGGAGTACTTACACGGATAATCGCCAGGGATGGACTGCTCAAGTTGGGTAAAAAACGAACCAAATCACTATCGCTCAAAGTGTCGCTCAAAATCACGGCTTGAAAATAATTCAACCTCAGTGGACTTTTGCCTTGCGCTAAATGCTCAATCCAATCCGAAGAACACAGCACTTCATAGTTTAAATGGTGAAGCTTTTTGATTAAGCGTTCTTCCGCTAAGACATTTTTAGTTAAAAGTAATACGTGTTGCATGGGTTCCACCTTTTCTACAATTAGTTGTTGGAGGTGTTTGTGCGATTAGTTGCAGCCGTATGTACGCCCCTATCCAAAAAGACGCCGCACTTCAACAAGCATGCTGGTTAAAAACAGAAAATTGATAAAAGCGATTTCAAACTAGACTTGCCCCCAGTTCTCTTTCTTTTCGCGAAAAAAATTTACTGCCTGCAAATTCTTCTCATTGGAAAAGCAGCTAATCAGCTGTCTGATAAACAGTACGGTGTCCAGTAAATTTAGTTGTTATGTATATTACGGTAAATTTACTCCATTTAACCTCCATATTCTTAAATTTCCCCTGTTATTGACCATTTTTCTTATAAAACCATATTTTTCGCTACAAACGACCTCATTGTTCCAGATCAAACATCCGGAATATTGATAATATCAAATATTCCAAAAGTAATAAAGTCCTATCTAACATTGATTGTAAGAATAATGTTAGTAACAGAATATTTTTTGTTTTTTTAGCGTCCCTGGAGTTATAAACCGAGAATGCTGCTTCCGATTGGAAATGGCGATTGTCCTTTTTACCAGTATATTCAGCGAAGACCGCCGATAGATTAGATTAAAAACGAATCATCAAGAATTTCATTCGATATACATCTAATTTACTCTTGATATCATTCGTTAATCGTGATATATTTTTACAAACATTAGATATCCATCTAATAAAGAAAGGGTGACCCACTATGAAACACGTGATCAAGAACCACAAGCTGCTTTTAGTCATAACCTTGCTTTTCAGTATCATTTCTTCCATCACTGCCATCTATGCCGCGTTCCTGCTGCGGGATATTTTGAATGCCGCAATTACCCAAGATGACGCCTTGTTTCGCCAAACCGTTTTACTAACAATTATTTATTTGCCGATGACTGGCCTGCTGCAATGGGCTTACAGCTATTTCAGCAAGAAATTCATTTATCAAGTGATCCAAGACCTGCGTCAGGAAATTTTTGACGGCATTTTGAATCGCGATGCTTCCACCTTTCACTCCACCAACACTGCCGACTATATCTCCGCAGTCACCAACGATATTAAGATTTTGGAAGACAATTATCTTGTTCCATTATTAGACGCGATTCGCTACGGCTTTGTTTTTGCGGCTACTTTGATTGCGTTGATTTACACCAGTCCTTTGATCACGGTGGTGATGATTGTTTGTTTACTGGCTTTAATCATTATTCCAAGCATTTTCGGCAACCCGCTGCAAAAACGCCAGGACCTGCTTTCGCAAAATTACACCTCCTTAACCGTGCGCTTGAAGGATTTATTATCCGGCTACGAAGTGATTCAATCCTTTCAAATGCTGCCCTTTGCCCGCAAAAGCTTTCACCAACAAAACCAACAGACCGCAAAATCCAAATTCTCAGTGGACAAACTCTATGCTGCTAACGAAGGAATTTCGACTGTTTTAGGAGCGGGCACTCAATTTGTCAATTTGATTGTTGCAGCCTACTTTGTGTTAAACGGCGAAATGACCGCTGGCGTGATGCTGGCCTTACTTCAGCTGAGCGGCACATTCGTCCAGCCGGCCGCCATGATATTAGAAAGCTTGCCTAAAATTCAAGGGGCAAAACCGGTGGCAGCTCGGATTGACGAACTGGCTGCTCCCGTGGACTCGCCGTTCAAAGGCACAGAAGTCCCCACCTTTGAAAAAACCATTCAATTAAAACAGCTGGCTTTCAGCTATGAGGAGAAGCCCGTCATTCAAGATCTAAATTTAACTTTGGAAAAGAATAAAAAATACGCCCTGGTTGGCCCCAGCGGCTGCGGAAAAACCACCTTGGCCCGCTTAATCACCGCTAACTTTGGCAATTATCAAGGAGAAATCCGCTTTGATGATCAGGAGCTGAAGGAATTAGATGTGCATCAAATTCCCCAATATTATTCCATGATTCACCAAAACGTTTATATGTTTGATGAATCAATTGGCGACAATATCACCTTGCATCAGGAACGTTCGGCCGGAGAAATCGGCAGTGCATTGTTTGCTAGCGGCGCCAAGAAGTTTATCGACAGTTTGCCGGCTGGTCTGGAAACTCCTGCTGGTGAAAACGGCAATAACTTGTCTGGCGGTCAAAGACAGCGGGTAGCAGTGGCTCGGGCTTTGATTCAAAACAAGCCGCTTCTGATTTTGGATGAGGGCACCTCAGCGGTCGACAGCAAAACCGCCTATGACATCGAGACCCGTTTGCTGCAATTACCGGAGCTGACTTTGTTGACCATCACCCACAACTTGAGTGAAGAGCTGTTAGGTCAATACGATGCAATCATCTATATGGAAGAGGGAAAAATTATTCAGGTGGGCACCTACGAAGAATTGAGCAAAAACCAGCAGTTTGCCGACTTTGCTTCGATTAAACAACAGGAGCAATTGCAAGTAGCCGCGGTTTGATTTATGATGAGATATAACTAGTTATTCAAAGGAGCAAACACGCATGACTTCCTTGCCGATTAATAATCAATTAAATCCTTACTTTGAAACTTTTTTCCTGCTGTATCAGACCCCTTTTGACGAAAAAGCCCAGCAAGAAACGCTGGCTGATTTGGATGAGTTGGGGTTGGATGGATTGAGCTTTTACGAAAAACATTATCCCGTCATCGAAGCGTATTATTCACGCTTTGAGGAGCAGCGAATACCGACTGCCTGTGACTTTTTTTTCCAAGAAGTGGAAACGGATTACTTAATCACCTTGGCATTTTTACTTTTCCGCTATTCTTTCTGGAATGATGAACTTTCCACCATGAGTGATGCCCAGCTGCAGCAGCTGATCATTTCCTTCATCTATCTGTATATACATGACGAGGAGCCGCCAGAAAATGCAACGACTCTTCAGGCGATCCAGCAGTTGGGCCAGCTGGAATTTCCTGATAGCGTAAAATGGCAGATCACGAATCTCCTACAGCAGCCTAGACCTATTTTGGCGGGCTTGATTGAAGCAGTGAAGACCAATCTGCCGGCTTTTGAGGCGGCGAAGGCTGCGGTGGAAAATGATTTGGCTCCTTTACTGGAAAAATACCAGCAAAATATGCAAAATGAGTCATTTCTACGCCAAATGACCAGAAATTTAGAGCTGGCAGCTACGATCACCCCAACCTTAGCGGTGCCTATGTCGGTATTAATTCTTGAAAATCAGTGCTATTACGGCCTTTTGTGTGATCATGTTCAGCGAAGCGGCGGTAACTCGGCACTTTCTAAGGAAGATCTATTGGTGGGGCTCAAGGCGATTAGCGACAAAACCAAGCTGGAAATCCTAGCCTACTTAAAAGAAAAGCCCAGCTACAACTTAGAACTGGCGGAGCATCTGAACCTAGCGCCTGCGACTATTTCTCATCATATGAATGCTTTGCTGAATTCCGGTTTTGTAAAAATCGAGAAAAAAAATAAAGCCTACTATGTTTTGAATGAAGAATCGATTGAACATTTTATCCACGAGCTGCGCCGAGAATTATTAAAATAGAAAAAATAGCCGCGAACTGCCAGGAATTTCCTCGCTGTTCGCGGCTGCTTTTTATTCAAATACTTTATTCACATCATCCAACATCAACTTAACAGATTCTAATCCGCCGCCGCTTAAGTACCAAACATCTGGCTGCAAGCTGATGATTTTACCGTCTTTACCGGCCGTTGTTTCAGCAACCAATTCATTGTCAGCAACTTTGTTGTTGGTGTCATCTCCGCCAATCGCTTTAGTGCGGTCAACTACGAATAGAACATCAGGATTTTTTTCCAACACATATTCGTAGGAAACACTTTGTCCATGAGTTGAAGCCTCGATCGCATCGTCGGCTTCCGCAAACCCAAAGGTATCGTAGATAATCCCGAAACGTGAATCCTTGCCGTAAGCTGAAAGCTCACCTTCGTTGACTAAAACCGTCAATGCTTTGTCTTGGCTGTCGGCTGCTTTAGTTTTCGTTTCTTCGATGCTAGTTTCCAGATCGGCTAATTGTTCCTTGGCTTCATCTTCCTTATCGAAGATTTGGCCTAAGGTTTCCACATTGTGCTGAATAGAATTCCAAGTGTCGGTTGGATCCACTGCCAAGTACATAGTTGGTGCGATTTCCTTCAGCTGATCTTGGAAGTCACTTTGACGACCAGAAATAATGATCAAGTCTGGCTGCATTTGGTTGATTTTTTCCAAATCAGGCTCTTTAATTCCCCCAGCTGAATCCACATCTTTGTAGTCTTCCAAGTAAGCTGGCAAGTTGTCAGTTGCCGCCCCAATCACACTGTCGCCAGCACCCAAGGCATCAATCGTATCCAATGAACCGTTGTCGAATACTACGACTTTTTCCGGATTTTTCGGAACAGTTACTGTACCGTTGCTGTCGGTTACTTCCAATGTTTCCACTTTGGCTACGCTACTTTGAGCTGTCGCTCCGCCGCTGGAATCTGTGGTGGCGTCATTTCCCGAGTTGCACCCTGCCAAACCTAATCCTAACAACACAACTGACAAACTCACAATATATTTTTTCACGCTTTTTTCCTCCAATTTAATTAAAATACATACAAAACCGCTTGCCCTCAAGCTCGCAAACTTTGACGTCCATTTCATATAAATGATTCAACACACTCGGCTGAATCATTTCATCGGTAGTGCCGTGGGCAAAAATCTGCCCTGCCTTCATAGCCACAATCTCATCCGCATAACTCGCGGCAAAATTAATGTCGTGGATCACCAGCAAAATCGTCTTCTGCTCTTCATCCACCAAACGCCGCAAGGTCTTCATCAGCTGAACCGCGTAATTCATATCCAAATTATTCAAGGGCTCATCCAGCAAAATATACTCGGTATCTTGGGCTAAAATCATGGCAATATAGGCCCGCTGCAATTGGCCCCCCGACAATGTATCGATCGTATCATCGGCCATTTCATCCAAACCCAGCTTAGTCAACGCCTGATCAATCAAGCGCTGATCTTCTTTCGTCAAGCGACCCTTGGAATAAGGAAACCGGCCGAAGCTCACCAATTCACGAACGGTAATCCGCAAACTCAAGCCGTTGCTCTGTTTAAGAATCGACAGCTTTTTCGACAATTCATTGGAGCGCCACGCTTTGACCTCGTTGTGATCCAAATAAATCTGGCCCACATCGGCATCGATCAACCGACTAATCATCGACAACAAGGTACTTTTCCCCGCCCCGTTTGGCCCAATAAAGGCAGTCAGCTGCTTTTCCTTAATCGGCAAGCGCACTTCTGAGATCACTTTTTTCTTACCATAATTCTTCGAAACATCCTTTACGTCGATCATCCTTGCCGTCTCCTCTCATGAATAATTTTCCAAATAAAATACACGCCTCCGACAAACTGCGTCACCACACTTACCGTCGTTTTCAGCTGAAACACCTGCTCCACTAAAAACTGACTGCCCACCAGAAAGTTGATTCCCAGCAAAACCGCCGTTGGAAATAAATACCTGTGGCGATAGGTGGGCATCATTTGATACGCAATGTTGGCCACAATAAAACCTAAAAAGGTGATCGGTCCCACCAAAGCCGTCGCCGTTCCCGTCAACAAACTGACTAAAAACAAAATCAAGATTTGAAACCGATTGACCGACACCCCCAAGTTCGCCGCTTGATCGGCACCTAGGTGCAACACATCCAGGTAAGAACTCAACCTATATAATAGTAGAGAACCGATCAAAATGATGCCAGCCGCAATCGCCAAATGGTTGGTATTGATGTTGCTGAAGCTGGCAAACAGCCGCCCCTGCAGCAAATCGTACTCGTTAGGGTCCATCATCACCTGCAAAAAACTGCTTGTACTGCTGAACAAAGTGCCGAAGATCATCCCCAGCATTAATAGGATAAACAAGTCATTTTGCTGCCGCTTTAATAGTACGTTTGCCAGCAACAAACTCAGCAACGCCATCAGCAAAATACTCACTAGAAACAACGGCGTTTGCTCCTGCGAAAGCATCTTCACCCCGCCGACCACAAAAAACAAAACGGTTTGGATTAAGACATACAACGAATCCAAGCCTAAAATATTCGGGGTTAAAAACTGATTTTGGGTCATGGTTTGAAAACTCACTGTCGCCATGCCCGTTGCCAAAGCCACAAGTAAAAAGGCCGCTACCTTTTTCCCCCGCAGCATCCAGGCAAACTGAAAATTGCCATAAGTATTGTAGGTTAAATAAATGGCGCACAACACCAGCGCCAAAATTGCCAGTAAAACTAAGGTGGTTCCTTTTTTCAGAGGGAAAGCCTTCACGCCTGTCGCCTCCTAACCAGCAGGTAAATGAAAATCACACTGCCTAACACGCCAACCGTCAAGCTGACCGGCACTTCGTAAGGTGCAATCACAATCCGGGAAATCATATCACAAACCATTAAGAATAAGCTGCCTGATACTGCCGTGATCCACAGCGTCTGCTTCACATGATCGCCAAAAACCAGCGAGACAATATTAGGGACAATGACTCCCAGAAACGGCACCGTTCCTACCATGATTAGAACCAATCCACTGGCAGCTGCCACTAAAGCGATGCCAAAGGTTTGGGCTAACCGGTAATTGATCCCAAGGTTTACTGCCACATCTTCCCCCAGACCTACAATTGTGAAAAGGTAAGCAAAAAGGTAGATGACGATAAACAGTGGAATCGTCAGATACAACAGCTCATAGTTCCCTTTGGTCACCAGCGAAAAATTCCCCTGCAGCCAAGAAGACATATTTTGAATCAGCTCAAACTGATAAGCGAAAAAGGTCGCTACCGAGCCGACAATATTGCCAAACATCACACCCAGCAATGGTAAGAACACCGGATTTTTCGCCGGCAGCAGCCGACTCAAAGCCAGAAACACCATCGTGCCTAAAAAGGCAAAGACAAAAGCCGCCAATGTCCGCATCGGTGTTGATGCATTTGGCAAAAACAGCATCACAATCAAAATTCCCAGCCGCGCGCTATCCATTGTGCCTGCTGTGGTTGGCGAAACAAATTTGTTTTGCGTCAAATGCTGCATAATCAAGCCGCAGATACTCATGGTGGCGCCGGCTAAAATCAAACTAACCGTTCGCGGAATCCGCGTCGTCGCCAAAACCAACCATTGCTGCTGCTCCCCAGCAAGCAATCCCTGCAAAGCCAAATCCTTCACTCCGAGAAAAATCGAGAAACCGCTTAAGAGGAATAAAAGCGCAATAATCCATCCTTTTTTCAACGAATCACTCCCTATTTAACTGATAATGATTCTCATTATCCCTCTCATTGGTAAATTTTAGGCGAAATCGTCAAGAAAAGCAAGATTTTTTTAGCTATTAGGAGAGAATAGTTGCAAGGAAAGTGGAAATCTGCTTAGGAGGGTCTGGTATGAGTGGCTTCTCAGATTCTTTTTAATGAGAAATTAATGGATGTAGTTTAGTTTAAATGAGAATGTTTTAATACAGGTGAGAATACAATCAGTCGCATACGGATTTCTGATGAAATAACAGCTTTTAAATAGTTATTATTCGTACTATAATAAGGCTAAAAGGAGGTCTTTTGAATGCTTGACGCAATTAAAAATGAACTGGTTTCCATTTCCGACCTAAAGAAATCACCCATGTCCGCGATCGAAAAAGCCCAAACGAGTCGCAACGGAGTTTATGTTCTTAACAACAACAAAGCCGTTGCTGTAATACTTGATACCGAAAATTATCGACAACTAATTGAGGATTATCAACGTCTCATTCAGCAAAATGATCAGTTATTAGATCAAATTGTCGAGCTGGAGGCAGAAAAAAGAATTGCCATGAAGGTGGATTACTTATCGGATGAGGAAGTTCGTGGTGAAGAAAAGTCAGAAGATGTAGAAGATGAATGGGAATAACAAAAAGACCTTAGCAGCCTAAGGTCTTCCAATTCACTATTCCCCAAAAACAAAATTATCAATCAATCGAGTATTCCCGATTCTAACCGCAATAGGAATCAGTACCGCAGCTTCAATCACAGCCACATCCTGCAAGCTGCGATGATCAACTATTTTAATGTAGTCAATCTCCGCTAACGGTTCCTGCTGGATTTTTTCCGTCATCGTCTGCTTAATTTTCTCAGCCGACTTCTCTCCTTGCTCCAGCATTTTCTTAGCCAGCTTTAGGGATTGCGAAAGAACCAGCGCCGCTTCCCGTTCTTCTTCAGACAAATAAACATTACGGGAGCTTTTAGCCAGGCCGTCCTCTTCCCGAATAATCGGACAACAAACCACCTTCACCGGAAAATTCAAATCCCGCACCATTTGTTCAATCACGGCCGCCTGCTGGGCATCCTTTTGACCAAAATACGCCCGGTCCGGTTGAACAATATTAAACAATTTTCCGACAACTGTCGTCACCCCGCGAAAATGCGTCGGTCGACTAGCCCCTTCCAGCACTTCCGTCACACCGAAAGCTTCGATGTACGTGTTGAAGCCATCAGGATACATTTCACTGACTTCCGGATGAAAAATCAAACTAGCTCCAGCTTCATGACTTTTTTCCAGATCGTTTTCAATATCGCGAGGATAGCTGGACAAATCTTCATTAGCACTAAATTGCGTCGGATTGACAAAGACACTAACCACCACTTTATCATTTTCAGCATGGGCCTGACGAATCAGACTTTGATGTCCTTCATGCAAGTAACCCATGGTGGGTACCAGCCCCACAGTCTTTCCCGCTTTTTTCCATTCGGACACAATTTCACGAATTTCCTTAATCGTTGTTATCAGCTTCATTTTGCTTCACCAAATTCCTGACGCAACGTGTCCATCACTTCCGACTGAATAGCAAAAACATGTTCATCCGCCGGAAAAGCTTGCGAACCTACTTCTTGATGATAATTTGCAAAGGCCGCCACCATATCCTCACCGATCGCCGCGTATTGCTTCACGAATTTTGGCTGAAAACCATCGTACATCGCCAGCATATCTTGATATACCAAAACCTGGCCATCGGTATAGCGCCCAGCCCCAATACCAATTGTGGGAATTGTCAAAAGTTCGGTAATTAATTGCCCTAATTTTTCCGGAACACCTTCTAAAACTATCGCAAAAGCGCCCGCCGCCTCAACCGCCAACGCATCTTGGACCACTTTACGCGCAGCCGCTTCGGTCTTCCCTTGAATTTTGAAGCCGCCAAAAGAATGCACCGATTGTGGTGTTAATCCGACATGACCCATTACCGGAATCGAAGCCCGCGTAATTGCCTGAATGACTTCCGCAAACTCGACGCCGCCTTCCAACTTCACTGCCTGAGCATCGCCCTCTTTTAACAAGCGCCCCGCATTGAGCACTGCTTCTTCAATAGAAGTATGATAGGATAGAAACGGTAAATCCGTCACTACCAAAGCGTTTTTCGCTCCTCGTGCCACCGCTTTTGAGTGATGAATCATGTCCTCCATCGTCACTGCCAAGGTATTTTCGTACCCCAGCATCACCATGCCTAAAGAATCTCCCACCAGGATCGCGTTAATTCCGGCTTTATCTACTAATCGGGCCGTCGTATAATCGTAAGCCGTCAGCATCGAAATTTTTTCCTGCTGCTGCTTTTGCTTTTGTAAACTCGCTGTCGTATTTTTCATTGATTGAATCGCTCCTTTATTTGAGAATAATCTGTTTCCGGATGCTTGATCTCCGCCATTTCTACTAAAACCTGCGACAAATCCCGGTAAATTTCCGCCTGGTCTCCTTCCAATTGGCTCAAATGCTTCTCAACCGTCGGTAAATCAGCTCGTTCCACCGGCCCAGTTAAGGCACTAACTGCATCAGTCGCCGCAATATTCTGAGCATTCGCTAAAAAAAGATTCTTCCAAGCAATTTCAGCCGCTTCAGCTGAAAAGCCTGCCTGCTGAAAAAGCTGCTGGCTCTTGTAAACCAGCCCATTTACCAAATTACTGCACATCACACATGCCGCATGGTAACGAATCTTCTGCTCCGCCTCAATCCGTTGAATCGAATTGCCTAATTTTTCCAGCTGATTATACACTTCTTCAAACCCGGCGTCGTCACCTTCCAACGTAAACAAGGCTTGCTCGATGGCCGCAACCGGTGTCTGCCGATTCGGAAAAGCCAGCAAAGGATGAAAGGAAAACAAACGGTATTCCCGTGCCGGATCAATTGCCAACAATTGCGAACTTTCCACGCCCGAGCAATGAAAAACTACCATCTCCGAACGCAAAAACGGTTGTACCTGCTGAAAAATCGTCAAAAGCTGCGCATCAGAAACCGTCAAAAAAAGCCAATCACTCGCTGCAACCAGTTCTTCCAGATCGGAAAAAGCTTTACAGTCGCTCAACTCCGCCGCAAATTTCGCCGATTCTAACTGACGACTGTAAAACCCTGACAGCTCAAATCCTTTTTCTCGAAAGTAGCTTCCTAACGAACACCCAACTTTTCCGGCTCCGATAAACCCAACCTTCATACCTTGCTCCCTTCCCCGTGATCCACTGACACCCGTGTCATTTTTATCAATTGTATCCCAAAGTCGATAACGTGTCACTGATTTACCGGAATTAATTGAAGAAAAATGATTATTTTTGCCAACTAAAAAAGCAAACGCGAAAGCTTGTTACCCGCTTTCGCATTTGCATCCTATTTATTCTTTAATCCGAAACGTCTTAGGCGCCTTCTTCCATAGCAGCACCAAGCCAATCCCGATATACACGAGACTAACCGCGGACACCAACAGCGCATAGCTCAACCCAGTCACGTCTATCTGAAGATTCGCATAAGCAATCCCGTAGAAAACTCCGGAAATGATTTTGTACAATGGATTGGTCACTTCCATTTCACTAGTAAAAGGCTGCAGCAAATAATAAATGAACAGCTCGTGAAAAGAAAACAGCACCGCCAAGCTGAACAGCAGCAACACTAGCACCGCGAAAAATTGCAGCGATAAAATACCTGGATTCAACAAGCCAAAGGTCAAGAAAATCAACAGAATCCCCGCAATAATCGATCCATTATAAAACAAGGTTTTCTTAAAGCGATACATAAATCCGGACAAAATCGTCGATGCTTCTCGATAAAAAGGATAATACAGCATCGCCATATCACAATTGACGAAGGCCATTTGCACAATAATTTTCCCAAAAGTAGCTAAATACATCGTGAAAAACAGCAAAGGCAAAAAGCCGATTAGGTCTTCCTCCTTCAGCCCACTTAAAAGCCCCAAAAAGGAAAGAATGATCACTCCTAGCCAAACGACCCCGACAACCGCTAGACGAATGTATAAACCTCTTGTTAAAATTCGGCGGTATCGTTTAAACAGCAAATCATTTAAATATTGACTGCCGGAAAGTGATTCATTGCTGGTGGCATCCAGCTCCAGCTTTTTCTGCATTGACAAGCCCTGACCTAAATACTGGGCATTTTTAGCTGCCGGCGCAGCTTCGGCAGTTTTGTGCACCCGCTCCACCTGCCAAATCAAGTAATCATTTTCATCTGAATAATTTAAAAATTTGTGACCGAAAAAGATCAGCAAACCAGCCAAAACTAGCCAATTAATTGGATGCAACAGCCCTGTACCTACGACCGCCGCTTTGTCCAACCACAAATCAGCACCCACCAACAGGATTAAAACCAAAACAATCGACCAGCCAATTCCCCGCAGCTGACTCGGCGTTTTAGTATGAATCATTCGTCCCAACCACATGAAAAACACTGTCGGTACCAAATAACACAGACTACCTACAACCAGCACACTCAAGGACTGATCCAAAAATGCTCCGTATAGCAAGAATGCCGGCCAATATTTCACGGTTTCCACGACATTTAGTAACAAAATCCGTCCTCGGACAAAGCGCACCCGCGGCAGCAAAAACTGCTCCATAAAGCTGACTTCATTGTTATCCAGCGAATACCAAATACCATCAAAAATACTGGCTAGTACCATCCAGCTCGCCCAAAACAGAAAGCCCTGCCTTAAGAGGAACGGATCTAGCGGCCACAGTCGCAATGTCTCGCCAGACGTAAGCTTAATGATGAAAAAGACCAGCAGATAGTTTAGTCCCAGCCAAAAAAACTTGGCACCCAAGCTGAAGCCGACTTTCCAAATATACAGCAAAACTGTTAGAACTTTCTTCAGTCCATAGCTTTGAAACACGCCGCCTGGGATTTTCTTCCCGATCAACGGCAGCTTCCGCAAATAGTACAGCAAACCATTGACCTTCTGAGTTATTTTTATCACCGAAAAGATCCAGGAAATTCGAACAATCTCACCCATACGCTATTTCTCCTCCTGCGGGTCCCGCAGCAGCTGAATAATTTCCTCTTCAAAATCAGCGTCGTGAATTTTTTCCGACGGGATCGGCTGCAGCTGATGATGATTCAATAAAACAATCTCATCGCACAAATCCTGAGCTAACTGCAAAATATGGGTGGAGAAAATGACAATCGAATCCTTCTTCGCTGCCAAAATCAGTTCCTTCATTTCATGCGCAGCCACCACATCAAAAGAAGTCAACGGTTCATCCATTAACAGAACTGGCGGAGTAATCATCAAAGAAACCACCATCTGCACCTTGTTTTGCATCCCATGAGAGAAATCCTTCAACAACCGATGCTGGTCTTCTTTTTTGATACCCACCATCGCCAGATATTCAGCCGGCGTTTTGGGATTTCTCAAACGATCCTTGTTAATATCCATGAAAAATTTAACAAATTCCACCGCCGTCATAAAAGCCGGCAAATGAGGAATCGTGTAAACATAACCAATATCCGTGTTGTCGTAATCCTGCGGCCCTGCCCCTTGATCCAGCAAAATTTGTCCGCTAGTCAGCGTCATATTCTTAGCAATACAATTAAACAGCGTCGTTTTCCCAGCACCATTTCGACCCAACAGTCCGTAAATCTTGCCGGTTTCAAAGGTAAAATCTGCCCCGTCCAGAATGATCTTCTCATCAAACTGCTTGGCGATATTTTCTAAAACTAATTCCATCGTCCACACTTCTTCCATTTAATTCATAGCAAATCTTTTTCTAAGTGTACCAAAATTTTGCAGGGAGTACGATAACTTTTTCACAAAAAGAGCCTTTGTTTGCGATTAAGCAATAAACAAAGGCTCGTTTCTATATATTAGCACCATCTAGCTTTCCTATTTTGCCATTCTGTGCTGCATTCTTTCAGTTCTTGCTTCGTTCCGATCAAAATCTTGCGGCAGCTGAACTATACCAATTAGTTCATCAAGCAAAGTTTCCTTATCAACCGACTCTTCTTCAATAATGATCCGCTTTTTCCCAACATCATCCACTTCCACCGTCATCATTACGTCTTCTTTATTTTCCAAACCCGCAGCAAGCAAAATTTCTTTCGACAATAATACTCCTTTGCCATCAGCCAATTCCGCTATTTTGCCTTTATCCTTTGAAAGCTCCATCAGCTTCGCCCCCTTTTTTGATTAATTATATCATCTCTGCTTATGCCATATTCGTATTCTCCACAAAAAAAGCCCTTGCCTGCAAGCAAAACCTGCAAACAAAGACTTTCCATTATGCCCCGAAAAAGGCTAACAACACACCCGCCGCAACAGCTGAGCCAATTACTCCAGCTACGTTGGGACCCATCGCGTGCATCAATAAATAGTTGCCGGGATTTTCTTTTTGTCCTTCTTTTTGAACTACCCGCGCCGCCATCGGTACTGCCGAAACGCCAGCTGCTCCGATCATCGGATTAATTTTGCCACCGGAAAGCTTGTACATCAATTTGCCTAACAGAACCCCCGAAGCAGTTCCAATCGCAAACGCCAGCAAGCCTAAGAACATAATTTTCAGTGTCGTCGGTGACAAGAACAAATCGCCATCGGCTTTCGCTCCCACTGTCACTCCCAACAAGATGGTCACAATATACATAAACGAGTTTTGCAACGTTTCCGCCAATTTTGGCACAATTTTGATTTCCCGAATCAAATTCCCCAGCATTAAGCAGCCGATCAATGTTGTTGCACTTGGAACAATCAAGCTGACAAAGATAGTGGTAATTATGGGAAACAGAATTTTTTCAATTGGTCGAACATTTCTGGTTTGCGTCATAACTACCTTACGCTCTTTTTCTGTCGTCAACATGCGAATAATCGGCGGTTGAATAATTGGTACAAGTGCCATATAAGAATAGGCCGCCAACGCAATTGCTGACAATAAATGTGGAGCTAAGCGAGTTGTCACAAAAATGGCCGTCGGACCGTCCGCTCCACCGATAATTCCGATTGAACCAGATTCAGCTGGCGTCATGCCTAAAGCCGTCGCCAAGAAAAACGCTGCGAATATTCCGAACTGTGCCGCGCCTCCTAACAAAATTGTTTTCGGATTGGCAATCAAAGGACCGAAATCCGTGGATGCCCCTAAACAAAGAAAAATCAGCGGCGGATAAATCCCTAGATTGGTTCCTTGATACAGGTAATAAAGCAACCCTGCTGGACTGTCGCCAATCGCTTCACTCATTAATCCCGCCAACGGCAGATTAACCAGCAAAATTCCAAAGGCAATCGGCACCATCAAATAGGGCTCATACTCCCTGCGTATCCCCAAGTAAAGGAAGAAGCAGGCTAACACAATCATGAATAAGTTGTTAAATGTAAGATTAGCAAAACCGGATGTTTCCAGCATCTGCTGTACAATTTCTATCATCGTCTTCCTCCGTCGCTAAATCATAATAAGTAACTGACCTGATTCCACGGTCTGACCCGTTTCCGTCAATACCTCAGAAACCACCCCGTCCATTGGAGAAACAATTTCGTTTTCCATCTTCATCGCTTCCAAAATCAACAGCACATCCCCCGTTTTCACCTGATCTCCAGGTTTAACCAAGATCGACAAAACATTGCCCGCCATCGGAGCCGGAATTTCTGTGCCGCTGCTGACTGGTGCTTGTGCCGGCGCCGCTGCTGGTGCTGCTGGTTGTGGAGCTGCCGTGCTTTTCTGTTTTGCTTCTGCTTCCGAAATTTCTCTCAAGGTGACTTGGTACACCTGTCCGTCTACCGTAATTTCATAGTGCTTCATTAATTCATCTCCCTACTTAATTCTCTCAACTTTTTCAATTTCATAATGCTTATTTGCGTTTTCCTGAGCCGCTTCTGCCAAAGCACACAAAACTGCCACTCGTTCTCGTTCTGGATCGTTGCCAGCAGTCGCTTGGACAGCAGGTTTTTCCGGTGTCTGTACTTCTTCACTTGGTTTATCAAACGCTTGGGCAATCTTTGCCGTTCCCATCATCAGCAGCATCAAACCTGCCAGCACAAGAAAAACCAGCGCCATGGCAACAACGGTTAACTCCAGCGAGTCCATTAGATTAAATTCCATACTACCTCCTTGTATAACCAAATACTTTGATCGGTCCCTCGGTTTTTACTGGTTCTTCAACTACATTATTTTTTGCTAAAAAGTCTTTGCCAACCTGCGGGAACAGGGCATAAATCAACACCTCTTCGTCATTGGCAGCTAAATCGCCAATCTCAGCTTTCAATGTTTCAAACTCTGGCGGAATATGATTAGCCGGCCGATCGGTGATCCGCGGCTTATCCCCTACCATTTCCTGAATAAAATCTTCGGCAATCGGCACCGGCGATTTCCCGTATTCCCCTAAAAGATAAGCCTTCACTTCATTAGACACCATCTTATAGCGTTCACCTGTCAGCACATTCATGGCCGCTTGCGTCCCCACCATTTGACTCAAAGGTGTAACTAGTGGCGGAAATCCTAAGTCAGCCCGCACTTTTGGCACTTCCTGCAGCACCTCATCGTATTTATCAACCGCCTTCGCCTGACTAAGCTGGGAATACATGTTGGACAACATCCCACCAGGCACCTGATAGATCAAGGCTCTAGGATCAGGCATCAGCATTTTCGCATTCAAGATCCCGTTTTCCAAATACTTGTCCCGCACACCCCGGAAATGATTGGCTGCCTCTTCCATTTTTTCCAAATTTAACCCCGGGTCGTAACCTTCTTCTAAAAAATTCAAGACCATTGATTCTGTCGGCGGTTGGCTGGTTCCCTCACTTAAAGGCGACAGCGCCGTATCAATTCGCGCCGCTCCAGCTTCGACTGCCGCTTGGTACGTCATCTGAGCAATCCCGCTGGTACTATGGGTGTGGACAATAATCGGCAACCCGGTTCTTTTTTTCAAACGTGTCACCAAGTCGCGACACTTCACCGGCGTCAAAATCCCCGCCATATCCTTGATACAAATCGAATCGGCGCCCATTTCGGCAAATTTAGCACCTAACTCTTCAAAATAATCGGCCGTATGCACATCACTAATCGTATAGGCAATCGCCAGCTGCGCTTCCTTGCCGGTTTTCTTCACGGCTTTTAAAGACATCTCCAAATTCCGCGTATCATTCAACGCATCAAAAATCCGAAAAATATCGATGCCATTTTCCGCCGACAGTTGAACAAAACGCTCCACCACATCATCGGCATAATGACGATAGCCCAATAAATTCTGCCCTCGCAACAGCATTTGCAACGGTGTGTTTGGTGCCAAGCGCTTGATTGTCCGCAATCGCTCCCACGGATCTTCGTTCAAGAAACGAATACACGCATCAAAGGTCGCGCCACCCCAGCATTCCAAGGACGCATAGCCCACTTCATTCAAAACCGGCAAAATCGGTTCCATATCGGCAATTGACATCCGCGTCGCCATCAAGCTTTGATGGGCATCCCGCAAAATCGTGTCGGTAATCCCAATTTTCTTTCCCATAAGCCTCTCCTCCTTTTACATTTGATTGTCCCAACTTCTGTAACATTTGAAACTCTTCAGCTAACATTTGTTATATTATTAGTTTAACATACTTCGTGGATAAGCTTAGAAAATACCCAGCATGAACCGCTTTTTGTTTCATATCTAAGTCACATCTGCTTTTCGTTTTCCAAAACTTAGCAGAACAACGTAAAAAAGCTTGCGACTCGAGTTACGCAAGCTTTTTTATTACATTTTTGTGAGACAGTAAGGTATCTGATGAATAATAATATATTCCACTAGCGTCGTGATTATGCTTTTCCCCAAAAGCACATTATGCAAAAACGCTTACTTCTCACAAATAAATTATACAATAAAAACCAGCTAAGTTGAATATATTTCGGAATTTTTATGATAAACACGCTTTATAACCATTTGGATACAGTTCATCAGATTACTTATTTTACTTTTTCCTTCTATTATATAAGCAGCTTTTTGGACGGGTAATTCTTTACAAAGCGACGTCAGCTTTTTTTGAATCTGCAACAAGTTGCTCAAGGCGTGCTGATAAATCTTGGTAGGCTTTTTCAGATAATAGATCACTGCGCTGCTGGACCAAATGTAAAAAAGCCAATGGTTCTTCTGCAAGTCGCAATAGGGAATCAATGTAGTTTGCTTGGATACTGCCATTTTCAACCGTCGAAAGATTGCTGTAGCTGATTCCTAATAATTTGGAAAAATCTCTGACTGACAGCTGATAATTCATTCGAATCTGCTTCACCTCTTCTGGTGACAGCAGCGAATGCTTCTGACGATATAACGCATAATCTTTTTCCAAGTTTTTATCAGGATTCTCAAAAGGTTCAAACAGTTCACCGTCAGATAATCTTTGATAATACTCATGCTCAACCTCAAACTGTTCCTGTTTCACTTCAACTATTTCTTTCATTCTTAGTTTTTTGTATTGTTCCTTCACACCTGTCTCGCTAGAATAACGCTCGATTATCTCTTCCATTTAATTCACCTCATTACTATTCTGAATTTGCGCACCAACTATTTTTCGTTACTCCTCAGTAACATAATAGCATATTTATACTTACCCAATAAATCAAAAAATACAAGCTCGACTTCTACCTCAAGTCGAGCTTGCATTCTATATCATCAATTTATTCCTCTGGATTTTTGATGCTTGCTGGATCGATGCCTAACGCTTCACACATTTCTTCGTTGACAAAGAATTCCAAGTTTTCAGATTCTTCAACAGGCATTTCCGCTGGCGTTGCTTCACCCCGCAAGATTTTCGCTGCCATTCTACCAGTTTGAGCGCCCAATTCTTCGTAGTTAATTCCGATTGTTGCAATTCCGGCTTCTTTGGCATCATTAATTGCACCAGCTACTAAAGGCACTTTTTTCTCTTTCATCACATCGCCAACTAGGGTTTTTGCACTGGCAAAAGTGTTATCCGTTGGCAGGTAAATGCCGTCTACTTCATCAGCAACCGTTTGAGAAACTTGCTGCACATCATTGGTGCTGGTTACGGTACGGATCACCGGTTCAACGCCGGCTTTTTCTAAGGCTTCAACCGCTAAATCAGCTTGAATTTTTGAATTAATTTCCCCAGAATTGTACATGATTCCGACTTTTTTAGCATTCGGCACAATCGACAGCAGCAATTTAATTTGCTTGGCAACTGGCGACATGTTGGTGGTTCCCGTCACATTCCCCCCTGGTTCATCGTAGCTCTTCACTAATTTTGCTTCCTGCAGGTCCGTTACACAAGTCACCACAATCGGAATATCTGTAGTAGCTGTTAACAACGATTGACCGGCAACGGTGGTCACTCCCAGTAATAAATCTGGCTCCGATTTGACTAATTTTTCACTGATGCTTTTCAAGTTATCCTGGCTGCCCTGTGCATTGTGGTAATCGATATTCACTGTGTCGCCATCCACAAAGCCTTCTTCTTCCAAGCCGCGAACGAACCCTTTGTAAGAGTCATCTAATGATTCGTGTTCTACAAACTGTAGTGCCCCAACTGTTTTTACATCGTCATTTCCGTTTTCAGTTGCTGATTCGCCTTGCCCACATGCCCCTAATACTAATAAACTAAAAATTCCTAATCCTGCTAATACTTTTTTCATTATTTTCTCTCCCTTTCGAATTAAAAAATCGTCCACCTAGATAGTCTAAGTGGACGATTGGATATAACGAAAGTAAGATTACATTTTCCGCTCTATTCGCAGCCACTTAGAATTACCTACGTGGCTGGTGACGCGTTGAAACCCATTAGCCATCATAGATACAAACTTTGTCCGTTTGTATCCTGATGAATACAAACGTATCTAATAATAGCTAACGTAATAGCGGTTATTCAGTTGTGTAAGAGTATTCTTTAACATGGTAATAACCTCCAACTGATGAATTGAACTTAGTATACCTCAAGAGATATTAAATGTAAATGAGAAAAATAGAATTTGTATTAAAAAAATTCTGCTGATTATTTTGCTATGTTCGATTTAGCCCGGCTAAACAACATTTCAGCCTATATTTTCGGTAGATCGAAATTATTCAAACTTTTCTGCATTTATTTTCGATACACCAAAAATAAATGTACTAAGCTGTTAGCTTCAACCCATCCACTCCGCTGCCGTATCCATCAATTTCTGCAGTTCCTCCAAAAATATTTTCAACTGGTAACCGTCTGTTGCTGCATGATGCGCATTAACCGCCAAAGGCATGTACAATTCCCCGTCTTGCTGGGTAAATTTTCCCGCTTCAAAACTAGGGAAATAGTAATCCTTCAGATTATGATGCTGCAAAGAAAAGCTGTCAAAGCTGAACCAAGGAATGCAGGAGATGACATAAGAATTTTCCGGTGGTGCACCCTTTTTGGTTAACATCCCACGATCGTCGGCGAATTTTTGCGTATCAGATAGATAGCGTTGATAAAACTCGGCAAAATCAGGTGAATATTCCGTCCATAATAAAGAAACTGTCTGATCTTCGTGATGAAACTGTGGATAGACCGGATTCAAGTAATCCCAGTATCCTACTGTTTCATCCTTTACTGCCATTTTTAATTCTTGAATCTGACTTACTACTCGACTAACCGCATACAGATAGGCCGGAAAAAACTTTAATCCCCGCTGCTGTACCTCGGCTTTTAGCTTCGTAACATTTAGTTTGACCGTGACAGAATAACTAGTAGGTGCCATTTGTGAATAGTAATAAAACGACTCTGCTCGCGGCCAGTTTGCCATTGGCTGTGCATAGAAAGTGCTCATTATTTACTCCTTTTTAAATAATCCGTGGGTTGTACAATAGAAATAAAGATTTCCCTGATATATTTTGGGTAGACGAACGGCTGCTTCTTGTTCGGGGTACATTTTTTTCAACAGGACTTGATCCCCAGAAACGATAGCAATGAAGGAAATATAGTGTTCCTTCTCCATCTCATGTTCAAACGTGATATACCAGTCACTTTCTACTTCTTGCAGATGTGCGGTGTGTTCGGCCGTTTCCTTTTGCGGGATCAATGGCTCCAATTTGCGCCCGCAGCACACCATTTCGGTTTTTCCGAATGAAAAATTGATGGTCTGACAAGTCGGGCACGCGTAAAAAGTGATTTTTCGAATATCACCGGTATTTTTTTGCTGGCAAGTTAACTCCCCCGCTAATAATTGATTGGTTTCAACTTGAAAAAGCTGGGAAAGCTTAGTGACCAACGAAACATCGGGATACCCGCGGCCCCTTTCCCATTTTGAGACCGTACGATCACTGATCATCAATTGATTTGCCAATTCCTGCTGCGTCCAGCCCCGTTCTTTTCGCAGCTGACGAATTAATTGTCCTGTTTGGATAACATCCATCCTCTTCAACTCCTTTTTCTAAGCATACGAAACTCTACACCGCAAAACAACCAACGCAGCGTAGAGTTTTCCCTTACTATTTGATAGCAGATACAAAACAGGCTGTGTCAGAATCAGCTTCCCACAAGTCACCTGCAAGATTGCTGTAGACTTCGATTTTTGTAAATCCCTCAGCCCGCAATTCTTCAATCACTTCTTCGGGAGTAAAAACCGTTTCCCAAATGTAGAAGGTTTTCTGGTTTTGTTCGTAAAGTAAATGGTGAGCATCCAAATAGGTTCGGCCATACTGCTTGCTTCGTTGCAAATGCAAGCAAGGCTCAGCGCTCCAAAAACTGTTTTCTTCTATTTGCCAAGTTTGAGTTGGTGTAAACTCTTTGTATTTTTCAGGAGTGAACACATCAAAAATCAATTTACCACCAGGATTTAACGCTTGAGCGGCTTTTTGCAAGATAAGTTTGCGTCCTTCATGAGACAGCACGCCCAAATCGCAATAAATCATAAAAATCAAATCGTATCGTCCCTCTTGCCAATCAGCCATAAGGTAATCAGCACAAATATAGTCAATCTCAAGTCCTTTTTCTTCGGCAGATTGTCGAGCGTAATCGATACTAGTTCGGGAAAAATCCAAACCAGTCACTTGATAGCCTGCTCGCAGAAACTTTTCAGCATAAATCCCCGGGCCACAACCAAGGTCTAAAATTTTAGGATAGTCAACGGCTGGAAATTCTTCATTCAGCCACTTTAGCGATTTTTCGACAAAGCTTTTGTTTCTAGTCGCTCCATCGGCTTGTTCATTTAAATGAGCCGCCAGCATTTGCTGGGCAACATAGGGATCGGTCCAAATATTCTCTCCGGTATCTGCAAAAATGGTCACTGTTTTATTTAGTTGATTGATATTCATGTGGATTCTCCTTTTTTTAAATTGATCGTTGACGGGTTTTGGGGTACACAAAAAAACGTGAAAAAGCATCCTCTAGGCACAACAAATAAACTGACTTCTCTAACGAAATTTTTTCAGTTTATTTGTCTAGACTGCTTTTCCACGTTTCACTAAATTACTTTATTTGTAATGGATAGTGCGCCGGACTGAATCCACTTCCTTTGGTCAACGATCACTTTCAGTTTAGCGAAGTTTGAGCGGTTGTTCAAGGAAAAATCCCGTCAGTAAAGTATTAAATATGCTATACTGCAATTAACATAAAAAACGGGAGTTGACAACTATGGATGCGGTTTACTCGCAAATTCAAAAGCACTATGATGAGTTATCGAGTACGGAACAATTAGCAATTGATTACCTGCTGGATTACCAAGATATTGAAAATCTAAAACTGAAAATTATCGAAGATGCATTACATATTTCTGCCCCTACAATTATCCGCGCCATCAAAAAACTGAATTATCGAACCTTTACGGAGTTTAAGTATGCGCTGATTGCCACCCGGCAGAAAGAGGAGCAAGCACGGCCTGAACGAAGCTATGAAAATATGCTGCAAACGATGGCCTCCGATTTTGACCGCACCCTGCACATGATGGACAAGGAAAAACTAACGGCGATTGCTGAAGCCATTTTAAACAGCAGAAGAATTTTTTGTGTTGGCATTGGCTCTAGTGCTACTGTCGTGAATTCCTTTAATCACAAGCTGAAAAATTTTGGTCTATGGTCCAATGATTATTCCGAAGTGTTCCCCATTCGGGATATTCCAGACGTGGCGAAAAAAGAAGATTGTATCGTGGTGTTTTCCCTTAGCGGATCAGAAGAACAGCTGATCGAAGTCATTACGGCTTGCAAAGTAACCGGCTGCAAAATAATTACGATCACTTCTTTATCCAGCAATGCCTTAGCGAATCTCAGTACAATTGCCCTGATGATTCACCAAAGTCCGCAGCAGCGGAAAAAGATGCGTTCCCGCTTAATGCTGTCAGTGGCAAGTGAAATTATTTTTGAGACTGTCTTACTCGTCAGCGACCAAAAGGAGCATGAACTAAAAAGTGCTGGTCAACTAACTGAATAACAAATAAAGCCGCAGTCTCCCTTTTTATCGGTTGGCTGCGGCCTTGTTTTACTTTATTCTATTTTCGCTAATTCATCCAATACGGAAACATCTTTTTCCTGGCTATACTTTTTCTTTTTCAAGGTTTTACCCGTGGCGATAATCATAATCACCGGGTCTCTCCCTTCGGCTCTGACCATATCGACATCCATCGTTGCCAACGCATCACCAGGTTTTACTTGGTCATTTTGCTGAACGTTGATCTCGAAGGGTTTGCCGCCAAGCTCCACGGTATCAATTCCCATATGAATCAGCAGTTCAGTACCGCCCTCCATTGTGATACCAATGCCATGTTTTTGTTCAGACAGCATGGTTATTGTTCCTTCAACCGGACTGACAATTGTATTTTCACTTGGGATAACCGCCACGCCGTCTCCCATCATCCCTTCAGCAAAGACTGGATCATTCACCTGTTCAATCGGAATAAAGCGGCCGTTGACGGGGGAAACAATTAGTTTCTTTTTTCCAAATAGCACCTGCTGTTCCTCCTTTTAAGCAATTAATTTTTTTACTTCATAAAAATTATTGATTACCGTGCTGGCATACTGTTTAACCTGTGCCGAAGCATGGGACATACAAAATGAGTAGTTTGACGTTTGGAACATGCTGATATCATTTTCTGAATCGCCTACTGAGAAAATTTGCAGATCCTTGTGCTGCCGAACAATTTCCAAGGCGTGCCCTTTGGTAATATTTTTAGGGGTAATTTCGATTCGCTTCTCGCCGCTTTTACAAATCGCCAAATCGGGAAAACGTACCGACAAATCCTCCAAAAGCTGATCACTTTTATCAGCATCTGGCCGAATATTGATCTTGAAAATTTTCTTTTGCTGCAGCAGTTCAAACAATCCCTCCGGCTCAACCAGCTGCATATTCCACAGCCGCTCGATATCCTCAGATTTATGGGTGCCAATCCGCTGATCACCATCCAACGCATCAAACACCAATTCTTTTTCCTGGATGTAAGCCAATATTGGTTCCAAAGAGTCTTTTGAAATGGTTTGTTCAAAAATACGTTCGCCGCCTACTTCAACCACAGCTCCGTTAAATCCAATTTTCACGTCGGCCTTAATGCCAGTCTGTTCTTCAATAAATTCGATTTCCTTAATGGAACGACCGGTCGCAATTCCTACCTGCATGGTTTCCTTTAAGTCCAATAGTGATTGTTGATCAATCGATGCAACTTTCCGCGAATCCTTGACAAATGTGCCGTCTAAGTCAGTTATAATCATTTTTTCAATAGTCATTTATTTATTCCGCCAATCCGAGAATATCCTGAATTTCAACCTTCAGCTGATTCGCACGACCACCATAGATGGATTGCATCTGCATACCAGATTTGTTAAAGCCCATCGCATTCAAATCGGACTTGATCCGATCACTGTCAACAACTGAATCATCTTTTACATTGATTCTCAGGCGAGTGATACACGCATCCACGTTGTCAATATTTTCAGATCCGCCGTGAGCATCAATCAAGGCAACCGCTTGGTCATGCAAGCTCAATTTAGCCCCATCAACTGCTCCACTTTGTCTTTCTTTCTCGATGTCTTTAAGGGTTTTCACGCCCATTTTCTTACGAGTTTCATCCTTACCATGCAATGCGATAGTCGCTGGATCATCCTCGCGGCCTGGTGTCTTAAAGTCAAATTTCTTAATTACATAAGTGAAGACTACAAAGTAAATGGCGAAACAAAATACCCCAATGATCGGCAATAAGAACCATTTTGTACGTGTCCCTTGCAGAACGCCGTAAATAATAAAGTTAATCAATCCGTGTCCAGTTGGTGTAAGGAAAGCCGCACCCGCTAAGTTCGCTACCAACATAGTGGTTCCTGCTAAAACAGCATGAACGCCGTAAAGTGCTGGAGCAATAAATAAGAAGGTAAATTCCAAAGGTTCAGTAATACCTGTTAAGAATGAAGTTAACCCTGCCGCAAGCAGCAAAGATCCTACTGTCTTTTTATTTTCTGGTTTCGCAGTAACATACATCGCTAAAGCTGCACCTGGTAAACCGAACATGTTGAAAATAAATTTCCCTGATGAGAAACGAGTAATCATCGGATCAATCGGGCTTTTACCAGCAAGTGCTGCCATGTAGGCATTGATTGTTCCTGAAAATTCTTGGCCGCCAATTAAGAAGGTTCCGCCTAACGGGGTTGTCCGTACTGGCCAATTTAGTCCATGATGCAAACCAAATGGCAAAAGCAACCGTTCAATAACACCGTATGCAAAGGTACCAAAGTAACCAGATTTCAAAATAGCTACTGACAACAAGTTAATTCCCGCTTGAACTAACGGCCAAACAAAGAAGAATCCAACTGCCACCATTGCCATTGCCGGCATAATCAAAATCGGTACCAAACGTGGGCCACTAAAGAAGCCGAAAATTTGCGGTACTTGAACTCGGATGGCTTTTTTGTGGACAAGATAAACAATAATACCAGTAATAATCCCACCAAATACATTTAAATCCATCGTTTGAATTCCCAGAATCGTCGTCTGCATGTTCGCAGCCATTAATTCACTGGCATTTTCCGCACTAGCGTCAACCAGCTGACCGCTTGCTGCTAATAAGAAGTTCAACGTTTTGTGTAATACTAAAAATCCTAATAATCCTGATAAAGCAGCCGAGCCTTTTTCCTGTTTCGCCAATCCAACAGCAACACCTACCGCAAAAATTACCGGCAAATTACTGAAGGCGACGCTTCCCAACATATCCAAAAATCCCATAACAAATTGCAACGTCTCATTCGCCATCCATGGGTGCATCTCTACCGTACTCGAATTGGTGAAGGCTGACCCGATTCCTTTTAAAATCCCAGCAGCCGGCAACACCGAAACCGGTAACAAGAATGAACGTCCGAATGTTTCAAAAGCTCGGATAAACTGATTTTTACGACTTTTCTTTGCAGTATTTTCCACTTCTAATTCCTCCTATTTATTCATTTACAAACACATCTTATCATCGATTGTTTTGTTTTTATCGATTTAAGCATTTTTATCTTAAAAAGAAAAAAACTAGAGTTTCAGTAAAAAATTACGGCCGCGGTTATGAATTGTTCGACAGATTTTATTATCAGTAGTACCATCGATAAAAACAGTAAGAATAGGAAGTGAGCCCCATGTCTCTAACTCCACAACAAATGCAAGACACGATCCAAGAATTCCAGGAAAACCTAGCGCTTTCTGGTCTTTCAGTCGAAGAAATTGCTCGTGATCTCCATACTACCGATGAAAAAATCCAGCGAATTCTTCACCTGCAGCAACGTGCTTTGGAAGATCCCTGGATTGTAAAAGAATATTTGACTGAAAAAATCGAAGCCGTCGGCAAAATGCCTGTACCATTCACTGCGTTAGCGGGTGATTATCATCAGTATTGGTTTTTAAATGCTGGAAAGATTGATAAACGAAAGCTCAGTCGCGGGAATTCGTAATGCAAAACCATCGCCAACTTTTTTACGCTGGCGATGGTTTTTGGTGTTTTTAAAATAAAGCTGGATAATCTTGCTTATGATGGAGGACTCTGATAATTTTGACCAACTGATTTTCTTCTTCAGAAAGATACACAGCAACATACGGATCAAGAAACAGTAATCGATAAGCATACTCTGTTGATAACTACTGAGAAAGTTTGTTGTTTGCCAGCACACCCATATTCGGCGTTTGCTTCAAATGCTCAATCCGGTCGATCATCTTTTAAACATACTTTTCAGCAGTTGCCTCTTAAGATGAATAAGACACCACATAATCAAAAATATTCTGAAGATCTTTCACTGCTGTTTCGGAAAATTCAATAACTTTTGCCTGATCCATCTTACTCACCAGATTTAGCGAACAGCGCTTTTACTTCGTCAATATCGTAGGTCTTCTCCTGATTAAAAGACGCCAATCCTTTAGCGACTTCTGATTGCAACTTTTTCAATTGAATCGTTTCTTCGTCATCGTTTGTCACTTCAAAAGGCAGTCCGTTGTGGCGAACAATCTGGTCTAGAGTCATGTTGATGACTGTGCTCATATCTAATTGCATACTTTCGATAATTTCGCTCGCTTCCTTTTTCAACTGGCCATTAATGCGAACGCGAATGTAGTCATCTTTTGTTGCCTGTTTACTTGTAGTCATAAAAAAGCCTCCTTTTTACGTCATCGTACCCACATTGAGTCACTTTGTAAAGAATTACTTGCCAAAAAACCATCGCCAACTATTTGTTGGCGATGGTTTTTACCGTCTAAATTTTTTGATTAAAAAGTATGATGGAAAAACTAACCAACACAATAGAGTCACCCACAAGCTAATCGTTACATACGCCGGTGCTCGGAAGCGTAAGCGAACTGTATTTTGTCCGCTTTTCCCTTCAACCGTTGGCGTGCCAATTTCTGACAAGATCGGTGAAACTTTTTGTCCATTGACTTCCACCTCTGAACCAGCATACACAATAATCGGTACCTGCGTTTCACCAGACTCTGCTTGATTCCATTGAATAATCAACGAAGAGCCATCCACGGTTTTCTGGAAATCTGGATTTCTATCGACGATTTCTTTTTTGTACATATTGTAATTGTTGCGATCCGTTTCTTCATAAACCGGCAAATAATCCGGCGTACCTTTTTGCACCAGCTCCAGACTTTTTTTCAAATCCTTACTATAGAAAGAATCGCGAATCGTTTGATCATCGCCGTAAACATAGGTATGAATTCCTTCCTTATTGATGTAGGAATCCGTCTGCCAGCGCTGCAAATGATCGGTGGTGGTATACAAAATTTGCACCACTCCTAGCGCTACAACTACCATCGGAACAATTTGTTTCAAGCGTTTCGGCCAAACCACCGTCGAGAAAACTTGAGCGGCAAAGAAGGCGAACAACACCGTGAAAGGCGCAAAGAAACGAAACGGAAATTGAATCAAAGAAACAAACGGCACCTGTTCCTGCACCCAATCAGTCCACGGTAAAATATCGCTGGACAAAATCAGGAAAAACAATGACAAAGCTCCAGTTAAGTGAATCAACGGCGTCATCTTTTTGCGATTGTTTAAATAAATCGCCAGCATCGCACCCATTAACGGTAAAAAGGCGTAAGGATAAAACAGCCAATAGTCACTGCCGCTGTCTACCGCGAAATTCGACATCTGCTGGTTCACAAAGGGACTCAAAATCTCATTGTTGGTGTACAAATAGAACATCGATCCCCATAAATTGGCGGTCAGTCCCAAAAATAAAAGCACAGCCAAGCTGACATCTTTGATCAGCTTTGTTTTATGAGAACTCTTGATGAAGCTATAAACAAAATAGAATCCATAAATCAAAGCCAAAAGTAAACTAGAAAACAGATGAATCTGGGTCATCAAAGCCATCGCAAAGGCCAGCTTCACAATCGGAATTTTGCCTTTCTCCACCATATCCAATATCGGCAGCAGACACAATGGCAGAACCGCCGTGCCCCAGCTGGTAAATCCTTGACGCTGAATCCAATATTGAATCGAAAAAGTTGTCATGAAGAAAACCGCTACTGTGACACTTAGTCCTTGTGGCACGCGAGCCTTCTTCAGCAGATAATACATCGAGCTGCCCGACAGCAAATAAATAAAGAAATTGGCAGCGACTTGATAACGAAACCAAGTACCTGTAAGCAGCACCAGTAATCCATTCCAGTAAGCCCAAAGCGGACCATAAAGCACATTTACAATCCGGCCCGATTGCTGAAAGCCGTAAAAAGTAAGAAAATATTCAAAATTGCCATGTCTGATTTGCATTGCGGTATCATAAAACCGATTAAAATGAAAAACAGCATCTGACCCTACAATCATGTCACCGGTGATCAGGTTCGGCATAATAAAAAGCAGCGCCACCAACGGAATGATCAAGTAAGGAGAGAGTTTTTTCATAAAATCACCTCATCTCGGTTTTCATTATAAGCCACGCTTTTCCCAACTTAGTAATAAAGAGACTCGCCAAAAAGACTTTTTCAGCAATTTTTCGGCTTTCTTTAATGATATTTACAAAAATAGTGAAGAATAGAAATGGTGAGCTGGAAGACCGATGGTACAGCTGGTTTGAAATGATGGGAGCCCTATTCCAAACTTTCTAACAAGACATTTACTATTCGAACTAATATTTCAATCTTTTTGAAATATATAGGTCATTATTTCAACTTTCCTTCAACCAACTAATTCTTGCTAGTCTGTCTCATACTAAAATTATTACTCTAACATGACACCGATATTCAGTCCGAGATTTTAATTCAAATTTGTATACTAACACCTACAAATATATCTTCGGTAAGTGTTCAAACGAAATGATTTTTAGTTAAATTAGGCACACCATACTTTTCACTTTCGCTTTACCTTATTTAGGAGTATTATAGAATCGGATTGAGAGAATAGAAAGGTGGGATTCACTTGAGTAATCATCAAGCCCATAAAAATAAAGTATTAAATCATGCGAATGGACCTTCGCTGGAGGAGATCAACGGAACCGTGACTGTTCCGCAAGGGAAAGGCTTTTGGAAGACGTTATTAGCATATTCTGGACCTGGCGCACTGGTTGCAGTTGGCTATATGGATCCAGGGAACTGGTCCACTTCAATTACGGGTGGGCAAAACTTTCAATATTTGCTGATGTCGGTGATTTTGATGTCCAGCCTGATTGCGATGCTGCTGCAATACATGGCGGCGAAACTAGGAATTGTCACTCAAATGGATTTGGCTCAGGCGATTCGTGCCCGAACTAGTAAAAAGTTGGGGATTGTTCTTTGGATATTGACCGAGCTGGCCATCATGGCGACGGATATTGCCGAGGTTATTGGGGCAGCGATAGCTTTGTATCTACTATTTAATATTCCGTTGGCGATTGCGGTATTCATTACGGTTTTTGACGTGTTGCTGCTATTATTATTGACTAAGATTGGTTTTCGGAAAATTGAGGCGATTGTCGTCTGTTTGATTTTCGTCATTTTATTTGTCTTTATTTATCAAGTGACTTTGTCTAATCCTGTTTGGGGTGACGTGTTCAAAGGCTTTATTCCTAATAGCGAAACCTTCGCGGACAAACCAGCGATTGGTGGGCAAACGCCTTTGACTGGTGCGTTGGGAATTATTGGTGCAACTGTAATGCCCCATAATTTGTACTTGCATTCGGCGGTTTCGCAAACGCGTAAAATTGATCACGATAATGAAGATCGAGTTGCTGAAGCAGTGCGGTTTACCACCTGGGATTCGAATATACAATTGACCTTGGCTTTCTTAGTGAACGCACTTCTTCTAATTATGGGTGTGGCGGTTTTCAAAGCTGGCGCTGTGAAGGACCCTTCCTTCTTTGGTTTGTACGAAGCTTTGTCCGATCCAACTACTCTGAGCAACGGCATATTGGTCACGGTGGCAAAATCCGGTTTACTTTCTACCTTATTCGCGGTTGCATTGCTGGCATCGGGACAAAATTCCACGATTACCGGAACGTTGACAGGACAAGTAATTATGGAAGGTTTCATTCAAATGCGGATGCCGATTTGGTTGCGAAGATTGGTTACACGCTTGATTTCGGTAGTTCCCGTTTTGATTTGTGTGCTGATCACTCGCGGCAAAGGAACGATTGAAGAGCATGAAGCCTTGAATGATTTGATGAATAATTCCCAAGTATTTCTGGCTTTTGCGTTGCCGTTTTCAATGATTCCTTTGTTGATGATGACTGACAGCCGGGCGGAAATGGGCGATCGCTTCAAAAATAATTTGGTAGTGAAGATTTTAGGCTGGATTTCGGTCGTTGGTTTAACCTATTTGAACATGATTGGCTTGCCAGGGCAAATCGAAGGCTTCTTCGGAGATCACGCTTCAGCCAGCCAACTGATGCTGGCTGATTCAATTGCCTATGTGGTCATCGTACTGGTATTATTGTTGTTAGCCTGGACAATTTGGGACCTGTACAAAGGAAATAAACGAGTTGAGGCGTTACTGAAAGAAGGAAACCGTTAATGGAAAATCAGGCAGTCGCAGAAAAGTTTCAGTGTATCGTTACTGGAGTAGATACTTCGGAGAATGCGCAAAAAGCGTTTAAGTATGCAGTGAATTTTGCTTATCGTGAAGGGGCAAAATTAATCATCTGCTCGATTTTGGAAATTGACCAGTTCAGCGTTTATGAAGTGATGGACGAACAATTCATGGCTGAAAAACGCAAGGAACTGCTCCTTCAGTTGGAGGAATATCGCGAATATGCGCAGGCTCATGGTGTGAAGGATTTGGAATTGATGACCGGTGAAGGCGATCCTGCGGAATTGATTGTGAAGGATATTCTTCCCCAAACTAATGCGGATTTGCTGGTGATAGGTTCGCGGGCAACTCATGGGATCAAAGGGTATTTTGGTACAAGTGCTTCTTATATGGTGAAACATTCGCCGATTTCGGTGACGGTGATTAAATAATTAGTGAACTGCCTGTCGATGATGGGCAGTTTTTAAATAGCAAAAAAGAGGCCGAGGCCCCTTTTTTGCTAAAACTTGATTAGTACACGGTACACGTTCGGTAAACAGGCATGATCAAAAGCTGCCTTAGCATCTTCATAATCAAAAATTGAATCAATCATTTTTTCTAAGTCGATCCGTTTTGCCATAATTAATTTGGTGGCTTTCAAATTATCATGTACAGTTGGGTTTACCGTACCAATAATTTGGATTTCTTTGCTATGAATATAACCCATATCGACTGACGCTGGTTTTTTCATATCTTGTGAACTATAAGCAATAATTTTTCCTTGAGTGGTTAACAAGCTAAATAACGAATCCCAAATATTAGGATTAGCAACTGTATTTACAATCACGGTTACCCCTTTTTGCTGTGTGATTTCGTTGATACAAGATTCAACGGATTCTTCCATCGGATTAATTACATAGTCAGCACCTTCTACTTGAGCAAAATTCCGCCGTTCTTCATCTCCTTCACTTACTATAGTAATAGCACCTCTTAATTTCGCTAATTGTAAATGAAGCCAGCCCATGATTCCAAAACCTATAATAAGCACGGTATCACCGAACTGAATGTTGGCTTTTTCAACACTGTGTATACAGCATGCCAATGGTTCTGTTAGAGCAAATACTGGTAAATCCTCTATTTTTGGCGTGATTTTGATCAATTGCCAAGCTGGTACAGCAATGTATTCGCTCATTGCTCCTCCAACAATTGAACCGTCAAATTCAATTTTTTGCAGTTGCTCCTTTTGATGTTCACATTGAGTTCCACGGCCGCTTTGACAACTTTCGCATTGATTACAATAGTTGAAAGTAAATACTGAATAATCACCTTTTTCAAAACCTACCACTCCATTACCAACTTCAATAATTTCACCGACGTTTTCATGACCACCTAGAAAAGGATAACCATAGTCACGCTTCCCTTTATAAACACGCTGTTCAATTGTACATAATGAAACATAGTGAACTTTGAAAAGGACTTCGTAATCCCGTAACTTTGGTTTTTCTAAATTTATATTTTCTACAGACCCGATTTTTTCAACACTAATAGCTCTTACTAATTCAGTCATTCAATTCACCACCCATACCCTTACTGCCCAGAATTTCAATATAGTGTTTTAGTTTTGCTTTGTATCCATCAGCTAAATAATTGTACATTTCATAAGCGCCGTCTCCAGATATATCTTGTTTCAACAAACTTTCAATAGCAGCCTTTCGTAAATCATTGGACAAATTTACTTTGCAAATTCCTAATTTAGCACAACGGCTCAAATTTTCGTCACCAGATCCTGACCCTCCATGCAAAACTAAGGGAACCGGAATTTTTTCTGTCAGCTCTTCTAAGAGCTCAAATCGGATTTTTGGAGTACCTTGATAAACACCATGAGCAGTCCCAACTGCTACAGCTAGACAATCTACATTTGTTTCTTTGACAAATCTCACAGCTTCGTCGGGATCTGTCAGCATTTGCTTACCATCAACAGCATAATTTTGCCCTACACCTACGTGTCCTAATTCAGCTTCTACTGAGACCCCTAAAGCATGGGCAGCTTTAGCTAATTCTTTCACTTCAGAAACATTTTCATCAAAACTAGATTGAGATCGATCAATCATAATTGAAGTGAAGCCCGCTTGAATACCTGCCATGCAATCTTCAAAGCTACCGCCATGATCCAAATTAATTGCTACTTTAACTTTTGCTCTTCGGGCTAAATCAGTCGCGATTCGTCCAAAGTATTGTATATCTGGATTATATCCACAAATATGTCCAATAATGACTGGAGAATTCATTTCTTCAGCTGCTTCAATTGCTGCACGTAAATTGTGTTCGTTATCTACATTAGGTGCTGGTACCGCGTAACCACCAACTTTTGCCTCATCCAACAGTTCTTTCATAGTTACTAGCATAATATCCTCCTTTTACAAAGCTTCCTTGTAGAGCTGAACAATTTCTTCATCAGAAAAAGTGACTGGATAATTGGTCAGATAATCCATACTTTGAGCTTTAACGTTTTCAACGAGAATCGGAATATCTTCTTCTTTCATCCCTTCCTCTTTTAAATGAACATTTAGATCCAACGCATCCAACAAATTCATAATTCTTTCCGTACAATCATTTTCATCCTTCCCACCTAATAATTGTGATATCTTAGCAAATCTCTGAGGATCAGATTGATACGAGTGTTTAAATATTACTGGAATTAACGCTGCCATTCCTCTTCCATGAACAATATTTCTCAATCCACTAACAGGATGTTCTAGTCCATGTCCTGGCCCTAAGCCAGAAATGTCCATCGCCATTCCGGCCAATGTACTAGCTAATGTTACATTTTGCCATCCCAGTTCATATTCATAGTCTTTATAAAGTTCTACCAAGTTTTCGCCTAAAAGACGAATACTTTCTAAAGCTAATAGCTGAGTAATTGGCTGTCCTCTTTTTGATAGATACGATTCCATTGCGTGGGTTAACGCATCAAAACCTGCAGCTGCCAGCACTTGTTTAGGAAGCGTCTTCATCAAATTCGGATCAACTAAAGATATTGTTGGTATCATTAAGTCGTCGCCAAACGGCAATTTGTCTCCAGTTTCAGGATTATTTAATAAAGTATAGCGATTTACTTCACTGCCTGTTCCACAGGTTGTCGGAATCAGTATCGTTGGTAGTGCCTCACAACCAGTATTCTCACCTAACACGTAAGTCAAAATGTCCTCACTGTTTTTGGCAGCAAAGGCTATTGCTTTAGCACAATCCATAAAACTACCTCCACCGATTCCCACTACAATATCGCTTTTATTTTGTTTTGCTAACGTTGCACCTTCTCTAACCGAATCTAACGTGGGATTTTCTGCTACGTTTGTAAAGACTGTGGTTTCCAATAGATTTGCCCTTAATTGATCTGCTATTTTATCAATAAACCCGGATTCAACTAGATAACCCTCACCTGTCACTAATAAAACTCGACTACCTAAATTTTTGACTAAATCAGGTAAATCGTTGATTTTGCCAGCACCAAAGTACAAATCCACCGGCAAATGATAGATAAATTCCATGAGTTCCTCCTTATTATTCTAAGCAAAAATTCCCAACAATCCGAATACTAGTCCAAACAAGATAAGCGCAACTAACATGTGAGTAGTTTTCATCTGTTTTTTTCGTAACAAATAGTAAACACCTAATGTCAATGCCAATGGAAGCAGACCTTTGATCAATTGGTCTAAAAGATCCTGAATTACCAATTCACCCTGTCCAAGTGAAACCGACAATGGAGAGCTTATAGCTACAAATTGAGAAGCTAATGCACCAATTACAATCGCTCCCAATGTTTGAGCAAAAGTTAAGACTGTTTTAAGCAGATTACCCGACATCAGCTTCAAAATTCCTTCTTTTCCTTTTTCATATCCTAACATCCAAAGCTTATACGAGATTGCTAACATAATAATGAAATGTGATAAGAAGAATAAAACCGGTCCCATCAAAATATTTCCTTCTGCTCCGAAAGCCAATGTAAAGGACAGCAATATAGGAATAATCGTGCCTTGCCACAGGGTATCTCCAATCCCAGCTAACGGTCCCATCAACCCTGTCTTAAAACTATTAATTCCTGTGTCGTCAATTCCACTTGCACCGAGCTTTCTTTCCTCTTCTAAAGCAATTGTTATGGAAAGTATGGCACAACCAAAATTTGGTTCTGTATTAAAAAATTGTAAATGGCGAGTAATAGCTTTCTTCATTTCTTCTTTATCGTCACTATATAATTTTTTTAAAGCCGGCGTCAGTGCATTTACTACTGCTGTAGATTGTAGTCGCTCATAATTGTAATTAGAGTGTGAAAAAAACGTCCAACGCCAAAAGGATTTCGTAATGTCTTTTTTTGTTAGTAAAGATTTTGACTTCTCCATTAAGCTTCACCTTCGCTTCCTTTAGATGTAATCATGAATTTTGTGTAGATGTATGAAAGTACGGCTGCAAAAACAGATATCGGCAGAATGCTCAAACCCGAATACATAGAAAACATAAAACCTAGAACAAAGAAAACAATTACTCCTTCGGAATTTAATGTTTTCAAATTCATCGCGATCCCTAACGCAGGTAGAATTCCACCAATAAGACCTAGAATTTCCAAAGGCTTACCATCTAAAATCTCCACCATTCCAGCTACGTAATCTGCTCCAAAATAAACTGCAACCATCACTGGGATAATAGTGATAAGAGCCAAAAATATTTGCGGTGGAATTACATGCAAGAAATTAACACGATCGATGTCGCCTTCTTCCGCTGCTTTATCTGCCATATGCACAAAAGAAATATCCACCGTCATATGAACGACCCAAACCACTGTTCCCAATAAACCTAATGGAATAGCAAGAGCAGCTGCGGCTGTAGGAGAGACTCCAGATAAAAGTCCAAGTGCAGTTCCTAAAGTTCCAGCAATCCCCGGATCCATTGGCAAAGTACCTCCAGCACTGATAAAAGCTAAATAAGGAAGATTAATTGCCGAACCGATAATACACCCTTGAACAGGATCACCTAAGATTAACCCCACAACTGTTCCAGAAACCATTGGACGCATCATTGCCATACTATTATTGGACGTCAACCAAGGTGTGCCGCTAATTCCCATGTAATAGACACAACCAATCAAAAATGCTTGTAATATATTAACACTCATCGTTTGTCTCCTTTCTTATAAAAGATTTTTTACTGAAACAGACTTTTGATCCGGAATTACTTGAATTCTTACCTCTACTCCATTATCTATCAATTTTTTTAAAACTATCTTTTCATTCTCTGAAGCAGAAATATTTTTATAGAACGATTTCCGCTCAGCACTAGCTCCCATACCACCAACTACAATCTCTTTCAAAGGAATACCACGTTCAATTAATTGCAAAAATGTTAATGGTGACTTTACTAATAAAATCAAATCATTGAAATTGTTTTCTGACAAAAAACTTGTAGCTTCTGCAATCGTGAAAACGTCTAATTGAATACCATTTGGAACTGCCATACTGATAATTGTCTTAGTAAATTCATCATTTGCAGTCTCGTCGTCAATGATTAGAATGTGTCTAGCTCCAGTATATTGCAGCCACGAAGTCATCACTTGACCATGAATCAACCGATCATCCACACGTGCTAAAGTTATTTTCCCCATCTTAATCCCCTCTTTTCATCATATGTTTTTCAAATTCTTGTCTGAAATCCTTAATCCCCTCTTTCCCTACATTGACAACTGGTTGCCAAAGCTCGTCCAAAGTAATACCCATTTTGCACAAAGTGAGACATTCAATCACCATTGGCAAATTGACACCTGAAATAATACGATAATTCACATTTTTCAAATCTTTCATTTTAATCGTAGTCTGATTATATGGACTGGCTCCAAATAAATCGGTGAAAATGACGATACCGTCTTTTGAAGGAAGGGACTCGATTTTGGCAAGAATGCTATCACCAAACAAATCGATTCCAGTTTCTTGATACAATGAGAACGTGTGTAAATTTTCGCTCTCACCCATAATTAATTCAACGGCATCCTTGAATCCTTCAGACAACGAGCCATGAGTAGCTATTATTATTTGAATCATCTTATTCCTCCTTTTCATTATTCGCTTTCATGAACGCTTATTTAATGTTAGTGTAAAAGCCCCTGCTCCTTCCGTCAAACAACGGAAAAAACGCACACTACACCTAATGTGCTTAAGAAAACACCTTCATTTTTGTGAAATTTCACTTCGTTAGACTAGTATATGTACACACCTAGCGACAACTCCTCACACTTTTTCCTTTTTTCGATAAAACGACCTATACTCTAGAGTCAGTGTGTATTAAAATGTGATTAGAAAGCACTAAAATGTACTGGAAGGAGATAAAAATATGGCGAAAGATGAACGATTACTAAAAAAGATAGAAGAGCTAACCGCTGAAATGGTCCTGAAAAACAATTTAAAAGATTCTTGTGCTGATGCTACTAACTTATCTATTGATTTACACAATGATCGATCAAATATTTCACGTAAATTAAATCAGTTATTTCGAATGAACTATTTAATTAAGGTTAATGGACGACCAACATTGTACTTCTCGCGTAAAGTACTGGAAGAAACTACAAAAATATCCCATATACCAGCGAACTTCAGCAGCGTGGCAGAATTCGAGTATTTTCTTTACAACGATCATTCCGAAAAATTATATGTGGAGGATTTTACTGATTTATTGAAAAAGGTTATTGGTTCGGGGAAAAATGAAACTTTGTCAGAAACTTATCGTCAACTATGTTTAATTCACCACTATCCAAACCATAAAATGAATCTTTTGCTTGAAGGCGAACGCGGTACTGGGAAACATTTTTTACTGTCAACTTTTGAAAAAACTATCCGTGATAGCTTGAAATTTGTAAAAGAGGCTCAAACAATTATCTTAGATGTCTACAGCAATGATGAAGAAAAACTTAACTATCTCGTACAAACGCTGTCACTAACCTCAAAAGACAAGGTACACTTAGTTTCAATCGAACATTTACATGTACTAAGTATCGCCAATTTAGAATACTTTTTAAATTTGATATTAAGTCTACAAACGGAATCTAAATACCTGGTACAATTTGTTGTTACTAGTGAAACTTTGAGTTTGGAGAAGAAGAACCTTGTTAAAAAATATCTTCCAAATTGCATTAGGATACCCACTTTTGATGAACGAACACTAAAAGAAAAGATGATGTTTATCCTCAACTTTCTTCAACAAGAATGTGATTCCTTAAATCAATCTTTTTGTGTGTCTAAAAACATTCTTACCTGTTTATTGATTTCCAGCTACAAAAATAATTTGACTGACCTTAGAAATGAGATCATGTATGCTTGTGCCAACGCGTATTACAATTTTACTTGTTTCCCAACTAACTCTAGTATGATTGATCTTCAGTTTAGTGATTTGTCAGATGACTTATTGAATAATATTCCTGATGTAACAGGAGAAGCTGAAAGAGTTAAAACAGTCTTTAAAATTATTGGTGAGAGTGACTTATACTTTTTGGTTAACATTCCCCAACAGTCACTTGCTTTATTGGAATCTACTCGTGTAGAAACGAATCTTCACTTAGTTTCTGATCAGAACATTGAACGAAGGATGACCGAATTAGTACAACAAACCCTACTTTCAAAGGAAAAATCTTTTGTTATCAACAATCAAAACTTTGATAGTCGCTTATTCGATTTTACAAATGACATACTGGAATCTTTCTCCATCCATATCGAAAAGAAATTGATCCAATTATTAGTTCACTCAATCAGACAGTTTAGAAATAGTCGATCAAAAAAAGAATACTTATTGGATTTCCAAAGAAACAACCCTGTAATAGATCAAGCAGCAAACACAATAACTGAATATTTAAAAGATAACTACACTAATGAGAAACTAGATTTTTTCAACTCCTACATTTATTGCTTTCTTTCAATGACAAATCGTTATGCACTTGATAACGTGGTAGTAGTTTTTATAAGTCAAGTTGAACATGTAGCATCTTCTTATAAGAGCTTTTTTGCAAAGAAATATTCCCAGTTGCATTTTCTGTCATTTTACATGGAGAATGCTTACTTAGATTTGACACAAGAAAGTTTGCTTCATTATCAAACTGAAATATTAAAACAATCCAAAGCTGCCAAAATAATTCTTATTACTGATATTGAATTACTTAAACAGTCAGGCAAGCAATTGTTTAATAAGCTTCCTAGATTACAAATTCACTACCCGTTATCCCTAATAAAAGTTGAGGAAACATGCAGTTTATTGCTTAATACTTCGAAAAAAGTTTCAAATGAGAATAATGCTGCTAGTGAGAAGCTTTCTAGCAAAGCACTATTAGAGTATTTAAACAATTCACTAATTTTCTTGAATCCAGAAAAAGCTTTTACTCTGCTTACTCAAGTTCTTACTAGTATTTGCCAAAAGTTAGACATAGATATTGACGATGAATTGACTCTACATTTTGTTAATCATGCAGCTTTTATGGTGGAAAGAACTATCCGTAATGAAACTTTACCCTATAAAAGTAAAAAAGAAAGTACTGAAGAATATGCTAGGATTTATCAAGTTGTCAAAACAGAACTTGAGCTTTTGAATAACGTTTTTGCTATTACAATCCCCCAAAACGAACTTGCTTTTACATCAGAAATTTTCTATAAATATTTTGTTTAAACAAGCTTAAAAAATATTTATTTCGTAGTTTTAAATCAAAAACAAGCCGAGTAATTCACCCATAATCACATGGCAAATTACCCGGCTTGCTATTATTCTAACTTCTTCTTTAACTGCTCCATCAATCCCTCATAATCCACTTTCGAAAAATCAGTCACATCTACTTCATACAAGGTTCCCAGCGAAAAGCTTTGATAACCTCTTGTCGTGCATCGGCTAATAAATTCATCATAGGTCAGTAGATTATCAGCTTCCTCAGGATTGACGGTTTTTCCTTGATGATATTGCCTAACAATGTGTCCTAAGTGGCGATTGTCTTTCGTATCTCGCAGCTTTTGTCGCTCAAACAGCACATCCAAGTCAGCGATTAAACGAATCGTAACGACTTGATAGGAGTAGACTTTACACAAGCAGCTGATATTCTTCTTTTGTTTGTCGCTAAATGGATAATCCGAAATCAGACTGACCTGCTGCTTGAACTGTTCTTCCATGGCCTGATAATAATCGGACCAGCTTTTTTGAATCAACTCTTCTTTTTCTTCCAACGTATCAAACCCATATTGATCCCAGTTTTTTTCTTTAAATTCATCTGGAGATAATAATTGAAACTCTGGAAAACACTCAATAATCTGCTTGGCTAAATAGGTTTTGCCAGTGCCTGGATAACCGGCTAATAAAATCAATGTTTTTTTCATCACATTCATCCCCTTAAATGGTCAACTCGATTTCCAAGTGATACTTCTCTGCAATATAGTAGGTGTCCACGTATTCTCGGGGATGATCCTCCACATCAAAAGAGACGCGTTTGATATGAAGGAGAGGACTGCCTGCTTCAACTTTCAATAGCAGGCTCAACTTTTCGTCGGCAATAATTGAATAAATTTCTTGCCGAGCATACGCCCACTGAATGTTATAGGTTTTCTTCAAAAATACTCGCAACGATTCTTTCGAAAAATCCCGTTGCAGGATTGCTGGAACGTAAGACTTCTCGAAATAATTAATCTCCAGATAAAAAGGTTCCTCATCGCCATACCGAAGGCGCTGAAGGCAAATCAATTCAGTGCCTGCTTCAAGATTTAAAATAGCAGCGATATCCGTTGGTGCTGGAATGGTCTCAAAGCTGATTAATTTCTTTTGCGAGACAACGCTGGCCTGCTGAATTTTCCGGGTGTAATTAACAACTCGATGGGGGGAATGCTTTGGGCGAGTGGAAACAACCACTGTGCCCAAGCCCCTTTTCTTTTTCACGAAGCCATCATTTGCCAGCATCTCCATCGCTTTGCGGGCGGTAGCTCGGCTGACATGATAGGTTTTCATCAATTCACTTTCTGAAGGAATCAGATCGCCAATGACATAAGTTCCGTTGCTGATTCCTTGAAACAATAAATCGTACAATTGATAATACAATTGCTCCCGACCATTGAAATCTAACTCTGCCATACTACCGCCTCCTGTCTGCTAGTCCATCCACTCTCCGCCAACTAGATTAATCGACTGACCGGTTAAATAGCTGGATTGATCGGTAACTAAAAAGACAGCGGCATTAATGACGTCTTGCAAATCCACCAAACGATGCATCGGAATGTTGCCTTTGAAATAGTCCATGACTTCTTCCGGATCAAGATTACGTTTTTTGGCATACTGATGCTTCAATTTTTCCCACATTTCGGTATAAACAATTCCTGGACAAATCGAATTGACACGAATATTTTGATCAGCAAATTCTTTGGCAATCGATTGGGTCAGACCTTGTACCCCAAATTTACTAGCACAATAAATGGTTTGCCATGAGCTGGCTTTTTTGCCGGAAAGTGAAGACATGTTCAGAATCTCTCCCCCACCGGTTTTCAACATGCGCTCAATGGCAACCTGGCAGCATAAGAAGGTGGCCTTCAAGTTGACATCCATCGTCAAATCCCACAATTCTTCACTGCTTTCCAAAAATGGTTTCATTTCGGAGACTCCTGCTGAGTTCACCCAAGTGGTCAAGGGGCCAAACTGCGCTTCCACCTCATCAACAGCCGCAGCAATTGCCTGCTTGTTTGTGACATCAACTTTATAAAAGGCTGCAGTTGGTTGGTTGATTTCAGCGACTAATGCTCGCCCTTTTTCTTCATTTAAATCAAATACTGCAACCTTTGCTCCACGATCGACAAAAGCTTTGGCCATAGCGGCCCCCATACCGCTGCTGCCGCCGGTTATTACAATGACTTTTCCATCCATTTTCTTTTGCTCCTCTAGCTCAAAAATTTAGCTACATCTGCTGGCTTGTCTTGCGGCATTACTTGAACGAACACATTCACGTTTTTAGCGATTAACTGTTTGAATTGTTCATTTTCTTCCGGACTGGTGGAAATATTTTTATACAAGACATTACGGTCTTTTCGGGTACCCATACCGCCGACATCGACTTCTTCGATTGATATGCCATGGTCAACTAAATAGTTTAATACATCCGGACCTTTTACTAATAAAATAGTTGGCGCATCTAGACCTTGGCTGAAGAACTGTACGCCCTCTTCTTTGGTAAAAATGCCAATCGCAATTTCTTCGGGAATCGCCATTTCTAATACCTCGATCATGTATTCATCGTTGGCTGTTCCGTCATCGACAATCACTACCTGATCGGCACCTTTATTTTTAATCCATGCGGTCATAACCTGTCCATGAATCAGACGGTCATCAATTCTTGTTAATACTAAGTTTTGCACGCTGCTTCCGCTCCCCTCGCTTGATTACCTTACCTTGAACACCCAATGAACTTTCTTTCGTTGCTTTTTCGACTAATTCGTCCAGCGTCATCTCGTCTGAGTTACCTAATGCCAATGTCAGCAGCATCGGCATATTCATACCGGAGATTAGCCCAATTTGAAAATCCTTTGCCAGATAAGCAGCGCTTTGGAAAGGTGTGCCACCGGAAATATCTGATAAGATAATGTAGCCTTTTTCCTTGTCCATTTCGCTTAATACTTGTGTCAATTTCTCGCGATAGCTTTCGGGTGATTCGCCGGGAATTAGCGGCACTGCGCTAATTCCAAACGTATCTCCAGCAATCATTTCCAGACTTTTCAGCAAGCCGACACAAAATTCTCCGTGACTGACTAATACAATATTGCTCATACCTTCACCTCAATTGATTAGGCTGCGTAGCCTAATATTCCTAAATAGAATCCTAAAATGCCGACTACAAAGATAGCCACAATAATCCAAACCGTACTAATTTTGCGTTTCAACATCCACCAAACCAGCAAAGTAATCCCTAATGGAATCAAACCAGGTGCCAAAGAATCCAAAACATCTTGAATTTTTGTGACTCCTTCTCCTACAGTCACTGCCAGCGGGGTGTTTACCGCTACCCGAGTTGCCGCCATCGAACCGACTACCATTAACCCCACGATACTAAATGAGTTTATAATGCGATCAATCGTGCCATTTTTCAAAATTTTCAATAGCGAATTTTTCCCTTGTTTATAACCTGTCATAAACATAAAGTAACCGCAACCAAAAATCAATGCTTCAAACACCACAAAGGACAAGATCGGACCTAAGTAACTGCCGTCCAACGCCATCGAACAACCAATCCCGAAAATGATTGGGAACAAGATTCCTTGCATGACCGTATCACCAATTCCGGCAACGGGTCCCATTAATCCGGTACGAACTGCGTTAATATCTTTTTCTTGTACATCTTCACCGTTTGCTCGAGCTTCTTCCATTGAGCAAGCAATCCCATTGATAATTGGTCCAATCGTAAATACTTCAGAATTGTAGAAGACCATGTATTTGCGCAATTCTCTTACTCGTTCTTCGTTTGTATCATACAACGCGCGAATCGGCGTAATCATTAAGTTGGCTGCCCCTAACGCTTGCAGGCGTTCATAGTTGTAGCAAGCTTCGGTACTAGTGGTCCATAACCAGGTTTTAACCAAGGTATTTTTCGACAATTTCTTTTGATATTCAACCACAGGTGCTGCTTCAGCTTCTTTTGCCACTTCAACTGTTTTGACTTCTTTCGTAACCGATAAGCGTTTGACTTTTTTCTTTTCGGGTTGTTCGCTGCCTTTATTGGAATTCAAGTACATCACAAGGGCAATAATTGCTGAGAAAATCGAGATGGCTGTTAAGCTTAAGCCGGAATAAACGGTTAAGAAAAAGCCGCCGAAGAACCAAGGAATCAAATTCCGTTTGCCTAGATAATTTAATAGCATCGCAATCCCAAGTGCTGGCATGATGCCGCCCACTACTTCTAAGGCACTGATGACATTTTCAGGTACAAAATTAATCAGCTGTTGTGCCCAGCTGCTGCCAGAGTAGACCAACAGGAAGGCTGGAATTCCATATAATAGAAAGGCCATACAAAAGGATGGCACAAAGTTCATCAAACGAACACCGCTTAGGTTACCTTTGTCTAATAACTTGTCGGCTTGGTGAATCCAGGCTGCGTTGACTGTCATATATACTTGATTCAATAATAGCCCTAACATACTAAATGGAATGGCAAAGGTTACTGCCATAGTAGGATCAGAATCGGATAAAATCGTCATGGCTGTACCGAAAATCCCGGCAACAATCGTGTTGCTGGGCATGGTGCCGCCGGCGGAGATCCATCCTAAGTAAATCAACTGAATATTGGCCCCCGCCAACATCCCCGTCATCGGATCACCCATAAAAATACCAACTAAAAATCCGGTTGTCAGTGGATAAACCAAACATTTTGTTACTGGACCAAAGAACCACCACTGACCCATTGTCGCTAATAATGCAACTAAAATTGCTGATACGATCATCTTTTTTCCTCCTTAATTTCTATCTAAATAAACCATCACTTTTCCTTTTTTCGAATAATTTAAGTTTTGAAGCTCTGTCCCGATTTCTTCCAGGTTCAACTCGGCACTAATAATTTTTTCAGTGTCCAGACGACCGCTTTCCAACAACTTGACTGCCCGAGCCGAGGTATGGGGATTTAAATAAGAAGTATAAATACTTAATTCCTTGGTGTAGGCTTCAAATTGATTAAAGCTGACTGGTTGATCCGGATCACCTAGGCCAAAAAGCAGAACCTTGCTGTTCTTCCCGGCGATTTTGATGGCCTGTTCCATGGTGCTTTTCAAGCCGATGCATTCTATCACATAATCGATATTTTCTGCTTGGCTGATCGCTTCGATCTCCTGGTCGCTTACCGCCTGATCAGCCCCTAACTCCAAGGCTAATTCTCGTTTCTCGGCTTCACGTTCCACCACGATAATTCTCCCGGCACCCGCCAAGTAGATCAGCTGCAGCATCAAAGAACCAATTGCTCCCATGCCATACATGACGACGGTTTTGCCGCTTTCGATCTGAATCAAATCCATCCCGTGAATCGCACAGGATAAAGGCTCAGTGAAGGCTGCGGTTTTTAAATCCAATGAATCCTTAATAGGATAAACATTTTGCTCCGGCGGATATACGTATTCGGCGAAGCCTTTTGCTACGCCATGGCGTGTTAGACAAAAATTCGGGTGGCCTTGCTGACACCATTTACATTTTCCGCAACCGTAGCTAGGATCACAGGCTACACGATCCCCAGGTTGAAAGTATTCACATTCTGGTCCTACTGATTCAACTACTCCCGAACATTCGTGGCCTAAGATAATCGGTGGAATGACCACACTAGCACCGTTTTTCCCTTGGAATTTATGAACATCGGTCCCACATAAGCCGCACCAAGCTACTCGGATCTTCACTTCATCTTCAATTGGTTCTCGATCAGGAATATCTCTGACTTCGTAGGTATAATCACCTACATAATATCCAGCTTTCATATCCATCCCTCAATTATCTAAATTTTTGAATAATTGAATCTTCCGTTCGACAATTGCTTGAATTGCATCTAAACATGGCATCACATTGTCCCGATTGGAGACATTTTCTTTGTTTGCTCCATAGCAGTCTTTGGATTTTTTATTCCAGCCGACTAACAATTCGGTTCCTACATTGAATTTGCGGATACCTAAATCAATGACTCGTTTCACATCTTCATCTTTGACGCCGGTTCCGCCGTGAATGACTAAAGGAACGTCAACGGCCTGCTGAATTTTTTCCAACTGCTCAAAGCTGATTTCGGTTTTTGATTTGTATTGTCCATGATTGGTGCCGATTGCCACCGCTAATGCATCAATACCGGTCGCTTCAACAAATCGAACCGCATCTTCGGGATCAGTATAAAAGACTTCATCTTGGGTAACGACGATGCCGTCCTCTGTTCCACCTACAGTTCCTAATTCAGCTTCAACACTTACGCCATATTCCTTGGCAAAATTCACTACCTGTTGTGTGCCTAAAATATTTTCTTTAAATGGTAGTGAAGAGCCGTCAAACATGACTGAACTGTAGCCCGCCAAAATGGCTTTACGAATTTCACCAAAATCTTTGGCATGATCCAAATGCAAGACAACATCTACACCATACTCGTCTGCCATCGATTTACAAACAGCGACCAAATTTCGGTGGCCGACATAATTTGCCGTTCCACAGCTGGTTTGAATAATCACCGGTGTCTTTTGCTTTTCTGCTCCTTTGATAATGGCTGGCAGCATTTCCAGGTTATGGGTATTAAATGCTCCGACTGCCATATTCAACTTATCTGCTTGACTCAAAACCTCTTTCAACGTTACGTACATGAATCTTCCTCCTCTTAGAGTGGTGCGCCATTTTAGCCGGGCCCGGCCAAAAATGGAATATCATAATATACGTATATTTGATTCATCTTCATCATAGCTTGAACAAAAAGTGAATACTATAGCCTCACCAGGAAAACCTTTACAGAAAAAAGTGCAAAACAAGTGTATCTTGAAAATCTATCCATGGTAAAATATGAGAAAATGAAGTTCATCAAAACAATACAGCAACTATTTTGATGATGAGGGAGGATTCCCATGATTATTCAATTAATGAAGGACGACTATCAAGCCTTGTCCGATTCCGAGCGCAAGGTGATCGATTTTTTAAATAAACACGAAGCAAAAATCCCCGAACTGTCAATTACGAAAATTGCCGAAAAGACCTACACTTCTTCGGCGACGGTTTCACGAACGATTCAAAAATGCGGCTTTTCCGGCATTGGGGAATTACGTTATAAAATTTCACAGCAGCAGCAATCCAAGGATACTTATGATGCACCTTATGTGGTGAATAATATTTTAGCAAAATCCTTTCGCGAGTGCACCCAGACGATTGATGCGATTAGCTCGACAGCTCTTTTTCAAACCATCGAGTACATCAAAAATGCCCAGCGGATCTTTATTTATGCCCGTGGATTTACAGCCTTAATCGCTGAAGAATTTCAGATGTACCTGCAACTGCTAGGCTATAATGCAATTATTGTAAAAGACGTGAAGTGGATGCTGAAGACCCATGAAATTGTGACCAAGGATGATATGGTGATCATTTTGTCGCTGAGAAACTCTACTCCAGAATTAGCCGATTCAGCGAAAGCGGCCCAACGCTGTGGCGCCAAAGTGGTTACCTGCTGCTGCAAATCGCCAACAGATTTGGAAAAACATTCAAATGTAGTAATCATCGGTCATACGGAAAAAGTTATGCAGGCAAGTGGTTTAGAGGTTTATTCCCGAGTCCCTTTGTTGATTATCACCCGGACAATTATTGAGTATATTGGTTTATAAAGGAGGATTTCCATGAGCATTTTATGTATCGGCCAGGCGGTTTACGACATTACCTTTCCTAGTGAGGAACCGATTGTCGAAAATCAAAAGTATCGGGTTTACGATCGTTCTGAATGTATGGGTGCACCAGCAGCTAATGCGGCGTATCTTTGTGGTCTGTGGGGCATGGATACTTCGCTGATTGCCCGTGTAGGTGATGATTTGTTCGGCAAGGAGATTTTGCGGACATTGGAGTCAGTCGGGGTGAAGACGGGCGGCGTTCGGCAGGAATCTGAGCAGAAGACCAGCATCAGCTGCATTGTGGTTAACAAGCAAAACGGCAATCGGACGATTTTGAATGCGCCGCTTCAGGAAACCGAATTTTCGCCTAACTGGCCCCATGATCCGCCGAAGGTTATTTTGGTGGACGGTCATGAAGTTAAAATTTCGCTGGAGGCATTGAAGAGGTATCCAGAAGCAATCACGCTGATTGATGCAGGAACTTATAAACCTGAGCTGACTGAGCTTTTTCAGACGGTGGATTATTTGGTTTGTTCTGAGGATTTTGCAGTTCAATATACTGGAATTGAGCTGAATGTTGCGGAACCGCAAACGCTGGAAGCGGCATTTGCGAAATTGGCAGAATTGAATCCTCATCAAATCGTGGTTACCTTAGGTGAAAATGGCAGTGTGTTTGAACAAGACGGAATAATTAATCATGTCCCGGCCTTTCCCACAAAACCGGTAGATACAACTGGGGCTGGCGATATTTTTCACGGGGCCTTCGCTTATGGCTTGCATCAAGGAAAAGATTTAAAGGACATCGTTGTTTTTGCCTCAGCGACCGCGGCACTTTCGGTGGAACGCATGGGTGGGCAAACGTCGATTCCGACATTGAAAGAGGTGGAAACATTCTTATGAGTAAACGGACGAAGAATTTGAATCGGCTGGGTTTAGCTTTGTTAATCGCAGCCTACTTTATCTTTTTGATCGCCAGTCGGCTGCACCTTATTCCTGCTGATATCAATATCTATGGTTTATTTGGTTTTGTGGTAGTCGCTATCGTGCTGGTTATAGGTTTTATCATCGTGCCTGCTGGTGAAAAGAAACTATTTATGCGAAAAGGGATTGGGCAAGGATGGAGTTTGAACCCGAGAAATATCGTGGGCTTCTTAATTTATTTGGTGATGATGATTGTCACGTTGATAGGAGCTTTTGCGTAAATTAAGACACTTAAAAAAGGAAGTACTTTTGCAGATTACTTGGCAAAAGTACTTCCTTTAGTTTTGGTAGTGGGTTCGGCAAGCCAATAGATAAATCGTGTCTTCTTCTACTCGGTAAATCAAACGATCGGTTGGATTGATTCTCCGTGACCAATAGCCAGAATAATCAAAGCGCAAGGGTTCTGGTTTGCCAAGTCCTTCAAACGGCGTGGATTCAATACTGCGAATCAGCTGATTGATTCTTTTTAAGGTTTTTCGGTCCTGTGTTTGCCAATAAAGATAATCTTTCCAGGCATTTTCTGAGAATTCCTTTTTCATTCGTTATCCTCAATTACCTCTCTGATTTTCCCTTTACCCATCTCCAACTGACGTTTGGATTCATCTAGCCAAGCTTTATTGACCGGGTTTCCTAAAACATATTGGTTTTCCTTCAAATTTTCGTACTCTGCCTCTGAAAGAATCACCACATTTTTATTATCCTTACGCGTGACGATGACTGGTTCAAAATCCTCACTAACAATGTCCATGTAACTTTTCATATTTTTACGGAAGTCAGAATAATTGGTTGCTTGCATTCAAATCACCTTCTTTCCCTAAGTATAACACCCTGGATAAAAAAGTACAATATGTTGTACTTTTTTAAATTTAAACTTTTCATTGACAACCTCTCACCAAATCATTATAGTATAAATATAGTCAACGTTGAATATACAAAGGAGTTTTGAGATGACAAAATTATTAGTCTTAGCTTTATTGAGCATGCAGCCCATGTCTGGATACGAAATTAAAGGGATGCTGGAGCAAAGCGACTCCCAGCGTTGGGCAGGTGCTTTGCCTGGTTCCATCTACAATGCCTTGAAAAAATTGGAAGCTGCTGGATATGTTGAGGTGGCAACGATTGAAAATCAAGGACATCGTCAAAAGGCCATCTACAAAATTACCGATGCGGGTGAAACATATCAAGCACAATTAATTTTGGAGGCTTTAGCCGATCCAAAGGTTAACTACCCAACGTCTCTCTACTCGGGAATCGGATTGGCACACCAGCTTCCAAAAGCCGATGCTATTTCTGCCTTACAGGAACATAAAACAAAGCAGGAAAATGAAATTGCTGAAGTGAAGCACGGATTGATTGCTAAAGAAAAAGCTATGCAAGGAGAAATTCCGGCATTGTCAAAAGTGGTCTTTGATCACATGTTTGAAACGATTGAGTCACAAATTAAACTGATTGAGCAAACCATCGCCATTATCGAAAAACAATGAAGCCATGCAAGTGGCTTTCATTTTTAGCCATATAGTCAAAGTTGAATATACAAAGGAGAATTGACATGAACTTAATTAAATTTGAAAAGGTTACTAAGCTGTTAAAGAAACGAGAAATTGTCCATCAAATCGATTTCGAAATCAATCAAAATGAGGTGATTGCTTTAGTGGGAACCAACGGGGCCGGCAAAACCACAACGATTCGGATGCTTTTAGGGATCACTCAGCCAGAAGCTGGAAGTATTACGCGGTGGGCTAGCGATTTCAACAAAAAGATCGGGGTTCAGCTGCAATCAACACCTTTTTTTGAAGGCTATACCGTTCTAGAAAACCTGAAATTGTTTCGTACGTTCTATGATGCGGCTCTTTCCAACCAAGAATTAACGGGGATTCTTGAAAGCTACAACTTACACGATGCTTCAGAAACGGTTGCTACTAACTTATCTTTGGGGCAACAAAAACGACTAGCCTTGGCAATCACTACCTTGCACAATCCTGAATTGATTATCTTGGATGAACCCTCAGCCGGACTTGATCCCGGTGGACAACGTGAGGTGCAGCAGATGATTAAGCAGCTGAAAAAAGCTGGAAAAACCATTTTGTTTTCTTCTCACGACATGTTGGAGGTGCGTAATATTGCAGATCGGGTGATTATTATGGATAAGGGGCGTATTTTGGCTGATGGCGCACCTGGAAAATTGCTGGCAGAGTATCAGGTGCTGGATTTGGAAGAGTTGTTTTATTTAGTCACTGCAAAGGAGAAGGCGTATGTCTAACATTATAACTATCACCTTGAGAAAAAATTTGAAGGATTTTTATCTGTTGTTTTGGTCGATTATTTTACCGCTGGCAGTCTTAATTGGTATGTACTATTTTAAGGTACAGTTGAGCACCGGTATTCTATTTGGTATTTTGAGTGTGGCGCTGTTTTTCTATTGCTGCACGACTAATTCCTTCTATATATATGCCCAACGGAAACGGGGAATTTTTGATTTACTGCGGATCACGCCTTTTTCACTTTGGCGCTATTTGGGGGCGATCACTATCAGCCAAACGGTGGTGGCTTGTGTGGTAGCCACTCTTCTGCTGTTTGTGGAGCGGTTCTTGTTCAATCTGAATTTGACCGGCATCCAGGCGCTTCAATTCTTGCCTTTGTTTTTCTTAGGAGCGAGTATCTTTTCGCTGATAGGTTTTGCGTTGTCGGCTATTCCGAAAAACGAAGGTCAGCTCAGCATTGTTTCGAATTTGGTGATGATTCCCTTAGTTGTTTGCAGTCCGATGGTTTTTAATTTGGAAACGGCTCCAGCTTTGGTCCGCTGGATCAGCTTTATCAATCCCTTTGCTCGGCTCCACCAAGGCTATCTGGCGGCACTGTCAGGACAGGCTGCTGATTATTGGTTGTCACTGGCCTTCTTAATTGGTTTGCTGGTTATCAGTCTTGTTTTGGCAAAACGTTCATTTAAAGTTGGGAAAATTTAAATAAAAAAAGCTGCGAAACTGGTTAGGTTTCGCAGCTTTAGGTTAAACAGTAAAATCATCGCCATCGACAGTTTTGTTGCCGATTTCTTCCAGATCTTTTTCATCTGCTTCGTAGATTCCGTCGCTGTTTTTGCTGACGGTCACTTTAATGGTCGTTTTTTCACCGTAAGTTGGATTTTCCACTCGTTCATTTAACAAGTCATACATGTGCTGATAGAATCTTTCCATGTATTCAGCTTCATTCGGTGGAGCTTCGCCTGCTAGAGCTTGAGCCTCTAACTCGGCCACCATTTCTTCCTGAAACTTCAACATTTCATCATCCAGTCCAGCAAACAGCTGGAAGGTTTCTACCTCGACTGGAACAGTAAAAGTGTCGTCATCCCCTTCTTTGGCTTCACCAACTTCATACTTCGCATTTTTGAAGACATTCACAAACAGCTGGCGATATTTATTTGCCAACTCGTCAGAAAGTTCCATGCCCTCCAAACTCTCCATTTGGGTATCAATATTTCCTTTGTAAAGCTGCTCCGCTTCCTTTTGTGTCGAGTCCGTCAGCTCAAGATACTCATCCAGCTCACCCTTCGTTTGGGCATCCAACACACTTTTCACATAACCGCTGGCATCATACGTTCCGCCGCCGCATGCGCCAAACAGGAAGAGCGAGGCCACCAGCATAATTCCCCACCGTAACCAATTCTTGCCTTTTTCCATCCTTAAAAACCCCTTTTTTTATTTTTTAACTCAACCACTGAAAAGTCATTGAATTATTCCGAACCTCCAATTTCACAACTTGAAATTATTCTTTAATTATATCATCTATCCATTTGTATTTAAACGAAAATTAATAGCCATACCCAGATTATTCGTTCTGATCATGGCTATTATTATATAATTCTGTTCTATTTACCTAGTATAATTGGTGCTTTTTCAATGATAAAGCAATTCCGCCTTCATCCGGAGTCGCAGTCACTTCATCGGCTACAGCCAAAAGTTGATCACAGGCGTTCCCCATGGCAACCCCGGTTTCCACCGCCGCAAACATTTCCACATCATTATGACCGTCGCCATAAGCCATCGTATCAGCTTTGTCTCGGCCCAAATGCTTCAAAACAGCTTCAATCGCGCTTTTCTTGTGGATATCCTTGATACCGATTTCACCGCTGTCGGGACCAAACGCTGGTACTGTGCTGCGCATCATTTGGAAGGCACCCTTGTATTTATCGTCGATCTTTTCGTAAGGAATCGAATGATTCACAAAAGATACTTTGTTTACATCGGCATAATCGATTCGGTTTTGGTCTTCGATTAACAAATCCATAAACCACTGAATTTTGCTTAAACGAGCTTGGCCTTCTTCGCTGTCAGCCGACAAGCCGTTTAAAGTTAAGTTGGTTAACGTTTCTTTTAGTTTTTCGCTGGCAAACAAGCCTTGGTTAGATTCCAAATAGTAGTCGATCTGATTTTCTTCTAAAAAACCAATCAGTCGTTTCAATTCCTCGGGATCAAAAACTTTGTGCAGAATTACTTCGCCGTCCACTTCGCAATAACCGCCGCCGGCTCCGATAATTCCGCTTAACGGCAAGTCCAGCGCTTCTTGCGTGATTTCTGCCTTGGAGCGTCCGGTACACAAAAAGAATTGGTGGCCGTTGGCGGCGGCTTGTTGAATTGCCTCCTTGGCACTGTCTGGAATAATCCCAGCGTCATTACATAATGTTCCATCCACGTCTAAAAAAATCAATTTTCCCATTTTTCCACCTCAAATAATTAATTAGATACACTTGGCGAATCCCCCGATAAACCGGCTAATCAATTTTGTTCCATTGAAAAAACCCGTTAAGAAAGAAGCCTCCATCGAAGCTGGTTCTTAACAGGTTTAGCCTAGTCGCACTAGTCACTATCCACTTTTTATGGTAAACGTTTTCTGATAAAAGGTCAAGCCGACATTTTACTGGGACAGCTCAAAGACAAAGTAATTCAAATCGCCCCGGTATTTTGAAATCGAGTACTCTACCGGAACGCGATCCTGAGCGAAGCCTTGGGTATGGAAATAAAAGAGCGGCTCGTCAATTTCGATGTCCAGCAAATCACTGGTAGTTTCATCAGATTTGATGACTTCCAGCTTGCGGGCTACCGCTGAAACCGGATAGCCTGCTTCTTCTAAGGCTTTGTACAATTTTTCTGTGGTGAAATCAATCTCTTGAAAGTTGGGAAACAGGCGATAGGGAATATAGCTGGTGACTAAAACTACCGGCTTGTCCTCAGCATAGCGCAAACGGATCAGCTTATAGACTTGTTCGCCTTTTTTCAGTCTGAGATTTTCCGCCACGTCTTCATTTGCTTTCACCACATTGAAGGCCAAAATTTTGGTCTTCGGCGCAAGGCCCTTGCGGTTCATCTCAGAGTCAAAGCTTTCAATCACATGGGTGAATTCCTGCTGGAACTTTGGTTTCGTGACCACCGTCCCCCGCTTTTTGCGTTTTTCCAAGTAGCCGTCATTCACCAGTGATTGCACCGCTTGGCGAATTGTTGGTCGACTGACGCCGTAGATATCAGCTAATTCCAGTTCAGTTGGGATAATATCATTTTCGGCGTACTCGCCGGATTTAATTTTTTGTAATAGATCTTCGCGTATTTTTTTGTGTAAAGGGATACTCATTGATCCTCGGCTCCTCAATAAATTACCTCTATTATAGCATAGAATGATCCCCTCAACTATTTACGCCAGTATGGAACTGGCGTCGCTAATACACAATCCGCATTGCCTGGTAAAATCGCTTCTTCTCCTGGCAGCAGCAGTAAGCTTTGACCAGCGGTACAAGGATACTCCCCTAAAACCAGCTCCCCAGAAAGAATCGTCAAGACGCTGGCAATGTCAGCAGGATTTTCGATTGCGCCGTTAACTTCCAGATGTTGAATGGTAAACTCTCGTTGGCGAGCCGTTGTACCTAATTCAAAGGACTTTTTCTCCACTCTTTGTTCTGGCATCAATGTCTCAATCGCCTGCTTTACATGCAGCTGTCTTTTTTCTCCAGTTTTATCCATCCGGTCATAATCGTAAAAACGATAAGTGATATCGGTGGACTGCTGGATTTCGTAAACTAATGAGCCCTTAGTCAAGGCATGAATGGTGCCTGAAGGAATATAAATCAGGTCTTGTTGCGCCGTCGGATATTCCTGCAACACTTGTTGATATTGATTCTCCTTGACTGCTTCAGTGATGGCAGCTTTATCTTGAGTGAGTTGTTCGGCATAAATCCAACCCTTTTCTGGCGGGGTGATAAAATACCAAGCCTCGCTTTTGCCATAAGGCATTCCTTCCTGCTTTTGCGCATAGTCATCGGTTGGATGGACTTGGATACTCAAGTTTTCATCACAAGCGGTAAAGGAAATGATCAAGGGATAGACTTCTCCCGGCTGCAGGCCGAACTTCTCCGGCTCTGTTTGAATTAGATCATTTAAAGAAGCGTCGGTGTTAACTACCGGACAATCAATTTCTGTGATGCCGCTAGCGGAATACACAGAGCCAATCTTATCAATCGTTTCCTCACCTTGATAATCATGCAGCCTAGGTGTGCCCCAGATTCGCTCCTTGGAAATCGGTTCTAAAATGTACATGATGGCCTCCTAGAATACGCCAATGACCACGCCGGCAGCGGAAATGACGGTCAAGACCAAGATTACTTTTGTGGCGGTCAACTGTTTCGAGGTTAACAAGTACCAAGCCAGCAAGACCATCGCTAAAGGTAAAATGCTTGGGAAAATGCCGTCCAGCACATTTTGCAATTCTTGTACTTCATCCCCCATGGGAATTTTAATCGCTGTAGTCAAGGCAATATTGGAGGCAGCCAATCCGCCCACAACCATGATCCCTAAAATGTTGAAAGCATCGGTAATCCGCTTGGCATTGTCACCGATAATTACATCGATGGCATTTACTCCTAGACGGTAACCGTTCATAAAGCACAGGTAAGAAATCAGTGGGCCAATAATGCCGTAGCTGATCAAGTAGAAGACCGGACCCAGCGCATTACCGCCTGCGGCTAATCCCATACCGATGGATAACAGAATCGGCACAATAATCCCTTGAATAATCGAATCACCAATTCCAGCCAACGGTCCCATCAAGGTGGTTTTAATATTAATCGGCATTTCTTCCGGCACATCACCGCCTAAGGCAATTTCTTCTTCTAATGAAGCAACAATACCGTTAATTAATTGTCCGGTTTGCGGTTCGGTATTGTAAAACATCGAGTGGCGTACTAACAAACGGCGTTTAGCTTCCGGATCATTTTTATAATATTTTTCAGCAAAAGGCAGGTAGGAAAAGGCCCACGCGTGTGCCTGCAATTTTTCATAACTCATGGAAGACAAATGGGTGAAGCCCCAGCGTTTCCAAATTTGACGCAATTCTTTTTTACTTAATCGTGCTGTTTCCATTAACTTGTCCTCCTTTAAAATAAGTCATCATCTTCGTAAGCGACATCCGCCTGCGGTCCGGTTTCAGCTACTGGCGTGCTGGTATTGCCGTTGTTGGTGCCTTTTCCAGTACTTAAGTAAACAATGTAGGCAACCATGGCCGCTAGAAAAACTAAAGCAATCATATTCAATTTAGCAAAGGCCATTAGCACAAAGCCGGCAAAGAAAAATACCAAATGAATTTTGTCTTTGATGACAATCCCCATCAGCATCGCAATCCCTAACGCTGGCAATACGCCCCCTAGAACGGAAATCGTGTCGGTGACCACTTGAGGTACATTAGACAACAACCAATCCACTAAACCACGACCAAAGAAAATCGCCGCAAAAATCGGTACTGCCCGCAACAGAAATGTGGTGATCTGAGGATAGACGACATGGTTCATGGTAATGCCGCGATCGTCGATATTTTCTGCTGCTTTTTGTGCCCGGGTGTTCCAGAATGAGTACAAAGCCATTCTAGTATTATAGAAAATAAGTCCAAAGGTTTGGCCAATTAGAATTGACAAGGTCACCGCAACCGCTGGATCCTTGGTGGTCGCCAATGCCAAACCGATACCACCGTATGCTGCGTAGGTGATCTCACTGTTGGTGGCACCTCCAGTTGATAAGTTGGCGATAAACACCGCCTGCACTGCTAACCCACACAGAACACCAGCCTGAACATCACCAAATGCAATCCCTGTTAACAGTCCAGCTACTAACGGCCGACCTACTACATAAAAACCACCGCTCATCCCAAACAACCACGGACTCTCAATCGCTCCTAAGTAACAAAAAATTCCTGTCAAAAGCGCTGGTAAAAATAAACTGCCTTCCATTTTCTTTCCTCCTATTTAAAAAGATGTTTTTGTGTTTAAGCATTTTTTAGTCCATCGAATCGTATTTCGCCTTCATTACTTTCCAAGGTTTGGTTTCGTCATCCGGCAATAATTGGAAGCCAATCTCAATTCCCTGCTGATCCATGTATTCAAAAGCGTCGTAATCCTTTTGATCAATTGCTACAGTCCGGCCCAACACTTTAGCCCCCGCTCGCGTATTCATCGGCCCAACGTTCAGCTTTTTGCCAAAATCTACGCCCAGCTCCACTAGTTTGGCAAAGGTTTGGGGCGAGTTGCTGATGAGGAAGAAATCTTTGTTGGAGTTCTTTCCTTTAGGAATGCTTTCCACTGCTTGTTCTGTCGTGTAAACACCCAACTTTAAGTTGCCGGCTGCTGCTTTTAATACTCGTTTGCGCAAATCGTCCTGGGCAATGTCATCGCCTACTACTAAAATCCCTTGCACTGAACGCGCCTTCGTCCAGCGTGTCGTTGTTTGACCATGGATCACCCGGTCATCAATTCTTGCTAATGTAATTGTCATAACATATCGCTCCTTCTTATTGTATAATCGCTTCTTCTATAACTAAAATTCGATGTCATCCTCATCATTGTCTTCAGTCGGCCCATCAACACCGGCTTTCCCGGCTGTAAGTGCCAGCTCGTAAAGCTCATTTAATGATGAATTCCCTATTGCCAGCCCAGTTTCGATCAACATCGGCAGATTCAATCCTGCTACGACTCGCATTTTGTCAGGATGTTTGAGATAATAGTTGTAAGCTTCGTTGTAAGGGGTACCGCCTTTTAGGTCCGTCATTACTAGTACCTCCTCATCAACCAACGAGTCTAACTTGGCTTTAAAAGTTTTGACAAAGGGTTCAATCCCTTCATCAGTTAAGCTGGCGGTTTGAATTTGAGGATTGGTGCCGGCAATCATTTGGTAACTATTGAAGATACCTTCTGCAAACCCGCCATGAGTTGCTAACATAATGTGCATATTTTCGTTTCATCTCCTTTTATGTAATTACATTTTGTATCACAACCAAATAATATACCGACGAGAAAGCGGTGTCAACATCTATTTGTAATTATTTTTTGCCTTGACAACTAACTAAAACTGAATTATGATTATTTAT
>NZ_JAFREM010000003.1 GCF_017377575.1 Candidatus Enterococcus moelleringii
TAATCTAAACATAGTGGAATGTAAATGTTGTAACATAGTTTTTAGGAGCTTTGATTTCATGGCATAATCTAAACATAATGGAATGTAAATTTAACAGGGGATAAATCTGCGTTAAGTTCGATCGAAGTCATAATCTAAATATATTGGAACGTAAACAAAAATAGTACTTATCCATTAACCAACTCAACTGTTTTATCAAATTTTCAAAAGTTATTTTTAAAAGGGATTCAAACAATTTATCCATTCAACAATAAAGCCTATAAACGCTGTTAAATCAACGTTTATAGGCTTTTTCAGGCTATTCCCACTCTACAGTCGCAGGTGGCTTGCTCGTAATATCATACACAATCCGGTTCACATGATCCACTTCATTTACAATCCGCACAGAGATCTTTTGCAAGACATCCCATGGAATGCGAGCGAAGTCGGCAGTCATGCCATCAATAGAGGTTACTGCACGGATACCGACAGTGTAATCGTAGGTACGGCCGTCACCCATCACACCAACTGAACGGATACCTGGTAAGACAGTGAAGTATTGCCAGATGTCGCGGTCTAGGCCGGCATTAGCGATTTCTTCCCGTAAGATGGCATCGGATTCGCGAACGACTTCCAATTTTTCTTCGGTGATTTCGCCAAGGACACGGATACCTAAGCCTGGTCCTGGGAATGGTTGGCGCCATACGATATCGTCAGGCATGCCAAGCTGCGTTCCTAGTTCGCGAACTTCGTCTTTGAACAAGGTGTTCAATGGTTCGATTAGTTCAAACTGCATATCTTCAGGTAATCCACCCACGTTATGGTGAGATTTGATTGTTTGAGCTGTTTCGGTTCCTGATTCGATCACGTCAGTGTACAACGTACCTTGAGCTAGGAAGGAAATGCCTTCTTCACCAGCAAGCTTAGTTGCTTCGTCATCAAACAGGTAAACAAATTCGTTACCGATAATTTTGCGTTTTTCTTCTGGATCAGAAACGCCGTCTAATTTGTCTAAGAAACGTTTTTTAGCATCTACTCGGATAATGTTCAAGCCGAATTTTCCGCCTAAAGCTTCCATAACTTGTTCGCCTTCGCCTTTACGCAATAGACCATGATCCACAAAGATCGAAGTCAATTGGTCGCCGATGGCTTTTTGCAGCAACACGCCAACTACAGAAGAGTCCACGCCGCCGGATAGGCCTAGCAAGACTTTTTTGTCGCCGACTTGTTCGCGGATGCGAGCAATTTGCATGTCGATGAAGTTGTCCATGCTCCAGTCGCCTTTACATTGGCAAACTTCGTAAGCAAAGTGACGCAACAGGTCATTTCCGTATTCAGAATGGCGCACTTCCGCATGGTATTGGATACCGTAGAAGTTGCGGGTTGTATCTTGAATCGAAGCGATTGGGCAGTCCGCAGAAGTTGCGACTGTTTCAAATCCTTCAGGTACTTGAGTAACAAGGTCGCCGTGGCTCATCCAAACGGTTTGTTCTTTTGGTGTGCCTTCGAATAAAACGGCGTTGTCTGAAGTAACTTCTAGTAACGCTTTGCCGTATTCACGGTTTTGAGCAGGTTCAACTTTTCCGCCTAGGTTGTAGGTAATCAGCTGCATACCGTAACAAATACCTAAAACGGGAATGCCTAAGTCAAAGATCGCAGGATCAATCGAAAAGGCTCCTTCGTCATAGACACTGTTTGGTCCGCCGGAAAGGATAATTCCCTTTGGATTCATAGCTTTTACTTCTTCGGCAGTGATGCGGTGGCTCAATAATTCTGAGAACACACCGAATTCACGGATACGACGAGTGATCAATTGGTTATACTGGCTACCATAGTCAAGTACAATGATTTTTTCAACGTCTGTCATTTCGTTGGCAACGTTTGTCACAATTATTCCCTCTATTCTTATAGTTTTATTTCAAAAGCAGGGCGAACCCTGCTTTTTTTAACGGTTGTTGTCCGGCGTTCCAAACTAGCTTAGCATAAGTGCATGAAAGCTTAGCGAGTTTACGAAGCCTTTCTTAATTAATACTTCCGCAAATACACTTCATCAATCATATGATGGGGTGCCTTGTGCATGATAATATCAGCTCGGCCGCGAGTTGGCAAGATGTACTCTTCTAAATTAACCAAATTCACTCTTTGCCACACATCTTCCGCCATATCCAAGGCAGCTCTGCGATTGCCAATGGCATATTCATAATAATAGTTTTCTGGATCTTGGAAGGCAGTATCCAGCAAGGATTCAAAACGCTCCAAGTACCATTTTTCAATCAAATCCGGATCAGCATCGACAAAAACGGAGAAGTCGAAAAAGTCGCTGACGTAAATTTGCTGGTTGGCCGGCAGCTGCAGGGTATTAATCCCTTCAACAATCAAAATGTCCGGCTGATGAATGGTTTCAAATTCGCCTTCCACAATATCGTACACATTATGGGAGTAAATCGGAATCTGAATGTTTTCCTGGCCGGATTTAACTTCATTTAAGAAGGTAATCAGTTTTTCCATGTCATAGCTTTCCGGGAAGCCTTTGCGGTCCATAATGCCCCGCTCCTCCAACACCTTGTTGGGGTAAAGAAATCCGTCAGTGGTAATCAGCTGTACCCGCTGGTGTTTAAACAAACGACCCAGCAAGGTCTGCAGCAGACGGGCGGTGGTACTTTTGCCGACAGCAACACTTCCGGCAATACCGATGATGAACGGCGGCATTTTTACGTATTTATGTAAGAAAAGCCCCTTACTTAAACTGAGAGATTCCGCTTCTTTCTTATATAGATGGATCAGATGACACAACGGAATATAGACGTCTTCCACATCCTTCATGGAAATACGGTCATTTAAGCTTCGGATACTGTCCAATTCTTCTTCGGTCAAAGGGGTATGTCCGCTGGTGTAGAAATCCTGCCACTGCTCCCGCGGAATACGATAGTAATTCATCTTATCTTTCATTGGGACCTCCTTTGATAACTGCGCTTAATTTTATCATAAAAAGGCACTTCTCTGTTGCGGTTTTGCTAGAAAACCGAATATTTTTCTACTATTAGAAAGCTATACGTCATTTTAGCCGAAAAATACCAGAGAAAGCTATCGAAATGCCGCCAGTTTCATTCATTTTTTAGAATTTATCGGCAAAAGGGTCCGATACAGTATGAACGCTCGGTTCGTGCTATCATAGTAGAAAAAGAGGAGGCTATTTTAATGAACAAAATTGCATTATATGGCGACAGCTTAATGACCGGCTTGATGAATGGCGAGCCCAGCGATATTCTCAACAACTATGTCATCGATGAACTAACGGGTATGGGCTTTCCTGGCTACGAAATTTTAAAATTTGGTCGTCGCGGCGAAGGTTCGGCAGAAGGTCTGGAGCGCCTAGATGAGGTAGTGGCTGCCAACCCTGATTTTGTAGTGATTTGTTTTGGCACCAATGATTCCATTAAACACAAGGACCCGGTGGAAACCTACGGCGACAATCTGCGTAAATTGGTGGAAGCTTTCCCAGCTGAAAAAGTCATCGTCCTAACACCAGGCTACGTAAATGTCGCAATCCGCACCGAAGCTGACAATGATCGCCAGCAGGCTTATGCCGAAATGGCAAAAGAAGTAGCTGCTGAAAAAGGCGTGAACGTGATTGATTTGTATCACCACATGACGATTTACCCTGAGCCAAATGAATTCCTGCAGGACGACGGCTTGCATCCATCTAACGAAGGCTATCATTTCTTAGGCGCCTTGATTGCCCGCGATATTAAAAACAAACTGCTGGAAGTGCAAAACTAGCCGGCCTGCTCTTGACTCTCCAAGCGGCAAAATGTAAAGTCAGAGAGAAGACGTGAAAAACTTATTGAACAAGGAGACACCATGACCAATCATTATTATTCAGAAAATCCCGAAACAGCCCACGACCTGGAAAAATGGTCCTTTGAGCTGCTGGGTAAAAATTTCCAATTTGTGACTGACAGCGGTGTGTTTTCCCGCCAAACGGTGGACTACGGTTCCCGTGTGCTGATCGAACAATTCGATAACAACGACTTGCCGGAAGGGACGATCCTGGATGTCGGCTGCGGCTATGGCCCCATCGGCTTGGCACTGGCTTATAGTACCGATCGTCAAGTAGAAATGATCGATGTAAACAATCGTGCCGTTGCCTTAGCGCAAGAAAATGCCCAGCGCAACGAGCTAACAGAACAAACCGATATCCATCAGTCCAATATTTATGAGGACCTGCATCAGGAAAGCTATGCGGCGATTGTCACCAACCCGCCAATTCGAGCTGGCAAAAAAGTCGTGCATCAGATTTTAGCCGATGCCGCGCCATTACTGAAAACTGGCGGCACCTTGACCGCAGTAATTCAAAAGAAACAAGGGGCACCTAGCGCCAAAAGCAAGATGGAGGAAGTCTTCGGCAATGCCGAGATTGTTTCCAAGGATAAAGGCTATTACATTTTACGGAGTGTGAAGGAATAGAACAGAAGCTGTCACAGGTTGGTGGCAGCTTTTGTTCTTATTTATTTTAATGAGAAGTGCCGCTGCTATTTCTTTTTCAGCAATTAACCCGAAAGACTTGCAGGATAGGAAAGAATAACGGTATAATCACATTGGATCGATAAAAATCACAAATGTGACAGAGGGGTTGTTTAGGAAAGGAGGAATTACTATGTACAAAGATGAAGATAAATTACTGGTTCGGATAGCCGAGATGTATTACCAAGAGGACAAGAACCAGAGCCAGATTTCGAAAGAATTAAATATCCACCGCAGTACCATCAGCCGATTGTTAAAGCGTTCCCGCAATGAAGGGATTGTCACGATTTCCATTAATTACGACAAAGCAGGCACTTATGATTTAGAAAAACAGCTGCAAGAAAAGTTCAAGCTGAAAAAGGCGATTATTGTGCCAGCCGCTTCGGATTTAAACCGGACACAAAAGGACAAGCTGTTGGCCAACGGTGTAGGAGAATACTTAGGAGAAATTTTAGCCGACGACATGATTATTGGTTTTTCCTGGGGGGAAACCATGTCAGCCATCCCGGAAGGCTTAGGCAGCTACAATGTAAATAACATTACTTGTATTCCTATGATTGGCGGACCATCTGGGCGTCTAATCAGCGACTATCATGTGAATACGATTGCCTATGAAGCATCGAAAAAATTGAACGGCCGGGCCTTGATGATTGATTCGCCAGCTTTTCCTGAGACAGTTTCTTTGAAAAAGGCTTTGATGGAAAATGAATTCAATCAAGAGCTGATCGATTATTGGCGCAAGCTAGATATCGCCATCTTAGGGATCGGCAGCCCAATTTTGCAGATGAACGAAAGCTGGAAGCAGTTCTATGGTGAAGACGTGCTGGCTTATTTAGAAGGTCAAAAAGTCATTGGGGACGTGGTTTCACGTTTTTACAACAGTGACGGACAGCATATTGATAACGAACTGGACGATCGTCTGATCGGCATTGATATCACTGATTTGAAACGGACACCGTATCGGATTGGCATAGCAGCCTTAGCGGATAAAGCCGAAGCGATTGCTAGTGCTTTGAAGGGCGAGTACATCAATGTCTTGGTAACAACCGAAGAGACCGCACAGGAAGTATTGAAGAGATAGGGCTGCCAGTCGTGCTTTTCGCATTATATAAAGATAGAAACCAAAATAATCAAATGTAGCTTTACCATGAGACGAGAAGTTTAGCACGATGGTATGCGTATGAAGATGGAACTCATTTTTCCGGTTTTTGGAAAAATGAATCCCCTAAAATGAGCTAGCTGCCTGTCTCTTTTTTAACACAGCAAGCAAAACATTTTGCGCAATTAAACAATCTATCACCGCAATAGTGGTGTTGACCGGCTTTCCAAAGGAGGGGTAGTTATGCAAATCATTCGACTACTGCAAACGACACTAATTCTATTGAATCGTAAAAAGGTTACAGCAAAAGAGTTGGCCGAGCGTTTTGAAGTTACGCCTCGCACGATTTACCGGGATGTGGATGTGCTGAGCTTGGCAGGGATTCCCGTCTATTCAGTTAAAGGACGCAACGGCGGAATCTATTTGGAGGAATCTTTTCAGGTAGATAACACCTTGATGGAACAAGAACAGGATGATCTGCTTTTGGCGCTGCATTTGTTGCAATCCATCGGTTTAGCGGATACGGAAAAATTGATGGAAAAGCTGGGCAGCGTCTACGATTGGAGCGACTGGCTGTCAGTGGATTTAAGTCAGGAGGGCTCCACCAGCAGCGAAACTTTTCTACAGCTGAAGCAGGCTCTGTTCAGCGAAAAGGAAATCCAATTCACCTATTACACGGAATATGGTCAAACCCGCTTGATTAAAGCTGCACCGAAACGCATTTTGTACAAATACCAGACTTGGTACCTATTAGCCTATCAGCTAGATCAAGAAAAATGGCAGCTTTATCCGTTACAGCGGGTAAAACAAGTCGTGCTAGGCGAAAAAATCCACGGTACTTTGCCGCCGGAAGAATTGGATTTTCCCAGAATTGCCGTTCGCCTGCGCTTCAGCAAACGAATCGCCTACAAACGCTACGACGAATTTGCCGATTTACCGCTAGTAGATAATCCCGACAGCAGCTTTGAAACCACCATGGAGTTTGCTGTGTTTGATGATTTGTATCGCTTTTTGCTGCCGCTGGGAAAAAATGTGCAGATTTTGGAGCCGCAATGGGTGAAGGAGAAGATTGTCGCTTATACCCAATCTTTTTTGGAAAACCAGCTTTAATATGACATGTTCTGGCACTTTCATCCGGTATGATGAAAGAAAAGGAGGCGCCAAACAATGAAATTTGAACAGATTACTAAACCCGAGCAATGGATTGTCTCACAAACCTTTACCATTAGTGTTGAAGAAATTCCGCAAATCATCGGTCCCACCTTCATGAAATTAGCTGGAATGATTCAAATCAACGGCGGAAAGATTTTAAGCACTCCCTTTGTTTCCTACAAAAACATGCAGGAAGAAGGGCAGATGGATGAATCGGCGATTGAAATGGAGATCGGTTTCCCTTTGGCCGAAAAGATCGAGGTTGCCGAAGAAGTCGATTGTTACCGGCTGCCATCTTATCAAGCCCTGTCGGCATTGTATATCGGCCGTTACGAAGACATGACTGGCATCTATCTAGAGATGCTGGCTGAGATTAAAAAATTGGATCACAAATTTTTAGGTGTTGCTTACGAGTACTACCTAAGCGACGAAGAAATCCCACCGGAAAAGCAGGAAACAATTTTAGAACTAGTATACGAATAAGGGCTAGACGACTAAGCGTAAAAACTTAGTCGTCTTTTTTTGCCAGTTCCACTTTTCCCAGTGTATTTAGTGAGAAAAAAATAACCAAATAACCAACTAACGATGATTCGTGCAGTCTAGTGGGAGGTAGCTGCTCTTTTTAGGAACCAAAAGAATTCTCATAACACATCACAATCACCTAAGTGAATTATCCAACAGCCTAGCACAAATGTGATTAGTCAATAAATAAATTGCAATAATCTATTGACAACGTTTTCTTTGAGGTCTAGAATACTACTTGTAACAAACGTTAAAAAGAAATCACAAATGTGTAAAAAGAGGTGTAAGGATGGATTGGTTAGAAATTTCAGGTAAAACAGTCGTGGTAACAGGCGGTTCTTCAGGCATTGGTGCAGCAATCGTCAAAGCATTGTGCGAATTAGGCGTACAGGTAGTCAATGCCGATTTACGAGAAGGCAGCTTCCAGCACGAAAATCTTTTATTCAGCACCACAAATGTGACAGACCCAGCATCAGTACAAAAAACAGTTGATCTGGCGATGGAAACCTTCGGCAAAATCGACGGACTGGTGAACAACGCCGGGATCAACATCCCTGCATTGCTGGTAGATGAAAAGCAAACCGAAAATGGGAAATTTGAAATCAACGAAAACATTTTTAGCAAAATGATCGGCATCAATCAAAAGGGCGTCTACTTGATGGGGCAGGCAGTCGGACGGGAAATGGTCAAGCAAGGCTCTGGTGTCATCATTAACATGTCCTCTGAATGCGGTTTGGAAGGTTCCGAAGGTCAAAGCGTCTATGCAGCAACCAAGGCGGCGGTCAACAGCTTCACGCGATCATGGGCGAAAGAACTGGGTAAAAAAGGGGTTCGAGTAGTCGGCGTGGCACCAGGCATCATGGAAGAAACCGGCTTGCGAACGATCGAATACGAAACAGCTTTAGCCTACACTCGCGGCATCACAGTTGAGCAATTGCGGGCGGGTTACACCAACACCAAAACGATCCCAATTGGTCGGGACGGAAAATTAACTGAAGTGGCGGATGTGGTTGCCTATTTTATTTCCGATCGTTCCAGCTATGTTGATGGCGTCACTTTGAATGTAGCCGGCGGAAAAACGAGAGGATAGGTGACTGAAATGAACAAAGTAATTTTAGTGGCACATGGCAAGCTGGCTCACGAAATGAAAAACTCAGCTGAGATGATTTTCGGTGAGCTGCCGGATTTCCAATCCATCGAGTTTTTAAAGGAAGAGGGCCTGGATTCGGTTCAGCAAAAAGTACTAGCAGCTATGACGGAACCAGCGGCCAACTACTTGGTTCTCACCGATTTATTTTGCGGTACGCCGTATAATGCCAGCTGTGCAGTAGCTATGAAGAATAGCCAGCGAGATATCGAAGTCGTTTCCGGCATGTCACTGCCGATTGTATTAGAAGCAGCCAGCATGCTGCAAAGCCATAGTTTAGCGGAAATTGTGAAACACGTGACAACGGTAGCTGTTGACACGGTGAAGTCATTTAAAGACCAGCAAGTTGAAGAAGAGGAGGATTTTTAAGATGCAAATCAGATTAGCACGCATCGATGACCGGTTGATTCATGGTCAGGTAGCAACTGTTTGGGCCAAGGAAGCCGGAGCAGAACGGATTATTGTGGTAAGTGAAGAGGTAGCCAACGACGAGGTTCGCCGCACCTTGGTGAAGCAAGCTGCACCTCCGGGAATCAAAGCCAACATCGTCAACGTAGAAAAAGCGGTAAAAGTCTACAACAATCCCAAATATGCCGAAGAAACAGTTTTCTATCTGTTCACCAATCCGTCAGAAGTATTGGCGATGGTAGAAAACGGGGTGCCAATCAAGTCCATCAACATTGGCGGTATGCACTTTAAGGACGGCCGAACACAAGTCACTAAAGGAATCTCAGTAGACCAACAAGACGTGGATGCTTTCCGCAAATTAGCGGAAATTGGTGTCGAGCTTGATCTGCGCATGGTAGCAACCGACAGCAAAGGTGATTTTGAAGCGAAATTGAAAGAAGCCGGGTTTTAACGAAAGGGGCAAATAACGATGGAATTATCAATGATTCAAATTGTTCTTATTTTTCTTTTCTCATGTATTTGCGGAATGGGCAGTGTACTAGATGAGTTTCAAACTCACCGTCCGTTGATCGCTTGTACCGTAGTTGGACTAATTTTAGGAGATGTAACGACGGGAATTATTTTAGGGGGAACCTTGGAGCTGATTGCCTTAGGCTGGATGAACATTGGGGCGGCACAATCCCCTGACTCGGCCTTAGCCAGTGTGATTTCGACGATTTTAGTCGTCGTTGGTCAACAAGACATTCAAGCTGGGATCGCGATTGCTTTGCCAGTTGCGGCAGCCGGACAAGTGTTAACTGTTTTTGCTCGGACAATTACCGTGGCATTCCAGCACGCAGCCGATCGGGAAGCCGAGAAGGCCAATTTTAACAAAATTATCTTTATTCACTTTAGCGCGTTGTTCGTACAGGCCTTGCGGGTAGCGATTCCAGCTACAATCGTGGCAGCCTTTGTCAGCGCGGAAATGGTTACCAACATGTTAAATATGATTCCAGATGTCGTGACTGGTGGTTTGGCCGTAGCCGGCGGATTTATCGTCGTGGTCGGGTATGCGATGGTCTTGAACATGATGAGCGTAAAATACTTGATGCCATTCTTCTTCCTAGGCTTTGTTTTAGGCGGCTACTTAGATTTCAGTCTGCTGTCATTCGGGATTGTCGGCTTAATTATTGCTTTAGTTTACGTACAATTGAATCCGAACTTCAAGAAACAAGATGCAGGCGGCATGGTTACCGCGACAGCCGTGGGCGATTTGGCTGATGACGAACTAGAAGACTAACCTTTTTAAAATAAAAAACAGACGAAAATACCAATCGATCAAGGAGGATTATACTCTATGGAAACAACAGCAACTGAAACCAAAGCGCCGGTACAATCACAAATTACTAAACAAGATTTGTTCCGCACCTTTTTATACTCAAACTTTCAACAAGCTTCCTTCAACTACGAACGGATTCACGCTTTAGCCTTTTGTGTCGATATGATTCCTACTATTAAAAGAGTCTATCACACCAAAGAAGAACAGGCGGAAGCCTTAAAACGCAACATGACCTTCTTCAACGTTACACCAGCAGTCTGCGGACCAGTTATTGGGGTAACGATGGCGATGGAAGAAGCCAAAGCTTCCGGAGCAGATATCGATGAAGGAACTATTAATAGTTTGAAGATCGGTTTGATGGGACCGTTATGTGGGGTCGGCGATCCGCTAGTTTGGGGAACGTTACGCCCAATCACTGCGGCAATGGGCGCGTCGTTAGCTTTAAGCGGCAACATTTTCGGTCCGCTGCTTTTCTTCTTTGCCTTTAACGCGGTGCGGATTGCAATGAAATGGTTCGGCCTAACCTACGGCTTTAGAAAAGGGATGGATATCGTCTCAGATCTATCTGGCAACTTGCTGCAAAAACTAACTGAAGGTGCGACGATTCTGGGGCTCTTCATCATGGGGGTACTGGTGACCAAATGGACCACCATCAACATTCCGTTAGTAGTATCAAGAACCGCTGGGGCCAATGGCGAAGAAGTCATTACCACCGTGCAAAATGTCTTGGACGACTTAGTTCCTGGTCTATTGGCTTTAGGTTTAACACTATTGATGATGCGCTTATTGAAGAAAAAAGTTAGTCCGATTGTTTTGATCTTTATCTTGTTTGCGGTAGGGATCATTGGCTATGGACTAGGAATCTTAGCGTAAATATTGGAGGATTATGATGAAAACGAAAGCAGTTCGACTGTATGGCAAAAAAGATTTGCGTTTGGAAGAATTTGAATTACCAGAAATCAAGGAGAATGAAATTTTAGCTTCGGTCATCACCGACAGCATCTGCATGTCTACCTGGAAGCTGGCCAATCAAGGAGGCGATCACAAGAAGGCTCCTGACAATGTCGCAGAAAATCCGATCATTGTCGGCCACGAATTTTGTGGTGAAATTCTAGAAGTCGGCGGCAAATGGGCCCACAAATACAAAAAGGGCGAACGCTATGTCGTGCAAGCGAACCTGCAGCTGTCTGATCGTCCCGACTGTCCCGGCTATTCGTATCCCTATACCGGCGGCGATGCCACCCACATCGTGATTTCTGAAGATGTGATGAATCAGGATTGCTTGATTCCTTACAACGGCGAAACCTATTTTGAAGGCTCGCTGATTGAACCCTTGTCTTGTGTGATTGGCGCTTTTGAAGCCAATTATCACCTGAAAAACGGCAGCTACGAGCATAAAATGGGGATTAAAGAAGACGGCAATCTGTTAATCATGGGAGGAACTGGTCCGATGGGTTTACTAGCCATTGACTACGCGCTTCACGGTCCAATTCGTCCTAAGAATTTAGTGGTCACCGATCGAAATCCTGATAAATTAGCGCGGGCAGAAAAACTGTATCCTAGCCAAGACGGCATTACAGTGCAATACGTGGATGTCGGCGAAGTGGAAGATCAAGTAAGCTTGTTAAAAGAAACCGTTGATGGAGGCTTCGACGACATTTTTGTGATGGTACCTTCAGAGCAAGTCATCACCGATGCAGCGGATCTGTTGAATCCCGATGGTTGCCTGAATTTCTTTGCTGGACCACAAAACAAGGACTTCTCAGCCAAAGTCAATTTCTACGATGTGCATTACTCTTTCACTCATTTTGTGGGAACGTCCGGCGGCAACACCGAAGATATGCGCAAAGCCGTGAAGCTGATTGAGGACAAACAGGTGAAGGTTGCCAATGTGGTAACCCACATTCTAGGCCTGGACGCTGTGGCAGAAACCACCTTGAATCAACCAGCTATCGGCGGTGGGAAGAAGCTGGTGTACACCCACAAACAAAGTGAGCTGAAGAAGCTTTCAGAAATCGATCCGGCATCAGAGTTAGGGCAAATCCTAGCCAAAACCGACGGCATCTGGAGCAAAGAAGCCGAAGAATATGTGTTGAAGCAATTTCCGATAATCTAATGACAAAAGCAAGCTGTGGTCTTCTGCAGCTTGTTTTTTCATGCTATCATTACCCTCGGAGGTGTCAACAAATGACCCAAAATATGACGATTCGTCTAGCCGAAGAAAAAGATGTTCCATTGATTCTAACCTTCATCAAAGAGCTGGCGGACTACGAAAATTTGCTGCAGGAAGTCGTAGCTACGGAAGAAATATTATACAAATCACTGTTTGAAGAACAAAAAGCCGAAGTGATTATCGGAGAAGTCGATGGAGAGCCGGTTTCCTTCGCGTTATTTTTCAGCAACTTCTCCACCTTTTTAGGCAAGCCGGGTTTGTACTTGGAAGACCTATATGTCCGAGAAAAGTGGCGGGGCTACGGCTTTGGCAAGCAGCTGCTGGGTTTTCTAGCTGACCTAGTGATTCAGCGTGATTACGGTCGTTTGGAGTGGTGGTGTTTGGATGTGAATTTGCCGTCGATTGAGTTTTACCAAAAAATGGGTGCGGTTCCCATGGATGAATGGACTGTTTTCCGAGTGACTGGTGACGAACTAGATAAGCTGGCACAGGAGAAATAAGCTGACCAGCTTCGTTTTTTTATCAGTGGATCACCAAAAAGCCTTTCATAATAAAAACTTCTTTGCTACACTGAGGGAAAATAAGCAAAAGGACGGAGCACTTATGAAGATTACCATTAAAGAAATTGCAGAAAAGGCTGGGGTTTCGGTAACCACTGTCTCGCAAATTTTAAATAATAAAGGTAGTCGCTTTAGTGAAAAGACCATCAAAAAGGTCTTAGCTATTGTGGATGAGTATCAATACAAGCCGGATTTTTTTGCGGCCAATTTGATCAACCGCCACTCAAAAACCATCGGCATGATCGTACCGGACGTGACGGATTTCTTCTTCTCCAAAGTGATTGAAGGGGTGGAAAGCTACCTGAATCCCTTAGGCTACATGATCATTCTATGCAATTCCCGCCATGATAAAGAGCAAGAGGAACGCTATTTAAATGAGCTGTCTCATCGTTCAGTGGATGGGATCTTATTAGCGACGCCTTTTACTTTGCGACCAGCTCAATCTTTGGACAGCGACTTTTATCGGGATCGGCCGATTGTTTTAATTGACCGGGGCCTAAATGAACGGGACTGGGGCCAGCTGCTGGTGGAAGAATACGCTGGTGCACAAGAAGTTGTGCGGATGCTGGTAAAAAATGGTCACCGTCATATCGGTATGTTGAAGGAAGACGAAGGCTACTACCAATTATCCGAACGGGTGAACGCTTACCGCCAAGTGATATTTGAACATCAATTGCCTTTTAATGAAAGCTATATTTGTACCGGGGCTTTAACGATTGCCGGCGGCTATAAAGCAGCTAAGGAATTACTGAAGAATGACAAAATTACCGCTATTTTTTGCGGGAACGATGAAATGGCGATCGGCTGCTACCAGGCTATTTACGAAAGCGGCCGCAAGATTCCCGAAGATATTTCAGTGGTAGGGTTTGACGGCCTGGAGGTTAGTCAATACATGGTGCCGCCATTAACAACCGTGTTTCAACCGAGCTCGGAAATCGGCTTTTCGGCAGCTAAATTTTTAGTGGATGCTATTAACTTTCCCTCTCAGAGAATTCCGAATAAAATCTTCCAAACTAAATTAATTATTCGTGAGAGTGTAAAGAAAATGGATTAGGCTTGACAATTTAGCCTCTTCCCGTTATAGTAACGATGTTAACGTTTTCTAAAAGCGTTTCCTTATATAGTAAACTGTTTTACTAAAGTGGTTTACCTTTTGGTTTTTTGATGTATAATTAGTTTTAAGTTTGGAGGCAATGCTATGAGAATGGTGGACTTGATCGAGAAAAAGCGTGACGGAAATACCTTAACAAAAGACGAAATTGAATTTATTATTAACGGCTATACAGCCAAAGATATTCCAGATTATCAAATGAGTGCGTTGTTAATGGCGATCTTTTACCAGGACATGACCGACGAAGAAATTTCCAATTTAACCTTAGCGATGGCAAATTCAGGTGAGATTATTGATTTGTCCTCAATCGAGGGTATTAAAGTGGATAAGCATTCCACTGGCGGAGTCGGCGATACGACAACCTTGGTTTTAGCACCATTAGTCGCAAGTGTAGGTGTTCCGGTAGCGAAAATGTCCGGACGGGGTCTTGGATTTACCGGCGGTACGCTGGATAAGTTTGAATCCATTCCAGGTTTTCGGATTGAATTGTCCGACCAAGAATTCATTGACATTGTCAACAAGAGCAAAGTAGCAGTTATCGGTCAATCGGGGAACTTAGCACCAGCAGACAAGCTGCTTTATGCCTTGCGGGATGTAACGGGGACAGTGGATTCGATTCCATTGATCGCCAGCTCCATCATGAGCAAGAAGATCGCGGCTGGAGCAGATGCAATCGTGCTGGATGTGACAACTGGTGAAGGTGCTTTTATGAAGAACATAGATGACGCAAAACGCCTAGCACAAACGATGGTACGCATTGGCAAATTGGCAGGTCGGCAAACGATGGCAGTGATTTCAGACATGTCGGAACCATTAGGTGAAGCCGTGGGAAACAGCTTGGAGATCGTTGAGGCAATTGATACCCTTAAAGGGGAAGGCCCAGAAGACTTAACTGAAATGTGTTATGTCCTAGGCAGTCAAATGGTTGTTTTAGCTAAAAAAGCAGATACCTTGGATGATGCCCGTCAAATGCTGAAGGAAGCACTGGAATCTGGCAAAGCGTTGGAAAAATTCCGCGAAATGATCAAGGACCAAGGCGGCGACAGTTCGGTAGTGGATCATCCAGAACAGTTACTGACAGCTAGCCATGAAAGCGAGTTGCCAGCGAAATCCTCTGGTTACGTAACCAAACTAGTAGCCAACGAAATCGGGATTGCAGCCATGCAGTTAGGTGCCGGACGCAGAACCAAAGAGGACGCAATTGATCACGCAGTCGGTATTAAGCTGCACAAAAAAATTGGCGACAAAGTCGAAGAAGGCGAGTCTCTTCTAACGATTTATGCCAACACAACAGAGCTTCAAGAAGTAGAAAATCTACTTTATGAAAATATTGAAATCGGGGATCAAGCAGTTGAACCCACATTAATACACGGTATTGTTACCGAGTGAGAGGATGGAACACATGGAATTAAATCGCACAATCGATCACACAATTCTAAAGGCTGACGCAACCAAAGAGGACGTCATGAAGATTATCGAGGAAGCAAAAAAATACCATTTCTATTCTGTCTGCATCAACCCAACCTGGGTAAGCATGGCAGCGAAGGAATTAAAGGGTGAACCAGTAGCGGTATGTACCGTAATCGGCTTCCCATTAGGAGCAAACACTTCAGAAGTGAAGGCCTTTGAAGCAAACAATGCGATTGAAAACGGCGCAGACGAAGTCGACATGGTTATCAATATCGGCGAATTGAAAGACGGCAACTACGACAAAGTGCAAAGAGATATCGAAGCAGTCGTAGCAGCAGCCAAAGATAAAGCATTGGTGAAAGTGATTATCGAAACTTCTTTATTAGAACGTGACGAAAAAATCAAAGCCTGTGAATTAGCCAAAGCAGCCGGCGCTGATTTTGTTAAAACGTCTACCGGATTTTCAACTGGCGGCGCAACGGTTGAAGATGTGAAATTAATGCGAGAAACTGTTGGCCCAGAAATGGGTGTGAAGGCTTCTGGCGGCATTCATAATGCGAAAGAAGCCATGGCTATGATCGAAGCTGGAGCTACTCGTTTAGGTGCCAGCTCAGGTGTGGCTATCATGAATGGCTTATCTGGTGCCGGATACTAATTTTAAACTTAAAGAACTAGGAGACAACATGACAGCAAAACAAGAATGGATCGATGTAGCCATCGATGCCTTAGACAAAGCATACGTTCCTTACTCGCACTTTCCAGTAGGTGCTTGCTTAGTTACTAAAGAAGGAAAAATATACCAAGGCTTGAATATCGAGAATGCATCCTATGGCTTAAGCAACTGTGCGGAAAGAACCGCCTTTTTCAAAGCTGTTTCTGAAGGAGAGAAGGAATTCAGTCACCTGGTGATTGCTGGGCACACGTCTAGACCTATCTCACCTTGTGGGGCTTGTCGTCAAGTCATGTCAGAATTTTGTGAACCAAGCATGCCAGTAACCTTAGTCGGTGACAACGGTGTTCTAAAAGAGATGACCGTTGAAGGATTACTGCCGTATATGTTTACCGAAGAAGATTTATAAACTTGTTCATTCAGTCATTTGACTGTTGAAAAAAATACCATCAAGGGGGCTTTACAGGAATGAAAAAAGCAAAATTATTTGGTTTAGGCGCGGTGGCGTTAGCTTCAATGTTAGTTCTAGGTGCATGTGGCGGCGGAGGCGGCGGCACAACTGATTCATCAGGCGGCGGTGCAGCTGGCGGAGACGCAGATCACAGCGTAGCAATCGTTACTGATATCGGCGGTGTTGACGATCGTTCATTTAACCAATCAGCTTGGGAAGGTTTGCAAGCTTGGGGTAAAGAACACAACATCAAACGCGGTGGCGGCGGATTTGACTATATCCAATCAGATGATGCTTCTCAATACACGACCAACATCGATTCAGCAGTATCAAATGGGTTCCATACAATTTTTGGTGTAGGTTACTTGTTGGCTGAGCCAATCACAGCAGCAGCAGACGCAAATCCTAACACAAACTTCGTTATTATTGACTCAGTAATCGAAGACAAAGACAACGTTGTTTCAGCAACCTTTAAAGACAACGAAGCAGCATACCTTGCAGGTGTAGCAGCAGCTCACACAACTAAAACTGACAAAGTCGGCTTTATCGGTGGTGAAGAAGGGGTCGTAATCGATCGCTTTGAAGCTGGTTTCGTTAAAGGTGTAAATGACACTGCTAAAGAAATGGACAAAGAAATTGACATCGACGTTCGTTATGCAGAATCTTTCGGAGCACCTGATAAAGGTAAATCGATTGCAGCCAACATGTACGACAATGACATTGACGTAATTTACCACGCTTCAGGCGGTACTGGTAACGGCGTATTCTCAGAAGCAAAAGCACGTAACGAAAAAGTTGCAGCTGACGACAAAGTTTGGGTTATCGGTGTAGATAGCGACCAACAAGCTGAAGGTGAATACACTGACAGCGAAGGCAACGACAGCAACTTCTGTTTAACTTCAACACTTAAAGGTGTAGGTGCAGCAGTACAAGATATCTCAACTCGTGCCTTGAACGACGAATTCCCTGGCGGCGAACACTTAGTCTTTGGTTTGAAAGACGGCGGCGTTTCATTAACAGATGGTTTCTTATCTGACGATGCAAAAACTGCAGTCAACGAAGCAAAAGACAAAGTTAGCGCAGGCGATGTAGAAGTTCCAGAAACTCCAGAAGACTAATTCAATACCTTACCATAACCTCTTTATTGAGGTTATGGTATCCTTCTTTGTTTAATTAAGCTGCGCCGTGCTGCGCGGTTTAATTAAGGGAAGAACCCCTTTGATAGTAATGGATGTCTAGGTCTTAAAAAGTGATAGGATGTGAAGAGAGAGTGGCAGAAGAACAATATGTCATTGAGATGCGCAATATCACCAAGCAATTTGGCACCTTCAAAGCCAATGACAATATCAATCTGCAGATCCGCAAAGGCGAGATTCACGCGCTTTTAGGGGAAAACGGTGCCGGAAAATCGACACTGATGAACGTGTTGTCAGGGTTATTGCAACCCACGTCAGGTGAGATTTTAATGGACGGACAGAAAGTCGATATTTCAAGTCCTACCAAGGCCAATCATTTAGGAATTGGGATGGTCCATCAGCATTTCATGTTAGTAGATGCGTTTACCGTTACCGAAAATATTATTTTAGGTAGTGAACCAACCAGCGGCATTACATTGGATAAGAAAAAAGCCGCCGAAGAAATCAAACGTTTGTCGGAGGAGTACAAGCTGTTAGTTGATCCAGATGCCTACGTTCGGGATATTTCCGTGGGGATGCAGCAACGGGTAGAAATTCTGAAAACCTTGTATCGGGGAGCCAATGTCTTGATTTTTGACGAACCGACAGCGGTATTAACACCGCAGGAAATTGATGAATTGATTGAAATCATGGACGGCTTGGTTAAAGAGGGCAAATCAATTATCCTGATTACCCACAAGCTGGACGAAATCAAGAAAGTTGCCGATCGTTGCTCTGTTATCCGTCGCGGACAATACATTGGAACGGTGGATGTCGCCGATGTCAGCTCACAGCAGTTAGCCGATATGATGGTAGGACGTTCGGTATCATTCAAAACCGACAAAAAACCAGCAACACCAGGCGAAACTGTTCTTACCATTAAAGATTTAGTGGTGAAGGAAAGTCGCGGACTAGAAGCGGTTAAAAAACTTAGCTTAGATGTTCATCGCGGCGAAGTGCTGGGAATTGCCGGAATTGACGGCAATGGACAGTCAGAATTGATTCAAGCCTTAACCGGTCTGCGCAAGGTAGAAAGCGGAACAGTCACTTTAAACGGCGCCGACATTACCGGTAAGAAACCGCGTCAGATTACTGAATCAGGAGTAGGACATGTACCAGAGGATCGTCAGAAATACGGATTGATTTTGCAATTATCTTTATCAGAAAATATTGCGATGCAAACTTATTATCGCGCACCGCTAAGTAAATCAGGTGTATTGAACTACAACGAAATGGACAAATATGCCAATCGTTTAATTGAAGAATATGACGTGCGGACCACAAGTGAAAAAGCGCCAGCCGGCTCACTATCCGGTGGTAACCAGCAAAAGGCGATTATCGCCCGCGAGGTTGACCGTGACCCTGATTTATTGATTGTTTCTCAGCCAACTCGTGGTTTGGACGTAGGTGCAATTGAGTACATCCATAAACGCTTGGTGGAACAACGGGACAAAAACAAAGGGGTTCTCTTAGTCAGCTTTGAGCTAGATGAAATTTTGAATGTCTCCGATCGTATTGCCGTAATTCACGCCGGCGAGATCACCGGGATTGTTGATCCGAAAGAAACTTCTGAAAATGAGTTAGGTCTGTTGATGGCTGGGTACAGCTTGGAAGAAGCACGAGCAGAATTACAGAAGGCGGGTGAGGCAAGTGAATGATCGCGCAGAAAAAACAAGAAATATATTAGTACCAATCATTTCCGTTATTTTAGGTTTCGTTTTAGGAGCCTTGCTAATGTTAGTTACCGGATACAATCCAATCGTCGGGTACAACGCGATGTTCAGTGCCGCTTTCCAAAGCACGATGTCCGTTGGGGAAATCCTCGTTGGAGCAGCACCGTTGATATTCACGGCACTAGGCTTCTCGGTAGCCAATTCAGCCGGATTCTTCAACATCGGGCTTTCTGGACAAGCTTTGTGCGGCTGGGTAGCCAGTGTCTGGGTTGCTTTAAGCATGCCGGATTCTCCTAAAATCTTAGTTGTCGCACTAGCAATTATCGCAGGTGGTTTGGCTGGGGCAGCTGCAGCAGCTATTCCAGGGATTTTACGGGCCTTCTTTGGTACCAGTGAAGTTATTGTCACCATTATGATGAACTATGTACTATTGTATACAGCCAATCATATCGTAAATAATGTGATGTCAGAAGAAATTATTTCTAACAAAGGCGTAACCAAGCTTGTTGGCATGAACGGCACATTGCGTGCACCATGGTTGACTCAAATTTTTGGCGGCTCTCGAATCAATATGGGGATTTTCTTAGCCTTAGTTTTCTTAGTGCTTGTTTGGTTCTTAATGAAGAAAACAACGCTAGGTTTTGAAATTCGTTCCGTTGGTCTGAATCCTTTTGCCTCTGAATATGCAGGGATGAGCAGCAAACGTACGATTATTATTTCCATGATCATCTCTGGATTTTTAGCTGGTCTTGGTGGTGTTGTACAAGGGATTGGTACGTTTAACAACTACTTTGTCCAAGGTGCATCCATCAGTATCGGATTTGACGGGATGGCCGTTTCCCTGCTGGGTAATGGCAGTTCTATTGGGATTTTACTTTCAGCTTTACTATTCAGTGTATTGCAGCTGGGTGGACAAGGGATGCAGTTTGCCGGAATTCCAAGCGAATTGGCAAACAGTGTCATTCCATTAATTATCTTCTTTGTTGCAATTAACTATGTCGTTCGTTTAGGTTTAACCAAAGTTTCTGGCAACAAAAAGCAAGAGGAAATTGTTGAGGAAAAAAGTAAGCCGAACGAGGAAAGTCAAGAAGGGGGCGAGTTGTAATGAATATGCAGTTGCTTAGTTCATTAATTACCCAAACATTGGTATATTCAGCGCCTCTAATCTTAACAGCATTGGGCGGCGTGTTCTCGGAGCGAAGCGGGATCGTAAACGTTGGTTTGGAAGGTATCATGGTGGTTGGAGCCTTCACTTCCGTTGTCTTCAACTTAACCTTTGCCGAGCAATTTGGTTCGATGACACCTTGGCTCGGGGTGCTGGCAGGCGGCGCAGCCGGTGTAATTTTCGCCCTGCTGCATGCGGTCGCAACCGTTCATTTTCGAGCCGATCATATCATCAGCGGGACGGTAATGAATTTATTGGCTCCGCCGTTGACGATCTTTTTAATTAAGGTTATTTATGGCAAAGGGCAAACAGACACAATTAGAGAACAATTTGGTTATAGCAGCATTCCTGGTTTAAGCAAAATTCCTGTAATTGGTGATTTGTTCTTTAACAACACCAGTTTACCAGCTTACTTTGCTATCGTAGTAGCAGTCATTTCTTGGTTTATCATTTTCAAAACCAAATTTGGTCTGCGCCTGCGTTCAGTGGGTGAAAATCCATTGGCTGCGGATACTTTAGGGATTAATGTTTATGCTTTGCGTTACTCAGGAGTTCTGATTTCAGGCTTCCTTGGCGGTATGGGCGGAGCGATCTTCGCGCAATCAATCGCTGGACGCTTTGCATCAACAACGATTGCCGGACAAGGCTTTATCTCAATGGCAGCCATGATCTTTGGTAAGTGGAATCCACTCGGTGCAATGGGTGCGGCAATCTTCTTCGGATTTGCCCAAAACCTAAGTATCGCTGGAGCAAACTTACCGTTGATTTCACAGATTCCAAACGTGTATCTGCAAGCAGCACCATATGTATTAACTATTGTAGTCCTAGTATTATTCCTAGGAAAAGCCGCTGCGCCAAAAGCCGACGGTGTCAACTACATCAAATCTAAATAGAAGCTTTTTGTATTAAGGGTGGGACTATGGGACAGTGTTTCTTAGTCGCGCCCTTTACTAGTTCTACTTTTTCCCAGTCCAACTTTTTGCAGTTCATCAAGCCAAAAATACTTGTCTTGATAATCAACTTAGAAATATTCAGAACTGTTTAGTTGGATGGGATGCGTACGAAGATAAGAGTAATTTTTCAAAGGAAAATTACTACAATACTAGTGAGCTAGCCGCAGTTCCGCTTAATGCTCAGACTAATTAAACGCACAACGCGTATAACCAAAACAGAGCGATAAGCCTAATCTATTTAGTTGGATACTACGTAAAACAGCATCAAAACCATAGTTCCCCTGCTGGCGGACGGGTGTGATAAATTGCCCCCTTATCGTAAATTATCCACCAGGTCCTCCAGCTTTACTTAAATCAATCAGGCAAGATACTATAAGGCTATCAAAGGAATCATCTGATCGAAAACAATTATTCAGAAAGAAGGAATAGAAAAATGTTTAAACGCATACATTTAGTCGTAATGGATTCAGTAGGGATTGGCGAGGCACCGGATGCTGAGCAATTTAATGATGTCGGGTCAGATACGTTAGGCCATATCGCAGAGGAAGCTGGCTTGACGATTCCACATTTGGAACAATTAGGATTAGGAACGATTCGTCCGTTAAAAGGCGTTAAAGATGTTCCTGAACACGATGGCTACGCGACTAAATTGGAAGAAATTTCTGTAGGAAAAGACACTATGACAGGTCACTGGGAAATTGCTGGCTTAAACATCCAAACACCATTCCGCGTTTTCCCTGACGGCTTCCCGCAGGAATTGCTGGACAAGATTACTGAATTTTCTGGTCGCGGCATCATTTTAGGCGCCAACAAGCCTTACAGCGGAACCCAAGTTATTGATGATTTCGGTGAAGAACAAATGAAGACTGGCGACTTGATTATCTATACTTCTGCTGACCCTGTGCTGCAAATCGCGGCTCATGAAGAAGTTATTCCGTTGGAAGAATTATACCGTATTTGCGAATATACTCGGGAAATTACGAAGGATGATCCTTACATGATCGGCCGAATTATTGCTCGTCCGTACCTTGGCGAACCAGGCAACTTCACTCGGACTAGCAACCGTCATGACTATGCCCTAGATCCATTTGGCAAAACGGTCTTGGATTCATTGAAGGATAACGGCAAAGATGTGATTGCCGTTGGTAAGATCAATGATATCTTCAACGGTCAAGGAATTACTGATTCTGTTCGTACTAAGAGCAATATGGATGGCGTGGATCAATTGTTGAACGTAATGAAAAAAGACTTTACCGGCTTGAGCTTCACCAACCTGGTAGACTTCGATGCTTTGTATGGTCACCGTCGCGATGTGGTGGGTTATGCTCATGCGATTGAAGATTTTGATTTGCGGATTCCCGAAATTTTGGATGCGATGGAAGAGGATGATTTATTGATGATCACCGCTGACCACGGCAACGATCCAACTTTCCCAGGAACCGACCACACCCGTGAGTATGTACCATTTTTGGTTTACAGCAAGAAAATGCAAAGCCAAGGCAAGCTGCCGCAAGGTTATTACTCAGATATTTCTGCAACAATTGCTGAAAACTTCGGTGTTCCTGCAACTGAGAATGGCGAAAGTTTCCTAAAACTATTAAAATAGAACTAGCGAAATCAGGGCCCGCTTAGTGCGGGTCTTATGAGATAAATTGATTTATACAAGGAGGATATTATGATCGAGTTGCAAGAAAAGATTCAGCAGACAGCAGCATTCATTCAAGAAAAAGGAGTAGGGGCCGTTGATTTCGGATTAATCCTAGGTTCAGGCTTAGGTGAGTTGGCGGAGGAAATCGAAGAACCAGTGGTAATTTCCTACAACGAAATTCCCCATTTTCCGATTTCAACTGTAGTCGGCCATGCCGGTCAATTGGTTTACGGCACATTGGCAGGTAAAAAAGTATTGGCAATGCAAGGACGTTTCCATTTTTACGAAGGCAATCCAATGGAGACGGTCACTTATCCAGTGCGGGTAATGTCTGAACTAGGCATTCATTCAATCGTCGTAACCAATGCAGCGGGCGGAGTCAACGAACAATTCACGCCAGGCAACTTGATGCTGATCACGGATCATATTAACTTCATGGGCACCAACCCATTAATCGGACCAAACGACGACAACATGGGCCCACGCTTCCCAGATATGAGCGCGGCCTACAATAAAGATTATCAAGCTAAAGCACGGGAAGTCGCTGAAAGCTTATCCTTGGATCTAAAAGAAGGAGTCTACATGGGGCTTACTGGACCAACTTACGAAACTCCAGCAGAAATCCGGATGGCGCGAGCAATGGGTGCTGACGCTGTCGGCATGTCAACTGTTCCAGAAGTAATCGTGGCAGTTCACAGCGGCATGAAGGTGTTGGGGATTTCTTGCATCACCAACTTAGCAGCTGGGATGCAGGCGAACTTGAACCATGAAGAAGTAGTGGAAACCACTGAACGCGTCAAAGAAGACTTCAAGAAATTAATCAAAGAAACCTTAGCCGTATTATAATAGTAGAAACTTGCACAAGAGCATGTGCGTGCCAAATTAAATTCGGTTTGTTAAACTATTTTTCTGGCAGACAGTCAGATGAATCGGAATAAAAAAATCCAAATAAAATAGAAATGAGTGATTACATGAGCGTCCATATCGAAGCCAAAGAAGGCGAAATTGCTGACAAAATCTTATTACCAGGTGACCCATTGCGGGCAAAATTCATCGCCGAAAACTTTTTAGAAGATGCAAAATGCTACAACAACGTTCGCGGTATGCTAGGTTTTACCGGAACTTACAAAGGTGAACGGGTTTCTGTTCAAGGAACTGGGATGGGTATGCCGTCTGCCGGCATTTATGCCCAAGAATTGATCCAATCTTACGGCGTGAAGAAATTAATCCGCGTGGGTACGTGCGGCGCATTGTCAGAAGATGTTCACGTCCGCGATCTAGTGTTGGCCCAAAGTGCTGTAACTAGCTCTTCGATGGTTGCTAAGCATTTTCCAGATTTCCATTTCCCACCAATCGCTGACTTTGCGATGCTGCAAAAAGCCTATGAAGTCGCAACTGAAAAAGGCTTTACCACTCACGTAGGGAATGTGTTGTCTGAAGATACTTTCTACAAAGACGATATGGCACCAACTTTCCGCCTAGCGGAATATGGCGTAATGGGTGTTGAAATGGAAGCTGCAATCCTTTACTACTTAGGTGCGAAATTCAATGTACAGACTTTGGCGATCATGACGGTTAGTGATCACATGGTTACCGGCGCTGATACAACGGCCGAAGAACGTCAAAATACCTTTAAAGACATGATGTATGTTGGTTTAGAAACAGCAATTGCATAAACAAACCAGAACCACTTCTGAATTCAGAGGTGGTTCTTTGCGCAAAGGAGGGCTCCAATGAAAATCGCAATTCGCAAACGCTTAGTCGGCAATATTCCGCTGCTGGAGGTTGTCGGTGAAGAACAAATCTATGAACCGCTGCCGCTGATCATTTATTACCATGGCTGGCAAACGGCCAAAGAATTGGTGCTGACTCAGGGCCGGAAATTAGCAGCAAAAGGATTTCGAGTGCTGCTGCCGGATGCGGAAAACCACGGCGAACGAAAAGTTGTCGTTTCAGAAATTCCATCTCTGACCTTTTGGAACAGTATTCAAACCAATTTATTTGAGTTTGGCTATTTAGTGGATTATTTTGAGAACCTGGGTTTAACCACAGGGGAAATCGGCGTTGGCGGTGTGTCGATGGGCGGGATTACCACCTGCATGCTGCTGACGGCCCATCCGGAAATTGATGTGGCTGCTTGCGTGATGGGTTCGCCGACGCCTGTCGCTTACCGAGACCGAATCAAACAGCACGCCACCGCAGCCGGTTATTATTTGCCGCCGGATTATGAACAGCTGACTTCTTGGTTAGAGCTTTATGATTTGTCGCTGCATCCAGATACGTTAGGCGAACGTCCGCTGCTTTTCTGGCACGGCACTCGGGATGAAAAGATTCCTCACCAGCAGGTCAAAGATTTTGTCAGTGCTCAAGGACAAAAGCCTAACATTACTTTTTTAAGTGAAGATGAGCGGCATCTGGTGAAGGTGCCTACGATGGAGACCATTAGCGACTTTTTCGCAGAGAATTTTGATATGTAAGAAGAAACACGGCTTTAGTTTTTGAAGCTTTTGGATTATCATGAAACAAAGGAGGGATTTTATGGAGAATTTTAATTTTCACGTAACGACAGATATTCGTTTTGGTAAAGACCGTTTGGCTGAATTGCCAGAGGTTATCAATCAATTTGGTAAAAAGGTGCTGCTGGTTTATGGTGGCGGCAGTATCAAGAAAATGGGTCTGTACGACAAAGTGATGGAGCAGCTGAAGGCTAACGACAATCAAGTCTTTGAATTAGCTGGCGTTGAGCCAAATCCTCGCGTAGAAACGGTTCGTAAGGGAGCGGAAATTTGCCGCAAAGAAGACATCGATGTTTTGCTGGCAGTGGGCGGCGGTTCCACCATTGACTGTGCAAAAGCGGTAGCGGCAGCTACTTTATATGAAGGCGATGCCTGGGACATGGTTCTGCAGCGTCGTAAATTCCAAGGCCCGGCTTTGCCATTAGTGACTATTTTAACCTTAGCCGCAACCGGCAGTGAAATGAACAACGCTGGCGTCATCTCTAATTTAAGCACCAATCAGAAATTGGGTGTCGGCAGTCCATCTATGCTGCCAAAGGTTTCTTTCCTAGATCCTGAAAATACCTTTACGGTAAGCAAGTACCAAACTGCCGCAGGTTCAGCGGATATTCTCAGCCACCTGATGGAAAATTACTTCAAGCGGACAGAAGGAACCGACGTTCAAGACTTTGTTTCCGAAGGATTGATGCGCTCGGTAATTAAAAATTGTCCGGTGGCCTTAAAGTATCCCGACGATTACGATGCGCGGGCGAACTTGATGTGGGCCAGCACCTTAGCCTTAAACGGCTTAACCGGCAACGGGAAAACGGGTTCTTGGTCTTGTCATCCGATGGAACATGAATTAAGTGCCTTTTACGATATTACTCACGGAGTGGGCTTGGCTATTTTAACGCCACGCTGGATGGAATATGCTTTAAATGATGAAACCGTGGCTAAGTTTGCTCAATTTGCCTGGAACGTTTGGGATGTAGAAGAACGTGTACCGATGATGGCGGCGCGAATTGGGATTCAAAAAACCTACGACTACTTCAAGTCTTGCGATATTCCAATGACCTTGCCAGAGGTGGGCATCAATGAAGAAAAATTTGCGATTATGGCTAAACAAGCCGTTGATCACAATGCCATCAAAACCGATGCCTACGTGCCGATGGATGTATCCGATGTAGAAAGTATTTATGAAGCTTGTTTAACAGAAAGCAGCTTCGTTTAAGTTACCAGCAGTTCTGTCTGAAAAGACAGGGCTGCTTTTTTTACGGGAATAAAAGTGCAGCTTATTAATGATTGATAAGTCTGTTTGAGGGATGTTAGTAGAGTATAATAAAAGAAAACGGTCCAAAAGGAGTTAAGGATGGCAGAATTACTGAAAAATATTTACACAGCGGAATCGTTGCAGGAAGCCGCCGAGATAATTCAAGCAGTTTATCCGGCTTTTCCAGTGGAGGAGTTCTTGGCAAAAACGATGGACGAAACTTGGGAGGAACTAGGCATTAAAGGTCGAGTACGGAAAATCACCTTGAGCTTGGGAGAATGTTTGCCGGCAGATTATCGTGAGGCTTTGGCGATTCTTGATGAAATAGCGCCAAAATTAAGCGGCGGGCTCTTTGGTTTGTTCGTTCCAGATTTTGTAGAAGTTTACGGACAAGGGGAGGCCGACTGGGACCTGTCGATTCAAGCGATGGAGAAGTATACCCAATACTGGTCTTCAGAGATGGCAGTCCGGCCCTTCATTATCAACCACGAAGAACGGATGATGGCGCAAATGAATGCCTGGGCCAGACATGAAAATGAACACGTCCGCCGGCTTGCCAGTGAAGGCTGCCGCCCTTTATTACCATGGAGCCAGCCATTAACCAAATACAAACAAGACCCCACGCCTGTTTTGGAGTTGTTGGAACAACTGAAGGTTGACCCTTCCGCCTATGTTCGTAAAAGTGTCGCCAATAATCTTAATGATATTTCCAAAAATCAGCCGGAGCTGATTGTCCAGCTGGCTAAGGATTGGTACGGCGAGAATGAACAGACCAATTGGATTGTTAAGCATGGCTGCCGAACCTTGTTAAAAAAAGGCAATTGGGAAGTATTGGAAATTTTCGGCTATGGCGACAGTACTGCTGTTGAGGTGAAGGATTTTGCCTTAGAGACAGAGAAGGTCGCAATTGGTGAAGCCGTTACTTTCGCCTTTACTCTTATCGCCCAAAAAGACACCAAAGTCCGTCTGGAATATGGCATTGATTATATGAAGGCCAACGGCAAGCCTAGCCGCAAAATTTTTCAGCTTTCCGCGATTGCCATGCAGGAAGGCGAGAAAAAGCTTTATCAACGTAGCATTCCTTTAAAAATGTCAGTGTCAGAAAGCATTATCCGGGGACCCATTCAGTGACTTTGATTATTAATGGTACAGAGCGAGGAACTTGGGATTTTGAAGTGTCTGAATAGTTAGTTGAAGCTTCGAACACGGTGCGGAGCTTTTAAATAAGATTTGGTATTTACACAGGCAGTGCCAGCGTGGTACGGTCATAGATATAAAACCAACGGGAGTGGAAAAAATGAAGCATAAGGATCATTACGATGACCAGTATATTGTCGACTTAGCCGCCAAATTATCCGATGTCTTTCCGCAATTTGACGCAGCCGGCTTTTCCGAGGAAATAATAGGGAAATTGGAGGACAAAGAATTATTTGACCGCTTTGATTTTATTGTGGATGCTTTGGACAAGTATGTGCCAGAGGATTATAGTGAAACGATTCAAGGTTTTCATCAGCTGTTAGGGCCGGAATTAACCAGTGCTGAAGGGATGTTCAATTTTGGCTGGTGGCTGTGGCCGATCGGGCGATATGTGGAACGAAACGGCAACCAGGATTGGCAGGTTTCCTTGGCTTTTTTGAAGGAGCTGACCAAGCGCTTCACAGGGGAATATGCGATTCGGACGCTGTTGAAGGAACATCCTCAAGAAGTGATGGATGAACTGATTATTTGGAGTAAAGACGACAATGTGCATGTTCGCCGTTTAGCCAGTGAAGGGGTTAGAATTCGGCTGCCTTGGTCACAAAAGCTGCCAGTGGCTCTAGATGAGTTTGATCGTTTTAGCGAAATCATGACTAATCTAAAGGACGATCCCGAAAAATTTGTGCAAAAAAGTGTCGGCAACAATTTAAATGAGCTTTACAAAGACGCGCCGGACAAGGCCGAGTTTCTGATTGCCCAATGGCGGAAAACACCGTCCACTAAGGCACAAGAATGGATCATCAAACACGGCCGCCGAAATCAGAAATAACAACACAAAAAACTGCGCATACCGTTGTCGCTTGGTATGCGCAGTTCGTTTTGTCTTCTAAAGGAAGTATACGTGATTCTTGTCATAGCAGGTTGATGTCCGGCTTCCCAAACTAGCTTGCCAGTTCCACTTTTCACAGTTTAAAAAAGCTGGATTATCAGATAATCAGGTTTGCCCCACTTAGTGGAATGGTATGCGTACGAGAATAAATTGAATTTTTGCAGAAAATTCACTACCGTATTAAGGAGCTAGCTTTGTCGGCATTAAGCGAAAGTTTGGAGAAACTTGAGAAGCAGTTTATCCAAACTTTAGTCTTAATGCTCCAAAGCTGAGCAAGTTTGCGAAGCCTTTAAGGTTAAATACTCGAACCGCCGCCGCCGGAAGAACCGCCGCCTCCTGAGAAGCCACCGCCCCCGCCGAAGCCGCCTCCAGATCCGCCACCAAAGCCACCGCCGCCCCAATAAATTGGAGGGCCGCCGCCACGACCACGGTAACGTCCGTTTCCACCGCCACGACCACCGCCGCCGAACAAACTGAAAATGACGATCAGAAAAATAAGCGGGCCGATTACTGAGAATACTCCGCCGGAATCGTCACCCTCAATCGCTGCTACTTCTTCTTCGCTCAACGCATGTTCATCCGCTGGATAGTCGTAGTTTTGATCGATCAAGGTAGTGACACTGTTGAAAACCTGCTGCAGGCCTTTGTTAATTCGGGCCTCGTCGCTGGATTTCAAATCATCCTTCGACTGCTGCAAAATATTGCCGGTGATACTGTCAGTCAGCACACCTTCTAAGCCATAACCTACTTCGATCCGCACATTCCGCGCGCCATCGTTTAAGGCATACAGAATTAAGACTCCGTTGTCCTCCGCGGCATTCCCGATCTTCCATTTTTCAAAAAGATCTGGGGCATAGCCGTCGATATCATCGCCGCCGGTGGACTCAATGGTGGCTACTACTACTTGTGGTTGTTCCTTTTTATCCTTGTAGACCAAGCCTTTGTTTTCAATCAGGTCTTTGGTTTGATTGCTCATAATGCCTAATTGATCATAATAGAAATGATCCGGCGCTGCCGGCAGACTTTCGGCTTGCCCTTGAACAGGCAGCCAAAGCGTCAGCAGAGCGAAAAAGGGCAACAGCCATAAAAGCCGTTTTTTCATCTTACTCACCGGAGTTTCCGAAATCAACTTCCGGTACATTTTCGGCTCCAGGTTGCGCTTCAAAGTAAGGTTTCTTACCTAAGCCCATCATGCCAGCAAAAATGTTTTTCGGGAAGGAAACGACTTTTTGGTTATAGGTTTGAACCGCTTCGTTGTAACGTTTGCGTTCCACCGAGATTCGGTTTTCGGTTCCTTCTAATTGAGTCATTAAAGTCTGTACGTTTTCGTTTGATTTAAGTTCCGGGTAATTTTCGTTAATCACATTCACTAGTGTGCCTACCGATTGATCCAGCGCTTGACTGGATTCGATTTTTTCCTCGTCGGTTGAGGCACTGCCGTAGGCTTCACGGGCTTTGGCGATGTTGCCAAAAACTTCCTGTTCTTGATTCATACTTCCCTGGACTGAATTCACCAGGTTAGGAATCAAATCGGCCCGTCGCTGCATAACATTGTCCACTTGGCTGAGCTGCGCTTCGACTGCTTGTTCTTCTCTGGCAAGACCGTTATATTGTGTGATGCCAAAAACGGCTAATAGTCCAATAATAACTAGGACTATTATGCCGCCGCTTACACCTTTTTTCATCATAAATTCCTCCTTGTTATGTATTTAGTTTATCACGAACCTAGCTGAAAAACCTAAGGCTAAGGTTGTATCTTTGCTATAGTAAGTAAATCCTTAATATGGCTGTGATCACAAGGTTGAAAAGCCCAGAAAAAAAGGCAACTCACGAGGAGTCGCCTTTTTTTTCGGGCATAATACAATGTAGAATTCGTGCAAGTGTCTTTTGCAGAGTTGTTGTTACTTTTGGCCGTGACAGCAAGTACAAAATCAGCAGGGAACCGCCGATTAAAATAATCAGCTGCAGCACGGGATTTTCGATATATTCGGTTCCTTGTACCAGTGGTGCTACTAGATAAATGTGCAGCAGGTAGATCGCCAGTGTCCGTTGTCCCCAAGGGGTGAACCAATAGAGTTTGTTGTTGGCTAAGGTAATAAACACAAAGACAAAGGCAAACCCCATCCCGTAAAGGAAAATAATCGTCAGCAGATTCTGCAGCAGCGGAATCGTAAAGGAATTAAAGGCCCGATCTCGCCATAACAACTCCGGCGGAATATCGTGGCTGATCCAAAAGAACGCCGTTGCAATGGCGAAAATAATAATCCCGACACTGATTAATTTGCTGTGGTGAATCCGTCGCAGGTTTTTTATCAGCTGAGAATTGGCATAATAGCCCGCTAAAAAGAAGGGAAAGAATCCCAACGTTCGTGCCAACGCCATATAGGTTCCAAACTCCGTCAAGAACCCTGAGAAGATGCCCACGATAAAACTCAGCAGCAGTACATAGCGGATTTTCACCAGATCCGGCAGCATCAAGCGCCAAATGAACATACAGTACAAATACCACAAGGTCCAGCCTGGTGAGAGGATCAAGATTTCTTCCGTCTTCCCAATCGCCAGCATAATCACACTTAAAAATAAGTTCAGCAGTAAATACGGCACTAGGAAGGTTTCGACTGCTGTCCGCCGGCCTTTTTCCAAATTCTTTGAGAAGTAGCCGGAAATAAAAATGAAGACCGGCATATGGAACAAATAAATGAAGACATACAAAAACTCGCCGACTTTGTTTTCTAGTCGGAAATATTCTAACGCGTGCCCCAATACCACGAGTAAAATTAGAATGCCCCGAATATTGTCGAAAAGAAATTCGCGATTCGGTTTTGTGATCGTGGACACCTCCTTTGTTTATGCTAAAATGAAGCAAAGACTATTTGTTACTTATTGTAGCACCTAGCAAGAAAAAAATCCTCTTTATTGAAGGATTGAAGGGAGAAAGCCTGTGCGCTATTCAGCGAAATTTGTTAAGACGGTCTTCAAAGTCATCAACATGAAAAAATTAGTAGGCTTTAATATGATTGATCCGCCCAAGCGTCGCAACATTAACGCGAAACAATTAAGTCGTACCGGGATTCCGCAGGTGAGCTCTACTGTTGACGGTCACGAGGTCATTACCCTGTTGCCGCCGCATCCCACCAATCGCCATGTCTTTTACCTCCACGGTGGGGGTTATGCCTTAGAAGCTTCTCCGTTTCATAAAGATATTCAAGAACGCTTCGTCAAGCGCTACAATTTAAAGGTCAGCTATTTTGACTACCCGCTGGCACCGGAAAATACCGCGGAAAAAACCTTGCCGATTACGGAAGCCGCTTTTCGCCAGCTAGTCTACTCTTATCCTGACGATGAGTTTCGTTTGTTCGGCGATTCAGCCGGTGGTGGCTTAGCCATGAGTTTAGCCCAGCAGCTGCGGGATATTCAGCTGGAAAAACGGCCTATGAAAATTGCGCTGGCTTCACCTTGGCTGGACGCTACCTTAAGTGACCCTAGAACGGAAGAATTACAGGACAAAGATGTGGTGCTGGAAAAAGATATGCTCAGTGAAGCCGGTGAAAACTACGCTGGCGAACTGCCTTTAAATGATCCGCGGGTGTCGCCGATTTACGGTCGTTTTGATGATCTGGGAGAATTATTAGTGATTGCCGGAACCGACGAAATCCTGTATCCCGATGTTTTGCGTCTGCAGGAACGAGTGGTCCGCAGTAAAAACACGGAGATGACCTTAGAAATAGTTCCCGGCATGATGCATGATTTTGTTGTCTATCCATTGAAAGAATCGTTACGCTACATCGATCAGATGGGCGAGTTTTTCCAATAGGAAAGGAGGAATTATGGCTTCAAGAGCAAAAGCAAAACGCAGATTGGCTCTGCAACAAAAATTAATCCAGTTGGCGCCAGCCCTTGGTTTGGCGGCATTAATTCTATTGACCATTCATTTGCGGCGTTTAGGATTACTGGGTTCGCCGCAGGAGCTGCAGGAATTTATCAAGCAGTTTGGCAGCTTTGCGGTGGTGGTCTTCATTGTTGTCCAAGCGATTCAGCCGGTTGTTCCTTTTATACCTGGAGGAATTGCGACGGTGGTGGGGATGCTGATGTTCGGCAATATTCCCGGAATCTTATACAGCTATGTCGGACTAGTGGCAGGTGAATTTGTTATTTTCGGGTTGGCACGCCGTTATGGTCCGAAGTTTGCCCGGCTGGTGCTGTCAACGAAAAACTACCAAACCTTTGAAAATACGCTGCACCGGCGGACTAAAGGGATTCGGCGTTTGCTGATTGTTTGCTTCCTGTTTCCTTTCCTGCCGGATGATATTATTTGTCTCGTGGCTGGGATGACCGATTTAAGTTTTAAGGAATACGCCAAAATTGTGCTGACCTTCAAGCTGTGGTCAGTGGCTAGTTATGGCTATTTGATTGTATTTGTACTGCATAAAACAACCTTGTTTTAAGTTGATAGGAGGACGCACATGACTATTCGTTACGGTATTTTAAGCACTGCCCAGGTTGTTCCCCGCTTTGTGGCTGGGGTCAAAGAAAGCATCGAAGGGGAAGTTGTTGCCATTGCTTCCCGTGGGATAGAAAAAGCTGAGAAAATGGCCCAGGAGCTGGATATTCCGCAAGCCTTTGGCAGCTATGAAGAGCTTTGCCAAAGTCCCGAGGTGGACATCGTTTACGTGGCGGTTTATAACAAGGGCCATTACGATGCGGCTAAGCTAGCCTTGGAGCATAACAAAAATGTTTTGTTGGAAAAACCCTTCACCATGACCAGTGCCCAAGCCGAAGAATTGTTTGCTTTGGCGGAGGAAAAAGGGCTGTTTCTAATGGAAGCGCAAAAATCCTTATTCCTGCCAATTACGGAACAAGTGGTTGAATTGCTGGAAAAAGATACGATCGGAAAAGTTCGCTGGATGCAGGCAGTGATGGCCTATCCTAATATTTATCACATCAATTGGTTTGGCTCGTTGGAAGCCGGCGGCGGAGTGTTCCGTGGTGCCGGAACCTATCCGCTTGAATATATGCAGTTTCTAATGAAGCAAGCGCCGAAGGAATTCAGCGGCACGCTGGTTTTTCCGCCGGATGCTTCAGATACTCAGGCTTCCGTGAATTTGGCATTTCCTGATAACACAATTGGTTCGATGTTTCTCACAGTAGAACTAGATTTAGCGCCAGGGATTACTTTATATGGTGAAAAAGGTCAGATTCACATTCCGAATTTCTGGAAAACCAAAGAAGCCGAAGTTCGATATCCCGACGGCCGGATCGAAAAAATTCTAACCGATTATCAAAGTGAATTCGTATTTGAAGTGGAGCATGTCAATGCCTGCTTGAATCAAAAACGATTGACCAGTCCAGTCGTCACCAAAGAAATGACGCTGCAAACTGTAAGAATCATTGAAGAAATGTATCGCAGCGCTCAGAAATAAGTGGCTTCTTTAAAGTATCTGTGCTATAGTTTGTCCATGCGACGAGTCGAGCGGATCAGATTTCACAATTGATCCTTCGATCCAGAGGCACAACGACGAAAGTCACCTGGCGGATTTCAGGGTGTCGGAGGCAGATTTAGTGGACGAAAGCTGCTTCTATCATTTTTAATGGTACTGGGCTAGGCCTCAAGAATTTATTCTTGAGGTTTTTTTTTTGACACTTTTTAGTAGCAAAAGAAGAACATAGCTTTTGAAAAAGGTAAGCAATACTGCAGCAAGAACTAGGCATGATTGCATGCTGTGTTCTTGGTTAGTAAGAGATCTTAATTATCAGTTTTAACTTATCTGTGATATAATATACACGAAAAGGGAAGTTGCGCTAACAACCTCCCTTTAGGATAGGACAGCTTCACCGTTTAAGACGGCGGCTGGGATTAATCATTCAAAAAAATAATCGTCCCCGCTTAAAGCGACGGTTATTTTTTTTTGTCGTTTTTTAGCAACTCGACAACCAACGCAATCAAAGTAATGGTAAACATACCAAAACTGATGATCGTTTGGATTGTCTCGTAGGCTGACAAAAAGGCATCTCCTTTCTTCAGATTTTTGATGTATATACATATACATCACCTCAATTCCGAAAAGATAGCCACCGTCATATTCGCTTTTACTGTCCTGTTACCATTATAGCATTCCTAGAATCGTTTTACCTGAACGATATAAATCAAACGCATGCTGCAGTCGTTCATCTGAAGGAAATCGGTGCTGATGTGGTGTTCGATCCAGAAAAAGATCAAATCGACGAAACTTTCGATGTAATTATTGAATGTGTCGGTCGTCCCAATACCCAGGAGCAAGCGATCCAAATGGCTGCTCGCGGCGGACAAATTCTGATGTTTGGTGTTGGTGATCCTGATACCAACATCCAAGTGAATGCCTACGATGTTTATTTCAAAGAGCTGATTATCAAGGGTGCTTTTATCAACCCTCATGTAATGGAGGATGCCATCAGTATTTTGGATCATCACGTGATTGATGTGGAAAAACTGATTACCCACGAATTAGCCCTAGACGAAGTTGAAGCGGTTCTGTCTGGTGAAAACAAAGAAAAAATCACCAAAGCCGTAGTGAAAATATCCTAACAAAAATACCTTTGATGGCTGCTCCTTGCGGAATGTCAGTCATCAAAGGTATTTTTCATATGTTCAGTTTCTAAGCCATAAACAAGAACTTATACAAAGCAATCGCTACAATTGAAGCGGTAATTGGTGCTAAAACCGGAACCCAAGCATAGCTCCATTGTGAATCACCTTTGTATTTCAAAGGCAGCATCGCATGCACCAATCGTGGCCCAAAGTCCCGCGCTGGATTCAAGCCAGGTCCAGTTGGTCCGCCTAGAGAAGCAACCAAAGTCCAAACCAAAAATCCTAAGGCAAAGTGAGCCGTTCCTAAATTGTCTTGGAAGAAAGGGGCTTTGGTAATCCCAATCGCACCTAAGAACAAAATAAATGAACCAAAGAACTCATTGACGAAACCGTTGAATTTAGAACCAACACTATTAATAGTAGAAAACGTTCCTAAAACGTGAGCGGTATTTTCGGTTTGATCGTAATAAGGTTTGTAACAGGCAACGACGATCAATTGACCCACCATCGCACCTAATACTTGGGCAATGATATAAGGAACCACTTCAGCCCAAGGGAACATGCCGTTTAAAGCCAAACCAATCGTGAACGCCGGATTGATATGATTACCGCTAATTGAACCAAACATCATCGCAGGAATCATAACCCCACACCCATAACCGACTGCAATCAACATCCAGTCACTGCCGTAACCTTTTGTTCCTTTCAAATCCACGTTGGCAACTGCACCATTCCCCAGCATTATCAACAATGCGGTACCGATGAATTCCGCCGCTAAACGCTGCATTAATGAAAAATCCATGATGACCTCCTATAAAATTTTTTTGTAAAAGAATTCAGTAAAAAATCCATTTTATATGTTAGACCTTATTTTGGATTGTGACAAACAATAACCCTTGTGATTTGGTAATGGTCAAAATAAGCTATTTTTGCATGATTTAGTGAGGGAATTTAGGGGAAACTCACTACCGTCCTGTAAAAGCATTTAGACACTTATTAACAGAACACCGACTCGTAATTTCGATTTAAGAAAAGACGAGTCTTTTTCTTTGCCGGCAAAACAGGTACACTATCCTTGTACAGACTTTTCAACAGGAGGATGCAAACATGATGTTTACGCCAGAAAGCTTTAAGGTTTTTGAGATAGATGGACTGGATGATCGGATGGCGGCGATCCGGGCCGAGATTCAACCGGTGTTCCAGGAATTAAACGAATACTTTAGCACCGAGTTATCCCCAATGGTGGAGGAGGACTTCTTTATCCACATTGCCCAGCACCGTCGTCGGACGACCCATGCCCCGGAAAATACCTGGTCAGCTTTGAGTCGGAAAAAGCGCGGCTACAAAATGGAGCCTCATTTTCAGCTGGGAATTTGGCCGGAATATGTCTTTATGTGGCTGTCCTGCATCGATCAGCCGAAAAATGAACAGGCAATCGCTCAAAAAATGCTGGATCAACCGGAATTATTTGAGAACTTATCCCCAGATTTCAAATTATCAGGGGATCATACGAAAGAAGCAGTCCAAGAGTTAACCCCGGAAGCTGTGGAAAAGCTGTTAGTAAGATTTCGCGATGTGAAAAAAGGCGAGTTTCAAATTGGCCGCATCATTCCTAAAGACAGTCCACTGTGGAAAAAGCCGGAAGAAGCCAAAGCGTATATGATGGAAACGTATCAACAATTAATGCCGATTTACCAATCAATCATTCAGGAGGCAGCAAAATGACATTTGAAGAAATTTTACCGCAATTAAAAAAAGGCGCCAAAATTATTCGCCGCGGCTGGGGCGGATTTGAATTATACGTAACCTTAGTCGAAGGGGAAACCTACGACAATTCACCAGTAACACCGTATTTTCTGATCAAAACCGCGGACGAAGGCTTTTCCAGCTTTGCGCCTACGGTCTGCGATATTTTAGCAGACGACTGGGAGTTAGTGGAATGATCTGTTACTCAGAATTTGCCGGAAAAGTGGTGGTGGTTTCTGGAGCAGCTTCCGGAATCGGCCAGGCACAAGCGGAAGCTTTTCTAGAACAAGGAGCGACCGTGATTGCTTTGGATCGTCAAACAGTCCCAGAAAAAGAGAGCCAGCTTTTTTATCAGGTAGACCTCAGCGACAAATCACAGGTGGAAAACACTGCCGAAACTATTTTGAAAAGTTATCCCCATGTGGACATCTTGATCAATACCGCCGGAATCTTGGATGATTATTTACCAACGTTATCCACATCGGAAGAACTGTGGATGAAGGTCTTCCAAACCAACGTGACCAGTATTTATCGCATGACCAATTTATTTTTACCGCAAATGTTGGAACGAAAAGCGGGGGTAATTATTAACATGGCTTCAATTGCTGGCCTGATCGCAGGTGGCGGTGGAGCTGCTTATACGATGGCAAAGCATGCTGTTGTCGGCTACACGAAGCAGCTGGCGTTGGATTACGCTAAGGACGGGATTCGCGTGAACGCCTTGGCGCCCGGGGCCATCAAGACGCCGATGAATGCGGCGGACTTTGCTGGTGATGGTGAAATGGCCAAGTGGGTGGCTAAAGAAACGCCCATGAACCGCTGGGCAGAACCTCAGGAAGTAGCGAACGCCACCTTGTTTTTAGCCAGTGAAGCCGCAAGTTATCTACAGGGTGTCGTACTGCCTGTGGATGGCGGCTGGATGTTAAAATAAGACACACAAAAAGCGAAGGCCTAGGCTCTTCGCTTTTTGTGTTAGTCTTCATCTTCAATATATTCCAGAATATCTCCTGGCTGGCAATTTAAGACTTTGCAAATTTCATTTAAGGTAGAGAATCTAACGGCTTTCGCTTTGCCTGTTTTCAAAATCGATATATTGGCATTGGACATGCCGACTCGTTTTGCCAGTTCACCGGAAGCCATCTTGTTTTTCGCTAAAACGACATCTAAATTTACTTGAATCATTTGTTTTCCTCCTTAAGAAGCGGCTTAGATCGTCAATTCATTTTCTTCAGCAATCAAATTCGCTCTTTCCAAAATCTTCGCCAAAGCCCACACGATGGAAGCACCTATCACATAAGTCAGATCCCATGAGAAACCATCTGTTGCAAGTCCTTGCAGCGAAGCAATTAAGTCAGGCAAGCCGGCAACGAAAGACAAGACTAGTAAAATTGCGGCAACCTTTTTAGCAGTAAGGACATTTTCGGTCACAAAGATACGATCCATTTCCAAGTTCTTAAAGAATCGGCGGATAAAGTAGAACAAGACAATGTTCAACACAATTCCGGCAAATGAAGCAATCATAATCAACGGTGAGGAGAACCATGCAAAATAGCCCGTAACGGAGGCTGCTTCACTAGGTGTCAGGGTGACAATTTGGTCATGGATACTTGGGATATTAATCAACACAGTAGCCATTACCATTCCTAAAGCAGCAATCACCATTAATCCGATCAAAATACTAAATACAATTTTCAATCCTCGATATACATTTTTTTCTACATTCATTTTTCGTACACTCCTTTTTATTTGTTTAACTTGAAATGAGTATACCGTGGCATTTAACGAAAGTCAACAAAAATATATCGATATTCGATAAAAATATATCGTTTAATTGAAAAAGAGAGTTCTGACAGGTCATGGATAATTTTGATAATCAGCCATCAAATACTGCAATGACAGGCTTTATTGACAGTCGCAAAGGAAACGAGTAAAGTACAAAGCAACCAAAAAATTCTTTTTCTATAGAAGAAAACAGCAGTGGAAAGTACGAATAGCGTAAACAAGGAGGAAATAATTATGGCAGAAGTAGAAAGTTTCACCCTAGATCACACAAAGGTAAAAGCACCTTATGTCCGGCTGATCGCCGAGGAAACCGGAAAGAAAGGGGACGTAATTGCCAACTACGATTTGCGTTTCCTGCAGCCGAACGAAAAGGAAATCCCAACTGGAGCGATACATACGCTGGAGCATCTGCTGGCAGATTTATTGCGAGATCGCTTAGACGGCATTATCGATGTATCGCCATTTGGCTGCCGGACCGGCTTCCATCTAATTACCTGGGGCACACCTAGTTCAACGGAAGTTGCTACGGCCCTAACCGACGTGTTAACTACGATCGTTAATGAAACAAAATGGGAAGATGTCCAAGGTGTGGACATCAAAAGCTGCGGCAATTACCGCGACCATTCCTTATTCGGTGCCAAAGAATACGCAAAGCTGGTGATCGAAGCAGGGATTAGCGATGATCCCTTTGAGCGGAATGTAGTAAAATAAAATAAAAAAGCGAGTTAAAGACAATCCAAGCACTTACTGACAGTGCAAAGGGATTGTCTTTTTTTGTTCTGTAAGTTTCAGATAAGTTCTGTGACTAACAGAATTTACCCAAAACAAACGCGTATGTTTATCAAACAACTCGAATGACTATTTGTAAGCGATTACTGACTTGTGTCCATTTAAGTGGACATAAGAAAATATGTACAGTTGCAAAAAACACTTATAGTAAAGACAAGGAGGTTGACCAAATGCAGCTAAGTAAAAGAGAGACACAGTTGATTGAGTTGTTTCTTAAGCATGGAATGACTTTGACGGGTCAAGAGCTAGCTGAATTTGCCAATGTTTCGACCAAAACGATTTATCGAACCATCAAGAAAATTAACGAAGAATCCGAAAACGGCGACATTATTGTATCCGAAGTGGGGAAAGGCTTCCGACTGGATTACGAAAAGTATCTAAAGGAAAGCCTGCAAAAGCGCAGCGACAACCAGGCGCAAGGCCCAATGGAACGAAGGAATGCAATCTTGCTGACTTTGTTGTTTAGATCACCTAGAAGGATTCTGATTCACGATCTGTTTTCACCCTATTATGTGAGTGACACAGTCATCAGCAATGATCTTAACCGAATCGCCGAATTTTTAAAGGGCTATCACCTGAAGCTGATTAAAAAGGATCAGCGGATTGCGATTGAAGGGAAAGAAAAGGACATCCGCAAAGTCGTGAACGGCTTACTAAGTGCCAACACCTTGATGGATGCCGATTTCACCACTCAGAAGCACAAAATTAGTGCTTATGATATTAACTTCATCACTTCTCTACTGGAATTTATCGAGAACCAGTTAAAGAGCGGGATCGTTTATCCCTACAATATGAATATTTTTTCCCATATCTACATTTTGATCAAACGGGTACGGGAAGGGGAGATTCGCTCCGATTTATCATTCGAACAGTTGGATGAAGACGAGCAGAAGCTGATCGAACGGTACCACGAGCTGTACAAACTGTCAGAGATGGTCATCAGCAAAATGAACGACTACCTGAATCTTGTATTACCAAAAAGCGAAGCCTTTTATCTGTTTCAATACTTGATTTCTTCAAGAATTGAAAATACCCCCATCAAGCTAGTGGAAAAGTCGCAAGAGGCTTTAGAGATGACCGAGTTCTTCTCGAAAAAAATGAGTGAGAAGATGGGGATTCGAATCGACCAGCAGCCGAACCAGCAGGATTTATACAGTCATGTTGAACCGATGCTGTATCGTTTGAAAAATGAAATTATCGTCAAAAATGATCTGTTAAGCGACATTAAGCTGGAATACAGTGAAACCTTTAACCAGGTGAAGCAGGTCAGTCAAGAAGTACAGGAAGTGTTTCATGTAAATGAAATTTCCGAAGATGAGATTGGCTTTCTAACCCTCTACTTCGTGAAATATAAAGAAATGATCAATTCTAAAAAGCGGGTACTGATCATGTGCAGCAGCGGCGTAGGCACATCGGAATTATTGAAAGTCAAAGTACGGAAGGCTTTCCCAGAATTAGAAATTGTCGATGTCCTTTCTGCTAGACAATACAAAAAGAAAGCAGATCAATACCAGAACATCGATTTAGTTTTAACCACTGTTCACTTGAATACCGAGATGCAAGTTCCCTCTATTTTAGTGAATTCAGTATTTACCAAGCAGGATGAACAACGCGTAAAACAAATGTTAGGAGAGATTGGATAATGACAGAATATGCAATGGAAGATTTTAGTATCGCTGATGTGATCACCGAAGACTTAATTACTTTAGAAATGGCGGCTACAACGAAACAAGAAGCCATCTTGGAGCTGACAAACCTGTTAGCTGATCAAGGAGTGGTCACTGATGTAAAGGGTTTCTCTGACGATGTTTTCCTGCGGGAATCTGAAGGGATGACTGGTATTGGCAACGGCATCGCCATTCCTCATGGCAAGTCCGACAGCGTCAGCCAAACCTCGTTGGTGGTTGGGAAAACAAAAGTGCCGATCGAATGGGAATCTTTAGATGAAAAACCCGTTCGAGTGATCATCTTGTTCGCCGTTCGCAATACCGATGCTAACACGATGCATATCAAGTTATTGCAAAAAGTCGCGATGCTGTTAGCCGATGAAGACTTTATCGAAAATATGGTTTCAGCGCAAACCAAAGCTGAAATGATGGAGCTGCTATCCAAGGAACCAGAGGAATAAACACTGACTACGTTTTAAAAAGCATTGCCATCATATATTTTACAAGGAGGAATTATACATGAAAATCGTTGGAGTAGCTGCATGTACGTCGGGGATCGCCCATACGTACATTGCCAAGAAGAAGCTGGAAACAGCAGCCAAAAGTTTAGGGCACGAGATTCACATTGAAACCCAAGGCACCATCGGAACAGAGGATGAACTAACTGCCAAAGACATCAAGGAAGCCGACGTCGTAATTATCGCAGCCGACATTAAGATTGGAGGGAAGGATCGCTTTAAAGGGAAAAAAGTCGTTGAGATTCCAACAAGCATGGTGATCAAAGCACCAAAAGGGTTAATCAACAAGATCGAAGAAGAAGTATTAAAGGCATAAAAAAAGGGGGACAAAAAAATGATGAAAAAACTGCAACTCAAAAAACATGCATTAACGGCAATTTCCTACATGTTGCCAGTAGTTGTTACAGCGGGGTTATTGATCGCGATCGGGAATTTAACCGGTGGCGGGGTTATCGAAGATTATAAAGCAGCCTACTCAGTACCAGATGCATTAGTTTCCTTAGGTGTTCTAGGTATGGGCTTGTTGGCACCAGTTATTTCAGGAGCGATTGCTTACTCCATCGCTGACCGTCCGGGGATTGGACCAGGTCTATTTATGGGGCTGATTGCTAATTCCATCGGTGCTGGTTTCTTAGGCGGGATGTTAGGTGGTTACCTAGTTGGGTTCTTCGTATTATTCTTAGTCAAAAATCTAAAGGTGCCAGTTTGGGCGCAAGGCTTAATGCCAATGATGATTGTTCCGCTATTATCTACCTTAATTATCGGATTATTAATGTTCTTTGTCATCGGTGTACCAATTGTTTGGGCAACCGAAGCCTTAACTGATTTCTTAGTGGGTCTGCAAGGCTCAGGGAAATTCTTGTTCGGCTCGATTGTCGGCGGAATGGCAGCCTTTGACTTCGGTGGTCCTGTCAACAAAGTGGCCTCCTTGTTCGCTGATGGTATGCTGCTGGAAGGGATTCAAGAACCAGAAGCAGTTAAAGTATTGGCTTCAATGGTACCACCGTTTGGCGTAACGATTTCTTGGGTAATGTCTCGCATCTTCCGTAAACCAAAATATTCAAAAGAAGAACAAGACAATATCAAAATCGCGTTCCCAATGGGCTTATGTATGATCACTGAAGGCGTCATTCCGATTGCAGCAGTTGATCCAATTCGCGTAATCGTTTCTTGTGTGGCGGGTGCAGCAATTGGCGGCGGCTTAAGCATGAGCTGGGGTGTCGGTTCACCGGTTCCTTCTGGCGGCGTCTTCATTATTCCTGCTATGACTGATCCGCTGAAATTTACCTTAGCCTTATTAATCGGCTCCGTCGTGACTGGTGTCCTGCTATTCGTCTTGAAGAAAGAACCAGTTGAAAATGAAGTCGTGGATGAAGAAGAGGAAGATGTTGATTTTTCTTCGATCAAATTGAACTAGTTTTGGAGGGATTAGATGTACGTTTCCATGAAAGAAATGCTGCAAAAGGCCAATGAAGAAAAATACGCGGTGCTGGCGATTAACTGTTTTAACCTGGAAACCGCCAAAGCTGTGATCGAGGCGGCGGAAGAAATGCATTCGCCCATCATTGTTGACCTGCTGCAGGATCATTTAAAGGAGCACTTGGATCATCGCTATTTGACCCAGCCGATTATCCGTATGGCCAACAACGCCAAGGTGGAAGTGGCCATCAATTTGGACCACGGACAAGATGTCGCATTTGTTAAGCAGTGTCTCCATGAAGGCTTTTCCAGTGTCATGATGGATGCTTCCATGTATCCATTAGAAGAAAATATTCGGATTACCCGCACTATCGTGGAGCTGGCGCAGGTGTACAATGCCAGCGTTGAAGCCGAGGTTGGCGATATGGGGGCGGTGGCCGGCGATCATTTCACTAATGACGAAATGTACACCGATCCCGATGATGCGATTCGTTTCATTCAAGAAACCGGCGTGGATTGTCTGGCTCTATCTTATGGTTCCAGCCACGGGAATTATCCCGAAGGCTATGTGCCGGAGTTTCGCTTTGACATTGTTAAAAAAATCAAAGCCGCAACCAACTTGCCGTTAGTTTTACACGGCGGCTCTGGGGCCGGTAAAGAAAACATTTTAAAATCCATCGAACTAGGCATCAACAAAATCAATGTCGGTTCTGATTTTATGAAGGGACAGCTGGAAGATGTTAGAGAACAGCTGGCCAACAATCTCGATGTGGATTATCCAACGCTGATCCATCACACGATGGCAGCCGGAAAAGAAGTTGTTAAACAGTATATAGAACTTTCGGGTTCTAAAAATAAATCACTATAGAGGAGTCTATGCCCAATGTTAATCAATATGAATCAAATGCTGGAAATTGCTAAAGAGGAAAAATTCGCTGTAGGTGCCTTCAACGTCGCTGATAGTAACTTCCTAAGAGTCGTGATCGAAGCCGCTGAAGAAAATGATGCACCAGCAATCATCGCCGTGCATCCAACCGAATTAGATTTTACCAAAGATGAGTTCTTCCAATATGCCGTATCTCGTGCGAAAAACAGTTCAGTACCTTTTGTTATTCACATGGATCACGGTGACAGCTTAGCCAGCATCATGCGAGCAATCCACTGCGGCTTCAGCTCAGTCATGATCGACGGTTCATTGCTTCCTTTTGAAGAAAATATCGCTGTTACTAAAGAAGTCGTTGATGTATGTCACAAAATCGGCGTATCAGTCGAAGGTGAATTAGGAACAATCGGCAACACCGGTACGACGATTGAAGGCGGCGTATCAGAAGTGATCTACACTAGACCAGAAGATGCCGATGAATTTATCCAAAAAACTGGCATTGATACATTAGCGGTTGCCATCGGTACTGCTCATGGTATTTATCCAAAAAATATCAAACCACAATTGAAGATGGATGTATTGCAAGAAATCAAAGACCGGGTAGATATTCCATTGGTTCTCCATGGAGGATCAGCCAATCCAGATGAAGAAATTGCTAAAGCAGTTCAAATCGGGATTCAAAAGGTCAATATCTCTTCTGATTACAAATACGCTTTCTACAAAAAATGCCGTGAAATTCTTTCAACAACGGAACTTTGGGATGCCAATGCCATCTATCCAGAATGTATCGATGCAGCCAAAGCCGTCGTGAAACAAAAAATGGAATTGTTCAACTCAATCGGACAAGCCAAAGTCTATCGCGAAAGAAATGTTCAACCTTGGAGACAAGACCAAGCATAAAAAATCAAAGCCAAGGAAATTTTCCTTGGCTTTTTTGGAGGAGAAAAGCATGTATATTGGCGGAATAGAAGCCGGCGGCACCAAATTTGTTTGTGCTGTGGCGAATCAGGAATTAGCAATCATCGAAAAAGTCAGCATCCCTACTACCACCCCGGAAGAAACCTTGGCAGGCGTTTTTCAATTTTTTGACCGCTTCATACTGGATGCGTTGGGGGTCGGCTCTTTCGGTCCGATTGGCGTGCAAAAGGAACAAGCGAACTATGGTCATATTTTAGCAACGCCTAAAAAAGGCTGGACCAATTTTGATTTTCTAGGCTCATTGAAAGAGCGCTACGACATTCCCATGGCTTGGACGACGGACGTGAATGCGGCGGCTTACGGTGAATTGAAAAAGGGAGCTGCCTGTGGATGTAAAAGCTGTATTTATTTAACTGTCGGAACCGGGATCGGCGGCGGCATTGTCGTGGATAATGCCGTGTTCCAGGGTATCAGCCACCCAGAAATGGGCCACATTTTTGTCAAAAGACATCCCGAAGATACTTACGAAGGAACCTGTCCTTATCACAAGGATTGTCTAGAAGGGTTGGCATCCGGCCCATCGCTAGAAGCACGCACCGGTATCCGGGGAGAAAACTTGCCAGCCGATCATCCAGTTTGGGAGCTGCAGGCCTACTATCTGGCGCAAGCCCTGATGGCCTATACCTTAATTTTAAATCCGGAAAAAATCGTCTTAGGTGGGGGCGTCATGAATCAGCCTCATCTGCTGGAAAAAATCCGCCAGCAATTTACGAAGCTTTTGAATGGGTATGTAGAAATCCCCAATGTCGACGAATACATCGTCTGCTGGGGAATGCCGGATGAGAGCGGCTTGATGGGGACCCTGCTGCTGGCGCAACAGGAAATCGTCTGATTCTGCTGTTTTCATTGCTTTTTCTGAAAAAGGAAGGTCGAGGACTAAAACTGTGCTACAATAAAAAATAATGGAAAAATGAAGGAGTATACCTATGAAAATTCTAAAACCAATCGGTGCCTTCCTAATTGCTTTCGTCTTTTTTATTGCAGCCACGATTTTAGGCAGCTTAGTCACCAGTGTTTTAGGAGACATCAACGTATTTGTTCGCTTTACCCTCGGGATGTTGGTACAAATTATCATCTGTGCTTACGGGATCTTTTTGGCAGGCAAAGTGGAGCGGCTGTCATTGCAGGATTACGGCATCAAGTGGCAGAAAAATGATCTGCCCAAGCTTTTGCTGGGCTTAGTAATCGGAATTGCGGCCTTTCTAATCGTCTGTGCACCGCTGTATTTGACGGGCGCGTATTCACTAGCTTCAGGCAGTTACGCTATCGAGGATATTGCTTTAGATTTCATTTTGTTTGTGGCAGTGGGTTTTACTGAAGAATTCTTATGCCGCGGCTTTTTGCTGCACCGGTTCCTGCGCTTTGGTCCCTTCAAAGCTTTGGCGCTGTCGGCGGCGATTTTTTCCCTACTGCACTTAGCTAACCCTGGGGTTACGGTGCTGTCGTTAGTAAATATTTTCCTAGCCGGTATTTTTATCGGATCAACTATGTTTGCGACGAACAGTATTTATACTGCGGTGGGTGTCCACATTACTTGGAACTGGGTACAGGGAGCGATTATGGGCATCCCGGTCAGCGGCTCTACTGGGGACGGCTATTTTGTCACCAACATTGTCAGCAACAATACGGTGGTAACGGGCGGTGCTTTTGGCGCAGAGGGATCGATTGCCTGCACCATCCTGCTAACGATATTCAGCGTGCTGCTGCTGGCTTATGCCAAAAAGAACAACAAGCTGCAGTATTTCCAACCTGCTATCTAAATTTGAACGAGTTGCGATACCCGTAGACAGCTGTCTGCGGGTATTTATTATGCAATCCGATAATAGGAATCGTTGACTCTTTTTACTTGGACGACAAATCGACTCCCGCTTAAGAAACCGAGCCAACGAAGTAAATCGCTGGTTGGAACAGCTAATTTTGAACGGATTTCTTCTATTATAATTGCTTCTCCTATTTCGTAGCTTTGGAGCAAAATGATTAATTGTTTTAATGCATTTTTATCTCGAATCGTTGCTGGAGCCTCATTTTTGAATGTAAACCCTGATTTTCTCAGCAGCTGAATGAGCTGTTGATTGTCCTCTTCGTATAAAGGCAAATCTGCTTGAGAAAATTCAGTTAAACGTGTAAGAAAACCTTGGCTGCATTGGTTTTTTAAGCCGCGATTGATAAAATGGTTGTAATAACGATGCGGGAAACGCAGGCCTTGGTCAATACTGAGAAGAATCAGATCAATTCCGCGGTCTAGTTGGTGAACACCAGATTGAACCTGCTGGGCGACCTTGGGATCAATTCCCGTATGTTGAGCAAAATGGGTCGAACCTAAAGTCAGCTTTTCATCGGTATTTTTAGAAACCAGTACAAATTGATACTTTAATTCTCGACCACAGCGACAGTAAAGTTTGTCTTCATCAGGCCCATTTGGATAAAGAAGATTCTCCTTGAAATCAACAAACAGCCATTCATCATCCTTTAAGAGATTTTCTGTTAAAAAGAGTGACTGCATTTGATATTTTTTCACCTTTTGCAAGGTTTCCTGCTGCAATGGAGTTAATGTCTGCCAAAGCTCCAGCCGCCGTTCACGAGTTAAATCAATCGCCAATTGTTCCGCCTCCTTTGTGTTAGGATAGCGTGAATAAAATGTCTTGTAAAGGAGCACTTATGACCTATAAACGAATCAAAGCAGTCGGTGCTTATTGCCCAGACTGCCAACGAAAATTAGAAATTCTGCTAAACGACGGCGATCAAAATAATTTATGCATCTGTTTTCGCTGCCGTACTGTTTACGAAATACATGAGACTAGCCTACATAAACTGCCTGTCAGCAAGCAAACCACTGAATCAGAAAAGCAGCAGCTTGCTCGGCTGGTAGAAGTCCTGCCGGATAAATATCACTACAAAGGTAAAGGCAGCCAACTAAGAGAAACTAACAACGGATTTCAGCGAAATTGGCTTAGTTTAGCTGCCTACGAACAGCAATTTAACGAAGCGTTAGGCTACAATCAATGTGACCTGCGTTCAGTCCCTAACAGCTGCAAATGGTGTGGCGCTGAGCTGCCGAAGGGGCGGCGATCTTTTTGCAAAGACAGCTGTTCCCGCAATTATTCCAAGGCGACCTTCACGAAGCGGCACATGGCAACTTTGCCCTATCGGATCGCCTGCCGTGATAACTTCTATTGCCAGGTTAGCGGCGAAGACTTGGCCCAGATCAATCGCCACGGCCAGCGGATTCCAGCCAGCAACGGAAATTTAGCCATTCATCATTTAGTGTTTGTTTCCCAAAACGGAACCGACTATGAACAAAATTTACTCACGCTTTCTGCCGAGGTCCATCGCGCATACCACGCCGGTGATCCTGAAATTGTCGCCAAGGTAAATAAAATCCGCGATGAACGCCTAGAAAAGTGCCAAGCAAAAATGCGTTTCACTACTAAATAATGCAGCCCGCCGCCTTCAGTCAACCAATCTACACCTAAAGTCCTACTTCAATCTTATACTTTCGCACGACGCATGAAAGTTGATTCCGCCTTACAATTTTATTAACGAGTGATTAGAAGCAGGAGGATGAAAATGAAGAAGCTATTAATTGGACTAGGTGTTGTATTGTTGGCAGGGGGCGGCTTTTTTTGGTACCAAAGCACGCAAGCAAAAGCCAATGAAGACACAGAATACGTAGAACTATACCAGGTTGAACAGCAAACGCCTTTACACCTAAAAGGACAGGTCCAGCCCACCAAGCAGCAAACCGTCCTAATTGCGGAAGACAAAGGCAAAGTGCGCACCATTCACGTCAACGAAGGCGACCACGTGCTGGCAGGAACAGTCTTAGTTACTTACGACTGGGGCGAGCAGGTGAAAGCAGCCTATGATTCCGTGGTAACCTCCATCAACGAAGACGCGAAAAATGATCCCCAACAAACCTTGATGATTTTAAAAAGCGAAGAATCTGCCATCAAAGGAACTGTCACTGAATACGACAAAGAAAAAGTTGCCTTAAACGAAGCCGTCGAAATCCAGTGTACCAACAATGACCGGATCGTCACCGGACGAGTAACCAACATCGCTGAGATGAACAACGAACCGAAAGCGGAAAGTACTTCTTCCATCGTTACCTACAATTTCGCAGCAGTTCCCGACGAAACCATCCCTGTCGGCTATTCAGTGGAGCTGTTGATTCCCAGAAATGAACTGCATCTGCCGGTCAAAAGCGTCAAAGAAAAAGACGGCCAGTGTTACGTGTATACAGTAGCTAAAAACAAAGCCGTGGAAACACCCATCACTGCGATAAAAGGCAATGGCTATTATGTCTTGCAAGACGGCTTGGCTGTCGATGAAGAAATTGTCAAAGACGCAACCGGCATCAAGGACGGGATGGAAGTGACCATTCAATGATCGTAATGAAAGACATTAATAAGTTTTATACCGCCGATCAGGAGAAAATTCACGTACTGAAGAATATTTCTTTAACCATCGACGAACACGAATTTGTCGCAGTTATGGGTCCGTCTGGTTCCGGCAAATCCACCTTGATCAATACCATCAGCTTTTTGGATGGCGATTTTGAAGGCAGCTATACCTTTAATGGGGAAAATGCCTATCGCTACAAAGATGAGCGCTTATCCGCGCTGCGCAACCAGTCCGTTGGTTTTGTTTTCCAGGCTTTCCAGCTGATAGAAAACAATACGGTGATGGAAAATGTCGCACTGCCCTTATTGTACGGCGGGATGAAGTCACGCCAAACAAAACCGTTAGTGATGGCCGCTTTGAAAAAGGTCGGCATTGCTGATAAATACAACAAGCTGCCAAAACAGCTTTCCGGCGGGCAGCAGCAGCGGGTCGCTATCGCCCGAGCGATTGTCGGCAATCCAAAATTTATTGTCGCCGATGAACCCACCGGTGCCTTAGACAGCCACACCTCAGAAGAAATTATGCACTTATTCAAACGCTTAAACGAAGAAGAAAAAGTCACCATCTTGATGGTCACCCACGATGCCGACGCGGCAGCTTATTGCCAGCGGGTGATCACCGTAAAAGACGGGGAAATCTTGGAAGCAGGTGTGGCGCATGCGGTTTAGTGAAGTATGGAAAACATCCTTTAAGGCTATCGGCAAAAACAAACGCCGCAGCTTTTTAACCATGATCGGCCTGGTCATCGGCGTCTCAGCCGTGATTACCGTCTTTTCAATTGGGCGCGCTTTTGAAGATTATGCCTCAGAATTTATTGGCTTGGATCAATTTGACGGCAGTGTGGGGCTAACCTTTAGTCCCAGCGATGAGTCGTTTGCGGCCAATCATTTAGACGGCTTCACCGAGGAGGACATTGGTCGGATTGAAAGTTTGCCCGGCGTAGAATCCGCCACTTATTATACCGGTCAACGCAACGGCGTAAAATATGCCGAACAAACGATTGATGATGCCAGCAGTGACACTCGCTGGGGATATTTCAAATTGTTAACCGATGAAGGAAGCAATGTCATCCACGGCCGCGGGATTAAACTAAGCGACAGTGTTAATGAAAACCCGGTGGTGGTGATTGATGAGGTCGTTGCCGAAGCGATTAACAAGGATGAGCCGGCTACTCCGGTTGGTCAATCCATCCAAATCGGCGGGCACTTGTTTGAAGTTGTCGGCATTATGGCCGAGCGGGAAAGCAACGGCATTATTTCCACTGAAGAAGATAACGTCATCGCAGAAATGCCGGAAAACGTCTTCCAGCAATTTTTCGAAACCGAAGAACGTTCGATGGTTCAGGTGAAGATGACCCCAACTGCCAATGTGGAGAACGTCACCAAGGAAACCGAAACTATGCTGAAAAGGTATGGCACCCAAAAGGATCTCGGCAGCTATTCCAGTCAAGATTTGGCAGGCCAGGTAGACACCTTGCGGACCTTGTTGACTAGCATTACTTTGCTGATCTCAGTTGTCGGCGGAATTTCGCTATTTATCTCCGGCATTGGTGTGATGAATATGATTTACATTTCCGTGTCTGAACGGACCAAAGAAATCGGTGTGCGCCGAGCGATGGGCGGCACCAAAGGCAATATCATGATGCAGTTTCTGCTGGAAGGTATTTCTCTAACCTTGATCGGAGGCACGATCGGCTACTTGCTGGGAATGCTGTTTGCTTTCTTGATCAGTATGTTTACGCCCCTCAGTGTACAGCCGGACATGTTCACCGTGCTGTTAGCCTTCGGTTTGTCTGTCGTTATCGGCATCATTTTCAGCTGGCTGCCAGCCAAAAGTGCCGCCAGCAAAGACATCGTTTCTCTATTACGCTAAATACAAGAAACCATTTCTTGTCGTGCTATACTAGAATAAAAAACGAAAGAAGGGATCGCTGATGAATTGTCGTTCACCCAACTAACCAACCGCCCGAGATCCTCCAAAAAATTTGCCAACTAAGAAAAAATTTGGAGGACAAGCAAATGAAAAAACAAAACGTAGAAGAAAAATTGGCCAGCTCGCTAACTGCCGAGACCACCGAGCTTGTGCCCTATTTGGCCTACTTGCTGCAGGATCTATGGGAATTAGGCAGTATTCCGGCCGTTATGCAGGAACTGATTGAAGACCATATCACGACTTCAAGGGAAACGAAGGTCCTTGATCTAGGCTGCGGCAAAGGTGCCGTGGCAATCACCTTAGCCAAAGAATTAGGTATAAAGGTGAAGGGGATCGATTTATTGCCGGACTTCATTGAAGCAGCCAAGCAAAAAGCCGCTGAATTCCAAGTAGCAAATTTATGCCAGTTTGCCGTTGGCGATATCAATCAAGCGGTGAAAGAAGAACGGGACTACGATATTGTGCTCTTCGGCGCTGTCGGCGATGTATTAGGTGAAGTGCCCGTGATGCTTCAGCAAGTAAAGCAAACGGTCAAAGACCACGGATTCCTGTTAATCGACGATGCCTATTTAGTGGGCGATGCTGAAAATATTCGTTACCAAAATTACGAATATTTAACGCTGGATCAGTGGGAAGCCGCGTTCCAACAAGCCGGCTTTGAAGTTGCAGCGATTCAGATCGTTGAAACTACAAACGAAGATGAGATCAACAAACGCAACAATCAGTTGATCCGCCAACGAGCAGAAGAGCTGAGTCGGAAGTATCCTGACAAACAGGAGCTGTTCGCCTCTTATGTGCAAAGCCAAGAAAACGAAACAGAAGATCTTTCGACCGATGTTGTGGGAGCCACTTGGCTGCTGCAAGCCAGATAGAACTGAATAAGCAAAGTAAGAAGCTCAGCGAAAAATGCTGAGCTTTTTGCTGTTGCAGCAGAAGTAGCCATCTATTTCCGCTAGTATTATGTAGTTTTCAATGAACGGAATACGAAAAAGGAAAGCCCCTAAATAAACCATTCTTACTCATAGAGAAGGTGCGGCGCGCACGCACCTTCAAAGCAGCATCGTTTAAGACGATGGCTATATGTGAGTAAGTGTGGTTACGGCTTGCCAGAGCAGCTCTGTCGGGCAGTGAGCGGCCAGCGGGAAAAACGTGAGGAGCACCAAGGAGGCAACAGGCACATCAGCTCCTGCGATGACGATGTTCTTGGTTGTTTTTCCCGCTATTGGGCTTGCTAATCCGACGGTGAGCGATTTGGCACAGCCGTTACTTCTTGTGGTGTCGGTCGATGGTGATCATCAAGCTGGCAAAGGCAATCGCCAATGCCAACGCTTGATACACAGTCATGGCAAGCGTTCCTTTCCTAGGATGAACATGTCGCATCCCTCCTTTGATAGAGTTCAGCCATTGCCATAAACACTGCTGAATTAGTAGGCATCACCACCTTTACCCCACAAGATAGGGTCGCTAGTTAGCGTTTTTTCTTTTTCCCTTTTTTCTTCTTCTTGTTGGCCTCATGGAAGGCTCGCAGTCGATCGACTTTTTCTTTGCGTGGATTGGTCGGTTTCTTGACTGTGGGACTTTCTGTGACAGGTGCTTCAGGTTCGACAGGGACTGTTTCAGCTGGATGTTCTACAATATCAGCTTGAACAGGCTTTTCCGCAGCTTTTGTCAAAGAACCTGGATTTACTACCGGATCTTTGGCAGCAGGGGCTGCTGGATTGACCACTGCTGTATCTAAGGTCGCTTTGGTTTGGCTGTGGATAGCAGCTTTTTCCGGTACAAACTTCGGTGCAGGTGCCGCTGCGATTGTTTCTGGTGCTGATTGATGTGCAGCTTCCACAGCTACAGGTTGTTTTACTTTTTCTTCTTTTGGTTCTTCAACAGTTTTAACTTCTTCGGCTAATTCAGAGACTTGGGTTGGTTCATCAGCAATAATAAGTGGCGCAAAAGCATTGTTAGGATCTGCCACATACGTTTCAGCTTGGTTACTTAAATCGAAAATTGGTGTTTCGATGGTTTCCACAAATTTCGCGGAAACGACTTTGTAAAATTGACGCACCCCGTCTTTTTGGAACAGGTTCAAGGTGGTCATGGCTTCTAATGCTGCCTTGATTTGATCGGCAGTTTTGTTTGGATCTGGATCATTATAAGACCAGCGGTGGTTTTTACCGGCGGCATTTTCAAATACAGTTGCTAGTTTTAACATGTTTTTTTCTCTCCTTTTTATTTTTCTCAGGAACTTTCCGAGAGATCGGAGTCGGTTCCAGTGACAGTTGTATCGGCTTGAATGACTTCCATTAAATCAGTGTGACTATGCTCAGGCGGAAAACATCTGGCTGTCATCATTTCCCACTCAGTTTCTTCAAAATACTCTGAAAAGAAATAGAAATAGCGGCGTAAAGCACGGTTCACAGTGGCTTTACTAAATAAATGGCGTACTAGATCTTTTAAAAACAGTTCAAAATCCTTTTCTCCCAGCTGGTTCCGGATTTTCATAGCTAATAGCAGCTGGATGGTCACTGAACTGTTTTGCGTTTCTTGATAATAGGCAGAAATTTGTTCCCGCAAGGTGTTGGCTTTCAAATGAAAGACTTGATATTGGGTAAATGGTAGATCAGTCATGATGGTTTCCTCCTTGAGATTCCGCGGCTGTTACACCGCGGAAATAGTGTTTTTTAGAATAGCTCTGTTTCTTGGACAGTCACGAATTCGGCGCTCACAACGGAGGCGAATAGGCGAATACCGTGTTGCTTAAATAGGTGTAATTCTGTTAGTTCTTCCATCGCTGCTTTGATTTCAGCGGGTGTTTTATTAGTGTTTGGTTTGGTATAGCTCCAGGTATGCATCTTTTCTTGTTCGTTTCTGAAGCGAACCACTAATTTAGTTTCTGGCATAGGCTTCTCCTTTACTCCATGTTTTTAGTGACACGAGTTTGGTTAGTAACGATGACGCTGTCCAATGAACTTCCTGTTTGCCCCAGATCCGCCATGACTTCACCTAGTTTTACGATGTCGGCTTCTGCTGGATTTGAAATGACGTTGCTGAAGTTGACTTTCTTTTGTTTGTCTTCGCCTTCTTGTTCGATTACTACTTGTAATTTTGTTCCCAATTGTTGAATCATTTGTGTTTCCTCCTGATTAATTTTTTTGTTCCGGCCGGTGACTAAAAGATAAACTAAAAACGTAAAAAAACAAAACGCCATTCTGTCCAAAACCCATGAAAGTGAACGCTTTCATTTTTAGAATGTTGATTTGATCGTACAGTAAAATTTACTAATGGAAAGTTTAGGGGTCGTTTGGAAACTTTCAGTGTAATGAAAAGAAAGGGATGAAAACTCTTCGTGACGGGTCTAATTGAATGAATTCAGAATTTTCTGAAAAAAATAATATAACAGCGGCTGATCAAGAATTATCCGGCTGTTCGAGAAAACGCCAAAAAAAATCCTGCCAGGAGGATTCCTGATAGGATGGCTGCTGCTAAATTCGGAGGTGGGAATTTCTTGAGAACAGAGTCTACATGCAAGTGGAGCTGGAACCTCAACTAGACAAATATACAGCAGAAATCATTGCTGCAAACCGATGAGAAAGAAACCACAATTTACCTGATTCTAGGTTTGACATTGACCGGCTTGGAAGAAGAATCGAGATGCAACGAAGTAAGCAGTTCGTAAGTCCCAGAGTCAAAAATAAATAGTCCTCCCTCGACATGGTCTAATTAAACCGTTCGAGGGAGGACTGTTTTTCTTTTGTTTGGTTTTTATTTTGAAAAAGATAATGTGCGGGACAAACGCTGTGAGATCAGATGTCCCAAGTAGCCAGCAGCTACCGCTTTAATCAGACCAGGGATTAAGAAAGGGATCATTCCGGCAGAAAAAGCACCAGCCCAAGGCATGCCTGCACTCACCTTCAGCCATAGTGAGCCGAATACTAAAGTAACAAAGGCCCCAACAATATTGGCGAAGATCACCCAGAAATAATTTGAGGTGGTTTTCTCAATCAACCAGCCAGTCACTAATCCGTTGAAAATAAAGCCGACTAAAAATCCGCCAGTTGGACCGAATAAGGCGCTAATCCCAGCACTTCCTCCTGCGAAAACCGGCAGACCGATGCAGCCCATCAATAAGTAAACCAAGATAGCCAGGGTTCCTGTTTTTTTACCTAGCACGGTTACGACAAATCCGACGGCAAATGTCTGCAAGGTTAAAGGAATTGGTCCAAAGGGAATAGTAAATTGGGCTAATACTCCGATCGCGGCCGCAAACATTCCGGCCATCACCATTTCACGACTTGATAATTTCATTTAAACTCCTACTTTCGTTAACTTGTATTTTTATATTGGTTAACGAAAGTATACCGAGGGTTAACGAAAAAGTAAAGTATAAATTTGGTACAATTGAAAAAAAGATCGATATCCAGTAGAAACCTGACCTACTACTTAAAACGCTGAGACTTAAAAATTCGGCAATACATGCTGATGTGACAACAATCTTATGACGAAAGGTTGCTTGATAAATCTTTCTTCGGACAATAAAAAAAGCTCAAAACCCGCAAAAGGTTTTGAGCAAACTGTAAAAATCTTACAGTAATTTGTTGTAGTATTCAACGACTAGAGCTTCGTCGATATCTGGGTTCAATTCGTCACGTTCTGGTAAACGAGTTAATGAACCTTCTAATTTTTCATCATCAAAGCTTACGAAAGCTGGACGACCTAATGCAGATTCAACAGCTGCTTTAACAGTAACCATGTTGCGAGATTTTTCGCGGATAGAGATTACTTGGCCAACTTCTACTTCGTATGAAGGGATGTCAACACGTTTGCCATCAACCATAACATGGCCGTGGTTAACTAATTGACGAGCTTGGCGACGAGTTGAAGCCAAACCTAAGCGATAAACAACATTGTCCAAACGACGTTCTAGTAAGATCATGAAGTTAACACCGTGTTTACCTTCTTTGATTTTGCTAGCGCGTACGAACATGTTACGGAATTGACGTTCATTTAAGCCGTAAGTGAAACGTAGTTTTTGTTTTTCAGCCATTTGCAAGCCGTATTCTGATTTTTTGCCACGGCTGTTTGGTCCATGTTGACCTGGTGCATAAGGGCGACGTGCTAATTCTTTGCCTGTTCCTGATAAAGAAATACCAAGACGACGAGACTGTTTCCATGATGGTCCTGTATAACGAGACATTTAAAAATTCCTCCAATAAATTGTATTTGGAGTAAAATAATCCGTTGAAAAATTCACATCCGTGTAGTTCGTTCTTCAATCTTCACCTTTGCAGCCGCGGTTACGCAATTGAACCTGAAATTCTCAAGGCAACGAACTGGTGACGGGCTATTATTTTTCTGCTGCATTATTTTACACAAAGTTCAGTATAACCGATTCTAACAGGATTCGTCAAGCTGTAATTGACGTCTGGTTCTTAAGAATCTCTTTAGGAATTCGTAACAATTGTGGGTTTTCGGTGTGTTTTCATCAAATTGTTTTGCAAATTTCACAAACTTTCACTAAAATAGCACTACATGCACAGTTACTATAGTAGGCAAATACATAATATGGAGACGTGGAATGGAAAGAAAACTAATTGCACTAGACATTGATGGTACGTTGTTAAACAGTCAAAGAGAACCGTTGGAAAGCACAATGAAAGCATTGCAGGCACTTCGCCAAGCAGGGCACTTAGTCATTATTGCAACTGGTCGTTCACGTTTATTAGCTGGCGAAGTCATTCATAAGCTAGGCTGCACCAATTATATCGTGTGCAATGGCTCAGCAGCATTTATGGATCACGAACAGGTTTATAAGCATTTGTTAGATCGGGAAGCGCTGGTTCGCTTAATCGCTTTTGCCAAAGAGCGTCAAAAGGATGTTTCCTTGTTTGGTCTAGATTCAATTGCCCGCGTAACAGATTTCGATGTTCCTTTAGTCGCTGACGCAATGGATTCCTTTGGAGGTATCATGCCTCATTATGAGTCAGAATTTTTGAATCATCACGAAGTGTATCAAGGCTGTGTCTTTTTCGATTCCTCAATGGATGAAGAATTTACTAAGGCCTTTCCAGAGTTCCGTTTCGTCCGTTGGCATAAAAACAGCGTGGATATCATCCCCCGGCACGGTTCCAAGGCTGAAACCATTTTAGCACTGGCACAAAAAGTAGGGATTGACCCAGAACATGTCATTACCTTTGGCGATGGCAACAACGATGTGGAAATGCTCCGCTTAGCAGGTACAGGAGTTGCAATGGGGAACGCCGCTTCTCATGTACAGGAAGCTGCCAACATTGTCACAGATACCAACGATCAAGACGGTATCTACAAAGCCTTGCGACAATTAGAATTGGTCCATTAATAGAATAGTCCATTTAAGACCGGCAGATGCCGGTCTTTTTTTTGCCATTTCCCAAAAACTCGTTATTTAATATTCAAAAGCTTGTAAAAGGAATTATTAGCTGTTAGCATGTTATATGTGCGTTATTTCTTCTGTAATGGTCAAAATATTTATTCTTTTTAACTGAATTTAATTTATATTGACGTTATTGTTAGACAGGAGTTTAAATTGAAGTTTTGCAGTTGTGCAGCAATCAAGATCGCTCATTTATGACTGGAATATTGAGAAAAAGATGACAATTGTTTTGGGGAGAACAACCAGTATGAAAGCGTCTTGAGTAAGTTTAACAAGGGGATAAAAATAAAAAATTCCTTTTTATGGGGAGTATTTAAGCGAGGTCAAAGCAGAAACTGCCGTTATCGTTGGTTTTTGCCTTGAACTATTTGAAAACTTGCTCCTTAGGCTTGCAACTTGCAAAATTCAACGTGAAAGGGTGATAAATATGCACAAAAAAAATCAACTATCGGGTAAAGTAGGGTTTATCCGAGCGCTGATGGACTATGTTCACGGCTATGCCGATTTCAAGGGGCGTACCACAAGAGCCGGTTTTTGGTGGGTAAACCTGGTGATCGCCATTTTCCATCTGCTTTTTTTCTTGGTGTTGTTTCAGGCGGATCTATCAATCATGTGGGATGCGGTACTGCTTTTTCGCTATGGGTACCTTGATCAAAACGGCATCAATAAAGAGACGCTTACTTCGCTTTTGCATGTACTGCCGCTGCTCGTTTTCTATGGTCTAATCTGTCTGGGAATACTTATTCCTTCGATCGCGCTGTTTTGTCGCCGTATGCGAGATGCAGGACTAAAAGGTCGAGGCTTTGCGGTCCATTGTGCAGCCATCGGGATCTTACTTGCTTTGCAATATGCCATCCATCTGCAAAAAAAGCTGGTGGGACTTTCTTCGTTTGGTGAGCTGATTATGGGTGCTTGTATATTTCTAACGAGTTGTTTAGCTGTGGAACTGCTTATCTTTACTTTTTTGCCTTCGAATTGGTTAACGACAACTAGTAAAAAGCCGCTGGCCCAGTTTTTCTTCCGCAGAAAGCCACGAGAAAGGAACATTCACGTGGTTGAGAAGCCTGTCAAAATTAAAATGCCGAAGCAAACAGCGGCAGTTGCTCAAAGTGAGCCGGTTAAACAGCCACAAGCTAGAGTACAGAAAATTGAAGAGCCGAAAATAGAACACAAAAGAAGTACAAATTCTTCTGCTGGTAAAAAGAAGTTAGCACAATTTCTTTTCCAAACAAAGGCGCCGGAAAGCAGCGCAGCCCCGGTTGTTCAGCCGGTCAAAGCTAAAGTGCCGAAGCCGGCAGAATCAGTTGTCCAAAGCGAGCCGGCCAAACAGTCGCAAGCTAGAGTACAGAAAATTGAAGAGCCGAAAATAGAACACAAAAGAAGTACAAATTCTTCAGCTGGTAAAAAGAAGTGGACGCAGTTTTTCTTCCAAACAAAGGCACCGGAAAGCAGCGCAGCCCCGGTTGAACAACCGGCCAAAGCTAAAATGCCGCAGCCGATAGAACCAGTTGTCCAAAGCGAGCCGGGAAAACAGCCGCAAGCTAGAGTACAAAAAATTGAAGAGCCGAAAATAGAACACAAAAGAAGTACAAATTCTTCTGCTGGTAAAAAGAAGTTAGCACAATTTCTCTTCCAAACAAAGGCGCCGGAAAGCAGCGCAGCCCCGGTTGAACAACCGGCCAAAGCTAAAATGCCGAAGCAAGCAACAGCAGTTGTCCAAAGTGAGCTGGTTAAACAGCCGCAAGCGAAAGAACAGAAAAGTGAAGAACCGAAAATAAAACATAAAAAACCTGCAAGCTCTTCTGAGAAGCAAAACAAAAAAAGATCAGAAGGTTTGTTGGTAGAACTGTCACGGGGGTTGAATATGGGACGCTATTTAAATACAGCATTTTACGCCATTTTCTTTTGCTTAATCACGGCTTTCTTAGGGATTGGTTTTGGCGGTGTCGATGAGGTCACTTCCGATGTCTGCTTTTTCCTGGCATTTGTGACCTATGTCGGTGCGCTCTTGCTGTTTTTACTGCAAATGGTGGTAAATCTTGTGGGCAGCTTCCGCTCTTTCCAAATTTCTACTGAACAGATTGTCTTAGTATGTGCTTGTTTAGGGATCGTGTCCATGTATACTGGCAACGCAGCATTCTCATTGATTATCACGCTGGTAGTTTTGTTTTTAGACAAAAAGACCTATCAAATGCTGCTGAAAAGCAACATTACAAAAAACTTTGAATATACCTTGTCCTTCTTTAAATTAATTTGGATTACCTTTTATGGGGCAATGTATGCGGTGGGGGAGTTCCATTCGGTTATTTACAGCTTTGGTGCGAAATGTATGAACGAACTCTACACGACACCATTCTTTACCGAGCTTGCCAGCGACTTGTTTCCGACACTATGCACCTTTATCCTGTGGCCGATTCTGCTGCTGGTATTACACGTAGTGGTATCCTTTACCGTTCAATCAAATAAAAAGCATACGACCAATCGAAAACTTGATGAAGGAATTATCCTGTCAGAAACAAATCCGGAATAAAGGGAGTGAACTAGAATTCTATCACAGAGTTCTAGTTTTCTTTTTCGAAAAGAACAAGCTTTGGTTAAAAGTAAAATATCGGTTATTTGTGTCAAGATAGATTCGCAATTCCGCGAAAAAACTACTATAATAGTACAAGATGTTAACTAGAGAAGGGGAGAAAGTGTGCGGTTATTATTTGTAGGGGATGTTGTTGGCTCGTTGGGAAGAAAGATGATCAGTGATTACTTGCCGCGTTTGAAGAAGAAGTATCATCCGCAGTTGACGATTGTCAATGGGGAAAACGCAGCAGCTGGTCGGGGGATTACCGAAAAGATTTATAAAGGCTTCTTGCAGGATGGTGTAGATATTGTCACCATGGGGAATCATACATGGGACAACAAGGCAATTTTTGAGTTTATTCACGATGCAAAGACCTTGGTCCGTCCGGCGAATTTTCCAGAAGGAACTGCGGGGCAAGGTATGGTGTTTGTAAAGATAAACACTGAAGAAATCGCCATTATCAATTTGCAAGCTCGCTCATTTATGGTAGATTTGGATGATCCGTTCCGCAAAGCTGATCAGCTGATTGAAGAAGCAAGGGCTCGAACACCGTTTATTTTCGTTGATTTCCATGGGGAAACCACCAGCGAAAAGCAAGCGATGGGCTGGTATTTGGATGGTCGTGCGTCAGCAGTAGTAGGAACACATACCCATGTGCAAACCAATGACTCACGCATTTTACCCAAAGGAACGGCTTATCTAACGGATGTCGGCATGACCGGTCCGTATGATGGTATTTTAGGGATGAAGAAAGAACCAATTTTAGAGAAGTTTTTAACGGCGATGCCGCAACGTTTTGAAGTAATTGAAAGTGGACGTTCTGTGCTGTCTGCTTGTGTGATCGATCTGGACAAAAACGGATTGGCCCAAAAAATTGAAGCTGTACAGATTAGTGATGATCGTCCGTTTCGTGAATAGGAGTGAACAACCATTTTAACCAACGAAGCTGAAGTTCAGACTGCTTTAGATAATTTAACAAGCCTTTTGGCTGAAAATGACGTGATTCGCGGCTACCAGACTGTCAAAGGTCGGGTGGACGCGAACACGTCTTTACATACGCTGCAAGAAGAAATTAAACAAGCCCAAAAGGATGCCGTTCATTTTGCCCATTATGACAAGCCGGCTGCTGAAAAAGAAGCACTGAAAAAGGCCGACGCCTTGACTCAAAAAATGGAACAGCACCCATTAGTGACGGCTTATCGGGAACATTTGGGCGAAGCCAATGATTTACTGCACCACTTAACCTCAATGATCCAAACGGAAATTAATCAAGCCTTAGAGGAGGAGGAATAATGCCTCAGAAAACCAAAAACACCCCTATGATGGAGCAGTATTTAGCCATCAAGAATCAATATAAGGACGCCTTTTTATTTTATCGCTTAGGCGATTTCTATGAACTATTTTACGAAGATGCGGTTCAAGTGGCGCAGCTGCTGGAATTGACCTTAACCAGCCGCAACCGCAATGCGGACGACCCTATTCCCATGTGCGGCGTTCCTCATCATTCCGCCCAAGGCTATATTGACACCTTGGTGGAGCAAGGTTATAAAGTCGCTATCTGTGAACAAATGGAAGACCCAAAAGAAGCCAAGGGGATGGTAAAACGGGAAGTCGTACAACTAATCACCCCAGGAACTTTAATGGAAGGCAAAGGAATCGATGCCAAGGCTAACAACTTCTTAACTGCCGTTGTGCAATCCGGCCAGCAATTTGGCTTTGCCTATGCCGATCTTTCCACCGGTGAATTAAAAACGGCCTTGCTGCAGGATGAAGAAGCAGTCATGAACGAAGCGACTGCATTGCAGACAAAAGAACTGATTTTAGGCAGCGAAATCCCTGACGAATTGCAAAAGAACTTAGGCGAACGCCTAGGTCTCGTTTTTTCTAGCCAAAAAACGATTGAGGACAATGCTGAATTTAACTTTTTAACAGCTGACATTGAGCATCCCTTAGAAAGAGAAGCCACCGGCAAGCTGTTAACCTATTTATCAGTCACGCAAAAACGCAGCTTAGGACATATTCAAAAAGCCGAAGAATATCAGCCGGAACACTTTTTGAAGCTGGATTATTTTTCTAAAACCAACTTAGAATTAACCCGCTCAATCCGGACAGGTAAAAAACAAGGCACCCTGCTGTGGCTATTAGATGAAACCAAAACCGCAATGGGTGGCCGCCTGCTAAAACAATGGATCGATCGACCACTGATTCAGAAACGTCAAATTCAAGCCCGCCAAGCGATGGTGGCTTCTTTGCTGAACGCCTATTTTGAGCGAGTAGATTTAAATCAGACGCTAACAAAGGTTTATGATTTGGAACGATTGGCTGGACGTGTCGCCTTTGGCAATGTGAACGGCCGCGATTTGATTCAGCTTAAAACGTCACTAGCGCAAGTTCCCCGGATTCGCGAACTGCTGCAAGGCATCAACAAAGGCGAATGGAACGATCTATTGGTGGATATGGAACCGATGGATGAATTAGTTGAACTGATTGAGCATGCCATCAATGAAGATGCGCCTTTACAAATCACAGAAGGCAATATCATCAAAGATGGCTACAATGAGCAGTTGGATGAATACCGGGCAGCGATGAAAAATGGTAAAACCTGGCTGGCAGAATTAGAAGCTCGTGAACGCCAGGCGACCGGTATCAAAACTTTAAAAGTCGGCTATAATCGCGTGTTCGGCTACTATATCGAAATTACCAAGGCCAATCTGGCTAACTTAGAAGAAGGCAAGTATGAGCGCAAGCAGACCTTAACCAATGCGGAACGGTTCATCACGCCGGAATTGAAAAAGTTAGAAACCCTGATTTTAGAAGCAGAAGAAAAATCAGTGGCCTTAGAATACAAGCTGTTTTTAACGGTTCGCGATGAAGTGAAAAAGGCAATCACCCGCCTGCAAAAGCTGGCAAAAAGCCTGAGTTCCACCGATGTGCTGCAAAGCTTTGCCACAGTCAGTGAACGGTATCAATACATTCAGCCTGAAATCAAAGCCAACAGTCACGATTTGCAAATTAAAGAAGGCCGTCACCCAGTTGTGGAAAAAGTATTAGGACACCAGGAATACATTCCTAACAGTGTTCATATGAATCCCGATGAAATGATTCTCTTAATCACTGGACCGAATATGTCTGGGAAAAGCACCTACATGCGTCAATTAGCGTTGACGGTCATCATGGCACAAATGGGCTGCTTTGTACCGGCTGAAAGTGCCGAGATGCCGATTTTCGATCAAATCTTTACCCGAATTGGGGCCAGTGATGATCTAATTGCCGGCCAATCAACCTTTATGGTGGAAATGATGGAAGCCAATCAGGCCTTGCGCCATGCGACACCAAACAGTCTGATTCTTTTTGATGAATTAGGACGGGGAACAGCTACCTATGACGGAATGGCTTTAGCCCAGGCGATTATCGAATACATCCATAAAACGGTCAAAGCTAAAACCCTGTTTTCAACGCATTATCATGAATTAACCGTATTGGAGGAACAACTTCCTCAAATGAAAAATGTCCACGTCGGTGCCGTTGAGCAAAATGGTGAAGTCGTCTTCTTGCATAAATTGATGGATGGACCAGCTGATAAAAGTTACGGGATTCATGTAGCGAAAATCGCTGGCATGCCTACCGAATTACTTTCGCGGGCGGCAACGATTTTGGCGGCTTTAGAGGCCGACAGTCCAGCTGTGCAACCGCAGGTAGTGGAAGAAGAAAACGAACAGCTTTCCTTATTCAATGAAGTTTCCACTGCGGAGCTAGGCACCATCGATCGTTTGAAGAAAGCCAATTTACTGGAAATGACGCCGATAGATGCGTTAAACTTCCTGTACGATTTACAAAAACAGATTTAATCCTTGAGGAGGGATATGATGGGAAAAATCCAAGAATTATCCGAACGTCTGGCCAATCAGATCGCTGCTGGTGAAGTAGTAGAGCGGCCGGCGTCAGTGGTAAAAGAGCTAGTGGAAAATGCCATCGATGCCCATGCCACTCAAATAGATATTTTAATTGAAGAAGCTGGCTTGAAAAAAATTCAAGTGGTAGATAATGGTGAAGGGATCAGCCAAGACGACGTAGAGAATGCCTTTAAGCGCCATGCCACCAGCAAGATTCACAACCGTGACGACTTATTCCGCATTCGGACCTTAGGTTTTCGCGGCGAGGCCCTGCCATCGATTGCTTCTGTTTCGGAATTGACGCTGGAAACAGCTACTGCCGAAGAAAGTCAAGGTTCCCACCTGTACTTGAAGGGTGGAAAAATCGAAGAGCATCGCCCCACCTCTTTACGTACCGGCACCAAGATTACCGTCGAAAACTTGTTTTTCAATACACCTGCTCGCTTGAAATACGTGAAAAGTCTGCAGACTGAATTGGCTAATGTCGGTGACATTGTCAATCGCATGGCATTGAGCCATCCGAATATTGCCTTTCGTCTAGTCCATGACGGGCATAAAATGCTGACGACCAGCGGAAATGGTGATTTGAAACAAGCAGTTGCCGGTATTTACGGCGTCAGTATTGCTAAAAAAATGCTGGAAATTAAGGCGCAGGATTTAGACTTCGCTTTGAAGGGTTATATTTCATTGCCGGAAGTTACTAGAGCCAGCCGTAATTACTTGTCGATCATTATTAACGGCCGCTATATTAAGAATTACGCCTTAAACAAGGCAATTGTCAACGGCTATCAGTCGAAGCTGATGGTGGGACGTTTTCCAATTGCGGTAATCGAGATCGAAATGGACCCGCTGTTAGTGGATGTGAACGTGCATCCGACGAAGCAAGAGGTACGTTTGTCGAAAGAAAAAGAATTAATGGCTTTAATCAGTCAAACGATTGCGGACGGTTTGCGCCAAGTGAACTTGATTCCCGACGCAGGTGAATCACCTAGCTTTAAGCGTAAAGTAGAACCGGTGAAAACCGAACAGCTGGATCTGGCGCTGGAACAGCCCACCGGCAAGAAAAGCGGATTGAGCTACAATCCGGAGACTGGCCGCTTTTATATGGAAGAACCAACCGAAAGTACAGAACCAGCTCCCTTACCCAAACAAGATGCAGCCTTCAAGCCTACCACACCACCGACTTCGATTATTGAGGAAACCAGTGTGGCATTTGCGGAACCAGCTGCTGAAGTAAGTGAAAGACAAGAAATTCCAGAGGCTGTTGAGCAAACGGCAGAAGAGGAAGCAGAAGAATTACGGGAAGCCGCCGAGCATCCGGAATTTGATCTAAGCACCTTGTCTGGGGAGCGGGAAGTCGAAAAGGCTATTAATAAATTAACCCATGAACAGCCGAAGGAACGTTTCCCAATGCTGGAATACTTCGGTCAAATGCATGGCACCTATTTGTTTGCCCAAAGTAAAGAGGGGCTATACATCGTGGATCAGCATGCTGCCCAAGAGCGAATCAAATATGAGTATTTCCGGGAAAAGATTGGCGATGTCAGCAGTGACTTGCAGGACCTGCTAGTTCCTTTCGTTCTGGATTATCCTAACAATGATGCGATCAAGCTGAAGGAAAAAACCGAACTGCTGGAAGAGGTCGGGATTTATTTGGAAGAGTTTGGACCTAATAGTTTCGTGGTTCGAGCACATCCTACCTGGTACCCAGCCGGGCAAGAAGAAAGTATTATCCGAGAAATGATTGATATGCTGCTGGTCACCGGATCAGTCAGCGTCAAGAAATTCCGGGAAGCAACAGCCATCATGATGAGCTGTAAACGATCCATCAAGGCGAATCATCATTTGAATGAAGCGCAGGCTCGGGTTTTATTAACTGATTTAGCTAAATGTGAAAATCCCTTTAATTGTCCCCATGGCCGTCCGGTTCTGATTCATTTCAGCAACAGCGACATGGAGCACCTGTTCAAACGAATTCAAGATCCCCATTAAAGGAGCGAAAAGAATGTCTGTCATTTTAGCCTCACAATCTCCAAGACGTAAAGAATTGCTGGCTTGGCTGATTCCCGAATTTGAAGTTCAACCTGCTGATGTAGACGAAGAAATCAAGCCGGAGCATACACCGAAAGGCTATGTTCAAGAGATGGCTCGCCAAAAAGCGGCGGTGATTGCAGAACAGCACCCGCAGGATTTAGTGATTGCTTCGGATACGGTTGTAGTGTTAGAGGACAAGATCCTAGGCAAGCCTAAAGACCGTCAAGAGGCTTACGAGATGCTGGCTGCTATGAGCGGCGGCAGTCACGTCGTCTATACAGCGGTTGTACTGCGTAAAGGCGATCAAGTAGAGGAAGCTTTAACTTCAGCCACCGTTACTTTTTATGCCCTATCGAAAGAAGAAATTGAAGGCTATTTAGATACGGGCGACTATAAAGATAAAGCCGGTGCTTACGGTATCCAACACCAGGCTGGAGTATTTGTAGAAAAAATCGAAGGCGATTACTACAGTATCGTGGGTTTCCCGGTTGGAAAAGTAAATCAAATGTTAAAAAGCTTCGCTTTTTAGGCAAAGAATTCGTGTTTTCTGACACTTCCTCTTACTATGAATGTAAAGGAGCGTGATGAAAGATGGAACAAGAAGATTTGAAAAAGAAACTTTCACCAGTAGAATATGCAGTGACGCAAGAAAATGCCACTGAACGACCTTTCACTGGTAAATACGACGACTTTTACAAAAAAGGGATTTATGTCGACATTGTCAGCGGTGAACCGCTGTTTTCTTCTAGTGATAAATATGATGCTGGCTGCGGCTGGCCGGCTTTTTCTAAACCATTGGAAAAACGCGGCGTAAAGGAAAAAGCTGATTTTTCCCACGGCATGCATCGGGTGGAAGTTCGCAGTAAAGAAGCTGATTCCCATTTGGGCCATGTTTTCACCGACGGTCCAGCAGATAAGGGTGGCTTGCGTTATTGCATCAACTCCGCATCCTTGCGCTTCATTCCTTATGATGAAATGGATGCCCAAGGGTATGGCGAATATAAAAACGACGTAGAATAATACAGAATGATCGGGACAAATTGCCCCGGTCTTTTTTGTCTCGCGCATTTGTGCTAAAATAATGAGAACATATGTGCAGAAAGGAAAAGACATGTACGAATATATTACAGGTAAACTTACATACATCAGTCCCGCCTATGTGGTCTTAGATGTGCAGGGCGTTGGCTATCAGATCGCATTGGGCAATCCCTATCGTTACAGCAGCAAATTGGAGCAGACAATCACTATCTACGTCCAGCAGATTATTCGCGAGGACGCTCATTCATTATACGGCTTTGAAACGTTGGCTGAAAAGCAATTATTTCTACGTTTATTGTCTGTCTCAGGCATTGGGCCGAAAAGCGGCTTGGCCATTATGGCAAATGAAGATCATCAAGGCTTGATCCAAGCCATCGAAGCCGGTGATGTGAACTATTTAATTAAATTCCCAGGCGTCGGTAAAAAGACCGCGCAGCAAATGGTGTTAGACCTTAAAGGCAAATTAGCTGAATTGGTGGAAAACCCAATGTCCTTGTTCCATCAAGGCAATGACGACAACGCCTTGGCAGAAGCCATCGAAGCATTGCAGTCACTGGGCTACAGTCCGAAAGAAACTAAGCGGGTAGAAAAAGTGTTAGAGAAAGAAAACTATCAAAGTACCGATGAATACTTGCGAGCAGCACTGAAGCTGATGATGAAAAAATAGAACAAATAATACAAAAACAAGGAGGACAGCCTGTTGGAAGAAGAACGTATTTTATCGCCAGAGGCAGATGAAATCGAAATAAGTTTAGAAAAATCCCTGCGCCCTCAGTTTCTTTCCCAGTATATCGGTCAGGACAAAGTGAAAACGGAGCTGCAGATTTATATTGAGGCAGCGAAAAACCGTGAAGAAGCCTTGGACCATGTATTGCTTTATGGTCCTCCCGGTTTAGGGAAAACAACAATGGCGATGGTCATTGCTAACGAAATGGGCGTCAAGATTCGCACAACCAGCGGTCCGGCGGTAGAACGTCCGGGAGATTTAGTAGCGATTCTGAATGAATTGGAACCTGGCGATATTTTGTTCATCGATGAAATTCATCGCTTGCCTCGGGTAGCAGAAGAAACGTTGTATTCTGCTATGGAGGACTATTTCGTGGACATTATGGTAGGGCAAGGCGCAACCGCTCACCCAGTCCATTTTCCGTTGCCGCCCTTTACTTTAGTGGGAGCAACTACTCGTGCTGGCATGCTGTCAGCACCATTGCGGGATCGTTTTGGGATCATTTCCCACATGGAATATTACAAGGAAGATGATTTGCGGGAAATTGTTTTGCGGTCAGCTGATATTTTTAATACCGAGATTGTGGAAGAAGGCGCAATTGAGATTGCCCGCCGTTCACGGGGAACCCCGCGGATTGCCAACCGTTTGTTGAAACGGATCCGCGACTTTGCCCAAGTTCAATCCAATGGGGTCATTGACCGTTCGATTGCGGATCAAGCCTTGCGTTTATTGCAGGTGGATCAAGCGGGACTGGACTATGTAGACCAAAAATTATTAAAAACAATGATCGAATTATACAGTGGCGGACCAGTCGGACTCAGCACATTAGCGGTAAATATCGGTGAGGAACGTGAGACGGTGGAAGATATGTATGAGCCTTACTTGATTCAAAAAGGTTTCATGAAGCGAACCCCTCGCGGTCGTATGGTGACCCCGATGGCTTACGAGCACTTTAACTATCCAATCGATCCAATAGAGTAGAGGTGAAAAGATGGCGGCAAACAAAGGAGCCAAGGAACAATTAGTCCAAGCACTGCTTCAATTGTGCCAGACACGACCTTTTGAAAAGCTAACGGTACAAGAAATCAGTCAGGCAGCCAGCGTCAACCGCCAGAACTTCTACTACCATTTTAAAGACAAGCGGTCTTTGCTGCGGTACGCCTATTATCAATGCGGGCTGAATTATTTGCAGTCGCCAGGGATGACGATTGAAAACTGGGAAGAAGCCGTCTTGAAGATGCTTAAGGAGATGCAGCATTACCATCAGTTTTATTTGAATACGGTGCAAGCTGATCCAGAGGTGCTTTCTAAAGAATTTATCGGCTTGGCAAAAAGCCTATTTATTCGATTGTTTGAAGATGTGGATCAAGAAGAGGTATTGTCTAACACGGATAAGGATTTTTATGCTCGGTTTCTGGCCTACGGTTGCGGCGGTATTTTAACTGACTGGCTGCTGGCTGACGCAAAAGAACAGCCGATCGCTATCGCAGCGCAGCTGTTCCGTTTTGCTAAAGATATCGAATTTTTTGCCTATCGCTTGTATGAACAAGATCAGTCTTGAGACAGTCCGTTAACAATATAGCTTAAGGCGTTGCCTTCTAGGCAAGCAATGGCATTTTTCACGACGATCTCGGCCATTTTTTCGCGAGCTTCTACGCTGGCATTACCAATATGAGGTGTTAAAATGACATTGTCGAAGTCTTTCAACGCTTCAGTTACCTCGGGTTCAAATTCGTAGACATCTAATGCAGCTCCAGCGATTTGCTGATCCTTTAACGCTTGCACTAATTCCTCTTCGTCAATCAGCGGTCCGCGAGCGGCATTGATGACAAAAGCCGAATTTTTCATTTGTTGAAAGGCTTCGTAGTTCAACAAATGACGAGTCTCGTCAGTTAATGGCGCGTGCAATGAAAGAATATCCGCCTGCTGAATAACCTCTTCTTGAGAGTGAAACTCAGCATTCAGGGCTTTTTCTTGTTCGGGTTTCAATTGGTGTCGTTGGCTATAAATAATTTTCATACCAAAAGCAGCCATTTTTTCTGCTAAAGATTGTCCGATCTGTCCCATACCGATAATACCCAATGTTTTGTCCTTCAGTTCATGACCTAGAAAGAACAAAGGAGCCCAGCCGTCAAAGCCGGCACCGTGCATTAGCCGATCGCCTTCTGCAATTCTGCGGGACAAGGCAATAATCAAACCAGCAGTCAATTCAGCTGTTGCATTGGTGGAAACAATCGGAGTATTCGTTACATAAATTCCTTTTTCCTTGGCGTACTCCGCATCAATATTGTTAAAGCCGGCCCCAAAATTGGCGATCAAACGTAAATTTGGTGCCTGGTCAATGACTGTTTGATCAACCGTCGTGGACAAAGGACAAATTAATACTTGGCAATCTGCCACATTTGCTAAAAGCTCCTCTTGGGAAATCACCCCTTCACCAGCAAAAACATAGTAGTCTAGATTAGCTTCATCTAATAGCTGGGTGCCAATCGCTGGAATTTTAGCAGAAAGAAAAATACGACTCATACTATCAACCTCATTTCTATGATTTGACTATAGCATGAAATACTTTATTTGGCTCGAGGAGGGAATCAATTGAAAAAAATTCTTTTTGTTTGTATGGGGAACATTTGTCGTTCGCCAATGGCTGAAGCTGTTTTCCGTAATCAGTTTGAAAAGCAGGGAAAATCAGCTGTGTTCAACGTAGATTCAGCCGCAACTAGTCGTTGGGAAGTAGGCAACCCGCCTCATCACGGGACCCGAAAAATTTTGAAGGAACACGGAATTAGTACGAAAGGAATGTACTCTCGCCAAGTAACAGCAGATGATTTTTACACGGCTGATTATATCATCGGGATGGATCGCGAAAATGTAGAGGATTTATTGGCGCTGGCACCAGCTGGGACCGAAAATAAAGTTCGGCTTTATTTGGATCTTGTTCCCGGAAAAGAAGGCCAAGGCATTCCCGATCCCTGGTATACAGGAAATTTTCAGGAAACTTATAGCTTGATTCAGAAAGGTCTGCCTTATTGGTTAACTTTTTTTGAAGAATAGCCTATTTATTGTTTTTTAGCCCGATTTTGAGTAAAATCAGAGTACATACAAGGAGGAAAATGACATGAAGAAGAAACCTGAAAAAGCTAAAAAGAATTTAATAAAAGCCTTTTCTAGTTCGTCTTTCCGTTTTTTGTCCGATTTTCTAAATGATTCTGCTGATAAACGTGCCCAAGAGCAAGCCAATGAAACGATTATGAGCCAGCTGAGATCAGCAGCGTTACATAATAGTTTAGTCGTTTTGCAGGTACAGCACGAGAATGATCCCGAAAAATTTCAAACGGTTTCTGGCTGGCTGCCAAAAACGGTGGGCAATGATTCTTTGGTGGTTCGAACACAGGACAATCAGTTGCAAATGCTAACGGTGGATCGTATTAAAAAAGTAACGACCCTGGCACCAAACGGCGATCAAGAACGGGTTTCGCGTTAATTACTTGAATTAACCTGAGTGTGTGCTATACTAAAAGAGTAAAAAATACTAAAAGAATAATGCTGTCACAAAGGGGAGCCTTCGGGCTGAGAATGAGGACACTCTAAACCCTAGTACCTGTTTCGGTCATGCGAGCGTAGGAATTGTGATGAAGTAAATATATTTACTTCTCCTTTGTGAACTGTATGTTCAAAAAAAGGAGGAGTTTTTTTATGCACAACAAAACGAGAATTATGGTGGAGGGAACGATAGTAGCCGCATTGGCGTATATGCTGTCATTCATTCCCTCAAACATCGGAAGCAGTCTTACAATTTCGCTGGGAATGGTACCTATGACCATTTTTGCTTTACGAAGAGGCGTTCGGCCCGCTTTGCTTTCATCCTTTATTTGGGGAATATTGCATTTCACAGGAAATCTACAGTTTCTTAGTGTCTTGCAAGTTCTAATCGAGTATCCGATTGCCTTTACCTTTGCTGGCTTTGCCGGATTGTATGCCCCTAAAGTTCAACAGGCGCTGCTGGATCACAACCAAAAAGAAGCAGCTAAAAACGTTATTCTAGGCAGCTTAGCAGGGACAGGTGCTCGTTTCTTCTGGCATTTCATTGCTGGAGTGGTTTTCTGGGGCAGCTACGCCTTATGGGGAATGAATCCTTGGATTTTTTCTTTTGTAATGAACGGTGCTGGCGGTCTGGCGACGGGGATTGTCACCTCAGTAATTGCCGTAGGCGCTTTGAAAAAAGTGCCGCAGCTGTTTTTGCCGCGGGATGCTGAAACATTAGGTATGAAAACGAGATAAAAATAAACGACCACTTCTGTCAATTAAAGGCAAAAGTGGTCGTTTTAACGAAAGGCAAAAGCCAAATCGTCTTTTTCTAAAGATAGGCTCCATTTTTGGTGCCCTAAATCATAAGTTAAGGTGCCCATTTTTTGATCCTGTTTATAGCTGGGCTGATGTTTGCGCCAGCCTTTTTCATCGGATAAATAGATGGGGATGCGATACATTTTATTTTCAAGCTGGGCTTGTGAAAAACAGAAGACGGCACCTTCTTGAAAAATGGGATATAAATCCTTTAAAACTTCCCCTTCCAAATGGTTGACAGAAGATCCTTTACGGAAGAAAGAACGTTTGTCATTAACCTTTTCTAAGGCAATTCGGGTAATTTTGCTAGCTAAAATCCGGTAAAACTCATCTAAATAGCGGTAATATACACGTAAGGTTTCGCTGCCTAGATTAAAATAGACAAAATTATTTTGTAGTTTATAAAAGAATGGCGAATGCAAATGAGTCCGCATATGGCCAAAATACAATAATTCAGAGATTTCTAAAGGTGTTAATTCCTTTAATAAAGCTGGGTTTGTAAAGTCAATCCATTTATTGGTTGTTGATTGTGTGAACTGTTTGTTGTTAAAAAATTGAGTGACAGCATGAGTGCCGCTGATGACCTTCAAGCCGCTGTGGGTATCGAATTCACCAATCTCGGCTGCTGGGTCTAACAAAAGCAGATGGTCCGGCTGATGAACAATGCCCTCAACAAAGTCCGCTGGGGAAAGTCCCTTAGAAAAAACGGCATTGCTGGTGGTATCTATGTATACAAAAAGCATGTCTAACAAGTTGTTCACCCTCTCCAATCATCGTCACCATCATTTTAACTCATGAATTAAAAAAAAGCTCGTTTCTTTTATTTTAAAATTACATTACAACTGAAAACGCTTTTGCGATAATTTTCACAAGTAGCTTTCATTATAGTACCATTTCAAAAGGCAGTTAAAAAACATTGGTTATTTTCTTTAGAATATCTTAAAACTAGGTAAAAACAACTCATTAAAGTAAAAGATTTACCACCTCTTTGTGGTATGATAAAATCGAGAATACTATGGAGGACCGTTCATGAAAAGGAAAAGAAAAAAACGCAATTGGCTGATCAATATATTTTTACTTTTATTATTATTAGTCGGTTTGGCTTTAATTTTTAACAACCAAATAAAGAACTTTCTCATTCAGTATAATGGTGATCGTTATGCTGTTGCAAACATGTCTAAAGAAGACATTGATCAAAATATGCAAGAGGATATGCCCTTTGATTTTGACGCGGTTATTCCTGCCAGTACGGAAGCTGTAATGCGCGCTCAGTTGAGCAATAAACGCTTGCCGGTTATTGGCGGAATAGCTATACCATCTGTTGCGATCAATTTACCTATTTTTAAAGGGCTGTCCAACGAAGCACTGCTTTTCGGGGCAGGAACGCTGGAGCCTGAGCAGGTAATGGGCGAGGGAAACTACGGTTTGGCAAGTCACCGAGCAGCCGAAGCTGGCTTATTGTTTACTCCGTTAGATAACATTCAAGAAGGAGATAAAATCTATCTGACTGACTTGGCTAATATTTATACCTACAGAACGGCTCTTAAGGTCCGCGTACAGCCTACTGAAGTGAAGTATTTGGATGTATTGCCTGATCGACGGCAGGTCACTCTGGTAACCTGTGGTGAAATCGACGGGATTACGCGAATAGTCGTGCAAGGCGAATTAGAAGCAGTTACACCAGTTGAAAAAGCGACGCAGCAAATGCAGGATGCTTTCAACATGGAACAACGGACGTATTAATCAAGAAACCACAAGGCTCACGGGCTTTGTGGCTTTTCTTTTAGGAGGGGAAGCAGATGAAGGTTCAGCAATTGTATCCATCTGAGCTGTTAAGGTACCAAGATACGATTCAGCAAGCTCGCTTGCTTTTTCCTTTTGATGCAGTACATAGTCAAGCGGCCCAACGAATGCTTCAGGCCTTAAAAAAAGGGCGTGTTTATTGCATAACAGTTCAGCACACGCAACTATTTATTGAGATTCAGAAAATAGGAACCGCTTGGCAGGTTCACAACTTTTTAACTGTCGGAGAGCTTTCTTGGCAGGAAGGAATCGGTCTTTTAGAAACTGCTGCTCGACAGAATTTCAGGTCGCAGGTGGTACTGGTACTGGCTGCGCCATTGCCATTAGCTAATTGGTTAATCGATCGAGGCTATACAGAATGCGACTGCGGCTGGCGAAAAAAACTTACCTACAATACCGCATTGGTTCTAGGCGGAGGCGGCGCTCGTGGCGCTTACCAAATTGGTGTTTGGAAAGCTATGTTAGAGAACAAGCTGCCTTTTCAGTGGGTGGCAGGCTGTTCAGTTGGCGCGCTAAACGGTGCATTGATTGCACAAGGTGATCTAAAGGCTGCTGAGACATTATGGCAGGAGATTTCAACGGACAAAGTACTGGAAATCAGCTTTGACGATCTAGAGCGGGCGGATTTTTCTGATCATGTTCACCAATTGCGCCAATTCGTTTTCGAAGCCATCCAGCAGAAAGGCTTATCCACGGCTCCGCTGCGGAAGCTGCTTGAATCCCATTTAGACGCCGACAAGCTGACTAAAAGTGTGCCGTTATATGTAGTGGCTACTCGTATCCCCACATTTCAAGAAGTCGTGGTAAAATTGAATGAGCAGACACAAAGCAGAATGCTGCCTTGGCTGCTGGCATCATCAGCCTTTTTTCCGTTGATGTCGATTGAATCAATCGATGAACATTTTTACGTTGATGGCGGGTATCGCAACAATGTACCCGTTGATGTTGCCTTAAAACAAGGTGCATCAGAAGTTATCGTAGTAGATGTACACGGTCCAGGTATTGATAAGGCTGTGAAGGTCCCCTCAAATGTAGCAAGGATCCAGCTAGCCAGCACGTGGGATTTAGGGGAAATGCTGCTGTTTGAATCAGATCGCTCCCAAGCTAATATCCAATTAGGCTACCTTGAAATGCAGCGCTGCTTAGGAAAAAATCAAGGGCAGCGCTACTTTTTTGAACCGACAGAAAATTTTACACAATTAACACGTGCGTTTATCGCCTACGTTCAAAGGAAGTTTGCGCTTTCGTTAGCCAGGATTTCGGATATCCAGCGGAAAAATTATAATCAGCCGCTAGAACAGTTGAGTCTTTCTTTGTTAGAGCAATGGGCTGAGTGGCTGCAGGTTTCCCCTCTAAAGATTTATCGAATCAACGACTTAGTGGATTTGCTTTGTCAAAATGTCGAAAACGACAAAGAAATCAGCCCGATTGTTTCGGTTAAAGAGCATTTGAATCAACGCTGGCAAGAGATGAACCGGTTATCAACCTATAACCGTACGATAAAATTATACCAACAGCAGGTGGATAATTGGGAAGCTGCCTTTTCAGCATGGCCGTTGCCCACCTTGCTGGCTTTATTTTTAACATTCATTCAGGAGGAAGTACTATGGCAGGAGAGTTTAGTTACGAAATCGTAGAAGAAATTGCAGTATTATCGGAAAACGCCAAAGGCTGGCGTAAGGAATTGAATTTAATCAGCTGGAACGGACGTCCGCCAAAGTTTGATTTGCGGGACTGGGCACCTGAGCATGAGAAAATGGGTAAAGGTGTCACCTTGTCCAACGAAGAATTTGAAGCGCTGCAGAAAATCATGAAGGAAATGTAGAGGTTAATTATGAAAAGTATGACAGGCTACGGCCAAGGGACTGCAGTAAATGAGGCCTATGAATTAAGCATCGAGTTAAAGAGTGTCAACAATCGGTTTTTGGATTTGCAAATCCGCATGCCTAAAGAGCTGAATGCTTACGAAACCTTGCTGCGGAAAATTGCCAAAGAACAGGTTCAACGTGGTCGAGTGGATATGTATATCAATTTGGCGCCTTTGAAGACGGGCAACAAACAAGTTGTGATTCAGTGGGAACTTTTGGATCAATTGATTGAAGGTCTTAAAACCGGTGCTAAAGAACGGTACGGGGTTACTGATCTGCCAGTAAACGAAATTTTGCTGAAAAGTTTGGAGCAAGACGACTATGTGACATTAGAAGACCGCAAGCAATCTGACGAGACACTGGAGTCCTTGGTACAAGCGGCAGCAACGCAAGCCTTCCAGCAGCTTATTCAAAGCCGTGAAGCCGAAGGTGCCGGTATTCAAGCTGTACTAGCTGGTTATCGGCAAGATGTTTTTGCTCAAATTGAAGCATTAAAACAATTTGTAGATGTTTATGAAGCGGATTATCAAAAGCGCTATGAAGAGAAGCTGCAGGAATATTTGGGAGGTGCGGTGGATCAAGACCGTCTGTTGACTGAGATGGCCATTTTGCTGGAACGCGGAGATGTTCATGAAGAGCTGGATCGTTTAAGTATTCATCTAGAAAAAATGGACAGCCTGCTGCAAATAACCGGACCGGTCGGACGCGAGCTGGATTTTCTTTTACAAGAGATGAATCGCGAAGTAAACACGATCGGTTCAAAGTCTAGTCCCATTCAAATTAAAGATATCGTGGTACAATTAAAGACGATCCTAGAAAAGATACGTGAACAAATCCAAAATGTGGAATAGGAGTGTTGATAAATGAAGTATTACGATATCACTTTTCACCAAAGCAACGGGCACAGCATTGTCAAACGAGCAATTCCCTCAGAAAAAGAAGGTTTTGAAGCATGGCAGGATGCTGTTGTGTCCTATGATGAAAAAGAATTGCATATCTTGGTTAATGATGGGACGTATGCCGTATTAAATCGGGCATTTATCGTATCAATTACCGCAGAAGAAGTAGTTGACCCGGTTGATCAGGAGATTAAGCAGCATGGTGAATTACGTGACGTTATTAACACGCTGTCCAACATGGGATTTTAAGAAATAGCTAGCAGCAGGCGAATACCCCTTGAAATCTTGGCGAAAAAAGTGCACAATAAGCGATAGCGAAAAAAGACCATGAAAGGGCGTTAGTATGTCTGAAAGAGGACTGTTGATTGTGTTGTCTGGGCCGTCGGGTGTTGGTAAGGGAACCGTTCGTAAAGCGATTTTTGAACGGGATGACAACGAATTTGAATATTCAATATCTATGACCACCCGCCAAAAGCGTGAAGGGGAAGTAGATGGTGTCGATTATTATTTCCGAACCCGCGAAGAATTTGAAGCGATGATTGAATCCGGAGAAATGTTGGAATATGCTGAATATGTAGGGAACTACTATGGAACACCGCTAACCTATGTAAATGAGACGCTAGATCGCGGGAAAGATGTTTTCTTAGAGATTGAAGTTCAAGGCGCACAGCAAGTGAAAGACAAGGTGCCGGATGGTGTGTTTATTTTTCTGACGCCGCCAGATTTAGTTGAACTAAAGGCACGTATTGTCGGTCGTGGTACAGACAGTCCTGAAGTGATTGATGAACGAATGAAAGTAGCCCGCGAAGAAATTGAAATGATGGCTCTTTACGATTATGCAGTTGTAAACGATGAAGTGCACTTAGCAGTGAATCGAATCAAAGATATTATTATTAGCGAGCATTATCGGGTAGACCGAGTAATTGGGAAATATATTAAAATGTTAAAGGAGATATAAGCTTATGATGTTAAAACCTTCAATTGACACGTTGCTAGACCATGTCAACTCCAAATATTCTTTGGTAATTTTGGCCAGCAAACGTGCTCACGAACTAGATTCTGGTGCAAAACCAACCTTGAACAGCTTTGATTCTGTAAAAAGTGTTGGTCAGGCTTTGGAAGAAATCGACTCAGGTACGGTGATCAATGATCCGCATCCAGAAATCAAGCGGGAACGTTTGAAGTTGGAAGAAGAAGAACGTAAGATGCAACGGGAACGGGAACAACGCGATTTGGAAGCCCGCATCCGCAACGAACAAAACAACTAGGAACAGGTGTATTTACACCTGTTTCCTTTTTTATTAGTGGGTAATTTTTCGAAAAACTGAAAATTTGCCTGCTAATCGTTTGAATTTAACTCATTATTAGAAATTTTTTAGTACAATACAGACAACAAGGAGGCGGAAATGGATGAAACTTGCACAAGTAATTGTAGACGTACCAGCAATGCAGACAGATCAGCCCTTTACCTATTTAGTTCCGCCCCAAATGGCTGTCGAGGTGGGAATGCGCGTAGAGGTCAGCTTTGGAAGTCGCCATGTGCAAGGCTTCGTAGTTGATTTACAAGAAAGTGCAGAGCCGGCAGCTGACAATCTAAAAGCCATTATTCGGGTGTTGGATTTGACCCCGGTTTTAAATCACGAACTGCTGCAGCTGGCAGACCATATGAAGGACACCACCTTTGCTTTCAAAATTACTTGCTTGCAGACGATGCTGCCAAGCGTCATGAAGGCCAATTACGAAAAGAAACTGTATTTATTGGTTGAAGATGAGGCTGTTAAAGAGCAATTATTTGGCGGCAAAACTGAGATGACCTGGGATGAAGCCGAAGAACAAGGTTTGTTAAAACAAATGGCGCAGTTGCGAGAGCAAAATCTCGTGGAATTACGTTACGAAGTACATACGAAAAACAAAGTAAAAACCGAGCGTTACATTAAACGGATCTTTGACCGAACTGAGATTGAAACAATTAAAGCCGGTATTCGAAAAAATGCACCCAAACAAACGCAGCTGGTGGACTATTTAGCTAACCTAGCTGACGACCAGTTAATCTCGGTGAAGCAAATGAAAGCTGAAGATTTTACCTTAGCTAATTTAAATCAAGCGCAGGAAAAAGGCTGGTTGGCCTTTGAAGAGGTGGAAAAATATCGCGACCCCTTTGCCGAACGGGAATTCCAACAAACACAGGCCTTAGCTTTAAATCCGCAGCAGCAAACAGCTTACCAAGCGATTCATGATAAAGCTGATGCCGATGAGCATGAGGTTTTCTTGCTGGAAGGCATAACCGGCAGCGGGAAAACGGAAGTCTATCTGCAAGTTATCTCAGACGTATTGGAAAAAGGCCAAACAGCGATGATGCTGGTGCCGGAAATTTCGTTGACCCCGCAAATGGCGACTCGTTTTAAATCCCGTTTTGGCGATGAAGTTGCTGTGCTGCACAGCGGCCTTTCCCAAGGTGAAAAATATGATGAATGGCGCAAGCTGGAACGCAAAGAGGCTCGTGTGGTCGTAGGAGCTCGCTCAGCGGTGTTTGCACCCTTAGAGAACCTAGGAGTCATCATAATTGATGAAGAGCATGAGACGACTTATAAGCAGGAAGAAACTCCTCGGTATCATGCCAGAGATTTAGCAATTTGGCGGGGACAGTACCACCACTGCCCAGTTGTGTTAGGCAGTGCCACTCCTTCATTAGAATCTCGAGCAAGAGCGCAAAAGGGCGTGTATCAGTTGTTAACGATGACTGAGCGTGCCAATCAGAGCGCGACTTTGCCGATTGTAGAAATCGTCGACATGCGGGAGGAAATGCAGCGGCGTCTAAGCTCTTCCTTTTCGGAAAAAATGGAAGCGAAACTGCGGGATCGTCTAGTAAAAGGCGAACAAAGTGTCTTACTGCTAAATCGTCGCGGCTATTCTTCCTTTGTTATGTGTCGGGACTGCGGTTTTGTACTGCCTTGTCCCAATTGTGATATTTCGTTGACCTTGCATATGGACACTAAGACGATGCGTTGTCATTATTGCGGCCATGAGGAGAACATCCCTCGTCGTTGTCCAGATTGCGGCAAAGATAAAATTCGCTATTACGGAACAGGAACAGAAAAAATTCAAGAAGAGCTGGCACAATTAATTCCTGAGGCTCGGGTGTTGCGGATGGATGTAGATACGACTCGCCGCAAAGGAGCTCACGAGAAAATTTTGGATGCTTTTGGCAATCATGAAGCAGATATCCTTTTAGGAACTCAAATGATTGCTAAGGGGCTAGACTTCGCTAATGTAACGCTGGTGGGCGTACTTAATGCGGACACAGCGTTAAATTTACCTGATTTCCGTTCCAGTGAGCGGACCTTCCAGCTGCTGACTCAAGTAAGCGGACGAGCAGGGCGCGGAGAAAAGAAGGGCGAGGTACTTATCCAAACCTTCAATCCTGAGCATTATGCCATCCAGTTAGCCAAAGAGCACGATTACGAAGGCTTTTATCGACTGGAGATGGGGATTCGCCATCAAACAGATTACCCGCCTTATTACTACACGGTGAAGTTGACGGTTTCTCACCAAGAAGAAATGCGTGCGGCCCAAAAAGCGTATCAGTTAGGTGAACAACTGAAACAAGCGTTAAGTCCACAGAGTATTTTACTAGGGCCGACACCGGGAGCCATTTTACGGGTGAAAAACCGCTACTATTACCAGTTGATTATCAAATATAAAAAAGAAACGAAGCTCTATCCAACGTTAGAAACCATTTTGCAAGAGAGTCAAAAGGAACAACGCAGTGGACTATTGATTGCTATTGACAGCGAACCCATGTATTTTATTTAGGAGGAAACCATGCGCTACCCAATTTTGCTTCACCCTGATCAGCGCTTAAATCAAGCGGCCCAGCCGGTTGAATATATGACTGATGAACTTGTCCAATTATTGGACGATATGTACGAAACGATGGTTGCTCATGACGGTATTGGTCTGGCGGCTCCGCAAATTGGAAAAAATTTGCAGATGGCTGTCGTCGAGATTGATGAAAACGACCGCTTTGATCTAATTAACCCAGTTATCATTGATAAAAAGGGTACCAGCATCGATGTGGAAGGCTGCTTATCGATTCCCGAAACTTACGGCACCGTTGAACGGGCTGACGAGATAACGGTTCGCTATTACGATCGCGAAGGTGACGAAATGGAAGTAACGGCTTATGGTTATTTGGCGCGGGCTTTTCAACATGAAATAGATCATCTTCAAGGGAAACTATTTATTGACCAAGTAATTGATTCAATTGCGCCAGAAGATTTAGAACGCTATATGGAGGAACATGCAGATGACTAAAATTGTATTCATGGGAACACCGGCTTTTTCGGTCCCGATCTTAGAAGGCTTGTTAGCTGAAAATTACGAAATCGCGGCGGTAGTTACTCAGCCGGACCGTCCAGTTGGGCGTAAAAAGACGATTACACCCACACCTGTGAAGGCAGCAGCTGTTGAACACGGCCTGCTGGTCTTACAGCCAGAAAAAATCAGCGGATCACCAGAAATGGAGAAAATTGCTGAGTTAGCGCCGGATTTAATTGTCACTGCAGCATTCGGCCAATTCTTGCCGGAACAGCTGCTGCAAGTTCCTAAATTAGGAGCGATCAATGTTCACGCATCCTTATTGCCTAAATATCGCGGAGGTGCACCTGTGCACTACGCCATTATGAACGGTGAAAAGGAAACCGGCGTAACGATTATGGAAATGATCAAAAAAATGGATGCTGGCGGTATTTTTAGTCAACGCAGTATCCCCATCACTAAGCAAGATGATGTTGGCACAATGTTTGAAAAATTAAGCAATGTTGGTAAAGAGCTGTTGTTAGAAACATTGCCGCAAATTATTAGCGGGGAGCTTCAACCAACGCCGCAAGACGACGCAGAAGTTACCTTTTCTCCTAATATTACTAGAGAGCAAGAAGCAGTTGATTGGAACAAAACAGCGGAAGAAGTAGACAATCAAGTACGAGGCATGCATCCGTGGCCAATCGCATTTACTACTTATGAAGATGCCCGTTGGAAGATTTTCCATGCGACACCAACAGAGGAAACAACAACGGCAGAACCAGGAACGATTGTTTTACGGACGAAAAAGGACTTGCATATTGCTTGTGGTCAAGGAACCGTTTTGGCTATCGATGAATTACAACCAGCCGGCAAAGGCAAACAAACCGTTCAAGCGTTTCTAAACGGCAGCGGCCAATCAGTCGCGGAAGGTCAACAGGTGAAATAATGGCGAAAAAAATACCAAAGAAATTACTACATTCCGTGCGATATACGGCACTGGAAGCTATTGAACGAATTAATCATGGCGGAGCATACTCCAATTTGCTGCTGAATGAATTAATCAAAAAGAATCAAGTGGCAGACAAAGATACTGGACTATTAACTGAGCTAGTGTACGGTACGGTCAGCCGCAAACTTTTGCTGGCGTTTTATTTGTCGCCTTTTACTGCAAAAGCCAAACGGGTAGACAGCTGGGTTCAAAGTTTGTTGGAGCTCTCAGCGTATCAGCTGCTTTTCTTAGATCGTGTACCTGACCATGCTATCTTGAATGAAGCGGTGGAAATTGCTAAAGCAAAAGGCAATCCCGGAATCGGCAAATTTGTGAATGGCGTTCTGCGTTCCTTGCAAAGAAAAGGCGCTCCTTCATTAGAAACAATCGCTGATCCAATCGAACGATTAGCCATTGAAATTAGTCTGCCGACTTTCTTAACTGAAAAATTCGTTGAAGAAATTGGTTTGGAAGAAACGCGTAAGTTAGGTCTCTCATTATTGGAGCCTAGCCATGTAAGTGCCCGGGTGGATATCAGAAAGATTAGTCGGGAAGAAGCGATTGAGCAGCTGCTAAAAGAAGGAATTGAAGCCAGAGTAAGTGAAGTCTCTCCTTACGGTATTATTGCCGACAAAGGATTTCTAGCCGGAAGCAGTCTGTACGAAGAAGGATTGTTAACGATTCAAGATGAAAGCTCCATGCTGGTGGCGCAAGTCATGGGAGTCCAACCAGGCGAACAAATTTTAGACGCCTGTGCAGCACCTGGCGGTAAAACAACTCATATGGCTGCCTTACTAGAGGGCAAAGGGAAAATTACCGCACTTGATATCCATGAACACAAGCTGAAGTTGGTCAGAGAAAATGCTGAACGTTTGCATGTGTCAGAGGTAGTCGAGACAAAAGAGATGGATGCTCGAACAGCAGCCGAACATTTTGCCAAAGAAAGCTTTGACCGCATTCTAATCGATGCCCCTTGTTCAGGTTTAGGATTAATGCGGCGAAAACCCGACATTAAATACCAGAAAAAAGCCGAAGATTTTCAACAATTGCCTAAAATTCAGCGGGCAATTTTAGAAAGTTGCGGGCCAACGTTAAAAAAAGGTGGCATCTTGGTCTATAGTACATGTACAATTACTTCTGAAGAGAACCAAGAAGTCGCAGCAGCTTTTCTAGCGGATCATCCAGAATTTGAGAAGGTTGATATCAAGGCAGACGCAATTTTAGAACCGGCTATTCAAGATCAAATGTTGATACTGTATCCTGAAATGCTGATGACTGACGGCTTTTTCATCTGCGCGATGCGCAAAAACGACAAATGAGGTGGAACAAAATTGGAAATTCAATTTCAATCGGATATCGGTAAACGACGTCAAATGAACCAGGATTACGCTAACGTCTTTGTGAATCAAGAGCAAAAATCATTAGCAATTTTGGCAGATGGTATGGGCGGTCATTTGGCTGGGGACGTTGCCAGTAAGATGGCGGTCAATGGACTAGGTGCCGCTTGGGAAGCTTCAGACATTTCGGATAGTGAAAAAGTTGCGCAATGGTTTATCCAGCAAATCCAAACAGAGAATCAAAAAATATATCAAGAGGGCATCGATCATCCTGAAATGCAAGGGATGGGAACGACCGTTGTGAGTGCGGCGCTATTTGAAGGTCATTTTACCCTAGCTCACGTAGGAGACAGCCGGGCCTATTTCATTCATGATCACGTGATCCGTCAGTTAACCGATGACCATTCACTGGTTAATGAGCTGGTGAAATCAGGTGAAATTACTGAAGAGATGGCAGCTGTTCATCCGCAAAAAAATGTTTTAACCCGATCAGTTGGTGTCTATGGCACAGTTGAAGTGGACGTTTCCCACCATACTTACCAAGAGAACGATTATTTGCTGTTGTGTTCAGATGGTTTAACGAACATGGTTAGCGAAGAAAGAATCCTCTCGATTATTGAAAGTGAGCAGCCTTTAGCTGACAAGACGAACCAATTGATTGCTGAAGCCAATGAAGCCGGTGGCGCTGATAATATCACTGTGTTGTTGATTCACTTTGGCAAGGAGGTTCCGGAATGATAGATATCGGTAAAGTCATAAATGGCCGATATAAAGTCATTGCCAGTATCGGCAGCGGCGGGATGGCCAATGTCTTCTTAGCCCATGATTTAATTTTAGACCGCGATGTGGCAATCAAAGTTTTGCGTTTCAACTTTCAAAACGATCAAACGGCTATTCGCCGTTTTCAACGGGAAGCACTGGCAGCCACCGAATTGGTGCATCCTAACATTGTTAGCGTGTACGATGTAGGTGAAGAAGAGGATATGCAGTATTTAGTAATGGAATATGTTCGGGGCATGGATTTGAAACGCTACATCCAAACCCAGTACCCAATTCCTTACACAAAAATCGTTGATATTATGCAGCAAATTCTTTCAGCTGTTAGCTTGGCCCATGCTCATGGAATCATTCACCGGGATTTGAAACCGCAAAATGTTTTAATTGATCAAGAAGGTGTAGTGAAAATTACGGACTTCGGGATCGCCATCGCTTTATCAGAAACATCGTTAACTCAGACTAATTCGCTTTTAGGTTCAGTTCATTATTTGTCTCCCGAGCAAGCGCGGGGCAGTATGGCTACTAAACAATCCGATATTTACGCGCTGGGAATTATTTTGTATGAAATGATGACCGGGAATGTTCCTTTCGACGGTGAATCTGCTGTGACGATCGCGTTGAAACATTTCCAAGATCAAATACCTTCTGTGAAGGTGTTCGACCCAGAAGCACCTCAATCGTTGGAAAACATCGTAATGAATGCAACAGCTAAAGATCCGGCCGACCGTTACAAAACAGCGGAAGAAATGTCCGATGACTTAGCTACTGCTCTTTCTCCAGGAAGATTAGATGAGCAGCCGTGGGAACCATCAGTAATGAATGGCGAGACGAAACTTTTGACGCCCATCACTGATGAGATAGAACCGGTTAAACAAAAGCAAGAAATACCTAAAATGGTGAACAAGCCAATGGAGCCGCAAAAAAAGAAAAAACGGAAAAAATGGCCGTGGCTTCTATTAGCATTGCTGGTTCTAGCTGTTGGCGGATTTGCGGCATATATGTTTGCCAGTAGTAATCAGGAAGTAGCCATCCCAGATGTAAAGAATATGACAGAGGCCCAAGCCCGGCAAACATTGGAAGAAGCGGATATTCAGGTCGCCGAGCGGACCGAATCTATTCCTGATGATGACGTTGAAGAAGGAAAGGTGGTTCGGACTGATCCTGAAGCCGGCAACATGATTCGACGTAATCGTTCGGTTCGCCTGTACATCAGCAGTGGTGTCGGGACAGTTGAACTGGATGACTATACCGGTGAGAAAATCAGCGATGTCCGACAAGAACTGCGAGACTTAGGTTTTACATCAACACAAATTAAAACGAATGAAGTCTTCGATGAGGATGCCGAAAAAGGAGAAGTTATCAGTCAAACTCCCGATGCTGGTGATGAAGTAGATCCTTCTAAAGATACGATTACTTTTGAAGTCTCCAAAGGTCCGGAAACCTTCAAGCTTGGTAATTATGCAGGAATGACTTATGCTGAAGCTGAAGCGGCTTTAATAGCCTTAGGAATCGATGATTCTCAGATTGAACAAGTGGATGAAAACAGCGAAACAGTAGCTGCGGGCGTAGTCATTAGTCAAAGTCCGATTGCCGAGACTGAAGTAACAGCAGATGAGTCAATTGAACTGAAAGTCAGCAGTGGCTCTGCTAAAGTGACAGTCCCTAACTTAAGCGGTCGAACACAAGCAGAAGCTGAGACTGAATTGAGAAACTTAGGATTGACATCCGCGATTAGTGAAGAGTTCTCTGATAGTGTGGAAGCTGGTAAAGTTATTGGAACCGATCCTGGCAATGGTGCCTCTGTTGACAGCGGCAGCACGGTAACACTAAGAGTTTCCAAAGGTGCAGAGGTTACTGAAGAGAACTTTAATGTTACTGTTAATGCAACGTACAAAGGGACCAACGATCAGCCAGAGACCATTACGGTTTTAGTGAAAGATGCGAATAACGGCAGCTTGACCAATAAGGCGACCTTTACTTTGGATGCAGGAACTACTTCCAACAGTCAATCGGTACCTGTAACCATAAAGAATGGTGAAGAGGCTACGATTGAAGTTCAAAGAAATGGTGTCACAGCTGTAACTAGAAGTGTAAACCGAGAAACAAGTATTAATGTTCCATAATTTAGCTGGATACCTCTTCCCAAGCGGAAGAGGTATCTTTTTTAGGTTTTTTTTACTAATATTTGTTTGCTGATTATGGTACAATGGTTGCGAGAGATTTTATCGAAAGGAGTGAGAGGTATCGAAGGACAAATTCGCAAAGCGTTAAGTGGTTTTTATTATGTCTCCAGTGACGGGGAGATGCATCAGACACGAGCAAGAGGGAATTTCCGCAAACGTGGATTAACACCGCTGGTGGGAGACGAAGTGATCTTCAGCAGTGAAGAAAACAGTGAAGGATATATTTTAGAACTGCTGCCCCGTAAAAATGAACTTGTTCGTCCGCCGGTGGCAAATGTCGATTTAGGCGTGGTAGTCGCAAGCTTGGTAGAACCAAAATTTTCTTATAACTTATTGGACCGTTTTTTAGTAACCTTGGAAAGCAAGGAAATTGATCCAGTCATTTACCTTTCGAAATCTGATTTAGTGGAAGATGACGTACAAGTTACGGAGATTAAGGCTGTTTACGAACCGTTAGGCTATCCAGTAATCGCCGGCCTCCCAGAAAAAGAACGATTGACACGACTATTCAACGGTAAATTGACTGTCTTCATGGGTCAATCTGGTGCTGGGAAATCGACTTTATTGAATGAATTGGCACCGGAGCTAGAACTAGCAACCGGAGAAATTTCTGAATCCTTGGGAAGAGGGAAGCACACGACTCGTCATGTAGAATTATTGGAATTGTTTGATGGCTTAGTAGCGGATACACCTGGGTTTAGTTCAATTGATTTTCTGGAATTGTCCGCAGAAGAACTTTCAAAAGATTTTCCGGAATTCCGAGCAGCAGCTCCGTATTGTCGTTTTCGCGAGTGTCGCCATGTAAAAGAACCAGGCTGTGAAGTGAAAAAACAAGTAGATAGTGGGGAAATCTCCCAATCCCGTTATGATAACTATTTGCAATTTTTGCAAGAGATTGAATATCGTCGACCTGTGTACAAAAAGAAAAATTAATATATAAGGAGTAGATAAAATGAAAATTGCCCCATCGATTTTAAGTGCAGATTTTGCTCGTTTAGGTGAAGAAGTAAAAATGGTTGAAGCAGCAGGTGTGGATTATATCCATATTGATGTAATGGATGGAAATTTTGTACCAAACATTACCTTTGGTCCTAGCGTGGTGGCTTCGTTGCGTCCGATTACTAAGCTTCCATTAGATGTTCATTTGATGATTGATGCACCAGAGAAATATATCGAAGATTTTGCTAAAGCAGGATCAGATATTATTATGGCCCACGTTGAAGCCACTCCGCATATTCATCGTGCAGTTCAGATGATTAAACAAGCAGGCGTGAAGGCTGGGGTTGTGTTGAACCCAGGAACACCTGTGGAATCAATCAAATATGTATTGTCGCAAGTCGACCAAATTTTGATTATGACAGTAAACCCAGGTTTTGGCGGACAATCCTTCATCGAAGAAACGGTTGCTAAAATCGCTGAATTGGACAAACTTCGGAAAGAACACGGCTATCACTATGAAATCGAAGTTGATGGCGGGATTGTGCCGGAAACAGCGGCGAAGTGTCGCGAAGCGGGAGCGGATGTTTTTGTAGCCGGCTCTTATATTTATGGCGCGGAAGATCCTGAAGCACGAATCAAAGCGTTGCGGGAAGTTTTAGACTAATGAAAATTTTGCTAGTTGCTGGTGGTGAACCGAAGCAATGGCCTGAGTTTGAAGCGGATAATTTTGATTACTTTGTAGGGATAGACCGGGGAAATCTTTATTTGCTAAACGCAGGGATTCATCCTGATTTAGCAGTAGGAGATTTTGATTCGCTATCTAGCGAAGAGCGTCGGCTGGTCTTTGATTCAGTTGGCGAAATATCCAAGTCGCCGGCTGAAAAAGACGATACAGATACTCAATTAGCTCTGGCTAAGACGTTTGAACGCTATCCGGAAGCGGAAGTAACCATTGTGGGGGCCACCGGGGGACGTCTGGATCATTTATTAGCCAATATATGGTTAGGCCTAGAACCTAGGTTTCAGCCCTTTCTTCAACAGTTTCAACTGAAGGATCGAACCAACACGGTCAGCTATCTTGCAGCTGGTAATCATAAAGTCCTTCAAGAAACGGATATGAAATATTTAGGCTATTGCTGTTTAACACCAATCGAAGGGTTAACATTAAAAAATGTGAAGTATCCGCTAAACAATACGGATGTTTTACAGCCTACTAGTTTAGCTAGTAATGAATTTTTGCTTAGTGAAGCAGAAATAAGTTTTGACAGCGGGATCATTGCGGTAGTGCAAAGCCGGGATTAAGAAAAAATAAGTCAGCAGGAAGCAAAATAATTCTTATTTGCTTCCTGCTGACTTTTTCAGTTGCTAAAATTCTCTAAAATCGCGCGTCGTTGCTTCTTTAAGCCATCGGTTAGTGGTAGAATTTAGAATATCTTATTATGTCTGAGGTGCCTTTGTGAGAAAGTTTAATCCAAATAAAAATATTATTATTCTACTGATTTTAGTTATTATTGTCATTGCGACAATTTCGATCACCGCAGCAAACCGTGCTCGTGAAGGCGAAACCAATGTTGTACAATCAATGGTTAATGATACCGTTGGTGTAGTGGATAAAGTGATTACTGCACCAGGACGCTGGTTGGCTAGCGGCACGACCGCCGTTTCAAACCTTATCAATACTTATGAAGAAAACGAACAGTTAAAAAGCAAAATCGACCAATATGATGAAGTAGCGTTAGAAAATACAAATCATAAAAAAGAAATTGAGCAATTAAAGAAAGAATTAGATTTAAACCAAACATTAACGAATTATCAAAAAGTGACTGCTAATGTGATTACTCGTTCCCCTGATACTTGGCAGGATATGCTGATAGTGGATAGAGGCAGTGCTGACGGCATAGAGGGCAACATGGCTGTTATGTCGCAAAAAGGCTTGATTGGTCGTGTTGTTGAAGTGAACGCCCATACCTCAAAAGTAGAGCTGTTAACTTCTGACAATACTAATACAAACCATTTTCCTGTTCGAATCGCTACCGAATCAGGAGATACCTTTGGCGTATTAAAAGGCTATGATGCTGAGAGTCAGCAATTGATCGTTTCTGAAACAGAAGGTGAAGATTTCAAAGAAGGAGATGTCGTTCAAACCTCAGGCTTAGGTGGTAATTCACCAGCAGATTTGCCTATTGGCACTGTTGTAAGTGTGAAACCAGGCAGCTTTGGTTTGGACCGTGAAGTGTACATCAAACCTTATGCCCAAATGTATGACATTTCGGTTGTAACGATTGTGCAGCGGATGGTGGAGGTTGGCGAATGACTCCAAGAAACTATGTGAAATACATTGCGCCGCCCCTCTTGTTTATTTGCATGTTGTTAGATGCTCATATCAACCGGCTGTTCACTAATGCCTTTGACAATAATTATCTGATGAATGCCCACTTAATGCTTCTAGTGATGCTTGTGGTTTCAGAAGTATTGGATCGCCGTTTTATGATTGGAACGATGCTGGTCATTGGCATCTTGTATGACTTATATTATATCGGCGTAATCGGTATTTATGCGGTCATTTTACCGTTAATTGCCGCTTTAATCTATTTGTTTGGAAAAGTCATTCATCAAAGTTTGCTAACGCTATTTTTCTCTATGATTATTTTCGTCACTTTTTTTGAGTTAGGCAGTACGTTATTGCAATTGATCTTTCAACTAGCTCATATAGATAGTCAATTCTTTGTTACCCGTTTTTTAGGGCCAACGCTTGCTTTGAATATTATCCTTTTTGTCATTTTAATTATCCCTGTCAGAAAAGTATTAATCGAAAAAAGCAATGCTTAAGCAGGTTTTTTTAAAATAAAAACAGATAGCTGGAAGCAGAAGATTTTTCTTCTGTTTTTTTGTTGTGACAAAAGCTCTGCTAAAATAGAGCGAAATTGAAATAGTTTTGTAACAGAGCTATTATACGCATGACATACAGCTGTGGTAAACTCATGAATGTGTTAGAAAAAAATCTAATAAAATTCATAAACCAAAAACGTAAAAGTAGTCGGAGGATATAAGAGTGAAAAAAAGTTTGTTATCAGCATTAATGGTATGCTCAGTAACAGTAAGCGCACTAGCAGCTCCAGCCGCAGCTTCAGCCGATGAATTCGACAATAAAATTGCTGATAAAGATGCGAAAATTTCAAATTTACAAGACCAAAAAGCAACTGCACAATCTCAAATTAGTGCTTTAGAAAACGAAGTTGCTTCAATTAATACAAAAGCTCAAGATCTATTAAACGAACAAACAACATTGCGTCAAAAGTCAGAAGAATTGCAAAAGCAAATTAAAGCATTGCAAGAACGTATCGAAAAACGTTCTAAAGCAATTCAAGAACAAGCACGTGACGTTCAAGTAAAACAAACCACTTCAAACGTGATTGATGTTGTTTTAAACTCTGAATCTTTCAGCGATGCAGTAGGTCGAGTACAGGCGATGAGCACCATCGTGAAAGCAAACAACGACTTAGTTGAACAACAAAAAGCTGATAAACAAGAAGTTGAACAAAAAGAAGCTGAAAATCAAAAACAAATTGAACAAATTGCTGCTAACCAAGCACAATTAGAAGGTCAAAAAGGCGAATTAATTGCTAAACAAGCTGACTTGAATGTTCAAACTGCTTCATTAGCTGCTGAACAAGCAACTGCTGAAGGTGAAAAAGCTGCTTTACAACAACAAAAAGCGGAAGCCGAAGCTGAACAAGCTCGTATTCAAGAAGAAGCTCGCAAGGCTGCGGAAGCACAAGCTGCTGCTCAGGCAGAAGCTGAAGCACAACGCAAAGCTGACGAAGAAGCTGCTAAAAAAGCAGCAGAAGAAGCGGCTGCATCAAGCGAAGCTGCAAGTTCTGAATCAAGCACAGTGGAATCTAGTGTAGCTGAATCAACAACTACTCCTTCGACTGAAGAACAAACACAATCAAGTACAGAAGATACAACAGGAACAAGCACTTCAGAAACACCAGCACCAACGCCAACTCCTGTTGAAGATGTAAATACTGGAGGCGCAGAAACACCAGTGCCAACGCCGACTCCTGATCCAACACCAGCTCCGGTTCCTACACCGGTACCAACACCAGCGCCAGCACCATCTGGTAATGGTTCTGCGGTTGTAGCTGAAGCAATGAAACATATCGGCAAACCGTATGTATGGGGCGCTAAAGGACCTGAATCATTTGACTGTTCAGGATTTACCAGCTATGTTTACCGTACAGCTGCTGGACGTGAAATCGGCGGATGGACTGTTCCTCAAGAATCAGCTGGAACAACTATTTCAATCGATCAAGCGCAACCTGGCGACTTACTATTCTGGGGCAGCCGTGGTGGTACTTATCACGTAGCGATTGCTTTAGGCGGCGGACAATATGTTCACGCACCAGCACCAGGACAAACAGTAACAACTTCTTCATATGCAAACTACGCACCAAGCTTTGCGGTTCGTATGTAATCAATTAAAAACTATTGACCGGTACGAAGATTATTCTTCGTACCGGTTTTTCTTTTTGGAGGCGTAAAATGAATAAGCATCGGAAAAATGGAAATTTGTATTTAGGAATTGCTTTTATTATGATGATCGTTTTGTTTATTAGTTCTTCTATGACTTACGAACAACAGAGTCAAGTATCGTTAATTGATCGACTATTAAGCGGTGAACCGTTTAAAGGAGCTTTATCGTCTATCTCGTTTAGCTATGCTGGCAGCAAGGTCAGTATAGATGCGTTGGGGTATGCGAAATTTGTTGAGTTCTTCATCCGAAAAGGAGCGCATTTCGGAACTTATTTTGTTTTGGGCGGCAGCTTCTTTCTTGGGCTGCAACCGAAATTAAAACAAAAACTACCATTTCTGGCAGGCTTCTTTGCTTGGTTTTCGGCTACCGGTTATGCCGCAATGGATGAATTTCACCAAATGCTGACAGGCGGAAGAACACCTTTATTTCAAGATGTTATGCTGGATTCTGCCGGAGCTTTGACGGCTTGCTTATTAGTCATTCTCTATACCCGAGTAGTGAAGAGAAGATAAGTTAGTTCTTTTCCTTGACGAACGATTTTTTTAGAGTAAGAATGAGGGGAAAGCTTTATTAAAATAATTAGGAGGATTATACTATGTCAGGACACAGTAAGTGGAGTAATATTCAAGGGCGAAAAAACGCACAAGATGCTAAGCGAGGGAAAATTTTTCAAAAAATTTCTCGTGAGATTTATATGGCCGCAAAAGCTGGTGGACCTGATACGAGTATAAATCCAGCGTTGCGTTTAGTTATAGATAAAGCCAAAAGTGCGAACATGCCTAATGATAATGTAGCGCGAGCAATAAAAAAGGCTACCGCTTCAGGTGAGGGTGAGCACTACGATGAAATCACTTATGAAGGTTACGGCCCAGGTGGTGTTGCTATTTTAGTTCACGCTTTAACTGATAATCGTAACCGAACAGCCACTAACGTGCGGGTAGCATTTACCCGTAATGGCGGGAATTTGGGCGAAACTGGTTCAGTAAGCTACATGTTTGATCGCCAAGGCTACATTGCAATTGAACGTGAAGGTTTAGCGTTGGATGAGGACGAAATGTTGGAGAAAGTAATCGAAGCTGGCGGTGAAGATATGGAAACGTCGGCTGAAGTGTTTGAAATTTACACAGCACCTGAAGATTTCGCTGCTGTCCGAGATCAATTGGAGACTGATGGTTTTATCTTAGCGCAAGCTGAACTCACGATGGTCCCGCAAACAACTGTTGAATTAACAGAACCACAGAAGGAGCAGCTGGATCGTTTGGTAGAGAAGTTAGAAGATGACGATGATGTATCAGAAGTTTTTACTTCTGCCGAATAAGACGAACTCCTGCTTATCTGATGTATAAAAAAGAATGCAAAAAAACAACCGTTTGGATTTTTTCTCCAAGCGGTTGTTTCAATTTAAAAGACTAATACTGGTGTTCCGACATCAACAAGATCAAATACTTGTCCCATCACTCCAGGTGGTGTGTTGATACAGCCGTGTGATCCACGGGTCAACCACAAATCACCACCATAAGCTGATTGCCAGTCAGAATCGTGAATTCCTACACCTGTCCAATCAATTGGCATCCAGTAACTTACCGGACTAGCGTATTTACTGCCGTCATCGTTTAATCCGCGCAAAGTAGTATTTCTTTCTTTGCTCCATACATAGTTCACGCCTGGTGGAGTAGGAGAAGAAGGTTTTCCGCTGACGATATCAGTTTCTAATGCAACGGCACCATCTTTATATACCCACATGTGCTGGTTTTGCAAATCGACTTCTACATAGGTGTTGCCGATTAATGCTTTATCAGCAGTAGTACTTCCATCGACAATCGGTGAACGTGTAAAATCTTTACCTTGAAGAATTTGCTCACTTAAAGCGGCTGCTTCTTCTTCGGGTTGGATTGTCCAGCTATAGGCGCCGGCTGGAACTTCTACTTCGCCGCGACGAGTACTGTTAAACTTAGTTGGTTGAGTGCTTGTGTTATAGGTTTGACCAAGTTCAGTAACATAAGCTGTTACTTTTTCTTGATCCAAGGCCAACTTTCCTTCAGCATCTACGGTTAACCAATCATGGATATTATCAGATGGAATATCTATGGTGTTGCCATTGATACTGTAAGTTGCTTTAACTTTGGAAACTTTATTCATTTCTTCCAATGATTCTTTTAATTGAGGATCATCTTTTTTGGTAGTTGGTTTAGATAAATATTCATTCATGCTGATATTGTGTTTGCCGGTAGATACAGCCTCAGCGAATGCATCTGCAGCAGAATCTACGTCAATTGTGGTTCCTTGTTTTTCGGCCACAATTTCAAATCCTGATTCGGTCTGTTTGATGGTTGCATTTTCTGTAGGTGTACGCGGCTCATTTACTTGAGCAAGTTCTACCTTCACTTGTTCTTTCACAGCATTTAGTTTGTCTTCATCCAGGGTGTTTCCAGAAACATCGGTTGTCTCGGCAGCAGAAACTAATTGCATGCCCCAACTAAACGGATTTTGCGATCCTTTAATAGAAGATAATTCTTCTGCATAATCTGTTGTCCAGCCAAGGTCTTGCCGATTGATTGCTTTCCAGTCTTTGCCGTCAATTTGAATGACAAATGGTGTGTCAGACAAAGCTTTTTCCATTTTTTTGTTCGCGTCCTCTACGGTAAGATTTTCAATCTCTATACCGTTGACTACCGTATTAGGTAGGAATCGACTGCTATAGTAGGTACTTCGGAAGGCATAGCCTGCCACTAACACTACAAGAATAGCCAGTGCAACAATTAAACCTACTTTGGAACGTGAACGCTTTCTATCAGATCTTCGCATCGAAATAACTCCTTAAATTCACAGAATAGATGGTATATCGACTACAAATATACCACAGAACCAATAAAAAGCGAGCCTTCTCAGATACTTTATAAAGAATATTTAAAAATACCGTGAGAAACTTTCTCACGGTATTGATAACAAGTTATTTTTCTTCACTTTCTAGTTCTGAGAAGGCTTTTTCCATTACATCTTTTAATTGACTAGCTGAAGCGTTCATTTTATCTTTTTCAGCGTCAGTTAAAGGAATTTCAATGATGTTTTGGACACCTTTGGCATTTACTACGGCAGGTGCGCCGATATAAATATCTTTTTGTCCGTATTGGCCTTCCAAGTAAACTGACAATGGGAAGACGGCACTTTCATCATTTAAAATAGCGCGAGTGATACGTGCTAGGGCAACCGCGATGCCGTAGAACGTTGCACCTTTTTTCTCGATAATTTCGTAAGCAGCGTCACGTACGCCGAAGAATAAGTTTACTAAGGCTTCTTCATCTACTTCAGGGTTATCTTTTACCCATTCGTAAATTTGTAATCCAGCAACGTTGGCATGTGACCATACTGGGAACTCTGAGTCGCCGTGTTCGCCTAAAATGTAAGCATGAACGTTTCTTGGGTCAACATTAACTAATTCAGAAATTGCTTGACGGAAACGAGCTGTATCCAATGAAGTTCCGGAACCAATTACGCGTTCTTTAGGGAATCCAGAGAATTTCCAAGTAGCATAAGTTAAGATGTCTACTGGGTTGGCAGCAACTAAGAAAATACCGTTGAAGCCTGAAGCGACGATTTGTTCAACAATACTTTTATTGATACGCAAGTTTTTGTTAACTAAGTCCAAACGAGTTTCGCCAGGTTTTTGAGGTGCGCCAGCTGTGATAACAACTAGGTCTGCATCGTGTGCGTCATCGTAAGATGCTGAATAGATTTTTTTAGGTGAAGTGAAAGCTAATGCATGAGATAAATCAATCGCATCTCCTTCAGTTCTGTTGGTATCAATATCAATAATCCCGATTTCTTGAGCGATATTCTGGTTGACTAGGGCGAATGCGTAGCTTGATCCTACGGCACCGTCTCCGACTAAAATTACTTTTTGATGGGTTTTAACATTTCCTGCAGCTGCAGTCATTGTGTACCAGTCCCTTCTTCTATTTGTTTTATCGTTGATATCATACCACTAATTTGTAAAATTTGTCACGTATTTCGCTCGAAACTAATACAGTTTTAATTGTTGTTATAGTTGGAAACGGTTTGAAGGTTGATGGGAAGGGAACGGGCGAAATGAGAGTTCTTAATGAAAAGCTAAACTTTAAGCAAGTCTTAAAATGGTGATTTTACCACTACAGTTTATTTTGTGTTATACTGTCTGAGAACGACTGGACCGTCCTATGACGGTCCAGCATTTTGGCATGCTTTAAGTGAAAGGAAAAATAATGAAGATGATTGTAGGCCTGGGGAATCCAGGGAAAAAATATGAAAACACTAAACACAACGTTGGCTTTATGGCGGTTGATCAATTAGCGAAAGAGCACGGTGCAACCTTTAAGAAGCATACATTTGAGGCAGAGGTAGCTGACTTTTTTGTTAATGGAGAAAAAGTACTGCTGGTGAAACCTTTAACATTCATGAATGAGTCAGGGAGGGCTGTCGGGCCTTTAATGACTTATTTTGGCGTTTATCCGGAAGAATTGGTGGTCATCCATGATGACTTAGATTTAGCTTTTGGTAAATTACGCCTGCGGCAAAAAGGCAGCGCGGGTGGACATAACGGGTTGAAGAGTATTATCTCGCATTTAAAAAGCCAAGAATTTAATCGAATTAAAATCGGCATAGGCCGACCTAATGGGAAAACGGTAGTCAACTATGTTTTAAGTCCTTTTTCAAAAGAAGAACAACCGGAGATTTTAGCCTGTGTTGATCGGGCGGCAGAAGCAGCAGCTTTTTTTGTTGAAAGTAATGATTTTATTCAAACCATGAATCGGTTTAATTAAGGAGGTGGTTCAGCTATGAATCTCATAGAAATAATTAATCAAACGCCTTTAGTAAAGCAATGGCATGAGGAGTTGGAGCAACAGGCAAAGCGTCAGTTATTAGTTGGGTTGTCTGGTTCTGCTAAAGCTTTAGTAATGGCGGGAGCATATGAGAAATATCAACGACAAATCATCATTGTTGTTCCTAATCTCTACTATAGTAATCAGTTAACAGAGGAACTTCGTCAAATTGCAGAAGACGTATACCTGTTTCCGGTAGATGAAGTATTGTCTGCTGAAATGGCTTTTTCTTCGCCAGAGGCCCGAGCTGAACGGGTAGAAACTCTGTCAGCCTTGAGTCAAGGGAAAAAAGGGCTTTATGTCGTGCCGTCCGCAGCTTTACGAAAGTATTTGCCGACTCCTGCTACTTGGCAGAAAAGCCAATTGCATTGGAAAATCGGTAGTGAAGTTGAACTTCAGGATTTAGCGCAACAGTTAGTTTTGATGGGTTACGAGCGTCAATCAATGGTAGGGAAGCCCGGCGAATTCAGCATGCGGGGCAGTATCGTTGATATTTATCCCCTTACAACGACCCATCCAATTCGAGTGGAGTTGTTTGATGTAGAGATTGATTCCATCCGTTACTTTGAAGCTGATACGCAGCGATCGGTTGAAAATTTAGAAGAAGTTTGGGTCAGCCCGACAACAGAACTAGTCTTTGATCAAACAGATTTGGACCGCGGTGCTGAAAAAATCAGCAAATTATTGGAAAATCGTTTAGCTGTAACCAAGGAAAAAGCTGACCAAAACTTCCTTAAGGATTACTATGGACAGCTGGTTTCTTCTTGGAAAGACGGCATCCCTACCGAAGAGACGCGGTATTATACTGACTTAATCTACGGCAGTCAGAACTCCTTGCTTCAATACGTGGAAAAGGACGCTTGGTTATTTGTCGACGACTATGGTCGAATTATGGAAACCAATCGTGAAATGGAACGGGAAGAAGCAGAATGGCACACCCAGAAATTATCCGAACTGCGGGTCTTTGCTGAGCAGCATTTCGGTATGGATTTAATTAGTATGCTGAAAAAGTCTGATTTAACCGCTTCCTTCTTTTCGCTGTTCCAAAAAGGAATGGGCAATTTAAAATTTGCAGCAATTCACGCTTTTCAATACCGTTCAATGCAGCAATTCTTTGGGCAAATCCCTTTATTGAAAACAGAAGTAGACCGTTGGCAAAAACAACAGCAAACCGTCATTTTTGTTGTATCTGATCAAGAGCGCAAAGAAAAACTAATGCAAGAATTTCAGGATGCATCGATTCAAGCCCTTGAGACAACGGCAGATCAGCTATTGGTGGGCAAAACGCAAGTGGTTGAAGGCAGTTTGTCTTCAGGCTTCGAGCTGCCGCAAGATCACATTGTCGTAGTCACGGAACGAGAAATTTTTCAAAAGGTAACTAAAAAACGCGCGCGGCGTCAGACGATATCCAATGCAGAGCGCCTAAAGAGCTATAATGAATTAAAAGCTGGTGATTATGTTGTTCATGCCAATCACGGGATTGGTAAATACATCGGTATGGAAACGATCGAGATCGATGGTGTCCATCAAGATTATATGACCATTCTTTACCAAAAAGATGACAAGCTTTTTATTCCAGTTACTCAGCTGAACCTGATTCAAAAATATGTTGCTTCAGAAGCCAAACCGCCTAAAATCAATAAATTGGGTGGCAGCGAATGGAGCAAAACGAAAAGTAAAGTCTCGAAAAAAATTGAAGACATTGCGGATGATTTGATCGAATTATACGCTAAACGTGAAGCTGAACGCGGCTACGCTTTTGGGCCAGATGATGAATACCAAAAAGAATTTGAGAATGCTTTTCCTTATACTGAAACCGATGATCAGCTGCGCAGTTCGGCTGAGATCAAACATGATATGGAAAAACCACGCCCAATGGATCGCCTATTGGTAGGAGATGTTGGGTTTGGTAAAACAGAAGTCGCTTTACGGGCTGCTTTTAAAGCAATCAAAGAAAACAAACAGGTAGCTTTCTTAGTACCTACGACAATTTTGGCACAGCAGCATTACGATACTATGGTAGAACGATTTGAAAACTTCCCAGTAAACGTTGCGATGCTGAGCCGCTTTCGGACAAAGAAACAGCAAAATGAAACGATTGAAAAATTACGTACTGGACAAGTTGATATAGTAGTAGGAACCCATCGTTTGCTTTCGCAAGATTTGAAGTTTGCGGATATAGGCTTGTTAGTTATTGATGAAGAACAACGATTCGGTGTTAAGCATAAAGAACGTTTGAAACAATTACGCTCTCAAGTTGACGTGTTAACGCTGACTGCAACACCAATTCCTCGAACTTTGCATATGTCAATGTTAGGGGTTCGAGACTTATCAGTCATCGAAACACCTCCAGAAAATCGCTACCCGATTCAAACGTATGTTATGGAGACGAATCCAGGTGCGATTCGTGAAGCCATCGAACGGGAAATGGCTCGCGGTGGTCAGGTGTTCTATCTATATAATCGGGTTGAGACCATTGAACGCAAGGTGGAAGAGCTGCAAATGCTGGTACCTGATGCTCGGGTAGGATTCGCACACGGACAAATGACCGAAGTGCAGTTGGAGAATACGTTGTTGGACTTTATTGAAGGGCAATACGATATTTTAGTCACGACGACTATCATTGAAACGGGCGTAGACATTCCCAACGTGAATACGTTGTTTGTAGAAAATGCCGATTACATGGGATTATCTACTTTGTACCAATTAAGAGGGCGAGTTGGACGAAGCAGTCGGATCGCTTATGCTTACTTCATGTATGAACCGCAAAAGATATTAAATGAAGTAAGTGAAAAACGGCTGCAGGCAATCAAGGACTTCACGGAATTAGGTTCGGGATTCAAAATTGCTATGCGGGATCTATCCATTCGAGGAGCTGGGAATTTACTTGGGGCTCAGCAGCATGGATTTATTGATGCGGTTGGTTTTGATATGTATTCTCAAATGTTGACCGAAGCCGTTGATCGCAAACAAGGAAAGAATACCCAAACTGAACGAACTTCAGTTGAAATCAATCTAGGTATTGATGCCTATATTCCTGGAACGTATATTGAAGATGAGCGTCAAAAAATCGAAATTTATAAACGAATTCGCGAATTGGAAAGCCGTGACATGCTAGACGAAGTCGAAAATGACTTAGTGGACCGTTTCGGTGATTACCCTGACGAGGTTGCCAACCTATTAAATGTTGGACAATTGAAAATGGATGGGGATCGGGCATTAATTGAAAGTATTACTAAACGTGATCCGCAATTAATTGTCACTTTGAGTAAAGTTGGAACTAAGGCTTATGCCGTTGAACAGTTATTTGAAGCCTTGAGTGCGACTAAGCTGAAAGCTACTTTAGGTGTTGAAAAGGAAAAAATGGTGATTAAGCTGGTGATCCAACCTAAAATGGATCAAGCAGTCTGGCTAAGAGAGCTGACGAAGTTCGTTAAGGCGATGCGGGAGCAAAAATATAAAGGATAGGGGCTGAGGGCACTGGCTAATAAAGAAATGAAAGTTATGATGCGGGGTGCCTTTATCCTTACCGCTGCGTCCTTTGTTGCGAAAATATTAAGTGCCATTTATCGTGTGCCTTACCAGAATTTAGCTGGGGATGAAGGCTTTTACGTGTATCAGCAAGTTTATCCCATTTATGGGATTGCCATGACCTTGGCTCTTTCGGGATTGCCGCAATTCATTTCTAAATATGTGGCGGAAAAAAAGGGACCAAAAGAACAACGAGCAGCTCTGGCGGAATTGTTTCCGCTATTAACTGGTTTTGGCTTAGTGTTATGGGCAATTACTTTTTTCGGCAGCCAACAAATTGCTAACGGAATGGGAGATGCCGGACTAGCACCTCTTATACGAGTAGTCTCCTTTACTTTCGTACTGATGCCTTTATTGTCGATTACGCGAGGAGAATTTCAAGGGAAGCTGATGATGGTGCCCACAGCAGTATCGCAAGTTGTTGAACAGCTGATTCGAGTAGGGGTCATTTTATTGGCAGCCTGGTCTTTTCAACAGTTCCACTGGGATGTCTATCATACAGGGACAGTTGCTATGGCTGGTGCACTAGCCGGAGGTATAGCTGCTGTACTAATCTTGCAGTACTATCGTCGCAAGGTATTGGGGACTAGTACGCCGGTTGCTTTTTTTAAAATGACCGATCGTTCCAAACAATTAATGAATCGCCTAGTTTTAGAAGGCGGTTTGATGACTGTTTACAGCGGATACTTAATTTTGTTCCAGCTGATCGATTCCTTTACGATAAAAAAGGCATTGGTTGATTCTGGTTTTACAGAGTACGGAGCCAAAGTCGCAAAAGGGGTCTACGATCGAGGCCAGCCGCTGGTTCAATTAGGTCTAGTGGTTGCATTAGCGTTGAGTTCCAGCTTCTTGCCGATACTAACCCGCTATTTGACAAATCGCGAACGCCGGTTGTTTATTAAATCCAGTCAGATCTTTTTACGTTTGACCTGTGCGATAGCAGCCGCAGCTTCATTAGGCTTGGTGCTTTTGCTGCCTTATGTTAATTATGCTTTGTTTAAGGACTATTCGGGCAATCTTACTTTAGTACTCTTTGTCTTTGCCATTTTCTTAATGGCGATGATTCAAAGCTACCAAAGCATCGCCCAAAGTCAAAATCAATACCGTATATCATTAAAAGCAGCTGGCTGGGGATTATTAGCAAAAGTATTAATTACTAGTCTTTTTACTAAGCTGCTTGGAACAGTGGGATCAAGCTCAGCAACCTTGCTAGGATTGACTGTCGCATTAATTATCTTGCACCGCGGCAGTGAAGCTGAGCTTACCGGATATTTGAAAGAAAGAAAATTTGGTAAAAAACTGGCTGTTTGTTTAGGTGGAATGGCTATCAGTTTATTTGGCTACTATACAGTTTTACAAGTGCTGGGGAATCCAGTGCAGCATCGCAGCCAAGCATTGTTTGCTGCGATAATTGGTGTAATGATCGGTGCCGGCATTTTCTTATTTTTAGCAATTCGGGTAAAATTGCTGACAACAAGAGAATGGCTGATGCTGCCAATGGGATCAAAAATATTACGATTAAAATGGAAAAGAGAGTGACATTATGCGTCTAGACAAATTTTTAAAAATCTCAAGAATTATTAAACGCCGTTCAGTGGCAAAAGAAGTAGCAGACAAAGGTCGGATTCAAGTGAATGGGAAATTGGCTAAATCTTCGACTGATGTCAAAATTGGAGATGTTATTCGTGTTCAATTTGGCAATAAAATAATGGAAGCCAAAGTAGCAGCCTTACATGAGTCAACGAAAAAAGAGGATGCTGCTGGCATGTATGAGATTATTCAAGAAACAAGAGTTGAAAATAACCTTAATTAAGGTTATTTCAAATAGACATTAGAATTTGAACTTGCTATAATAGGAGAGAAACTCAAGGAAAGAGGAGCGTTGCGAAATGGCAGAGAAGAAGCTGAAGGTAGCTGCATTGGATACACCTTATGCAAAAGAACAGTACAAAAAGTTTCAAAAACAGCAGCGCCAACTGATTTTCAAACGCCGTCGTTTGACTGCACTTTTCTTGATTGCTGCGTTTGTTTTCATTATTATGGGGGTTCAGCTATTTGGTGAACACCAGCATTTGAAGGAACTCAAAGGAATTCAAACTAAGACAGAAGCGGAATCTGTGAAGCTTGATCAACAAGTGACTGCATTGAAACACGATGTTTCTTTGCTGCAAGATGACGCATATGTTGCTAAATTGGCGCGCAGCCGCTATTATTATTCAAAGGATGGAGAATTGGTGTTTGTCTTGCCTGACCAAGAACAAACCTCTCAAAAAACTGCATCTGACGAAATCGTCAAGTCAGAAACTGCGGAATAAGCGGTTTTAATAAATAGGTAAAAAAATAGGAGGAACAATCTTTTTATGTCAATCGAAGTAGGAGCTAAGCTTCAAGGAAAAGTGTCTGGTATTACCAATTTTGGTGCATTTATCGATTTAGGGGAAGGGAAGACAGGCTTAGTCCATATTAGTGAAATTTCCAATGGATTTGTCAAAGACATTCATGATGTGTTAACTGTCGGCGATGAAGTGACGGTAAAAGTTACCTCTGTAGGCAATGATGGCAAAGTCGGTTTGTCTATTCGTAAAGCGCAAGATCAGCCTCAACCTGAAAAGAAACCATTTAACAGAGAAAAGCGTGAAAGTCGTCCAGTACGTCCACAAGCAAAGGGTAATTTCTCAAAGAACAAAAAAGAAGACTTCGATACATTGATGAGTTCCTTTTTAAAGGATAGCGATGATCGGTTATTATCCTTAAAACGTAATACAGAAGGTAAACGTGGTGGCCGCGGCGGTCGTCGCAACTAAATAAACAAGTAGCTGAAATTCATTTAGGAATTTCAGCTTTTTTCAATAGGAGAATTTTAATGGAACAGAAGTTTGTACAAATGACTCCTGAGCTTCAAAAAGCTGGTCGGGTTTTGATCGCTGTTTCGACTGGAGTAGATTCGATGGTTCTTTTGCGTTTAATGGAAAAAGCGCAAGTACGATTTGGAATTGAAATTGGGGTTGTCCATGTAAATCATCAATTGCGGGAAGAATCGGTTGAAGAAGCCGAATTTTTACAATCCTACTGCCAAGACAAAGAAATTCCTTATTATGAAAAAGTGTGGGAAAAGCCCGCAAAAACGGGAATAGAGGTACAGGCTCGTAAGTTTAGGTATGCTTTTTTTGCCGAAGTAATGGAGCAGGAAAATTATTCGCTGTTATTGACGGCTCATCATGGGGATGATCAGGTAGAAACGATGCTGATGCGTTTTGCTCGCGGCGGAACATTGTTGGGACATGCCGGAATTCAGCGGAAACGACCTTTTGCTTCGGGGGATTTATTGAGACCATTGCTGCCTTTTGCCAAGCAGGACATTATTGCTTACGCTGAAGATGAATCTGTCCCTTATTTTGAAGATACCAGCAATGCTTCGCTGCAATACACTAGAAACCGAATTCGACATCAAGTACTGCCGGTTTTAAAAGAAGAAAATTCACAACTTTTGGAGCACGCGCAGCAATTTCAACAACAATTGACTTGGGCAGAAGCCGGGCTGCGATGCGCTCTAAAAGAAAATTTAAACAATATCGTTTATAAAGCGAATCGCTGGACCTTTACAAAGGCGGATCTTCCCGCTGAGAAAAGCCTGCGTTATTATTTTTTGACTTTCCTGTTTGAAAAATTTCAACAAACGACGGAGCACGCCGTTTCACAACGACAGCTTCTCCAATTGGTACACCTGCTGGATCATGGTGCTGCTCAATGGTCTGTTGATTTAGCGCATGGCTGGCAGTTTTCAGCGAGTTACCAAACGTATGCTTTGGAAAAGCGGTCATCTCGTGTACAAGGAGAGTACGCCTTAGCACTAGGTGATTCGCTTGCTTTATCTGAAAATGAGCATTTATCTTTGCGTGTTAAGGAAAAAGGAGACGAAGAAGCTGATTATTCAGTAATGTTACCAGCAACGGTCAACTTACCATTAGTAGTACGTCGTCGCAAAGACGGGGATCGAATTCAGCTTACTGAGACGTTAAGGAAAAAAGTTAGTCGTTATTTTATTGATCAAAAAGTCTCTCAAAAAGAAAGGGAGCAGGCGTGGGTCGTTGCAGATGCATCAGGTGAAGTCGTAAGCGTCTTACCCTTTGTCAATTCCCATTTGAGTATTAGTAATGAAACTGATAGAATACACTACATACTTGACTATTATTTGTGCTATTGAAAGGAGCCTCTCATGCAAGGGAAGGATATTGAAAGTGTCTTAATTGACAGAGCTGAAATTCAGCAGCGTTGTGTTGAATTAGGCAAAGAACTAACGAAGGATTATGCAGACAAAAACCCATTAGTGGTTGGTATTTTAAAAGGAGCCGTGCCATTTATGGCAGATATCGTTCGTGAAATTGATACCTATTTAGAGTTGGATTTCATGGATGTATCTAGCTACGGCAACCAAACGGTTTCATCAGGTGAAGTAAAAATCATCAAAGATTTGGATACGAATGTGGAAGGCCGGGATCTTCTGATCGTAGAAGATATCATTGACAGCGGACGGACTCTTCACTATTTAGTAGAGTTATTCAAATACCGCAAGGCAAAATCAGTGAAGATTGTTACCTTGTTAGATAAGCCAGAAGGCCGGATCGTTGATATTGAAGCTGACTACATTGGTTTTAATGTACCAAACGAATTTGTTGTAGGTTACGGATTGGATTATGCTGAAACATATCGTAATCTCCCGTATGTAGGGATCTTGAAACCTGAAGTTTATCAATCAAATTAGTGACAGGAACAATTCACATTATGATATACTATAATGGTCAGGATTGATAAAACTTTAAAAACGAAACAATTACGAGGAGGAAACGTATGAATAAAAACCCTAAGGGAGCAAAAAATGCTCTCTATTATATCCTCGTCATCTTGGCTATGGTCATGGTTGTTTATTTCCTTTTTGGAGACAACCGAACCCAGTCGCCAGATATCGAGTATTCCACTTTCACTGAACAGTTAAAAGAAGGAAAAATCAAAGAATTCAGAATTCAACCGGCAGGTGGCGTTTATCGGATCACCGGTGAGTACAATGAACAACAAGAGGTTGCTAATACTGGTGGTTTAAGTATTATGGGATCTACTGACAGTTCAACCACACATTTCAGTACGATTGTTCTGCCGAATGATTCCACATTGAATGAAGTGACCACACTTGCTAGTGAAAACGGGATTACAACTGAAATCCAAGAAGAATCCAGCAGCGGTATGTGGGTGACCTTGCTTGTGAGTTTCTTACCGATCTTGCTGATGGTCTTTTTCTTCTACATGATCATGGGGCAACAAGGCGGCGGTGGCGGCGGCAATGGCCGTGTCATGAACTTTGGTAAATCTAAAGCCAAGGAAGCTGACAAAAAGGCCAACCGTGTGCGCTTCTCTGATGTAGCCGGAGCAGAAGAAGAAAAACAAGAACTAGTTGAAGTTGTTGAATTTCTGAAAGATCCACGACGCTTCGTTGAATTGGGCGCTCGTATTCCTGCAGGTGTCTTACTTGAAGGACCTCCCGGAACCGGTAAAACTTTGCTGGCTAAAGCTGTAGCGGGTGAAGCAGGCGTACCATTCTATTCTATTTCAGGTTCTGACTTCGTTGAAATGTTTGTCGGTGTCGGTGCCAGCCGTGTTCGTGATTTGTTTGAAACGGCGAAGAAAAATGCTCCTGCGATTATCTTTATCGATGAAATCGATGCTGTTGGTCGTCAACGGGGCGCTGGTATGGGCGGCGGACACGATGAACGTGAACAAACCCTAAACCAATTGCTTGTTGAGATGGATGGTTTTGATGGTAATGAAGGCGTCATTGTCATTGCCGCAACTAACCGTTCTGATGTACTAGATCCAGCGTTATTACGTCCAGGTCGTTTTGACCGCCAAATCTTGGTAGGTCGTCCAGACGTTAAAGGTCGTGAAGCGATTCTGCGAGTTCATGCTCGTAACAAACCGCTTGCAGATGATGTTGATTTGAAAGTTGTTGCGCAGCAAACACCTGGTTTTGCCGGTGCTGATTTAGAAAACGTCTTGAACGAGGCGGCCTTAGTAGCTGCTCGTCGTAACAAGAAGAAAATCGATGCTTCTGACGTGGATGAAGCAGAAGATCGTGTAATTGCTGGTCCAGCTAAGAAAGATCGAGTAATCAGCAAACGGGAACGTGCGATGGTTGCTTATCATGAAGCGGGTCATACAATTATCGGGATGGTCTTGAACCGTGCTCGTGTTGTCCATAAAGTAACGATTATCCCTCGCGGACGTGCTGGCGGATACATGATCGCTTTACCAAAAGAAGATCAAATGCTGATGACAAAAGATGATATGTTTGAACAAATTGTTGGTTTGCTAGGCGGACGTACGGCTGAAGAACTTGTCTTTAACGTACAATCTACTGGTGCTTCCAATGACTTTGAACAAGCAACTGGCTTAGCCCGCAGCATGGTTACTGAATACGGAATGAGCGATAAGCTTGGACCCGTTCAGTATGAAGGAAATCACCAAGTATTTGTTGGTCGCGACTACGGTCAAACAAAAGCTTACTCTGAACAAGTAGCTTTTGAGATCGATGAAGAAGTTCGTAAGATTTTGATGGAAGCTCATGAAAAAGCTCGCGAAATCATTGAAGAACATCGTGAACAGCATAAACTGATTGCTGAAAAACTATTAGAATTTGAAACATTAGATGCGAAAGCAATCAAATCCTTGTTTGAAACTGGCGAAATGCCAGAAGGCAGAAGCAGTGCTTACCCAAGTGAAAAAGCGCAAGCTCTTACGTTTGAAGAAGCTAAGCGTGCGTTGGAAGAAGAAGATGCTGAAAAACAAGCACAGGATGAAAAGAAACACAATGATCCAAATGGTAAAAACGAACCAATGGAATCACCTGACGATACAAGCGACAACGAACAGTAATCTTAAAAGCATGTCTTAACCGGCATGCTTTTTTTATTTTTTTAAAAGTCGTACAAGGAAGTTGAAAAAAAACTGAAGTGCTAGTATGATGCAATCACGAGAAAGAATGTTTGCAAGTAACTGTGCAGCAAGAAAAAGGAGAAAATAAATGACTGATTATTTAGTGAAGGCGTTGGCTTATGACGGTTTTGTTCGTGCATATGCCGTAGATGCCACTGCAACGGTAGCGGAAGCGCAACGACGCCATGATACTTGGAACACGGCTTCAGCTGCATTAGGTCGTACTATGATTGGCGGCTTAATGCTGGGCGCTACGTTAAAGGGTGACGATAAATTAACGATTAAAATAGATGGTAACGGTCCTGCTGGCGGAATTGTTGTCGACAGTAACGGCAAAGGCGATGTGAAAGGCTATATAAAAAATCCTCATCTTAGTCTGCCGTTGAATTCAATTGGCAAAATTGATGTCAGAGGTGCTGTTGGAACAGAAGGTATGCTGACGGTAATTAAGGATTTAGGAATGAAAGAGCCTTTCTCAGGTCAAACACCAATTGTTTCAGGAGAAATAGGGGAAGACTTCACTTATTATCTTGCTGTCTCGGAGCAGATTCCTTCTGCTGTAGGAGTATCCGTATTAGTAGATACAGATGATTCGATTAAAACAGCCGGTGGTTTCATGATTCAAATTATGCCAGGTGCCAGCGATGAAGTCATTGATCAAATTGAAGAACAATTAAAAGAAACGACCCGTATCTCGTCTTTATTGGATCAAGGACAAACTCCTGAAGAAATCCTGAAAGGCTTATTAGGTACTGAGGATGTAGATTTTCTGGAAACAATGCCAGTTCAATTTAAATGTGATTGTTCAAAGGATAAGTTTGGTGCAGCGATTATCAGCTTAGGACCAGATGAAATTCAAGCAATGATTGACGAAGATCACGGTGCTGAAGCAGTTTGTTCATTTTGCAATAACAAATATGAATATAGTGAAGCTGATTTATTAGAATTAAAACGAGAAGCAATGGGGGAAGTATAACGTGAAGCCGTTGAACGAAGCCTGGAAAATCGGCGATGTAGAAATTCCCAACCGGGTGGTAGTAGCTCCGATGGCGGGAATAACCAATGCTGCTTTTCGAGTAACTGTCAAAGAATTTGGTGCGGGACTAGTTGTTTGCGAAATGATTAGTGATCAAGGGATTCATTTTCGCAACAAAAAAACTTTGGAAATGCTGTACATTGATGAGCGGGAACATCCATTAAGTGTCCAAATTTTTGGCGGCAACAAAGAGTCGTTGGTGGAGGCTGCCCGATTTGTACAAGACAATACCGAAGCCGATATTATTGATATCAATATGGGATGCCCTGTAAACAAAGTGATTAAAGCAGAGGCAGGAGCCAAATGGCTTTTAGACCCGGATAAAGTCTATGAAATGGTTCATGCGGTATCTGCAGCGGTGGACATACCGGTCACGGTAAAAATGCGTACAGGTTGGGATGATAAACATATCCTTGCGGTTGAGAATGCATTAGCAGCTCAAAGTGCAGGTGCTTCAGCTTTGGCAATGCACGGCCGCACGCGCGTTCAAATGTATGAAGGTCAAGCTGATTGGGATATATTGAAAAAAGTTGCGGACCAATTAACCATTCCGTTTATGGGGAATGGCGATGTGAAAACACCTGAGGATGCAAAACGGATGATTGAAGAAGTAGGCGCAGATGGTGTAATGATCGGACGAGCAGCGCTAGGCAACCCTTGGATGATTCATCGTACACAACAATATTTGGAAACAGGCGAGTTGATTGCGGAACCAACACCAAGAGAAAAAATTGAGACAGCCAAAGTTCATTTAGAACGTTTGATCAATTTAAAAGGCGAAAAAATTGCCTGTCGTGAATTCCGGCAACATGCTAGCTACTATTTGAAGGGAATTCCTAGAGCAGCTAAAGTAAAAGTAGCAATCAATCAAACCGAAGAGAAACAAGTGATCCTGGATATTTTAGATCAATTTGTCGAAGTATTAGAAGCGAAACAAAAAATTAGTTAATCTTTCAAGCCGAATCGATAATTCGGCTTGATTTTTTGTGGATAGATTGGCATTATAAGAAAGAGTACCTACATCAAAGGAGGAAAATTCGTGACTGAGGAACAACAAAACAGCTTAGCGGAAATGAATGACCAAATGCGTGTCCGCCGCGAAAAAATGGAGGCTATCCGCGAAGAAGGCAGCGATCCATTCGGCAAACGCTTTGAACGCACAGCAAACTCACAAGAGCTACACGAAAAGTATGATAGCAACACAAAAGAAGAACTGCACGAAATGGCTTTATCAGCCAGCATTGCAGGACGTATGATGACGAAACGTGGTAAAGGAAAAGCTGGGTTTGCCCATTTGCAGGATCGCGAAGGTCAAATTCAAATCTATGTACGTAAAGATGAAGTTGGCGATGAAAACTATGAAGTCTTCAAACGTGCTGATTTAGGCGATTTCTTCGGTGTTACCGGTGAAGTGATGAAAACCAACACGGGTGAAGTATCTATTAAAGCTAAAGAGATTACGCTATTAACAAAATCATTGCGTCCAATGCCTGAAAAATACCATGGTTTGACAAATGTGGAACAACGCTATCGTCAACGTTACTTAGATTTGATTAGTAACCGCGAAAGCTTTGATCGCTTTATGAAACGCAGTCAAATTATCAGTCAAATTCGTCGTTATTTAGATGGCTTGGGTTATATAGAAGTAGAAACTCCTGTGCTGCATAACGAAGCTGGGGGCGCAACTGCGCGTCCATTTATTACTCATCACAATGCGCTGGATATGGATCTGTATTTGCGTATTGCGTTAGAACTTCATTTGAAACGATTGATCGTGGGCGGCATGGAGAAAGTTTACGAAATTGGCCGCACATTCCGGAATGAAGGAATCGACACGACTCATAATCCAGAATTTACTATGATGGAAGTATACACAGCTTACAGTGATTACCTAGACATTATGAATTTAACCGAAGGAATTATTCGTGATGTAGCCAAAAACGTATTAGGCGAAACAACGATCAGCTATGATGGAACAGTTATTGATTTAGGTAGTGAATTTAAACGAATTCATATGGCGGACGCTGTTAAAGAGCAAACCGGTGTGGATTTCTGGGAAAAAATGACAATCGAAGAAGCTCGTGCTGCTGCTAAAGAGCACAATGTTGAGATTAATGAAAATATGGAAGTTGGTCATATCTTAAATGAGTTTTTCGAAACATTTGTAGAAGATACGTTAGAACAGCCAACCTTTGTTTTCGGGCATCCAGTAGAGGTTTCACCACTTGCTAAGAAAAATGATGAAGATCCTCGCTTCACTGACCGCTTTGAATTATTTATCGTGGGTCGTGAATTTGCTAACGCCTTTACAGAATTAAATGATCCAATCGATCAAAGAGAACGTTTTGAAGCACAAGAGAAAGAAAAAGAACAAGGAAACGATGAAGCACATGGTGTAGATGAAGATTTCCTTGAAGCTTTAGAGTATGGAATGCCTCCGACAGGGGGATTAGGAATCGGAATTGACCGTCTAGTTATGTTGTTAACAGATGTTCAGTCCATTCGTGACGTACTGCTATTCCCGACGATGCGTTAAAAAATACGGTCAATCTGCTTTTAAGTGAGTAGATCGACCGTATTTTTTGTTATTTACGAACGATTATCAAGCGATACACCGGCATTAATCGCTTATGAAAAAAACTTGAAAAAAAGTTGCTTTTTTCATTGACCAGAGCCGATAATGTTGGTATATTATGTATTGTTCCAAAACGAGCGAATGACGTTCGAAAAAAAATAAAAAAAGACGTTGACAGACGACTGGAAATCAGTTATTCTATCAAA
>NZ_JAFREM010000030.1 GCF_017377575.1 Candidatus Enterococcus moelleringii
GTCCGCCGGAGGATCAATCCTTAGCGATGGTCGAGGAAGCGGAGGAAGCACCCGCCGAAGAAAAGCACAGCTGGTTCCCAAAACGCAAAAAAGGCACCGATCCTTTAGCTGGTTTTTCCGCCGATAAACGGAAACGCAAAAAAGCCATTAACCGCTGGAAGCGGGAGAAAAATAAAGAGTAATAGCAAGGCTGCGAACCTGCGAAGCCGCCGGGAATAAAGCGAGGAAGCCGAGAAAAGCAACCCAAAAAAGCCCAAAGGAAAGACGATCGATTCCTTTGAGCTAAGATTTGGGTTACAGTTCCAGCGATTCGCCGACAGCTAATATCTTGCCGACACCAGCTGGCAACGCGTCCACCAGCTCCTGCGGGTCCTGTTCAATCAACGGGAAAGTATTGTAGTGAATCGGCACAACTTGCTTGGCTTTCAAAAGCTTAGCCGCACGAACGGCATCCTCTGGTCCCATGGTGAAATTGTCGCCAATCGGCAAGAAGGCCACATCGATCTCGAAGGCTTCACCGAACAAGGCCATGTCGCTGAAGAGCGCTGTGTCGCCGGCATGATAAATGGTTTTTCCTTCGGCTTGGAGAATAAAGCCGGCTGGTTCACCCATGTAAAGCATCTGTCCGTCCTTTTCATAGCCGGAGCTGTGCTGGGCGTGAACCATTTTCACCCGACCGAAAGGAAAATCAAATTTGCCGCCGATATTCATCCCGTGAGTTTTTGTCACGCCTTCATTTTGGGCGAATTTTGTGATCTCCACAATACTGATCACCGTGGCATCGTTGCGTGTAGCAATCGGCACCATATCGCCCACATGATCGTCATGACCGTGGGTTATCAACAGCCAATCAGCCTGGACCTCGTCGGCCTTCAAATCAGTCACCGGATTGCCAGTGATAAACGGGTCAAACAGGAGCTTTTGCCCATTGTTAAGTTCAATCGCTACTACTGAATGTCCATGATACGTAAGCTTCATTTGGATCATCTCCTTTTCCTCATTATACCGAAAAATGCAGGAATTCAGCTATATGGGTTTTCATTTTATGATAAAACAATTAAAATAAAATGAAAAGGGAGTGGATTAAATGGAGTTAGTAGTGGAAGAACGTTTAAAGGAGCTGGGAATTTCCTTGGCTTATACCGTGGTGGAGTTCACCAATGGAGCCTACAGTGAGGAGATCTGGGGGGGCTTGCTGAACCCGTTGATTGCCAAGATTGAAGAAGAAGACACGATTGACATGATCAAGGATGATGAGAACATGATTGCCACCAAGAAGGCCTATCGCGCGCTAGGCAAGGACCCGGCTCGTTTTCGTCCGTCATCTGACAGTCTGTGGCGTCGGGTGATCCAGAAAAAAGGCCTCTACCAAGTCAATGATCTAGTGGACGTGAACAATTATTTCTCACTGGTCTACACATTGCCCTTTGGCAGCCACGATTTAGCCAAAGTCGGCGAAAAGATCACTTTAACTGTAGGCAAAGAAGGCGAGCGCTATGCCGGAATCGGTAAAAAAGATGTCAATATCGAAAATCTGCTGGTGCTGGCGGACGACGATGGACCATTCGGCAGCCCAACTTCTGATTCGACTCGCGGCATGATCGGTGAAGACACCACCCAAGCCGTGATGATCGGCTATGTCTTCAGCGAAATGGATGTGGATGCCATGCAGCAGGAGATCAAGGCTGTGGCTGAAAAATATTTGAAGGACTGCAAGGTCGTCGATCAAGGGATCGTCTAGCAGCTCACCAGTTTAATAATGAAGAAAAACAGATGTGCAAAGGACGCAAATCCAGGTCTTTTGGACATCTTTTTTTCGTGGAATTCTACGCCGAAGTACTTATAAAATAACAATATATATTTTAACCAAACTTTTCTTCCCGCCACTTCCCAAACCGGAAAAACGCTGAATTTCAAAAATGCAAGTATTTTTTTGACTAGAAACACTACTATTTTTGACAGTTGAGCTACAGATTTCAACAGTTGGCTCAAGTTCGGTTCAAAATATGCTTTAATTATAGAGAGCCCAATCTTAAAAAAAGGGGAATAACGAATGGGAAAAATAACGGAAAATGATAAATATTGCGATTTGTGAAGACAAGCTGGAGGCGTTGAGGAAGCAGCGCTTTGCGATTTCCTTCATTGGAGGATCTGCAGCAGACACGAATTACGCCGGGCATCGCTCTGAGTTCGGTGCAGGCAGTGGTGGATATGTATGAAGGCATGCTGAGATACAAAATCAAAGACGGTATTTTCCAAGCGTCGGTGACAGGAAACCACGCTTTTTGATTCTATGCAGGATGGGTCCTGCCGGCAGAAACACAAACAAACGGTTAGCCGCGGCTAACCGTTTATTTACTCATTTGAGAAGAAGGTTAAATAAGCCAAAGCTGAAGGAGTTTGCGAAGCCTATCCTATTCCCAGCCCTTACAGACATCCACCCACTGAGTACTCTGGGCATACTGCTCCAATTCAGGAATCGTCAGCTCAATCGCACTTTTGGGGCCGCCGCATGCCGGGAAGACGGTGTCGAAGCGCTTCAAGGATTCGTCCAAGTAAACCGCCACATCTTCTTTAATGGCAAAAGGACAGACGCCGCCTACCGGATGGCCGATTTTTTCTTCCACTTCCTCCGCCTTCAGCATCAGCGCCCGTTCACTAAAGGCTTGCTTGAACTTAGGGTTGTCTATTTTCGCGTCACCGGCTGCCACGATCAAAATCGTCCGCTGGGCTTTTTTCAAGTTAAAGGACAAGGTCTTGGCGATCCGCTCCGGCGCACAGTTCAAGGCTTGAGCCGCCAGCTCCACCGTGGCACTGGACACCTCGAATTCGATCAAACGATCGGCGATGCCAAAGCCGTCAAAATAATTTCTCACATCTTCTACTGCGATAAGTCATCCCTCCATTTCCTACCATGATACCGAACTTTGGCTAGAGGGTAAATAAAATATTTGCTATGATGAAAGAAAGGCTTCCTAAACTCGCCCAGCTTTGGAGCATTAAGACTAAACCTGGGATAAACTGCTTCTCAAGTTTCTCCCAGGTTTCGCTTAATGCCGACAAAGCTAGTTTGGGAAGCCAGACATCATTACGAGTGGTATATTAAGCTTTTGAAGGAGCGCGCCATGAAAGAAGAAAAGAAGAAGCTGCTGGCCAAGGTGGCCTACATGTATTACCAGCAGGATCTCACCCAGGCCCAGATTGCCAAGGAGCTGGACATTTACCGGACGACGGTCAGCCGGATGCTGGCCCAGGCCAAGGAAGCCGGCATCGTGGAGATCACCATTAATCACTTTGATCCCGCCTTGTTTTCCCTAGAGGATCAGCTGAAAAAAGCCTACAACTTAAAACATATCGAAATCGCTCCCCTCAGCAACGACCTATCTGCTGAAGAAAAGGAAGAGCAGCTGGCTCGCACGGCGGCTAGTTGGCTGCGGCGGCAATTAAACGACGACAGTGTGATCGGCGTATCTTGGGGAGAAAGCGTCGGCAAGGCGGTCAATCAACTGGAGACCAAGTCCCTGGACAATGCCACCATCGTACCGATTGTCGGCGGCCCCAGCCACATCAATTCCCGTTACCACGTCAACACACTGGTGTACGAGCTGGCCCGCAAGCTGAACGGCCACAGTGTCTTCGTCAATGCCACCGTCACTCAGGAAACCAAGCAGCTGGCAGAAGGCATCTTCCAGTCCAAGTATTTTCAAGAGCTGCGGGATTACTGGCAGCAGCTGGACTTGGCGATTGTGGGCATTGGCGGACCGTTGAGCTACAAGAAAAGTCAGTGGCGGGATTTGTTAACAGAAGAGGACTTTCAGGAGTTGAAATTGCGAGAAGCGATTGGGGATTGCTGCTGCCGGTTCTATGATCGGCATGGCAAGCTGTTAAAAGGTCAGCTGGATCAGCGGACGATTGGCTTGCCGCTGGAGGCGCTGGCGGAGATTCCTCAGTCCATCGGGATTGCCCGCGGCACTGCCAAGGCCCGTTCGATTGTGCCGCTGCTGAAGGAAGGCTACTTGAACACCTTGATCACCGATCAGGAGACCGCCGCCGAATTGCTGCGGATTACTAACGAGTTGCAGCAATAACCGAAAAGTCTCGAAATAATTTGAAATTGCACATTTGTGCATTTTTCCAGCAGTTAGTCAAAAGAAAGCCCGTCACCACAAGCTTTTGCGATTTTTTGCCAAAAAGATACTGCTCCAATCAAGGGGAGATGCTATGCTTAATGGGTAGAATAAATCAAACAAAAGGAGCGTTTTATCCATGGAATTTATGCTAGACACAGCCAATATCGCCGACATCAAAAAATACGTAGACATCTTACCAGTAGCTGGGGTGACCTCAAATCCTTCCATCGTCAAAAAAGAGGGCAAGGTCGCTTTCTTCGATCACATGAAGGAAATCCGCAGCATCATCGGGGAAAGCCGTTCGCTGCATGTGCAGGTCGTGGCTAAGGACTATGACGGCATGATCAAGGATGCCGAAACTATCCTAGACAAGATCGATCAAAAGGTCTTCATCAAAGTCCCCGTCAGTGAAGTCGGCCTGAAGGTTATCAAGGAATTAAAACGCCGCGGCGTCAACGTGACCGCGACTGCGATTTACACCAAGTTCCAAGCCTACCTGGCAATTGCGGCGGGGGCAGACTACATCGCGCCTTACTTTAACCGCATGGAAAACATGGGCATCGACCCGCGGGAAGCCATCTTTGAAATGGCGGAAGAAATTGAGCGCACTAACAGCGACACTAAGATCGTAGCAGCCAGCTTCAAGAACGCCGGCCAAGTCAATGCAGCCTTAGAAAGCGGCAGTCAAGCAGCGACGATGGGCGTGGATATTATCCAGCAAGCCTTGGCAATGCCATCGATCGGTCAAGCTGTCGATGATTTCACCGCCGATTGGGAAGCCGTTTACGGTGCTGACACCAATCTTTCGACTATCTAAATAAGAAACTGATGAGCACTTCTCTAAGGGGAGGTGCTCATTTTTATGGTTTCCGGCTTTACTCGGCACTAAGCGGAAACTGGGAGCAGTCAATTAGCCCAATTTTAGTCTGAATGCTTCAAAGTTGAAGGAGTTTGTGCAGTTTTTCTATATTATAGTAATTATTAACTAATCATAATTATTGCATCGTTCTCTCATTTAGCGTATACTGAAAGAGTAGACAAAATGAAATGAGGGATTAATATGAAATATGGAAAAACAAAAGAAGTACTAAACCAACTAGTGGCTGACCTGAGCCAAATGAGCGCCGTGATCCACCAAACCCACTGGTACATGCGGGGACCAGAATTCTTGACCTTGCACCCATTGATGGATGATTACATGGACGAAATCAACGACCAACTAGACGTGATCTCTGAACGCCTGATTACCTTGGACGGTTCGCCTTATTCTACCTTGAAAGAATGGGCAGAACATACCGGCATCGAAGACGAAGTAGGCAGCTGGGACCGCACGATTCCTGAACGGATGGAAATCTTAGTCAAGAACTACCGTTACTTAGCTGATCTGTACCAAAAAGGTATCGAGACAGCAGGCGAAGAAGGCGACGACAGTACCCAAGACATCTTCACCGGCTTCAAAACCGACGTAGAAAAGAAAATCTGGATGCTGCAAGCCAAGCTTGGCAAGGCACCTGGTGTTGATGCGTAAGTGAATGAGCAGACAAAGACTTCTCCATTGTGGGGGAGTTTTTTTGTTTCTTTAAGTGGAGATGGTTCTACTGTTGCAGTTTATTGAAGCTGACTCGTCAAACAATTGGGTTTCAACTAGTGTTAGTAATGACAAGCGCACCAGGATCGGAAAAATCAGGCTGCAATAGTTAACGCTAGTGATAAAAGATGTAAGAATAGGAAGAAAAAACTCTTAAACTATGGTTTATCTTGTGTTGATACATTAGTTAGATTGAGTTAAACTTAATTTAACTAATGTATAGGAGAGGGTTAATATGGAAACAGTAGCTAGAAAAATAGGAAATTCTGTAGGCGCAATTTTTCCAAAAGATATCTCACCAGAAGTTGGTGAAACATTTACAATTGTAAAAGTTGGGGATACATACATACTGAAACCTAAAAAGGCTGATATTTTCGCGAATGCAGAGGATTGGGAAGGATTTAGAGACTCTGTTACTTCCGAAGATACTGAATGGGATACGATGAGGTCCGAGGGGGAGGAAATCTAGGATGAATTACCCGAAACAAAAAGACATCATCTGGATAGATTTTGACCCATCAAAGGGGAAGGAAATAAAAAAAGAAGACCTGCATTAGTAGTTAGTAAGAATGAATTTAATGAACGAACAGGATTCTGCTTAGTTTGTCCAATAACTTCGACCCAAAGAAATTTTGCCACGTACATTGAGATAAAAGATCCACAAAAAATTGCTGGAGAAGTGGTAACACATCAATTACGATCAGTTGACTACATTAATAGAAATATAGAAAAAATTGAGCAGTGTGATATATTGACCTGGTTGGATGTAGTTGAAGTTATTGGTATGTTTATTTAGGAGATCAGGTTTAAATTAAGGAGGATGATTCAGGTTTATATGGAACCTCCACCATTATAATAGAAGCAACACACTCAATCCTCCCCAAAAGCCGTATTCTTTCACCATTCCGCCCATCTTCACTATAATGGGATCAGGAGGTGCTTTGGAATGGACAAACAAGCACAATTTGAACTAAAGGTCAGCAATCTCGCCAACCGGTTTTTGTATAATAGCCTAACCACACCCCAACGCTTACTACCGTTAGCGGAACGCGTGGCCCGGGATGGACAAAAGCTGGCGAAGGAATACGACGAGCAGCAGCGGATTCAGTCGGTGGCCGAAGAGCTATTGAAGGTGATGGATGGGTCTTTGTATTTGGTGGATTTGTTAGCCAATGGGATTTTAACGAAGGACTACAGCCACTTATCAGAAAATGAACTGGTGGATCAGCTAGATAAGATCGAAGGCCACTCCGATGAACAGGAGCGCCTGATTCAGCTGTTGATGGAATCGATCCAACACAATCTGGAGAATGGAATCACCCTGGAGGAAATCTACTACGAAAACTATTTAATGGAGTATGCCGCAAGCTTAATGGAGATTTACGTGATCCAGCATTTGAAGGATCAAGAGGAATTTCTAAACGAGCTGGCCCCGCTGATCGCCAAAAATCGCGACAGCGAAGTGCCTTACGGGATCTTCGTTCGCGTCACCAACAATTTCAAAAAAGAACTGGCCCGTCAGTATTACCAATACGATACCGTGGTTAAAATAATGGAAACCGATGCCAGATAGACTAAACAAGCCCTGAATCAACGCGATTCAGGGCTTTTTCCATGTGGGCGAATTTGCCAAGCCTTCTGGAAGCTATTTCGAAAACTTATAATAACCAAAACGAACGGCACAGACCAATAGATTTAATCCAACTAACAACAGCAAGATCGAATTTCTAGTGATAAACAGGTAGCGATAGAGATAGATCAGGGTCACGATCAAGAATCCCACAGACGTTACTAAATGCCCTTTTTTCTTCATGGTCCTACCAGTCCTTTCTATTAATAGATCGTCTCCTGAGGATCAGAATTGGCCAGCACATATTCCTTAAAGTTAGTCACTACCGGTGTTAAATATGCTTCCTTGTTAGTCACCAGGTAGAAGTAACGTTCCCAATTGAGATTCTTCAAGCGAATTTTCTTCAGCGGCAATGATTCCAGCACGCCCATATCAGGAACCACCGCCATGCCGAAGCCTTGGCTCACCAGACCAGCGATCACCTGATCGACAGTTACTTCGTAGACAATATTATAGGTACAGTTGTTGCGCTTGAAGGCACTGTCGATGATGCTGCGCAGGCCGCTGTTTTTGCTGAAGCCGATCTGAGGGAAGGGCTGGGTCTGCTCCAAGTAGATCTCATCGAATTGGGCTAACGGATGATCCAAGGGTGTAATCACCACCAGCTCCTGATTAGCCACTGGAATAAATTCAATCGTCGGCTCATCCGGCAAATAAGAACAGATGCCGATATCGTACTTCATACTCTTGATGCCTTCGATAATTTCTCGGGTAATCCCAGCAGAGGTATGAAAATCAAACTCGATCTCCTTCTCCGGATTTGCCTTAATAAAGCCGCTGGCAAAACGAGGCGCATAACGCGTCCCTAATATAGGAAGAAAGGCGAAGCTGATATAGCCGCTGCCTTTATTTATCTTAGTTACCGTTTCGATACCGGTATCCAGCATCGCTAAGGTTTTCGAGACATAATCGTGAAAAATAACCCCCGGTTTGGTCAGGACCACATTACGGCCTTTCTTTTCAAACAAGGGCACGCCAAGCTCGGCCTCTAAAGAGGAGATGGCGTTGCTTAGGCTGGGCTGTGTGACATTGAGCAATTTGCTGGAACGAGTATAATGCTGTTCGCGGGCCAGGACATCAAAGTATTTTAAATGCTGTAAATTCATTAGTTAAGCGCTCCCTTGACACAGTTTTCTACATTATAGCAAAACCTATTTCTTAAACCTATAGATTCTTCGATAAAAACCAATTAGATATTTCAGAAATTACACGTTAGAATAAATTCATAAAGTGATTGTGAATTTGGGAGCATTATTTATTATTCGTGTTTTGATTAGATTGACAGAAAAACAAGATGTTTCAATCTGAAGTAACCGCTTTATCATCAATTTTGTCCAAACCATGAGTTTGACTTTGCCGACTCATGTGAAAAAAATAACTTTAAACAAACTTTAGGAGGAATTTAGTAATGAGAAAAGTACCTTTGACAATCAGTTCATTTACATTAGGCGTGGAGATCGATTTTGAAGAACGCATTAAAACAGCGAAAGCAGCCGGCTTTGACGGAATTGGTATCCGAGCTGAAACTTATATGCTAGCAGTAAAACAAGGCTATTCAGACGAAAGAATGCTAGAAATCTTAGAAGAAAATGACATGAAAGTCACTGAAGTTGAATATATCACAATGTGGACTGACCCAAATAAAACAGCTGAAGCACCTAGCACATTATTACAACAGTTCAAAGAACAAACAACTTACCATATGGCTCGCTTGTTCGGCGTAGGCCACATCAACTGTGGTTTGATGGAATCTGATTCATTAGACGTTCAAATCAAAGCCTTCAAAGAATTGTGCGAACGCGCGAAAGAATTAGTAATCGGTTTAGAATTCATGCCTTACAGCGGTGTTCCAGATTTAAAAACTGCTTGGCAAATCGTTGACGGCGCTGGCTGTGACAACGGTATGTTGATCTTAGACACTTGGCATTGGGCTCGTGCAGAAATGACTGCAGAAGATTTGAAAGATGTTCCAGCTGACAAAGTGGTGTCTATCCAAATCTGTGACGTATTAGAACGTCCATATCCAAAACCAATCTTACGTGAAGAATCATTGCATGACCGTCTGTGCCCAGGAACAGGATGGGGCGACACAGTTGGCTTCCTGAAAGCATTGAAAGCACACGGAATCAAACCTCGCGTTGTGGGAACAGAAGTTATCTCTGACAACAACTTGGAATTAGGTTACCAAAAAGCTGCACAAATGAACTACGATACAAGTATCGATGTAATTAAACAAGCTTGGCCTGAATTGTTAGATTAAAATTCTTTTAAGCAAAAAATAAGGTGAATGTTTTCACCAAAATGTAGTATACTACTTAATAAAATGATAGGGATGTGTATACATGTTAGAAGGAATTTCAGGAAAAACTAAGCTGTATGGCTTAATTGGCAGCCCAGTTGGACACTCTGGCTCACCAGCGATGTATAATTATGCGTTTGAACAATTAGACATGGATGCGGTATATTTAGCATTTGACGTTGAAGTTGACGGCGTAGAAAAAGCCATCGATGCAGTGAAAACATTCGGTATGCCTGGCGGAAACGTAACAATGCCATGTAAAGGCGAAGCAGCTAAATACATGGACGAGTTATCTCCAGCAGCGCAAATGGTAGGAGCAATCAATACCTACAAGAATGAAGACGGCAAACTGACTGGTCACATTACAGACGGTATGGGCTTTGTGGACAACTTAATGGCTCACGATGTTGATCCGAAAGGCAAGAAATTCGTTGTATTAGGTACTGGCGGCGCAGCAACTGCGATTCAAGTCCAATTAGCGATTGAAGAAGCAGCCTCAATTGCCATCTTCAACCTAAAAGACGCGTTCTTCGTCAATGGCGAACGCACAGTTGAACGAGTGAAAGAGCATTACCCAGATTTAGACATCAGCATTAATGATTTGGGCGACGCTGATTTATTGAAACAAAAAGTTGCTGAAGCAGATGTGTTAATCAATGGTACGGTGGTAGGTATGGGCGAAGGCTCAACTCGCACACCGATCAGCGATACTGGCATCTTCCACGATGACTTAATCGTAGCAGACGCAATTTACAACCCGCCAAAAACGCAGCTGTTGAAAGACGCTGAAGAAAAAGGCTGTAAAATCGTCGGTGGTTCTGGCATGTTGTTAGCTCAAGGGAAAGCAGCATTCAAGATCTTAACTGGCAAAGAATTACCAGTAAAACCGTAAGCAAAAAAATCAATTCGCCCGCACACCTCAAAGCTACAGGTGTGTGGGTGTCAAAATGATCAAACAAAAAATGAGGAGTGTCATAATGAGAGCAAAAAAATACATTTTGTCCTTACTGACGGTATACTTGTGCTACTTTACACATGGGATGCAGTCAATTATTTTGAGTCAAAACCAGGTTTACTTCTATACTAAGTGGGGTTACACAGATGCATCAGAAGGTGCAGCAGCAGTATCATTAGCGATCACCGCTTATGGTGTAGGTAAATTGATCAGTGTGTGGATCGGAGGAGAAATCTCTGATAAAGTCGGCCGTAAGAAAATGGCAATTTTAGGTGCAATTTTATATATTATGTTCTTTGGCGGCCTGCTTGTAACAACTTCTGTAACCATCGCTGCCGGAGCAGCTTTCCTTTCTGGGATTGCAACTTCTGGTTTGTGGGATGCGGCATTGTACCCAGCTGCACAAGAAAGTGCACCGAAGTACTCAGCATCAGCGCTACTAGGTATTAAATTATTCGTATCTATCGCCGGTGTGGTTTATCCGTTAGCGGTTGTAAACTTCGCAAACTCTGGCAACCAATCAATGAGTATCATGATTCCATTAGTCTTGTCAGTGGCATGTCTAATTATGGCAATCATTTCACCATTTGCTTATGACGATATGATGAAAGAATCAAAAGGCAACAAAAACGACAGCAAAAAAGGCAATGCAGTTCAAGCTGAAATCGATGCTGCTAAAGCAAAAATGTTATCAAAACCAAACTTGTTAGTAAACATCATCACTATGTTATACGGCTTCACTTGTATGGTTATCATGTACGGTGCGCAACAATACACCAAAGCCTTCGGTATCAACAACGTTGGTTTGACTGAAATGCAAGCCGCTGGTATGACTTCTATCTACACAGTTGGTTCAATCATCGCGGTTATCTTCTGGGCGATCTTGATGGGTAAATTAAGATGGAATCCAGTTAAAGTATTGCTGATCAACTCAGTCTTTACTGCAGTCGCTTTAACAATGGTAGTATTGATCCGTCAAACAGCCGTTATCTACATCGCGATTGCGATGATCGGTTTCTTCGCTGCTGGTGGTGCGTTGCAAACTGGTTTGAGTGTACGTCAGCACTTCTGCCCAGGACCTAAAGGACGAAACACTGGTATCTACTATACCTTTATGAGTTTGGCAACAGTATTCTTGCCATTCATCGTTTCTTCTATGACTCGTTCAGTTGGGGAAACTCAAGCTGTATCAGTTATGATGGGTGCTTTGCTGATTGTAGCAGTACTACAAATTTTGATGATGGTTTACTTGGTTATGCAACACACGAAAATCTTTGGTTACAGTGCGTTTGCTAAGATGAGAGACTAATCATCACGAATTGAATGAATCTTATGGAGGTACGGCTAATTTTTTAAGAATTAGCCTCCTCCTTGTTTTCATATATCGGGTTGTTGTATTATTGTTAGGAATTTTATTTCAAAATCATGTATCTAAACTAGATGCTAGGGAATGTAGGGGGTACCAATGGACGCTATAATTGGGATTTTGTTAATCTGTTCCTTCGTTGGAATGGTAATCTTCTGTATTAAGGGACACAATTTAATGGTCGGCTTCTTCATCATGGCCAGCCTTTGGACATTTTTGCCTATCATCGGTCATTTAATTTCACCAAATGAAGCCTTTGTCGGCATGACCATCAATGATATGCTGAAGGCGGTTTATCAGACGGCACCGGAAAAATATGGTGCATCACTGATGAACATTTTCTTGGGGGCCTTCTTTGGTCGGATTTTATTGGACACCGGGATTGCTTCCACTATTATTCGTAAGAGTGTGGAACTAGGCGGTGACAATCCGGCGATCATTTTAGCGATCGTCAACTTGATTACTGGGTTTATCTTCACTTCAATGACCGGAGCCGGATCCGTTATTGCGATTGCGGTCATCATTTTACCGATCCTGTTTTCAATTGGGATTCCGAAGGTCATAGCCTTCTTCTCCTTCACCGGGTCGGTTGCAGCGGGATTGTTTTTAAATCCCATCAACTTTGCGCAGTATTCCGCCTTCTTCTTGAATTCAAACGGCGGGCCGGAATATGCCTACAGCGACTACTTCCCATTTGGGATCTTAGCCTTCATTACGATGATTATCGTTGTTTCATTGGCGGCGATGGTTTACCTGCGAATGGAAAGCTTAACCTATGCATGGTCAGCAACTAAAAATGCTGAAGTGGTGGACGCACCAGGCATTTCATTGATTACACCATTCTTACCAGTGGTGGGGGTAATTGTGTTCAATCTGCCAGTTATTCTATGTTTCATCTTATCAAGTATGTATGCGTTGGCAGTGTGTGGCGAATTGAGCGGCGGCTTTAGAGAAGTCTGCCGGACTATTTCTCGCATCTTCACTGAAGGGGTAAAAGATACGTCTTCTTTAGTAGCATTCTGGATCACACTGGCAATGTTTAATGATGCAGCTTTCTTCGCTGCTCCGTATTTCCAAGTAATTATCGGCGGGATCATTCCTACCGCTCCTTTAGCTTTGTGTATTTTGTTTGGGATTTTAGCACCATTGACTTGGTTCAAGGGTCCTTTGTCACTGATTGGTTCGGGGGCAGCGTTACTAGCTGTAGTTAGCCAAACCACCAATTATCCCACAACCTTCTTGTATCCGTTGTTTGCATCGGTATTGATCGGGATGGCCCATTTCGATATCACCATTTCTTGGAACGCTTGGGGCCTTGGCTTCAACCGCATCAACGGGATTGATTATATGAAGGTTGCACTGATTCCAGGAACGACGGTCGCCCTGATTCTAGAGCTGGCCAACTTTTTCCTAAACAATCCGTTATAAATCTAAAAATGAAGGAGCATCTCTAATGAAACGAAGAGTTCGTATAGGGATTGACGTAGGCGGAACCCATACAAAAGCCGTAGCGATTGATAATGATACACAAGAGATTATCGGGAAATCTTCTGTAAAAACCACTCACGACAGTGAACAAGGGGTTGCAGAAGGGGTCGTCAATTCCTTTCTAAAATGTTTAACTGAATATAATATTGCACCAGAAGAAGTGGTCTTCGTGGCCCACAGTACCACACAGGCAACCAACGCCCTGTTAGAAGGGGACGTTGCCAAAATTGGAATCATTAGTACGGCCAAAGCCGGGATCGAAGGCTGGTTAGCCAAAGCCCAAACGAATCTGAAGGATATCGACCTTGGGACTGGCCGCAGCATTCACATCATCCCTCGCTACATCAGCGAAAAGCAGTTGGATGAAGCAACGATTGAAAAAACCATCGATGATTTATTAGCCAACGGCATGGAAGTACTAGTTGCTTCAGCGGCCTTCGGGGTAGATAATTTATCCTTTGAAGAAAAAATTGCCGAAGTAGCCAAGAAGAAAGGCGTCCAAGTGACCCTGGCTTCAGAAATGACCAAATTATACGGCTTGTCTCGCCGCACGCGGACAGCCACCATCAACGCGTCTATTTTACCGAAAATGCTGGAAACAGCCAACTCTACCGAAGAAAGTGTACGTTCTTCTGGAGTTGACGTGCCATTGATGATCATGCGTGGCGACGGCGGTTTGATGGACGTTGTTGAAATGAAGAAACGTCCGGTATTAACGATGCTTTCCGGTCCCGCAGCCAGCGTAATGGGTGCCTTGATGTATCTGCGTACCTCAAACGGGATTTACTTTGAAGTCGGCGGTACCTCCACCAACCTTGGTGTGATTAAAAACGGCCGTCCGATTATTGATTACTCAGAAATTTCTGGTCACAAAACTTACGTGAATTCACTAGACGTTCGAGTTCTTGGGGTTGCCGGCGGTAGTATGATCCGGGTAACGAAGAGCGGCGTCAAAGATGTTGGACCCCGGAGTGCCCATATTGCCGGTTTGGAATATGCAGTATACACGCCGGAAGAAGAAATCGTTGATCCGAAGCTGGAATTATTTGCGCCGAAACCAGGCGATCCCGAGGATTATGTAGCGATTCGTTTAGCCAGCGGCAAAGCGATCACGATAACCAATTCCTGTGCCGCCAACGTATTAGGCTATGTGACCGAAGAGGACTTCTCTTATGGGAACGTTGAATCGGCCCGCAAAGCGATGCAGCCGTTAGCTGACTATTTAGGCCAAACGGTAGAAGAAGTGGCCCGCCAAATTTTAAGCAAAGCCGTAGATAAAATCGTTCCAGTGATTGAATCCTATGCCAAGAAATATCAATTGGAAAGTAACCAAATGACCTTAGTTGGGGTCGGCGGCGGAGTTGCGGCTTTAATTAAGTACGCAGCTGAACGGATGAACCTGAACTACAAGATTCCGGAAAATGCCGAAGTTATCTCTTCGATTGGGGTTGCCTTGGCAGCCGTACAAGACGTGGTAGAACGGATTGTACCGAGTCCAACGAAAAACGATATTCAATCAATTAAACAAGAAGTTATCAATATGGCCATCGAAAGCGGCGCAATGGAAGACAGCGTCGAGGTCCATATCGAAATCGATCCGCAAACCCAAAAAATTACCGCCCGAGCTTCCGGTTCTACCGCCGCTCAGGCAACTGAAGTACAAAGTGCTGCTACTGAAGAAGAAGCTTACGAAATCGCCATCCAGGATTTCCGTTTGCCAGCCGAACAGGTTACTTTGTTGGACAAAACCGATCAGTTCCACATTTTTGGGGCTTCCTCACCGAAGACTGGGAATGCTGTTCGGGTAATCGACAAAAAAGGCTTCATCCGCGTACAGCGTCAGCACGCCAAAGTGGTTAAGACCACCATCCAAAGCTATTTGGAAATGGTAACCCGATTGTGGGAAGAAATGGCCAACTATCAAAGTGACCTGATTATCCGTCCAGATTTCTATTTCTGCGTCGGACCACGTCTGCTTGATTTTACCAGCACTGACTTCGCTCAATTAACCATGCTGATTGATATTGAAATGAGTGAAATTATCGGTACTGACGAAATCATCATCATTGCCGCGAACCGTTTCAAATAAGTGTAAGACGAAGCTTGAGAGCACCAATTGCTCAAGCTTCGCTGCTTGTTGATTTGTAATAACTCAAACAGCTTTCTGCTCGAACGCTGTTTTAAGGAGCAAAGCTGTGAGTACAGAAACATTTGTCCAAACGATTTTAAAATTAAGCAAGCTGCCGGATGAATCCTACGAAGGCTACTTGCTGAAGCAAGACAATTTGTACCGGAGAATTCCGGAAGAAGCGAAAGCCGAGCTGCTGCGTAATGCCGTCGAATGCGGCAAACAGGCCGCTCAGCCTTTGAAGGGGAAACCGCTGGCTGAATTTTTGCAGCAGGCAGGTATTCAGGTGGTCTACACGAAGGAAACTTCCAACAAGACTAAGAATGCCTACACCTTAGCGGAGATTCGTTTGCCGGATCGGATTACCTTGAATGAAACCTTGATTGATTCGGGCCAAAAGCTGATTAATCACGAAGCGGACCTGCAATTTTTAACGGCACAGGCCTCGATTGCGGATATTTTATCAGCCCATGAATTGTTTCATTACTTGGAAAACCGCGACAAATTGTATACCACAGAAAAACATATTCAGTACAAAATTGGTCCGTTTTCAAAAACAGCCCGGATTCATGCCTTAAGTGAAATTGCTGCCACGGCTTTTGTTAAAGAAGTCTATGGGCTGACCTTTTCACCGCTTTTATTCAATCCGGTGCTGCTTTACAATTTTGATACCGAATTTAGTGAAGATTTTGCCGCTCAGCTGTTGAAGCGGGTAGGCTGATTTATCACTTGAAGCTATGGATCAATTGAAAAAAGCAATTAGTTTAATTGCTTAAAGTAACGTATAGTAGATTATAGAGAATAACAACAAAGGGGAAATCAAACAATGGAAAAAACTTGGTTAGATTTAGCTGGCGACGTAGTAGTTATCACTGGTGCTTTAGGCGGAATGGGACGCAAAATCGCAAGCGACTTTGCTGAACAAGGCGCGAAATTAGCTTTAGTTGACTTGAACGAAGAAGCAACACAAAGCTACGCAAAAGAATTAGCAAGCACTCACGGAATCGAAGCAAAAGGCTACTCATGCAACTCAACAGTTGAAGAACAAGTAGACGCATTAGCAAAAGCTGTTAAAGCTGACTTTGGCCGCATCGATGTATTGGTTCAAACAGCTGCTATCCTAACATTCAGCCCATTAGAAGACTTAGCATTGGATGAATGGAAACGCACCATCGACGTTAACTTAACTGGTTACTTCTTAGTATCACAACGCATCGGCCGCGTAATGATCGAACAACAATCAGGACGCATGGTTCACATTTCAACTATCGCATCACTTAGCCCAGAAACTTACTCAGGTGCTTACAGCCCAAGTAAAGCTGGCGTTAACATGCTGTCTAAAATGATCGCTGGCGAATGGGGCCAATACGGCGTACGCAGCAACTGTGTATTGCCATGCTTCGTGAAAACTCCATTATCAACTAAATTCTACGAAGACGAAGAAGTAGAAGAAGGCCGCAGAAGAATGACTGCGAACCGTCGTATCGGTGAAGTACAAGACATCGCCAACGCTGTATTGTACCTAGCAAGCAAACGTTCTGACTACACAAACGGTCACGAACTACGCGTCGAAGGCGGATTTGGCAACATGATCGGCGACTTGGTACCAAAACCAGGCGGACGTCGTCAATACGCAATCGACTCTAAAAAACCTAAAAACTAATTTGAAATGATGAAACCCAGCTAAGGATGAGCAGACGATGCTCGGCTTAGCTGGTTTTTTTGTTGTTAATATCAAATTATTGGGTCCAAATCCAGTTTAGACCCAATAATTTGGCGAGAGGTATATAAAAAGCATCATCACTCAACGAAAAAGTGATGATGCTTTTCAAAGTTCTATTTTCTTCCTACCAAATACTTACCCGTTTCTCCGGTGCTAGATACATTTCATCCTCCGAAGTCACTTCAAAGGTTTCGTAGAACTCATCGATATTTTGCACTTGAACATTGGCTCTTAATTTATTTGGCGCGTGAACATCCACTGCTAAAAGTAATTGTGCATATTCTGGACGAGCTTTCATGCGCCAGATGGTTGCCCAGTTAACAAAGAAGGCTTCCAGATCCACATCTTCCTCACGTTTAGCTGCTTCTAAAGCACAGCTTAAACCACCAGCATCAGCGATGTTTTCCGAAACGGTCAGCTTACCGTTGACGGTGCCGCCGGCAATTTCCAAACCGTCGAATTCAGCAATCATGGCATCTGCCAACTCCTGGAAGTGATCCCGATCTTCAACGGTCCACCAGTTGTTCAAATTGCCTAGTTCATCAAACAGAGAGCCGTTGTTGTCAAAGGCATGAGAAATCTCATGGGCGATCACCGCACCGATCCCGCCGTAGTTGGCACTCTTCGATTGTTCCAAGCTGTAAAATGGTGCCTGTAAAATTGCTGCTGGGAACACAATGATATTACGGAATGGGTGGTAGTAAGCATTTACCGTATCGGCGCTCATTTCCCATTCTTCACGATTCACTGGCTGGTTCCATTTCTTGAATTGATCTTCACGACTCATTCGGCTGAAGGCCAAGGCATTATCCAACAAAGTCCCGCCATCTTCGGCAGGAGTTACTTTGAACTCACGATACAATGCCGGGATTTCATCAGGATAACCGACATGAATGCCTAAGGTACTTAATTTCAGAATGGCTTTTTCACGAGTCGCTTCACTTAACCAAGTATTGTTAGCCAAGCGGTCTTGATAGACGTCGATCATGGTTTTCACCATTTGCTTCACGTCGTTTTTAGCTTTTTCACCGAAATATTTCTTACCATAATAATCCCCGACTACTTGATCGAAGCGTCCTGATGCCAAGTAGAAGGCGGCTTTTTTCTGTGGTCGTGCTTCTGAAGCACCAGACAAGGCACGATTGTAGATGCCGCCGATTTGGCGGGCTTCTTCACTCAAGTAGCCAGTCAAAGAGTTCAAGCTCAAGACCAGCATCCAGCTCTTCATCAAGGAGAAGTTTTCGGGATTGACAAAGCTGTCCATTTCATCAAAATACAACGGCTCGGTGACGATAATTTTTTCTGGCAGCTGGCCGATCAAATTCTCAATCATCTTATCCATTTGAATGTGACTGCTGTGGGCCACAAATTCTTCAGCGGTTTGCGGATTGTACATTTTGCTGTAATCAGCATTTTCCTCAGCGCTTTTCACATGAGGAGCCAGCAGGCGGTCAAAGGCCAAGGCCTCATCAGTAATCCGCTCAGCTTCGGCTTTGTCATAGCCTGCCAAGTCAAACAGCTGCAGGGTCATATCCTTGAAGATTGCTAATAGCTGCTCTGCCTGCGGATGATCCTCGGCATAATATGTTTTGTCCGGCAAAATCAAACCTGGTACACCAGCAAACATGGCATTCGTAGTGGTATCCTTCATATCGGCATCGATATCCAAACCAAATGGCAAAGGCAGACCAGAAAGTGTCCAATCCTTCAATTGACCATTCAAATCCTCAAAGGAATCCAGTTTTTCGATCCGTTCCATAATCGGTTTTAACGGCTCCATGCCATCTGCATCCCGCTTGTCAAAATCACTAGCTAAGTGATAGTAGGCGATGTATTCCTTCATTAACTCATTTGGGATAGTGTCTGGCTGCTCCGCCATTTTTGTGGTTTCCTCGATTAACAGATCGTCAATCTCATCCACTAAATCCTGAAAGCCTCCTGTTGCCGGTTTGTCCGCCGGGATTTCAGCGGTTTCCAGCCATTCTCCGTTGACGGCTTGGTACAAATCTTTTTTTATCATCAAATTATCCATAAAATACGTGCCCCTTTCCTTCCTTTCTATTATCATATAGACAGGACAAATACTCAAAACAAAATACCTTAAGGAGCCAAAAAAATGATCGATTCGTTAGATTCTTGGGTGGAGCTGCCGGAAGAGCGCTTTAAAACCTATCGCAATTGGCGCACCCCCAGCGGCTATTTGTGCGGCACCTATGCCAGCAGTGTGCTTTTGGCCTACTATCAAGATTATATAAATGAAGAAATCCTGCCGACAAATCTGCGGGAAAAAGAATCCTCTGACAATCAAGCTTTAATCGCGGCACTTCAGCCGATGCTTCAGCCGATTGATATGCCCACCGTACCGCCGCAAATCAGCTTTGGGTTGAATCGTTTTTTGAAAAAATATCAGGTCAATGCTCGTACCCGATTCACTACGACAGGTGCCTGGCAACGAGCTACCAAACGGATTTCCCAAGGCAAGCCAGTGATGATCGGCATCCTGCGAGTACTGGGCAGCACCTACGGCAATCACTGGGTAGTAGCCTATGGTTATATGGAAAACAGCCGCGGCGAACGCTTCTACAAAATCCACGACAACTGGGGCAACTACAACAAAATTATCCTGGCTCGTTGGGCAAACGGCACAATTTCTTTTCCGTAAAAGTAAAAAACAGAAAAAACACAATAATTTGTGTTAAACTAGGGGTACAAAATACTTGGAGGGACACCATGACTGAGCAGAATAGCGAAAAGAAATACAAGATCTTTGGTTTGAATGGCAATCAGCCATTAGCAGAAAAGATTGCAGCTGTTTGTGGAACAACATTAGGTAAATGTACAGTGAAACAATTTAGCGACGGAGAAATTGCCATTAACGTAGAGGAAACCGTGCGGGGATACGATATCTATATCGTGCAATCCACCAATGAGCCGGTGAATGACTACTACATGGAATTGCTGATTATGATCGATGCAATGAAGCGGGCAAGTGCTAAGACGGTAAATGTGGTTTTACCTTACTACGGGTATGCACGTCAGGATCGGACGGCCAAGCCTCACGAGCCGATTACGGCAAAGTTGATCGCCAACCTTTTATCAGATGCTGGGGCAACACGGGTACTGACACTAGATTTGCATACTGTTCAAGTCCAAGGATTTTTTGATATTCCAGTCGACAACTTGTTTACGATGCCGCTTTTCGCCCATTACTACCGGGATAAAAATATGGTAGGTGACGACTATGTGGTGGTATCGCCGAAAAACAGCGGAGTGCAAAGAGCCCGCAGCCTGTCGGAATACTTAGATACGACAATTGCTATTGTAGATGAAGCCGAAGAAGGCAATTCTGAGAGCGGATATGTGATCGGGGATGTTGAAGGCAAGGTCTGCATTATGGTAGATGATATTATGAATACCGGAAATGTTTTCCGCAAAGCCGCTACCACCTTGAGAAAAGCCGGCGCTAAAGATGTAGTGGCCTGTGCCTCACACGGTCTGCTGTCAGCACCAGCCAAAGAATGCTTGGATCAAGCGGAAATTAGCGAAATCTGTATTACCGATTCCGTCTGGACACCAGATGAACGCCATCCAAAACAGCTGAAAATTATCAGCTGCTCGGAATTAATGGGGGAAGCCTTAAAACGCATCCACAACAACAAATCCGTTAGCCCATTGTTCACAGTGGAAAAACGAAACGCACAATAAATTAAGTATAAAGGACATTGCGGTGTCCTTTTTTTGTCTAAAAATGTTAGAATGTGCTAGAATATCTCTACTTTAACTATAGAAAGGTTCGTAGACTTGTGGAATCCATTTATTTAGATCATGCAGCCACCAGCCCGATGCATCCCGATGTGATTGCGACGATGGCTGATATTATGCAAAATTATTACGGCAACCCCTCAAGCATCCATCATTTGGGTCGTTCCGCTTCCCAAAAACTGGAAGAAGCACGGGAAATTATCGCCAAAACCTTGGACGTGAAGCCCCATGAGATTATCTTTAACAGCGGCGGAACGGAAGGGGACAACACGGCGATTTTAGAAACAGCCTTCTCTCGTCAAGAACAAGGCAAGCACTTGATCACTACGGCTATTGAACATCCAGCTGTTTTGAATACAATGGCTTACTTAGAGGATAAAGGCTTTGAAGTTACCTATTTAAGTGTGGATGAAAAAGGTCATATTTCCTTGGATGAGCTGCAAACGGCCTTGCGGGAGGATACGATTTTGGTTTCCATTATGTATGGCAATAACGAAATCGGCAACCTGATGCCTATCAAAGAAATTGGTGAGATGCTGAAGGATCATCCAGCTTATTTCCACACTGATGCGGTGCAAGCCTATGGCAATCAAACGATTCGCCCCCATGAAATGGGCATCGATCTGTTAAGCACCTCGGCTCATAAAATTAATGGACCACGAGGCGTCGGCTTCTTATATAAAAGCGATGATATTCGCCTGCCATCCTTGCTGCTCGGCGGTGAACAAGAAGAAAAGCGCCGCGCCGGAACCGAAAACTTAGCCGGAATCTGCGGTTTCGCCAAAGCAGCTGAACTGTTGACCCCGGAAGAACGTGAAAAACGGGCGAAAGAATATAAAACCTTCAGTAATACTGTCTTACAAGGCTTAGAAGACGCAGGGATTGCTTACCAAGTCAACGGCGACCTGGAAAACAAGCTGCCTCATGTGTTGAATTTACGCTTAGAAGGCATCATGAATGATTTGCTGCTGATGAAGCTGGACTTGAAAGGCATTGCCATTTCCACCGGGTCTGCTTGTACTGCCGGCAACATCGATCCGTCCCATGTATTAGAAGCGATGTACGGTAAAAACGCACCAGAAGTCAAACAATCCATCCGCATCAGCTTCGGTTATGGCAATACACAAGACGAAGTACAGCGTTTTACCGATGAACTAGTTGCAGCAGCTAAACAACTGCGAAAGTAGATTGAAATACCTGCCCGTTCCCTCTATAATAATAGGTAACGAAAAAAGAAGAGGTGAGGGCATGGCTTTTGGAAAAACAGCTACAGTACAAGGCGCAGGTGTCGTTTACGCGTTAGCACCAACTGCGAAAAAATACACATTGCGGGACAACGGCTTTACAGAAACAACTTCGGGGAATTTTCAATTAATTCGCCCATTAGATGCAACACCCCAAAGCAAAGAAGGCTTTAAATTAAAAATTACCGTAGCGAAAGATTTACAGCAGTTAAAAATGTCGATTACGACAGCTAACGGATTGAAATCGGTCAATATCTTCAAGGACGCGAACCATGCATTATTGCAGGAAAAATTCTATTTCCTAATGGACGGCATGATCGATCGCGGATTATTTGTAAAAGTTGAAAACTAATAGGGAAAAACAATTTCTGTCTAACTTTTTTGGCAGAAATTGTTTTTATTTGTTCTTCTGAAGCTTCATTTGAAATAGAATATGGTACACTAGAGACAGTTATCTTTAGTGGAAAAGAAGGTGGAACATTGGGGCGAAAAATACAGACAATGGGGCATCATAAAATTATTTCGGAATTTCGGCACTTGTCAGGGCTCACTATCGCAATAGACGATTGTGCTTATTTAGCCAGAGAATTTTACAAGTATGGTGTCGAAGATTACAGAATCGCCTTTTATGAAGGCAACAGTTATTTTACGCGATACATACCTTATTACGTTGAGTTGCTGCCATGCTGGGAATATAAGCAGGATTACTTAATCCCGCTGATTTTTCGCGAGATGCCGGACACGCAAAAGATGTTCCAGGAACCTTATCGCTGGCGGGCTTTCTTCAAGCTCTTGGACTGGTATCTGACCTATCAGCCAGACAAGGTTTTAATCGATTGTCAACGTCGTTCAGGCACAAGACAGGTAGTAGACACCGCGTTTCTAATTTTTCGGTTATGGGAAATTTGCGACGGAGCCGCCTTTCCAATCGGCAATTTAAACAATCTGTCAGAATTCCAGCATTGGGATCACATTTTCCATTTAATCGACACTGGAAATTCCTTCCGCAGAACCATGGATTTCAATCCCGAACGAATTGAAGATTTAACCCAGCTTGAAGTGATTATTGCTATTATCAAAATGCGTTATCAAGCTATTTTAGAAAGACAAGGTTACCAGCTAAACTAGCTCGTAGCCTTTTTTACCCTAAAAAATTAAGTGAGGCGATGAGAAAATGAAAATAGAGTTAGGTCAAAAAAAGGTGCCGCCAATTGGTCTGGGGACCTGGCATATGGGAGACGATTTAGGTAAGCGCCAACAAGAAATCAAAGCATTGCAAGCGGGAATCGAGGCCGGTGCTCAAGTAATTGATACAGCCGAAATGTATGGGGATGGACGCTCGGAACGTTTGGTAGGCGAGGCGATTGCACCCTACGATCGAAACCAATTGTATTTAATTTCTAAATTTTATCCGTGGCATGCCGATAAGGAGAATCTGCAGTATTCACTAGAGCAAAGCTTGTCTCGTTTACAAACCGATTATTTAGATTTGTATTTGCTTCATTGGCCGGGTAAGGTTCCGTTGGAGGAAACTGTCGGCGAGCTGGAGCGCTTAAAACAAGCCGGTTGGATTCGCCAATGGGGAGTGTCCAATTTTGACACTAGCGATATGCGGGCTTTGTACGGCATTCCTAAAGGAAAAGACTGCTTAACGAATCAAGTACTTTACAATTTAGCCAGTCGAGGCATAGAATATGATTTGTTACCATGGATGCGGGAACATCGACTGCCGCTGATTGCTTATTCACCGATTGCCCAAGGCGATACATTAGGCGGAGGGCTGCTAGACAATCCTCTGCTGCAGGAAATCGCGGCGGCACACGAAGCAACGATTTTCCAAATTTTACTGGCTTGGGTGATTCGCGACGGCAAAACCATCGCCATTCCGCAATCCGGCAAAGCTCAGCACGTCTTAGACAATCTTCAAGCCATGGAGATTCAGCTGACCCCGATGGAATGCCAGTTGCTGAACAATGCTTTCCCGAAACCAGTTGGCAAACAACCATTAGACATACTGTAGGTGAAGAAAAATGAAATTTTTTATCGGAGATACCCATTTTTTTCATGAGAACCTCTTAGGGGACAATGATTTTGCGCCCCGTTTATTTGATACGGTAGAAGAAATGAACCAGCAGATCATCACTAGCTGGAATGCTGTCGTAAAGGAAAAGGATACCGTTTATCATGTAGGGGATGTTGCGATGCATCCTAAATATGAAAAAGGCAACCAAGAAATTTTGGAGCAGATTTTGCAGCTGAATGGGAAAATTGTCTTCATTAAAGGCAACCACGATTCCCGGGCCTTTTTCAATTTCTTAGCTGACAACGATCCTATGATGCCAGATGGCACGCCCAAGTTTGAGTTCCATGACGTGGGAGCGATCGTGAAGTTTAATCATCACCAATACTATATGACCCATTATCCAATGCTTCTGGGCACCACCTTGAATATCCGGAATCTGCATGGGCACATTCACCATTACAGTATCCCGATTGCCGAGGATATTAATGTTGGTGTCGATGCACCCGAACGGGATTTTCTGCCTGACAAATTACCATTTGGTACGCCTCTTTCAGAAAACATGATCGACATCATTGCTGAAGCGAAGGCCAAAGAAGTTGCGAAATTGAAATAGAAGCAAAATAGCCGTTTATCCAAATGCCAAGGATGAACGGCTATTTTTGCATTTATTTTAATACTTGCTCGATTTCCCGATAGGCTTCTTCGGTTTCTTGCGGCTTCTTGCTGGTAAAATAATAATCCCTGTCAGAAGTTTCGATCTTTAAAATCGATTGAGAGGCTTTTATTACCAACAAATCCGAAGCTCGACCGCTTAAACGAAAATTCCCCATCGCATACTGATCGGTCGCAAAGCCATTAGTCTTCACCCCGCGACCCAGCTCTTCCACTAACGAAACCTGCTGGATATCGTCTAAGGGAATTTGACGTTCCCGTAAAAAAGGACCATCTAGCGTGACCTCCTGATTATCCACGCTATAAACAAAGGGATCAGGATGATAATCAAGAATGTACATCGGCACCGTGCTGGTAATCATGGCAACCACCAAAATCACTCCACTGATTCCCAGCATGACTTTCCCAGAAGTAGTCGCCATATTGAATGTCAGATTCAAGCCGATGCGATCCGGCACCAAAAAGCGGGTATCATTGGGATTATAATAGATGCCGTAGCGCCAATAATAATCGTCTCCTTGATAACGAAAATCCTCCGCCTGGGCCAACAGCTTGTCTTGTTTACCTCTAAGCGCCATCAGCCAACCAAAAGTAAAGATGACGATAAACAGCAGCAAAGCCACCTCCAAAGTCGTCAATAAAGCAAACTGATCTTGCCAAAGATCCATCGAAAGCAGCGGAAGATAAACCATTAACGGGATTAGACCCCCTGCGACAACCATCAAAAACGACCAGTAATATTTTGTCAGATCATTGTACTGCCGATTAATCTCCTGATTGCTGGTCAATGCCCGTACCGGCAGCCGTCCAACAAAGTACCAGCCCCAAACCATCAACGCTTCAACCAAAAGAATCGTTAAAAAGATCAGAAAGCTCCCTGATATAGAGCGGGTCAAGAAGAACATTCCACCATTTAACAAAACAGCCAAGATAAACCATTTCCAGGAAACCAGCTTTTCGTTTTTCTTTAACACCAGCTGGGTATTAATTTGCACTGGTGCTTCCTCCAGCTGCCAGTGATTGTCCTCAATCAGTTGCCGCATTTTGCGAATGTAGCGAATTTGCAGGAAATAGGCTGTGCCGATGGACAAAAACAACATCATGAAAAACAGCAGCATAAACCAGAAATCCCTAATCGGCAGTAAAAGCACGGCTTCCACAGCGCTAACTAATAAAGCAAATTGAAATTGCCGTCTGCGATATTCCTTAGCTAAGCCGGTCACCTGAGGATCAGTCAGCTTAGATGGCGGAAAAGTATTTTCAATGATCACATGATTGTGGGGCTCGGCGGCCAGTGATAAAGTAAAAGCCAAAATCAGGTTGCAGGAAACTAAAATTATCCACATGATTAGATTCATTTTTCTCTTCCTTTCCGAAAGCTGGTTAAAATATCGCTAATTTTTCCTTCAATTTCTTTTTCATTGGTGCCAGCCAGATACAGCTCGGCTAAAAGTAAAGTAAGGGCGGCTTCCTTCTCGGTCTTTTTTTCTACCGGCAGGGGAGCCACCAAGGTTCCTTTGCGCCGGTCGGTCAACAAATAACCTTCTTCCTTCAATAGCTGATAGCCCTTGGAGATGGTCATGGCGTTGACCCCTAACTCATCAGCAATCTGCCGAACTGTCGGCAACTGTTCGTTGGGCTGCAGTTCTCCCTTAGCAATACCGATAATAATTTGCTTACGCAGCTGCTGATAAATCGGTTCATCCGAATGGGAATCAATTTCTAAAATCATGTTCAACGCCTCCTTTGTATTATATATATTAATACAACTAATACAAAAAAGCAAATGCTCAAAAACCGGTCGGTATCAAAAGAGTTTAACGAAAATTTAAAGTTTCGATGTTTTTGCACCCTAAATCGAAGAATCTATCGTATAATACGTGTTACTGAAAAGTTGCGACCTTCAAATCGTAGAGTTTTCGGAATCTAGATTGAAATGATGGTGATACATGTGTCGAACAGCAACACAAGAGTTGTCGTGGGAATGAGCGGCGGCGTGGATTCGTCAGTCACAGCTCTTTTACTAAAAGAGCAGGGCTATGACGTTGTTGGGATTTTTATGAAGAATTGGGATGACACCGACGAAAACGGTGTGTGTACCGCAACCGAGGATTATAAGGATGTAGCGAAAGTCGCTGCCCACATTGGTATTCCTTATTACTCTGTCAATTTTGAGAAGGAATATTGGGACCGCGTTTTCGAATATTTCTTAGCAGAATATCGTGCCGGCCGGACACCAAACCCCGACGTAATGTGCAACAAAGAAATCAAATTCAAAGCCTTTTTAGACTATGCAATGGATCTTGGTGCAGATTATGTGGCAACCGGACACTATGCGCAAGTTAAAAAAGATGAAAATGGCGTTGTTCATATGCTTCGCGGCGTAGACAACAACAAAGATCAAACTTACTTCTTGAGCCAATTATCACAAGAGCAATTATCAAAAACCATGTTCCCTCTAGGCGGTATGGAAAAATCTGAAGTACGGGCAATTGCTGAACGTGCTGGATTAGCCACAGCCAACAAGAAGGATTCAACGGGTGTTTGCTTTATCGGTGAAAAGAACTTCAAACAATTCTTGAGCAACTATCTGCCTGCTAAAAAAGGTAACATGGTGACTTTAGATGGTGAAGTGAAAGGACAACACGATGGTTTAATGTATTACACTATCGGTCAACGCCAAGGACTTGGCATTGGCGGCGGTGGTAAGACCCAAGAACCATGGTTTGTCGTGGGCAAAGATCTAAGCACCAACACTTTGTACGTTGGACAAGGCTTTCATCACGAAGCATTGTACGCAACCAGCTTGGATGCCAGCGAAATTCACTTTACTACTCCAGAAGACAAGCCAAAAGAATTCCGCGCAACTGCGAAATTCCGTTACCGTCAACAAGATGTACCCGTAACGGTGTACTTGGAAGACGGCAACCGTGCGAAGGTCGTTTTTGACGAACCTGTCCGGGCAATCACACCAGGTCAAGCCGTAGTTTTCTACGATGGCATGGAATGCCTAGGCGGCGGTCTAATCGATCACGCTTATAAAGAAACAACTGTATTGCAATACGTTTAATAGACATGCGTAACTCTGACTTAAATGAGGCATAAAAACAGGACATGCCTTTTTCCGAAAATAGCCCCTTGGATGATCGTCTTTCAGCGGATGGTCGTTCAAGGGGTCTTTTTTTTGCCTTAAAGTTTGACGGCTGTACAAACTAGTCTTGTCGCTCCAAAGCTGTGGGAGTTTGCGAAGCCTTGTTTATTGTAAAAAGTTGACGGTCAAAAGTAGTTCAGATTGACAACTGATATGCACTGTTATATACTGTTTATAAGAAAAGTTGCTTAGTGAAATTTACCACTTCCGCATTCGTCAATGACACCGATTCATAAGCAGTTAGCGGAACGAATCAAAGTAACCTTTATATTCTTAAGATGATAAAAAGGTTAAAATATGCTATAATTTCCGTTAAAAGGAGGCGGTAATCATGGCAGGATTCGATTTGTTTGTCGTCGGAATGTGTGGGTTGCTTGGGGTAGTTACGACTTATAGTGGGTTGTTGTTTTATCGGGAACGGGAATTTTCTTACATATTATTTGGCATGTGTGCAGCAATGGTGTCCTTTGTTTGCTACAACCATCACTTTGCGGAAAGAGATACTGCTTCATGTAAGGGCTTATTTGTAGCTTTTTGGGTAGTTAGTGTGCTGTTTTTCATTGTGAAAGCACGATTATCAAAAAATAAAGAAGTTAATTAACAATTTTTAAGATATACTAATTAAAAAGGGAGTGACAGGTATGAGCTATGCAGATTTATATGTTGTCGTAGCATGTGGACTTTGTGCAATTATTACTGGCTACAGTATTTTAATGATGAATCGAGATTTTAAATTTTTATATGTAGGAATTGGCTGCATCACCGGGGGACTTTCGGTGGGAATGTACACGTATCATTTCGATTCCCGTGAATCCTTCCTAGTGATGTGCCTGTATTACGGCTGCTGGCTGTTCAGCGCCTTCTTCTTTGCCAAGAAAATGAAAGCATAAAAAAGCATTGTCCTATTTGTGGACAATGCTTTCTTCTTTTTTCTGATGAAAAGCTTCCGCCGTCGCAATCTCTTTGGTATTGCGATGAACTGAAAAGTAGTTGATCAGTACCAGTAACGAGGTAGACAAGAAAACGCCTCGGTATCCGAAAATAGAGGACACACTAGAACCGATCATGGGTCCCACCACATTACCGGCTGCTTGGAAGGATTGATTGTAGCTGAAAATCCGTCCGGCTGCTTGATGAGGAGAATATTTGGTGATCAAGGTTTGCACGGCAGGCAACAGACAAGCATCGGAAATCCCTACTAGAAAGCGTAGGAAAGCCAACTGCCAGACATTTTGCACGATCGCCATTGGCAGATAGACTACAATGGCAAACAATAAGCCAATCGCTAAAATTTTCTCACTACCAATCCGATCTCCTAAGCGTCCCAGTCGTGGTGCCGCAATCAAGGTAGCAATCCCGGGAATCGAAGCAATCACTCCGCTGACAAAGGTTACATTTCCGTGATTATGCATCAGCTGCCGTATATACAAACTGATAATCGGGCTGATGGAATTGTTGGAAGCTTGAATGATCATGGTGGTCAAAAACATTCCTAAAATCAAATGAGGATATTTCAGCTCTTGGAAGATTTGCTTAGCTGGTACCATATCCTTTTTCTCGACTGGAGTAAATTCTTCATGAACGAAGAAGACGCTCAGCAAAAAGACCAAAAAGAGAATAGCGCTGGTAATGAAAAAGGTGTAGCGATACCCAAAGATGGAAGCCGTTGTTCCGCCAACTAAAGGACCCAGCAAGCTGCCGGTTACAGATCCAGTGGCTAAAGTTCCTAGCACCTGACCGCTTTTTTCCTTTGGCGTTCCCGTAGCAACTAAAGCGGTGGCATTACTTACATACCCAGAAAAGACACCTTGCAAAAGCCGCAAGCCAATCAATTGATAGACATTGGTTACCAGACCCATCAAGCCGATAACCACAGCCATCCCTAAAGATGCCCGCAGCAACATCAATTTCCGACCCTTTTGGTCAGCCAAACGTCCCCACAAAGGCGAAACGATTGCTGTGATCAAAAAGGTAGAAGAAAAGGTGACGCCGCTCCATAAATTCAGCTCTTGGCTAGTATAATCACCCAAGGTATCTATGTACAAGGACATAAAAGGCATCACCAGACTAAAGCCGATCCCCGCCATGAAGGTACCAAACCAAAGCACAATCAGATTCTTCTGCCAAGCAGGTCTCGGCGGAAAGAGCCGTTGTTTGATTCGTTCAGACAAAATAACTCTGCCTTCTTTCATTTGTTTTCAAAACATTTCCATTATAAACCTAAAAAATAGAATATCAAATCCCAATTGACTGTGATAAAGTAGAATTAAGAAAAACGCAAAAATAATATGTTAGACTTAAGAAGAAATTCTTCCACTAAACAGAACACTTGAAAAATTTTAGCTGAATGCCGTATGATGTCAATGGAAAGAAGGGGTGTAAATGTATCAGGTTATTACCATGTATGGTGACAATGAACCATGGTGGTTTTTTGAAGATTGGAAAGAGGACATCACCGAAGAGAAGCAGTTTGACAACTTTGAAGAAGCTGAAAAATATTTTGACGAGCGCTGGGACGCTCTCTCTCAAGATTTTATATATCATAACACGAAGAAAAATTATTTAAGTGCGTTCTGGAACGAAGAGGATGAGCGTTGGTGTGAAGAATGCGACGATTATCTTCAACAGTATTGGGGATTGGCCCTGTTAATGGACGATAAAGCCATTACTGTTGAAAGCAGAAAGGAAACTTATGAAACAACTAATACTAGCGGAAAAGCCAAGTGTTGCAAAAGATTTAAGCAAGGTGCTTAACGCGAACCAAAAACATAAAAATTACTTTGAAGGACCCAATGTGATTGTAACTTGGGCCCTTGGTCATTTATTGAGCCTAAAAATGCCGGAAGATTTAAACAAAGAATGGCAAAGCTGGCAAATGGAGACTTTGCCGATGATTCCAAAACACATCGGCATCAAGCCTTTGCCAAAAACGAGAGCTCAATTAAAAACGATCCAACAGCTGGCTAAACGCAGCGATATCTCTGAAGCCGTCATCGCAACCGATGCCGGACGTGAAGGGGAGTTAGTAGCCCGCTGGATTTTAGAGTATGTAAAATTCAACAAACCAGTAAAACGACTTTGGATTTCTTCACAGACACCCAAAGCCATTAACGACGGCTTTAAAAAGCTGAAGCCAGCCAAAGAATACGACAATCTTTACTATTCAGCCTTGGCTCGGGCTAAAGCCGACTGGTTAGTGGGCCTAAATGTCACCCGCGCCTTAACGGTAAAATACGAAGATAGTCTTTCTGCCGGCCGAGTTCAGACACCAACCTTGTCATTGGTCCGCCAACAGGAAAAGAAAATCGAAAAATTCCGGCCGCAAAACTATTTTGTCGTTTCCTTGCAAGTAGAAGGACAAAAGGCCAAGCTGAACCAGAAAAATCCTTACGGCATTACCGAACGGGAAAAAGCCGAAGCACTAGTGAAGGAACTGAGCCAGCAAAAGGGCACAGTGACTGAAGTCAGCGACAAGGAAAAAGTAGAGCCAGCACCATTGCCTTACGACTTAACCGAAGTACAACGGGACGCCAATGCCCGCTACCAATTCTCGGCTAAGAAAACTCTGTCGATTGTCCAAAGCTTGTATGAAACCCACAAAATTGTGACCTATCCGCGGACCGACAGCAAGTACTTAACCAGCGACATGAAGTCGACCATGAAGGAACGTTTGCAGGCCATCAGTGATTTCGCACCAGAAGTGAAGTTGTATCTGAAAAATGGCGGTCAAGTGAAGCAGCAGCGGGTATTCCAAGACAGCAAGGTAACCGATCACCATGCCTTGATCCCGACTGAGCAGCGACCACGCTATGAGAAGCTGTCTACTGATGAACAGCGAATTTACGGTATGATCGTTAACCGCTTTTTAGGTCTGTTTGCCGATGCCCATAAAGAAAGCCAACAAAAAGTAACCGTGGCTTTTGGCAAAGAAACCTTTACCTTCCGCCAAAGCAAGGTACTTGTCGCCGGCTGGAAGAAAACTGAAGAAGAGAAGCCAGCTATTCAATGGAAGAAAGATCAGCGGATTGTCCCTGATTTTACCATTGAAAAGGCCTTAACCTCACCGCCTAAACCCCTTAACGAAGGAACGCTTTTAGGCTTAATGGAAAAACACAGCTTAGGTACACCAGCCACTCGTGCGGAAATCATCGAAAAGCTGATCAAATCTGAATTGATGGAACGTACCAACAGCGGTCTGCAGGTCTCACCAAAGGGCAAGCAGCTGCTGGAGCTAGTCAATCCATCGTTGGTAACACCAGAATTAACCGAAAAATGGGAAAAACAACTGGAAGCTATCGCCAAAGGCAGCTATTCCAGCAAGCAATTCTTGAAGGAAATTGAAGAAGACACAAAAAAACTTGTACAAGAAGTCAAACAAAGCGAACAAAAGTACCAAGACTTCTCAATCACCCAAAAGAAATGTCCCGAATGCGGTTCTTTATTAAGAGAGAAAAACACCCGCGACGGTAAGGTTTACAACTGTACTAATACCGAATGTAACTACCGCCGCCGCAAGGAACCAAAAGTTTCCAACCATCGCTGCCCGCAATGTCACCGTAAAATGGAGATCATTGATGGCAAGAAGGGTTCTTACTTCCGTTGCAAGTACGACGGAACCACTGAAAAGATGCTGGACAAAAAAGAACGCAGTAAAAAAATGACTAAGCATGAAGAACGTCGCCTGCTGCAAAAGGTCAACCAAGAGGCTGAACCGCAGGAAAGTGCATTGGCTCAAGCGTTGAAAGCAGCCATGGAAGAAAAATAGCAAACGTGAGAACAGGCAATTGTGTCTGTTCTTTTTTCTGCAAAAATAATCTTGTAATCGATTTCTTTTATTTAGAAATCCCCTAGTTATTCCCTAGAAAAAGCGGTATAATAGGCACTGGTGTATACCACTTCATGCCAGGAGGTGCTGGATTTGAAATCAAGAAAAGACGAAGTGCTAGACCTTTTGAAACAACAAAAGCAGGAAATGACGGCGCAAGAATTAGCCGATAAGATGGCCATGGATCGAACCAACATCAGTCGTTATTTAAACGAACTAACTAAGGATGGCTATGTGAAAAAAATTGACGGCCGGCCGGTAAAATTCCAGTTTGTCCTGCAAACAACCGAGAACCATATTAACTTTGATAACTTAATCGGCCGCGAAGAATCCCTGAAAAGTCAGATTCAAAAGTCAAAAGCAGCGATTTTATATCCCCCACGTGGGTTGCATACGATTATTTTTGGGGAAACCGGAACCGGGAAGACGATGTTTGCCGAATGCATGTATCGCTTTGCCGTTTCCTCTGGTGTGTTAGATGCCAGTGCACCCTTTATTACTTTTAACTGTGCCGATTACGCGCAAAATCCTCAATTGTTATACGGACACATTTTTGGGGTGAAGCGGGGCGCCTTTACCGGTGCCGAAGAAAGTCGCGACGGATTGATGGCGCAAGCCGATGGCGGAATTTTATTCTTAGATGAAATTCATCGTTTGCCGCCGGAAGGCCAAGAGATGCTCTTTACCTTCATTGACAAAGGCATTTTCCGACCTCTAGGCGACAGCCAGGAAAAAACAGCCTCCGTTCAAATTCTTGGGGCCACTACCGAAACCAGCTCGACCTTTTTATCTACTTTTAACCGTCGGATTCCTATGCAGATCGAGCTGCCTTCTTTGGCGGAACGTTCTTTGGATGAGCGCCTGGCGATTATTAAGGAATTTCTACAGCAGGAAGCCAACCGCTTGATGGAAGAAATCGCCATCGATAAGCGCAGTTTGCTGGGCTTCTTATTATATAGCGCTGAAGGCAACATCGGTCAGCTGAAGCGGGATCTGAAGCTGGTTTGTGCCAAGGCTTTCTTACATTATCAAACCACCCAAGATCAGGACAAGCTGATGATTACCGAAGAGGATTTGCCGCTTAACGTGCAAAAGGGTCTGTTGCGAATGAAGGAGCAGCCGGATCTGGGACCCTTCTTAGATAAGAAGAACTTGTACATGAGCTTCAAGCCGGGCACCGAAGAAGTTGTCTGGGGCCAAGACCCAGCCACCAGCATGGAAGTTTATCATTCCATTACCTACAAGCTGGATACCTTGAATCAGGAAAACCTGACGGAAATCGATTTAGAAGAATTAATTTCCAATGATGTGGATCAGTATTTTGAGACGTACGTGGAAGAGCTGTCCCATACCAATGCCTACCGGGAAATTATTCCCGATGATCTATGGCAGTTGACCAATGAATTGTATGAGATTGCCGGCGAAAAATTACAACGGGAATATGATGAAAAGGTGCGCTTTGCCTTTGCCCTGCATTTGAATTCTACTATTGAAAGAATCAAAGCCGATCAAATTATTCCTCACCCCAACTTAAACGAAATTCGCAAAAAGTATTCCAAAGAATTTCAGTTGGCAATTGAGCTGTCGGGCCACATTGAAGAAAAATACAATATTATGATTCCCTTAGACGAAATTGGTTTTATTACCATGTTTCTAACGATGGAAATCAGCGAAGACAAACACCCGGACGAACGCCAGGTAGCAGTAATTGTAGTGATGCACGGCAAATCCACAGCCTCCAGTATGCTGGAAACGGCACAGGATTTGTTGGGAACCAAAGACGGTATTGCTTTTAATATGCCGTTGACAGTCAAGACTGAAGAATTGTATGGCACGATTCGCAATTACATTGCCGCCGAGAAGGAGCAGTTTTCAGAAGGGATTATCCTATTAACCGACATGGGTTCTCCTAATAATTTCGGCAATCTGATTTCTCATGAGATGGGCATTCGCACCAGAGTGATCTCCATGGCCAGCACGATGCTGGTTTTGGAAAGCCTGCGTTTAGCTACACTAGGTCGTTCGCTGGAGGATATTTATCACAGTGTGATGACCATGTTCAGTAACATGATCCCATTGGATGAGCCGACGCAAAAGGATGGTAAGCGGGTCATTATCGTTGCCTGCTTCACCGGCGAAGGAGTTTCTAAGCGTTTGAATCAAGTGGTTTCCCAGTTGGTGGATGCTAACGAGTTTGAAATTATCCAGATGCAATCACTGGAAAGAGAAAGCTTCAAGCACCGGATTGATGAGCTGATTACTACTAAAGAGATCGCGGCGATTATCGGAACGATGGAGATTCATTACCAGCAAATTCCCTTTATCCCGGCATTGAATCTCTTCAATCGCCAGAAAATCTTAGAATTTCAAGATATCTTAGGAACCAAAATTTCGCTGCCGGAAATGGTGGATTCCTTAACCCAGGACTTTACACCGGAAATTGCGGTGAACGAATTATTTTTCTTAACCGAAGAAGCGATTCAGCGTATCCGCAAAAGCCGCGGGCTGATTATTGATACCAATGTGCTGCAGGGGTTAATGATTCATATCTCCTTTTTGGTAGATAAAATCAAAAAAGACCTGCCGCGCCCGACCTTTAAAGGAGTGGAAGGCTATCGGCAACAGAACATTTCCATGTTTGCCGAGGTAACTTTGCAGTTGAAACCGATTGAAGAACAATTCGGGGTACAGCTGACGGAAGATGACAAAGCTTATATTGTAAAAACCTTGTTGGATAATAGTATTGAACTAGAATTGCACAGTGTGTAATTCTAGTTTTTTTGTGTGTAAGTTGGAAACCTTATCATATCAACCACCGTGCAAGTAAAAAGTTGGCACAGTAATTGCTTTATATAAAAGTGAAAATAAAAAAACTTTAAGGAGCGTATCACTATGAAAAGAATTATGTTAGTTTGTTCAGCTGGAATGAGCACAAGCCTATTGGTAACAAAAATGGAAAAAGCAGCCGAAGCAAGAGGAATGGAAGCGGATATTTTTGCCGTATCTGCCTCAGAAGCTGATGCAAAATTAAATGATGCAGAAAACCCAGTTGACGTTTTATTATTAGGACCACAAGTTCGTTTTATGAAAGCGCAATTTGATGAAAAATTAGCAGGAAAAAATATTCCATTGGAAGTTATCGACATGAAAGACTACGGCATGATGAATGGCGAAAGCGTCTTAGATACAGCGATTACTTTAATGGATCAATAAGGAGTTAGCAAGATGAGCGATAAAATGACACAAGAGCAATTGGAAGCAATCATGGGTTTAATTATGAATTCCGGCAACGCCAAAAGCAATGCAATGGAAGCGATTCAAGCCGCTAAGAAAAACGACTTTGAATTAGCAAAAACTAAACTTGCTGAAGCGGACGAAGCATTAGTTGAAGCACATCATGCCCAAACTGGTTTATTAACGAAGGAAGCCCAAGGCGATCAAATGACCGTTACCTTATTAGCGGTACACAGCCAGGATCACTTGATGACCAGCATTACCTTCAATGATCTAGCAAAAGAAGTCGTTGACATTTACCAACGTCTTGCTGACGAGTAGGAGATGATCCCATGAAGCTGCCGCAAAATCAGGCAACTTTGCAAGCGGTAACGAATTTGATTGAATATGCTTTTAATAAGCAGCAGCCAATTATTGATGATTCGTTGTTTCTGTCCCGCTACCAGCATGCCGATTGCTTTGGCACTTTCCATCATGAACAACTGAGCAGTTTAGTGATGGTAAACCATTTTCAAGCGAAAGTGTTCGCAGCAACGGTGCCGATGGCGGGAATTGGCTATGTAGCCAGCTATCCTGAGTTTCGCGGAAGCGGCGGCGTTTCAGAGATCATGCAGGAAATTTTGGCGGACTTGTACGAAAGCGGCGTCGTGATTTCCCAGTTGGCACCTTTTTCCCAACGCTTTTACCGTCAATTTGGTTACGAGAACACCAGCCAGCAAAAAAAATACCGCATACCGGCCGCGGCCTTTGCTCACGTGACTAGTGAAAAAGCTGGTGAAATCAAACGAGGTACCTGGGATGAAACACAAAAAATAATTAGAGCTCTTTATCAAGAGGCTTTAACCAACGACCAAGTTGGAACAGTGGCAAGAGAAGCCTGGTGGTGGGAACGCCTGCAGGAGTATTATCCACATCGCTTTTACGCAGTATGTTATGACCAAAATCAGCAGGTCCAAGGCTATCTGATCTATCGTTTGCAAGGAGATACCTTCCTAGTGGATGAACTGGTTTATCTGAATGGCTTTGCTTTACGAAAATTAGTGACCTACATGAAGGCGCACGTTTCGTCCTTTAGCTGGTTTGCGTACGCTGCACCAGTGCACGAATGCTTGGAAGTTTGTTTTGCTGAGCAAGAGGCACTGGAGATCTCAGTGGCTCCTTACATGATGAGTCGAATCATCAATTTACCGCAATTATTTAGTCATTTACCAATTGATGCTGACGAATTAATCGTGGAGGTCACTGAGGATCAACAATGTCCTTGGAATCAGGGAATCTGGCAGCTGAAAGCTGGCGAGTGTCAGCGAGTGGAAGGTTTAGAACCCGACATTCGAGGCAACATTCATGCTTGGACCGAGCTGATTTTAGGCAATCTATCTTTAGAAGAAGGTTGTTTGTTAGACAAATTTGAAGTAAACAATCAAAAAATCATGGCTGCCTTTCCAAAAGGCAAGCAATCATTTTACGATTATTTTTAATTAGGAAATTAGGATGCCAGTCCAACTTTTGGCAGTAAATCAAGCAAGAAGCCAAAGCTCAAATCATGCTCTACTAAAGAAATAGAGAAGTATAGTTGGATGGTATTCGTGGTGAGGATCAAACTCATTTTTCCTTGGAAAAATGATTACTTTATTAACGAACTAGGAGGAATTTTGAAATGGATGGATTTATTAATTTTATGGAACGGCGCTTTATCCCGATTGCGTCTAAAATTGGGGCACAGCGGCACTTAGTGGCAATCCGTGACTCATTTATGGTAACAATGCCTTTAATGATTTTAGGGGCTTTAGCAGTAATGATCAACAACCTGTCACTAACGATTCCAGCGTTCGGCACCTTTATGGACGGAATCTTCGGCGGCGAAGCTTGGAAAGGCTTTGGTGGCGGTATTTGGAACGGTACTTTCGGTATTCTATCAGTGTTTGTCGCTTTCTTAGTGGCTTACAACTTAGCTAACAGCTATGGTAAAGATGGCGTATCAACCGGGGTGGTTTCTGTAGCCTGCTTCTTTACATTAGGTGCAGCTACCAGCGGAATGAACTCAACTGGTTTATTCGTAGCCTTGATCGTAGCCATCGTTGTGACTGAATTGTTCCGTCGTCTGATCGGCAATCCAAAATTAGTGATTAAAATGCCTGACGGTGTTCCGCCAGCAGTTGCTAAATCATTTGCAGCGTTATTCCCAGCGATGATTACCATTTCATTATTCGGTTTAATTGCCGCAATTATTGGCGGTTTTGGTGTGGAAGATATGTTTGCAGCTTTCTATGCAATGGTTCAAGAACCATTTATGGGCTTGGCAAACTCTTATGGTTCAGCACTATTAATTGCTTTCATTACTCCATTCCTATGGTTCTTTGGATTACACGGTGCCAACATGATCGATCCGTTCATGCAAGCCATCAATGCACCAGCAATCGAAGCTAATATGGCTGCTATTAATGCAGGTAAAGCAGCTCCTTATATTGTAAACAAACCATTTATCGATTCATTTGTAAATATGGGTGGTACCGGGGTAACTATCGGTCTAATCATTGCGATTTACTTAGTTGGTCGTAAACACAAAGCCTTTATGGTGGTAAATAACTTGGCAGCCGCTCCAGGTGTGTTCAACATCAACGAGCCATTAATGTTTGGTCTGCCATTGGTATTGAACCCAATCATGTTCTTCCCATTTATTTTGGCACCAATGGTCTGTGTAACGACAGCGTACTTTGCTACTAAATGGGGGTTTGTACCACCAGCAACATTTATGCCACCATGGGTAACACCACCAATTCTTGGCGGATTCTTAGCTACTCAAAGTATTTCTGGTGCCATACTATCAGCAGTGAACTTAGTTATTTCCATCGCAATGTACGTACCATTTGTAATGTTAGCTACTAAACAAGAATTAAAACGCGAAGCAGCAGAAAAATAAGATCAAGCAAGGATTCAAGGATCAATGGATTCTTGAGTCCTTGCTTTGTGTAACGAACAAATAATCATCAATTAATCTTTCTAATCAGTCAGGAGAAAACAAACCATGAAACAATTTCCAGCAAACTTTTGGTGGGGTGCTGCTACATCAGGCCCGCAAAGTGAAGGACGCTTTAACAAAAAACACGCTAATGTATTTGATTACCATTACGAAATCGAACCTGAGGTCTTTTACAATCAAGTCGGACCCGACACAGCCTCTAATTTCTACAACAGCTATAAAGAAGACATCCAAATGATGCGCTCTATCGGCATGAACAGCATGCGTACCAGCATTCAGTGGAGCCGTTTGATTGACGATCTTGAAGCAAATACGGTCAATGACGATGCCGTGCGTTTTTACAATGGCGTCATCGACACGATGCTGGCAGAAGGCATGACACCAGTCATGAATCTGCATCACTTTGATTTACCAGTGGAGCTGTTTGATAAATACGGCGGCTGGGAATCGAAAAAAGTTGTGGAGCTGTTTGTTGGCTTTGCTAAACGCTGCTTCGAACTATTTGGTGATCGAGTTAAGTATTGGACGACTCACAATGAACCGATGGTAGTTGTAGAAGGGGAGTACCTGTTCCAATTCCATTATCCTAATATTGTGGACGGCAAGAAAGCAGTGCAAGTAGCCTATAACTTAAACCTAGCTTCTGCTAAAGCGATCAAAGCTTTCCGCGAGATGGCGATTGAGGATGCTCAAATCGGTACGATTCTGAACTTGACACCTACCTATGCTGCTTCTGATAGTGAAGAAGATCAAGAAGCTGCCCGCATTGCAGAACTATGGAACAATAAAATGTTCTTAGAGCCAGCAATCTATGGTCATTTTCCAGCAGAATTAGAAGAGCTGTTGATTCGTGACAAGGTTCTTTGGGAAACGAACGATGAGGAAAAAGCCGTCCTGAAGGAAAACACGATTGATTTCTTAGGTGTGAACTTCTACCATCCAAATCGTGTGAAAGCGCCGGATGTCGCACCGAATTCGGTGGGCTCATGGATGCCGGATCGTTACTACGATGCTTATGATATGCCAGGGCGTCGTGTGAACTTGGACCGCGGCTGGGAAATTTATCCAAAAGCGTTGTATGATATTGCTGTGAACATCAAAGAAAACTACAAAAATATTCCTTGGTATGTGTCCGAAAACGGCATGGGCGTTTCCAATGAGGATCGTTTCAAAAATACTGAAGGCATGATCGAAGATGATTACCGCATTGATTTCGTGCAGGAGCATTTAGAATGGCTGCATAAAGGAATCGAAGAAGGCTCAAAATGCTTTGGTTACCACATGTGGACGCCAATCGATTGCTGGTCATGGCTAAATGCTTACAAAAATCGCTACGGCTTTATTTCCAACAATATCCATACGCAAATCAAAACCGTTAAAAAATCTGGTCACTGGTTTAAAGAAGTGACGGAACAAAACGGTTTAAGCTAAAATCTCAAGGAGGCAATTATGAAACGAGAACTAGGAGTATCGATTTATCCGGATCACAGTGATCCCCAGGAGGATCGCCGCTATTTGAAAAAAGCTGCAGATCTAGGCTACACCCGCATCTTCATGAGTATGTTGGAGGTAACAGACGGCAAAGACAAGGTTCGTGAAAAATTCCAAGGCATTATTGGCTATGCCAAAGAACTGGGCTTTGAAACGATTTTAGATATTGCGCCATCGATTTTTGATGAGCTGGAGATTTCTTATGACGATTTAAGCTTCTTTGCGGAATTGGGTGCAGACGGTATTCGTTTAGACGAAGGCTTCGACGGCAATAAAGAAGCGATGTTGACTTTTAACCCCCAAGGTTTGGCGATTGAATTGAACATGAGCAACAACGTGGCTTACCTGGAAAACATTTTATCCTATGAAGCCAACACACCATTCTTGTACGGTTGTCATAATTTCTATCCGCAAAGTGGTTCAGCGCTGCCCTATGACTTTTTCATTTCCTGCAGCCAGCGTTTCAAGCGCCAAGGAATCAAAACAGCGGCTTTTGTTACCAGCGCAGCTGCTCAATATGGCCCTTGGGATGTGAATGATGGCCTGCCAACTTTGGAAATGCATCGCTATTTGCCAATTGATTTGCAAGTCCGTCACATGTTCGCGACTGGTTTAATTGACACCGTGATTATCGGAAATGCTTACGCTTCGGATGAAGAGCTGGAAAAAGTCGCTGCTGTTGATCGTTATAAAGTAAGCTTAAGCGTGGAAGTCGTTCCAGAAATCAATGAGGTAGAAAGTAAAATATTAGCCTATGATAAGCATTTCCGTCGCGGCGATATCACGTCATCAATGGTTCGGTCTACTCAGGTTCGTGTGAATTACAGCGATGTGGAAAATCCGCCTCATGATAACCAGGAAGAATTCCAAGTCGGCGACGTAGTTATCGGCAACGACAAATTTGGTAAGTACAAAAACGAGCTGCAAATTATTCTGGAACCTCATGCCGATGAGCGGAAAAATTTAGTTGGCAGAATCCCACAAGAAGAATTGATTATGCTGGAATTTTTACGTCCCTGGTCGAAATTTCAATTTGTTACTGAGTCTCCGAGATAAAATTAGAAAACGATGAAATTTTCTAGTTGACAAACGCTTTGGCGCGGTGTAAAGTAATAACAACTTAATCAATCGACAATGAAAAGAAGAGTAGCAGGTAAGTTGCTTTTAGAGAGTCTCTGGCAGGTGAAAAGAGACAGCAATTAGTTGTGAACCACATCTTTGAGTCGACTAGCTGAAAAGAGTAGGTTAGTCCGGGAAGGCCCGTTACAGCTGTGGTCAGATAGACCAGTGGAGGCTGCATGTTGTGAGACGGCAGCGAAAAAAGGTGGAACCGCGTAATTTACGTCCTTTAGTCATTATGACTAAAGGGCTTTTTTATTTCCCCGACACTGGCAATGACCCAACGAGGCTTTTTCTGTAAAGAAAAGGCAAACAAGAGGTGGAACCACGTCCAATGACGTCCTCTGGCAAGCATAGCCAGGGGACTTTTTTTATTTTAGGGAGGAACATGCAGAATGAATTATTTAGTTGATGTTATGCCGCAATTACTAACCGGCGCCAGTACTACGGTGAAATTATTTTTATATACGATTATTGGCTCACTGCCGCTGGGGATTTTACTTTCCTTTGGTTTATCCAGTCGTTTCACACCGATTAAATGGATTTTACAGCTTTACGTGTGGATCATGCGAGGCACACCGTTATTGCTGCAGCTGATCTTCGTCTTTTACGGCTTGCCATTGGCGGGTATCGTATTTGACCGTTTCGAAGCAGCACTTTTCGCTTTCGTTCTAAACTACGCGGCGTATTACGCGGAAATCTTCCGGGGCGGAATTCAGTCGATTCCATTAGGACAATACGAAGCTTCTCGGGTGTTAGGCTTAACACCGTTTCAAACGATTACCCGAATCATTATCCCTCAGGTAGTAAAAATTGTATTACCATCTGTCGGAAATGAAGTGATTAACTTGATTAAGGATACTTCATTGGTGTACATCCTAGGCCTGTCTGATGTTATGCGGGTAGGGAAGATCGCCATGGAGCGGGACACCACGTTGCTGCCGTTATTAGGAGTCGCCCTCATCTACCTAGTGATGACCGGGATCGCGACCGTACTTATGAAGTATTTGGAAAATCGTCTGAACTACTATCGTTAGAAATTTTCGTAAAGAAGGAGCAGCCTCATGATTGAATTAAAAAATATCAATAAATCTTTTGGCACTAAAAAAGTTATTAACAATCTAGATTTAGTGATCCCCGATGGTCAAATCTTGGCAATCGTTGGACCATCCGGCGGTGGGAAAACCACCTTGCTTCGGACACTAGCTGGACTAGAAAAAGCCGACAGCGGCACATTTTTACAAGACGGAGAACCCTTTGATCCTGCCTCTGATAAACACCAGGAGCAAGTCGTTGGCGTGGTCTTCCAGGACTTCCAGCTATTTCCTCATCTAAACGTGATGGACAATATTACCATTGGTCCTCGCTTAGTGTTAAAAGAAGAAAAAGAAGTGTACACGAAAAAAGCGCAAAACTTAGCCAGCCTGTTAGGTATCGAAGAACTGTTATACAGCTATCCTTTCCAACTATCCGGCGGTCAAAAACAGCGTTTAGCCATCGCCCGCGCCATGGCAATGGGACCAAAAGTATTGGCCTATGATGAACCAACCAGTGCCTTAGATCCAGCCTTGCGTCAGCAAGTGGAAAGCTTGATCTTAGAACTAAAAGCAGATGGCGTCACACAAATCGTCGTAACCCATGACTTAGTTTTCGCCGAAAATATCGCCGACAAGCTGTTGAAAGTCGAACCAATTGGTTAACAAGAGACACCAAAATATACATTAAAATGAACTAGGAGGAAGTTAGTATGAAATTGAAAAAGTTTGTATTAGGAACAGTTGCTTTAGTAAGCGTGGCAGTTTTGGGAGCCTGCGGCAATGGCAGCAACGATGATGAAGCATCAAATGAAAACACATGGCAACAAGTAGAAGAATCAAAGAAAATCACCATCGGCTTGGATGATACCTTTGTACCAATGGGCTTTAAAGATGAAGACGGCGAAATTGTTGGTTTTGACATTGACTTAGCTAAAGCTGTTTTTGAGCAATACGACATCGAACCAACCTTCCAGCCGATTGACTGGTCCATGAAAGAAAATGAATTAGAAAACGGTACGATCGACCTAATCTGGAACGGCTATACCATGACTAAGGCTCGTGAAGAAAAAGTAGCCTTCACAAAACCTTACGCGAAAAATGAACAAGTAATTGTAGCTGAAAAAGACAGCGGCATTACCAAAGATGAAGATTTGAAAGACAAAATTTTAGGCGCACAAGAAGGTTCTTCTGGTTACGAGGCCTTCAACAATGAGCCTGAAAAATTAAAAGACTTAGTAACAGACCAAGATGCAACTTTGTATGCCAGCTTCAATGAAGCATTTATTGACTTGGAAAGCGGCCGGATTGATGGCTTGCTGATCGACCGGGTTTACGCTGATTACTACTTGAAGCAAGCAGGTAAAACTGATGACTTTACGGTCTTTAATGCTGGATTTAACAACGAAAACTTCGCTGTTGGTGCACGTAAAGACGATACCGAACTGGTTGGGAAAATTAATGACGCCTTCGATAAATTACAAGAAGACGGCAAATACGGGGAAATTTCACAAAAATGGTTTGGTGAAGAATGGAGTCTTCCTGAAGATTAACAGAATATAGGCGAGCGGATCAGTTCGCCTATTTTTTTATACAAAAATCAAAAAATAGGGGTGTAATTTATGAAGAAATGGGTTGCAGGAATAGTTGGTTTGGCAATGGTTTTTGGACTTTCGGCTTGTGGTGAAAAAGAAGCCAGCGGTGACGACAGCTGGCAAAAAATCGAAGAATCAAAAGAAATTATTATCGGTTTGGATGATACTTTTGTGCCGTTAGGCTTCAAGGATGACGATGGGGAAACAGTCGGTTTTGACGTTGATTTGGCTAAAGCGATTTGTGAGGACTACGGCATCGAGCCGACTTTCCAAGCGATTGACTGGTCGATGAAAGAAAATGAGCTGGATAATGGCACTATCGATTTGATTTGGAACGGCTATTCTGTAACAAAAGCTCGTGAAGAAAAGGTACTCTTTACTAAGCCGTATGCTAAAAATGAACACATCGTTTTAACTCGCAAAGACAGCAATATTACTGATCGCGAACAAATGAAGGGCAAAATTCTGGGGACGCAGGAAAGTTCTTCTAGTTACGAATCTTTCTTGAAAAATCCAGAATATCTGAAAGATCTAGTTCAAGATGAAGATGCGGTGCAATATGCCAGCTTCAATGAAGCCTTCATGGATCTTGAAAATGGTCGTCTCGATGGTATTTTAGTTTCGGTTATTTACGCCGAGTACTACTTGAAGCAAAATGATAAGTTGGATGACTTCAACCTATTTAACCCCGGCTTCCAAGGGGACAGCTTCGCAGTAGGCGCCCGTAAAGGCGACGAAGCATTGGTGGAAAAATTGAATCAAGGCTTTGAAAAACTAGAAGAAGATGGCCGCTACGCCGAAATCTCGGAAAAATGGTTCGGTACGGCTTGGGAGATTCCCGAAGAGTAGCAACATTTTCTCTAATCGAATTCTCAAGTAAAGGCCGTCATTTGGTCCATTTGAATTGAAAAGTTGAAGAAGTAGCAAAAAGAGGCAAACAAAACTTTTGTTCGCCTCTTTTTTTTTGTATAATGGAACAAGTGAAAAGAGGGATAAAATGGCGCAGAAAAAGCGTACGAAGAAAAAGAAAAAGACGACAAAAAAACAAAAACAGCTGCAGGAACAGCGATTAGTTATTATTATCGGTCTTATTTTTATCCTGTTTGCAGTGTTCGCCTTCTTCAGCCTAGGTTTTTTGGGTAATTTGATCGCCAATGTCCTTCGCATGGCAGGCGGAAATACGTATCAGTTTTTAGCCTTGATGCTAGGAATTTACGGCCTGCTTCTGGTCGTTAAAAATACGAAATTGAAAATTACGAAAGGCAGACGCTGGGCGGGGATTGGTGTGTTTTATATTGGCTGCTTAGTTATTATGCACGCCCGTTTATTTGCCAATGTTCAAAGCCAGAATCCCAATGTCTTGAAAACTACTTGGGAATTACTAATGACCGACTTTTTAGGCAATCAGATTACGCAAAATGTCGGCGGCGGTATGCTGGGCGGCGGAATATACAGCTTAACTCATTTTCTAGTTTCTCAAGTGGGCAGCTATATTATTGCCGGCTTGCTGCTGGTTTTAGGTTTGTACTTGTTCAGCATGATGGATTTTGCGCAAGTAACCGATGCGATCAACCAATTGCTGGATAATATTCAGCAGTGGTTCACCGAATCCGATGAGAAAAAAGCGGAGCGGGATGCCAAACGCAAAGAACGCCAAGAAACTAAAGCTCAGCAGAAGGCTGAAAAAGAAGCGGCAGCGAAAGAGCGACAAGCTGAAAAAGAACGCAACCAGGTTCGTCCGCTAACGCCAGGGGAGAAATTGGCGAAGGAAAATCAAGAACCGATTGAAAAAGAACCCGAGCAGATGACGTTGGTGCCGATTGAGGCTTATCAAGCGAATGCAGAACCGAAGCCAGCAGCAAAACAGGCGGCTGTCGAAGAAGAAGAGCCGGATAATGGCGACTTGGAATTTGAAATCAGTGCTGAACCAGAAGATCACGATTATCAATTACCGCCTTCAACTTTGCTGGACTCAATCCCAGCGGCTGATCAAAGCGATGAGTACAAAAAGATCGAAAACAACATCAAAATCTTGGAAAAAACCTTCGACAGCTTTGGCGTAGAAGCCAAGGTAGTTAAGGCCAGCTTAGGGCCATCAGTAACTAAGTTCGAAATCCAACCAGCTGTGGGCGTTAAGGTCAGCAAAATCGTCAACTTAACCGATGATATCGCGTTAGCACTAGCCGCGAAAGATGTGCGGATGGAAGCACCGATTCCCGGGAAATCCTTAATCGGAATTGAAGTACCAAACAGCACCATCAGTACCGTTTCTTTCCGAGACATTATCGAGTCCCAGCCAAGTCATCCCGATAAGCTGTTGGAAGTACCACTTGGTCGCGACATCTCAGGGATGGTGCGGACAGCTGATTTAGCGAAGATGCCTCACTTGCTGATCGCCGGGTCTACCGGTAGCGGGAAGTCGGTGGCTATTAATGGAATCATTACTAGTATTTTAATGCGGGCTAAGCCGAATGAAGTCAAAATGATGATGATTGATCCGAAAATGGTGGAGCTGAATGTCTATAACGGCATTCCCCATCTCTTAACGCCGGTGGTAACAAATCCTCGTAAAGCGTCTCAAGCCTTGCACAAAGTAGTGCAGGAAATGGAAGAACGTTATGAGAAGTTTGCCGCTACTGGTGTCCGAAATATCACTGGCTTCAACGAACTAGTGATCCAGAAGAATTTAGAGGATGGACAAAACCGTCCGATCTTACCATTTATTGTGGTGATCGTGGATGAGTTGGCTGACCTGATGATGGTAGCCAGCAACGAAGTCGAAGATGCCATCACGCGGCTAGCACAAATGGCGCGGGCAGCTGGTATTCATATGATTTTGGCAACTCAACGACCAAGTGTCGATGTCATTACCGGGATCATTAAAGCCAACGTGCCATCACGAATTGCTTTCGCTGTTTCCAGCGGAACCGATTCTCGTACGATTATTGACAGCAATGGTGCGGAGAAATTATTAGGCCGTGGAGATATGCTATTCCTGCCAATGGGTGAAAACAAACCGATCCGGGTTCAGGGAGCCTTTATTTCTGACCACGAAGTCGAAGAAATTGTGCAGTTTGTTTCCGATCAGCAGGAAGCTCATTACGAAGAAAAAATGATGCCAAGCGAAGAAGATACCACCTCTTCACCATCAGATGTCCCACAAGATGAGTTGTACGAAGATGCCAAAGCCTTAGTGGTGGAAATGCAAACCGCCAGCATCTCTTTGCTGCAGCGTCGTTTCCGTATCGGCTACAACCGTGCCGCTCGAATTGTGGATGAGCTGGAGGAAAAAGGCGTTATCGGTCCATCGGTCGGCAGTAAGCCTCGTGAGGTCTACATGGAAAAGGCTGAAGAAGAAATCGAAAATCCGATGGATGAAGTTTAATATCAGCAGAAAAAGCATGAGATTATCTTATGCTTTTTTGCGTTCTAGGAAAATCCATTCTATAATTATTTACGAAAATGTACACAAAGCGAATGCTATGAACCAGACAAAGAAGGAAGAGAAATGAGCACTGAGGAATTGGCCTGTTACACCGGATTAAGTCGTCTTCTTTGAATGCCGCAGCAGAAAGGGAGAAGCAGTAACTGAAGCTATCAAAGCAATCGTTGATGTCTGCCATAAGTATAATGTACCGAGGATTACTGGATAATAAAATAGGAAGTATCCTAAACGAGGGGTTGAAAAGACGTCTCGTTTTTGTTTTGATTAATTGCATGTGAAAAAATTTCAACATTAATGTGTAATCAAGTTGTGTTATACAACAAAAATAACCTGTGCTATATTTTAATCAAGTTGATAAGCGCTTACAATTGGAGGAAACATAATGGAGGGAATGAATACTCGACAGAAAAAGTTAATCAGCTTGCTGGTGCAAAACGATGAGTACTTGCCCGTGGTGCACTACGCCAAGCTTTTAGGAAAAACCAATCGCACGATTTACTCAGATTTAGAAAAGATCCAAGCCAACTGTTTGGATGCTCAGCTGCTGATTGATAAGAAGCCGCGCATCGGCGTCAAGCTGGTAGGGGAGGCATCAGCAAAGATGCAGCTGTTGGAAGCATTGGATCAGCCTTGTGAAGACAACAGTGAATCTACTCCTTTCGATCGGCAATTACTGATTGCTAAAATGCTGTTGGTTGACGAACAAACAGTCACCCAGCAGAAATTGTCGGATCAATTTCACGTGAGTGCCAGCTCGATTGCCAGTGATTTGGAGAAAATTAATGAAACCTATGCGGTACAAGTAGTTGCCTCCAAAAAAGGAACTTGGATTGAGGGAAGCGAAGAAGAGCGCCAACGCAGCTTGTTCCGCTTAAGTGAAAACTTGCTGATTTTTAAGGGGATCACAAACGAACAGCTCTTTCTGGAAAATGGATTTCAAGCTTTACAAACGATTTTTGATCCAGCAATTGTTTCGGCCGTTTTCCAGCAGGTCCAGCTGCTAAAACAAAATCCAACCGTTTTTGTATCGGAGCAATACGAAAAATCGCTAACCATTCGTCTAATTATTTTCTTGGAGCGATTAAAGAGGCAGCAGCACGTTGAAGAGGACGAATTCCTATTTGATCAAATTAAAATGATCGACACTTACTTTTTGGCTAGTGAATTTTTGTCCACGGTTACTAAACAACTGAATATTCCATACCAAGAAGATGATGTCGCCTATGTGAATCGCCAGCTGGTAGGATATGGTGTGAAAATTCATTCCGATCAACAGCAAGCTTTAACCGATTTCGCTCCTATCATTGACAAGGTTTTAAAGAATATGAGTGAAATTATGCAAGTCGATTTTATGAGGGATGAAGAGTTAAAGCAACGTTTTATCAATCACTTTATTCCAATGATTTATCGACTGAAGCTGGGCATTGAGATTACTAATCCTTTAGTGGAAGAGATCAAGAATCAGTATTCGATTATTTTCAGCTCTACTTGGTACGCCTTGTCTAATATAGAACACGAGTTAAAGGTTCAGTTTAATGACGAGGAAGTCGCTTTCTTGGCAATGTACTTTCAAGTCTCCTTAGAAAAAAGCCAAAACGGTAAAAAAATCCTGATTGTTTGTCCTACCGGTGTTGGGACATCAGAGCTGATTTATCACAAGATCAAACGAATTTTACCAGCACAGGATATCGCGGAAGTCACCACGATTGATAAATTGTACAAAAAGAATCTAGACAATGTGGATCTGATTATTTCCTCAATCCATTTACCGGAAATAAACAAGCCGATAATTAAAGTGTCTACACTGGTTACTCAGGAGGATATCAAAAACATTACGTCGCTGTATTCTGACTTTTTCTATCAAGAGGAAGATACAACCAGCCTGACAATGGAATTTCATTCACTGAAAGAGGTCATTGATGAAGACTATATTGAGACTGAAAAACAGTTTGAAAACAAAACCGACTGTCTAAACTATATGATTGATCGGCTGGAAAAAGGCAAGATAGTCGACAAAGCCTTTCGACAAGAGGTCTTTGAACGAGAACAACTAGGAGAAACCGCACTGGAAACCGGTGTAGCGATTCCCCATGCAGCACCGCAAAATGTGCTGAAAACAAAAGTATTTATACTAACGTTAGAAAAACCGATTGTGTGGGATCAGCGGAAGGTCAGCTATGTCTTGCTGATGTGTGTAGCCAAATGCGACCGCAGCTTAGTTAGAGGAATTATTACCGATATGCATAAAATTGTTCGTTCAGAGGTTAACATCAAGCACTTTTTCTTTAAGAAGAATGCCCATGAAATTTATCAAGAAATCAGTAGGAGGTAGGAGAATGACAAAAGTGATTACAAAGGAACTCGTTGATTTAGCAACAGCAGGCGAGAACAGTCAGCAAGTTATAGAAACGTTAGCCCAGCGAATTGATACAACCGGGCGCATCAGCAATTACGAGGGTTATTTACAAAGTGTATTGGATCGGGAGGAATTGACCTCAACAGCGATTGGCTTTGGCATTGCCATTCCTCATGGGAAAAGCCCCCATGTCAAGGAATGCACGGTGGCTTTTGGCCGCTTGAGTCAACCGGTAGACTGGAACAGCCTGGATGGCAAAGAAGTAGAAATGGCCTTTTTACTGGCGGTGCCAGAAGAGTGTGCCGGCGATGAACACTTAAAAATTATTGCTGGATTGTCTCGCAAATTGGTTCATGAAGACTTTCGGGAAATGTTGCGAACATCAGCGAGTGAAGAAGAAATTGTCCAAGTCATCAATGATAGTCTGGCGACTGTCTTAAACTAAAACGAATAAAGGGAGAGAATAGAATATGAAATTAGTTGCTGTAACTGCATGTCCATCAGGAGTCGCTCACACTTATTTAGCTGCGGAAAGCTTAGAGGTAGCGGCGAAGAAAAACGGGATCGATATTCACGTTGAAACCCAAGGCTCCATCGGCATTGAAAATGAACTGACTAGTGATCAAATCGCAGCAGCGGATGCGGTCATTTTAACCAATAACATCGGGATTAAAAATGAAGAGCGCTTCAAAGGCAAACCGGTTGTGCGGGTAAGTGCCGGCGATTGCATCAACAAGGGAGAAGCGATCGTTAAGAAATTGCAGCAAAAATTAGGGTAGGAGGAAAAAGAATGGTCAACTTATTAAAGGATACTAGAAAGAATTTGATGACAGGCGTCTCTTACATGATTCCTTTTGTCGTAGCCGGCGGGATTTTACTAGCTTTGAGTGTTTTATTCTCGGGAAGTGCGTCGGTACCTAGCGAAGGAATGCTGGGAGACATTGCCAATATTGGTGTGACTGGTCTTGGGATGATGGTTCCGATTCTTTCTGGTTACATCGCTTTCTCTATGGTGGATCGACCTGGGTTAGCACCAGGTATTATCGGCGGTTTAATTGCTAGTAATATCGGAGCTGGTTTCTTAGGCGGGATTTTATCCGGTTTATTGGCAGGTATTGTCGTTTATTATTTGAAACAAATCAAGTTGCCGTCTAGCTTGCGTTCGTTAGGGCCGATTTTCATTATCCCGCTAATTGGAACAACCATCGTTGGTTGTTTGATGTATTGGGTAATTGGTCAGCCGATTGCAGCTTTAATGACTGCCTTAACCGCTTGGCTGGAATCGATGGGAACCACTAACCTCGTTCTATTAGGCTTAGTTCTTGGCGCAATGATTGCTTCTGATATGGGTGGTCCGATTAACAAGGTGGCCTTTGGTTTTGGTTCGGCGATGGTTGGAACGATTGATTCCGTAACCGGGATGCCTAGTGATACTGCTTTGTCGATCATGGCAGGGATTGGTGCAGCAATTTGTATTCCGCCATTGGCAATGGGCGTTGCGACTTTGGTGGCTCCGAAGAAATTCACCATGGAGGAACGCAACTCTGGAAAAGCTGCGATCGTTATGGGTATGGTAGGCATTTCAGAAGGTGCGATTCCTTTCGCGGCTGCTGATCCCTTACGCTGTATCCCAGCGAACATGATCGGCAGTGCCATTGGTGCAGCAGTAGCAATGGGCTTAGGCGCTGGTAATCCAGCACCATGGGGCGGCTGGATTGTTGCTCCGGTATCTCAGAACCCATTAATGTATATTGTTGGAACTTTGGTTGGTGTGGCGATTACAGCTGGTATCGTCATAGTTTTGAAAAAACCAGTGGAGGTGGCAGATGGTGCCGCAGCCAGTGTATCAGCTGATGAAGACATCGACTTAGATATTGAAATTATGTAAAATTAATCCGAACTATTTAGAGAAAATCCAGGTAACAACTGGAGAATTTCTAGATAGTTCGTTTTTTGTCTTACGTAACCAACCTAACTTTTCTTGAAACCTAGGGAACATGCTATACTAAAATCAACGAACCCACTAGGAGGAAAAGTAAATGGCAAAAATTTATCAAGGCACTGGTTTATTCGGCAAAGATGCAATTGGCGTATTCGAGGATGGCAAGGTCTATAAAGGTACCGGAATTTTAGGTAAAAATTTAATCGGCTCTTATAAAGATGGCAAAATTTACACTGGCAGCGGCCTGATTGGTAAAGATCATATCGGTCAGTTTAAGGATCAAAAGATTTACAAGGGAACTGGTCTATTTGGTAAAGAAGCAGTCGGAACTTGTAAAGACGGCAAAATTTACAAAGGCACGGGCTTGTTTGGCAAGGATCAAATCGGTTCTTATGAAGGGGACGACGATGAAGGAGCGGCAGCAGCGGCATTGTTGCTGATGGCTGATGATTTAGCAGAGTAACTGAAACATTCTGCTTGCTGTGGTACGCGTTTCATCCGCTATACTTTGGTTATAAACAAAGGAGGAGAAAGCGATGAATGCGTATGTAGAAGTCCAGGACAAAACAGGAACCGATTATTATTACGCCGCTTTAGAAGTAAAAAATCAAAAATTGTCAGTCAAACGGCATCAAGGGTTATACAAGGTGGCGGAAAAAGAGCTCTCTTTAAACGAAATCCACGATTTAGCTGTCGGAGGCAATCAGGACCGACAAATAAAATTCCATCACGGCAAAGACAGCTTTACCTTTTTCGATGCAGGCAATAATGTTGTCGGCTACCTTTACCATCAATTATTTACGGCTTAGTCCACTGGAGGAACACCTATGGCAAATATTCGAGACATTGCGAAAAAGACGGGGTATTCAGTTTCAACCGTTTCGCGAGTGATTAATAATCATCCCTACGTTGCGGAAGAGAAACGGCATGAGATCCTGGCAGTGATGGCGGAGCTGAACTACGTTCCCAACCATACTGCCCGTAATCTCAGCTACGGAAAAACCAAAAATATTGGGGTTGTGATTCCTTTTACCAATCATCCTTGCTACGATCGCCTGGTGGAGGGCATTCTGGAAGCGGCTTTTCCGGCACAATATAAAGTGACTCTATTGCCGACTAACTATGATCCAGCCATTGAAAAAAGTTATCTGGATGAACTGGCTGCCAAAAGCTTTGACGGGCTGATTATTACCTCCAAAGCCAATTCGCTAGCGGTGATTACGGACTACTTGAAATTTGGCAAAATTGTTCTGTGTGAAGAAGCCGATGCTGAAGGATTAAGCAGCATTATTATCGATCGAAAAAGCTCTATCACCGAAGCTTTGCATTATATGAGGGAGCAAGGTGTGGAACAGATTGGTCTGGCCTTAGGACGTGACGGGGAAAATAGCAGCAATTCCAGGGTGGCATTGCAGTTGTGTAAAGAACTGTTCCCGGCTTTCGATCCTGACTTGGTCAAATGGGGCTGTCAGAGCCCGGAAGATGGACTAGCAGCGGCGGAATTTTTCAAAAATCATCAGATGGACGGTGTTTTCACCAGTGGGGATGAGGTAGCCGCCGGAATTATTGCCGGTTACGGTTCAGAAGAAGCACCGTTGGTAGTGGGGCAGGAGAATCTCTTTATCAGCCGCGTGATGAACTTTCCAACCTTAGATCATCACTTGCCGGAATGTGGCAAAAGAGCTTTTGAAGCACTATTAGATGAAGAAATTCAACGAATAAAAATACCCTATACATTTGTCAAACGCAACGAAGGACTTAGCTGATCACAGTCAGCCGAGTCCTTTTTTGATAGAGGTTCCTATGCAGTCTGTAGAAGCGGGCCAAACCGTTGAAAGAAAAAGTCGTGGCACCCTATTAAAATAACGTATGTTATTTTAATAGGAAATGTCTATCCGGTGGTGAAGAATCATTTCTGTATCTGCGATTCAGGATTGAATAAACGATCAAAGTTGCTAAAATAAGATCAATTCAATTACTTATGAAAAATATATTGCTTTTTGATGAGTTTTTAGCTAAAATAAGAATCGTAATAAAAGAACAAACATTATTAAATAGACCTGTCTATTATTGCGTCGAGTTTTGTTCAAAGAACCGCAGCAATTTAGTGCCTGAAAAACAGACTATCTAGTTGAAAAGAACTAAAGTACAATACCTAATGATGAGGAGATATGACCATGACTTCAACCAGCAAACCACTTTCAAACCGTCAATTCTTTGGGATGGGATTCACAAATTTAGAATCGAGATTTTCTTCTAATCTGAAACAAAAAAATGATGCCGCTTACTTGGTGCAAGGCGCTTTAGCCGTGATGGTAAGAAATGCCCTTTGTCCAGCAGATTTTTCGGGTTTTTCCAAGGAATTGGTTCGTAAATTGTTTATGGAAGACTACGATCTTTCAGCAGTTCGGGAGTTGTGTGTCTATTTCAAAGAATACTTTAATGAAGAAGAATGGGCTGAAGTGACGGCGCGTCTATTTCCTAATCAACAAGAATTTGCTCAATTAGAAGAGCGAACTCGCGTACATATTGAAAAAATCTACCACCTGTTACACTCTGGTGAACGTCCAGTCGAGGTGAAGGCTAGTCTCGTGACTACCTTTGAAGACGAAAATGGGAAAAAGCATGGCTGGACCCTTAGTAATGTCGATCCTAACCTGACAACCGAGGAGCATGATGCCCTTTTAGCAATTTTGACCACTTTAGACATTTTCCAAAAAGACGGCGTAAGACGCTTTGCTAAACTAGTTGGTGCCTATTACAATCTAGTGCAAGTGACCATTAATCCGCAAGCAGTCAAAGAAGAAGCGCCGGAACTAAAAGCAGCGAAGTTTGCGGTATTGCCAAAAGTAGCTTCTCTATCAATAGACGCTGATGCGGATATACCTGCGGAAACCATTGATAGTCAAGAGGAGCCTGCCCTAGATGAAAAGGGTGAGTTTTTAGATACGGTTATAGTGGAAGAGGAGGCTCCCGCTCCGAAATTACCTGACGAATTGCCAAAGCCAAACGGATTAGCTCAAGGATTATTTTCAGGAATGCCTCTGGTAGAATCGTTGAAGTTACAGCTTAAAGGAATGGTGAATCAGCAGCCAGCACCTGTTGTCCCCGACGATAAATCGGAGGATAAAGGCGTCACCCGAAACTTAAATAAGGACAGTAAGGATTTGATGAATAAGCCAAATAAGCGGCAAAAGGGGAACGGCGGTAAGAAAAGAAGAGGGAAAAAAGGCAAGAAACGGTAATAGATTGCCAATCATTTTTTGGCAGTTCAGTGGAATGATTGGCCCGAATGTTCTTGATCTGAGAGCCTCGTTCGCTTAGGTGAACAACTGTGTTAAGAATCACCTGCTGCAACACGTGATGGATCGAGTTGGTGCACCATTCTATTCGTTATGCCTTCAGTTTGTCCAAGTCTGCTGATAATCAATCCATTCATTTTGAAGTCTCATTGTTTTTCTTTGAGGCTTTTTCTTGATGGGCTAAAAAAGCGCTGATCAATCATTCAGCGCTTTTTTGCTACACCAAAATCAGTTGGGCGAAGGCACTAATCATCCGTTCGTAATCGCGGGGAATCCCTTTGTTGGTAATCACGATATCTACCTCAGACCAAGGAGCGACTTGAACCAGCGAAGTTGCTTCGAATTTGCTGTTGTCTAACAAGACAATCTTTTTTGTGGATTTTCGCAGCATCATTCGCTTGGATTCTGCATCAATTAAAGAGGAGGTACAGAAGCCTTTGCGATTTTTCACCCCGCTGGAGCCGAAAAAGCAGAGATCAAACTGAACATCTGGGTACATTTCTTTGCCGGTATCGTTGCGAAACGCCATATCGCCTGCCGAGTATTGTCCACCGAAGCAATGAATTAGGTGCTGACTATTCACCAACTGTAAAATAGCGGCTAACGATCCAGTAAAAAGTTGCCGCTGATCCAAACTGCCTAACTTTTTTGCTAAGAGAGCAATCGTACTGCCTTGATCCAAGCCAATCACACAATCATTTTCAGTAATCAGACTCAAAGCTTTTGCTACGATTCGTTCCTTCTCTGTTAAATTGACCGTGCGCAGCGAAACGGGATCAAGTTCCTTTTCCTTCACTAACACTGCTTTGCCGTGCTCTTTTTTGAGAATGCCTTCTTGTTCTAAATGAGCTAAGTCTTTACGGATGGTTTCATCGGAGACACGGAAGTGCTTAACCAATTCGCCAACTTTAACAACTTCCTGCTGATAGAGCCAGCTGGTGATTTCTTTTCTACGTTGCGCAATTTCGGCAGCCTTCATAAACGTCCCTCACAATCTTTTATCTTCATAGTCAACCTAGCATTTTATTCCAAAAAACTCAATCAAAAACTTGGGAAAAACGTTCGAAATCCAAGTTTTTCATCGAAAACCCTCAAAATGCGTGGCATTTACCTTTGTGACTTTCTATACTTAACACATAGAAACGTAGAAGAAAGGATCGATAAAATGGCTACAGGGATAATTGATAAAGAAAAAAATATCGCCAACGTCGTAATTGACGGGAACACCCGCATTCAAACAATGAAGGACAACTTATTTGTAGAAAAACGTCAAATCTCACTGGAACGTGCGTTGCTGTACACCGAAAGTTACCAGCAAACCGAAGGCGAGGCAACGATCATCCGTCGCGCCAAAGCAGTGGCGCATATTCTGGAAAAGGTAAAGATCAGTATTCGTGAAGGCGAACTGCTGGTAGGAAATCGCACGGTGCGTCCCCGCTCAGGAATCGTGTCACCGGAAATGGACCCTTATTGGATTTTAAAGGAAATCGACACGATTGCCACTCGACCACAGGATCAATTTGAGTTCACCGAGGAAGACAAAAAGATTTATCGTGAAAAGCTTTATCCTTATTGGGAAGGCCGTTCCATGAAGGATTTCATCAATGGGCAGCTGACGACGGAAGTCAAAGAAGCCTTAAAGGATGAAGTCTTCAAATTGAATCAAACCGACAAAGGTCAAGGCCATATCATCATGGATTTTCCTGCAATTTTAAGCCACGGTGTTGGTTACTACATTCAATTTCTAACTAACAAAGTAGAAGAACAGCCAGAAAACGACTTCTTTCAAGCCGGATTGATTATTTTCAAAGGGATGCGAGATCACTTTTTACGTTATGTTGCTTTAGCAGAATCCATGGCTGAAAGAGAAGCTGACAATGAACGCAAAGCAGAACTGAAGAAGATCGCTGCTATGTGTAAAAAATTAAGCATTGAAAAACCGGAAAGCTTTTATGAAGCATTACAGCTGCTGTGGATGACCAGTATTGTCGGACAATACGAATCCAATGCTTCTTCATTGTCATTAGGCCGGATGGATCAATACCTTTACCCGTTTTATCAAGCTTCCTTGGAAGCAGGCGAAACCCCAGAATCTTTGTATGAAGTCTTGGGAGATTTCTATATTAAAACCAACGATGTGGTCCTGCTCCGCAGCGAGAGCAGTGCCAAGTGTTTTGCCGGATTTCCAACCGGCTATACGGTGGTTCTGGGCGGATTAAATGAATACGGACATGCGTCAGTGAATCCACTTTCCTATATCATGCTGGATTTGTACCATGAAGTGTTGCTGCCGCAGCCGAATCTTTCTGTGCGGATGAATGAGCTGATTCCGCGCCGCTTTTTATTGAAGACTTGCGAAACGATTCGTTTAGGAACTGGGATTCCGCAGCTGTTTAATGATGAAGTTTGTGTGCCAGCCTTTTTAAGTAAAGGCGTTTCTTTGGATGACGCTCGCGACTATGCAACGGTCGGCTGTGTGGAAACCTCGATTCCTGGACGGACATATGGCCTGCACGACATCGCTTTGTTTAACCTGCTGCGCATCATGGAGCTGAGCATGTATGAGCTTCGGGATAAGTTGGATGTGACCTATGAAGAACTGATGACTAACATAGAAGAAAAAATCGATTACTATGTAGCATTGGTTGCTAAAGGTTCCGACATCGTAGACTTGGGCCACCGCAATTATGCACCGACACCATTTTTATCAGTACTGATTCAAGACTGTCTGGAAAATGGCAAGGATGTAACTGACGGCGGTGCTCGCTATAATTTTTCCGGCGTACAAGGAATCGGGGAAGCCAACTTGAGCGACTCACTGTATGTGATCAAAAAAATGATCTTTGAAAACCAGGAAATGACCTTTGCTGAACTAGTTACAGCGATGGAATCCAACTACACCGGCAAATATGCCGACTTGCAAAAGCACGTGATTCAAGATTTTGAGAAGTATGGCAATGATAATGATGAAATTGATTTGACTGCTGCCAAAGTCTTCCGACACTACGCCAAAGAATTGGAAAAATACACCAATGTTCGCGGGGGGCAATTTATCGCGGGAGCTTACACAGTTTCAGCTCATATTCCTCTAGGGGAAGCAGTAGGTGCGACGCCAGACGGACGAAAGGCTCAGGAGCAGTTAGCCGATGGCGGATTATCGCCAATGGTGGGTCGAGATCACTTAGGGCCAACCGCCGTTTTAAAATCCGTCAGCAAACTGGATAACTATCTAACTGTCAACGGAAGTTTACTGAATTTGAAATTCCAACCGAACACACTAAAAGGTCAACAGGGCTTGAACAAGTTCGCCGACTTTTTAATGGCTTTTACGAAATTAAAAATTCAGCACGTTCAATTCAACGTCCAATCCAAAGCAACCTTAATCGATGCCCAAAAGCATCCAGAAAAATATACAGGATTGCTGGTGCGAGTGGCCGGTTACAGTGCCTTCTTTGTTGATTTGAACAAGCAAATTCAAGATGATATCATCGCTCGGGTGGAGCATGAGCTATAGAATTGAGGAAGAGCAATGACAAAAGGCTTAGTGTTCAATGTGCAACGCTATTCAGTCCACGACGGCGGTGGAATCCGCACCATCATTTTCTTAAAAGGCTGTCCGTTGAGATGTCCTTGGTGCTCCAATCCGGAATCCAGAAAAGCTGTCGCACCGACAACATGGACCAAGAATGGTCAGCAGGAAACGATCGGCCAGTGGCAAACCAAAGAGGAATTAGTAGATGAAGTTATGAAGGATGAAATTTTCTACCGAACTTCAGGTGGGGGCGTCACTCTCTCCGGTGGGGAAGTATTAATGCAGGCTGACTTCGCAGCCGAATTATTGGCAGAGTTCAACTACTTGGGCGTCCATACAGCTATTGAAACCACCGGCTGTTTCCCAGTCAAGGAAATTCAAAAGCTGACGCCCTTTGTCCAGCAGGTCCTGTTTGATTTAAAAATCATGGACCCCATCAAAAGCAAACAAGTCATTGGTGTCGATATCCAAACGGTCAAAGAAAACTTTGAATTTCTTTTGAGTCAGGATCAGCTGGAGCTGATTCCGCGGATTCCGTTAATTCCCGAATATACCACCGAGCCAGCAAACCTCTTGGCGATGATCGATTATTTGCAGAACTTGGAAATCAAAGAAGTTCATTTGCTGCCTTTTCATCAATATGGCAGCAGCAAATATGATTATCTCGGCTGGGACTACCAAATGAAGGACGCAGTACCTCTAACGAATTCACAAGTTGATACAATCAAAAATCAGTTTGAAGCAGCGGGGATCACCGCGAATGTAGATGGACTTGAATAGCCGCAGACTGTCAGGAAACTGGCAGTCTTTTTGTTGATTTTTTCCAAAGTCGATTGCTTTCATTTTTTGAATCAGTTATAGTATGAAGCGAGCATTTAAGGCAGCAGCCTTAGAAGAATACGTTTAAAATAGGAGATAATCAATTGAAACCATCGATTTATGATTTAACAAAAGATAGTTTAACCGAATGGCTATTAGAGCATGGCGAAAAGAAATTCCGGGCGACCCAAATTTGGGAATGGTTGTATCGAAAACGTGTCAGCGAATTTGAACAAATGAGCAACCTTTCTAAAAATACTCTGGATCTGTTAGAAGAAAACTTCTGCATCAATCCACTGGAACAAAAAGTCGTTCAAGAGTCCAGTGATGGCACTGTCAAATATTTGTTTGAATTGCCGGATAAAAACATGATCGAAACGGTCTTAATGCGCCAAGAATATGGTCTATCAGTATGCGTTACGACCCAAGTTGGTTGTAATATCGGCTGTACCTTCTGTGCTTCAGGTTTATTGAAGAAGCAGCGGGATCTAACCGCCGGCGAAATCGTTGCGCAAATCATGCTGGTTCAGCACTATTTTGATGAACGGGGCGAAGATGAACGGGTATCTCACGTAGTGGTAATGGGGATCGGCGAACCTTTCGACAATTATGACAATGTGATGGACTTTATCCACGTCATTAACGATGCGAAAGGCCTGGCAATCGGTGCTCGTCACATCACTGTATCTACCAGTGGCTTAGTACCCAAGATCAAGAAATTTACCGAAAATGGTTTACAGGTGAATTTAGCGATTTCCTTGCATGCCTCAAACAACGAAGTACGTTCATCGATCATGCGAATCAACCGCAGCTTCCCAATTGAAAAATTAATGGAAGCCGTTGATTACTATTTGGAAAACACGAACCGTCGTATTACCTTTGAATACATTATGCTTGCGGGCGTAAATGATCAGCCAGAGCATGCCAGAGAATTAGCCGCGTTACTGAAGGATAAAAAGAAACTGACTTACGTAAACCTGATTCCTTACAATCCGGTCAGCGAACACGATCAATATTCTCGCAGCTCAAAAGCCGCGGTTTTACGTTTTTACGATGTACTGAAGAAAAACGGCGTGAACTGTGTGATCCGTAAAGAACACGGTACCGATATCGATGCTGCTTGCGGACAACTGCGCAGCAAACAAATGAAGAAAACAGTGAATAGCTAAATATTAGACGTCCTTTCGTTTTAAGCGAAGGGGCGTTTTTTTCTACAGCTTAAATCCAGCTGAATTCTGTCTGGTAACTTGATACAATAAAAATAAAAGGCAGGTGGGAAGAGATGGATTACCAAAAAGATATTGAAACAATTCTAAGTCATAGATACGATCAAAAATGGGATTACTGGACCACCGAAGATCGCAGACTAACCAACGGCGGGGCCTTTTCCTGTATTGCTTCAGCGAATTATTTGTTGGAACTGGGTGTTTCGCCACAAGATCCTGTTTTACAAAAGGTTGCGGAGCTTCTTTGGGATGCCTGGAAAGAGACTGGGGAGTTCAAGCTCTATCCTAAAGGCCCGTCATTTCCTTGCCAGACAATTCCAGCCGCAACCTTGCTGATTCGTTTAGGCTATCTTGAAGATGAACGGATGCAGATAACCTTGCAATATCTTTTAGATTCCCGCTACTCAGACGGCGGCTGGTGGTGCAAGAAATTTTATTTTGGCAAAGGGCCAGAAACCGAGCATTCCAATCCGCTGCCCACCTTAAATGCCTTGAATCTGTTTCGTTACACGGAGCATTTTAATGACCTGAGCCTAAACCAGGCAATTGATTTTCTATTGAGGCATTGGGAAACTAAAGCACCAATTGGTCCTTGTCACTACGGAATTGGCACCTTGTTTATGCAGGTGGAATATCCACTGATGGATTATAATTTGTTTCATTATGTGTATGTCCTGTCCTTTTACGACTATGCCAGAAAAGATCCTCGTTTCTTAGATGCTTTTCAATCTCTAAAAGAACGAACCGTCAATGAGCAGATTGTTGTAGAACGAGTGAACCGCAAGCTAGCCAAACTGGAGTTTTGTAAAAAAGGACAGGTGAGTGAATTAGCCACAAAAAAATATCAAGAAATTTTGAGAAACATTTGCGATTAATTGCGTATCTTTTATATAGAAAGGGAGCGTGATTATTATGAAGCTGCACGAAGTAAGAAAAGAGTATGGGCTAAACCAAAATACATTCTATGGTTGGCTGCGGGAGATCGGTGCCATTGAGAAAACTAATAAGGGCTATGTCGTAGGCGGAAATTGTTTTGAGGGCATGGAGACACTGGTGACTCGTCGGGTAAATGAAGATGGTGAATTTTCGGAACGAACGCAGGTAAAGATCGACAATCAAAAGATACCTGCTTTACTGGAACAGTACAAGAATTCAGGATTGCCAAAGCTTTATTCACCTTCCAAGCAGCCGGCTATTGTGGAGGATGCACCACAACTGGAGGCATTGAAAAAGCGGGTGGAAGTTTTAGAAGGTCAAGTCTTGATTTTGACCAAGCAGCTGCAAATGATGATGGAGTAGTAACCGGCGGAGATGATTTCTCCGTCTTTTTATTTTGCAACCCTCCACTAAACCACCAGGCTTTCGTTTTTCGCTATACTGATTGTCTAATTACGAAGGGAGCCGATCGCGTGGGTGAAACAGCTTATTTAAAAAAAGTCATCGAGAAAATCACGAAAAAGATCGCTGAACTTGAAGAAACAATCGATTCCAGCGAAGCTGATTACAAGGATTTGAAAAAATACACGGTAGATTACAAGGCTGAGCTGGACAAATACGAAGTCTATAACTTTCAGCAAACCATGAATTACATTGATCGCCGAAATGTTTTAGAATCAGGAATCGTCGGCAAATTAAAATATCAGCAGGAAGTTCCTTATTTTGCAAAAGTCGGCTTTCGTTACGAAGATGAAAAAGAAACTGAACCTTTTTATATTGGTCGCTACGGTTTGGCGGATGAATTAGGGGAGCAGCTGATTTACGATTGGCGGGCACCGATTTCTTCTTTGTACTACGATTTCCATTTAGGAAAAGCTTATTACGAGTCCTTTGGCCGAAAATATTCCGGCGAACTAGTAGAAAAACGTCAATTCGAGATTCAAAAAGGGCGGATTAAATTGATGGTGGATACCGAAGATACGGTGAACGATGACTTTCTTTTGCAGGAGTTAGGCAAAAGCTCTTCTTCCTACGAGATGAAGACCATCATTCAAACGATTCAAAAAGAGCAAAATGAGGTAATACGGGATAACAAAACGAAAAATTTAATTATCCAAGGGGTGGCCGGGTCTGGCAAAACTTCCATTGCTTTGCATCGGATGGCATACCAGCTTTATCAACGAAGAGAAAGTTTGTCAGCTGAGAACATTCTGATTATTTCCCCCAATCGATTATTTTCCAGCTACATCTCTACGGTCCTGCCAGAATTAGGTGAGAACGAGCTGCAGCAAAGAGACATTACCACGATCGGCCGAAGTTTTATTGAAGAGACGCTAGCGGTGGCAGATCGCCAAGAGGAGCTGACTGAAATACTGGAAAATCCTCAATCGGACAAAAGCCAACGCTATTTGTACAAGCGATCGCCAGAATTTTTGAAAAAACTGGAGACTTACGTAGAAAAAATGCGCCAGCAGCTATTCGCCGAAGATTTAAACATATCAAAAAAGATCGTTCTCCCAAAAGCAAAACTTGCAGAATGTTTTTCCGATGCCCAAGTACCTTTATTCCAATTAATCACCCGAATGAGTAGTGAGCTGGCTGCTGAATTAAAGCTGCCTCATAAAAAAATAATTGCTGATAAACTGAAGGTAGGAATAGGGGCAAAGGACAGTTTAGCAGCTTATCTAGCTTTTTTAAAAACACTACCTGAAATTTATCGTGGAGCAAGCCAGCGAAATTTTCTGGAAAATAGCGACTTATTTCCGTACGTATACTTCAAATTGAAGATTGAAGGGATCAAGCCAAACCGAAATATCCAGCATTTGGTGATTGACGAGATGCAGGATTATTCACTGCTGCACTTTTATATTTTGCAGCAATTGTTCCCTAGCGAGAAAACCATCTGTGGAGATGTCCATCAAGCCATCATCGCAGGCCAAGATAATTTTTTAGACCAATTGCAGAGGATTCTGCCCAAAAATCGCCTAGTGAAATTCAACCAAAGCTATCGCTCCAGCTGTGAAATTGTCGAGTTTGCCAAGCAATTTTCCCAAAATCAAACCCTCACTGCAGTCAAACGGCACGGTGAACCCGTCACAGTGCACCTAGTTAAAAATGAACTAGATCAAATCACTCAGCTGACCAAGCAGCTGGAAGCTTTTCAAGCAGGACCCCATAAAACCTGTGGAATTATTTGTCAGAACCTGCAAGAGGTGGAGCGGCTGAAAGCTGCACTCCAAGTTCCCGTATTTATAATAGGAAAGAACACGGAACAAATTCAGCAGGATATCGTTTTAACCACTATTCAATACGCCAAAGGACTAGAATTCGACACGGTAATTCTACCGGACATCGCATCCGATCAGCTTCAGAAAAAAAGCAATCGGCTCTACACTAGCTGCACCCGCGCGTTGCATCAGTTAATCCTATTAACCAAATAAAAAAGACTGCAGATAACTATCTACAGTCAGAAGCACACGTCCAAAACGATGTGTGTTTTATTTTTTTTCACCTAATTCATCCTTCAGGCGATAAATCTTTGATGGTCGGCCAATACCGACAGGCCGTTCACCAAGCTCATCAAAATATTGCAGCATGGCTTTTTTGAAGTTGGAATGGTCCACGGTTTTATAATCAATGCCTAAGAACTTAGCAAAAACTTTCCGGGCTTCCGTAATAGTAAATTCTTCCCCCAATACCTGCAAGATCAACGGCTCATGGTCCATTTTATTGACCACCCGGTTGAAGGCTTTGCGAATAATTTCGTTATGGTCAAAGGCCAAGGTATCTTTTCCGATGGACTGTCCAGCTTCCAAATCAATTTCAATCGAAACATCGTCACTCGTCAGCAAAATCGTATCGCCATTACGTTCCATATTGAACCAGCGAGCGTCTTGCGTGTCATCACCAGCTCTTGGCGGCACTTGCCCAATAAAGGCAATGTAGCTAACCGTAATCACCCAACCCCGCGGGTCGCGGTTAGGAGTACTAAAGGTATGCAGCTGTTCAACGTTTTTTCGCCCAATCGTCAAGCCAGTTTCTTCCTCTGTTTCGCGACGAACACTGTCATTCGTCGATTCGTTGCTTTGAACAAAGCCGCCAGGCAAAGCCCAAGAATTGCGGTACGGGTTGCCGCGGCGCTGAATCAAAAGAATTTTTAATTGATCTTCTTCTTTGTTATAGCCCATGACAACAATATCCACCGTTACAGAAGGCTTCTCGTATTGCGGATGATCTTGTTCTTTATACCAGGCTAAAAATTCAGCTTCGGAAGCTTCATGCTCGTAATAATCTTTTTCGGCCTCTTTGGAAGGAAATTTTTTCATGACTATCCACCTATCTATTATAAGTAATTGATACTTTATTGTAGCATGAATAACGAAAAAAAGGGAACTCCATTTGGAATTCCCTTTAGAAAGCTGTTTAGTTAGATGCATCCGTGCTGCTTTGAGATTCTTCAGTAGAAGATTGGCTTGATGCTTCTGTTGATTCTTCAGATTCTTTTTCTGAAGATTTCTTAGAAGAAGAAGTTCCAGTAGAATCAGTTGTACCCAAGAAGTCAGACAAGATATTGTCAAAGGCTTCATCTTCAATTTTTACATTCGCTTTTTTCAATTCTTCACCGATAACTTCAGAAGTGAAGGCTTGATCAGCCATTTTTGCATTTTCAGCAATTTCGTTTACTTCGTCTTCGTATTTGCTCATGTCATTGCCTTTAGAAGTGTTTTTCTCCATTTTTACAATGTAGTAAGCTGTTTGGTAAGTAGAAGCGTCCATTGAAGAAATAACGTCAGATACTTCGCCGTCTTTCAAAGCGAAAGCTGCTTCTTTCACTTCGGTTGGAACTGTATCAGATTGAGAATCAAATTTGATTTCTCCGCCGTCTTCTTTAGTGGTAGTATCTTGTGATTTTTCTTTTGCGACTTCAGCAAAGTCACCGCCGTCATCGATTTGTTTTTTGATTTCGTTTGCTTCTTCTTCGCTGCTTGCTAAGATAACGCGCGCTTCAACTTCAGGATGGAAAGCTTCCCAAGCTGCTTTTTTGTCAGCGTCGGTTAGTTTGATGTGGCTCTTGATTCCTTCTTGGAAAGCCAATGATTGTTTCAAATATTCTTTGTAAGAAGATTTAGTGTAGCCGGCTGCTTGCAACTGGCTTTCAAAGCTGTCACCAAGCTGCTTCGCTTGATTGTTGTACTCTTTGTCAATTTGTTTGTCAGTAACTTTGTCTCCGTAGGCATTTTCAAAGACATCGTAGATAATCATATTACGAACCAGTTGTTGGTTTGTTTGTTCTTTTTTCGCTTCTTCGTAAAAATCTTCAACTGTCAATTTGCCGCCTTTCATTGTTGCGATTTCTTGACTGTTGCCATTTGAACAAGCGCCTAAAACTAGGACACTTAATAGTCCAGCAGTAGCTAAAACGATTTTTTTCTTCATGCGTAGTTACACTCCTGTATTAAATTATTTGCGTATTATTGCTCCTCAAACACTATACCACACTTAAATTTGTAAAATAAAGGCTTTTAAAGATAGTTTCTATAAAAATTCACAATAAAGGCACAAAAGAAAGGCCGCGACATATAAAATGTCACGGTCCCAATGATTATTTAAGCTTTTTCGGCCGTTCTAAAACAAACCGTCCTTTTTCACTGCTGCTTGTTTGAAGCTCTTCTGGCAGGTGACTTTGAATCAACTCCACCTGTTCTTGGATTTGTTTAATCCGCGGATCTGCCTGAAACTTAAAATCCTCAATATCGCTCTCCAACCCAGCCTTGAACTCAGGAACAATGGTATCAACGTTCGTCTTCAATTCCACCAGCGACTCGCGAAACTCAGTTAAGCTGTCATTCAATTCATCGGTTAGCTGAACGATATCTCGTACATCGTTGACTAATTTCTCTCTCGTTTCTTCGCCTTTTCGGGGAGCAAAGAGCAATCCGCCAACGGTTCCAAGTCCCGCGCCGACTAAAAGTCCTTTGAAAAAGCCCATCCTTAATTCACCTGCTCTTTAATTGCATCAGCGATCGCTTGCATGTCTTCTTTTGAAACGTCTGCTGAATGATCACCAAAGTGGATGGAGAAATCATCGTCTTTTCCATAACGTGGAATTAAGTGCACATGAGAATGGAAGACTGACTGATAAGCCAATTCTTTATTATTATTTAAGATGTTCAAGCCTTCCATTTCTGGGAATGCTTTTTCTAACGCTTTGGCAATTTTTGGTATTCTTGCAAAAACGTCGGCAGCTAATGCTTCATCATACTCAAAAATATCGGCAACATGCTGCTTAGGTACAACCAGGGTATGGCCTTTGGTTACTTGCGACAAATCTAAAAAGGCATAGACTTTGTCGTCTTCATACACTTTATAGCTGGGAATTTCTTGATTGATAATTTTACAAAAGATACAGTTTTCCATGACAGACACCCTTTCTTTTTTTGCTTACTTTCACTTTACCATAACTTTTCTTAGCTGTGGAAGAAAATGAAATCACTTTGTCAAAAATCTTGGCAAAAGTTCTGCTATAATATAGGACAAGTATTGGAGGGAATAAAATGAGTTTATCCATTCAGCAAGTCACAGGCGGTTATGGACATTTGCCTGTTTTGAAAGATATCAGTTTTGATGTAAAAAATGGTGAGATGGTGGGGTTGATCGGACTTAACGGTGCTGGTAAATCAACCACAATTAAAAATGTAATCGGGTTACTAACTCCGCAAAAAGGTAAAATTACGATTGATCAATTAACCTTGGCGGAAGCGCCAGAGGAATACCGCAAAAAAATCGGCTTTATTCCAGAAACACCGTCATTATATGAAGAATTAACCTTAAGAGAGCATATCGAAGTCACCGCAATGGCCTACGACATTCCAAAAGAGGTCGCTATGGAGCGAGCGGAGCAGCTGTTAAAAACCTTCCGTTTAGAAAATCGCCTGGAATGGTTCCCGGTTAATTTCTCTAAAGGGATGAAGCAGAAAGTCATGGTATTATGTGCCTTTTTAATTCAACCAAGTCTGTATATCATCGATGAACCATTTTTAGGATTGGACCCATTGGCAATCAATGCGCTATTGGAATTGATGATGGACATGAAAAAAGAAGGCGCGGCTATTCTAATGTCTACCCATATTTTGGCAACCGCTGAAAAATATTGCGATCGTTTTGTCGTTTTGCATAATGGTGAACTGCGAGCCCAAGGGACTTTGACTGAACTGCAGCAAGAGTTCAACCTGCCAGGTTCTTCACTAGACGAAATTTACGTCGCATTGACAAAGGAGTCTGAGTCGAATGTCTGATTTTTTTAGTCAACGGCTAAAGCTGCATCAAAAGAAAATGATGAAGTACATGCGTTATGTGCTGAATGATCATTTTGTCTTGGTCTGTTTATTCTTAGTCGGCGGCTTAGGTTTTTATTACTCGAATCTGTTAAAAGAGCTGCCAGCTGATTTTGTTTGGGGTCTGCCGATTGTCGGTTTGCTATGGCTGGTGGTTTTACCAGCTGGAAGCTTAGTAACTTTAATTGAGCCGGCCGATACGACATTCATTTTACCGAAGGAACGGCAAATGGGGGGCTATCTACAGAAAGCCTTACAGTATTCACTGACCTTTCCATTCGTTCTAATTGGATTAATCAGTGCAGTATCGATGCCGCTTTATGTGGTTAGTACTGGCTACGGCTTCAATAATATGATTTGGATTGTAATCATGTTATGGTTATTGAAATACAGTCAGCTGTCGATGGCCCGCTTAGCTTGCTATCAAGGTACTAAGCAGAAGGTTCAACAGCTTACGCTAGTTTGGTATGCAGCCAGTATTATAGCAATCCTAATCAGCTTGTACTTTACACCACTGTTCGGTTTAGCTGCTGCTGTACTGGTCACGCTTTTCTTCAATCGGGCAACTAAAACAAGGGATCGTTTATTGGATTGGGAAAAAATGGCGGACCGCGAACGTAGTCGCCTATACCGTATCTATCAATTTATTAACCTGTTCACCGATGTACCGGAGATCGAAGCAAAAGTAAAACGCCGCAAATATTTGGATGGACTGCTGAGCAGAATCACCTTCAAGCAATCCAACACCTATCTTTATTTGTTCATGCGACGGGCCTTGAGAGGTTCTGAATACAGCGGATTGTATCTGCGCCTAGTAGCAATCGGCGGTATCATGATCTTTACGTTGCAGGATTTTCTCTTTGCCACTGGAGTCGCTGCACTGTTGATCTATCTAATTGGCTTTCAATTGATTCCTTTATATGGTCAATTTGACTACATCAGCTTCATCCAGCTGTATCCAGTCAGTCCGAAAACGAAGCAAGCCTCACTGCAAAAAATGATCGCCAGCCTTTTGGTGATTGCGGCATTCATCTTCGCATTAATTGCTCTAACTCAGTTGGCAGTTTTACAAAGTTTGCTGATGCTGGCTATATTAATAGTAGAAACAGTTTTATTTGTTTGGTTGTATGTACCAATACGCATCAAAAAGATGGAGGAATAACCAGTGAAAATCTTATGGAACGATAAAATTGTCGATGAATCAGAAGTGAAAATTGATACTGAAGATCGGGGTTATCAATTTGGTGATGGTATTTATGAAGTGATTCGCATTTACAACGGCTTATTATATATGGAAGAAGAACATTTGGAGCGCTTCTTTCGTTGTGCCGACAAAATTCGTTTAACCCTGCCATTTACCAAGGAAGAATTTAGTCAACGTCTGCATCGTTTTGCTGAAGAAGTCGGTATTAAAAACGGACGTTTGTATTTCCAAGTAACTCATGGCGCAGCTAAACCACGCCTTCATAGTTTTCCAGATCCTAAAGAGGTAGTTCCAGTATTAACGGCGGATATTCAAGAAATAAGCCGTCCAATGGAAAAATTAACGAAGGGGATTAGCGGTGGTATTGTTACCGACAAACGCTGGCTGCATTGTGACATTAAATCCATCAGCTTGTTAGGGAATATTTTAGCTTTAAATGAAGCCCAAGAAAACGGCTATGATGATGCTGTTTTAGTGAGAGACGGTATTGTTACTGAGGCCTCTTCTTCCAATCTGTGGATGGTCAAGGATGGTGTTTTATATACCCATCCAGATGGTGAATTGATTTTACCAGGAATTACTAAAATTAAAGTACGCCAGTTGGCAAATCAATTAGGCTTCAAATTAGTAGAGGAGCCTTTTACTAAAGAGTTCATAGTTGAAGCGGACGAAGTCTTTAAAACTAGTTCAGTAGCCGAAGTAACGCCAATTATCAGCATCAATGGCAAAAATATCGGCGATGGAACACCTGGAACAATCACCAAACAGCTGCAAAAGGCTTACATCGACGCAATTGAAGAAACTGTAAAGAAAATGTAATCCAAAAAAGGGTAAAGAAGAACATACATGCTCTTGACGAAGCCTATTTCGGTAGCTAGAATAAGAGGTACTGCGGAAAAAGCACGAGGAGGGCCCATGAGATGGATTTTCAGTTAGATAGCGAATGGCGAGTACGTCCAATCAAGGGCGACACTGGCAAAACCTACATTGGGTACCGCGATGAAGACCGTGTCTTTATTAAACGAAATACAACTCCTATGCTGGCTGCTTTATCTAGAGAAGGAATTGCACCTAAATTGGTGTGGATTAAACGGACTGGCAATGGTGATACACTGACTGCCCAAGAATGGTTAGACGGTCAAGTCCTGCGCCCAGATGAAATCAAACAACGCAATGATGTGATCGATGTTTTGTATCATTTGCATCATTCTGATTCTTTAATGTCAATGCTGAAAAAAGTTGGAGGACGACAAGTTTCGCCGCAGCAATTGTTGGCGAATTTTGAGGAGAGTTTGCCTCCTGCGTTGCAGCAAAATAGTTTTATCGAGTTGGTCCATAATTATTTAAAAAAGAATGTTCCTTACTATCCGAAAAAAAAGTACACGGTTGTTCATGGTGATGTCAATCATCGAAATTGGCTGGTGTGCCGGAATTATCTTTATTTGGTTGATTGGGATTCAGTGATGTTTGCGGATCCGGCTTTAGATATCGGAACAATTTTAGGAAGCTACGTACCGCTTTCAAGTTGGAGCAAATGGCTGGTGCGCTACGGTATTCGACCAACAGATGCCAACATGGAACGGATCTATTGGTATGCGTTAATGAGCCTGTTGCTAGAAATTTCCCGGCTGTATCGTCGGCAGGAATTTCGTCATATGAATCAATCAATACTGCAATTAAAACGAATTTTTGCTGGTGGAACGGTAACATAACCAACAGCTTTACGAAATGATCCGAATTATACTTAGCAGAAACTCCTACAACTCGCGATTGAGCGATGAGGACCGTCTGGACCGCAGGAGCAAAACTAATGTAATTCGGATTTTTTGCTGTAAAATAGTTTTTGAAATTTTTTTAGGAGGAAACAAGAATGCGTGTAAGAAAGCGATCAGGAGCGGAAGAACTATTGGCTTCTCATCCCGAACTTGTAGTTGAAGAACCGCAAGTTTGGAAAGGACGTTGGCAGGAACGTTTTGGCAACGATCACCCCATCCATATTGAAATCGGTATGGGCAAGGGACAATTCATCAACAAAATGGCACAGGCTCATCCAGAGATTAATTATATCGGCATAGATATGCAACTAAGTGTTGTATCCTTTGCTTTGGATAAATTAATAGAAGAACCAGTACCGAATTTGCAACTGCTGCATGTAGATGGCTCGGAGCTGACAAATTACTTTGCAGAGAGTGAAGTAGACCAGATCTATCTTAATTTTTCCGATCCATGGCCGAAAAAACGTCACGAAAAACGCCGTCTCACTTATCAAAGCTTTTTAGCAGTAGATGAAGCGATCCTACGTCCAAGTGGTGAGATTCATTTTAAAACCGACAACCAAGGGCTGTTCGAATATTCCTTGAGCAGCTTTTCAAAATATGGAATGATTTTGGAACAGGTTTGGTTAGATTTGCATCATAGCTCCTATGAAGGCAACATCATGACTGAATACGAAGAAAAATTCTCCCAAAAAGGCCAGCCCATCTACCGAGTCGAAGCCCGTTTCCCTGATAAAACAAAAAAATAAAAAAAGTTTAGCGAGTCGCAACAGGACTCGCTTTTTTTGCGTACCTTAATAATGAGGTGAAAAAAATGACAATAGAAGAATTTTCAACGGAGCTTATTAACTATGGTGCGCTGTATCACATGCAAGATTTCTATTTGATGCCCCGATCGGATCATTATGAATACTATTTTCGTAAAGGTCCCTTCTATCACAATCAAGGTTGTGTCTCGGTGGAAGTGGGGGTGCAGCTGATCAGTCGCTTTAAATATTTAGGCCAAATGGATGTAAGTGAACGACGCAAAGCACAATTAGGAGCGATTACTTACTCGCTGCCCAAAACAGAACAGCGATTGCGATTGTCTACGGTAGGGGATTACCAACAACGGGAAAGTCTAGTGGTTCGCTTCCTTCATTCGTTTGGTACCAGCAAGGAACACTTTTTATTGCCAGAGCAATTAACAACGATTCGCGAAGCCTGTCACTCGAAAGGATTGTATCTGTTTTGCGGTCCAGTCGGTTCAGGCAAGACAACCTTAATGTACAAACTGGCAAAAGAAAGCAGTGGACAAGTACTGACAATTGAGGACCCGGTAGAGATTGAAGAGCCTGGATTTTTACAGCTGCAGGTCAACGAAAAGATTCATCAGACTTACGAAGAGTTGATCAAGCTTTCGCTGCGGCACCATCCTGATGTGTTGATCATCGGTGAAATTCGGGATCAAAAGACAATCCACGGAGCAATCCGTGCAGCCTTGACTGGACATTGTGTCTTTGCCACCTTGCATGCATCTAGTTTAGAAGCGGCTGAAGACCGCGCCATAGAGTTAGGAGGGGATAAACACCTATTAAACGATTGTTTGCGAGGCGTCATTTACCAGGAATTACTGCCATATCAGGAAAAGGAGGTCGGGTTATTAATGAGCTATAGTTTTTACGACGACGAACCGCTGCGATTTACGTGGCAAGAGGGGTTAGCATGTATCGAAAAAAGAAAACAAAATTAACCATTCAACAAAAGGTAACTTTCTGTCAGCTGTTGGGGGATTTGTTAACCAATGGATTTAGTCTGCAGCAGGCATTGCATTTTCTGCAAACAGCAGACAGTCTACCCGCTGATATATTAGAGCTGGTTCAACAAAACTTGCACAGTGGTCAGTCCTTGTCTAAAAGTTTTTCTCAACTGAATTACTCAGCGGATCAAGTTCTCCAGGTTGCTTTAGGCGAAATGCATGGCGGGATTGCCCGTACTTTAAAAGGCATAGCCAACCAAATGCTGCTGGTACAAAAACAGCGGCAAAACTTTGTTAAGGCGGTTTCTTATCCGGCAATGCTGCTGATGTTTTTAACTTTGATTTTAGTAGGAATGCGCACATTTCTTTTACCACAACTATTAGATAGCGGAATGATTGAACAAGATAATCCTTCTATTCTATTTATTCAAGCGGCACCATGGCTTATTTTCGCGGTTCTTTTGATTAGTTTGCTGCTGCTGGTTTTATGGAATCGTTGGGGACAGAAGCAAAGCTACTTGATCAAGTACACTTTTTTAGCAAAATTACCATTGATTGGCCGCCTGCATCGCGACTATTACTCAGCCTATTTTGCTTTGGAGTGGGGCAAGTTATTTGATCAAGGTTTGGAGCTGCAGCAAATTATTGCCTGTCTGCTAGCTACTGAAAAGGATTCGTTAATGAAAGAATTAGCCATATCCTTGCAGCATCAATTAGTTCAAGGTCAGTCGTTAGCTCTGCAGCTAAAAAATTATCCGTTCCTAACTAAAGAGTTTGGCCAAATTGTCCAGCAAGGTGAAGTTCGGGGGAATTTAGGTAAAGAGCTGCTGACTTATAGTCAATTGGTCTGGCAACGATTTTTTGCTCGTTTAGAATTTTTGTGTTCATGGCTGCAACCCTTAGTCTTTTTGTTCGTCGCTTTGTTGATCGTCAGTATTTATGTCGCTATGCTTTTGCCGCTGTCCAGCGGAATGGAGGGAATATGGTGAAAAAGAAAAAATGGAAAGCTTTCACATTACTGGAAATGATGGTCGTTTTGTTCGTGATCAGTATCTTATTGCTGCTGTTTGTGCCCGGTATTATGAATCAAAAGAAATCTGCTGAGAAAAAGAGTGATGATTCGATTGTTAAGGTTGTTGAGACACAAATGGATGTTTTCGAATTGGACCATGATAAACAGCCATCCTTGGATGAATTAGAGAGCAAAGGGTATATTACTGAAAAGCAAAGGGAAACGTATGAAAAAATTAAAAATAAACCTAAAGAGTAAATGTGGCTACACCCTAATCGAATCTCTAATTGTTCTTGTCGTAGTCTGTAGTTTTGTCTTGCTGCCAACTATCCTATTTGCTAGTTGGCAGCAAAAGCTGGAGCGTCAGTTTTTCTACTATCAGCTAGAAAAATCAATTGTTTACATCCAGCAAGTTGCCATCTGTGATCAAAAAACTACCCGGATTGATTTGCACCAGGATAAACAAATAATTTATTTTATGGCCGGCAATGAGGATTTTCCCTGGAGAGAATTAAAATTACCAGAATCGGTAGTTTTGCAAAGCAAACACTCAATAATGTTTAACAAAAACACGGGAAATATTACGACTAATCAACCAGAGTCGGGGAATATCCCTAAAATCAGCTTTACTGACAGTACCGGAACAGTAAATTATCAATTTCAGCTAGGAAGTGGTCGTTATGAAAGGCAATAGAGGATACATTTTGTTAGAAAGTATCGTGAGCTTGTCGTTGTTAGTTGGCATGACCTTCGGCTATTTAGCCATTACTACCCAACTTCAAAGGCAAACCAAACAGCAAATGGAAAAAATTGAGGAGTATCGCAACCTTTATATTGACATTCATTATCAGCGAGTGTATCCATCTGACAGATAACCTAAAGGAGAAAGCGATGATTGTAAAACGACAGAGGAGATCACAAGGATTTACTTTACTAGAATGCTTAGTGGCTTTGCTGGTGTTAAGCGGCAGTATTCTTTTATTGCACGGGTTAATCAAACATATTAGTAAGGTAGAGCAGCAACTGAGTGTGTATCATAATCGGGAGTGGGAGGTTGGATTGCTGCAATTAGAGAATGAGCTAAAGGGTTTTGAATACTACAATACTGAAGCACACGCCTTAGTGCTTAAAGACAATGTTAACAACGACGTGAGAATCGAAAGAATCAACTCAACCGTTCGTAAAAGCTATAAAGGCGGCCATCAACCATTATTCACTCAGGTTTATGCCTTTAAGTGCCGGAAAGTTGGGAAAACTGTCGAATTAAACGTGACCTTTAACGACGGAACAAAGAAGAAAGGAATTTGGGTAATTGAATAAGCGTGGCGGTATTCTACTATCTGTATTAGTGGTTATGTTTCTTTTTAGCTTCTTAGTTTTACAACTGCTGTTTACTTACCATCAAACGGCGGACTTTTCGAAGCGTACCATCCAACTATATCAAGCGAAGATTGCTAAAGAAGAATTTTTGATTGAACATGACCCGTTGAAAGAGTCTCAAGGGACTTGGCTATTTGATAAAGGGGAACTTTACTTTGAGAAGAAGCCTAAAAACATGGTTCGACTTAGGGTGACAATCAATGGCAAAAACTATTATTTTGATGAAGCCTTAAAACCTGAACCAGCAAGTTCCTCTACTAAAGCAAGCGCTGAAGCAAGTTCTAATGATCAGCCATAAACTATAGAAAGTGCTAACCAAGAGGGAATCTCTGGATTAGCGCTTTTTATAATTTCTTAGGGCTAGACTAATACACACTATTGTGAATTATTTAACAGGTGAAAACATAGAGAAAACAGTAAAAATCCACAATAATAAAAAGAAAGCGATTGATTATTTTGTATTTGTCGGCTAAAATAGAACAGGTATCATAGGTGTTATACTAGGAGGTAAAAGATGATGAATCCAGAAAAAATTGAGACAGCTTTTTCTTTGATGAATCAAGCCATTGAACAATTGCAGCAAAAACTAGACACGTCCTTTTTTGACGCCTATATCGAAAATGCGGAGAATTTAGTTGATGGTGCGAAAGTACGCGTGATTGACCAGACCCCTGATCAAGAAACAGTAGCCAAGGTAGAAGAGCTTTACCAAGAGCTGCTTGCCTTAAATCTGGAAAAGGAAGAATGGCGTAAGATTACCCAACTGTTGTTGCTGAAGGGATCCAAACAGGAAACCCTGCAGCCAAATCATCAGCTGACTCCAGACAGTTTAGGTTTTCTATTTGTCTTTTTAATTGAACAACTAGTTTTAGACAAGAAGGAACCTATCCGTATCTTAGATATTACTGTTGGTATGGGCAATTTACTGCTGACGGTGGTTAACAATCTAAAATTGGCAGGTTTTACCATTGATGCATCTGGTGTTGATATTGACGATACATTATTAGCAATCGCTGCTTCAGACAGTGCATTAATGGAAGAAAATGTACAGCTGTTTCATCAAGACAGCCTACAGGATTTGTTAGTAGATCCCGTAGATTTTGCTATTGGCGACTTGCCAATCGGCTACTATCCTAATGATGAAAAGGCACGTCAATTTGTAACCGGCTCAGAAAAAGAACATACCTATGCCCATCATCTATTGATGGAGCAAGCAATGGCGTATGTTAAGGAAAATGGCTTTGGCCTATTCCTTTTGCCAAGCAATTTTATGGAAACAGAACAAGGTCCATTATTGCAGCAATGGCTAGGAAAAGAAGTCTTCTTACAAGGGATTATTCAATTGCCTGATGAGTTATTCAAGTCAGAGCATTCCCGGAAAAGTATTTTAATCGTACAAAAAACGGGTGATAAGGCGCAGCAAGCAGAAAAAGTGCTGTTGGTAAAACTGCCAACCTTAAAAGATCCATCTAAAGTAACAGAATTTTTTGGGAAATTCGAAGGCTGGAAGTCTTCTAATTTATAAGCAAAACAAAAGGAGAGTAAAAATGTCAAAAACAATCGCAATCAATGCTGGTAGCTCAAGTTTAAAATGGCAATTGTACCAAATGCCTGATGAAACTGTTCTCGCTAAAGGAATCGTAGAAAGAATCGGAATCAAGGATTCTATTTTCACAATCAAATACGGTGACGGAGAAAAATTTGAAAAAGTGTTAGACATCAAAGATCATGAAGTTGCTGTTCAAATGCTTTTGGATCAATTGATTGAGTTAGACATCATCGCATCATTCGATGAACTAACAGGCGTCGGCCATCGTGTCGTAGCTGGTGGAGAGTACTTTAGTGATTCAACTGTCATCACTGACGATGTATTAGCAAAAATCGAAGAACTAAGTGAATTTGCACCGTTGCACAATCCAGCGAATGCTATGGGAATTAAGGCATTTCGTCGTATCTTGCCTAACGTATTGAGCGTAGCTGTTTTTGATACTTCTTTCCATGCAACCATGCCTAAAGTAAATTACTTGTACAGTATTCCAAAAGAGTACTATGAAAAACATGGTGCTCGTAAATATGGTTTCCACGGAACAAGCCATCGCTACGTTTCAGAGCGTGCAGCTGAATTATTGGAAAAACCAATTGAAGAAACAAAAATTATCACTGCTCACATTGGAAACGGCGGTTCAGTAACAGCTGTTGAAGGTGGAAAATCTGTAGATACATCTATGGGCTTCACACCATTAGCAGGGGTAACTATGGGAACTCGTTCAGGCGATATTGATCCTTCATTATTACCATACTTAATGGAAAAAGAAGGTATCTCATCAATCAACGACATGATTGATATTTTGAACAAAAAATCAGGCGTATTAGGTCTTACTGGTCTTTCTAGCGATATGCGTGACATCGAAAATGGCGCTGCTGACGGCAATGAGGATGCAATTTTGGCTTTAGAAATTTATGCTGACCGCATTCGTAAATATATTGCACAATATGTCGCTGTAATGAACGGTGTTGACGCAATTGTTTTCACTGCTGGTGTTGGTGAAAATGGCGACATCATCAGAAAAATGGTCTTAGAACAAATGACTTGGTTCGGGATTGATTTAGATGCTGCTGTCAACGAAAAAATTCACGGCAAAGAAGCAGAAATTTCAACACCTGATTCAAAAGTAAAAGTTTACGTAATTCCAACTGACGAAGAATTAATGATCGCTCGCGACGTTGAACGTTTAAGCAAATAGTAAAAGACGAAGATCACCTTGCAGAATTTGCAAGGTGATTTTTTCAGTTTGCAGTGTTACTTTACTCTGCCGGCTTCAAAGCAGTAGCAAAATCAATGCGCTTAATTTTCCGATTTAAAAACGCTTGAACCAATAGCATACATCCCAAAAGAATTCCACTAGCAATAATCAGACTTTGCGAGGTGATATTAGGCAGAAATTGCTGATTTTCAGTTGAGACCATTGATACGTATGCGTTGAGAAATAGCCAACCCAAGGGTAAACTTAACAGCCATCCAATACTTGTCAGCAAAACGGTTTCCAATAGTGACAAACGCAAGACTTCTGATTGAGTGAAACCAAGTACCTTCAATGTAGCAAATTCAATAAAGCGTTCAGAGAAAATTAATAGATGGCAGTTCATCATAATCGTAATTCCTAAAGCTAAAGCCGCCAAGATCAGCAGCGAAATAATGAAGCGAATACCTTCAATCAGCTGCTGGGAATCTTCGTATTGCTGCGTCTTAGGGGTTGAACTGGAAAAATAGGGGGAGTCGCTAATGTCGCCAGCTGATTCCAATAAAATTGATTGCGGCAAAAAGACTTGATCAAGGTTCTGCCAAACTCGTTGTGAAAAGAAAAGTCCTTGAGGCGCGGATAACTCAGCCAAAGCTTTCACAAATAAAGGACGAATCGTCTGGTCCAGTTGTACATAAATCGTATCATCCGCTTGAATGTGGTGCTTGTCCGCAAGAGCAGCGGAGACAATCACTTCGTTTTCCTCTAAATCACCAAGCTCAAGCACTTCACTATTATTTTCTAAGCGTAGCAATTCTCCAGAAGAAAGTATTGAAGCTGTAACACTTTGTTCTTCGCTGCCATTTAGCAAAGTGACCGATTGTTGTTCTAGCCATTGTCCATCCTGAGTGAGCAATTTTTCCGTGTCTTGCTGGAGTTCTTGCGGTAACGGCTGTATGAAAACAGCTTTTTCCTGATAATGATACGTTTCGTAAAAAACATGATTCAATGAGTAATCAATGGAATCATTGATGCCAAATGCGGCAATCAATAAAATCATACAGCCCATCGCACCAAAAATGCCGAGAATTCCCCGCCGCAGATTTCTTTGGATGTCTCGCAAGGTCCATTGCAGTGAAAAGGGCAGGTACTGCCAAATAAACGAATGCTCCAACCATACACGACGAAAACGCTTATTGGATTGTTTTTGTAGAATCGTAGCTGGTAGTTCGTTAATGATCGGAATTACTGGAATTAAAGTGACTAGAACACTGGCAATTGTAACAACGATTACCATCGCATATCCCAACATATTAGCTGAGCTTTCCCATCCTGGAACAGAAAACTGGTTGCCGATAACAGATAATAAAATCGGTGACAATACATTTGGCCCCAGCAAGCAGCCGATCAGTGAGCCAATGAATGAGACAAATAGGCCAAATAAAGAATAATGCAGCAGTAATGCCGGTTTGCTTAACCCTTGTGCAAGTAAAGAACCAATTTGCAATTGCTGCTGTTTAACAAAGCGGCGCATGGTAGCTTCCATGGTAATCAACGTCAAAATCAGAAATAAGGCTGAAAACAAAAGAGCTAACCGTCTAATCTGTAAAGTTCGATCCGTGAAGACTGAGATGCCGGTGCTGTCTTCTTGAGGTGTTAGTTGTTGGAAATCTGCACCCCAGATTTCTGTTAGCTGATTTTCCAACCAAGGTTGATTGATGTTCTCCTTTGTATTCAGCAACAACTGATGGGTGGTGAACAGCGATAATGATGGAAAGGTGTCTTCTGAAACATAGGCATAACCAGTTTTTTCATGATCTGGGACGGGTTGATCGGCATTTTCGGTGAAGTAAATAAATTCCGGCTGCCGAATCGTTCCCAAAATTTCGCAAGCAACTTGGTTAATCACAATAGTATCGCCTAGTTGGTAATCATTGACTTGGAAAAAATCCTCATCCAACCATATACCAGCTTGCTGGCCTAATGCTTCGCCGCGAACAACTAGCGGATGACTGATACTTGATTGATCAAAAGAAAGGACAGTCAGTGAAAAGTCATCGTTTTTAATCTGTCCGACGCTGCGATGTGCCGTTTCTTCTACAGCAGACAGCTGAGTCGTTTCTTTTTCCTTAGTCGCGTCATATTGTTGAAGGGTCACCAAATCATCCGCCAATTGACTTTCTTCAATGAAGCTTTCCCCAGTTTGTTCCATTTGCTGGCTGAGAGAATAAATCCCGGTAAAAACAAACAAGCAAATAAAACTCATTAGGAAAACGGCGAAGAAGCTTAAACCGTTTTGTTTGAAATCGCGCAAAGTTTTACGTAACAGCATTACCAGTTCACCTCATCAATCTTCAACGGCTGAGGCTGGTATTCATTTTTAATGATCTCACCATCTTTTAAATGAATCACCCGATCTGCAATTTGGGCAATCGCAGCATTATGGGTGACAATGACAATCGTGTGACCATGTAATTCAGCCATTTCTTTTAACAAATGCAGGACCTGCTGCCCAGTGGTACTGTCCAAGGCGCCGGTAGGTTCGTCGCACAAGATTAATTGAGGATTTTTGCAGACAGCGCGGGCAATCGATACTCGCTGCTGTTCTCCACCGGATAATTCTTGTGGGAAGTTGCCTAGCCGATGGGAGAGTTGTACCCGTTCCAAAATATCAGCTGCTTCAAAAGGATTTTTGGCGATCCTTTGAGCAATTGCGACATTTTCTAAGGCAGTTAGAGTTGGAATCAAGTTATAGAACTGAAAGATAAACCCGACGCTATGACGACGGTAATTGGTTAACTCCTTACTTTTAAGCTTATGAATTGCCAGCTCATCCACCATCAATTCACCACTGGTAGTTTGGTCCATTCCTCCTAATAAATTTAATAAGGTGGTTTTGCCAGATCCGCTGGGACCTAAAATTACAGTAAGCTCACCTTTTTCAATCGAAAATGACACTTTCTTTAAAGCGGGAATTTCGGCTGTAGCGGTTAGATAATTCTTTTGTAAGTTCTGTGCATGAATGTATTGCATAAAATTCTCCTCCATTTTTGAACACTGTGTTGCTTTGCGATGTGCTTTAGTTTAGGATGAAATCAGCAAACTAGCAATCAACAAAAATAAACAGAGTGTTTAAAAATGTGACAGAAATCGACAAGTTGTTGAAAAATTGAACAGATAGAAGAAAATTGTGGAGGGAAAACGAATATGTCCAACAAAACAGATCGAACGAAAACCCATATTGTAACGATTTTTTTTGAAATGATGGATGAAATCGGGTTTGAAAAAATCACCGTTGCCAGCTTATCCAAGCGGGCTAAAATTAACCGTGGGACATTCTATAACTACTTTCCAGATAAGTATGCGATTATCGAAGAGGTGGAAGAGGAGATGTACACCAACTTTGAAAAAGTGATGAGAGAACATATAGGTGTAGCTGTAACAAGTAAAATCGATCAGTATGGTCGAAAGAATGTTGGGTTGTTTTTCAAAGAAGCCTCGGAGAAGTTGATGATGTTCTTATATCAACGTAAGGAGCTGGCTCAAATTTTAGTTGGTAAAAATGGCCGCCCCCATTTCATTGAACGGTTGGAACGATTGTACATTGAAACGGTTCAGGAGAAGTTGGAAGTAATTCCACACGAAATTACAGAAAGCGAAAAGCTGCAGCAGGAATTTATTTATTACGGAGTGATAGCGGTTGTTAAACGCTGGCTGCGGACAGGAGCAAAACAATCACCAGAAGAGGTTGCAAAAATTCTTGCCAAATGCATGACCGTGGCGCCTATTACTATTTTTGAGGAAATTGAAACAAGATAAAAAAAGCCTTTAAGGACTGCTAAAGCTTAGCGGTCCTTAAAGACTAATCTAGTCCAACTCAAATAATACATCTTTGTAATCTTCCACATAATAACGCAAATTTTTTCTTCCCCGCTGGATAATAGTATGTCCTTCGTTTTCCAGCTTAGCCTTTTGCGCTTCGACTCCACCAGGATATTTTGGGTTTAGCTCGCCATTGGTTTTGAGAGTCCGCCAATAAGGAGTAGAATTCGTTGAGCGCTGTTCGTCGGCCCAAGCAGCAATCGAAATAAAAATCCCAGCAGTCATTGGTTCAGTAAAATCAGCGTCATTTTTCTTAGCGAGATAGTCTCTGATTTCAGTGACCGTTAGAATTTTTCCTTCAGGAACTCGTTTCATTATCTCATCATAAACTAGTGGTGGAGCGAAAAACATTCTGTCCCCACCGTAACGCTGGATCGTTTTAGGATCAGTTACTCGTTGCATTTTCGGCATGTCTCGATTATCCTGCAGCATCGCGTTAAAATCTTTTTTTGCTTCATTTGCCATTAGCTGACCTCCTCGTCATATGAAAGAGTGATGGACAATTTAGATCCAAATCTTTTGAAAGCAGCACAATACATAATTCCTCCGAAGCAGAAAAAACAGCAATTACTATGATCAACGGTCCCCAGATATTCAAAGGACTAGTGACATATAGCAACGGCACTAAAAATAGCAGCAGACCAGTCAATTTGTTTAGCCTAGTGTGAAAACTGGTCCATTGACGATAGCGCGCAAAGCCGATGCTGTAGGTGACTAATCGTATCAGCAGCACCATTCCTGCTGAATAAAGCAGCCACTTAGGAAACCAAAGGACCCAAAGCAGCCTTCCGCCAGCAATAAGCAAAAAGATAGCATCAGCGATTGTATCCAATTTTGTTCCAAGCGTGCTGGTCCAATTCATTTTGCGGGCAATCAAACCATCCACCATGTCACTGATGCCGCACAGACTGTAAATAATCAAAAATAGAAGGCTAAGTGGTTTAACCAATAATAAAATCAGCGAAAGAATGATCCGACAGATAGTTAGGATATTAGGAATCTTGTTCATGGCAAGCTCCTTTCATTCAGTATAAAGAAAAGACCAATCATTTTCCAATAGAAAATGATTGGCTTGATTAGCGTCGGATTAACTTATAGGGCAGACAAATTTTTTCCTGTGTTCCTTGATAAAAAAGCTGAAAGGCTTGTCGCCCGCAATCCTTCAGATGATGATCAATAGAAGAAAAATTCATCACTTCACTGATTAAGAGATTTTCCCGACCCACTATTTTGGGAGTAGGATAGTTCCTTAAAATGACCGCAGCAACTTCATCTCCATTAGCGAGAATGCCGTCAACTTTTCTTTCAGCAAAAAAGGTAGCTGCCTGCAGACCATCCTCAGCTGAAAAACAATCCCAAAAAATATTATCGGCATCAAAATCGGGGAACACCTTGCGACTAAGCCGTTCAATCAATACCGAATCTTGGCTGATTTTTTTACTTCGCCCCAAGGTAATGCCTAATTTTTTAATTCCTTGCTCCTTCAAATAAAGGAGGGCTTCGTAAAGGGAAGATTCCAAATCGATAAAAACGCAACTGGCATTTTCTAGGTTAACATCTTGGCAAAAAATGATTGGACCATAGGCTAAGTACTCCTCATAAAATTGGGGCTTATTAGCCATGGTAGTAATAATCAGCCCGTCAAATTCTTTAGCAGCAAATTGATCCAGGTACTGCTGTTCTAATGCTGGGTCATAATTAGTTGGCAGCAAAGTAATCTTGTAAGAATGAAGAAAGGCTTCCTTAATGATGCCGCTTAACAGCTGGTCGTAATATGCGTGGTTAGTAAAAGGCAATATAACTCCAACATTTTTCGTTTTTCCATGACTCAAATTTTGAGCGGTTTTATTAGGAATGTAGTTCAGCTCTTTCATAACCGCTAATACTCTCTGACGCTTTTCTTCTTTAATATAGGGATATTCATTGATCACTCTTGAAATGGTAGAAACTGAATAACCGGTTTTCTTAGCTATATCGCGGATATTTGCCATAATTGATTACCTCGTTTGTTAAGGATAATTGGTTATGCAAGTCAGTAATAATTGCTGGCCCGCTTTCAAATATGGCGAACTGTTCGTCTTCATATGAAAATATGATCCGTTTGCCGCCGTAATATTGATCCTCCCCTAAGTATGAAACCTTGGATAAATCAATCACTCGTTTAAGAGGTTTCCATAATCCAGCTGATCGGGTAATGATTAAGCAATTATTTTTTACTTGGAGAAATGCATAAAACAATGTTTCTTTTCCGTCTTTTTGAATTTTAACATAAGTTCGCATGATAATTCCTCCTTGATTTTCATCTTAGTTTTTTGAAGCAATTTTCTATCTAAATGAAGTGTACGGTATGAAACGAGTTTCAATGCAAGCCTTTTGTTCAGAATAACTATAAAACTTTGTTGGGAAATTTTCCGGGGACTATAATCTTTCATGCTGGATGATGGGATAAGAAGGATTGTCCAGTTAGTAGGTTTAAAAGATTTCGCCAATTTTTGCAGCAATAAATACAAAATTTACGATAAAGCTGACTAAACTCCTTGCCACAGCATTTCTTTATCGGTACACTAGTTGAGGTAGAAATACGAAAGTTGAGGAGAAAAAGACGATGGAAAACAAAAAAATAACGAAACAGTCGAAAAGTGACTGGATCTTGCGTTTTGTTAAGGGAATGTTTATTGGATCTGGCTTTATTTTGCCGGGTGTCAGCGGGGGAGCCTTGGCAGCTGTTTTTGGTATTTATGAACGAATTATTTCATTTTTAGCTCACATCACTAAGAACTTTAAAGAAAATGTTTTGTTCTTTATTCCAGTTGGACTGGGTGGTTTGACGGGGGTATTTCTATTATCCTTTGCAGTAAGTTTTTTGCTGGGAGAATTTGAAACGATTATCCTGTGGTTCTTTGTTGGTTGTATTATCGGAACTGTTCCAGCGTTATGGAATGAAGCAGGTAAGCACGGACGTTCCAACAAGGATATCATCATTTTAGTGATCAGCTTTATTGTTGGATTTCTATTTTTATGGCAAGGTTCAGGCTTGTTCGGCGAAGTGGATCAAAACTTCTTTACTTGGATGATTGCCGGTGGGTTGATCGGATTAGGCCTGATTGTACCAGGATTAAGTCCTTCTAACTTTTTAGTCTATATGGGTATGTATAAGGCGATGGCTGATGGCTTTAAGAGTTTGGATATGAGTGTGATTTTCCCTATCGGTATCGGCGGATTGGTCACTGTATTAAGCTTGTCAAAAGTGATGGATTGGATTTTCAATCGTTATTTTGCCCCGATGTTCCACTTTATTTTAGGGATTGTTTTCGCTTCGACCATTATGATTGTTCCTACTGACTACAGCGGTATCGGTATCTTAGGTTATCTCGGTTGTGCCGTGTTATGTTTCTTAGGAGCAGCGCTAGGCTGGTGGATGAGCCGCTTAGAGGAACGTTACAAACCGGAAGAAGAAATTTAGAGAAAAAGCAAAATTATGCTTGCAATTTTTTAAATAACCCTTTAACATGTTAGTAAGCATTCGAACTAGTAATAAATTTTCAAGACTGCAGAGAGTTGATTCACCGGCTGAAAGATCAACGCGTCCACTGAAGTTTATGAACCTATCGAAGATGATTGCTGTGATAAGCAGCACGTATCTCCAGCGTTAAGGGAGCTGAAGTTGGGTCAACAAAGTTTGGCCAAGCAAGGTGGTACCGCGAAATTATCCGTTTCGTCCTTACATATTGTAGGGATGGAGCGGTTTTTTTATTACATTTTAGGAGGATGCATAGATGTCAAATTTACAAAAAGAAGATTTTTCAAAGTGGTATTTACAGACTATACAAAAAGCTGATTTAATGGATTACTCTCCAGTTCGTGGGTGTATTATTTTCAAACCAGACGGCTACGAATTATGGGAACACATTCAAGAAGACTTCAACAAATTCTTGCGATCTGAAGATATCCGCAACGTGTATTTCCCTATGTTGATTCCTAAGCATTTCTTGGAAAAAGAAGAAGAACACGTGGAAGGATTCGCACCAGAATTACCTTGGTTAACTAGAGTTGGCGACGAAGAATTAGAAGAACCATACGCACTGCGTCCAACCTCTGAAACCTTAATCGGGGATGCTTTTTCTAACTGGATTAACTCTTACCGGGATCTTCCATTAGAAATCAACCAATGGGCGAACGTTTTCCGCTGGGAAAAGAAAACTATGCCATTCTTGCGTACCTCAGAATTCTTGTGGCAAGAAGGACATACTGCTCACGAAACAGAAGAAAATGCTCGTGCACGGACAATGAGTGCCTTAGAAGCTTATGCGGATTTGATTGAAAATACCTTAGCTATTCCAGTTTACCGGGGACAAAAAACTCCGTCAGAACGTTTTGCCGGAGCAGTTGATACGTATTCAGTCGAAGCAATGATGCGTGACGGTAAAGCCGTCCAAGCAGGAACGTCTCATTACCTTGGCAACAACTTCGCACAAGCTTTTGATATTAAATTCTTGAACCGCAACAATGAACATGAACACGTGTATACCACTTCTTGGGGTATTTCAACTCGTTTAATCGGTTCATTAATCATGGTTCATGGAGACGAAAAAGGGCTAGTAATGCCGCCAAAAGTTGCGCCAACACAAGTAATTCTAATTCCAGTTGGTCCATGGCAAAAGAACCCAGCTATTCTTGATAAGCTGAAAGAACTGCAAGCTACTTTAAGAGCAAAAGGCTTGCGTGTACGGATCGATGAAACTGATAATTCACCTGGCTACAAATTCAACGAATGGGAACTTAAAGGTGCACCATTACGTATTGAATTTGGACCACGCGATTTGGAAAACAACCAAGTAGTCGTAAAAATGCGCGATTTAGATGATAAAGAAACAGTTGCATTAGACGATCTTGAAGCATACATTACCGAAGCAATGGATGTTATGCAAAAACGTCTGTACGAAAGTGCTGCCGCTCGTTACAAAGAAAACGAGCATTACGATATTGATACCTTAGATCAGTTGAAAGAGCATATTGCCAAATCGAAAGAAGAAGGCGAAGTCCCAGGATTTGTTTTAATCGGTTGGGATGGTACAGAAGAAACCGAAGCGAAAATCAAAGAAGAGACTGGCTTTACAACCCGTAACATTCCATTCAATCCACCTGTTGAAAAAGAAGTGGACATTGTTAGTGGAAAACCTGCGAAACACACCGTATGGATCGCACGTGCTTATTAGGAAAGATTCTGGAAGGAAGCTGCTTTAAAATATAAAAAACCTTCAATATCTGTTCGAAAAATCAGCCGCAAACAACTAAGTAGACAGTGAGAATATTTTTTACTCCCGCATGAAGCAGACTTCTAACCGGACTTTTAATTGAGAGTTTGAGATAATGATCTTATAAGATTGTTATCTTAAGCTCTTTTTTTAAGGAGGATTTTTTATGAAAATTGTTGTATTAGACGGATATGCTTTAAATCCAGGAGATTTGTCTTGGATGGATTTTGAAAAATTTGGGGAAGTAACGGTCTATGACCGAACTTCTTATACGGACATGGAGGAAATCGTTCAGCGAATCGGCGAAGCTGAAGTGGTCCTTACCAATAAGACACCTATTAACGAAACAATCCTGTCGCAGGTGCCCAACTTACGCTATGTTGGAGTTATCGCTACTGGGTACAACGTTGTAGACATTGAAGCTGCAGCTAAACATGATGTAGTGGTTACCAATATTCCAACGTATGGTACTGATGCTGTAGCCCAGTTTACCTTTGCTTTATTGTTGGAAATTACTAGTCAGGTGGGTTTGCATAATCAATCGGTCCATGCAGGAGAGTGGGAGAACAGCATTGATTTCATGTATACCAAAGTTCCTTTGATGGAGCTGAGGGGAAAAACTTTAGGCTTAATCGGCTACGGAGCAATTGCTCATGCAACTGCTAAGATCGCTCATGCTATGAACATGGAAGTAATATATGCTAATCATCGACCTAAGCCTGCCGAGGAAGAATGGCTAAAGCAAATTCCCTTAGAAGAGCTTTACCAACAAGCTGATATTATTAGCTTGCACATTCCGCAAACAGCAGAAACAACGGGAATGATTAATCAAGCAGCCATTTCACAAATGAAGGATGGCGTAATCCTGATTAATACTGCCAGAGGCGGTTTGTTAGATGAGCAGGCAGTTGCTGATGCGCTAAACAGCGGAAAAATCGCAGCAGCTGGTGTGGATGTTGTGTCAACGGAACCGATTAAAACAGAGAATCCGTTGTTACAGGCAAAAAATTGCTTTATCACTCCCCACATTGCTTGGGCACCAGTAGAAACTCGGGCCCGATTAATGGGAATTGCAGTGGATAATCTGTCTGGCTTCTTAAATGGTGAGACCAAGAATGTTGTAAATTAATCCATTTCTACTATTAATAAAGGCAGCCGGACAAATAAATGTCCAGCTGCCTTTAATCGTTTAACGGAATAATTGATCAATCTTGTCAAAATCTTCTTGTGAAAGCTGCACGTCACAAGCCTTCACATTGGCCTCAACTTGTTCTGGACGCTTAGCTCCAGGAATGACCACGCCCATTACAGGGTGTTTCATATACCAAGCTAGGACTAATTGAGTGACTGTTACTTCATACTGTTCAGCAATTGGCTTTAATGAATCGACTTTACCAATAATTTCTTTAAAGCGTTCACCTTTAAAATCAGGATTCTTACTGCGCAAATCGCTGTCGTCGAAAGTCGCTTCTTTTTCATATTTACCAGTTAACAAGCCAGAATCCAATGGATAGTAAGGAACGAAACTAATTTTTTGTTCTTTCAAATAAGGGAACAACGTATCTTCATGTTCGCGATGGATTAAGCTGTAACGTTCTTCAATCACATCCACATAGCCATCTTGATTGGCTTCCTTTAATTGTTCTAAAGAAAAGTTGGAAACACCGATTGCTTTGATTTTGCCTGCCCGTTTCAATTCATGTAAAGCAGCTACTGCTTCGTTTTTAGGCGTTTCTTCATCAGGAAAATGGATATAGAAAATATCTAAATAGGTTGTTTGCAGGCGTTTTAAGGATTCCTCAACTGCGTTTTTCAAAAATTCTGGAGAATTATTGAAGACACCGCCATTAGCCATATCGTGAGCAGCTTTAGAAGCAATGACTACCTTTGAACGGTCAAACTCTTCTTCTTGAAGAACTTCACCAATTAACTCCTCAGACCGGCCACGGCCGTAAGAAAAAGCCGTATCTAACAAAGTAACGCCATTTCTTAAAGCAGTTCGAACCACTTCTTTGCCGACTTCTTCATCTAAATTAGGGTATAGATTGTGTCCGCCAACTGCGTTTGTTCCAAGACCTAATTTGCTAGCATATACTTCTGATTTTCCAATTTGTACTTCTGTCATTATGCAACGCTCCTTATTGTTTTAATTGATTTAACTGTATTACCCAAAAACAAACTTTGGATAAGTTCTAATTGATTCTAGTGTAAATTAAAATAGTCGAAAAAGCGAGTGTCTCTTAAAAGAAGGTAAAAGAAAAAAACTGAGGAAGACCCCAGTTTTATTTGAAAATTTCATCGATTTTTTTATAATCGTCTTCTGAAAAACGAATATCGACAGCTTTTGCATTGTCTTCTACTTGTTCAGGTCGTTTGGCTCCAGGAATAACCACACTGACAGCTGGATTTTTCATGTACCAAGCTAGGACCAGCTGGGCGACAGTTGCATCATATTTTTCAGCAATCGGACGCAGCAAATCGACTTTTTCTAAAATTTGTTCAAAACGTTCCCCTTTAAAATCAGGATTGTCATCCCGAATATCTGAACTGTCAAAGCTGCTTTCCTTGCTGTATTTCCCAGTTAGCAAACCGGAAGCAAGCGGGAAGAATGGGACGAAACCAATCCGATTTTCTTTTAAATAAGGAAATAGCTCATTTTCAGCATCCCGATGCAATAAACTGTATTCATCTTCTATTACGTCAACGTAACCATCTAGGTTGGCTTCCTTCAGTTGTTCTAGTGAAAAGTTGGAGACACCGATCGCTCGGATTTTTCCAGCTTCCTTCATTTCATGCAATGCAGCCACCGCTTCATTTTTAGGAGTACCTTCGTCTGGAAAGTGAATGTAGAAGATATCGATATAATTAGTTTGCAGACGATGCAATGCATCTTCCACTGCTTGTTTTAAAAAGGCCGGTGAATTATTAAGGGCACCGTCTTTGGAAACATCTTGAGCGGCCTTCGTAGCGATAATTACTCGTGAACGATCATAGGCAGGTTCTTGCAGAACTTCGCCAATCAATTCTTCGGAACGTCCCATACCGTAAGCAAAAGCAGTATCCAACAAAGTAATCCCATTATCTAAGCCGGCACGAACCACTGCTTTTCCTTGTTCTTCATCTAAATTGGGGAATAAATTGTGGCCGCCAACCGCATTTGTTCCTAAACCTAAGTCTGTTGCATACACGCGTGATCTACCAATTCTTACATCTGTCATGAATTCCTCACTCCTTATCTTATGTCATCAGTGTAAGGTGGAAAGCAAAAAAAGTGAAATATCTTGCTTTTTCTTGCCACTTCATCTTGACTTTCTTGCTCATTTTTAGTAGGTTAAAAGATGATAATAAACATCAATGAAAGAAAGAGTAAGCAACGAAGAGGGTGCAGAGAGAATTGCCTAGGCTGTGAGCAATTCCAAATCGAGTTTCTGAAAGACATTCTGGAGATGAGCGGGTGCAAAGCCGCTCCGTTTCGCAAGCGTTAATTGCTAGAGGAAAAAGGCAACTTTTTCAAAGATAGGTGGTACCGCGATTATTTCGCCCTTGTTCAAGCTGAGCAAGGGCTTTTTTACGTCAATCAAGAAAAGAGGCAAAAAAATGAGTTATCAGCGACCAAAAGGCACCAATGATATTTTACCTGGAGAAAGTGAAAAATGGCAGTTTGTAGAAGAGACTGCCCGGATACTATTCGGTGATTATCAGTACCAAGAAATCCGTACACCTATGTTCGAGCACTATGAAGTCATTTCTCGCAGTGTAGGGGACACCACGGATATTGTATCAAAGGAAATGTATGATTTTAGGGATAAAGGAGATCGCCATGTTACTTTGCGCCCTGAAGGAACAGCGCCGATTGTTCGAGCATATGTAGAAAACAAGCTTTTCGGACCTGAACACAAAAAGCCATACAAAGTTTATTACACCGGGCCTATGTTCCGCTACGAGCGTCCGCAAAAAGGGCGACTGCGTCAATTCCACCAAATTGGAATCGAAGCTTTCGGCAGTGAAAATCCAAGCTTAGACGTTGAAATTATGGCGATGGCGATGGACTATTTCAACCAATTAGGCATTCGCCAAATTCGTTTAGTGATCAATTCAATTGGTGACAAAGAAACGCGAGCAGCGTATCGTCAAGCGTTGATTGATTATTTAGAACCTTTTGAAGACCAATTGAGCGAAGATTCCAGACGTCGCTTGCACGAAAATCCTTTGCGGGTTTTAGATAGTAAGGATAAGAAGGATAAACCAATTGTTGTCGACGCACCAAGCATTTTGGATTACTTAAGCGAACCCGCTCAAAAGCACTTCGACGCGGTAACGGCAACGTTGAAGCATTTAGGGATTGATTACGAAATTGATCATCGGATGGTGCGTGGGTTAGATTACTATACTCATACCATTTTTGAAATTATCAGTGATGCTCCTGGAATGGGTGCTCAGTCTACGATTTGCGGCGGAGGCCGTTATGACGGTTTAGTCGAAGAATTAGGCGGACCAACTACACCAGGGTTCGGTTTTGCAATGGGGATTGAACGTATCTTATTAACCTTGGAGCAAGAAGACGTGTTAGTACCTGCCATTAACAACTTGGACGCTTATGTAGTTGGAATTGGTGAAGGCACAAACATGGAAGTTCTGAAAATCGTTCAAGCGATTCGCGGCTTTGGCTACTCAGCTGACCGCGACTTCATGCAACGCAAAGCAAAAGCGCAATTCAAATCTGCTGATAAGCAAGGTGCTAAACTTGTGCTTACTCTAGGCGAAGATGAATTAGAAAAAGGTCAAATCAACGTAAAAGCCTTGGCATCTCACCGTGAAAAAACTTTTTCACTGGAAGAAGTCTATCAACAATTCAATGAAGTCTACGATGAAATGATGACTTTTATTATTGAGTAAACAAGACACAAAACGAAAAACGGACTAATTTTTCTCTTGGGAAAATTAATACATTAAT
>NZ_JAFREM010000031.1 GCF_017377575.1 Candidatus Enterococcus moelleringii
CGGTACTTACCTGCCCGAAGGGTTTCTATTATTTCTTTCTCGTGCTTGTGGAAGTATTCGTCAATTTCATTCACCGTCATTTTATCAATACCTGGTGCGCCTTTATTACTTTTGACTTTGGCCTTTGCCAGTTCCATATTTCCAACACTCGTAATCTTTTCAATCAATCTCATTCGCTGCTCCTCCTCTATTCGTAGATGTATCCAAGACCATCCCCACTACTTTCCCCATCAATGGTTACGTTCCACTGGGCTAGGGTATCCTCGTTTTCGGACTACTTGAACATTTGCTTATAGTGATTCGCACTATACAAACATTAAGTCCTTCATTATCTAGGCAAGATAACTACTATGACCTCAGCTGACTTCCCGCGATAAACCTTTTTCGACCGGCCTTAACGATCGCTGATTTTAAAGCCTCTCGTACTTATCCGTCCGCAGGATCTCCCAGGGTAAGACACTTATCTTTCTCTTTACAACCTCTTGATTTACTGTCTTGGTTTTACGTTTACCTTTTGGACTTCGGTTTGTCTGGCAACCTCATCCACCATTTAGCCTCATCAAGTTTCTGTTCGTAGGCTCAAAGATTCGCTACACCACTTCCTTCACCCCATCATTACTGATTTCGGCTTGTGGTTCGTAAGCGTCAGATAGTAAGGCGGCTAGATAACCAGAAGCTGGCTTGATAAACTAGATCTATCAAGATCAAGTATTGGAGGTTTAGTTTATGGAGAAAAAAGAGATTGTACCTATTCAACTTGTCGATCAAAAGCCCACTTCAAAACCTGCTCTAGCCAAGCCAAAAGTCGCTGCTCGGATTAAGATAGGACACCTTGATGTCCACATCTACAACGGAACAGATAAATATGTCTTAACGACGATTTTGAAGGAGTTGAGTTTCCATGCTTCTCGACTTCACAAAGACACCTAATATTTTTTTGGTTTGTGGAAAAACGGATTTACGCAAAGGCATCGACGGCTTGGCCGCCTTCATTACGGAAACCTATCAATTAGATGTATTTGATCAAGCGCTCTTTCTCTTTTGCGGAACACGACCAGATCGGTTCAAAGCTCTTTACTGGGAAAAAGATGGCTTTTTACTCCTGTACAAACGCTTTGAAAACGGACGTCTTCAGTGGCCTAGAAATAGCTCAGAAATAAAGCAGTTGGATGTTCACCAACTCAAACGGCTGCTTACAGGCTTCGCAATTGAGGAAAAGAAAACGATTCATAGAAGCACCCCTGGTGCCTACTATTGACAGTAAAAAACGTTGATTTCATGCGGTTTTTACTGTTTTTCCTTCATTAAAAATGGTATAATAATAACAAGAAATGAATTAGAAAAGAGGTGGAAAATATTGGCTAAAAAGGGAAATCAGCTACTCAAACATAACATGTTGTTAGAGAAGAAAAACCAAGAATTGTCCAGCCAGTTAACCATGGCTTTAGATCAGATCCAGTATCTGCAGGAGCAGTTATTTAACATACAGCGCCAAATGTATGGGCGCAAGAAAGAGAACACGCCATCCGTGGATGGACAAACGGACTTATTTGATAAGGAGTCTTTTAACGAACCAGAGCACACTGGACAAGAAAGCCAGGAAATAATTAAAGTCAAAGGATTTCGACGAGCAAAGTCAAAAGGAAAAAAAGCATTGTCTTTAGCCCACTTACCAGCGAATCATATTGATTATCGGTTGGAAGGTGAAGCCTGTCTCTGCGAGACGTGCGGAACACAAATGACCGAGATCGGTTCGACGGTTGTTCGAGAAGAACCTTTATTTATTCCTGCCCACGTTGAAAAGAATCTGTTCCATCAACACGCCTATAAGTGTTGTGCCTGCGAGAATGAATCAGGCGAAACAACGATTAAAAAAGCGAGTGTTCCAAAACCGCTAATTAACAACAGCTTAGGAAGCCCCACTGTAGTTGCACATACGATTATGGAGAAGTATGTCAAAAAAGTTCCTGCTTATCGTCAAGAAAATGAATGGAAATCCTTTGGGTTTCCATTGGATCGTCAGAAAGTTATCAATTGGCATCTGTTATCCACCGATCATGTGTTGGCACCAATTTATAAAGTCCTGAAACAAGAGCTTCAAAAGCAAACTGTCTTGCATGTGGACGAAACACCTTATCGTGTCATCGATGCAAAAAATGAGTCTACCTACTATTGGGTGTATCTCTCTGGAAAATCCGAAAAGCATCCGATTGTTCTTTACCAACATGAGCTGTCTCGTAAACATGAATTGCCTCAAGAATTTTTAAAGGATTTTACCGGCTACCTGCATAGTGATGGGTACAAAGCGTATGGCAAACTTCCAGCGGTTCAAAATTCATACTGCTGGGCACACGTTCGTAGAAAGTTCCATGAAGCGATTGGTTCCCAACCAGCGAAATACAGTCACGCACTGGTCGGTGAACAATACTGCGACCGTTTGTTTAAAGAAGAGAAGAAACTGGCTCATCTTAGTCCGAAAGAGCGCGAAAAACAACGAGATCTCAAGATCAAACCGATCGTTCGTGCATTCTTCTCATGGGCAGCGGATAGTCATGTGCTTCCAAACTCAAAGTTTGGCGAAGCGATTAAGTACGCGCTAACCTACAAGGAAGGACTCTGTACTTTTTTACGAGAAGGTCGAGTAGAAATTTCGAATAATCGTGCAGAAAGAGCCGTAAAGGAGCTGGTAATCGGTAGGAAGAATTGGCTATTTTCTAAAAGTGAAAAAGGTGCTCGCTCCACTGGTATCATTTTGAGTATTGTTCGAACGGCACTCGAAAATGAATTAGACCCTCGAAAATACCTTATTTACTTATTTGAGAAGATACCAAATCTAGCCAGTCAAACGCCCACTGCATTAGCAGCCTATTTGCCATGGAATCCGACTGTTCAGGCAATCTGCGGAGCCAGGTATTAAAATAGAAAATACACAAGGAACCCCTAGCTAATTCTTAGTCTAAAGAATTAGCTAGGGGTTTTAAATACGCCTTACTATCTGACGCTTACTGTGGTTCACTACGCTTGGCGGTAACTACCCGCGACTGGACTTTCACCAGCTAGATAAGTGCCATGCCTGGCACACCAGAAAAAAAGCCTGAGTTTATATACAGGCTTTAGACCAAGTTTTCTGATTTTAAATAATTTTTCATTCCTGATTGGATCGTGTATTCACTTTCAAATCCAATTGAGAGCAATCGCGAAATGTCCGCGACTGAATCCTTGATGTCACCAGCACGTTCATCTTTATACTGTACAGGTAATTTAACCCCTAATTCGTCATCAATCACTCTGATCAATTCATTTAAAGTGATTGATTTACCGGTTCCAACATTGAATTGTCTACCCAAAGTCTCTTCTTTTGATGCAATCAATAATAATGCTTGAATCACATCATCTACATATACAAAATCTCTAGACTGAGATCCATCTCCAAATAGAGAGAAGGATGCTGGTTGACCACTCAATAATTTCTTATAGCAATTCACTAAAATAGAGATCACTCCACTATAGGGGGATTCAGGATTTTGGTTTGGACCATACACATTAAAGAATCGAACAGCACTTGTAGGGATACCGTATAAATGATTGTAGTTTAATACATACTGCTCGGCAGCAAATTTATCAACTGCATATGGTGTTAAAGGTCGAATTATTGACTCTTCTTGTTTAGGCAAAGTAGGCTCATCGCCATAAACAGCTGCCGAAGAACTAAATATTAATCGTTTGAGGTTCTTTTGATACTTCCGAATTAACTCAAGAAGCATTAATACACTTTCGAAATTTACTTGATGTGTTTCAAGTGGTCGTTCTACCGAGTCAGCAACACTTGCGATAGCAGCTAGATGAAAAATATAGTCGAATTGGTCCTCATAAAATATTTTACTCATCAATTTCTCATCAGTGACACTACCTTGAATAAATTTGATATTTTTCTTTTTCTCAATGTTGTTTAAACTTCCCATAGAAAGATCATCAACAACTACTATCATACTATCTTCTGGAAGATGATTAACCAATGTTGAACCAATAAAACCCGCTCCACCTGTTACAATGTATTTTTTCATTCTTACCTCACCTTATTGTAGTTTACAATTGTATATGTCTTGTAAACCTTTGGATTCACTTAACAACTTTGGAAAAAGGAATTCTAACCAAAGAAAATCTTCCTCACTGTCAATATCCAAAATTAGAGAATCTTTCATTTCAATTACGCCAATATCACCATTAAAAATGTAGGCATTTTCTTTCAAAAACCGGGGTTTGTATGAATACATAGCACCATTAATATCGTACACATTCGGAGCTTGCTGCCTAGATGTAAACGACGATTGGTTGACTATTGAAATTTTGCTATCTTCTTCTTTTACCATATTGAAGAATGGATTTCTCCTAGACGGAACCACCGAAAAATAAACATCTTTGCTCGAATCCTCAAGATGAGAATGAATCAATTTTTCAAGGTCATCAAGTGTTCGCAAAGGAGAAGTTATATCTAAATCAATAACAAGATCAAATTCCCCATACTTTTCGGAGAGCGTTAGATAAGTATCACGAATTACTTCTATCTTACCAACTGTATCATTTGCTAGCTCAGGTTTTCTTAATACTGTTTTCACATTGGGATTAATAGAATGAACAATATCAATGAGTTCATCACTATCAGTATTTAACCCAATAAAGTATTCTACGTGAGGACTTGCTTTGCTAAATAAATGTATTAAACACAGTATATACTCTACCAAAGGTTTCTGGGATAAAGATTTTAAATTTTTACTTTTTAAACCTTTAGATCCAGCTCTTCCGCAAATAGTAAATAGTAACTTCATTTCCACACTCCACTTTACATAAATATTTTTTTGTCCAATAAATGAGACTTACCCTTCTACTTATAAGCTGTGTCGACTTCTTAAATAGCTTATCATCTATCAAGAATAATCCATCTTCTCTAATTACTCAACCGTTTTTCAATTAGTTCATATTTAAGAAACAATATTTTTAAAAACGTTTATCACATACTCTTGTTGTACATCACTCATATTACTGCCAGAAGGAAGACAAAGTCCTGAATTAAACAATTTTTCAGCAACACTAGAAGTTTCTTCATGAAAATACACAGGAGTATCTATAAAAAGTGGTTGCAAATGCAGTGGTTTCCATAGAGCTCTTGTTTCAATATTTTTTTCATTAAACTTACTAATTACATCTACGACCTCATTTATGTTTGTAATATCATTGAAAGTTAGGGTCGATAACCACCTATTAGGCATCATTTCAGCAACCTCAGGCATCATTTCAATAGAAGGCATTGCAGAAAACTCATTTTTATAACGTTCAAAAATCGTTCTTCTTTTTTCTACACGATCAGGTAATACTTCCATCTGCCCACGACCAATCCCTGCTGATATATTACTCAAACGATAATTGTACCCAATCTCACTATGCTGATAGTATGGCGCTTCATCCCTTGCTTGGGTTGCTAAGAATCTAGATTTTTTTACAAAGGATTGATCCGAAGAAACAAGTGCTCCCCCTCCAGAAGTTGTGATAATTTTATTTCCGTTGAAAGAGAATATTCCAATATTTCCAAAATTACCGGACTGTTTCCCCTTATAAGTTGACCCTAGTGACTCAGCAGCATCCTCTATAATTGGAATGTTGTACTTACTTGTTAATGCAATAATTTCATCGTACTTTGCCATCTGACCATACAAATTTACCACAATAATCGCTTTAGGTAATTGGTTATTTCTTTCTGCGTCTACCAGTGCTCTCTTTAAAGCACGCGGACTCATGTTCCAAGTATCTGGTTCAGAGTCAATAAACACTGGCTTAGCCCCTTGATATAAAATAGGATTTACAGAAGCAATAAAAGTAAATGTTGGAGCAAAGACAATATCATCTCTACCTACGTTCAACATTTTTAAAGCAAGATGAATTGCCGCAGTTCCCGAACTTAATGCTGCAGCACCACCTTCTGCCCCAACGTACTCAGCAATGCTTTCCTCAAACTTGTCAACATTTTCACCCAATGGAGCAATCCAGTTGTCATCAAAGGCTTTCTTAACATATTTTCTTTCATTTTCACCCATATGCGGGCTGGATAATAGAATTCTAGAATTCACAATTAATTCCTTCTTTCATTATTTTGACAGGCACTCCATAAGACAAAGTATGATCTGGAATATCTTTTAGAATTACACTTCCTGCACCAATAATACACCAATCACCTATGTTTATTTGCTGAATACAATTTGTTCCTATACCTATATGTGTGCCCTCCCCAACTGATACCTCGCCAGCTAAATGGCACCCTGGTGAAACATGAACAAAATCTCCCAATTTATTATCATGCTCGATCACTGAACTACTATTCAAAATTGAATGTTTTCCGACATTCGCACTGCTATTTACAACTACATTAGCCATAACAACAGTTCCTTTTCTAATTTTAGCATTTTTAGAGATATAAGCATTGGGATGGACTGCATTGCCGTAGCAATCGTCAGGTAATTCTAATTTATTATACATAGTTTTTCTCTGAGAACAGCTCCCGATCGCTATGATAAAGCGATATTGATGTAAATAACCAGCTTTTTCTTTCAACAAATCATCTGTAGTCCCTAAGTATTTCAAGTTTTCGAACTCTGTTTTTTTATCATCGAAAAAACCTGTGATTTTCTTTTTTTCTTCGGTGAGAATGTCCACTATAACTTTAGCATGTCCCCCAGCTCCGATTAATATATAAGAGAGCTCATTTTCACATATTAATAAGCTATCTTTTTTTGAATCCATTTTTTTATATCCTTATCTTTTGAAATATTATTCAACACTTTTACAATACTATCAGAAGCAGTTCCATCTCCATATATATTTGAGGAATTTCTAATTTCACGATTAAAATCTTCAGATAAAACAGTCTTTATAGCAGTATCAATATTTTCCTGAATAAAGTCTGAATCGATGATATTTTCAGATTGTTCACGCCCTACTTGCCTACTCCCTAAGTTCACTACAGGAACATTATACGAAGCAGCCTCGATAATTCCTGAAGATGAGTTCCCTATCATAAACAGACAATCCTTAAGAATCCTAAGATATTCATCCGGTTCTAAGTTACTAATAAAAACTACAGAATCATCTGGCATATTCCTATATTCGTCTCGAATTATATTTCCACCAGCGTCAGCATTAGGTAAAATACATAAAACTCGTAGTTTAGTTTTTTCTATACTCGAGTTTAGCATCTCGATCTGATATTTAATTTCATCTAATTCAGTTACTACTGGATGAAACACTTGTAGTACATACTCTTTCTTTTCTAAGTTCCAACCATATTTCTCATTGATACTCTCAAGATTGGGAAGCTCTGAATTCATTATAGAGTCTATTCGTGGAGCCCCCACATGAAACACCCTCCAAGGATCCTCCCCCATTTTCAATAATCGCTCAGCACTCTTTTCAGTTGAAGCGAAATGTATAGTAGATAGCTTGGAAATCGCATGTCTAATAGATTCATCTACCGTTCCCGATACCTCTCCACCATGTATATGAGCAGTCTTGATTCCTAAGTACATGGCTGAAATTGCTGCCGCCAACATTTCACCTCGATCACCTAACAACAAAATAAAATCTGGTGATTCTCTTTCAAAAATACTAGTAAAACCAGATATTTCTAAGCTCACTGAACGTGCCATGTTACCTTTAGAGTTTTCTAAAAAAATACTTTGAACTTCACCACATATGCGAAAGTTGTCACTTTCTATAATTTGTTTTGTGTAGCCAAATTTATGGCTAAGATGCATCCCTGAAACAGCGAAAGATACATCCCAATTATTTTTTTGTAATTGCTCGATTATGGGTTTAAATATTCCGTAATCTGCTCTAGTACCACTCACAACGACTATTTTATCCACTCTATATCTTCTTCTTTCAGAATATCATCTTTAGACAAACTTCTAATTACCTTTTTACCTATTATTTCGTAATAATATTTAGGAGGGATTCCTGATCCAGGCCTTTTAACGACTATATCTTTTTCAGAAATAACGTGACCGGCCGTAATATCTTTATTTAACACAATGCTCTTTCTAGCAACTTCACGAGTACTTTCTTCTGAAGGCATAGGACGTTTTATTCCATCACCTAAAAACAATTCAGCGTTACGTATATGACGAGTGAATTCCAGAAATTCAGCAGGATCTAGAGAAGCTTTGTGATCAGGACCCGGCATATTTTTATCTAAAGTAAAATGTTTTTCGAGTACTTTAGCTCCCAATGCTACAGCACAAATCGCAACATCATACCCAAGTGAATGATCAGAATAACCTATTGGCACACCAGTAGTTTCTTTTATCGTATTCATGGCTAACAAATTAATATCGCTAAAATCAGCAGGATAATTAGAAGTACAATGTAGCACAGTTACTGGGCTATTGATAAAACAATTTGTTGCCTCAATAACTTCTTCCATGGTTGCCATACCTGTCGATAGCAATATCGGTAGTCCATACATATCTATTTTTCTTAAGAAAGGTAAGTTGGTTAAGTCTCCGGAACCAATTTTAAAGCCACCAATCCCAATCTTCTTCAAAAAAGAAGCACTCTCTTCATCAAATGGTGTTGAGAGGAAATCTATACCTGACTCTTCACAATAATTTTTAATTGCTTGAAAATCAGATTCCGACAATTCTAATCTACTCAACATATCATATTGTGATTCATTTTTTTGCGTGTTGGCTTTTTGGTATGATGCCATTTCAGCTTTTTTAGTGGTCAACTTATTGGTTTTAAAAGTTTGAAATTTTACTGCATTTGCTCCCGCTTTTTTTGCGGCGTCAATACTTTCTATTGCAAGTTCAAGACTTCCATTGTGATTGACACCAATTTCTGCAATAATATAAACTGTATTTCCGTACATAATATAAAAAGACTCCTTACCAAGATATTATTTTATGTTCTTTAACTACGTCCAAAAATTCCTTTTGCGTCATAAGAGAAGTATCATTAGACGAATAGGATGTAATCTTGATACGTTCTAAATTTTTATATGCGTCAGTTGGATAGTAGATAGGAGGAATAATGTACATTTTATCATTTTCAAAAGATCTTTCAATTTCATCGACTGTCATGAGTTCTTCATACATTTTCTCACCCGGACGAGGTCCAATTACCTTTAATTTACCATTATAATTTTTAGTATGAGTACGATTATATTCAGCAATTAAAGCTTCAGCTAAATCTAAAATTTTTATTGCAGGCATCTTAAGTACATATGTTTCCCCGTACATTGAATTTTTCGCAGCTGAAAGAACTAATCTAGCCGCTTGAGGTATAGACATCATAAAACGAGTCATTTCAAGATCAGTTATCGTAATATCATCATTACTTTTTATCTGTTTACAAAACAAAGGAATTACCGAACCACTTGAACCCATTACGTTTCCAAACCTAACACAAGAAAATTTAGTTTTTGTCTTACCTTTGTATTGATTGGCCGCCATGACTATTTTTTCACTTAATAGTTTCGTGGCTCCCATAGTGTTTGTCGGGCTAACAACTTTATCTGTACTTACTGAAACAAACTTTTCGACATCATTAGTAATAGCTGCTTCTATAACATTCTGAGTACCCATTACATTTGTTTTTACAGCTTCCATTGGATTATACTCGCTGGCAGGAACGTGCTTCATTGCTGCCGCGTGAAAAATTATATCTACGTCTTTACAAGCGTATTCAACTCGGCGGTAATCTCTGACGTCGCCAATAAGGAAGCGAACATTAGAATACTCACTAAGCTCTTGTTGCATATAAAATTGCTTTTCTTCGCCTCTACTAAAAATACGGATTGTTTCAGGATTTTCCTTCAATAGCTGCCTTACAATCTCGCTGCCGATGGAACCAGTACCACCAGTAACTAATATAGTTTTATTTTCAAACAAATTGATCTTCTCCTTAAGAATTGAATTCATTCATTATTCTGTTTTTGTTCTTGATAAAATACAATCCTAACAATCCAAGAACAATGAATAACATAACATACCGTATCATAATATAATCAATAAGAAAATGTAGCATTGCGGAAAATAGTGAGACAAATATTACTACACTCCAAATTTTTACCGTATCAAATAATTGTCTGCTCGTGATTTTTTTAGCTATAAAATAATGGAACACGAACAATAGAAAATAAGTGAATACTGTTGTGTATCCTGCCGCAATAATACCATATCTAGGGATAAAGAGTGCATTTAAACCAATATTTATACCCGCACTAGCAACAGTTCCAATAGCAATAAAATCTGTCTTCTTCTCATAAAATTCTGCATTTACAGGCAAGCTATATAAAAACTGAAAAAAGTAACCCAGCGAAATAGGAACAACTAAAGCTAAACCAGAATAGTAATCTTGAGGAGCCATCAACCGTGCTAAGTCAATTGAAACTACCATTATTATTATAGCCACTGTTGTAAACGCAAGTAAATAATAATTGCTCACTTTTTTTATAGTTAAATAGTTTTCGTTACTCATTTCACCATAAAACCATGGCACCCAAGCATTATTTGTAGACATCCAAACAACACTCAAAATTATTCCAATATTACTTATATATGAGTAAATACCCCCAGCAGCAGGACCTAAATACGAATTGATCATAATTCGATCAAATTGAGACAGGATTATATTGGCCAAAGAATGGGGAATTAACGGCATAGATATTCTTAGAGCATATTTCCAATACTTTTTATCTACATAGTGTTTCCCTTTAAACATTATAAATAAGTATACAACAACAGCTATAAAAGTAAAGGAGACAGTTCCCCCTACTACTCTACCAACATACTTGTCGTAAGAAAAAAGCGTCTGCATTAACAATACAGAAAACAGTACATTTACCACTGTAGATACTAAGGATAGAAACAAATATTTAAAGTGGTTGAAATTTATCGTAAAGTATGCCTGGATATAGGAAATTACAAATGTAGCAAAACTTTGAAGAATCATTAAATTGAAAACCATTTGATTCAGGTCAAAAAAATTATTAGAAAAAAGAAAGTAGATATTCCCTAATAACAAGAAAGAGAATAACGAAATAGTTGCGAGAAAAAGTACAGACGACATAAACTCATTAATTTTTTCTTTATAATCAAAACTCGCATTGTTCACTGCGGCGTTTAAACTTAATCCGACAAGTATTGAAAATATTGAAACAAACGACGTAAAATTGTTTATTAATCCATATTCTGCTTGAGTAGTTATATTGACAAAAATAGGTATAGTTATGAAAGAAATCCCTTTTATGAAAAAATTGCCAATCGTATACCAAAAACTAGATTTCACTAACTTAGAAGAAAGAAGACCCTTTACTAATTTATTCATTGCGTTTCCACTCACCAAATTTCTTCTCAAACTCATTGTAGTTACTCGGTAGAAAAATCTCCTTTTCAGTCACATTATTGAATTTTTTAGTAAATGTGCTGATCATTTCGAATATTTTTCTATGCTCAGTATCGTAGTCTTTATACTCATTTAGTATAAGCTGAGAAAGTAGGACAGTATCAAATTCAATGCCAAACATCATATAAGAAGAAAAGGCAATCGTAGAACTTGGACTTATGACTATGCTATTTCTCAACTGTCCACGTAAGGCCAAAATTTCAAAAGGAACATTACTATTGAATAATTTAAACCCCGAATAGACTCTATTGCTCCTAGGATGTTGTTTTACAACAAAATTTTTTGTAGTTTTATTCATATCGCTGACTCTATTAGCCAACTCTATTTCATCTACCCCATAATTGTCATCTTTTAGCGGTTGATCAATGAATACCACTGCATTTTCAATTTCTAAGTCATTCGTAAATACGCCTAAAATAAAATCGTGTGCTGGATTACTTTTTGTTATTTTAGGTATACTCATAGTTTTATTCTTTGGGAAATCAACTAATTCAGGCTCATAGACAAAATACTTATCGATTTCTTTTTTTAGCATAGAAAACCTATTAAATAAATTATATATTAAAATGTTAGTCCGAGATGTAGAGAATATTCTTCCTCCGAGATATGGTGCTATACCATCTTCGATGTAATTAAGTTTAAGCTTGGGGTTGATCTTTTGATTATTACTAAACAATATCTTCGAAAAATAATTACCTCCTTGAACAAAAATCTCATCATACTTAATACAGCCATCAACTTTAAATCTATTCTTGTTAAATAGGATATCATAATACTTCAACATTCCAACTGAGATATTTGTATGATCTACAAGTATAACTCGGTTAAACATGTTTATTTTTTTTATTCTTTCATAATACAAATTCGAATCTGCAAATTCATCATAAATGTATAAATCAGCTTTTTCTTCTGGGAAAAAGTTTAACCTGACATTCATGCAATTTATTAAATGAAGAGGTGTCCATGCTATAAAAGCTATCATACGAAATCCTTTCTAATGAAACTTCCGTTCTTTGACTAACAATTTAAAATAGAGTTGTTTTATATGGTACATACAAATTGACTGCTCCAGAAAAAACGAATATAAGGTAAAAAACGCATAAACAAAATGCAAAATAAGCGATCAAAGAGAAAATTTTGTTCTTAAAAAAATGATCGAAAAGAATTGGTACCAAGAGTATTTCAGTAGATGCAAAAATAGTGCTAACTCTGCCACCAATTGTAGCCAAAGGACCAAAAACCAATAGCAATAAAGTTGATAGTAAATAAACTTTCTGTACTATAGCTAAATCACTTGAAAAGCTTACATTTTTATTTTTTACTACAATTAGTGAAAGAAGCAATATTCCTAATTGCATGATGAATATCGGATTTAATAACCATTTACCTGTGGAATATTTTCCAGCAAAATATCCAAGATATCTTGCTGGAACAATCCAAGAAAATAATTCAGGGAAAAAGAAAATGGTTCCTATTAATGTCGCAATACAAACGTATACTAATACTACAGGAATACCAATCTTTTTTACTACAATTGTAAATAAATAAGCGATCGGTATAAATATCGCAACAGTGTGGAAAAAAGCTCCTATTAGTGTTAATAACAGCACCTTTTTAGTATCTCTATTTTTAATTGCGGGCAACGTCATCAAAAATATAATCGAGACTAACGATGATCTTATTTGTCCCATGTCTCTTACCAAAAAGAATCTACAATAGTAATATACTAATACTAATGAAGGAAATGGAAACACATTATATAAACAAATGCCTAAAAGTAATAAAGATACTATAGAGAAAAATAAAACAAAGGTGCTGAAAGGAAACCCTAAATACTTAAAAAGAAAATTAAAAAATACATATCCAGGCTCCGCGTCAATTTTCCCATTAAAAACATCGCTGAAGGAATTTATATCGTTATAAAAGTTATGATAGGAGTTGTAATCGTACCCGACATCTTGCCTCATACCAGCAAATACTACAAGAAAAAAAATCGCCATCACAAAATATTTTTTGTTTTTTGAAAAATACTCAAATGATGACAATAAAATCAATAAAAATAGTACACTTAAATAAATATTCATAAATAGTACCTACTGTCCAGAAATGAAAATGCTCTTCAAATTAGCGTTATAATTTTTAACCAATTCCATTTGTAACTCATACCATTTTTTAGGAGTTTTTCCTTTAGTACAAATAATCAATATTTCACATGGTTTGAATGGCGAATCACTTACTTCAGATAAACTAGTCGTAACAAAAATATACTCATTGTCGATAAATAAATTCCCTAAGCTTTTTTCATTGCAAACTACGAATTTATTCTGTTTAGGAAAATCAATTATGGCTTTAATTTCTTTAGCTTCATCAGCAAAAGAAAGATGATGAAACTTTTCAATATCAATATTTATTGTCTCATTCGACAAATAAAACTTGCTCTTTATCGTTTTATCACCTCGATTTTTCCTAAAAATTAACAAAGAACTGATCGATAATCCTAATATAACCCATACTACTATAAAAACTAATATCTTTTTTTTACCTATGAGATTGATACTTCCAACTTCTTGAGCACTAATAGTCCTTTTAGTGGGCTTTTGATCCATAATGTAAATATTTTTGTTCTCAAAATATCTTAAATCCCCATTAGCAAGATGTTTAAAGTATAAGTCAGCTAAATTTTTTATACTTGAATCTAAATAGGAATTATCAATGGTAACAGCCATCATGCTACTAGTAGCATCAAAGGTCACTTCTGTGGCATCTTGTATCCTTTCCACCTCTTTATAACTACTTACCTTCAAAATTTCTTCTACAGAATCAACAAGTACTGATTTAACAACTCCTGTGTTACTGATGATAGCTCCTTCCTTATTTTCAAGGATAAAGCTAAAACCTTCTACTTCTTTGTCTTCTCTAATGTAATTCCGAGTTGAAAGCCCCGAATAGACAAGCAAAAAAAAGATTACTGCAAAAGAAAATATAAAACCAAATACAATTTGCTTTTTATACTCTTTTAAAAAGGACAAAAGATCTTCAAAAGATATCGAGTCATTCATTGGACCACTCCATTTTCTAATTTATATTCCATAAATCTCCATTATTTGTTTTACCGTATAATCACTGTCATAAGTCAAAAGAAGCTCTGTAATTTTATTATCAAATGGTGGACTTGTAATTTTTTCTTCCCAAACCTCTAACGGCGATTCTAATGATACAAAACTAACATTAGGAGTCAGCATCGTGTCTTTAGATATTGTATCAGAGAGAACTAATTTTTTCTTGCTCGCTTGAGCTTCTAACCCCACCATTGGTAGCCCTTCATACAAAGATGTCATTACAAATACATCAAAAATATTTAATAGTTCAGGTATATCTTTTCTCTCACCCAGTAACAAAATATCTTTTTCTAGACCATTTTTGATTATCTGTTTTTCAAGTTCCGATCTTAATGACCCTTCTCCAACTATAACCAACTTACTATTGGCTTTTTTTAATTTTATTTTTGAGAAAATTTCAATCAAAAGCTTTTGATTCTTTTGTTTCTCTAGTCTTCCAATGTTACCAATAATAAAAGAATCAGAAGGAACTCCCAATTCATTCTTTTTATCAATTGAATCCTTTCGTGTTCCTTCATAATTTTTTAAGTCTATTCCATTATGAACAATAATAAAAGGATTATTCCCAAACAAACTTACGCCTGCTTCGTGACTCACAGCTAAAAAATCCGTTCCATTTTTCAATAACAACTTCTTAAAACAAATTCGTAGTATTTGGATCAATAACCCGTTACCTTTTCCATCTTCAGTTGCATGACTATGAGCTATCCTTTTTTTTATACCATTCATTTTAGATAAGTATAAATTGAGTCCACCACCAAAATAAACTTCGTTATGAACGATATCAAATTCGTATTTTTTTAACAATTTGTTAACATCAATAACATATTGAATAATATTTCTTTTAGGGTTAGTTACTACAAAAATTCTCCCCCCCATAGATTGAATTTCTTCATGATAATCTGTAACGTCAGAATAATCATCATATATGACAAAATCAAATTGTACCTTTTTTCTGTCTAATTTCCTGTATATATTCATCATAAATGACTCAGCGCCACCCAAGCCCATTCTTCCCTGAAAGTGTAAAACTCTCTTGATCATTTTCCCCTCCATGAGTAAACGTCTATCAGTAAATTCTTTTTAAATAAGTAATTAATCTAGGCAGTTTAGCATCTGCGATACTTCCCATTTTTATGAAACAAGCAAATAATATCTTCGGCGAGTTGAACATTAACTTCACCATTTTCTTAGAACTCGTGTCAGTTTTTGCGATTTTTTTAGCTTCGATTACACTAGAATCTGCTAGGATACTGTTAATCTCATTTTTTTTGTTATAGCTAGTCAATTTGTCAGTGTTTAGAACAGAAAAAATGACCGATACAACTCCCTTTAAAAATAGTGAAGCTAGTTCAGGCTTGAGTTGGTCATCCGTGATATCATTAGCAACTTCGTAAAACTCTTTGAAACTTGTAAATTTATCCGAAAAATACCTATTGGTTATTCCGCTAGCTCCATCAAATTCGTAAACATATTCAACTTTCGGGTTCAAACTAACTTTATTGCAAAATTGATAGTATTCCAAATTAAAAATTCTATCCTCACAGCTTCTATAATCTTTAAATCGAATTTTTTCTTTCATTATTATTTCTCTTTTATAGCATTTATTCCAAACTACGTACATTAATTGCTTATTCATTAAATCATATAGATCACTTAAAAAAGTGCTATTGGATAAATACTCGCAATCTGGAACAAGATAATCCTTTTCTGATAAAACTCTATCTTTGTCTTTAGATCTGAAAGTAAACGAACTAATTATCAAATCCATGTCTGGATACTTACCAATAATCTCACTATAGTCCAGTAAAATAGTTGATTTTGCATAATCATCTACATCAAAAAACAATAGATAATCTCCACAAGCTTTTTCTATTCCAAAATTTCTAGCTGATCCAGGACCTTCGTTTTCTTTTCTGTATAATTTAAATCTGTTATCTGCATTGATGAGCTGTCTAATTCGCTCACCTGTTGAATCACCAGAACCGTCATCAATCAAGATTACTTCATAATTTGTATAGGATAAATCCTTCAAGTAATTTATTGTTCTGTTAACCGTATTCTCTGCATTATAAACTGGTATAATAATACTAAACTTAGGAGACACCATTTTGAACATCCTCTATTAAGATAAGATTTTTTCTATTGGGAAATCAATTGAAGTTAATTGAGTTACGCTATCGTCTATATCTACCCCCTGCGACGAAACCTTATCAAACAATATCTTAATCGTTTGAAGCAAAATTTTCATGTCCAGCATCAACGAGTACTTCTTTATATACAACAAATCAAACTTCAGCTTACTATTGTAATCCGACACATACTTCCCATAAACCTGAGCATATCCGGTAATACCGGCACGAACATTATGCCTCAAATAGTAGTATGGATTCTCTTCATTAAACTGGTTCACAAAGTAAGGTCTTTCAGGACGCGGTCCTATAATTGACATGTCTCCTTTTAACACGTTTACTAATTGCGGCAGTTCGTCAAAACGGACAGCTCGAATGAATTTACCAACAGGGGTAACCCGAGCATCGTTACTTTTCGCTAATACTGGTCCGGATTTTGCTTCAGCTGTCGCAGACATCGAACGAAACTTATAGATAGGAAACTCTTTTTGATCTTTTGTAATTCTAACTTGCTTGTATATAACCGGCCCTGGCGATGTTACTTTGACCAATGCTGCTGTTAACAACATGAATGGTGAAGCAATTACCAACAGGATCAGAGATACCACTATGTCGAATATCCTTTTGAATAATGCATCCTCAGGTGGAATTTTAAAACCTGTAGACTCAATAATACTTTCATCTTCAAAGTTCATGATATTAGCATTGATTGTAATCAAATTCTCAAAGGTGGTATTTAAAAACAGTTTCTTTTCTTTTTTTGTAACCAACTGGTAAATTTTAATTTTTTCTTCTTCTTCCAACTTCGAAGCTAAGTAAACAATATCGATCTCATCAATTAATTCAGATAAGTTCTTATAGCAGTTACCAATTATCACCGCACTTACTTTATGCTTATTGTTTTTATGAGTACTAAAGTTTTGTACTGCTGGTGCTACATCTTTCTCATGACCAATAATTACAACCTTTTTGTCTGAGCCCAATTTCATGTAAAGCTTATAGACAAAAAGCCGGTAAACACTCAATAAAACGACTCCAACAAAAAAAGAATAAAGAATCACGGATCTAGGAAAGGCAAACCATCTACCAGCAAAGGTTATGATCATAATTCCTAAAGACATTAGTATCTGTCCAATCACTGTCACGAAAATGATGTCACTGCTAATACGGTTGTAGAATATGTATGTTCCCAACAACATATTTAATAGGATAAAAAAGATTGAAATAAAAACCGCAGAATTCTCAAAGGTCTGAAAATTTCTTAACGGTATCTCACCACCAAACTTAAGCCAAAAGCTTGCATAGATGGATAGATTATAAACCAACACGTCCAACACAATTATGAACAATCGACGTGTTGTTCCCCACTCACCACTTTTATTCATCTATATATTACACTCCTAATCTCATGAATAATCCATTTTCCATCTTACCATAGTCATAGCTGAAAAAATAGAAAACTCTCGAAAAGTAACAAAATTGAAAGAAACTTAACCTGAAAAAGCAGCCTAGTCGACTGCTTTTTCCTTGTCTATTCTCACTGAAAAATCCCCACCAACTCTTGTCAAATTTGGATTGTAATACGGATCATTTTCAATGTACTTAGCCCAAGTTTCTTCCATATAAGCAGTTTCCATATTGAAACGCTCTAGTTTTTCTGGTGTGTTCTCGTATCCTCTTGATTGTGATTCGAAATGATATAGCTCAGCACCGTGCAACCATACATTATCGTGACCTCTTTCATATTCACGGAGACATAAGTCAACATCATTAAAGGCTACTGTTAACGCTTCATTAAAACCACCCAGCTCCGAAAAATCTTTTGCTCGTATCATCATACAAGCAGCCGTTACAGCAAGATAGTCGACATTAATCTCCAGCTTGCCGAAATATCCGAAGTCACCACGTGGAAACGTGTGGTGCCCATGACCCGCTGCTCCACCCATACCAAGAATGACTCCTGCATGTTGAATAGTTTCATTAGGATAGTAAAGCTTTGCCCCAACACAACCGACTCGTTCAAATTGAGCGAAGGAAACCATTTTAGTCATCCACTCTGGCGTGATCACTTCGGTATCATTGTTCAAAAACAGCAAGTATTTCCCGTTGGCTTTTTCAGCAGCCAAATTGTTGATACGAGAATAATTAAAGGGGATATCAATCGACTCCATAATGAATCGATCACCTAGCTGTTTTTTATAGTTCGTGTAAAGCTCCTGCATTTCTGGTTGATCACTACCATTATCAGCTACGATTATTTCGTAATTCGGATAAGTCGTTTTAGCAACGATAGAGTCAACACAACGTTTCAAATCATCATAACCATTTCTAGTGGGAATGATTACACTGACCAGTTCTTCCTTTAGAACTTCATAATGGACATCGTAAAGGCCATTTCCAGTTGCATGAGTTACTTCAGCTTTGATACCTCTTCGTTCGATCGCATCTTGAACAGCTTTTAAGCCAGCGTCAAAGGCATAGCTTTTCGTTGACTGGTCTGCCGCTGTAGAGCTCGGTAATATTCTCCAGTAATACAAAACTTGGGGAATATGTGCAATCCTCTCAGATGTAGTCTTTTCAGTGAAACGAAGAACCACATCGTAATCTTGAGAGCCTTCGTATCCAACACGAAAACCACCAATTTCATTCATAATCGATCGGCGGTATACTCCCAAATGAGAGATGTAATTAGTCCCTAAAAGCAAATCTGGTGACCAGTCAGGTTTAAAAGCAGGATCGAATCGTTTACCACTCATATCAATCTTATCTTCATCGCTGTATAGCAGATCCAACCCAGGGTTAACATTTAGACACTTAGCAACCTCATACAGAGCAATCGGAGCTAGTTCGTCATCATTGTCCAATAATGCTACAAACTCTCCCTCAGCGATCTCTAGAGCTGAATTTGTCGCCTGAGAAATATGTCCGTTTTCTTCACGATAAACGACTTTAATTCTTTTATCGGTCTGCTGGAATTTTTCAAGCAATGGACGAACGGCCTCATCAGTCGAATGGTCATCGGCTATACAGAGCTCCCAATTTGGATAAAACTGGTTTTGAACTGATTCGATACATTTAGTCAACCATTTCTCTTCTACATTATACACTGGCATTAAAATAGAAATTAGCGGCTTATACGTGAAGTCATTGATCTCTTTGCTAATTAAACTTTGATCCCACTGTTCATTTTCGATGATCCATTGTTGGTAACTTTCATCGTTCTGTTTATTTTGTTCCAACTTCACACGACGCAAAGTGCTCTTTAGACCATTGCGTTTCAAATAACCCAAACCTTTTCTAGCTTTTCTGTAAAATGATTGGAGTTGATTCGTGCGCACAGCCTCGGTTCCTACATTATCTTTTGGATCTATCCATTTAGTTTTCTCTTCTCCCGATACAGAAAACAAAACAGGAATTTTTTCATTAGCATCTTTGACTTCGATTTCTAAAGAAAAACCCATTTCCAATGTTGCACTGGTTTTATGAGCTGCAGCCACATCCGAACGAGATTGAAAAGCTACAAAATAATCAGTAACGTTTTCAGAGTCAACGGTGATCGCCGGCACCTCTTTACTCTTTTCTTCTAAAGCCCATCCTTTTAAAACTGTTTTCTTTTGACTTGGAAGATATTCACTTGTATCTATACAGATAAGAATATTCTTTTCAGACATACTTATCCTCCTATGCTAAATTGATTACTGTTAAGATAAGGATCATTTAACGTCTCGACAGAGTGTTTTGATGTAAGTTCAGAAAATCTACCGTTTGGCAACGAAAATCTTGCGGTTTCTTCACAAATGACTTCAAAGTAAGGATCGAATATATGCTTACGATTCAATTCACTATAAACACGAATGCTTAAGTCAACACCTCTGATTTGATCACTAAGTGCTAAATCAAAACCATTAAGCTGTTGGAAATCCTTCTTAGCTATAATCAAGCAATCTTCTGTAGCCGTGTAAATTTCTCTTGGCAACGCAGGTCTAAAATAAGTACCAATTGTCTTATTAGATAATCCCTGCTGCTCGTAATAAATTGTTTCTTCTTCTGGTTTTAGTAACACACCACAGTTCAGAACAGCATCTTGACTGCTAATAACTTTTCCAGAAACTAGTCCGGCCTCAGGCAAGCGAATAAAGTTCATCGCTTCAGTTAACCAATTGCTATTAGATGGCGAAACATCGGGTGCCAAAAATACTACATATTCTCCCAGGCATGCTTCAACAAGCTCATTTAAATTATCTGTATCTTCATATCGAATGCGTTCGTCCTTCAAGGCTACTTCGCTGTTTGCAGGTAGCAGGATTTCATAATCTTGCCACTCAGTTGTTTCTAATACATTAAGCAGCACTTGTTCATTGCGAAGCGGTTTTGTATAAACGATGGATACTTTACCATTGTTTTGATAATTGAAATCAACCTTGTAAGCTCCGTAATTTTTAGTCATTGATACTTTTCCAGATAAACTGCGGCGTTCTAATGCAGCTTCAATGGCTTCTTGTCCAGCAACATAGGCATATTCTTTACTTTGAGGATCCATCGCTACAGAAGTTTCGATCGTCCGCCAATGGTACAATATTCTAGGAATATGATGGATTTTTCCAGCTGCTTCGGTTGCCCGAAGAACAAAGTCATAGTCTTGGCTTCCATTATACTCTGTTCGTAATCCGCCAATTTTTTCAATGATTGACCGCTTAACCACTACAAAGTGAGTGATGTAGTTATGTCCTAGCAGCAGCGTTTCATTCCAGTTTGTTTTGAAAAACGGATCGAATCGTTTGCCGCTCATGGACAGTTTGTCTTCATCAGTATAAATAAATTCGATTGTATTATCTTCGTTCAGAGCGTTCACTACTTCTAAAAGAGCCGTGTTCGCTAAAATATCATCATTATCTAGAAAACCAATATATTCTCCGGTGGCCATTTCAATCGCTGAGTTTGTAGCTTCAGAAATATGTCCGTTTTTTTCTCTAAAAACTACTTTGATACGCTCGTCAGCAGCACTCAATTCCTGCAGCAAAGGTCTAATATGCGGCTTAGGAGAAGCATCGTCTGCTAGACATAGTTCCCAATTCGAGTAAATTTGATGCGTCAATGATGCGACACATGCTCGCAGCCATTTCTCGTCAACATTATAGACTGGTACGACCAAGGATATCTTCGGTTCAAAAGCTAATTCTTTCGTCTTTTCAATTAGACTCTCACTAAATGCTGCTTCATCTTTTTCGATCCACATTTCATAATTCGTACTGATTGATTTTCGATGCCGATAATTTTTATAGGCTTGAGATACCCCTTCACGTTTAACTGAACCTAAAATACGCCGTACTTTCTTAACAAAAGGAGTAGTGGCTTGTTTGTTGACACTGACAACCAACGGAAAAATTTCATTAGCAGATGTCAACAGCAAAATCTTCAACGTATCTTTTATCTGTAATTTGTCGATTGTCAAAATGAACCCGTACTTCCCATTTGGCAGAAGTTCAAATGCTTCATTTACGTCTGGTCTCAGCAATCGAGTAACCTGGTAGTCATTATTATTTTCAGCTAGCATAAAATCTAGTTGCTTCTGATCATCTAAAGAAAAGCCCCAGCCTTTAACAATCACTTGCTGATCTGTTTCGTTGTTTTCCACTGTCTCTATATTCACACGGACATTTTCTTGATATTCTTCTGTTTTTTTGTATGAAATCCGTGACAAATGATAATCAACTGTTTCATAAAAAGCTAATTTTCGACTAAGCAGATACTGTGCTTTTTTTGTTTTCTGCAAATCAGAAAACAACTCTGAATCAGCAGGCGTGCCATGTTCTTCGCTGAGAACATCAACCGACAACGTGTAATCTTTACCCGCAATATCTTTGCCGTCAATAATCACAAAAGGCTCTTCCTCGATATGGTTAAACATGAACAGATCTTCATTGAACCAGTTAGCGTTTGTCTCTTTAATAGGAACTAATTTGTTTTCGCAGACAACGGATAGTCTCACTATAGCAGGCAGTTTTCCAACAACAATCCGCAGACTTTCTGTTGCGGAAGGAGCAGTGTGTGCAGTCACTTTATTTTCTCCATTATCATTATTGAAAATATATGGTTCCATTTCAAAAGAATTGTCGATTGAGTAAGCTAGTTGAATTTGCTTATTGTAATTTGAATTAAGTGGTGTTTCCTGTTCTGGTTCAGCAATCGTTTCTTTTCGTAAAGCAAAAAAATACTGATAAACTTCTCCAAAAGATCGGTTTTTAAAAGAATACCGTACCTCAGCTGGCAGTTGGTCATATGAAGTTTCAATTTCATTTTGTCCAACTTGTGCGTACGTATAGTCTTCTTTCCTTACGTGCAAATCCAAGCGACTAAATAAATCATAGAAACCTTTTTGCGTATAAAAGCTATTGTGGGTTCTATCCAGTAGACCATATTGTTTCCAATCCAGCTTATTATTAAACAAATCGATAAGAACTGAGTTGTGGGCAATATTAGGGAAAGTTATCAGTATTTCACCGTCTTTAGCTAAGAAAAGTCGAGCCTGACGTAAAGCTTCCTCAGAGTCAGTCAAGTGCTCTAAGACATCTGCGAAAATGATATAATCAAACTTTTGTCCCGCAAAATAGTCGACCCATTTATACTCTTCAATATTTCCTAAAAAGCCATTTTGGGCAAAGCTCATTACATGATCGTATAAAACAGTGTCGAATTCTACAATCGAAACTTCACAGTTTTTTTCATTAATCAAATAATTAGTCATTCGGCCGTTTCCAGGTCCAAATTCTAACACACGACTATTTTCATTAATTTGACTGATTATCTTCCCAACACTTGTGTGCTCATCAAGAGATAAATCAAAATCGTACTTCATGGCTATATACTTTCCTTCCATGTGTGATCTAGGACAACGATACCTTCACCTACATATTTCCCAGTAATAAACATTGTTAAGTAGCGCGTCTTGTAAACCAACGGAACCGTAGCGTTTTCTTCAAAAATTGCAACATCAAAATAGTATTCGCCACCCAAAAGTGCCATTTTCTCGTACTCTAAATAGTAGACGTTCTCGCCTTTTACCCAAGGTATTTTCTCTTTATCCAGTAAGGTATTCAGACCGCATACATATTGGTTATCCACCGTACGAATAGCCACTCCAAGTACTGGATGCTTGATAGAATCATCTTTTACATTATAAGTTACTTTAACGACTACCTTGCTATCTTGTTCTATGATTTCTAAAGGATTCAGATCACCGTCTACCAATTCAGCAGATTTCACTTCTACAATATCATAGGCAGAAAATTCTTCAGATGAGGAAGCATCACGATCAATACTTTTTAACGATTTTTTCTTTAAGAAGTTTTCGTACTCCTCAGTTATTTCCATTGTATCGCCTTCAGCACGGACTACTCCGTCTTTTAACCAATATACTCGGTCACAGAAGCGGCGAACGGCGTTTACATCATGAGATACAAATAGAACCGTTTTACCAGTATTGCGGAACTCTGTGAATTTTTCCATACATTTCAATTGGAATTCCAGGTCCCCAACTGCCAAGGCCTCATCAACAATCAAAATGTCAGGATCAACATTAATCGCCACCGCAAAAGCCAACCGAACGAACATACCGCTTGAATAAGTTTTTACTGGCTGATACAAATGATCCCCAATATCGGCAAAATTGATAATGTCATCCACCTTAGATTCCATTTCTTCACGTGAAAAGCCTAAAACCATCCCATTGAGAAAGATATTTTCATAGCCGCTGTATTCAGGGTTAAAGCCCGAACCTAATTCCAGTAGAGCAGAAATATTTCCCTTGATATTGATTTCACCATCAGACGGTGATAATACACCGGTAATAATTTTTAAAATAGTCGATTTTCCTGAACCATTTTCACCGATGAAACCGATCATTTCACCTTTTTTAACATCAACATTCACATCATTTAATGCATAGAAGACTTCATGATAACTTTTTCTTTTAGGACTCAATGCTTCTTTTAATCGATCAGATGGTTTTTGATACATATCATATTTCTTAGTTAAATGCTTTATTTGAATAACTGTTTCTGTCATAACTTCTGTCTCCTTATAATACGTCAGAAAAATGTGGTTTTAGACGCTTGAATACCACACTGCCGATAACTAATAAAATTAATGTAATCACCCAAAAATAGATAGTCAGCAAAGGTTTTTCCCAAAACCACTGTTCACTGAAAAAGGCGTCACGATACCCTTGAACAACATAAAACATCGGATTCAATTTCAAGATAAATTGAATTGTTGGATGGGCCTGAAATTGATTAATACTCCACAATACCGGTGTTCCCCACATCAAGGCCTGCATAATGACCCCAATGAATTGATTGATGTCTGGGAAAAACGGTTGGATCGAAGAAGTGATCCAAGTAAGTCCAGTCAAAAACATCATCATACAAAACAAATAATAGAAAATTTGCAAGGTATACAGACTAGGCATTGATTGATTAAATATCGCTACAATGAAAGCAATAACGATAAAGAAAGCATGCATATAGAGATTTGACAATAGTTTTACAGTAGGTAATATTCTAATATTAAAAACTACTTTTTTTACTAAGTAGCTGTATTCACGAAAAACATTAGTTGCTGCTCCTAGAACTTCAGAAAAATAGAGCCATGGAACCAAACCAGTCAGCAAGAATACAATAAATGGATATTTCCCATCAGTCATTGCAGCCTTGAACCCTACTCCGAAAACAAACCAGTAAGTCAGTACCATTACGATTGGATTGGCAAATGCCCAAAAAATACCGAAGGCTGATCCGGCATACCTCGCCTTAAAATCATTGACTGAAAATTGCTTTAGAAGCACACGGTTGCTATAGATCTCTTTAAAAAAACTAATCAAATCTTTAATCATTGTATTTCCCTTCATTACACTAATTTTTCTATTCATTCAGTATTCAACCAAGCAACTATTGCTAAGTTGATTAACGGTCTTATTCTACAGAATTCAAAGTTTAAAAGCAAGTTTGCCTAAAAGAATAAGCTTAGATATTTAGAATATCTAAGCTTATTCTTAAGATTATTTATGACGTGAGCTGCGAGAATGCAAGGATCCGCTGTCGACGTTCTCAAATTCTTGGTAATCCTGATAAAAATCTTCTTCATAATAATCATATTCATATTCTTCATCTTCTAAAGACTGTTGATGAGCAAGTCCCAATAAGCTAAATGTCAGTGGAATCCAAAATCCTGCTATAAGAGTATCTTCCATTGTAGACTGCAGTAAGATGCCAAAAAAAGCGAGTAAGAAACTATATCTAGCTACTTCAAAATCTCTTTTCATGACAATTGACCACACATTGTAAAGGATAAACAAGATGATAAGAATCAATCCAATAATTCCATACTGCCCTAAAAGCGAATTGTAACTATTGTGATAACCCAAAATTTCGTTACCTCTTTGGAAAGTAAATGGATGCATCCCCACGAAAAACTGTTGGCTCTTTTCAAAAAGTTCCTCATAAAAAAGTCGCCAAATCTCTTCTCTTCCAGTAAAAATGTTGACTTCATCTGAAAAAGCAACAAAGTAAGAAATCGGGAAAATAGCTGTTAAAAACACTGTATAGGCTCCACCAAGCACATGTTTTAATTTTTCCTTAATATTTTCTGGGAAGATATCTAAAAGAACAAAACAAACAGTTGCCGCAAATGATGCCTTTGACTGCACAACCCAAGTTCCTGCTAATCCCATCAAATAAATCGGATAGACCACCCAGTCACTCCAACCCGTTCGCAATGATTTAATTAAGCACGCGGACAAGAACGTTGCCGACATAACTGATGCCCCGATGGTATTCGTATTAATCCAAATTTCTTTTAGTTTATTGGTAGGCGCCCAGATAGACTTCCCGTCCGACGGTGCAGGCATCTCAGTAAAAATACGAAACATGGTAATCAGCAATATGACTAGAATAATACTACCTAGCAGTGCCCGAGTCCATTTTGGAAAATAAACAACTTTAAAATCAAGCACAACGACAATGATTAATGCAAGTATTACATTTTGGAAAAAACCTGCACCTCTTAAGTCCGAAAATTGAGAATAGAAGGGAACCGTTGCAACTGCTACTATTACCCAAATCCAATCAACCACTCCTAAACGGTAAACATTTAGAATCAAAACAATAATCGCAGCAAAAGTTACATATCTAACCATCCCCGTGTACAAATCAAGCATCGGTTGAGTTCCAATACCTCTTGTCCAGAGAAAGAAGCAGGCACAAATCATCGTAAAAAGGATAAAAAGGCTTATCGTATTTAAAATATTAGTATCATTATCTCGCATTTTTTTCTCCTCTTAATAATAACTGTATGGATATGCCGGTGTTTCGACTTGTGGTGGGTCAGGAATGGTTTCGTTTATTCCCGTTTCACCGCTTGAAGTGTTAGTTTCAATTTGCCCTGCGCCTTCTGGGAAACTCATCTCATAAATTCGCCAATCATCTTTTTCAGGTCCGTATACTAATTTAAAATGTGCAAAATTGTAAGGATTGAAGGCTGTTAGATCTCTATGGGTGACAACATATTTTATGCCTAGTTCCTTGACAGCAAGAAAGTTGATATATACCGAAAATGAATCGGGATTGGTTAGCTCGAAATTAGTATCAGCCCTCGTAACATAAGCGTCAATATGAGCATACCTATTGTATATTTTTTCAAACGTTTTATCTGGGTCTACATCTTCCCACATTGCCATATCAGGATAAAATCGGACTGTATTATAGGCTTTTACTCCAAGAGCTGGTAAAAAGTTGTACAGATGATATTCCGACAACCATAATTGATTTGGATCTTCTTTCTCTTGTTTCATAATTGCTTTAGCTAAGCTTTTCTCATAAATTGCTCCGGTACCATGCACCACAGGATTTACAAAAAATCCGCTGGTAATTGTGCAAGCTAACAACATCACTATAGCTATTCTTTTCTTTTTAGCTAAAATAAACCAAATAATTAGAGCGACAATTAACGTCGTGGCAATAAGGTCAAACAAATTGAAATATTTCATAATTGGAGAATTGGCTAGTGTGACGCAAATTGCTGCCCCAGAAACTATCGCAATCCCCCCACGCAACCATCGAGGTAATCTTTTTTGTTCAAAAATGAAACCAATGAACCAGATAGTCAATAATGATGCTACAAAGCCAAAAGTAAAGACTGCTCTAGTTGTCGGAACATAAGATAAAAGAGACGCTTCTGCTAAATTTTCTGGTAACCCAAAAACCATGAAAGCTAGTAAGAACAGAGAAAACACTAAAAGATTTACTCCTAAAAAGTTCTCTTTTCTCAACTCTTTTTTTAATAGAATGACTACTATAAAAGGAATGATTAACAAATACAAATTGAAAAAGCCGGCAACCTCAGCATGGTTGGCGAACGGTATCTTCTCCGTAAATGGTGTCTTCCAATTAGTCAAAAAGAGCAGCATTTGCCATAATTTCAATCCTCCACCAGTTGAAACACGCCGTCCGGGATATAAGGTATTCATAGTTGCCTCTAATGCACCTTTAGATTCTTGATAGAAGTGAAATAACACATAGCCTATAAACAGCAATGCCACCCCAATTAAAAGTAAATCTAGTTTGTCCCAGCGAATTTCTTTTCGAAAATGAACCACCAGACCAATAAACCAAAACAGGATTAAATAGGCTAATACAACCTGGTGAGCAGGATACAGAACTAGCACAAAACCAATCCCGCATATAATTACCAAAAGCATCATTAAACTTCGCAGAATTTTATTATCGTGATTAGCAAAATAATGATAAAATGCTACCATTAATCCCAAAGTAAAGAAGATTAAATCACCGACATGCTGCATAAACCACCATTGAACAGCCGGAGAAAAAGTTATCATCAATGAGCCTAACATAGAAAGATACTTGTTCTTCTTAGTTAAAATCATCGAAAGTTCAAATCCAAGGAGGATCATGAAAATGATCTTAAACCCCCAATAGAAAGAGAGCGCGCGATCCTTATCCAAGAAAAAAAAGCCCCAGTTAAATGGTTTTCCAATTTGAGTGATATCTTTCACAGGAGAATTGTAGGCAATAATCATATTTTGACCAGAGATTCCATAATTCTCATTTAATACCGGAAAACCCTCTTCTATTTGTGAAAAATAGAAAGGAGTCTGAACCATCCATTCATCTGAACGAATGCCACGGCTTTGACCAAAAATGACATCCGTTGTTTTTCCGTCATCTCTTTGAGAAACGGTATTATCCCACGCCCCGATTGAACTTCCATTTAAATTGAGCGAAACAATTATAACAAGGAAAATGAGTCCTATTAAATAACGAAAGCGGATGATAAAATCAGCAATCTTCGTTAAAGGCCCCGTATTTCTTTCTCTAGCTCTTTCTCTACTTCTCTGTTGTAACCTAGTTTCCATTTCTTTCCCCCAAAATTGATTTGTACTGTGACAAGGTTCTTCCTGCATAGGGGAAAAATCCTTTGAAAATCTGCTTAACACTCCTCAAAAACAACTGTCTTTTATATTCAGCAAACAAGTTTGTTTCATAATCACGGTAAAACAAACTTTCTGCAGCTAAAATTTGCTGATACCTCGTCAGGTTCATCCTGTCCTTGTAATCCAATACCGACAGTTGATGATGAAGCGATTCATCTAACACTTTTATTTGCCTCTTCTCTTGATAGACCTTCCAACAAAGCCAGTGATCTAAATAATCCAAAGAGAAATCTTCATTATAACCGTTAATTTTTTCTAAAAAGCTCAGTGAGATCATAGCGGCTGAATTTATTACCATGATTTTTTCACTATATACTTCTCCTCCCTTGGGCAGAGAGGTATGTAAAGGACGCAAGGTGTCATTTCTTACCGGTGAAACTTGTTGCACACCGTCTTGAATAACGGGAGCGATGATTCCTACTGTTTTATTAGCAACTTCACTTGCAGATATAATTGATTTAAAATAGTCTACCGTTAACTCTGTGTCTTGGTCCAAAGTAATCAACCATTGGCATCCAGCAGCCAAACTTTGAGGCCATACGAAATTGTAGGCTTTTGCCAAGCCTTGGTTTCCATGGACATAGTGATAAAAGAATCGCTCATCCGTGAAGACGGGAGCATCTTCAACAGTACTATTATCAAACACAATTATTCTTCGCAACTCGGGAAAAGCTTCTAAGGCCAGGATCTGCTGCAGGCTTTGCACCGTTAAAGAATCCGCTGCTTTTACCTGATATAACACAATGACCATATCGAACAAATCCTGTACCTCCTTCTGCTTTATTTCTCTAATTTAATAAATTGTTCTAAAGCTTCTTGCCAAGTTGGTATTTTGAAGCCTAAGTCTTTAGCTTTACTTAAATCCATCACCGAATACTGTGGACGTTTGGCTTTTTGCGGGTACTCTTCAGAAGTAACTGGCAAAACTTCTACCTCAGTATCCTTCAAAATTTCTTTGGCAAACTCATACCATGAGCAGCTGTTTTCGTTCGATAAATGATAAACGCCAAATGGTGCTTCTTTTTCAACAACAAAAGTCATGAACTCAGCTAACGTTCTAGTCCAAGTTGGGCGACCATATTGATCATTCACTACTGTCAGCTGTTTATGAGTTTCTGCTAAACGCTGCATCGTGTAAACGAAATTGTGACCATAGATACCGAATACCCAAGAGGTACGAATAATGAAATAATCATCCATGATTTCTTGAACAGCTTTTTCGCCTAATAGTTTAGTACGGCCATATTCGCTTTGTGGGTTAGTTTTATCATCCACTTGATACATTCCGTCTTTGCGTGTGCCGTCAAAAACATAGTCTGTACTAATATAGACTAATTTTGAACCAGCAGCTTTTGCTGCTTTCGCCACATTGCGGGTACCGTCAACATTAATTTTTTCATCTAATTCTTTGCCTTCGTCTTCCGCTTTATCAACAGCTGTATAAGCCGCACAATGATAAACCAGTTCCGGCTTCAAATCAGTGATATAATCCATCGTTTTCTCAGCATCTGTAATATCTAAAACATCTGCATCCGTTGAAATGTATTCCCAGCCTTTTTCGTCTAACAGCTTTCTTAGTTCAGTTCCTAGTTGCCCGTTACCGCCTGTTAATAAGATCATCGCGTTTCTCTCCTTTTCTCAAAAAAAGGCAGGTCTCCCTGCCAGTTGAATTATTGACCGTTTTTCGCGTAATTGGCTTCAACAGCTTGTTTTTCAGCTTCCCACCAATTACGGTTTTCTTCATACCAGCGAATCGTATCTGCTAATCCATCACGAAAATTGGTAAACTCAGGTGTCCAACCTAGTTCTTCCCGCAGTTTGGTAGAATCAATTGCGTAACGCAAGTCATGACCTGGACGATCATTTACGTGATCGTAAGCATCTTTAGATTGACCCATCAACTCTAGAATTAATTCCATGACTGATTTGTTGTTTTCTTCGCCATCAGCACCAATTAGGTAAGTTTCACCAATCTTGCCTTTAGTAAGAATTGTCCAAACCGCTGAAGAATGATCGTTAGTATGGATCCAATCGCGGACATTTTTGCCATCGCCATATAATTTAGGGCGAATACCGCTCAATACGTTAGTAATTTGACGCGGTATGAATTTTTCAATATGTTGGTAAGGACCATAGTTATTAGAACAATTAGAAATTGTCGCTTGCAAATTAAACGAACGAACCCAAGCTTTTACTAATAAATCAGATCCTGCTTTAGTTGATGAATACGGACTTGAAGGATTGTAAGGTGTTTGGTCCGTGAACTTCTCGCCTTCACCTTCACCGTGCCCTGGAAGATCTTCTCGTAGTGGCAGATCTCCATATACTTCATCAGTCGAAACATGATGATAGCGTACATTGTGTTTGCGGCATGCTTCGATTAACGTGTAAGTCCCAATAATGTTAGTTTGCACAAATGGGAATGGATCTTTTAATGAATTATCATTGTGAGATTCAGCTGCATAATGTACTACAGCATCCGTTTCTTTTACTAGCTGCTCAACTAATTCAGCATCAGCGATATCGCCAACTACCAATTTCACTTGCTCTTCTGGCAAGCCGGCCAAATTAGCTTCATTACCCGCGTAGGTCAATTTATCAAGAACAGTAACGTGAACCTCCGGATGATGATTTACCACGTAATGAACGAAGTTAGAACCGATGAAGCCGGCTCCACCAGTAACGATTATCTTTTTCATGCTTTGTCTCCTTAAATTTCACCGTAAACGAACGGATTTTCTGCTTCGAATTCTTTTAATGTCGGATGCTTTTGATCCTTCTCTGAAGTAATAGCTTTATCCATCGCCATTGGCCATTGGATGTTTAAGTCAGGATCGTTGAAGGCAATGCCGCCGTCAGCTGCTGCATCATAATAGTTATCGCATTTGTATAAGAAGTTAACGTCTGGTGTTAAAGTCATAAAGCCATGGGCATATCCTTTTGGTACCAATAGTTGACGATGGTTGTGTTCAGACAAGATATAACCTTCCCATTGACCATAAGTTGGACTACCTTTGCGTATGTCAACAATTACATCTAATACAGCTCCAGTAACCACGCGAATAAGTTTTGTCTGCGCTGATTTTCCTTTTTGGAAATGCAGACCTCTCAAAACACCCGGTTGACTAGATAAAGAATGGTTGTCTTGGATAAAATCAGCTTCAATTCCGGCTTCTTTAAAATCTTTTTCAGAATAGCTTTCAGTGAAAAAACCGCGATGGTCGCCAAATACAGCCGGCTCCAAAATTTTTACATCGGTTAATTTGGTTTCAGTTACGACTAATTTTCCCATTATATTTCCTCTTTTGCTAAACGTAATAAGTATTGTCCATATTGATTTTTCTTCAATGGTTGAGCTAATTCAACTAGCTGTTCTTTAGTGATGTAACCCATACGGAATGCAATTTCCTCTAAGCAGGCTACTTTTAGATTCTGACGCTTCTCGATCGTCGAAATAAAGGTAGAAGCTTCTAATAATGACTCATGGGTTCCCGTATCTAACCAGGCAAATCCCCGACTCATTACTTCAACCGAAAGCTTGTTGCGATTCAAGTATTCTTTATTCACATCGGTGATTTCTAATTCGCCACGATCTGAAGGTTTAATATTTTTAGCAATTTCCACAACATCGTTATCGTAGAAATATAGGCCAGTAACAGCATAGTTTGACTTAGGTTGTTCCGGTTTTTCTTCAATGGAAACAGCTTGCATATTGTCGTCAAACTCAACGACACCGAACCGTTCGGGATCGTTTACGTGATAGCCGAATACTGTAGCACCTTCTTTTTTAGCTGCGGTGCGCTGCAACATACGAGATAATCCGTCACCGTAATAAATATTGTCGCCTAGAACTAAGCAAACACTATCATCACCAATAAATTCCTCGCCAATAATGAAGGCTTGCGCTAATCCATCTGGGCTTTCTTGAACAGCGTATTCGATGTGAATACCTAGTTCTTGTCCGTTACCGAATAAGCTTTCAAATCGTGGTGTATCCTCTGGTGTCGAAATAATTAAAATTTCCTTAATACCAGCCAACATTAAAGTAGACATTGGGTAATAAATCATTGGTTTGTCATAGACAGGCATTAATTGTTTCGAAGTTGCTTTGGTTAATGGATACAAGCGCGTACCGCTGCCGCCTGCTAAAATAATTCCTTTCATGTTTACGCTCCTAACTTTTTCTATACATACGTGTCTCATTATACATGATGTGTTACTAATGGAGAAAGTACTTTACGTATTTTTTTTATTTTCAGTCAGTCTTTTCCTAACTAAACGCCATGCTTTCCAGCGCCATTGAAATTGTTGTACCTTTGAGGCAGATGTTTTTATCTCAGTTGTGTTTAAACCATGCCTACGGTAATAAACTAGTTGGTCTGGAATAAACACTACACCTTTCGTGTGATCAGCTAATAATCCGATCCACATGTCATGCATTGGAACGTCGCTTGGGATTGGTAAAATCAAGTCCTTGAGTTCTTTACGAAAAGCCATTCCTGCACCGATATAGCTACTGCGAAGCAAATTGTGCCAGAAACCTGGCTTAGTATGACGCAATGCCTGATAAGAAGGAATCAGCGTTTGAAAATCATTGTCAACGATTATTAAATCTGAAACAATCACGGTGATATTTGGATGCCCTTGAAAGTACTTTTTCATGACACTTACTTTATTCGGCTGCCACACATCGTCTTGATCACTTAGAAAAATAAGATCATTTTGACCTTTAGATATGGCATATTCAAAATTACCAATTACACCGGGGCGTTCGTTTTTGAAAAGTCGGATTCGGTGGTCATTTTCTTGATAGGCTTTCAACAATTCCCAAGTACCATCGGTTGAAGAGTTATCAGAAACGACTAGTTCGTCTTGTTCAGTTAATTGCGGCAGAATGCTGTCTAGCTGTGCTTCAATAAACGCTCTCCCATTATATGTGGCCATACAAACAGAAACAGATAGCCCTTGATTATTGTGCATGTGATCCTCCCTAGAAGAATTGCCAACCCCATTTGTTGAAATACTTTCTCATTGATTGCAAAAAGACGAAAAACAGCTTGCGGCTTTTCACCGCTCCCCGTTCATATAAATGAACAACTTGAAATCTTGGTGTGTATAACACTTTGTATCCGGCAGCTTCCATCTTTCTACAAAGATCGTTGTCTTCAAAATACATAAAATAGCGCTCGTCGAAACCTTCTACAGCGGCAAACTTCTCAACATCCACCACCATGAAGCTGCCTGAAATCATCCGCACATAGCTGTCCCGATCATCCGGCAACTCCCGGCATTCAAACCTGGCTAAACGTTTGTCAAACATTTTTTTGACAAAATGAAAAGGAACAAAGCGCAGCATGTAGTCAAAAACATCCAGCTTTTGACGAACTAAGTGCTGTGTAGTCCCGTCTTCGTTCAAAATTTTCGGAGCCAGCAATGCTGCCTCCGAGTGCTGCTTCAACAAAGAAACTAATCCGTTTAGAACATCTTGTTCTAAAATAATGTCTGGATTAAAAATAATTGCAAAATCAGAAGGTTTAGATAATAGATTATAATTATGTCCGAAACCGAACCCTTTATTTTCTTCATGAAGAGTCACTTGAATAAACGGAAAACGCTGGTAACCCAACAATTTTTGCTGGTATCCAGCCTCCGAATGATTATCAAAAATTATTATTTTGACAGCGGGGTTATCCCCAAGCTTATCAATCAACGTATCCAAACTTAAAAAAATTTTGTCACTATTATGGGTAACGATACTAATAGTGACAATCTCTGTAGGTGTATTCATCAATGGCTGGCTCATTTCTTAAAGTATTTCTTAAGGACTTGCGAACGGTATTCTTTGTTTCCAAAAAGGCGGAAGGTTTTCGTGATAAAACTGTATTTTTCGCTGATTAATCCAATCAGCTCTAATAAGAAAGTAATCGCAAAGCCCATGGCTATGATCAGAACAATCGTGCCGATTTTGCTGGTGTAGTTGATTAACAAGGCTGTAAAAGAAAAGAGCACTGCAATCGCATAGATCGTTAATACCGCGCCGCGATGGCCAAAGCCTAAATCCATTAATCGATGGTGCAAATGCTGCTTGTCGGCCTCTGAGATAGGTATTTTCTTGGCACGTCGGCGTATCATTGCAAAAAACGTGTCTGTTACTGGAACTCCTAAAATAATTAAAGGGGTAATTAATGTAATAAAAGTCACGTTTTTTAACCCTTCTAAGGATAAAACAGCAATCATAAATCCTAAAAACAAAGCGCCTGTATCCCCTAGATATATTTTAGCAGGATTGAAATTGTAAGGGAAAAAGCCCATAATGCTGGCAACCAGACAAAAAATAGTTAGTGAAATATAGGTCGTTGACGCGTGCAAGAAGAAATAGCCGATTACACCGATTGTCGTCAAGCCGATAATTGAAACGCCGGAAGCCAAACCGTCCAAGCCGTCAATCAAATTCACTGCATTGGTAATACCAAAAATCCAAAAGACCGTAGCTGGTAAGCTAAACCAGCCTAGCTCCACGTGGCCTAATATAGGAATAGTTAAAAAATTAAATTGGATATCTGATCTAAAATAAATAATTAGTGCCGCAATTAAAATGCCCAAGCTTTTTTGCTTCGGACTTAATTCAAATTTGTCATCTAGTATGCCCGTAATAACAATCACGGTTCCGCCTAATAAAATTGGCAGCAGATATGTATGTGGAATTACGTGCCTAAAGAAAAAGAGTGTTGAAATGGCAAAGGTAATGAAAATCGGCAGACCGCCTGCACTAGGCATAGTCACCTCATTGATTCGTCGTGCATTTGGTTTATCAACCATTCCTGTTTGAACAGAAATAATTTTAAATATCGGCGTTAGGATCAGCGCCATTAAAAATGTAAGGAAATACTTGATAATTAGTCCAAACGAGACTATCATTTTGCCACCCACCTTTTCTCAAAAAATATTATAGCGAATTCCCCCTGCTTTACAACCATCTAAGGCAAGGTTATAGGAGTTATTGGTCTGATTTGTCACTTTTTGATGACTTTTCTTTGAAAAATTTTAAAAGCTTGTTTACTCTACTGTTTCCTTGGCGTACTTCACGACCGGTACGAATTTCCTCCAAAGTTACATTTATGATACCACCGAAAATGACAATGGTAGCTGCAAAATTCAACCAAAGCATTAAAACAATAAAACTTCCGATGATTTGATAACCAGAAATACTGCGAGCAAACGTTCGTGCATACAAGCCAAAGCCTTGGGCTAAAACCATCCAGCCCAGTGTTGCAAAAATAGTTCCTGGAAGAGTATATCTCAGTCGAACTTTGGCATTAGGTATCAAGATGTAAATTGCACTCAAAATAATCAGCAACCCTAATAAAGTAATTGGCCAACGTAAGCGAGTAAAGGTCTCAATGTATGCAGTCGAGAACCCCAATAAAGGTTGTAATCCATCCATTATTATCTGACCAACACTGAAAAACAGCGCAATCGCTATAACCGCCATTAGAAGCAGACCCACCATTCCCACCGAAACAATCCGGCTGATAACAAAATTCCCGCGGTCATCTACTCCATATGCTCGGTTCAACGCCGTTTGCAAAGCGTTTACGCCTTTACTGGAAGACCAGATAGCCGCAAAAACCGAGATAGACAATAGACCGCCTGAATTATTGGAAAGCAGTCCTTCGATTGCTGGTTTAAGAAATTCATAAATTTCAGCAGGAATAATTTCCCGCACGTAAGGTAGAACGGTTTCCGGTGTAATACTCAAGTATGGGAGCAAGTTCCCAATAACAATCAACAATGGAAAAAATGACAGCAATAAATAATAGGCGACTACAACGGAACGGTCGCCTATTTCAGTTTCTTGCACGTGGGTCTGTACAGTTTCAATCAAACGCATCAATTTTTCATTGCTTTTTAGTTTCTCCAGCATAGTGTTTCCTTTTCTAGTATGTGCCTTCTTCCCCTTGAGAGGTTAACAACTTAGGACCTTCTTTGGTAATTGCCAAAGTGTGCTCATATTGACAGCTCCAGCCGCCATCACAAGTATAGGCAGTCCAACCGTTGGAGTCCATTTTCATTTGCCAATCACCGGTATTAATCATCGGTTCAATCGTAATAACCATGCCTTCTCTTAAGCGAAGGCCTTTGCCAGCTTCACCGTAGTGAGGAATAGCAGGTTCTTCGTGAATCGTAGGTCCAATGCCGTGCCCAACAAAATCGCGTACGACTGAAAATCCTTCGCCTTCAGCATAAGTTTGAATTGCATGGCCGATATCGCCAATCCGATTGCCTACTTGGGCTTGTTCAATCCCTAAGTATAAAGCTTTTTTCGTGACATCCATTAAGCGTTGAATTTCAGGAGAAGCTTCTCCTACAACGTATGCCCAGCAAGAGTCTGACATAGCACCCTTGTATTCCACACACATGTCAACTTTGATTAAGTCGCCATTTTTTAACGGCTTTTTACGAGGGAATCCATGACAGATTTCATCGTTGATACTAATACAAGTAGCATATTTGTAGCCTTCAAAGCCGATTTGAGCGGCTATTCCACCGTGGCTTTCAATAAACTTGCGAACAAAAACTTCAATATCCCAGCTTGTAATACCTGGTTTAATAAATGCGCGTAAATGACGATGTACGTCAGCTAACAATTCGCCGGATTCGTTCATCATTTCAATTTCTCTTGGTGATTTTAATGTAATCATGTTCTCGTCTCCTTTTTCATCCTTCCTATTTTAACATAACCCTATAAAGCGAACAAATGCTTAACGATTCTCTTAAAGAAACATTCCTTTTTGCTTAGACTTTTGGTATAATCTGCCTAAATATAGTTCCAAGGAGGAATTCTTTTTGACATTAGCAAAAATTGTATACGCAAGTATGACTGGAAATACTGAGGAAATCGCCGACATCGTAGCGGAAGCCCTTGAAAATTTAAATATTGAAGTAGAGGTAGATGAGTGTACCCAGGTGGATGCGGAAGATTTTCAAGATGCCGATATCTGTGTCGTAGCAACTTACACTTACGGCGAAGGCGACCTGCCTGATGAAATCGTCGATCTTTATGAAGAATTACAGGAACTGGATTTATCCGGCAAAGTCTATGGTGTTTGCGGTTCTGGTGATACCTTCTACGAAATGTACTGCAAATCAGTGGACGATTTCGATGCTGCATTTGCCAAAACAGGTGCCACTAAAGGTGCGGAAAATGTAAAAGTTGAAATGGCTGCCGAAGAGGAAGATATCGAAAACTTAGAAGTATTCGCTAAAAAATTAGCTGAAGCAGTTGAATAATTATTGAAGGAATCTTTCATTGAGGAAGATTCCTTTTTTGTACGAACAAGAAATGCTATGATAAATACAGTACAGAAACGGAGGAATAGATATGGTATTACCAAATTTCTTAGATAACCTAGACAAATATGCCCGATTGATTACAGAAGTGGGGATCAATACGCAAAAGGGAGATACAGTCGTTGTTTACGCTAGTGTCGATCAAGCACCTCTGGCTCGTTTGGTTACAACCCATGCTTATAAACTAGGAGCTGCTCAAGTACTTGTTCAATGGAATGACGATTTAATACAACGGGAATTTCTAATGCATGCTGACGAAGAACACATTTCTACTGTTCCTGAATATAAAAAAGCTGAAGCTGATACTTTTGCCGAAAAACGGGTAAGCCGGATTAGTATTGTCTCTTCTGATCCAGATGCCTTACTAGGCGTCGCTACTGATCGGGTAGCTACTTACCAACAAGCCCGGGGAAAAGCGCTAAAAGCCGTTATGCAGGCCACACAATCGAATAAGCTGCGTTGGACAGTTGTCGCGGCCGCAAGTCCTGCTTGGGCGAAGAAAGTTTTCCCTGAATTAGACTCAACTGAAAACCAAGTAGACGCGCTCTGGGATGAAATATTCAAAACAACTCGGATTTACAATGATGATCCAGTAAAAGCTTGGCAGGAGCATGATCAGAACATGCGAGCTCAAGCAGAAAAACTGAACAAAGAACAGTTCACTGCCCTGCATTACACAGCACCAGGAACCGATTTAATAATTGGTTTACCAAAGAAACATATTTGGGAAGGCGCTGGAAGCTTCGCAGCTGACGGCAATGAATTTATGGCTAATATGCCGACCGAAGAGGTTTTCACAGCTCCCGATCGTAATCGTGTGGATGGCTATATTACCAGTACAAAACCATTAAGCTATGCCGGCACAACTTTGATAGATATGAAATTCACCTTTAAAGACGGAAAAGTCGTTGATTTCTCAGCAAAAGAAGGTCAAGATGTTCTGGCCTCACTGTTAGACACCGATGAAGGGGCTAAACACCTGGGAGAAGTTGCGCTTGTTCCAGATCCTTCACCTATTTCACAATCAGGTATCACTTTTTACAATACCTTGTTTGACGAAAATGCTTCAAATCACTTAGCTTTAGGTGCTGCTTACCCATTTAGTGTTGAAGGTGGAACTGAAATGACTGAAGAAGAATTAGCTGAAACTGGTTTGAACAACAGTCAAACCCATGTTGATTTCATGGTTGGATCGAATAGAATGTCGATTGAGGGTATCCGTGAGGACGGCAGCCGTGTTCCGGTTTTTAGAGACGGCGACTGGGCGCAATAAAATAAGGTTGATCTTTCTGAGCTTATAGAAAGATCAACCTCTTTTTTATTCTTCTAAATTATAAGCGTACTCTTTGTTTTCCGTGTCGCTGATTCCCAATTTGTCATAAATCATCGCTTTATACGCAATATAGGCATTATACTCTAGGCGTTCAAGCATATCGTTGGCTTTGTTCAGATTTTCTTCTAAGACCAAAACACCATGCTTGTTTAACAGCATAACTTTAGAAAGGACGTCATCTCCTAAACTAGCCACATGATTTTTAACAATTTCGGCTAGCTCTGGCGAACAGGCAGGCGCAAACGGCAGGCATGGGATTTCGCCAAATTTTTGAGTCGCTTCTGTCAAATTAGGCATGTCCATTCCCTGACAAGCAAAGACCATCGATTCCCGAGCGTGTCCGTGCAGCACGCAGCCGATCTTGCGGTTTTCACGATAGCAAGCCATATGCATGTTGATTTCTCGGGTTAAGCGCCCATCTCCTTCAACAATATTCTCATCCATATCTACTACTAGAATCTGATAAGGAGATAAATCACACAAATGATTTTGCGACATTAATGTCGGTGTCATAATGATATGTTCGTCGTTTAAGCGAACACTGATATTTCCTCCCGCCGCGTTTGTTCCATAGCGGTCATAAATATTTTTAACAATCTTAGCTAGGTGAGCTCTTTCTATTGGATATAGCATAATTTTCCTCCTCGATTTGAATTTCTACAGAATGAATCAGTTGATTCGCTTCTGTTACATCAAAAAATGAACTGTCTTCGTGTTGAACCTTGCTGGCAGCACAAGCGCTTGCCATTTTTAATGAAGCCTCAATGTCTTGCGTTTGATAGAATGTTGCTAAGAACGAACCTACAAAGCAGTCCCCTGCCCCAGTATCATTTATTTCTGAAACTTTTGGGGCAGTCACTTTGTACTGATTTCCTCCGTAGTAGCATAGGCAACCCTTGCTGCCCCGGGAGGCAACAATACAAGTGATTTTCTCAGCTAAGTCTGCTAGCTTTTCTTCGATTGTTTGTTGACCGTCAATTAAAGCTTCAATCTCAAACTCGTTGGGTTTTATAAAGTCTACCGCCAGCTCGACTGCCAATTGTAAAGCTTCATCCGATAAGTCGCAGGCTAAAAAACTTCCCGCTTTCTGGATGACTGTCAGCAATTCTTTCAAGTCAGCCAGTTCAAACCCTTCCGGTTGAGAACCGGCTACCAGCACCATATCTTCTGGCTTCAAATGCTCAGCAAGAAAAGTCAGCAAGCTTTGTTTTTCTTTAACAGATACCTTTAGACTGGGTTCCGTCACCATCGCAGATCCTAAATTATCAGGATCAATCAGGATGATGGATTCCCGTGTTGCACAATCGGGAACCGCTAGGAATTGATGAGAAATAGCTTTCTCCGCCAAAATCTGAGTAAACTTTGCGAAGTTCTGCTCCCCAGCAAACCCTAAGGCCAAGTTGGCAACCTTCAATTTGGACATGGCATAGGAGCCGTGGGTACCTTTACCGCCAATATCATAGCGAATTTCCCGAGCACGATTATTTTTTCTTTTCGCTAACGGTTCTTCTAGAAAAACCAAACGATCAATCGCTGGATTTAAAGTGATAGTATAAATCATAACTTGTCCTCGATTTCCTAAGCGATTTCTTCTGAACCAGACACATCACATGCTTCATTAGCTGCTTTTTCTTCCCGACGTAAATCTTTATAATAGAAGACAAAGCAACCGATCCAGACTACTAAAATAATTGCTGGAATAAAGTTGCCTTCTAAGAAAGCAAACACATGAGAAAAGGCGTAAGTGAAAACTGGACCGTCAATGGAGCTGTTAGAAATCATTTGACCAGCTGCCAATTCTACTGCACCTGTTTGATTAGCTAAGTCAGTCATAAATGGTGCAAAGGCTGTGCCTACCCATAAGAAGATTGGCGAACCGATTGTACATAAAATAATCATCCGTAATAAGTTGCCGCCGGTTACTAGGAAGGCAGGTACAGCTAGAGCAATATTAATGATTCCGGCAAATGGCAAAATCTCATTTCCTGGTAAAAACATCGAGAACAGCAAAGTAATTGGCACTGAGTAAATGACGGCTAACCAAATTTCATTTGATCCGCCCATAAATGGCCAATCTAAACCAACCAGCAAAGTACGCCCTTCGAATTTTTTGTTCATAAAGTCAGAAACGGCTTCTGAAATTGGTGACAATGCCTGCATGAAATATTTAGTGATAACCGGGAATAGCGTCAGGGCAGTTGCAGCTTGAATAGCCAAGGTCAAAGTTTCCGCTACCGAATAACGAGCTAAGACACCAAAGACAATCCCTAAAATAAATCCTAATACATGGTTTTCAGCAAAAATACCTACTTTATCTTTTAGTGATTCAGCATCAAACTCTCGATCTAAAGCAGGAATCTTACGCAGCAATTTATCAATCGGATAGAAAATAGCCGCTAAAAAGACCATTTTATGGGTACAGGTTACCCCAGGAATACCCGAAAGCTTTTCGATTCGGTGTTGATGGGCATCCGCACATTTCAATTCGAAAACAATTTGCACTGCAGCTACCACGAAAGCCAATGGTACGCTGCCAGTAATACCCACTACGGCAACTGCGGTAAAAATTTTGCCCCAAACGTTCCATAGATCGGCATTGAAGGTATTGGTTTTGTTGATTACCAGCATCAAGACATTAATGCCGATCATCAAAGGAAACATTAAGAAGGCATAGGGCCATGACCACGAAATCGTCGACATGGTTGTCCATCCACCGTCTACAATTGGTAAAGAAATCCCAGTGGTTTCCAGCATAGCTTCGGCTGCTGGACTAATCGCCCCAGTCATAAAGCCGATCAACATGGTCATTCCGGTGAAGGCCACCCCTAAAGTAATCCCGGCACTTACGGCATCCTTGATCTTCATTCCTACAATTAAACCAGCAATAATAATGATAATTGGTACAAAAATCGCGGCACCCAAACTTAATAAGTAATCAACTACTGAACGTAAAATTTCCATCTTAGTTCCTCCTTCTAACTATTGACAATGTCAATTAGTTTTTGCAGCTCCGCTTCTTGTCCCATTCCCGTTAAAAAGGCAATCCCGTTAATTACTGGAATTGGATACTCCTTAGTTGTTTTAGTAATGGTAATGTATGCTACACTGGAGTCCATGTAACGATCTACTGATTTCAAATCAACTGCCTCCACATAAGCATCAACTTTTCGATCCTTCAATAAACGACTCACTTTGCTGGCTACTGTCTGAGAAGTTGCTACCCCGCTGCCGCATGCTACAATAATTTTTTTCATTTTCCATTCCTGCTTTCTATAGTTAAATTTCAATTGTTCCAAAGTTTTTTTCGATAATTCCAATAATCTTCTTTGCATCTGAAGCTTCTAAAAGCCCTTCGACTGCTTGCTCGTTGCACAACAATCCCATCAAGTTTTGCAATGCAATGACCTGTTGCCCGTCCTTTAAAACTCCCAGCATAAAAATCAGTTTCGCTTGAATCGAACCTTCCTCAATTCCCATAGGGTCAAATTCAATGCACTGTTTTGGCCGAACAACTGCAATAAAAGGCTGAACCAAGTTTTCCGGATCAGTATGCGGGATCGCCACTCCTACCGTAGAAGTTTGCAATCCAGTCGGGAAATTCTGCTCACGTTGTGTGATGTTTTCATAATAGGAGCCTTTCACATAGCCTTGTTCTTCCATGTGGGCAGCAAACCAGCGAAACAGATCTTCCTTACAGGTGATATCCGGTTCCAAAAATACTAGTGCTTCATCAAACAATTCCATACCTAACATTTACTCACCTCTTTAAAATAATCATTATTTTCAAAAGAATTTTCCATGAACCGATACAGCTGTTCACTGGAGGAAATTTCTTTGATTTGCTGCAGTGTTTCACTGGCTAACAAAATATGATTGAGCCGTAACAGCCATTCAACGTGCTGATTCTCCCTCGATGGTGCTAACGTGATGATCATTTTCATCGGCTCTTGATTCGGCAGCATGACTGGATCTTGAAGTAAAACCACTTGATAATCCGGTTGGAGAACACCGAATTCTGGCTTTGCATGGGGCAGATAAGTATCCTTGGCAATCATCATGAAGGGATAATCCTCTTTGAAAATGTCATAAACGACATTGATATATTCCTGGGTGACACTGCCTCTAGCTTTTAATAAATCAAACGCTTGTTTGAATACTTCTTCCCATGTCGTTGCCTGAGAAAAAGAAAATTTCTCTGGTTTCAACTGAAAAAAGTGTTCCTGTACTTCTAACAGTGCTTGTTCTTTTTGATAGAATCGCTCAATTCGTTCAAGGGCATCCTCTTTTTTACGATCAGGAAACAAATCATCTAAGAAACGATACAATTCCTTGGTTTTTTTCTTCACGTCTTGATTGATGGCCAAGGTCACTTTTTGCTTGATTTCCTCTTTTGCCTGTTTATCTAAAAAGGACGGAATAAGAAAAGTCGTAATTTCAGAATGAATCGGTACTGTGGTAAACAGAAAATCTGGTTTGATAGAGCTTTTAGCAACTTCATTGATGGCGTAAGCCCCGATAAACTCGATAGCCGGAAACAAGCGCTTCAATGTTTCTAACAACATTTTTGAAATTGACATACCGCTGCGACACAGCACCATAGCGGTGAAGGTCTTTTGTTCTTCAATGTGTTGGGTGCTTTGCATTGAGCTGATAACGATCATGGCGATAAAGGCGATCTCTTCATCAGGAAAGTGGCAATTCACGACTTGTTCAATTTGAGAGACCCCTTCACTGATTTTGTCATAGAGTATTGGATATTCTTCGTGAATTCTTTCCGTTAATGGATTGCGGATATTTACGTTCAACAAGCAACGGAAAATTGCCGGCCGCAAATGCAGCAGCAGTTTGTTTTTTAATTCCTGGGTATCCGTAAATTGCATCACACAATCTTCTTTTAAAAAGGTAATAAAGGTATCGATGGCCGTATTTACTTCACTGCTTTTAAAAACCTCATTGTTTGATTGAACGAACGTAGCTGATAAAATCTGCATCACCATATGGAGCAAATCCGTTTCATTCAAATTTTCAAAGCCGCGAAAAATGTGAGTGTAAATTGGGTATTCTTTTGTGTTGTCTAAATCATAATTGTCCAATGGAAACTGCCAGCTGGTTTTGAAGTGCTGCGCTCGACGAATCAGCAAACTCAGCAAAACCGGCAATTCTTCCATACTTTCTTCGGTAAACGTGACATGGGCTTGTTCTTGACAATGAATCAGACGATTTCGTAAAAGTAAAAGTTCATTTTCTTTGATGTATCCCGTATCCAATAATAAGTAACGTCCGTAAGGTTTGCGAAGAATCTTTTTGATAATCAGCAAGAGTTCATTTCGTAAATTAAATTCAGAACCGAATAAATAGTAGCCTTTCTTTCGCGAATACTTAACATAGATATCTTTTTTCTCCAGCTCCAGCTTCAAGCGCTTAATGTCAGCTAAAGCAGTATTTTTACTGACAATCAGTTGATCAGCTAATTCTTGTAAATTAAGATCCAGCTCGCTAAAAATTAAATGCAGAAACAATAAATCCCTACGACAGCCTACTTCATAATAAGCCGACATTTTTATTTGGTTGTATTTCAAATAACGGTAGCAGCGATCCCGATCAACTTCAGAAATACTTACTTGCCCTCCTTCCGAAATAAAATTCGTTTTTAACAACTGATTAATCTGCATTAAAGCCTCTACAATGCTTTGTTCAGAAGCTTCGTACTTGGCAACAAACTCTTTTAACTCCAACTGATGTTGCTGTACACTTTCTTGAATGATTTGGATTTCCAATTCTTTCATCAACCTGCACCTCACACTATTTATATTAAATTAGATTTCCCCGAATTCTCAGGAGTTCATCACAACTTGAAAACGTTATCAAACATTCAGTTGTGATGAAGCAAGTTTTTTCCTGTTCTAACACTATTTTTGCCGCTTTCCTTCATAAAACTCCCCTCCTTTTTGGGTTCATAAAAAAATACAAAAAAAAGGAGTCCTCTGTCCCCAGAAAACTCCCTTTTATAAAAGATTTATACTATTGGCCCAAAAACAGCCCCCTTAAACTCTAAAGGGGCTGTTTTTAAGAAGACGTCCTTGACTGGAATCGAACCAGCGACCTATCGCTTAGGAGGCGATTGCTCTATCCTACTGAGCTACAAGGACATACTTCTATATTTTAGCGATTTCGGACTGCTTGCGCAAGAGAAAAAAAGTTATTTACGTTTTTTTCCTTTGCTTTTCTTTTTTTTACTCTTTGGATCAGGATGAACTTCTGGTTTCTCAGTCGTTAAGGCACCACCGAATATATACACAGGCTCTATGGTGATACCTAATTTTTTAGCCGTCTTTTTAGCTTCGGCTAATTCCGGCGGCGTTACGAAAGAAATGACGATCCCTTCATTCCCCATCCGACCTACGCGGCCAGCTCGATGCAGATAGCTTTCTTCACTTTTAGGAAAATCTACATTAACCACAAATGGCATGGCATCAATATCCAATCCACGACTAGCAATATCAGTGGTTAGTAAACCAACTAGCTGATGCTTTTTCAGTTTTTCAATCGCTTGTTTTCTTAATTGCTTGTTTTGATCGGACGCTAGACTAGCCACAGGCAATTTATGGAAAAGCAGCTTTTCTTCAGCCGCGCCTAGATCGCTTAGCTGATTAAAGAATAATAATCCCCAAAATGCGGGAATGTTCAATAAACGTCGTAAGTTGTCTACTTTCTTTCGTTCACTGGTTTCTAGATAAAAATGTGCCACATCACCTTGACTAGTGTCCTCATGGCTGACATCCACTACCACTAAATCTTCATCGATCTGTTGAATTTCGGTTAAAACTTTGTCAGCTGTAGCTGAAAAATACAAACGTTGAATCGTTTGCGGCAGACTTTTCAAGATTCGCTGGATCAACTGCAGATTTTGTCCGTGAATCAGTTGATCGACTTCATCGAAAACAACCGTTTTAAATTGATGACTTTTCAGTTTCTTGCTGGTCATCAGTTCCATTACTCGACCTGGCGTTCCTACGATGACCTCTGGCTTTTTCTTTAAGGCATCCTGTTGGCGTTTAATGTTTGCTCCGCCAATTAGCGAAGTTACCTTGATTTCGGAGCCCTTCAGCCAAGTCCGCGCGACTTCCACTACTTGCATCGCCAGTTCCTGCGATGAAGTCAAAATCAGCAGCTGGTTGGCTTCTTTCGGCTGCAGTTGATTAATTAAGGGCAAAAGATAAGCTAAGGTTTTGCCGCTGCCAGTAGGTGCAACTCCGACTAAATTCTTTCCAGCCGTAATAGGTTCAAATACTTCGGTCTGAATCAATGATGGGTCTGTAAAACCAGCTGCTTGCCAGTTTTCTTGTAGAAATGGTGTTAATTGTTGGTTATCCATAATTTCCTCTATTTCTCATCGGCATCAAAAACGATGCCTGCGCTTTTTCTCATATCATATAATACTTGGTTTACGTTGCGGGCTAATTCTACCCATTCTTCATACAGCAATCCTAAATCACGGTCTTCAGGATTCATCATAACCTTGGCAAAGACTTCCGCTTCTTCAATCATCGGATTTTCTAATTGCTGCACTGGTAATTTTTCACGACGCTTGTGGTTGCGATCGTGGAAAACTGCTTCATCAATGGAGTTGATGGCATTCATTTCCAAGGTTCCGTTGTCTAAATAAATTTCTGCTTTTTGGAAGCTGTCATTAATTTTTCCCGTGCGAATCGACACATCAAAATCATCATAACGCAGAATACCATAGCCTAGGCCATCCACTCCTGTCGAGATCAGCTGGCTGAAATAATGACTCTCTTTAGGCATTCCAAACCAAGCTAGTGCGGCATAAATAGGATAAACACCTAAATCGACTAGCGCCCCGCCAGAAAAATGCGGAGAAAAGATATTTGGCACTTCACCGTCTAGAACCAGGTCATAACGAGAAGAGTATTTGGAAAAACTGAAATCTGCTCCCAAAATACGATCCTTTAGCGGTAAGAAATCAGCCACCGTTTTAAAGGCTTTCTCATGAATGTTTCTAGCTGCTTCAAAGAAAAATACTCGCTTTTCGTTAGCCAATTGAATGATTTCATCCATTTCCTTGGGTGTGGAAAAGGCTGGTTTTTCGACAATTACATTTTTCCCAGCTAAAATGGCCACCTTTGCTTGTTCAAAATGCAAACTGTTAGGAGAAGCAATATAGATTGTATCAAGATGAGCAATATTAAAAAAGGTTGACAGATCCACCGCATATTCAACATCTCCATAGCGTTCGCCAAATTCTTGAGCGGTTTCTAAACGTCTAGAATAGACCGCTGTCAGCTGGTACTTTCCTGTCGCTATCGCTGCTTCGACAAATTGGTGGGTAATCCAATTTGTACCGATAATTCCTAAATTGATCATTCTTATTCCACCTTTCAAAGATTAGGATCGATAAACGGTTGCGTTAAATCAAAAGGTACTTCCCCCAGCAACTCAATCGTTGATTCATCTACTTCACAATTATACGCTAAAATCGTCACGCCGTCTTGCTTGGCTTGTGCAACTGCCTGAAAAAATTCTGGCTGCATCGCCTGATGAATCGTCGCCACTTTGATCTTGGAAAATTGCACAATAAACAACAAATAGCTGTGATAGCCAGCAGCAGTTGCCTCGATCAGCTCTAATACATGTTTTTTTCCTCTCAGGGTAGGCGCATCTGGAAAGGCTCCGATCCCTTGATTTTCCAGCGTTAATCCTTTTACCTCAACAAAACCCTTTTCTCCTTGATCCGTTTCAAAATACATATCAAATTTCGACTTTCCATAACGATATTCCCGTTTCAGATAAATAATTTCTCCCATCAATTTAGGGAGGACAATCTTTTTCTGCAGCAACCCCTCAGCTGCTAAGTCGTTGGGGATTTGGGAATCAATATTGATCCACCTATCACCCTTTTTCACTGCAATCAAATCGTAATCGGTTTTTCTTTTAGGAGAAGGTACATAATCTAAGGCGACCAAAGCTTCCGGCAGCAGCACTTCCTTGCCTCTGCCAGTATTTTTCACATGGACAACCACTGTTTTCCCAGTCTCTACCAAACGACAATGAGCAATAAAACGATTAGGGCGCTCAATAAAATACGCCAATTGAATATTCGAATACTCCATCTTTATCAAATTCCTTTAAAATTATTAAATACTCCTTAAGCCCGATAGTCACCAGGCACTCTTTATTATATAGTAAAATGGAAGATTATTGGGAAGGAGCTTTTTGATGAAAAGAAAATGGCATGTTTTTCTAGGTGCTTCTGTTGTGGCTGGCGCGTTAGGTTTGTTCCTGCGCAAAGAGGAGGCTGTGTCTGAAGATCCCAGCTTGCTTTATGTCGGCTCGTGGTCGTTTTTTCATCCTAAAGAAGCTAAGCATCACGTGCTGACCATTTATCCAGACTTATCCATGAACATTGATGGAAAAGAAATTGCTTATCATTTGGTTGAGCTAACGAAAAATAAACTAACGATTCAAGATCAATTCGGCTATCATTTAATCATTCATACAGAAAATGGTGTTCCAACAACGCTATACGACGAAGCAGATGATGTTTCGTTCCCAATTTCTGGCGTATAAAGAATAAAAATTCTGTTGCAGGTTCTCCCGCAACAGAATTTTTTTGTTTTTATTGATAAACTAATGCTCGTAACATTTGATCGACTGTTTCGGCAGCTTTGCGGCCTTCACGAATCGCCCAAATAACTAAGCTTGGTCCCCGTCTGGCATCACCCGCTACAAAAACATGTTCATTGTCAGTGGTGTAATCATCATAAATCTCATGAACATCAAAACCATCCAACAAACGCTGTTCGGCCCCGGTAAAGCCCATTGCTAACAATACTAAATCAGCTTTTAGCACCATTTCTGTTCCAGCTACCGGCTGGAAGCTTCCATCGACTTGAGTTGTTTCAATTGCAATAACTTGCCCCCGTTCAGCTCCGATGAAGGAAGTGGTTGAAGTACTATAGTAAGTTAGCTGATCTTCATTGGCAGCCAGCCCTTCTTCTTGGCCATAACCTGTCCGGTTAATCATCGGGTATTCCGGCCAAGGATTTGCAGCTGTACGAGACGGCGGCAATTGCGGTGTAATTTCCAACTGTTTCACTGATGCGGCTCCTTGGCGAATAGCTGAACCGATACAATCATTACCAGTATCTCCGCCGCCGATTACAACGACATGTTTGCCTGCTAATTTCTTGCTGGTTGCTTCTTTGCCATGCTTCAGTACATCTTTCGTACATTCAGTTAGATAATCAACTGCAAATTGAACTCCGTGTAATTCACGACCAGGTACTTTCAAGTCCCGCGGCACGCTGGCACCACTTGTGACAAGTACACGGTCGTATTGACTTTGTAATTCTTCACCAGTGATATCCACACCGATTTCGGTACTCAAGATAAATTGAATGCCTACTTCTTCCATCACCTTGATACGACGTTCAACGACATCTTTGTCTAGTTTCATATTCGGAATGCCGTACATTAACAATCCACCAGCACGATCACTGCGTTCATAAACCGTTACGTTATGACCTAATTGGTTTAAGCGCCAAGCGGCGGACAAACCAGCAGGGCCTGAACCCACTACTGCTACTTTGAAATTGGTTCGTTCAACCGGCAAGCCAGTCTCTTTGACCCAATCATTTTCAAAGGCATTATCAATAATAAAGCGCTCATTGTCGTGAATGGTTACTCCAGAGCCGTTCAAGCCTTCAGTACAGGCTTTTTCACAAGGAGCGGGACAAACCCGTCCAGTCATCTCTGGCAGCGGGTTGGTCTTCACTAAACGGTCAAAGGCCTTCTTAAACTCGCCGCGATAAACTAAGTCATTCCATTCAGGAATTAAGTTATCGTTGGGACAGCCGGACACAGCTCGTTTGCCGCCGTAAAAAATACCCGTATGACAGAAAGGAATACCGCAGCTCATACAACGAGCAGCTTGCTCCTGGCGTTCTTCAGCAGTTAGTGGTACTTGTAATTCATTCCAGTCTTGCACTCGTTCTTCGACTGGGCGGTAGGGATTATCTTTGCGGGCATATTTTAGGAAACCAAATGGATCTGCCATGTTTAGCCACGCTCCTTTCCAACAGGTACGGTTTGAACGCCGACTACTTTGTTAAAGGCTTCTTCAACTAAGGCATCCCCGGATAAACCTGTTTTCGCTAATTCTTCGGTTACACGAATCATTTCGTGGTATTCACTTGGGTATACCTTAACAAAATGTTGTTTTTCTTCTTCCCAATTTTCCAAAAGCTTTTCAGCTTTTTGTGAATCAGTAAAGACTAAGTGTTTTTCCAACAATTCCTTCAAAGCGGAATCATCGCCGGTTTCATCCAGCTTGAAGAGTTCTACCATTTCCATGTTGCAGTTGCCTGCAAGTTTGTCTTCAGGATCATAGACATAAGCAACCCCACCAGACATCCCTGCTGCAAAGTTGCGGCCGGTTGAGCCCAGAATAACCGCAATACCACCGGTCATGTATTCACAGCCGTGATCACCGACACCTTCGACAACAACCGTTGCACCACTGTTACGAACACAGAAACGTTCACCAGCACGACCACGGAAGAAAGCTTCTCCTCGATTGGCGCCAAAACAGGCTACGTTACCGACAATTGGTGAATGTTCAACATCATAGGCGGCATCTTCAGGCGGAACAATAATTAAGCGCCCACCACTTAGACCTTTAGCAACATAGTCATTAGCCTCACCAATTAGTTTTAATTCCATCCCTTGGGTGGTAAAGGCCCCGAAGCTTTGTCCGGCGATTCCCCGATAGGTATATTTCAATTGTCCTGGAGTCAGCTCGTAATTGCCAAAACGTTCAGCAATCCAACCACCCATTCGGGCACCAACAGAACGGTTTACGTTGTTAATTGGCTGCTCAATGCGAACAATTTCACCATTTTCAATCGCATTTTCAGCAAAGTGATCCAGCTCTTTCCATTGACGCTTGTCAGTGAAAGGATCGGCGACTTTACGTTCGATACCAACATTGGTTGATAGAATCCGGCTGAAATCAAGAGATTTCGCCTTGCCTTTGGCCACAAAGCGCGGCTGCAGGACATCTGTCTGTCCAACCATTTCGTCGATACTTCTAAAGCCTAATTCGGCCATAATTTCTCGTAAATCTTCAGCAATGAACATCATCGTGTTGATGATATGCTCAGGCTTGCCGACAAAGAATTTGCGCAAGGCTGGATTTTGTGTTGCCACACCAACCGGACAAGTATTCAAGCTGCAGACCCGCATCATGACACAGCCAATTGCTACTAAGGCTAAAGAAGCAAAGCTGTATTCTTCGGCTCCAAGTAAGGTTGCCATGGCAACGTCGCGGCCGGTCATCAGCTTGCCGTCTGTTTCTAAGATCATTCGTTGACGCAAGTTATTCATCGCTAAAGTCTGGTGTGCTTCGGCTAAGCCCATTTCCCATGGCAAACCAGCATCACGGACTGAGTTTCTTGGAGACGCCCCCGTTCCGCCGTCGTAACCAGAAATTACTACTACGTCGGCACCCGCTTTTACTACACCAGTTGCGATCGTGCCAACACCGGTACTAGAAACCAATTTCACATTGATTTTGGCATACGGGTTGATGGTTTTTAAATCGTAAATCAATTGCGCCAAATCTTCAATTGAGTAAATATCGTGATGCGGTGGTGGTGAAATCAAACGTACACCTGGTGTCGATCCGCGGATTTCTGCCACCCAAGGGAATACTTTATTCCCTGGAAGCTGTCCGCCTTCACCTGGTTTTGCGCCCTGCGCCATCTTGATTTGCAGCTCTTCAGCACTCATCAAGTATTCGGCATTCACACCGAAACGACCAGAAGCCACCTGTTTAATTTTACTATTGAAGTTCTTGCCATCTGCACGTGGTTTGAAACGATTGCGGTTTTCTCCGCCCTCACCACTGTTGGATTTTGCGCCAATTGCATTCATGGCTTCGGCGATACATTGATGGGCTTCTTCACTTAATGAACCATAAGACATCGCCCCGACTTTAAATCGCTTCACAATGCTGGAAGCTGGCTCAACTTCAGACAACTTCACTGGTTGACGCTTGCTGGCAAATTCCCACATAGAGCGCAAGGTAGTTGGTTCTTTATCCGCTTCTTCATTCATTTCAGCCGCATAACGTTTGTACAACTCATAATCTCCGGCACGTACTGCCTGTTGGAAATTGTAAATTGTTTTCGGGTTGTATAAATGATGCTCGCCTTCTGCTTTAAACTGGAAGCTTCCGCCTGAAGCTAAGAAATCATTGGCTCTTGAACCATAAGCTAACGTGTAACGATGCAAATACTCTTCTTCGATTTGAGCTAATGACAAGCCGCCAATTCGACTAGCTGTACCAGTAAAGTATTGATCAGTAACTTTTTGACTAATCCCTACGGCTTCAAATAATTGCGCACCATGATAGCCGGCAATCGTTGAAATCCCCATCCGGGACATGACTTTAACGATACCCTTTTCAGCAGCTTTCCGATATTTTTCAAAGCCGTTTTCAACTGAGAAGTCCTGTAAGGTCGCATATGCTCCATATGGATGGATACCGCTAGCGCCGTAGCCGATCAAGGTAGCGAAGTGATGAACCTCGCAAACTTCAGCAGAATCAACCACAATGCTGGCTAATGACGCTTTTCCTTTACGAACTAAGTAATTATGCAGCCCGGAAACAGCTAAAAGAATCGGCATTGCCATTTTCGATTCTTCAGGATTCCGGTCACTTAATACTAAGATTGTCGCTCCTTTATCCACCGCTGCTTCAGCAGTTTTAAACATTTGTTCTAACGCATCTTCTAAACGACTAGTTGTTTCACCCAGTGTATAGAGCGTTGAAACGGTGACTGTCTTTTGATTTTTCGTATTCAATGAAACGATTTTCTGAAAATCTTCTGTATTTAAAACTGGACTTTCAATTTTTAGTTTCTGACAGTTGACAGCAACATCCTTACTGATGTCCCCATCACGACCTAAGAACATTTCTGTTCCGATAACCAGTTGCTCACGGATCGCGTCGATCGGCGGGTTGGTCACCTGCGCAAATTGCTGTTTGAAATACGTAAACAACGACTGCGGTTTTTCACTTAACACAGCTAATGGTGCATCAAAACCCATTGAAATAACCGGCTCTTCGCCATTTTCCGCCATTGGCAGGATCGCACCGCGGATGATTTCATCTGTATAACCGTTTAAACGCCACATTTGTTTCAATTCAGCTTCCGTCATTTTTGTCTCAGTTGAAGCTTTCGTTGTCAGTTGATCTATTTCTAAACGATTTTTTTCCAACCATTTTTGGTATGGATGGCTTTTTGCATATTTTTCTTTGATTTCTTCATTACGATAGAAACGTCCCTTAACTGTATCTACTAAGATCATGTTAGCCGGTCCTAAAACACCTTTTTCAACAATATTGGATGCTTCAAAGTCAACCACACCCGATTCGGAAGCGACTTGTACTAAACCGTCTTTAGTAATTGAGTAACGGGATGGGCGTAAACCGTTACGGTCTAAAGCAGCCCCTACTGTGTCCCCATCAGTGAAGCATAAAGCAGCAGGTCCGTCCCAAGGTGCCATAAAGCTGGCATTGTATTCACTAAAAGCGGTCATTTCTTCCCCAAGACCAGCCTCTTCAGACCAAGCTTCAGGAACCATCATCATTAACGCTTGTGGAATATCACGACCATTACGATACAAATATTCCATACAGTTTTCCAATTTAGCGGAATCCGAATCTTCTTCGTTGTAGACTTCGACGCCATGGCTCTTCATCCAGTTTTCAGCACCGCGTAAGGTATTGATTTCACCATTGTGGGCTAAAAAGCGGAATGGCTGCGCCCGGTCCCAACTTGGGAAGGTATTGGTGGAGAACCGTGAGTGGACCACCGCAATACTCGCTTCAAAATCAGGATCTTGTAAATCTTCATAAAATATGCCGACTTGATACGCATGCAGCATCCCTTTGTAAACAATTGTTTTAGCTGACAAACTGCACAGTGACATTTCATTAGAATGATAGGTCTTTTCCAATTTTCGGCGCATACGATACAAGTGGTCTTCAAACATCCGACCAGCCTTAACATCCATCGGTTTTTTGACAAACAATTGAACAAAGCTTGGCATAACTTGTTGAGCGCCCGGTCCGCAATTTTCAAATTGGAATGGGACATCACGATGCCAGATGACTGGATAACCAGCCGTTTCGATGTCATTGATAATTGCTTGCATTAACCCTAATTTTTGCTTTTCTTCTGTAGGTAAAAAGAACATACCTACTGCATATTCGCCTTTAGCAGGCAGCGTGATCGCTTGTTTCTCCGCTTCACGACGGAAAAAACGATCAGGTAGAGTGATCAAAATTCCGGCACCATCTCCTGTATCCGGCTCTGCTCCAGTTCCACCACGATGATTCATTCTTTCCAGCATTGTTAATGCATGTACAACTAATTCTCTGGATGCATTTCCATACATTTGAGCAATAAAGCCCATACCACATGCGTCCTTCTCAAATGAAGGGCTGTACATGGTTGGGGCTCCAGATAGCGTCTGATTCGACATATTGGCACCATTCCTTTAAATATTTTGACAATTCTCATTTATTTTTAATATATTACCTTGTTTGCCTGCGTTACGCAATACTTCTTAGAAATTTTTTTTCGTTCTGTCAGTCAACCTTAATAATCTCAGAATAAAGAAGTTGAATCAAATGGTAAAAAATCCGATTATTTGATAAACTAATTCTGATATGCGCAAGTCTTGAAAGGATGACTCATTATGACACCAAACCGCGAAGATTATTTAAAATTGATATTAGAGCTAGGCGGCGACAAACAAAAAGTCAGCAACAAACAAATTGTTTCTGGGCTGACCATCTCTGGCGCCTCCGTTAGTGAAATGATATCCAAATTAGTGAAAGAAGGACTAGTTAGTCATTCACCTTATCAAGGAGTACAACTAACTCCGTTAGGTTTAGAAAAAGCAAGTACTCTTGTTCGCAAACACCGACTATGGGAAGTATTTCTTGTGAACCATTTAGGTTTCTCCTGGAATGAAGTCCATGATGACGCTGAGGTGTTAGAACACGTAACCTCTTCACAGCTGGAAAAAAGACTTGATACTTATCTTGAACATCCGAAATACTGTCCTCACGGTGGAATGATTCCCCAAGACGGACAAGTAATTCATGAAAAGGAACGACAAACATTGGTGGATTACCCAGTAGGTACGAATATTCGTATTGCTCGCGTCTTAGACGAAAAGGATCTATTGGATTACCTCGTTAACCTTGAAGTCGAGATTCACGAGGATTTTACTATTACAGATATTGCAGCCTATGAAGGTCCGATTACTTTAACCAATGACCAGAAGACAGTAAGCATCAGCTACAAAGCTGCCAGCACCATATTTGTTGATCAACTATAAGGAGAGTGGAAATACATGGATCAATCAGCATTATTCACGATTTTCGGCGGAACTGGCGATTTAGCAAAAAGAAAGCTATATCCTTCCCTGTTCCGTTTATATAGAAAAGGTAACCTCAAGGAACACTTCGCTGTGATCGGTACAGCTCGCAGACCTTGGAGCGACGAACACTATCGCGGCATTGTCAAAGAAACCATTGCCGAATTACAGCCATCTCCAGCTGAGGCGGAAGAATTCGCTAGTCATTTCTACTATCTTTCTCACGACGTTAATGATACGAAGCATTACGACGAATTGCGAGAGCTGACCCGGAAGCTGGACGAGCAATATCAATTAAAGAACAACCGCGTTTATTACTTGGCCATGGCACCTCAATTTTTCGGTACCATTGTTCAACATTTGCAATCGCAAGGCATTTTGACCGAAGATGGCTTCAACCGTTTGGTCATTGAAAAACCCTTTGGCTTTGATTACGAGTCCGCCAATAAGTTAAATGAACAAATTCGAGCAGTTTTTCCTGAGAAAGATATTTTCCGAATTGATCATTACTTAGGAAAAGAAATGATTCAGAACATCGCAGTGGTACGTTTTGCCAACAATATTTTTGAATCTATGTGGAATAACCGTTACATTGATAACGTTCAAATCACCTTCTCCGAAAGTTTAGGTGTTGAAGACCGTGGCGGCTATTACGAAAACAGTGGCGCCTTAAAAGACATGGTTCAAAACCACATCTTGCAAGTTGTTTCTCTTTTAGCAATGGAAGTACCCGTTTCGTTTTCCGATGAATCGATTCGTTTGGAAAAAGTAAAAGCCTTAGAAGCGATTCGTCGTTATACTAAGGAAGAAGTTGTAGAAAATTTTGTTCGCGGTCAATATGACGCCGGCAGGTTAGATACTAAAGAATTCATTCCTTATCGCAAGGAGCCCAACGTCGCCGAAGATTCAACCACCGAAACATTTGTAGCTGGGAAATTTTTAATCGACAACTTCCGCTGGTCAGGTGTTCCCTTTTATATTCGAACCGGTAAGCGCATGACGGAAAAAGGAACACGGATCAATGTTGTATTCAAACAAGTACCGGTTAATGTCTTCCATTTTGATAACGAAGATGTTTCACCAGAATTAGCCGAAAACGTGTTAACCATTTACATCCAACCAACCGAAGGATTTTCATTAACCCTAAACGGGAAGCAAATTGGACAAGGCTTTAGTCCCGAACCAGTAAAAATGGACTTCCGTCAATCAGCAGAGATTACCGAAAATAGTCCTGAAGCATACGAAAAACTATTGTTGGACGCCTTACGTGGCGATGGCACAAACTTCTCCCATTGGGACGAGGTTGCCAACTCATGGGAAATCGTAGATCGGATTCGCGAAACTTGGGATCAAACAACTCCAGATTTCCCAAATTATGCAGCTGCAACGATGGGACCAAAAGCAGCGTTTGATTTACTTGAGAAAAATGGTCATGAATGGATTTGGCAACCCGATACTTGGTACCGTGAACGAGGAAAATTAGACTAAAAGAAAAGGCAAGTGGATCGTATAGTTGATCCACTCGCCTTATTTTTTTTAGTTTTCGAAGCCTTCTGCTACTGCTTCAGGGTAGTTTTCTTCAACAATTTCAGCACAAGATGCGCATAGAGTTGGTAATTTTTCATCCTGCCCTACAGTTGTGCGAACTTGACGGCAACGATCGCAGACTTCGCCATCTGCTTTTTCGACTAATAAAGCAACGTCGTCAAATTTCATTGCATTATCAGGCGCTTGTTCATCAGAAATACTGAAAGAATCCGGAGAAACAATCAGCAATTGCGGCAAGTTGGCATCAACAGCTGCTAATAAAGTCTTCACTTGCTCATTTGGATAAACTGTCAGTTTCGCTTCCAGAGAACGTCCGATAATTTTTTCGTTACGGGCTGCTTCTAGAGCCTTCAAAACTTTGTCGCGGAAATCCAGGAAGGCTTTCCAAGTATCCACTAATTCTGCCTGATTAGCAAACTCTTGATAGCTTGGCAACTCAGCTAACTGAGCGTATTCCTCTTCTTCTTTCAAGAATGACCAGATTTCTTCAGCTGTATGCGGCAAAATTGGGGTTAATAATTTTGTCAAAGCCACAGCCGCTTGATAGAAGACTGTTTGCATGCAACGACGTTCATAATCATCTTCTGCTTGAATGTAAACAACATCCTTAGCAAAATCTAAATAGAAAGCTGATAAATCAGTGGTTAAGAAGTTAACGATCGTTTTATGGATATGCACGAAATTGTATTTATCGTAGCCTTCATCTCTGACACTTTGGATTACTTGATTCAAGCGTACCATCATGTATTTATCCACTGATCGCATTTCTTCATAGCTGACTGCATCTGTTTCAGGATTAAAATCAGTCGTATTAGCTAATAAGAAACGCATCGTGTTGCGGATTTTACGATAAACTTCAGAGATTTGATTTAGAATATCCATCGAAACACGTACGTCTGATTCATAATCGACGCTGCTTACCCAAAGGCGCAGGATGTCAGCACCCATTTGTTTAATGACTTTATCTGGAACAATAGTATTTCCTAGTGATTTAGACATTTTACGTCCTTCACCATCTAAAGCAAACCCTTGTGATAACACCGCTTTGTAAGGAGCAACTCCATTGATTGCCACACTTGTCGTGATACTTGAGTTAAACCAGCCGCGATATTGGTCAGAACCTTCCAAATACATGTCAGCCGGGAATGTTAATTCAGGCCGTTGACGCAAGACTGCTTCGTGAGAAGAACCAGAATCAAACCAAACATCCATAATGTCGTTTTCTTTGGTAAATTCGCCATTTGGTGAACCAGGATGAGTAAATCCTTCCGGCAGCAAATCTTTCGCTTCTCTCTCGAACCAGACATTTGAGCCGTGTTCAGCAAATAAATTAGCAATATGATCAATCGTTTCTGGTGTAATGATCGCTTCACCATTTTCAGCATAGAAAATCGGTAATGGCACACCCCAAGCACGTTGACGAGAAATAACCCAGTCGCCGCGATCACGAATCATATTGTACAAACGCGTTTTGCCCCAAGGAATAATCCAGTCGACTTTTTCGATTTCGTCCAAGATATTTTGGCGGAATTTATCGATTGAAGCAAACCATTGTGGCGTTGCTCGGTAGATAACCGGTTTTTTCGAACGCCAGTCATGAGGATAGCTATGAGTGAAGAAGTCTAATTTCAATAACTTCCCATTTTCCTTCAGCATATCTGTAATCATAGGGTTCGCTTTATCGTAAAAGATCCCTTCAAAGCCAGGCGCTTCATCCGTGAATACTCCACGGTCATCAACTGGAGATAATACCTCCAAACCGTACTTCTTACCGGCAAAATAGTCGTCTTCCCCATGTCCAGGAGCAGTATGAACCAAACCAGTACCGGCTTCTAACGTAACATGGTCTCCTAAGATTACTAGTGACTCACGGTCATAGAATGGATGAGTTGCTGTCATGTATTCTAAATCAGTACCTTTAAGCTCTTTTAGTACACTGACTTCTTCCCAGCCAATTTCTTTTTGAACAGTTTCAATTAAATCTTTCGCAACCACGTATTTTGCACCGTCAGCTTCCACTAAAGCATAAACGTAGCTAGGATTAGCTGCAATCCCTTGGTTCGCAGGTAAGGTCCAAGGAGTGGTCGTCCAGATAATAAATGACGTATCTGTATCTAATAACCCTTTACCGTCTTTTACTGGAAAAGCCACATAAATTGAAGCAGATTTTACATCTTTATATTCAATTTCAGCCTCAGCTAAAGATGATTCACTTGAAGGTGACCAGTAAATAGGTTTCAATCCTTTGTAAATATAGCCCTTTTCAGCCATTTTACCAAATACACGAATCTCAGCAGCTTCGTAATCTGGTGTCAATGTGATGTAAGGATTTTCCCAATCACCTGCAACGCCTAAACGTTTGAAATCTTCACGTTGAGTGTCAACTTGCGTCAACGCATATTCATAACATTTTTGGCGGTATTCAGCCATCGTCATTTCTTTACGTTTGATCCCTTTGTTCGTCAAAACCTGCTCGATTGGCAAACCATGGGTATCCCAACCAGGAACGTATGGTGCCCGGAATCCTGACATCGATTTTGAACGAATAATAATATCTTTACTGATTTTGTTTAAGGCATGTCCGATATGGATATTTCCATTGGCATAAGGAGGTCCATCATGTAAAACGAAGGTTGGTTTGCCTTCATTGATTTCTTGGCGTTTCTCATATACTTTATTTTCTTCCCAGTCTTTCTCCCATTGGCCTTCGCGATTAGGCAAATTGCCGCGCATGGGGAAAGCCGTTTTTCCTAATAGCAGGGTTTCTTTCATTTTCACGCTACTTCGACTTCCTTTCCTAAATATAAACATAAAAAAAGACAAGTGCATCCCGCAAAGGGACGAACTTGTCGTGGTACCACCCAGATTTGAAATCATACTGATTTCCTCTTCATCGATAACGAGATGAATCGTTACAGGCTACTTTACCATTCACCTGTAAAATTAAACTAGAGGATCTCTCTCATTAGAGGGTCTGCCACACTTCCACCGTCAGTGACTCGCTAAAAGAATCTAATCAGCTTTTCTGTTCTAGTTTTCGTCTGTTTGATCTGTTTTAATCAACTCAGGAATATCAATGGTTAATCCCATATCATCATGAGCTGCGTCAACGCTTGACTCACCTGAGTGTACTGTAAAGCCCGGATCATTGTCAAGCTCTTCAGCTAAGACTTCCTTAATAAGGTCATTGCTGTCACTCACGTAAGCAGTCATCGGTTTTAGAATTTCTTCCCAATCGCCGCTCTTAGCTTGATCTAATTGTGTTTCTAACAGCAATAGTAATTGTTGATGGAAGGTACGAGTTTTCTTCTTCAAGTCATTCGTTTCAGCCGCTAATTCACGAGCTTGGCTTGTGGCATCGCTTAAAATTTCTCTAGCTCTTTCTTCCGCAGTTGAAGTCAACAAGTGAGCTTTCTTCTCAGCATTGGTAATCAATTCGTCTGCTCTATTTTGAGCGGAGGTCACGATTACTTCTGATTCCTTGCTGGCAGACGATTTCACTTTATCCGCAGTATCTTGAGCAACAACGATTGATTGATTCAATGCTTCCTTCAGTTCGTTAAAGTACTCTAATTTTTCTTCAGCATGTTTTAATGCTTTTTCAAGTTCGCGATTTTTCGCGATGCTGTCTTCATAATCGCGAACGATCATATCTAAAAAGTCATCAACTTCGTCTTGATTATACCCACGCATTTTGGTAGAGAAACTTTTGTTTTGAATATCTAGTGGAGTTAAAGCCATTCATGTCACCTCATCAGTTTATTTTCGTAAAACGCCTAGGCGCAAACGGATTTTTTCTTTCTTTGTTTTTCCTTCAATTGCTTGAACCTGGATTCGTCCAAAACCGCGAATCGATATAACGTCCAATAAATCCAACAAGTAATCGGGGCGCTCATTAACGCTCCAGTTTACTTTTACTTTTCCAGTCTCGACTAATTGTTTGGATCGCTGTCTGGAAATATTATATACGGTAGAGATGATCACATCAAGCCTTAATGAAGAAGCAGTCGCACTTTCATCAGACCAAGTGTCTTTGGGGACGATAATCTCCGTATACGGTCTTTCTTCTAAATGAACAGTGACACGGCCAACTTTTGTGATTTGTGATTCAATGTAGTTCGACGTTTCACGGGCCAAGAAAACTTGCCAACGTTCACCGTCAGAAATAATATCCCCAAAGTAATCCCGCTTCATTCCTGCACTCATCATAGTACCTAATACTTTACCGTGAGAAAGCTCAGTAAATTTTTGCGGATACTTTATTTCGATCATGATGATTTCAAAATCGTCCTTAGTAGGTTCGAAGTATTCTGGATAAATCATACAGCGACAACGCTCAGCTTGTTCATATCCACCAAAAAACATAAATTTCAAGTCGCTATTTTCACGAGTTAACACCTCAAGAATATATGCTTGACGCGGATCTAAAAAATTTGTTAAATATGGAGCATATTGGCTTTCCACTTGTTCTAACCAGTCACCGACTGCATCTATAAATGGGCGTTCTTCAGGTCGAAAATGCTGATAGACATTCTCATTCATACCCTCACCCCCTCTAATAAATCATGCTGTAAATTACTTGATTGAGAATTCGCACAATAAAATTTAACGCAATGATTGCGGCCATAACCGAAAAATCGATGCCGCCAAACTGTAATGGCAAACGACGAAATAAATCTAAAAATGGCTCGCAGATTTTGCCCAGCAGTCTTCCCAAAGCGGATTCATACGCACCGGGGAACCAAGAAAGCAATGCATATACGACTAATAATACCGTATACAGGTTGACCAAACGATTGATCAAGTATAACAAATTAAATAATATCAATTAATTGTCTCCTTTATAGTTCGAGTCCAAAAATGTCTTGATCACCCATTGACTGCAAAGTAGAATTATCTATCTCCATATTCGCTGGGATACAAAGAAACATTTCATTTCCGGCTCGTTTTATATCTCCATCGATCATAAACACCGCACCTGTCAAAAAATCAACGATTCTTCTGGCACGCCCATCATCCAATGATTGAAAGTTAATCAATACCGCTTCGCCTTGGGCAATACGCTTTGCTATTACCATTGCTTCATTATAGGCTTTAGGTTCTACCACTGAAATTCGTTTACGCGTTTTTGCAGTTGCAGCAGCTTGTGTCGCTGCTCTTCTTTGCATCGCTTCATTATTTGGCATATTGATCACTTTTTCTGTCCTTTTTGCAGATGGAACAGCATTCGCTGGTTTGGTTATCACTGACTTCTCCGGTTGTCGAACTTTTGCAGGTTGCTTGACAGCTGCAGGTACGCTTTCTGTCGTACGTTTCACAGGTTCTTTTCTTGTTGGTTGTTGCGATTTATTCACCATCGGCTTTTTTTGTGCCCGTTTCTCTCTTTTGGGTTGTTTTACGACTGGCTGTCGCGTAACAACAGGTTCTTCATATACTTCATCTTCATCAGCTAGACCGAAAAAATCGCTGATCTTTTCAAGATTAATGGCCATTGATTCTGTCCTATCCTTTCTTAAATAATGCAGTTCCCACACGAATATAGGTTGCACCCTCTATAATTGCCAGTGGGAAATCCTGGCTCATCCCCATACTAAGTTCTGTGCAAGGAGCATAATTCAGTTTTAAGGAACAAATCTTTTCCTGTAATTTCTTCAAGGAGGCGAAAATGCTCCGGATCGTTTCATCATCTGCATCAAATGGTGCCATCGTCATTAAACCAACAATATGTACGTTGGTTAAATCTTCTAACTCATAAACAAATGACAGCAATTCCTCGGGGCTAATGCCATGCTTTGATTCTTCACCTGAGATATTGACTTCAATGAAACAGTTAATCTTATGTGCCGCTCGTTTTTGAATTTCTTGCGCCAAACGCAAACTATCTAATGCATGGAAATAATCAACATGATTAATAATAGATTTTACCTTGCGTCGTTGCAAATTACCAATCAAATGCCAAGAAATATCCGAATATTGACTTAAATTTTCCTTTTTCTCAAGAAGTTTGTCAACCCGATTTTCAGCTAAGTTGGTCACTCCAAGTCTCACTAATTCTTCAGCAGCTGATGAGTCTACACTCTTTGTTACCGCGACCAGCGTAACATCTTCTGGGTTACGTGAAACAAGAGCACACGACTCCTGAATCTCTTGCTCTACAGTATGCAAGTTATCAGCGATCATGTGCTCTCCCCCTTTTTATTTTCTACGGCGAAAGAATGGTGGTGTATCAAGTTCTTCGTCTTTTTCAGGTTTTACTTCTTCGCGAGTAAAAGTTTCGAATTCTTTCTTTTCAATATTTTCAAATTGAGTATCGTCTACTTTTGGTCGAACGTTGTCTTCCTTGCGAATGTCCCATTCACCAAACGCTGATTGCGATTCATTATTTTTTGTTGGTTCAATGTCCAAATTTGGTTTTTGTGGTACTGATTGAACTTGACTAGTGCGTTGAGAGCTGCTGCGACTAGCCTTTCGTTCCTTTTTTGTTGGGTCAATCCCTGTTGCGATTACTGTTACTCGAATTTCATCGCCCAATTCTTCACTGATTGAAGTACCCAAAATGATGTTTACATCTCCAGTAGCAGCATGAGCCACAATATCAGATGCATCCTGTGCTTCAAACAATGTCATATCTAACCCACCAGTGATGTTCAACAAGACTTGCTCTGCCCCATCAATAGATGTTTCTAACAATGGAGAAGAGATCGCTTTTTTAGTTGCTTCTACAACGCGTTCTTCACCGCTGGCAACCCCGATTCCCATCAAAGCAGTACCTTGATCGGCCATCACAGTTTTCACATCAGCAAAGTCCAAGTTAACGTAACCAGGTGCTGTAATCAGATCTGAAATACCTTGTACCCCTTGACGAAGCACATTGTCAGCTTCTCGGAATGCTTCAAGCATCGGCGTCTTCTTATCAACAACCTCCAATAGGCGGTTGTTAGAGATAATCAGCAATGTATCCACGTTTTCTTTTAACAACGAAATACCTTCGGCAGCAAAACGACCGCGTTTTGGTCCTTCAAAGCTGAATGGACGTGTTACAACGCCTACAGTCAAGGCTCCTAAATCTTTCGCAATTTTAGCTACGATTGGAGCAGCTCCAGTACCTGTTCCACCGCCCATACCAGCAGTGATAAATACCATATCCGCACCTTGCAATGCTTCTTGAATCGCTTGATCGCTTTCTTCAGCAGCTTTTTGGCCTACCTCAGGTTGAGATCCAGCTCCTAGTCCACGTGTATATTTTGGACCTAATTGAATAACCGTTTCAGCTTTTGAATTTTTTAACGCTTGCACATCAGTGTTAGCAGCAATAAATTCAACGCCTTTAACGTTTTCCTCGATCATTCGATTAATTGCGTTGCCGCCGCCGCCGCCGACGCCGATAACTTTAATAACTGCGCCTTCGTTAATATTGTTATCTATTGAGAATTCCATGTTTTATTCCTCCTGTGTGAATTAGTCAAAAATATTAGAGAAGAAGTCTTTGATCTTCCCAGTTACTTTTTCATCATTTTTTGGTTTTGTTTCTTCTTCATATTCTTCCACAGCATCATAGTCGTCATAGACTGGTGTAGTGGATACAGCTGAAACTTGCGGTGACAAGGTGACTTTCTCACCAGTCACTGCTGATTTAGCCAAGTGATACACGTCATTTAATTCAGCTGAATAATTAACAATACTTATCACGTTGGTGAATACTGGATTTCGTAAGCCCATTTGATTTGGCACATGCAGTTTCACATTGGTACCAAAAACATCTTCCGCTAACTCTACTACGCCTGGAATACTGGCAGCCCCGCCTGACAGAACGATTCCTCCTGGTAAGTCTAATGCTTCAATTTCATCCAAGGCACTTTTAGCCTTACGGAAGATTTGTTCCAAACGAGCCTCAATGATCTCAGCTAGATAACGTTCATCAATTTTTACCGGCTCTGTCTTCCCGATAACATCTACTGGAAACTCTTCATCTGAAGATGTTCTGGCTGGGTAAGCATCGCCATAATTGATTTTTAACGCTTCCGCATTATTGAAAGAAGTATTCAATACGATCGAAATATCTTTCGTTACGTATTCTCCACCTTCTTGATCAACATGTGTAAATTTCAATTGCTTATCATGCATAACCGCAGTCGTTGTTTGTCCGCCACCCATGTCAATAACAATTGTACCAAAATCTTTCTCTCCATCAGAGAGAATTGACTCGGTCAAAGCTTGCGGCGTAATAATTGTTTCCGCAACTGTTAATCCAGCCGTTTCGACACATTTTTTAATGTTATGAATGATTGTTTTAGGACCGGTGAAAACCAGACCAAACATTTCTAGTCGGACACCAATCATACCCCTAGGATCTTTGATTCCGTCGAATCCATCTACAGTAAATTCTTGCGGTAATAGAGCGACGATCTGTCTTTCAGGAGGAATTGAACGAACCATTGCGGCAGAAGCAACGTTGCGTACGTCGTCGTCAGTGATTTCTTTAGATTCGTTGTTAACAGCAATCATGCCTTGGCATGGCTCAACTTCCAGAAGGTTTGCTGGCAATCCCACACTGACACTTTTGATTTGAATCCCGGCTTTTTCCTCGGCCTGTTTTACTGCTCGTTGAATTGCGTGAACGGTTTTGTCAATGTCCACAATAATCCCACGATTGATTCCTTCTGATTTTGCATTTCCAACACCAATTATATTCATTTGGCTATCGATGTATTCGGCAACTACAACTTTTACAGATGTCGTTCCGATATCAAGGCCCACATACATTCCTGCTTTTGCCATGAATGGGATTCCCTCCTACTTAAAATTTCATTATCTAGATTGAAAATATCTGCTTTCAGTAAGCACGTCATATATTTCTTTCAAATATACTCACTGCCACCAATTTTACCACATTTTACACGGAATTAAAAAGGCGAATCCGTATTTTCTTCGGATAATTTTAATCATTTTCGGCAGATGGACTGGTTTCTTCTGCCGTACTTTCGGTTGTACTTTCATTTGTGCTTTGTTCGGTGTTATCTGAAGATGATTCTTCAGGATAAGCGTAGCTGTAAATTCCAGCTTCCATGTCGACTATACCTTTCATTTCTTGAACATTCATTTCCTCAACAACTTGTGGATAGTATTTCATTTTTTGCGACATCTCTTGGATAGCTACAATGACTTGATTGCCGTCATTCATAAATACTTGCAGGAGGCTTTTATTTTCATCGGTAGGAGCATACTTAATTTGCGAAACTCCTTGTCGTACCTCTTCAGGGAGCGCGTCATACTGTTTCAAGACCGCCCGAATTCTTTTCGGCCCGGTAAAGCCTTCTAAAATTGGCAACGATCCTTGAGTATTTTCAACACTAGTCGGAATGACTCTGCCATTTGCTAGGATAGGTGAGTATTCCTTGTCATGTTCCAAATAAGCAACTTCTTTATATTCTTTCACATTGATGGCAAATTTATTGACGCCATTAAAACGCACACTGGCATCTTCGATTCGCAATTCTTGTTTTTTTAAGCGGTCCACGTGCTCATCACGATGAAAATATTGGGACCACAAGTTATTGCCAATTGAAAAATTTAATTTCTCTGCAATTTCTTCTGACGAGATTTGATCGTTTCCTTCAATCGAAATACTGGATAATCGACTAAGCGGCGAAACATAATATAGTAAAATTAACGCAGGAATCGAAAATAAGAGAATCAAAGTAGTAGACCGTCGATACAAGCGTCTATTCCTTTCATGACGCACATTAGGCAGTCGTTCTAAAAACGATCCGTTTACAGGTCCTTTGAATTTCTTTTTTGGAACCTCTTCTTCAAGATCTTCTGCATCATCTAACTGCTCTGGTTCTTCTTCAATGTTCTCAAGATCTTCCTCGTCACTAACCAACTCTTCATCAGCTTCAGTTTCAGGAGGGACTTCTTTTTCATTTGGATGTTGTTTTAAATATTCTTGATTCGCCAACTGCCATGGCGTTAGCTTTTTTGATTCTTCGTTATTCTCAGGCGTATCTTGATTACTCAAGCTTAGTCACCTCCTGCCTCATTTATTTCACGATACTATTCACCATGCGCCATAAGCGTTCTGCTGCATCGGGAATGCCTTCTTTTCTTGAAGCATCCGCCATCTGTTCTCGAAGAGTATGGTCGTCCATGATATCATCAATCGCGGTTGTCAGGCGCTCACCTGTCAACTCATCATCTTTAATCATACTGACAGCACCTGCATCTACTAAACTTTGCGCATTTTTTGTTTGATGATCGTTGGTAACGTAAGGACTCGGGATTAAAATTGCCGGAAGTCCTAAAGCGGTAAATTCCGCAATTGAAGTAGCCCCCGCCCGGCCGATCAACAGATCAACATTAGCCATCACATCAGTCATGTTTTTTATATAGGGTTGTAACGAGATATTTGACCAAGTTTTTCCGGCTTCAAATTTCTCATTAAGCTCTTGAAAATAGCGATCACCTGAAGCATAAAGTACTTGATAATCTTTTTTTGCTAATTGCGGCAATGCTTGGATTACCGCCTGGTTGATTTTTAACGCTCCTTGACTGCCGCCGAAAATCAAAACAGTCGGACGATCTGGTGTTAAGCCGTAGTCAGAAAGCACTTCTGACTTCCCATTTGCAATGACTTCTTGTGCTCGGGGGTTACCCACCAGCACTGTTTTCTTTTCTGGAAAATATTGTGCAGCATCCGGGAAACAAATTCCCACTTTGTCTACAAAGAGGCTGAGAAACTTATTAGTGATTCCAGGCACACTATTTTGTTCATGAACAATCGTAGGAATCTTTAGCCGAGCCGCTGCGTACACCACGGATCCGGAAACATAACCACCAGTACCAATGACTACATCTGGTTGGAATTCTTTTAAAATTTCCTTCGAACGCTTCAAGCTTTCCATAAACATTTGTAAGGTCTTGATGTTATCCATGGAAAGTTTCCGCTTGAATCCTTGAATCTTAATAGTTTTAAAAGGAATTCCCGTTTCGGGAACAATTTTATTTTCTAGACCACGATGGGTTCCTACATACAAAAACTCAGCATTAGGATGTATTTTTTCCACATAGCGGATAAAAGCAAGTGCCGGATAAATGTGCCCGCCTGTTCCACCGCCAGTTACAAGTATTTTCATTTTGTCTCCTACTTCTCTTTAAGCTTTTCAACAGCCTGCATGAATTTGTCTCCACGAACTTCAAAGCTAGGATATTGATCCCAGCTGGCATTGGCAGGAGAAAGCAAAATACTATCTCCGGCTGCGCTGTGCTCATAAGCTAACGGAACCGCTGTTTCTACATTTTCAGTTAGTATAATCGTTTCGATTTCCGCTTTTTTAGCCGTTTCAGCCAGCTTATTTTTAGTTTCGCCAAATAAGATAACGGCTTTTAGACCTTTGAAGGCTGGGATCAGTTCATCAAAACCATTGCCTCGATCTAACCCACCCGCTAATAAGACAACCTGATCATTTTTAAAACCACTTAAAGCCATCTCGGTTGCTAAGCTGTTGGTAGCTTTTGAATCGTTGTAAAATTTACGGTCATTGACAGCTGTCACGTATTGTGTGCGATGAGGAACGCCGTGGAAGTTGGTCAGCGCTTCACAAATTGCTTCATTGGATACCTTCATCAATTTTGCAGCAGCAATAGCGGCCAAAGCATTCTCAACGTTGTGTTTTCCTGGTACTCCCAAATCACTAGCAAGCATGATTTTCTCAGATTTAAAATACAGAACACCGTCTTTCAAATAGGCCCCATTTTCTAAAGTAGACTCACTTGAAAAAGGAACAATCGTTGCCTTAGTCTTACGACTCAGCTCTTGCAACTCTTTAGAATCCCAGTTAATCACTAAATAATCCGAAGCGTCCATATTTTTTTGGATGGCCCATTTTGCTGCTACGTAGTTGTCCCGTGTCCCATGATAATCTAAGTGCGCTTCGTATATGTTGGTAATTACAGCAATATGAGGTCTAAATTCATCAATACCCATTAATTGAAAACTAGACATTTCCATCACAATATCGTCATCATCAGAAACTTTTTGGGCTACTTCACTGGCAGGAAAGCCAATATTACCAGCTAAATACGCTTTGCCGGATTCTCTGTTTTGATTCAATAAAAGACCGATCATTGTAGTTGTCGTCGTCTTACCATTCGTCCCAGTAATTCCAATAATCGGACATTCAGAAATCTGGTAAGCCAATTCTACCTCAGTCAGTATCAGTATATGTAACGACTCAGCTTTTGCTACTAAAGGATTGTTGTAAGGGATCCCCGGATTCTTAACCATTAAGGCAAAGTCTTCATCTAGCAATTCAATCGGATGACTTCCTGTAATTACCCGAATACCGTCTTCCAGCAAATCTTGAGCTGCTGGATTTTCTTCAAAAGGTTTTCCGTCGTTTACAGTAACAAGCGCGCCCAAGCGATGTAGCAACTTGGCCGCACTAAACCCGCTCTTAGCTAATCCTAAGACCAGAACTTTTTCGTTTTCATAACGTTTAATTTGTTTCATGTTTTTTCATCTCCTACAGTACGATCACTAAAACTAGTATCGAAACAACTAGACCAATTAACCAAAAAATCCCATCAATCTTCCATTCCGACCAACCAGACATTTCAAAATGGTGGTGCAGCGGTGACATCTTAAAGACACGCTTACCCGTTAACTTGAATGAAGTGACTTGAATCATCACACTGGCTGTTTCACAAACGTAAACAAGTCCAATCAATAGCAAGGTCCATTCTTGGTGAAGCATAATAGATACTGCTGCTAATAATCCACCTAGGGATAAAGATCCCACATCACCCATGAAAATTTTGGCAGGTTTCTTATTATATGGAAAGAACCCAACTAGTCCGCCAATCACACTGAGGCAAACGATTAATACTTCATATTGTTGTTGATGCCAAGCCATAATACCATAGGCTGCAAAAGAAATTGTTCCTAATCCTGATACTAAGCCGTCAATCCCGTCGGTTAAGTTTACTGCGTTAGAGAAGCCCACTAACCAAATGATGACAAATAGTCCATAGAAAATACCTAAGGGTAAATCTAAACCAAAAAAGTTCAGGGTATTACTGTAACCTTCCATCTGATAGACAAAATAAAACAGGATGGCTACAACTACTTGTCCGACAAATTTTTGTCTGGAAGTCAAACCTTCATTTTGTTTACGAGCCAACTTTAGAAAATCATCTAAAAAGCCGATGATTCCGTATAGTAAAAGAACAAACAACAGCAGCAATAACGAAGTTGTCATTTGGCCTTGCCAAATGCTGAACCATACAATAGTAACTGCAGCAGCTGTTAAAAAGCCTGCTCCTCCCATTGTAGGTGTTCCTGCTTTTACGTTATGCCATTCCGGTCCTTCATCACGAATTGCTTGACCTTGTTTTTTCATTCTGAAATAGCCGATTAAAAAAGGCATCCAAGCGACAGTAATTGCAAAACTACTGACAAAGGCAATAAATAGTTGTGCCGGTTCCATTCTTTTCTCTCCAGTCCTAACTTAAAGTAATTTTCAATTTTTGATTGGAGACCTCCGTATAGGGTTCAATACTTTGCTTTGTACAATACCCTTCGCCAGTAAACTCCACTTCTATATCAAGTAAATTTGACAATTTCAAGATGTCGGCTTTTGACCAGCCGCGTACATCAGGTAATTCTTTCGTTCCGTCCGTCAACAAAATCAACCGTTCATTAGTCATTACTTTCTCACCTGGTGTAGCAGATTGTTTTACAACCTTGCTGCCGTCTCCGACAACCACCGCATTAACACCACGCTTATTGGCATCACTAACGGCTGTTTCAGTATTAAGATTACGGTAATCTTCCACTGTTACTTGTTGAGCCTCTGAATCATCATCTGTGTCAGCGTCTTCTCCTTGAAATTCCATTGCACGATTTAATAGCGGATTCGCTATTTTACCAAGTACACCTTCAGGGTAGCTTTCCGGCTGTTTCAAGGTCAGATACAAAATGAACTCTGGATCTTCAGATGGCAGCATTAAGGCAATCGAATAAATGTAATTCGTAGAACCTGACAAATAAGCACCATCTTGGAAAATTTGTGCTGTCCCCGTTTTCGCTGAAATATTGTATCCTGGCACATTGTATTGGTCATACGCCGAACCATAGTTTTGACTTTCCACTACATCACGCATGTATTCCCGGACTTTTTCCGCCGTTTCAGCTGTGATTGGTTCGCCAACAACTTCTGGTTTAGTGACGATTTCTTTTTCTGTATTTGGATTGACCATTTTTTTAATATAATGAGGCTGAAGCATTTTCCCATCATTGGCAATTGCCGTATAGCCCCGCATCATTTGAAAATTAGTCACACCAATAGATTGTCCATAAGCACTCATCGCTTGGTCCACAATATTACTTGTTGGCATGGTACCCTTACTTTCGCCTGGCAGACCTGAATAGGTACTTTGACCAAAACCAAACTGTTTCAAATACTCTGGCCATTTGTCACCTAGACGTTCTTCCAGCATAACCATACCTACGTTACTTGACCAAGATAAGGCTTGTCTCATGGTCAATACGCCTTTTGCTCCCAAGTCATGATCGTTGATAGTAGCATCAGCAACATTGATCTTACCAGAAGTAAAGCTTTCATTCTCATTAAAGATCCCTTCATTAACAGCTGCTGCCGTCGTGAAGATTTTCATTGTTGAACCAGGTTCATATGTATCCTCAACTAGAATATTTCGCCAAACAGAGTCATCATCCAACCCTTCTTTTGTTTCCGGATTATAAGTCGGCCGTTGTGACATAGCTAAAATATCACCGGTTTTAGCCTGCATTAAAGTAGCTGTCATTTCTGTCGGTTTGGTTTCTTCATCTACTTCATCCAGCAGGGTTTCTAAATAGCTTTGTAACCCAGCGTCCAAAGTAGTATAGATATCTTCACCATCTTCAGAAGGCTTTTGCTCAGCAACTGTTCCTGGCAATGGATTTTGGTTGTTATCCTTTTGGTAAACAATTTTTCCATCCTTGCCTTTTAAAACATCATCATAAGCGGCTTCTAATCCAGTTACCCCGCTAAGCCTTTCATTTTTATCAGGAGAGGCATAACCAATAAAATGGGAGGCAAACGCGCCATTTGGATACATACGCTTCGTATGATCTTCAAAATAGAGGCCCTGTATACCTGCATCTTTCATCGCTTTTTCGATTTTCTGCTTTTTCTCTTCTGAAATATTTTTGCCCCAAGGGTTGAATTCTACTTGGTACAAATTATCTTTTTTCCCATCTTCTAATTTCTTTAAAGCACTGCTCTTTTTGGCGCCCAATTGGTCGCGCATAATTTCAGCTAGTTTTTCAAAATCTTTTTCTTGAGCGTACAATTTTTCTTTTCCTGAAGTGTATCTTTCAGATAGAACGGCATAGATAGAATAAGAGGTCGCATCTTCAGCGATCGCCTCTCCGTTTCGATCATAAATTGTACCACGTTTCGCTGGTATGACCTGTTCACCGCGGTAAAGCTCTTCTGTCTTCTCCTCAAGCGAGGTCCCAGCTACATGTCCGCCTGCAACGACAAAAATCATTCGCCCGGCAAATAAAAAGAACAATCCAATACTCGTAGCAAACAAAATAATACCTACTTTTTTGCGATTGTTCATCGGAGTTAAATTTTTTTTACGGATTTTGCGCTTAATCCTTTTAAAGCTCATTTACTTCACTTTCCTTAAGTTCTCGTCGTTAATTGAAAGTCCGTCCTTCTCAGCAACTTCTTTCAACCGATCCGAACGAGATAATTCATTCTTTTCTTGCTGTAGTTGTGTCGCTGTTCTTTCTTTTTGATCAATTTCAGTTTGTGTATTCGTTATGTCATTTTGCGTTTTGCTAATTTCATTACGTGTATTCACCATGACAATTGCCATGCTAATCAGCATAGCTAAAAGTCCCACTGCAACAATCTTTTCAATACGAGAGATTTTCTTTAAGCGATCTGCCGGGGAAACAAAGACTTCAAAAGAATCTGGCGTTTGGATTGGTTGTTCAGGTTGTGCATAATCAAACTGCTGGTGTTGATTATTTTTTAATTCAGCCATAATTCTTATCCTTCCTTCGTTTTTTCTGCGATCCTTAATTTCGCGCTTCGTGCGCGGTTATTCTCTTCTAGTTCTTCTTTTGTTGGAACAACTGGTTTTCTGTTCACCAAAGTTAATATCGGCTGGAACTCTTCAGGAACTATCGGAAGTCCTGGAGGCATGTCCTTAGGCGAGCTATATTCTTTGAATATCGTTTTTACAATTCGGTCTTCTAATGAATGAAATGTAATCACACTAATTCTGCCTTGTGGAGCCAACAAATGAATTGCCTGCTCCAGAGAAGCTTCAATCGCACCTAGTTCATCATTAACAGCAATCCGGATTGCTTGGAAAACTCGCTTAGCCGGATGACCGCCTTTTCTTCTAGCAGGAGCCGGGATAGATTCCTTAATAAGCTCCACTAGTTCACTAGTTGTTTCAATAGGCGCTGCTTCTCTTTTTCGCTCGATCAAACGAGCAATTTGTTTAGAAAATTTTTCTTCCCCATAACGGAAAAAAATCTTCACTAATTGTTGATAGGAATAGTCATTTACGACATGGTATGCACTTAAAGAAGCGTTTTGATCCATTCGCATATCTAACGGTGCATCTTGATGATAGCTGAAACCACGCTCGGCTTCATCTAATTGCGGGGATGAGACACCTAGATCATATAGGATACCGTCAACGGCATTTACACCTAAAAGAGCAAGCTGATCGGCTAACTCTCTAAAATTGGCTTTAATAAAAGTAACTTGTCCTTTTTCGACATATTTTTTCAAGCGGACAGCCGCATTATCAATTGCTTTTTGATCTTGATCAAACGCATAAAGATGACCCTTTTCATTTAATTGCTGCAATAAATACTCGCTATGCCCAGCACCACCAAGTGTACAGTCAACATAAGTGCCATTAGGTTTAACAGCTAATCCATCAACTGTTTCATGTAATAAAACAGTTATATGTTGAAAGTCTTCCGTCATCAAAAATCCTCTTCCCTAAAATCCAAAATCTACCATTGTCTCCGCAATGTCATCAAAATTAGCTTCTGTTTCTATTGTAAACTCACGCCAACGCGCTTCGTTCCATATTTCAATTCGATTTGCTACTCCAATAATCACACACTCTTTTTCTAAAGCAGCGTGACTTCTCAAAGTAGATGGAATGTTAATTCGACCTTGTTTGTCAATTTCACATTCGGTTGCAGCAGAGTAAAAAAAACGGACAAATGCTCTTGCATCTTTTTTAGATAGCGGCATCTCATTCAATTTTTCTTCCAGCTCATTCCATTGAGTCATAGGGTAACCAAATAAACAGCCATCCATACCTCGAGTGACTACAAATTTTTCACCTAGTTGTTCACGCAATTTCGAAGGCACAATCAATCGACCTTTTGCATCAATATTGTGCTGAAATTCTCCCATGAACATCCAGATTCACCCCTATCTACCACTGCATGAGTTTAGTCTACCACAATCCCCCACAATCTACCACATTTTCTAGGAAACTAAAACCCGAGTTGTCTGACCTTCACTAACCATATTGTATTGTCAATGATATCAAGTGATTCTGCCAGTTTTTTTAAAGTCTTTTATCTAAGAACTAAGCGAATAAAACTAGCAATAATCAAGATAAAATACATGACTACCGATAATAAAAATGTCATTCGCCAAAACATCTTGAAAAATCGTCCATATACGATTTCTCGGTACCGATATGCTTGAAATAAAACGACGGCAATTCCCAATAACAGAATTGTCAGCAAGAAATACGGTAAAATTGAAAACGTGCTGATATGCTTTGAAATCTCATGCATCCCTACAAACAAAAATGGTACAGAGATATCTGGAACTTTAATATTAAAACGCTGCTTTAATTTTAGGATACTTACAATATAATCTGAACCTAGCAGTATGATGACTGGAAAAACATACCACAATAACAAAATTGGTGAAAATGAACCCAACACACCCATTCCTTCCTACTTATAACTACTAACGACACTATACTTCATTATCATTACATTTTTGTTTCAGTTTATTTAAAATCTAGTAGATTTAGCAACTCTTAACAAAGAACAATTTTTCTTCATACTTCTCAAGATTTGTTTACAATTTCTATAATGCTCCGCGTAAATTTGCAGAGACCACCATTATAGAGTATCATATCTGTGAATATGTACAAGGACGGTGACAAAATTGAAGGAAAAAAAGTCAACCAGCACGTTTTCTAAAATCACTAAAATCGTTATTTGGGTTATGCTGATCTTGATGGTAGGATCGGTTGTAATCAGCAGTCTCATCAGCATTATGTAAGAAAGTCTTTGAATATCCGTTTAGTCTCAGTGTTATAAGACTAAACCAAGCTGTAAATCCGACTTTCTTAACATTCTCTAAGCAGGCTCATCAGCCGTGGGAAATCTTGCTTTTATCACCAGTAAAAAATACCGCTGTTCCTTTAAATTGTGGAACAGCGGTATTTTTTATTGCTTAGCCATGGCCAATAGCTCCTTAGCATGCTGAAGCGTTAATTCGGTGATTTCTGCTCCGGCAAGCATTCTAGCAATTTCATTTGTTCGTTCAGTTTCAGGTAATTCTTCCACTTTGGTGATCGTTCGACCATTTACGATTTCTTTCTGAATAAAAAGCTGATGATCTGCTTTAGCAGCAACCTGCGGCAAGTGAGTAATACACAGTACTTGAGAGTTCTCACCAATTTGATAAATCTTATCAGCAATCGCTTGAGCTACTCTGCCGCTAACACCGGTATCAACTTCATCGAATACGATACTTGTTAGCTCCTGTGTTTTGGAGAAGATCGTTTTTAGCGCTAACATTATTCGTGAAATTTCTCCACCGGATGCAACCTTAACAAGCGGCTTAAGAGGTTCACCTGGGTTAGTAGTGATGTAAAATTCGACTTGATCCAAACCATCTTCTTGAAAAGCAGTTGCCTTGAACATCACTTGAAAGCGTGCGTTTTCCATGTACAGCTGTTTAAGTTCCTGCTGAATAGCTATTTCTAACTTTTCAGCCATTTTTTCCCGCTCATCATGTAACCCTTGAGCTTGTTCAGTTAGGACATTTTCCTTTTCCAACAGTTCATTTTCTAATTGCTCCAATTTCCCTTCTGAGAAATCCGAGTCCAACAGCTCTTGACTGATTTTCTGATAGTAAGCCAGGATGGCTTCAATTGAATCGCCATACTTGCGTTTTAGCTGATGAATAAGGTCTAAACGCTCGTTGACGATCTCCAATCTCTGTTCATCCAGTTCTAAAACATCCAGCTGACGGCTGATTTCGCTAGCCGCGTCCTGCAGCAAATAGTAAGCACTGCTGACATTTTCCGAGATGCTTTGATACTCACTATCTAAGGAAGCGATGGATTGTAATTCTTGACTAACCGATCCAATCGAATCCAATGCACCAGCTTCGTCGTTAGACAGTCCCTGATAGCTGTAAGAGAGCGTGTCAACGATCCGTTGGAAGTTCATCAACTTGTCTCTTTCTTCTATTAAACGCGCTTCCTCGCCGTCTTCCAGCTGAGCATTTCCAATCTCTTCCTGCTGAAAAGTCAGCATATCAATTCGTTGGGCAAAAGACTGTTCGTTTTGCTTATACTTATTCACTCTTCTCGCTAGATCCATATAATTTTTATATTCGGTTTGATATGCGCGTTTCTTCTTTTGAAAAGCTTTTGAACCGAAGCTGTCCAATAAGCGTAAATGAGAGTCCGGATTCATCAGTTCTTGATGATCATTTTGCCCTTGAATATCCACTAGGTATTGACCGATTTTACGCAGACTGGCTAATGTAACGGTTCGTCCATTAATACGGCAAATATTTTTCCCCGACAGGTTCATATCTCGCTGAACAATTAACATATTGTCTTCGATATCAATTCCTAATTCTTCAGCCAGCTCTTGAAACTCGACTTGCTGGGGTAAATCAAAAATCCCTTCCAGCAAGCAATGATCACTGCCTTGTCGAATGTACTCTATTGAAGAGCGTGCGCCTGCTAATAAGCTGACTGCATCAATAATGATAGATTTCCCTGCTCCTGTTTCACCAGTTAACGCCGTCATCCCATTGGTAAAAGTTAGATGCAAAGAAGAAATAATCGCAAAGTTTTTGATTGTCAATTCCTGCAGCATACTATAATCTCCTACTCTTTTTGACTTCTGCTGTTAATTTCTTGGTACAGTTCTTTGGCATTGTCTTCTGATCGTGCCACCATCAGCACACTGTCATCATCATTTAACACCGCAAACAATTTTTTGCTGAAAAATTTCTCAATTAAATTCGCTGCGGCTGATGCATTTCCTGGAAGAGTTTTTAAGACAACCATCTTTTCCATTTGATCAGCTGACAAAAAGGCTTCTTGCAACAGATCAGCCAAGCGCTCGGATAAATTTTCTTCGTTCTTATGGGGGACACTGTAACGATAGCCGCCGTTCACTGATGGAACTTTGATCAGTTTCATCTCTTTAATATCACGAGAAATGGTCGCTTGCGTAACATTTACACCTTCATTGGCCAAAACGCTTACGAAGTCTTCTTGTCTTTTAATATCGTTTTCATTAAGCAAACGAGTAATCAAACGATGTCGTTCTTGCTTTCGCATGTGGAACCTCCTAACGTAATTGTTGATGGGCTTGAGCAACGACTTCCTTCAAATCAATTGCAGGATTCATTTCACCTAATGGACCGCCAGCTTTTAAATGAGCTAAAAACTCAATATTCCCTTCACCGCCTGTGATAGGTGAATAAGTAATTGCTTCTACATCAAAGCCCGCTTGCAAAGCAAAGTGGGTAATGTCATCCAACACATTGAAGTGGGTCGAAGGTTCTTTTACGATGCCCTTTTTCCCAACAAAGGCTTTACCTGCTTCAAATTGCGGCTTAATTAACGCTACTACATCTCCACCAGAAGAAATAATTTCCTTTAAGGGTGGCAAGATCAATTTCAGCGAAATAAAAGAAACATCAATCGTCGCAAAGTCTGGTTGACCTTTAGTAAAGTCTTCCGGTTTTGAGTAGCGAAAATTGGTGCGCTCCATCACGACTACTCGTTCATCCTGGCGAATTTTCCAGGCCAGCTGATTGTAGCCGACATCTAAAGCATAGCTCATTTGGGCACCATTTTGTAAAGCTACATCAGTGAAGCCGCCAGTCGATGAACCAATATCCAAAACATGCTTTCCTGCAATCGAAAGGTCAAATTCCTGCAAAGCCTTTTCCAGCTTTAGCCCTCCACGAGAAACATATGCCAAACCTTGTCCTTTTATTTGCAATTGGGTCGTTTCAGCAATTTTCTCTCCCGGTTTATCCAGACGTTCGTTATTTTGATCATATACCTGGCCAGCCATGATCGCCCGTTTCGCTTTTTCTCTTGTTTCAAATAGCCCTTGGTTAAAGGCTAAAACGTCAACACGTTCTTTTTTCATGATGCGCTCCTCTACAATGCAAACAATCTAATTAATTCTTGAAAAAGACCAGAGTCAAAATCTTCGGCTTCTTTTAATTCTTCGATCACTTGTGTTGCTTGATCTAACTCTTTTTGCAAAGCCTCTTTTGCTCCTGATACCCCTAAAAGAGCAGGGTAAGTACTTTTTTCCTGCTTAGCATCCTGGCCAACATTTTTCCCTAATTCTTCTGTTGTCCCTACTACATCTAACAAATCATCTCTAATTTGGAAAGCCAGTCCGATGTGCTCCCCAAGTTTTTGCAATTGTTCAATCACATAGTCGGTCTGATTAGCCAAGATTCCCCCCGCGACGAAAGCATAGGTTAGCAGTGCACCCGTTTTAGCACGATGAATAGCCATCAGCTCTTCTAGCGAAACCTGCTGTTTTTCAGCAGCCATGTCGCCAGCCTGACCCGCAACCATTCCTTCCGAGCCAGCTGCTTTAGCCAACAATTGCACCAGCAGTACTTGCTTGTCAGATTCCAAAGAGGTTTCACTTACTAACTGAAAGGCACCCGTTAATAAACCGTCTCCAGCTAAAATAGCCAACGCTTCACCGAAAACTTTATGATTAGTGGGCTTGCCTCTTCTTAAGTCATCATCATCCATTGCCGGCAGATCATCATGAATTAGTGAGTAGGTATGAATCATTTCTAAGGCAGCAGCAACGTGGTATGTATTCACATCAATGCTGTTACTAAAGGAAGCTGCTGTAGTTAACACGATTAACGGTCGAATTCTTTTTCCACCAGCTTTTACCGAGTACGCCATGCTTTCAGCCAACGACTGATTGCTTGTATGTTCCTCAATAAAAGTCAACATAGCTTCTTCTACTTTCGGCAGTTCTTTTGCTCTGAAAGATTGCAGCATGTCTAGGCTTCCTCCTCACCTGTAAAGGGCACTTCTTCATTATCATCCGTCATCATCTTCGTCAATGTTTTCTCTGCCTTGCTTAGGGTATCTTGACATTGTTTGCTTAAAAGCATGCCTTTTTGGAACACTTCCAAGGCTTCTTCCAACGGGACATCTCCCCGCTCTAATTGAGCAACAATGGCTTCTAATTCAGCAAGAGATTCTTCAAATGTTGCGTTTTCCATTATTTTTCTCCTTTTTCAACAATTTTATCAATGGTTGATTGAACCGTTCCATCAACAAAATGGATCGTTAATTCTTTTTCTGTTAACTCTTTGACAGAGCGAATGACTTGATTCTCTTGGGTAGTATAAGTGTACCCTCGCCCCATTATTTTTAAAGGACTCAATAGGTCTAAAGAGGCAATTGCATGCGCCATCTTCTGTCCCTTATTTTCCATTAATACTGTCATCTGCTGCTGTAATCGATTGGTTAAATAGTCAACCTGTTGCTGGGTGTTTTTCACACGATTCAACGGTGTTGCTTGCTCAAAACGTCCAATTACTTGAAGCAATTGTTTTTCTCGTTGATTGACTAAAACAGTCGTCTCCTGCTGCAGCCGTTGAGTCAAACGATCCAATTGAATACTTTGCGCTTCATAGAGCCGCATTGGCTGTCTAAAGATATAAGACTGCATGATTCGCTGGTATCGTTCTTTTTTGCGTTCCAGCAGGTTCAAATAGGCTTGTTCTAAACGGTTTTGCTTTTCCTTCAGTCTTAATAGTTCTTCGTTTAAAACGGGTACAGCCAGCTCGGCAGCTGCTGTTGGCGTAGCTGCTCGCACATCTGCTGCTAAATCAGCAATAGTTGTATCCGTTTCGTGCCCAACTGATGAAATGATCGGCAGTGGTGAAGCAGCAATTGCTCTAGCAACAACCTCTTCATTGAAAGGCCACAAGTCTTCAATCGACCCGCCACCTCGACCGATGATCATCGTATCAAATTCGCCAGCCTCTGCCCGCTTAATATTTTTTACAATATTTTCAGCTGCTTTGTCCCCTTGAACAACGGTTGGAAACAGCACTAATTGTGCAATTGGATAACGTCGTTTGACTGTCGTAATGATATCCCTGATAACCGCGCCGCTGGGACTTGTTAATACCGCAATCCGTTTAGGAAATCTAGGAAGAGGTTTCTTAGGCAAGGAGAAAAGGCCTTCTTTGTTTAGCTTCTCTCTGAGTTCAGCCAATGCTTGATATAGCGCACCTACTCCATCAGGTTCCATATGTTCGATGTAAATTTGGTACATTCCGCTTGCTTCATACAAAGCGACTCTGCCGACAACTAAAACTTTCATTCCTTCTTTAGGAGTGAACTTCAGTTTTTGAAAAGCACCTTTGAACATAATGGCGTTGATCTTTGATTGTTCATCTTTCAAACTAAAATACTGGTGATTGTTAGGCCTTAAGCGAAAGTTCGATATTTCACCGGTAAGGTAGACACGATCCAAATAAGGATCGACATCAAATTTACGCTTGATATATTTATTTAAGGCACTAACTGTTAAATATTCCTGTGCCACATCATTCACCTAGTTTCTGCCGTCGACACGCCTCAACTGTCTGCTGCATTAGCATCGTAATTGTCATTGGACCTACTCCCCGAGGAACAGGCGTGATAAAACCAGCTATTGGTTCCACTTCGTCAAATTTAACATCACCGATTAGTTTTCCCGCTTCGTTACGGTTCATTCCTACATCAATGACTACAGCACCCGGCTTAATAAACTCTTTCGTCACAAAATGCCCTTGACCAATTGCAACAATTAAAATGTCGGCTTTTTTTGCCAATTCCGGCAAGTTGGCCGTTTTAGAATGGGCAATGGTTACCGTTGCGTTTTCTGCCAATAATAGATGCGCCATCGGTTTGCCTACAATATTGCTGCGTCCGATAATTACAGCCTGTTTTCCAGCTAAAGAAATTTCATAAGCTTCAAACATTTTCATGATGCCATATGGGGTACATGGGATCATGTGAGGTGCTCCGGCAAATAATCGCCCTAAATTCATTGGGTGAAACCCATCAACGTCCTTAATCGGATCAATCGCTAAAAGTACTTTTTCTTCATCAATATGCTTTGGTAATGGCAATTGAACTAAAATACCGTGAAATTCTTCTGCTTGGTTAAAATGTTCAATTTCTTTTAACAATTCATCCTCTGAAATTGTAGCTGGGTAGCGCATAACCTTTGAATGGATACCGATGCGTTGAGCAGCCAGTTGTTTGTTTTTTACATAAGTCTGACTAGCAGCATTCTCCCCAACTAATAAAACGACAAGCCCGGGACGCAGTCCGGCTTTTTCTAGTTCTTTTACTTCTACTGCGGTAGCATCTTGAAGCTTCTCCGCTAATTCTTTTCCATTGATAATTGTTCCCATACTTCCACCCCTGTACATCTGTGTGATTTGAAATGAAGCTGGAAAAAATAGCTCAATTAGCTATTTTCCCCAGCTTCATTAATTTCTTTCATTACATTCGATAAAATACCATTCACGAATTTTCTTGATTGGTCATCGCTAAACGTTTTAGCTAATTCAATTGCTTCATTTAATACTACACGATTAGGTACTTTCTCGTTATAAAGCATTTCATAAATACCAATTCGCAAGATAATCAAATCCATTTTGGCAATTCGTTGAATCGACCAATTAGAACGCAAATGTTTTTGGATAATTTGATCTAATTCAGCTTTTTGGTCTAGGACACCACCTACTAATTCGTCTAAATAGATAGGCACAAATGCATCTTCTTCTTCACTAACCCATTCAGCCTGATCTAAGCTCAACGCGTGATTGATTGCATCTTTTTTAGTTAATTCTTGGTTAAAATCCAACGGAAAAAGTGCCTGCAAGGCTTTTTCGCGGATTTCATGACGTGATAACTCTTTACTCATCGTTTTCCTCTTCATCATTGAATAGTTCTTCAAGGGTTGGTTGTTCCAATTTCTCCGCTACTACACCAACCACATGGACATTTACTTCGCTTAGCGCAACATCCGTCATAAATAAAACTTGCTGTTTCACACGTTCCTGCATATCCATCGCTACTTTAGGTACAGAAATACCATACTCAAGATACGTATAGATATCGACTTTTAGTCCTTGCTCATCGTTGGTTAAGTAAACACCTTTTCCATGAGCAGCTTTTCCTAAAAGCTCAGTGACATTGTTGGCAAATGATCCCCGCATGCCATAGACACCTGCTACTTTTGATGCAGCAATTCCGATAATAACTTCAATGACTTCTGGAGCAATAATAATTTCGCCAAGATCTTGATTTTCCCGTAAAACTAAATTTTTTTCATCTGCCATATTAACTCTCTCCTTTATGCCCGTGAGACATAACTACCGTCTTGGGTATTAACGATCAGTTTATCTCCTTGATTAACGAAAAATGGAACATTAACTGTCAAACCAGTTTCCATTATCGCTGGTTTTGAACCACCAGAAGAAGTGTCTCCCTTGATGTTTGGTTCAGTTTCAGCTACTTCTAAAGTAACGGTATTTGGTAAATCGACACCTAAGATTTCACTGCCGTACATAATTACATTTAATTCAGTATTTTCTAATACGTAGCGCATCTCATCTTCTATCTGTGTTTGCGGAATCTCGATTTGTTCATAATTATCCATATCCATGAATACGTAGTTGCCGCCATCATCGTACAAATATTGCATTTTACGATTATCGATTTGAGCTTTTGCTACTTTTTCACCTGCGCGGAAGGTTTTTTCCTGCACCCCACCCGTACGCAAATTTTTTAATTTCGAACGAACAAAAGCAGCACCTTTTCCGGGTTTTACGTGTTGGAAATCAACGACGCGCCAGATACCACCATCTACTTCAATTGTTAACCCAGTTTTAAAATCATTTACTGAGATCATTACTATTCCTCCTTGATTCATATCAACTAGAGATTTGTTACTAGTTTATCATTTCTTGGACGCTTACGCTACCACTACTAGAGAATGATTAGCTCCTTTGGTGAATGGGTTAATATACGATTCCCCTGTTCCAGAATAACTAAATCATCTTCGATTCGAACGCCGCCTAATCCACTAATATAAATTCCAGGTTCATCAGTGACAACATTCCCTACTTTTAAAGGTTCTTCATTCACCCAACTCAAGTTAGGTCCCTCGTGAATGTCCAGTCCAATCCCATGACCTGTTGAGTGACCAAAAGCATCGCCATAGCCAGCTTCGGCAATGATTGAACGAGCAGCGTCATCTAACTGTTGTCCGGTAACTCCAGCTTTTGCTTGTGCGATAACATTAAGCTGTGCTTCAAGCACGATTTCGTAAATCTCTTTTAATTGTTCTCCGGGGTCACCAATTGCGAATGTCCGAGTAATGTCAGAAACATACCCTTGGTAAATACAACCAAAATCCAAAGTAACCATTTCGCCGCGTTCAATGATTTTCTCACTAGCAACACCGTGAGGAAGGGCTGAACGAACACCCGAAGCGACAATAGTATCAAAAGAAGTCCCCGTCGCTCCTAAAGAACGCATGTAAAAGTCTAATTGATTGGCTACCTCAATCTCTGTCATACCTGGCCGAATCATTTTCAACACATGGTCAAAACCAGCATCAGCTATACTGCAAGCTTTTTCGATAATAGCTAACTCAGATTCATCTTTTTGTTCTCGCAACTGCTCGATTAAGCCACTAGCTGGTGCAAATTCTGCTTCAAGAATCTCTTCATAAGCTGAATATTCTGCAAAAGTGATAAAACTATCTTCAAAGCCTAATGAAGAAATTTGATCCTTCTCAACTAGATCAGCTACCACTTCACCAATTATCCCTTGGTGTTGTAAGATCGTCATACCGTGTACCTGTTCGGCAGCTTGTTCAACATAACGAAAATCTGTGATGAAATAAGCATTTTCTAACGTGACAACTGCTATGCCAGCAGTTCCAGTAAAATTAGTTAAGTAGCGCAAATTCGCTGGGCTTGTAACCAAATAACCGTCCAGTATTTCTTCTTTCATTAAATCCCTTAATCTATTGATTCTTTCTAGCATCATTTACCGCCTCATTTCCCTACCTATTATAACAAAAACTAATCAAACACAAAAAGAAACAGGAGCAAAAACTCCTGTTTCAGTGACGATTTATGGAAATTGATAACAATACTAAAATATTTGCAAACAGCTAATTTACTCTCTATAGAAAGCAATTATACTGCTACCTTCCAGAAAGGATTAGCCCAATTTGAGCAATAATAGCACTTCCTAAATACGTTCCGATGAAGACAAAGATAGCAACAATGGCCACTTTCCATGAAGTTTTTCTCAAATCCATCAGACTATCTGCCACTGACAATCCCGCAAAAGCTAAAATAGGTGTTGTGATCGACAAGAAATCAACCCCGGCAATCGCTTGAACAAAAAAGTCTGACATTAAGCAAAAGAATAATGACACTAAAGAAACCCAACCTAAAATGGGAAAATCAGCTAGTATCTTAATTCCCGTTTTCTTCACCATTGCTGAAACGAAAACACCAATCATGGAAAATACCCAAAGTACAACTAACCCTTGAATGGTTTGCATGTTGATTGGAGTTGAATCTGGATTTTTGACTAGCTTCACAGCCTGCGTAAACAAAATCAGACTAACACTCAATAGTAAAACAAAAGAAATTTTGATGTATTCATTAGTTTGTTTCTTTTCCACGACGTGATCCTCCTGTTAATAAATTGTACATAAAGCGCTGCAAAGGAACGGCAATGAACACCATTGTATAAGTTCCTAAAAAGCTGGTCAGCAACTGGCTGGCAGCCGCATAAGCCGCAATCGTTGTTTCATTTTCAGGCATCAAAGCAATTAAAGATGACGATGCCGCAGTCATCATACTTGCAGAACCAACCCCCGAACTCATAGCTAACGCCCGGTAATCCAAACCAAGACCTGCCATAATTGGCGCAAAAATACTAAAGAAAATTGAGCCAAAAAGCGTTCCGATCAAATAAAGTGACAATACGCCTCTTCCTTCAGGAGAATTTAGTGTGTATTTTTCTGAAATATACGCTAGCTCCCCTTCACGACCTAAACCTAAAGTAGCACCGATTGCTTCCCGACGAAGTCCTAGGAATAAAGCAACTGGCAAGCCTAAAATAACTGTCCCTACATTTCCCAATTCTTGGAATAAAAAGACCCATCCCACACTCAAAATTTCCCGCAACCGAGGTGCTACATCGGCACCGTAGCGAGCCATTAACGGCAGCATAATGTACAACAAGTATTTGGCCGAAAATTGAATATTAGTTTTAGAATATATTTTGGCTATTAGCCCTTTACGAATCATCGGCAACCCTAACAGCATCGCAATTAACACGGAGAAAACTAAAGGTAAAACAGTAATAGTCGTATTACCGATGGAAATAAATTGCATACCAATCATCTCGGCAATAGTAACCACTACAACAACAAAACCAATTAAAAATACTAACTGCTTTTTCATACAACTCCCCCATCAATCGAATCAATTAATTTTTTATACTCCTCAAATGATCGACGATAGAATTTCGTCGAATCCAAATTTCCAGACATTTCAGCAAAAACTGTTACTAAAAATTCTGGGAAAGTTTTCAAAACAAAATCTGGATCAATCATCTTAAAATCATCCCCATGAATGGTGCCTTCAAAACCACCATAGCTGATTTGGATGCACGGCCGCATAAAAGCAAGATCCCCAATATCGCCAGCCGCAGCTATACCTCCACGATCATCAATAATATCTGGAATAGCGTCACATTTTGAAAAAGCCGTTTCCACAAAAGTATTCAAATAGCGGTCTTGAACAAATGGTAAATAGCCCATTTCCGTTTCAATTGAAACTCCACCTTCCAAAGCATAGGCGCTTCCTTGAGCCGCGTGATCTAATTTTTTAGCAACTTCTGGCATGTATTCTAATGTTTTGCAACGCAAATCAGTTCCTACAGTGATCCGATTCGGAATAACATTCGTAGACATGTCGCTTTCCATAACAATCGGATTCACACGAATAGATTCTGTGTCTTTAAATTGCTGACGGCTCAAACCAATTGCAGTATTAAACAAGGTTGAGATACTGTATGCATTGATTCCAGAAAACGGATCAAACCCGGCATGAACGGCTTTTCCAGAAAAATAATATTTTTTATACAAAAATCCAGCTAAATCGCAATTCACCTCAATGGTTGGCCGTTCAAACAATTCACCAATCGCATGCACACATACACCAAAATCAATATCATCAAAAATCCCCAACGACATTGCTTCGGGCTTTCCACCAAGAAATTGAATTTTGCCAGCTTCACGAAGTTGTTTGCGGAAATCTAAATCTAAATATTCTTCCGCGGGTACAAAAACGAAACAGAGATTGAAGTCTAAGCGCTCATACTCTTTAGTTTTTACGTAATGATTATATAACGCTAATGCAATTGCCACTTGAGTGAAGTGTCCACAATTGTGGGCGGCTCCCGTTTCCGGATCAGCCTGAAAATGAGTTGGGGCGTATACAGCATCCAATTCCGCGATAAAACACATGGTTCGTTCCTTGCCTTGGGACAAGTAAGTCTTAATACCCGTGTCTGAAAATTGCGAAAATTCAATCTCTGGATTGATTCTTCTTAACTCTTCGATAACTTTTTGAGATGTTCGCTGTTCCTTGTACCCTAGCTCTGGATGCAAAAACAAGTCTTCGGTAAACGGTAATAATTGTTCATAGTACTGAGAAAAAGTTGTCATATTCTACCTCCTATTAAATGAATCTATTTTATATTACCGATATCCATGAGAAATTTCAATCACTTCAAGGTAAAGATGAATTCTTTTTGTTTACTAACCATAAAAGATGGCGATATTCCGACTTTTTTGAAAGGATGAATAGCAGTAACGTAATCAATCAGAATCATCTATTAAAATAACCATAAATAAAAAAAGTCCTTCGAACATTCAGTTTTTTCTAAAAAAATTTCATACCGGCTAACTTGCACCTTTTTTTGGAGCAGTAGCGTAATAAACTTGATAAATCAACATTTCCCAAAAATGACCTTGCAAGTTAGAGGGGTCCATTGCAACTTAGCGAATTTTGCATTTTTAAAAATCTAGTGTAAATTCTACCTATCGGCCGAAGATAAAATAAAATGGAGGAACTACTTATGGAAAAACAACCTTTTTCACCCCAAATGCTATTTAACTTAAAACTTGAAACTTTAGAACAAAGAATTACCGAGTATTATGAAGAATCCCAGGATGGCGCAACGACTATTCAACTACTTTTAGCTTTGCGGGTTCGCTATCAATTAGGAGCAGAAGAGTTTGACTTAGTCTTAAAAGATCTGGTCCATCATTTATTCACGCGTACCAAAGTCAGTCGCAGCATGAAGCGCTTTTTCTACTATTTTGTGGATTACTTTGAAGTTTTAGAATGGGAAAAATTGACCTTGAAGCTCTTCCCTGTCAGAAATTTTATTGAGAAAGCCAAATCAATCGTCAAGTCGCAAATAACCAAATTTTTGCCGACTGAAACGGCTGTACCTTGAGAAACGTCAATTATTACCTGTCACTTACACAATAATTTAACGAAAGGAGATTATCGAAATGATCAAACTAGTTAGCACTTTCCTAAATAGCGAGGGGAACAAACACACATTGAACGTGAAAGACCCTAATACTGAGAAGAGTCCTGAAGAGATCAAAGAAGCTTTAGAATTGCTGACAATTTTGGATATATTTGAAAAAGATGGCGTTGGTTTATTTCAAGAGGTCGTCAGTGCTAAATACGTGGAAACAATTGAAACACCGATTTTTAATGAAGAGAAATTATTTGGGGAACCAGATGAATCGATTGCTTTCAATCAAGCAAGTTTACAGCTGCCTTGGCAAAAACTGCCTACTGCTCCAGTGATGGCAGAACTTCCGGCTAACTATTTGATTCAAATTAATTTACCAGAACAAAGAACATTTTTAGAACAACAGACAAAATATTCAAGTCATGAACCACAGGTAGAGGTAACCGAGCCCTCTATCAAACGTATAAAATCCTACAATCGTATTAGAGAGCTGGCCCAACGAAAGATCAGGCGCACACTGAAAGAACGTCAACGCAAGAGTCCGCCTGATCCGCCAATTCATTAATTTCCCTACACCCGTCATGTTCCTTGACAACTGAATAATTCGCTAGTGTGTGTCGCAAGATAATGCTCTTGTACATCGGCTATTTCTAGAGCAGCCTCTGACGTATCTCTTTCACATTTTCGGTCATGTTCACCTTGTTTATTTGATAAGGAAATTCACCTGCCAGCTGATAAGTCCCTGGTACTGGAATAGTTAGCTTATCCATATGCGCGCTGCCTTTCGCTAGATAGCCAGCTCCCATTTTCAGCATATCTTTTAAGCTCAAGTTATTGCCAGAAAACTCTTTGACGGTGCCATAATTTTTCGTGATAGAAGATAATTTAGGACGAACTGTCTTTTGTTTCATTAAACGAATGACATCCTCTTGCCGTTCAAATACATCCAAACGACCGTCGTCATCAACTTGATAAGAAATATACGCATCTAATTCTTCAAGCGATAGACGCTGCTGTCCAGGGTTAAAGTGCTGATTGTTTTTTGCGGCGGTGAATTCTTTATAAACCGTAACAGGAATTTTCCCATCCGCTTCTAGACCGGCTTCTGCTACTGCACGCAGACTATCTGTTTTCTTCAAAATTAAATATTTTTGGACATCTAGTGAGAAAGCTTCGGAAAACAATTGAAGAAACTGTTCAATGGGTACTGTCATGTATAAATTTCCCAGTACAGACTTTCCTACAGGTAATTCAGGAGAAAAACGGGCCAAACGATTATTACCCTTTTTTAAATTGTAGAGAAAGAAGCTGGATTTTTCGTTATCGTCAAAGATAAATAAAACGTTCATTGCTGCACTTCCTTTCGAAGATTCTTACAGTATAAAGAATTGTTACTGGAAAAGCTATCCGTCAAAAGACCGAAAAAAAGACCTTGATCTATATTAGATCAAAGTCTAAGTTTCTTACATGATGGTTCCCATTGCAATATTTTCATCTTGGGTATTGCTGATAGCTGCCTCAATTGCTGCAGCCAGGGCTTGGCTGATAAGGTCAGCTGACATGCTTGGTGTGCCTTCAGGCAGTTCAGTCACTTGTTCTGGCAGATACGGAACGTGAATGAAGCCTCCTCGCATAGCCGGGTATTCTTTTTCTGCTAAGTACAGCAAACGATACATGATATCATTGCAGACAAAAGTACCTGCTGTGTAAGAAACACTCGATGGGATATTTTGCGCTTTTACGCTATTCACCATTGCCTTTACAGGGATGGTTGCAAAATAGGCATTTTTCCCGTCTTCGTGGATGGGCTGGTTTAAAGGTTGCTGTCCGTCATTGTCAGGAATACGAGCTTCCATCAAGTTGATGGCTACTTTTTCGATCGTAACTCCTGAGCGTCCGCCAGCTTGTCCAACACATAAAACGATATCGGGCTGGTGTTCCTTGATTGCAGCTTCTAACACTTCTCCGTCTTTTTTAAAGACAGTCGGAATTTCAATTTTGATGATCTCAGCATCTTGAATTGTTTCTGGTAATAGTTTCACTGCTTCAAATGCCGGGTTGATAGTTGCTCCGCCAAAGGGATCAAATCCGGTGATTAATACTTTCGTCATATAAATTCCTCCTATTTAAATAGAATCATATAGCTAATTTGAAAAACCAGGAAAACGACTGCTAACAACGCCTGATTTTTAATTACGCCAAAGCGGTCTTTCATTTCCAGCATTGCCACGGGAACGATATTGAAGTTCGCGGCCATCGGTGTACATAAAGTACCACAATATCCGCAGGTTAATGCAACCATACCGATTAATACTGGATCAGCACCATAAGCTAGAACGAATGGTCCACCTATACCTACCGTCATTACTGTAATAGCGGCAAAGGCATTTCCCATAATCATAGTGAACAGCATCATACCGATGGCAAACACGATAATCCCAACATTGACGTTGCCTTTGGGAATAACTGTTGCTACCATGCTGGAAATCACTTCACCAACACCAGCTGCTGTAAAGATTGCGCCTAAACTAGCTAGCAGCATCGGCAACATACTCAATGGTCCAACAGTCGACAGCATCCGTTCAGCATCATCTAAGAAAACGTGAGGTTTGTTTTCGTTGGAAAACAGCATTAAAATGATAATTGAAACACCCACGCCGACGCCAACACCTACTAAAGCACCCAGTGTTGTAAACAAAGCAAACAAAATTGCGCAAATCCCCATAGAAAGGGCAGGAATAAAAATCTTCATCCCAACTTTATCAGCCATTTTACGGGTAAATTCAACACTAGGAGTAGTATCTTTTCCTTTGCTGACTTTTTTCAAGATAGCTGGCAAGGTCATGATGATAACCAGTACACCATTAATCATTGGCGGAATCCAACGGCCAAACGTCAACACCAAACCTAATGAACACCAGAAAACGGCTGTTCCAATTGGGGTTGGATTTTCTTTATCTCTCGCATTTTTAATGCCCGTATATATGGAAATCAGTCCCATAATCATGTAGATGACTTCTAATAATTTTTCGCCTAACAGTACTTCTGGACTAGTAAAAAATGACATCCTGTTTCCTCCCTATTTTCCGTTACCATAATATTTTTTGAATAAACGTTTGTCTTTTAAGAAGTAGTATACAATTGCTAACACTACAGCAAAAATCGCTACCGGAATTTCAACCTTTGATAAATCAATCAGGTTGGTTTTGTACCCTAAGTCATCCAAAGTTGCTTGAACCAGAAGCGCTCCAGGTCCGCCGATAAACAACACTTGGCAGAAAAACCAAGCAATATTTTCCATACCAGAAGACATTCCTTTTAGTTCTTCGGCATAATCCTCGTCCACTTCTTTGCCTTTTGATTCGACTGTACCTAAAGCCATTGGCATGATAATTGGACGAACGAAGCCGGCAACGCCGCCAAAGCTGATGTTGAAGGCAGCGAAAATTCCTCGCATAATTCCATACGCCCCAATTACCGCCCCAGCAGAGGCGTTTTTGAACTTGCCGATTAAGGCCGCTGCCGATTCTTTCAAACCATTACGCTCAAGTGTTCCAGTAATCAGCATGATGATAATAAAAATAGCCATTGCACGGTTAGCAACAAAGCTTGTTCCTAATGTTGTCAGCAGTCCTTCAATTCCCAGACCGCCAACTAACGCTGTCACAATTGCTGCCGTTAAAATAATCAAGATTGAATCCTTTTTTAGTGCAAAACCGATAATAACAATCAGTATTCCTAAAAGCTTTAAATATTCCATGTGTTTTCCTCCATGATTTTCCTAATCTAATAAATTTATCTGCCTGCTTAGGCAATTATCGGCCGTAGCCGTGTGTGACAAAGTTCGAATGAATCATTGGTGAGTGCTGCTTGATGACGATAGGCCTTCCTCGCAGCTAAAAGCATATCAATTGTTGCCAAATCATGTACTAGATGGGTATTCGCACACAGCTTCAAATAATCTCCTTGAGCTGTTTCATCTGCCACCTCACTGGTATAAGCTGCTGACGTGATCCACGGAAAGCGAATCGACGGATATCGATGGGTCGGATCGGCTGCAAACTCAATCCAGTAATTAATCATTTCTTTGTAATACTCCGCTGGGAACATCTCAGGCAGCCATCGATGAGCATACGTTTCAAATTGTCTGGCCCATTCTAAGTTCCAACGACGCATTTCCGGCTGTTTCGCAATTGCTTCTGCAATCACATCCTCCAACTTTTTATTTAACGGACGATTCCAACGGTATTCCTCATCAGAAACCATCCAAAAATAGCCATATAATAAGGATCTTGGCAGCCAAAATCCTTTATACGAAGGTGAAGTGTAACCTGAAAATGGTTGTTCCCATTCATGGGTTGGTACCCCGTGATTGTCAATCATGATATCCGGCAGAAAGCGTTCATACAGTCTAGTCATCCCTAAAGCCTCAGGATGCTTTGTATCCAAATTGAAGTAGTCATAATAGAATTCTTTTCCCACTGCATTAAAGCGAGCAACGTGCAGCTTCCAATGTGGATTGTCTTGCTGCAATTCGTAATGAATCACTGCACCGTCAACATTTTCTAAAGGAACAACAACTAGATTTAATTGCTCCGCTGTCTCGTGATAATTTTTGTTCGTTAAAAGCTCTTTAATCAATAGGAAAGCACCGTTAGTGCCAGCTACTTCATTGGCATGGTGACGAGCATTAATAATCAACGACGGGTAATTAGTTAAGCGTTTGGTTCTAGAATGATAGCCTTTGGTTTTAGGCGCTAGTTCGATTGCATAAATTTCTCGACCTAAGTAAGAAGTCGCAATCCGATAAACGGATAGCTCTGGTACTTCTTTCAGCTGTTGGATGATCTCCAGATATTGCTCATAACCAATCACTTGATCTTCGTAAAAATCGACGGTTTCAATCTTTCTTGTTTGTTCAATTTGAACTTTTTCCGGTATCTCTGCATCAAAAGTATTCTCTCTGCCAATAAAAGTAATTTCTTTGAAGAAAGAAAAATCAAATCCTTGGGCTACCAGCCGCTGATTAAGTAATTCCGAGTATGCGAGCAGGACCGTATCATCGACCCCTTCGACCGCAATTTTTGCGGTGAGCCGTTGATCGCTGTAGCCAATTTCCTGTAAAAAGACAGAAATTTCTTCTCGTTTTTTCGGATGCTTGACAATAGAACCTTCGTTTAAAATCCTCGGCTCATTTGCTAATTGTTCCAACAAAGTGACTTTCAAAGTAGGCTTCCCGGTTCCTTGTTTGATTACCGGTAAGATAAGGCCTGGTTCTTCAAACATTTCTCCGCACACTTGATAGCCAAAATTTTTGAAATAGTCAGCCCCAGCGAAGTACAGATCTTCGTGCAAGGCATTCAAGCTGGAGATCATATCGTTGCGGCTAGGCAGCAAATGATCCGGTTCGCTTGCAATCACTTCAATTTTTAACTGAGCAAAGAAGGGCTGTTGTTCTTTAGATAACTCGCCCTCAGCTTTTTCTAAAACAAAAGCTTTACAGTCAACCAACACTTCACTCTGATAAAGATCCCAAATTTTTTCGACATCGGTGACGATTCGCTTTTCCAAAACGATCTCGCCATTTACCTTGGCTTGAAGTCTACCGGTTGGTGGATGAACTTTCCCTAAACCCGGATAAGCATCCAAATAGGGCCGCTCGGCGTAACTAGCTGCATAATGATCTTCAAAAATGACTTCTCCCTGCTGGTCCTTCGCGGAAATCAAGTAAGTAAGCGGTTCGTCCCCCTCATAAGTAGTAAACGCTACTTGCTCTTCACTAAGACCTAATTCACTGACTAATCTGTCTTGAATCGGATACAGCTCTTGGAGATAACGAATTGGCAGATCATTCCATTTTTCAGGGTCTTGACTATCTAAATTGTTATAACTGGGAACCGCACCTGATTCTGTGGTCCACTCAGTAAAACCTTCAGGCATAAACGGTTTAAAAGCGATGACTAATTTCTCAACAGCCTGATCCTTCAGTGCCGGAATAACATATTCGTCCATCCAAGAGTAACCTTGCTTATGAGCACAAACCAATTGGATATTGGTTAACTGAGCTCCCTTTCCAGCCACTTCTGCTGTGATTTCTTCCTTTAAAGATTTTCGGACTGCTTTTTCTTCACTTAGTACGCCGCTTATTTCCACTTGGTCAGCTGGTTTCAAAGTCGGATAAACTTCTTTAGCAAGATATTGGCAAAAATCGTCTACCTCCCAAGAAAGTTCATACTTCTTTTCGTATACCGGCTGCACATCCTTATAATTTTTAAAGGTTGTCTCTGGAAAATAGGCTTGAACTTCTTTCAAACATGAATGTATTTCTGGCGAAAAATAAGCAGTTGCTTTTTGTGACGACAGTGAGTGCAGATAGCTGAGCTGACCATCAAGATTCTTCATTAAGAAACCATCGGCAATATACTGAAGGTAACTGCTCCAAGTCTCAAAGGCTGAAAGCTTTGGAAAATGCTCACAAACCAGCGCTGAAAATTCTTCTAAGTCTGTCCCTTGTCCCTGAACAACTAATATCGTTCCATCTCTACCTGGTTCTTCTTTTATCAGACACTCCGCTGATTCACGGAATACCAGTGCGTTCCCGCTGGTATACTCTTTAGCTAACAGCCAATCATCAATCTGAGTTGTTTCCATGCCAAAACGAAAAGCAAAATTACAGGCAGCAATTAAGATCGATGGACTAGCGGCCACTGGAAGAACCAGCTTAAAATCTAGCTTATCTGGCAATTGATCGAGATTTTCATCTTTCAAATAGGTTCCCGTTTGAAAGAGTGTTTCTAAGCCCTTTTTGCTGCGCCAATCAAAGCTTGGAATCGGCTGAGCGTGATCTGAAGCCGCCTGATAGTCTTCAGGCAACAACTGTGAATACTCTGAAAAATGAGCGAACAACTTTTTCTCGTCTGCGGAAACTTCTTCATCGCCAGTCAGAGAAGCTATCGGAAATGTTGCTGATTCACTGGAAAAACCTTTCACTAATGCTGCTTGAATCAACATTTTTTGCTCTTGCCAGCTAGTGTTTGTTGGTACTTTTAACATGGGCTTCCTCCATTCCATACTCAATGACTACTTTTGAAATAAGGTTCCTACTTCTTCACCTTTTAGAATGTTGAAAATAACTGTCGGCTCCTTGCCATTAGCTAAAACCATCGACAAGCCAGCCGACAACGCTGCATCAGCTGTTTTCAATTTACTGTGGATACCTCCGCGACTATAAGGGCCGCTTTGTGTGCTGGATGAAGCAAGCAACTGACTGTCCACTTCTCTAAGATGTTGCAGCAGCTCTGCGTCTTCGTTATGTACTGGGTTGTCAGAGTATAAGCCTTCTACGTCGGAAAGCATGATGAATAAATCTGCCTTCATCAGTAGTGACACATTTAAAGCAACCTCATCATTATCCTCAAATTGACGTTGCTGATGCACTTCATCAATTGATACTGCATCGTTTTCGTTAATGATGGGCACCACTCCGGAAGCCAATAATTGCTTGATCGTTTCAGCAAACGTTTGACGACTTTCAGAAAAATCTAAAATATCTCGTGTAAGCAGCAGTTGACCGACCTGTTTACCATAATCGTCAAAAGCTTCTTGGTAGGCTTGGATCAGCAATGTTTGTCCGACAGCTGCACTAGCCTTTTGTTGAGAAACGGTAAGTGGTGCTTCGGCGAATCCTAATTGTGTTCGGCCAATCGCCACTGCTCCCGACGAAACAAGAATGACCTGCTTTTTTTGTCTCATTAGTTCTGCGATTACAAAAACCAATTGCTGCATAACCGAATAATTGATGGTTCCATCAGCAGAGATTAGTGCACTTGTGCCGATCTTTACCACAATTACAGTTGCTTTCTGGATATCTTTTCTCATATACACACCTTATTTTTAAAAGGAAAAATCCTCTTTTATTCTTGCTTTAGTCGACAGTTCCAAAGAAATGATTCAAAAATCCCAAGCAAAGTTCACTTAAAAATTGAATTTTCTGAAACTTCAGAACGGCGTTTCAACATTTTACTAGAAATGGCCATTCAAATCAATACCTATTTTCGTCAACATGTTAAAATGGAAACTAAATAGGAGGTTACTTATGGACAACCAAGCAGAAATAATCAATCAAATTCTTCATTTCATCTCAGAAAGTGAACAGTTAAAAGAGACCGAACGTTTCGCGTTTAAAACCGACGGAGAGGCTGAATCGACAGCTGAACATACTTGGCGGCTTAGCCTGTTCGTCGCTTTGTTTTGCTCTTTTTATCCTCACTTGAATAAGGCTGAAGCTTTAGAGATTGCTTTGATTCACGATTTAGCCGAATTAAAAACCGGTGATATTCCCGCAATCGATCAAGTAGATGCCCAAAAGAAAGCTGAACAGGAAACCTTAGCTTTTAACAGTCTGACAGCTGTTTTACCTGCAGAAATGGCCACTCACTACGATCGTCTTTTTTTGGACTATCAATTAGGAAGAACCGAAGAAGCTCGCTTAGTAAAAGCGTTAGATAAGGCTGAAACCATTTTGCAGCATGTTCAAGGCAAAAATCCCCCGGACTTCAATTACCAGTTCAATCTGGATTATGGAAAAGAATATTTTTCCGATCCTTTCTTAAAAGATTTACGAAGGATACTGGATCAGGCTACTTCGGATAAAATTTAAAAGAAGGGACGTAAAAACGAATTTTACGTCCCTTGTTCTTTAAATTGTAGTAGCCTTCATGACTTCTACGCCAGAAAGTACCTCGCCTTTTTTCTCCAAAGCATGTGAAGATACATGATCCATATTAGTAATCATCACCAGCATCGAAGTTCCCTTACCGGCTTGCTTAATCGCAGCTAAGTCAACGTCCGCCAACAAAGTATCGCTTTGCAATGATTGACCTTCTTGAACATGGATATCAAAAGGTTTTCCTGCTAAATCTACAGTATCAATTCCCATATGCAAAAGTACTTCCAAGCCACTATCAGTGGTAATCCCAATCGCATGTTTTGTCGGGAAGATAGTTGAAACTTTTCCTTTTACCGGAGAGTAAATTTTACCATCCTTTGGTTCGATGAAATAGCCGTCACCCATCATTTTTTCAGCAAATACCGGATCACTTGCTTCTTCCAAAGGATGAATTGATCCTGCAGCCACCGAGCTGAAAATTTCAGTTGTTACTGATTCAGTCGTTGTCATTTCTTTAGCAGCTTTTTCTTCTGCTAATTTTTCTTTCGGAATACCAAAGAAGAAAGTTGCGACAAAACCACCGGCATAGGCTGCTAATAAGCCTAAGACGTAGCCCCACCAGCGACCGTTAGCAATTAACGGAATTAATGCTGCACCTGAAGGACCCACAGCGATTGATCCTACTCCGCCGATCGCTCCAATGACCGCACCACCGATACCTCCGCCAATACAAGCAGTAATAAACGGACGACCCAGCGGTAATGTGATTCCGTAAATTAAAGGTTCACCAATTCCTAAGATCCCCACCGGCAAAGCACCTTTAATCATTTCGGAAAGCTCTTTGTCTTTGCGCAAACGAACCCACAAAGCTAAAGCGGCTCCGACTTGTCCAGCACCCGCCATTGCCAAAATTGGCAGCAGCAGCGTGCTTCCTGTTTCATTAATCATTTGAATATGAATAGGTGTCAAAATTTGATGCAAACCAAACATGACCATTGGTAAGAACAGCAATCCTAAAACAAAACCAGAGAAGGCCCCGCCGATATTCAACACCCAAGTAATCCCACTAACCATGTTGTTGGAAATAAAACCCGCCAACGGCATAATTAGAAAAATTTCAGCTAAACCAATCACTAATAAAGAGATGGTCGGCGTGATAATTATATCAAGAGAATCAGGAACGACTTGGTGCAATTTCTTTTCGACAATTGATAATAACCAAACGGCGAAAATGACTCCTAAGATCCCACCTTGACCTGCCGACAACGGTTCGCCGGTAAACAAGTTCATTAGGGGCGCCTCGGGATTCATACCCGTTAACATTACAACGGCACCAATAACCCCACCCATTGTAGGATTCGCGCCAAACACCCGTGCCGCATTCACACCAGTGTAAATTACCAAGTAGCTGAACAAACCATTTTTCAGGATGTTCATTACATCCAGATACTGCTGCCAAACCGCTGCATCTAATGTTCCAGCAGTGATCATATTCGTAATGACCGAAGCAATACCAGCTACAATCCCAGTTCCAACAAAAGCTGGAATCATCGGTACGAAGATATTAGAAATATCCTTTAAAACTCTCTTCATCCGTGATGGTTTCTGTTTAGCTTTTTGTGCCGCCTTCATTTCTTCCGCTTTTGCTTGTACCTTATCTTTACCACCAAATGATGCTTCAGGAAGATCTTCACCTAACTCTACACCAGCTATATCCACCATTGCTTGGGCAACTTTATTTACTTTTCCTGGACCAATAATTACTTGCAGCTGTTCGTCATCCACCACGCCTAAGACACCAGGGATTTTCTGCAGCTGCTCTTTATTTACTTTATTCTCGTCTCGGATGGTCATCCGTACGCGCGTCATACAGTGAACGACATTTTGGACGTTGTCCATGCCGCCTGCACCGGAAAATATTTCTTTCGCTAATTCATTTAAAGATAAATCGGCCATTGTTTTAACTCCTTATAATGTTTTTCTGACAAAGCCATCTGCTTTGTTTAGTTTTTGCTGGGCTGTTTCTTTGTCGCTTTGAGTCAAGATCATCACAATTGCCAACTTCACATTTTGCTCCGCTTCAACAAAATAAGCGGCTGCTGTTTCGTAGTCAACCTCGGTTGCTTCCATAATAATCCGTTTAGAACGTTCAACTAATTTTTCATTGGTTGGTTTCACATCAATCATCAAATTGTTATAGACTTTGCCGATACCAATCATGCTGATGGTTGAGATCATATTTAGAATCAGTTTTTGCGCTGTTCCAGATTTCAAGCGGGTAGAACCGGTTAAGAATTCCGGTCCACAATCCACTTCAATCGGATATTGGGCATGACGGCTAACTTCAGCATTCTTATTGCATGAAATTGAGCCCGTAGAAGCGCCCACTGAACGGGCATAATCTAGTCCACCGATCACATACGGCGTCCGTCCGCTGGCAGCTATACCGATCACCATATCATTTTCATTTAACGCTAATTGCTCCAGATCTTCCTGTCCTAGTGTCAGCGAATCTTCAGCACCTTCTACAGCCACGGTCATCGCCTCGCTGCCGCCGGCAATTAACCCAATAACTAATTCCGGGCTAACGCCAAAAGTAGGAACGCATTCAGCAGCGTCTAAAACACCTAACCGGCCACTTGTTCCAGCACCCATATAGATCAGACGACCACCTTTTTTAAAAGATTGGATCGTTTGCTCAATCACGCCTTCAATCTCCGGCAAAGATTCAGCTACAGCAGCTGGAACATTCCGGTCTTCCTGATTCATTAAATCTAACGCCTCAGCAACTGACATTTCGTCCAAGCCAAAGGTTTTTTCATTTCTCCGTTCTGTAGTTAAATTATCTAAATTCAAACTATTCATGATTTTCTACACTCTCCAAAATAAATTTCGTACCTGCTTGAATCGCTGACAACAGTGAGCGATCCTTCTCAATAACTCGTCCTACCACGTTTACTTTTTCGTCGGCGGACAATGGACGTTTAACTACCTGAATTTCTCCCATGTATCTCAGGTATTCTACATTATCTATCGTCACCATGCCAACCTCGCGTTTTTGCGCTGGTAAAGCTAGGACAGACGACGGCTGATTAAAACGTGCATCAGCACTTCGGATGACATCACGAGCCTCATCCATTCGATTTTTGTGATTGCCAAGAACCAGCTCAATCTGTTCATCGTAGGGCTCAACCTGTAATAAAACTGTTTGCTCCTCGTTATACAAAGCAAACTGCTTTTGTGTTCCTGCTGCTAAATCACCGTCCCCAATATAGACTAAATCCACATTCAAATCTAGTGCAGCACTTAGCGGATGCTGGTGACGATGATTTTCCAAGGTTGGCAATCCTTCATAAAGCGGGCCACGCTTTTCACCGTCGCCAGGAACAAATGCCTGGATGGTAAATCCCCATTGCTTCAACCATTGATTCTTTTCATCAAACCAAGTTTGATCCAAACCAGTCTCAGGTCGCGGGTAATAATTGTGCCAAGCCTCTAAATTAGTAAAATTCGCTTGATACTTTTGTAGTTCTTCCACATCTTTTTCAGATATGGTGGATGCATTCAAGGCCACGGTTACTTGATGTGAAGCTTCAGCGATCTGTTTAGTGGTAATTCGATCGTCCATCCTTAGACCAGTCACACCAATTTCCTTTAATTCATTGATTCTTTCTAAAGAAAAACCCGCAGCTTCTAAAGCGTTTCCTGAAATGTCTACCATCAGATTCAACTGAAGGTCTTTGGCTATTAAGCCTAATTGCTTTAGTCTGACTTGATACATTTCGGGATTCTCTTCCGGGATATGCAGCGAAGTGAATATTCCTGAGAACCCAATTGATGCCATTTTTTTAATATAAGTACTTTTCTGTTCTGTCATTTCTTCTGTAAGGAAGATAGAAAAGCCAAACATACTATCCCTCCAATTCCGCTGTAAGCGTTTCATGATGATAGTATAACTTTAATTCGTTTTTTGCGCAATACTATTCCACAAATTTTATCATCTTAAAGAAATTGCATTTCTCTAAACAACAAAAAAAGAACCTCTTTGCAGAGATTCATTTTCTATTCCTCGATTATTTGCGTTTGTTCGTGCATGTCTACTAGTTCTTCATAAACCTCAAGATCACTAGATTCCTGGACTTCCGTATCAATCACTTCCTGATATTCTTGTGAGAGTTCACTACCAACTTCTTGAGCAACTTCACTATTAGGGTCCAAGGGATCTTCAATCGGTACCCATTCAGGGCTAGGTTCAGTATGGTCGTATTCCATATTCAGGTTTGCCTGATATTCTTCTTCTGTGATATCACCGTTTTCAAAGCTTTCTTGAAAGGCCAGTGTCCGTTTTTCTACTTCAGCTTCTTTCGCCTTCCGTCGTTCAAAATCTTCTGTCCAATTCTCATCTAACATGGTGGTTCCTCCTTCAATAAGCTGATTTCGTGTAAAATAATTACTTGAAATTCTGCTGATTATCTTCCGATTAGTAGAAGAATCAAATGACCCTTCTTTATAAAAAGCCGGCACGTCTGTTGAGGGCATGCCGGCTGATTTGTTATCTCAATTCAAGTGGTACTCTTTGTTACGCGTTACTTCTACCAAGAAAAAAGGAAACAACTGCTACAACGATGATTGCTCCAATAATGGATGGAACAAGAGCCATTCCAGCAAGTGAAGGTCCCCAAGAGCCTAATAGTCCTTGGCCGATAGCAGAACCAACTAGTCCAGCTACAATGTTAGCGATCCAGCCCATCGAGCCGCCGCGATTTGTGATAGCACCTGCAATAACGCCAATAATAGCACCTACGATTAATGTCCATAGCCAACCCATAGTTCTTCAACCTCCCTCTATTTAATATTTATTACACTGTTTATGTTACTCGCTCTTTCAAAAATGCGCGAAGAATATGCTTGAAAATAAAAATACTATTAGAAAATTGACGTTTTTATCCGCCGATTTGAAAGCCTAAATACTTAGAAAACACTAAAGTTCTACAGCCTTTTGCAGAAATGATTATTGCTTAAAAACCGTGTGAAAATTTTCTAAAAATAATTTCATAGAGCTGGATTATTTTGTATGATCTGCTATTATTGGTGAAACTTTCAGAATATTTTAAATCTATCGAATATTCAATGAAAAGAGGATGCTTTATGGAAAACAAATTACAAAAACAAATGACTTCACGTCATATTACGATGCTTGCCTTAGGCGGAGCGATCGGTGCCGGTCTTTTCAAAGGCAGCGGTGAAGCGATTGGTATCGCCGGACCTTCTGTCTTGCTGGCCTTTCTTTTAGGAGGTCTTGTCTTATTTATTGTAATGAGCGGATTAGGCCGATTGGTAATCGCCAACGACAATGTTCATGGTCTCTCAGGAATTATCGAACCCTTTTTAGGTGAACGATCTGCCGATTTTATTGATTGGTTGTATTGGTCTTTATGGATGATCAATATCATTGCCGAAGCAGTCGCGGCAGCCAGCTTCCTGCAATTGTGGTTTCCGCATGTTCCAGCCTGGCTGTTTGTCTTCTTTCTGGCAATTTTAACAACCTTGATCAATTTGTATTCAGTTAAGCTTTTTGCCGAAACGGAATATTGGCTGGCTTTTGCTAAAATTACCGTTATTGTTTTGTTGATTATCTTTGGTCTTTTTCTAATCGGACAAGAAATACACGCGGTGGGTGTTTTGCCTACCTTCCAAAGAATGAATGCCCACGGTGGATTTACTCCCCATGGCCTTAAGGGATTAGTTAGTTCTTTACTAGTGGTTATTTACTCTTATGGCGGTTCGGAGCTAATTGCAATTACCGTTAGTGAAACAGAAGATCCGAAAACAGCCATTCCTAAAGCAATTAAAGGGGTTATGGGTAGAATTATCTCGTTTTACATTATACCCATGCTGCTGCTTTTGATTATTTACCCTTGGAATATGTTGGCTCACAGCAATGTCAGTCCGTTTGTTTTAGTCTTTGAAAAACTGCATATCCCTTTTGCCAGCGATATTGTGAACTTTGTGATTGTCTTGGCACTATTCTCATCCATTAACTCCGGGGTCTATGCTTCATCACGCACCCTTTATTTTCGCTTAAAGGATGCTAAGGGTGTTTCAAAAGGTTTAGCCGTTCTTAACAAACATCAAGTTCCGCAACGAGCAGTACTGTTCTGCACCGGAACACTGTATATTGGAGTAATTCTGTCCTACTTTTTAGGAGATAAACTTTTCAATTACTTAGTAGGTTCATTATCTTATTCTGTGTTGCTCACTTGGCTGATGATTACCTTCGCCGCTTTTGTACTTGCCAGAAAAAAAGGCACGAAAGCCGAAATTATTTTTAGCGGTCTAGCGATATTGGTATTGCTGTTAATCCTTGTGGGTATCCTATTAAGCAACCCGCTCAGTGTAACACTCATGACCGCGGCAATTTACTTGATTATTCTGTTAAGCTATCAATCAAAACATTATCGAACTCAGACCGATCACTCATAATAGGAAAGAAGCCTGACAACCAACTGCTCGTAAAGAGCACTCATTTGTCAGGCTTCTTCTCTATTCAATTAATTATGGTAAATCAGCAACCTGCTCTAAAGGAAGAGCTGCATGTTGAATATAGCACTGATTTTCCGCTTTATATATTTAAACCAATTCTACTTCTACTTCGATGCTTCCACGAGTGGCTTTTGAGTAAGGACAAAATTCGTGGGCTTCTTTTACAATGGTCTCTGCCTGTTTTGCTTCAATTCCTGGCAATGAAACTTCTAAAATCACACCAATTTGAAATCCACCGTCTTCTGTTTGATAAAGCGATACCCGTGCTTTGACCTCAGAATCAGATTCCAACTGATGTTCTTCCAACATGTGTTGAACTGCTCCATTAAAACAAGAAGCATAACCCGCAGCAAATAATTGTTCAGGATTAGTCCCTTCAGCATGGATAGAAGGCGGCTCTATTTTCATGTGCATTTTTCCGCCCGGAGCCTCAACATCACCATTTCTTCCGCCATGATTGATCATAGCTGTTTCATACAATTTTTTCATTTGACATCTCCCTCTCTAATTTCAGTCTATAGCTATTCAATGAAGAATACAATGAACTTGCCTACAAATAACAACCAGCTTATCCTCCAACGACAGCTGAGGATAGATAGAAATCATTTTTGTAATTTTTAAAGGTTTGTTATACTAAAATCGAAAGGTGGCGTAATCAATGAAAAAAACAATAGCTTTACTCTTATTTACTTCTATTTTACTAGCAGGTTGCGGGGGTAATACAGAGTCTTCAACCGACAGTACACAAACAGTGGAAACGAATCAAAGTTCCAAACTAAGCAGTTCAACCCGCACACAATCAACTGCATCTTCTACTTCAAACAGTAAAGAAACCTCTGAAAGTACATTCGCTGCAACTTCAGAAACAAAAGACACGACTGAACCAAGCGCCAATGAAGCAGCTAATACGAATGCTTATCCTTATCAAACAGAATTACCAGGAGTAACCGTCTTTCGCTTTCGCGGAATGAATGTTCCTGATTCAGTAACCGTTGATCCAGCTCAAGGCAATGTTACTATTAATAATGGTAATACTGCATCAAGCTACAGTATGTCGATACAAAATGTTCCAACTAGAGAAATTCGCGTTTTTTCTGCTGACAATAATCAAATCAGAACAGTCAGTGTAAATACCGCCTTGCAAATCGGCGGGCGCTTATCTGGGGATGGGCAGCGAGATTTTGGCAATGACACGTTCTACTTATTCCGCAACAGAAACGGCGGTCTTTCGTTAGTCACTCCAAATTACGCGGGAAACGTAATGCCTGAGGATACTGATGTCATGCAAGAGGTTTTACAATAAAATGAATGCATACAAAAAGAGCTAGCACCTTTACAGGAACTAGCTCTTTTATTATCGCAATTATTTAACAGTTACAGTTGCGCCAACTTCTTCAAGAGATGCTTTTAATTCTTCAGCTTCGTCTTTAGAAATGCCTTCTTTAACTGGTGCAGGAGCGCCGTCAACTACAGCTTTAGCTTCTTTCAAGCCTAGGCCAGTTGCTTCACGAACTGCTTTGATAACTTTAACTTTTTGATCGCCAACAGCTGTTAACTCAACAGTAAATTCTGTTTGTTCTTCAGCAGCAGGACCTGCAGCAGCGCCAGCAGCAGCTACAGGAGCAGCAGCAGATACGCCAAATTCGTCTTCGATAGCTTTAACTAAGTCGTTTAATTCTAGGATTGTCGCGCCTTTTAGCTCTTCGACAATGTTTTCAATGTTCAATGCCATTTTAAATTTCCTCCATAATGTATGTTTTTTTAGTTTGTATTCTTATGCAGCGATTAAGCTACTTCTTCTTCTTTTTCTGCTACTGCCTTGACAGCGTAAGCCACGTTGCGGACTGGCGCTTGTAGGACAGATAAAAGCATAGATAGAAGACCGTCGCGGTTTGGAAGTTTTGCAAGAGCAGTAATTTCTTCAAGAGAAGCTACCTTGCCTTCAATGATCCCGCCTTTGATTTCTAATGCATCAGCTTCTTTAGCGAACTCGTCGATAATTTTAGCTGGAGCAACAACATCTTCATTACTGAATGCTACGGCTGTAGGACCAGTAAAGACTTCTCCTAAACCTTCAAGACCTGCTTTTTCAGCGGCACGAGATAGGATAGAGTTTTTGATGACTTTCATTTCAACGTTAGCGTCGCGTAGTTGTTTACGTAGACGAGTTACTTGATCTACAGTTAAACCACGGTAATCAACGATAACGACTGAAGCTGCTGCGCTGAATTTTTCTGTGACTTCATCAACGATAGCGGCTTTTTTAGCGATTGCTACTTCACTCATTTATATTTCACCTCCTGATTTTGATGGAAGGGATTTTCTTATAAAACTACAAAAAAATACCCTATGCCACCGTAGACATAGAGGGACAATTGAATGTTCTCCAATAAATGTCCTCGGTAGGAAATTAAGACTTGCGTCACCTACTGTCTTCGGTACAGTTAATTATTAACCTCGACTACCTTACCATAGGTTCGGCAGTCGAGTCAATCATTAATTTAAAAAATTTTACATAGATGCTTGGTCAACGTGGATCCCAGGACCAAATGTAGTAGTCACTGTGATGTTTTTGATGTATTGACCTTTAGCTGTTGAAGGCTTAGCTTTTACTAAAGTATCATTGATTGTTTTGAAGTTTTCGATTAACTTCGCATCGTCAAATGAAACTTTTCCAATTGGTGCATGGATGTTTCCAGCTTTGTCTACACGGTAAGTTACTTTACCAGCTTTTACTTCTTCAATCGCTTTAGTAACGTCCATAGTAACAGTACCTGTTTTAGGGTTTGGCATTAAGCCTTTAGGTCCTAATACACGTCCTAATTTACCAACAGTAGCCATCATATCTGGTGTTGCAACAACAACGTCAAAGTCGAACCATCCGCCTTGGATTTTTTGTACCAAGTCGTCGTCACCGACAAAATCAGCGCCAGCTGCTTCTGCTTCTTTAGCTTTTTCGCCTTTAGCGAATACTAAAACAGATTGTGTTTTACCAGTTCCGTTTGGCAGTACAACTGCTCCACGGATTTGTTGGTCTGCTTTTTTAGGGTCAACGCTTAATTTGTATGCTACTTCAACAGTTGCATCGAATTTTGCGATATTTGTTTCTTTAGCCAAAGCTACTGCTTCTTCTACAGAATATGCTTTTGAGCTGTCAACTTTTTTTAATGCTTCTTGCATTTTTTTGGTTTTTTTAGCCATTTTGTTTCCTCCTTATGTGGTTATAACGGTAGAACCTCCCACGTGTTTTGATCTTTCAATCAAGAGACGACTGAGAAGCTGTAGGTTCAGGAATTAATCGACAGTAATTCCCATGCTTCTTGCAGTTCCTTCAACCATGCGCATTGCTGCTTCTACATCAGCTGCGTTTAGGTCTTCCATCTTCAACTCAGCGATTTCTTTTACTTGGTCGCGAGTAACTTTTGCAACTTTTGTTTTGTTTGGTTCGCCTGAACCTTTTTCAACGTTTGCTGCTTTTTTCAATAATACAGCAGCTGGTGGTGTTTTTGTAACGAAAGTGAATGAACGATCTTCGTATACAGAGATCACTACTGGAATGATCAAACCTGCTTGATCAGCGGTACGGGCATTAAATTCTTTTGTAAAGCCCATGATGTTGATACCGGCTTGACCTAGTGCAGGACCTACTGGGGGAGCTGGTGTTGCTTTCCCTGCAGGAATTTGCAATTTAACTAGTTTTTCTACTTTTTTTGCCACGAGACATACCTCCTTGAGTCCGTGATGTGGTTAATTGGAGATAAAGATTTCTCCTCCCACTTGGTACAGCGTGCAAAAGGCACACTAGAGTATGATAGCAAACTCCTCGCATAATTTCAAGAACTTTTCAATTTTCAGACAATAAATATTTTCTTCACAAACACTTCCTATACGATTAGAATAACAGAATAAAATGCTAATTTACCTATGTACCGGGCCTCTTTGTGTTAAACTATAATCGAATTGGTAACGAATTTATAGTAGACAATCAAGGAGGTTTTAAATAATGGAAAACTTAAAGTATCGTAGCGTTTTTGATATCATCGGCCCTGTTATGGTCGGACCCAGCAGTTCACATACCGCAGGTGCTGCACGAATTGGCAAAGTCAGTCGCATGATCTTTGGCGAAAAACCAGATTCAGTTGAAATTGATCTGTACGAATCATTTGCTAAGACCTATCGCGGACACGGGACTGATATTGCCTTAGTCGGTGGACTTTTAGGAATGAATCCAGATGATCCTCGCCTATCTGAATCCTTGAAGCTGGCTCATGAAGAAGGCATTGAAGTCTTGTTTGTTCCAAAAAAAGAAAAAGCCAAGCACCCAAATTTGGTGACTATGCATTTGAAAAAAGGTAAATACAAAATGTCAGTAACGGGGATATCCATTGGCGGCGGCAATATTCAAATATCGGAATTGGACGGCTTCAGTATTTCCTTATCCATGGGAACACCTACCTTTATTGTTGTCCATGAGGATGTACGCGGTTTATTAGCCCAAGTCTCAGCAGTAATTTCAGACGCGGGAATTAATATAGGTACCGTGACTATGACCCGCCAGAAAAAAGGCGACAACGGTATTTTAGTCTTGGAGGTTGACGACAAACCTTCCGATAACTCCACCAAAGAAAAACTACGCTCGCTGGATCATGTATTTGGTGTGACCTATTTTGATTAAGGATAAAACGATTAGAAAATTTTGAAAAGAAAACGGCAGTTTAGATTATAAGGAGGCAAGAATATGTTTCTTTCGATAAAAGAATTGGTAGAACAAGCACAAAGCTATCCTACGATAGGTGAATTAATGATTGCAACAGAACAAGAACTTACTGGCCGCAGTCGTGAAGAAATTATTGAACTGATGGAACGTAACTTGGAAGTCATGGCTGATTCCATTGATGAAGGAATTGCTGGTGTAAAATCTGTGACTGGAATTACCGGCGGTGACGCTAAACGGTTGAATGAGTATCTCGATTCGGGTAATTTCCTAAGCGGCGACACGATTTTACGGGCAGTCCGCAACGCAGTGGCCGTAAACGAAGTTAATGCTAAGATGGGCCTAATTTGCGCGACGCCTACTGCTGGTAGCGCCGGTGTCGTAGCGGGCGTACTGATGGCCGCCCGGGAAAAATTGAATCTGACTCATGAAGAGCAATTAGACTTTCTGTTTACAGCTGGTGCCTTTGGCTTAGTCATCGCTAACAGTGCCTCTATTTCAGGTGCTGAAGGCGGCTGTCAAGCCGAGGTTGGTTCAGCCAGTGCAATGGCGGCGGCAGCCTTAGTCGCAGCCAACGGCGGAACACCGCAAATGGCGGCTGAAGCAGTTGCCATTACTTTAAAGAATGTGATGGGCTTGATTTGTGATCCAGTAGCTGGATTGGTTGAAGTCCCTTGTGTAAAACGCAATGCCATGGGGTCTTCCCAGGCATTCATCTCAGCCGATATGGCTTTAGCCGGTATCCGCAGCGTAATTCCGCCTGATGAAGTGATTGAAGCAATGTACAAAGTTGGTCGGGCAATGCCTTCCATTTTCAAGGAAACCGCTGAAGGCGGCGTAGCAACTACACCGACAGGTTTGCGTTTAAGTAAAGAAGTTTATGGCGAGACTCCTGCTGAAGAACAGCCTGTATAAATAAAAAATGAACCGTTGATCGGCTTAATCGCCTGCATCAACGGTTCATTTACTTTTTACATTAGTTTCGTATTTTTCACTTCATCAATTGTTCGAGTCCCCGCTAATTGCATAGTAATCGACAATTCTTTGTTTAAGTGATCAAACACAGAAGTAACCCCTTCGGCTCCGCCAAGATTTAATCCATAAATCACTGGACGGCCAATTGCTACTAAATCTGCGCCGCTGGCTAAAGCTTTAAAGACATGTTCTCCCCGACGTACACCACTATCAAATACGATTGGCACACGTTTGTTTACTACACCGGCAATTAATGGCAATACATCAAAGGATGCAGGCCCGCCATCTAATTGACGACCCCCGTGATTAGAAATCCAAATACCATCTGCTCCGGCACTAATAGCGACTTCCGCATCTTCAGGGGATTGAATTCCTTTTACAAAAACTGGCAAGTTCGTCAGATCTTTGATTTTCTTAATATCTTCAGGCACTAATCCTTGTTTTGCTGCAGCGTAAATTTCAGCAATCCCTTTGCCTTCACCGTCGCCGGCAGCGTCTTTTTCACTATAAGCTGCCAAGTTAGGCATTGGTAGTGGGAATTCGAAGTGATTAATAATATCTTCTTCACGATATCCGCCTAAGGTAGAATCAGCGGTCAAGATGATCGCTTTGGCACCCGACTTAACGGCCTTTTCTAGAATAAATTCATTAAAGCCGTCATCTTTACTCATATATAATTGGAAAAATTGCGGCGCATTTGGTGCTGCGGCCGCTGCATCTTCAATTGTTGTATTGGCATAAGTACTAATGGAGAAAATAGACCCAGCAGCAGCTACCCCTTTGGCAGTGTCTGATTCACCTTTTTCATGTGCCAAACCTTGAGCAGCTGAAGGAGCTTGAATGATTGGTGTCTTCAAGTCAATATCCCAAAGCTTGGTACTTAAATCAGCATGGTCAATTCCACGTAATACTCTTGGCATAATTGATTTTTTATTGAAAGAAGCAGTGTTTTCTTTCATTGTCCATTCATCTTCGGACCCGCCGCGAATATAGCCGAACGCACCTTTATCCATACGTTCTTTTACTCGAGCCTCTAATGAAGCGATATTAACAATCTCGATTGGATGTTCTTCGTTGCTTGCTTGATAAGTCATCGTAAGACCTTCTTTCTTTTTAGTACGACAACATACTACTACTCTTACAAAATGTAAGCAAACATTTTTACTCGAAGACGAATTAATCCAAAATAATATCCACCGTTTCTTCCGGCGACAGCTCCCCATTAGCAATTTTCAAATAAGGACACTTGGGGAACTTTTTAATCCCCCCTCCTTACCATACAATCGCTGCTTTGATAGTTAGCCATCAAAGCAAATAAACTCATTTTCTCGGCTCCCACAACTCCTCAGCAATTTTTTTATCCACCGCCAAGTTCTCATGTAATTGACTATGTTGAGCCTTTGGTCCTGTGTACACTTGTTGCTCTACAGGGATGCTGTTTTCCTTTAATAAAGAATAAACGGAAAGTGCACTAGTTGTCGGAACAGTTTCATCATTCAAAGTAGTCTCATTCAACTTACCAGCTAGTAGAAGTATCGATAAATTCTCAGGTATATTAGAGACACCGTTCTGATAATCCATATACCGACTAGCTTTCTGCGTCGGACCACTTTCCAGCAGATTTTCTACGGTTTGTTCATCCGAGGTGTCAACAAGATCATTGAAGGGTGAGCCAATTGCAATCAGTTTAACCACTTTGGCAGCATCCTCGGGTTCTCCATAAGTGGTCAAGTAGCGCAAAGAGCTGACTCCGCCCATCGAATGACCCACGATGTTAGTTTGATCTACTCCTTGATTTTTCAAATACTTCAGCACCGTATAAATCCAATCTGTTTGGTTCCATTCATTATTGGTATTGTCAGCGAACAATACTTGAACCATCGGATTACTATTTGAGTGACTGAAACTACCATCCACTTGCAGCGTTCCGTCTGCTTGAACGGTAATAACTAATTCCTTTTTTGCCAATTGCTGACCTTCAAAGCGACTAATCATCCCGCCAAAGGAATTGACTGTACCGCTATAACCATGAATAAATAAAGTTGGGGTTGCAGTCTTTTTTAAAGTTTCAGTTGAAATAGTCGTTTGTTCACCTCTGCTGGATACCGTAGTTTGTCTATCATTCCGTTGGCATCCGCTAATTAAAAGCAGTCCAATTATCAATATAACTCCAGCAATAAATTTCTTCATCCTATCCCACCTATCAAAAAAAGCCAAGGCAAAATGCCTCAGCTGGTTTTAAATCTTGTCAATTTGATCGAAATCTAATTCCGTACTTGTTTCACGGCCAAACATATCAATGTTGGCTTTAACTTTTTCACGCTCTTCGTCAATTTCAGTAACAACACCCTCAAGGCCAGCAAAAGCCCCCTCGATGATCTTCACTGTTTCGCCAAGACCAACTTTTAATTCATGTTGACGCGTGCTCATACCTAATGAACGTAAAATGTGATTAATTTCTTCCGGCATCAATGGTGCAGGCTTACTTCCAGCCCCGTGAGAACCAACAAAGCCTGTTACGCCTGGTGTATTACGAACGACGTACCAAGAATCATCTGTCATCACCATCTCTACTAGGACATAACCTGGGAAAGTTTTGTGAACGATCTCTTTTTCTTTACCGTTCTTGATTTCTTTTTCTTTTTCTTCCGGAACAACCACGCGGAAAATAAAGTCTTCCATTCCCATACTTTGTGCTCTAGATTCAATGTTTGCTTTTACCTTGTTTTCATAGCCGGAATACGTATGCAGTACATACCACTGTTTCTCAAAAGATTCCATTTTTGTCCATCGGCTCCCCGTTCTAAAATAAAAAAACCTCAGATACCTAAGGTTTTTTCTCAAAGACAGTATAGCATGCTTTTTTAAACTTGGCTACTAGCGAATGACTAAATTAATCAATGCTTGAATCGCTGTATCCATAATGAAAAACATAGCAGCGAATAAAATTGCTGTTTCAATGACTACTAATGAGTCATGACGCAACTGTTTTTTTGACGGCCAAGTAACCAACTTCATCTCTTCTCTGACACCACGTAAAAACTTCACCAATTTTCCTCCTATTTTGTTTCCTTATGCAGCGTATATTTACCACAATGTTTGCAAAACTTATTAATTTCTAAACGCTCTCCGCGTTTGCCTTCACTGACAGACTTGCTGTAGTTTCTAGAACCACATACTGTACAGGCTAGAGCCGCTTTCTTCGTAGCCATAGCGAACCTCCTTACAAAAACTCACATCGTAACATTATCATCTAAACCCATTTCTGTCAATCGAACAAAAATTAATTACCTTTATGAGAAGGAATATGATAGTATAATGAAAGAACGAATCGATTATTGGAGGGCGTTTTAATGTTATTAGAAAGTCTAGTTTATCCCAAGAAGGATTTAACTACGATTACAGAATCGGCGACACTGCAAGAAGCTTTAGACATCTTGGAAGAAACCGGTTATCGTTGTGTTCCGATTCTAGATGAAAGCAAACAAATCTTTCGGGGAAACATCTACAAAATGCACATTTATCGCCATAAAGCCAATGGCGGAGATTTACACTTGCCTGTTACACATCTATTAAAAAATGCAACCAAGTTTATTTCCATTAATACTTCTTTTTTCAAAATTTTCTTCACGATTAAAGAGTTGCCGTATATCACGGTGTTGGATGAAAACAATCATTTTTATGGCATTTTAACTCACAGCACATTGCTAAGCATGCTGTCACAATCTTGGAGTGTCAAAGCTGGAAGTTACGTTTTAACCATCGTATCTTCAGGCAAAAAAGGCGAATTAGCCGTGATGACCAAAATTATTTCAAAATTCTCCAGCATTGCCAGCTGCATTACTCTAGACGTTGGTAAAGATTTGCAAGGGCGAAGAACCTTGATTACTTTGCCGAACGGGGTAGACGAACAAAAACTTGCGGCCATTGTTGAACATCTGGAACGCAAAAATTTCGAAGTAAGAGAAGTTGAAACACTAAGCTTGCATTAATTAACAGAGGTACTGAGTATATTTCATATTCAGTACCTTTTTATTTAAGGAAAGGCGGGTATTATGATGGAATGTACCCTTAGGGAATGGCGTTTAGAAGACGCTAAAGAATTGGCAGCTCTTCTGAACAATCAAAAAATTCAAGCAAATTTGCGAGATGGCCTGCCCTACCCTTATCGCAAGACGGATGCTGAGGAATTTATTTTGACCACTTTACTTACCAATCGGGAACTTTCTTTAGCAATTGTGGTTGAAGATAGAGTCATTGGAAGTATCGGTGTCTTTCGCCAGGAGAATATTCATGTTCGCACGGCTGAAATCGGCTATTATCTTGGAGAGCCTTATTGGGGAAAAGGTTTGGGGACCGCTGCTTTGAAACAAATCTGCCAGTATATTTTTGAAACGACTGATATTGTTCGACTCTTCGCTGAACCATTTTCTGATAATATCAGCTCCTGCCGCATATTAGAAAAAGCTGGCTTCCAACTAGAAGGGTCTTTAAGAAAAAGTGTCTTTAAGAACGGCGAATTCAAGGATCAGCAAATGTATTCCTTAATTAAGGAATAACTATACAAAAATCCCCCGGTCAAATCAGGCCGGGGGCAATCTCACTAAAGTGTTTTGTTGAAATTCAGACGTTGATCCAAATAATACATCAGCGGTGCAGAAACAGTCATAATGATTGCTTCACTAACTGCCAACCAGCCATAAGTTACCCAGAAAGGCAGTCCTGCTGTTAAATAAAGCATTGCTGCAATAAGTGCCATACTCACACTAAAAAATAAAGTATTCAATACTAGACGAACCTTCACATTCTTTACCTTATTTTGCAAAAGTGCTGTCAAGCTCAGGGCGATTAGTGTTTGAGCGCCACCAAAAACCACATCTAAGATTCCCATACCAAAAAGTGCGTTGTAGATAACCACTCCACCGAATACGCCCCATAAATACTTCCGGTTGAATACCACTAAATGATTCAAACTTTCAGAAATACGAAACTGAATGGGCCCAGAAGCAACTGGTGAAACTAAAATAGTCAAGGCTAAATACAAAGCCATCAAAATACCATTCGTTATCACAATGTTCATTCTTTTTTTCTCTGCTATATGCAATGTTTCCCCTTCTTTCTCCAAGTTTTGTTGACGCGGGATGGTTGATGAACCGCGGGTAAATCCTGAACAATCATACTTTTTTTCTCAAAGTAAGTCAACTCTTCCATATAAAAAAATAAATTTGGCGCATAATGATGTTTCAATCGCAGAACGTCTGTTATAATTAGCTCCTGAAAGGAACGAACTGTCTATGAATTTTCATTATCACCTGCTGATTAATCCAGCTGCCGGAAGCGGAAACGCTAGCAAAAAAGCCGAACAGTTAATTGATCTGTTTGATCAACACAATTATACATATACTCCTTACTACACTGAGTATGCTGGAGAAGAAAAAGAAATTGCCGAACGCTTAGCTGGTATGCTTACACCATGGAATGAAGAGTTGCTGCAAAGTTCTACGGACGAGCCTTATCATTTGCTGATCGTAATTGGCGGTGATGGGACCTTGCACCAAGTAGTGAATCAATTTTACTTAACCGGCGTTGAACTGCCTGTCAGCTACATTCCAGCCGGTTCTGGAAATGATTTTGCTCGCGGAATCGGACTTTCTCGCCAAGTTGAGGAAGCCTTTAAGCAAATCACTGAAGCCGATCGACCACAGAAAATCAATGTCTTACTTTATGAAGAGAAAATCAAAGAAGAATACGGCTTGGTATTAAACAATGTTGGCATCGGTCTCGATGCTTTGATTGTTGCTACTGCCAATGCTTCAGTCTCAAAAAAGTGGCTAAACAAGTACAAACTTGGTTCAGCTTCTTATGCTCTTTATTTGATCAAATCTTTATTGCTGCAAAAAACCTTCCCAGTGATGATCGAGGTTAACGGCCACCAGCAAGAGTTTAACCGAACCTTTTTATGTACTACGACGAATATTCCTTACTTTGGCGGAGGTGTTCCGATTGCTCCTATGGCCGATCCCAAAAAAGAAATGATTGATTTGGTGATTATTGAAAAGCCAAATATTTTTGCGATCACCCACTTGTTACTGCAGCTGCTGCGTAGAAAGCACACGACGAATAAACATTATCGTCATTTTTCCAGCTCCCGCATCCGTATCGTTTCGGTTGTCCCGCAACACGGACAGGCTGATGGCGAAACAATGGGCCAGCGGTCCTATGATCTGTGTTTCTCAACCAGTTCACAGTATATTTGGTACAAAGATAACTAAAAATAAAAAAACTTGTCCAAATTACTCAGAGAATTTGGACAAGTTTTTTATTTCAGAAACATTTGGGGAGTGATTCCTTCCATGCCAATCATCGGATCAACGGCCTGCTGGCGAATCAAAGCGGACGTTAAAATTTTCGGTCCCTTCACTTCCTCAACAGATTTTGGTGCAGATTGAAGCGTTTCTTCTTTTAGAACTTTTTCAAAAGGATCGTTCTTCTCCTGCGGTACTGATACATCCAATTCTGCTGCTGAACAGATTCGTTCGATCAGCGTGGTTTTTCGCACCGCTGATTCTTTGCGGACACATTCCACAAACGCCTCTTGTTCCCCTAGCAGAATCAGCAGGTCCTTACTACGAGTAACAGCTGTGTAAAGCAGATTGCGTTGCAGCATGCGATTGTATTGTTTAACCATTGGCAGTAAAACCATTTGGAATTCACTGCCCTGTGCTTTATGGATCGAACAGCAATAAGACAATTTGATATTGTTCCACTCCGAACGCTTGTATTGAACTTCAATACTATCAAATTGGATAACCAATTCATCTACTTTATCTTCTGATTCCTTAGCCGGAATAATCCCTACGATAATGCCCATATCGCCATTAAAAACATTCGATTCTGGGTTGTTAACTAATTGAAGCACTTTATCGCCAATTCGATAAACAGCCTCGTTCCATTGCACTTCTTTTTTGGTTCCATCATTTGGATTAAAAATTTCCTGCATCATTTTATTGATCGCATCAATCCCAGCAGGTCCTCGGTACATAGGGGCCAGCACTTGGACGTCTTGGGCCGAATAGCCTTTGATTTTAGCGCGCTCTACAATTTGTTTGATGACTGTTTCCATTTGAAAAGCGTGGCAAGCGATGAAGGAGCGGTCTTTTTGATTCACCTTAAAATCAGCCGGTAATTTACCTTCTTTAATTTCATGAGCTAAGGGAATGATGGAAGAATTATCTCCTTGACGATAGATTTCCGTTAATTCGATTTTAGGAATAGCCTCCACCTGCAATAAATCATGAAAGACCTGTCCTGGTCCAACTGAAGGCAACTGATCCTTATCCCCCACTAATATAATTTGCATATTTGTTGGGATTGCTTTTAATAGTGTGTTGGCCAACCAAGTGTCCACCATTGACATTTCATCAACGATTAACAATCCACCCTCTAGTTCCCGCGCCTCAGTGTCTGGGGTGCTCTCACGGCCGTTTAAACCTAGCAAACGGTGAATCGTGCTGGCAGGCAGTCCCGTTGTCTCATTCATCCGTTTAGCAGCTCTGCCAGTCGGTGCCGCAAGAATAATCGGGAAAATTTCTTCCTTGTAGTCACTAGGGTCTAAAGACAAATCATTTAACTCTGCAAACAGTTGGACAATTCCATTGATGACGGTAGTCTTACCCGTACCTGGTCCTCCAGTTAAAATAAACATCGGCGATCGAATGGCTTCCTTAATTGCCTGATCTTGAGAAGTACCATATAGAATATTCGACCGCTTCTCGATAATTCGCAGTTTTTGCTCTACCGTTTTTTTAGGATACTTAATCTCTTTTTTACGAGCCAGCAAACGAGCAACTGCATTCCCAATTCCCCACTCGCTATAGTACAACGTATTCTCATACAATTTGGTTTCTTCTTGCTGAATTTTCTCTTCTTCAACTAATTGAATAATCATCGCTGCTACCCGATCAGGGGCAATTTCAACTGCCCGTGAATTTTCCAACAATGACAAGACCTGTTCCAATAACCGCTGCGCTTCTACATAAGTATCGCCGCTCTGATTGGCATCTTCGTCAATTTGATGCAATATAGCCGCTCTGATCCGTTGATCACTGTCAGCGGCAATTCCCATCTGTTCGGCAAGATTATCAGCTTTTTTAAAGCCAATCCCTTCAATATCTTCCACTAATTGATAAGGATTTTCTTGGATGATCTCCAACGCCTGATTACGGTATGTCTGAAAAATAGCAAAAGATAGCTGACTACCAAAGCCGTATGAGCTTAAACCAACAATTATCTTCTCCATACCATAATTAAGTCGCAATGTTTCAACCAGCTGATCTTTTTTCTTTTGATTCAAGTTGGGGATACGATTTAGAATATCAGGCTGATCGATAATTTGGTCAATCGCATCCTCACCTAATATCTCCACTATTTTTTCAGCTGTCTTTTTTCCGATTCCTGGAAATTTATCACTGGAGAGATAACTGATAATTCCATTAGCCGAGGTTGGCTGAGCTTGTTCATAACGCTCCACCAAAAATTGTTTCCCATAACGAGGATGCTCGACAAAATGTCCAAACAATCGATACTCTTCATCTTCCTGCACATCGCCGAAGCTGCCGGTCACCACAATTTCTGATTCTAAAAAATCAGTGTTGGTTTCACGAATACCGAAGAGCAGTACTTTATAAAAGTTGCTGGGATTTTGGAAAAACACCGCTTTTAAGGTTCCAACAATGTACAAGGCCTCTTCTGACATTTTGCCACACCTCCTTTACAAAATCGCGTCTGGATTTTGATTTAATTTATCTAAAAAATCGATTTCGTTCCATTGTAATAATTTATACGGTTCTGTGGATTCATCAGCCTCTAGTATGGTAAGGCTGTTGTTATAAAGCCCACCCATCGCTCGCAGTTCAGCTATCGGCTTGCCAGTCAATGCTTGAATCGCTGCTGTCAAAGAAGCTCCATGTCCCACAAAAAGCAAAGGTCCTTCTTGTGCTTCCGCAACGGCCTGATGAACCAAACCGGTAGTGCGTTTTAACATCTGTTCCACCGTTTCTCCGCCAAAGGGAGCTGGATCGTACAAATCTAAGCGTCTGCGTAAATTGTCCATATTTGTCCCGTACTTCTCATGCATGGCATCCACTAGCTGACCCTCCAGCGAGCCCAGACCTAACTCTCGCAAATCATCTGTCCGAATAATCTCAACAGGATGTGTCAGACGGCTCTTAATCCCTTCCGCTGTTAGGTAAGCTCGTCTGGCACTGCTGGAGTAAATTTTTTCAAAGGGAATGTCTTTTAACGTTTCACCCAAGGTTTCAATCGCTTGGAAACTCTCTGCCAATAAAGGTGAATCACCCATCATCCCTTGAAATCGCTTCTCTTGGTTCCATTGAGTTTTTCCATGACGTGTAAAATAGAGCTTCATACTTTCCCTCCTAATCTAATTTGTCGTTTTCGTAATGATGACTAAGTTCTAAATCTGGAAAATTCTGTTGACGCAATGCTTCGTACACAACGATCGCTACTGTGTTAGATAAATTCAACGAGCGAACATGTGTATCATTCATTGGCAAACGCAAGCATTTATCTTCATTGTCTCGCATAAATCCTTCTGGTAATCCAGTTGTTTCTTTTCCAAACATAAAAAAGCGGTCCTCAGAAGGTGTATAGTCTGCTTCCGAATAAGTCCGATTAGCAAATTTAGTAATCAGATAAAGCGGACGTTCTGCTAAATACTCCATGAAAGCAGGAAGATCCTTGTGGTAAGTAATGTCTACATCGTTCCAGTAATCTAAACCGGCCCGCTTCAGATGCTTATCATCGGTCGAAAAACCTAAGGGTTCGATCAAATGTAGCGGTGAGTTCGTTGCGGCACACGTGCGTGCAATATTTCCGGTGTTAGCTGGAATTTGAGGTTCAAATAATACAATATGGTTGGTCATTTTGCTGCTCCTTATAGTGGTTTGAGAATTTATTTTCTGCTCCCTTAATGGGTTGCTTTCAACTGTAAATTTGCTGAAATTTCGATTCAGCATACCGCTAATTTAGCTGCTGAACTTTGAGTCTCTTTCTATAAAAGTGAATTCAGCACAAAAAAAACGTACCAACTCGGTGTCTAGCACGGCGAGTCGCTACGTTAGTGAAGCACTTTTCACAAACTTTTATCAGAACAGGAACCTGATAAAAACCAATGAAAAACAACTTGTTGCTACTATATCACCATGAGGTTAGAAATGCAATGATTAATTCACAATTTTCCCGATGAAACCGATTTCTCTAATATCCCTTTAATATTTCCACATCAATCGTGATTTTTTCCAATGGTTTCGCCCTTAAACCTTGTTTTATCACAGGATCCACATGCCACTCCAAAGGCGACATCTCTAGCAAATCCAGCTGATTTTCTTCCGGAATTTCAAATTGATAGGTTAAACGCGTTTGCTCTTCAACTGACATCTCCATGTTAAAACGTTCAATCACGGCTTCGTTGGAATATGGCTTGCCCTCTGGATAGTAAGCTTCTCTTAATTCTCGCAAATAGTTTTCTTGCGGGACGACCTTTATTACTTTCCCATCTTCGCGTAACGTACGGTGAAATTCCTTATAGTGGGAAGGAGAAAAAATATTTAAAATGGTATCAAACGCTTGATCAGCAAAGGGCAGATTGGTTAAATCAGCGACACACCAAAAACTATCTATTGGCTGATCGGTGGCTAAATAAATTCCTTCTTTCGCTAAATCAAATCCAATGGTAGCCTCATTAGGCTTCAATTGATTCAACTCAGCCAAAAAGCTGCCTTCACCGCAGCCTACATCTAATAATTTCCCCGGGTCGATCCATTCAGCCAACTGTTCAATCACCGGTTGGTACATCCCCGAACGAATCATACGTCCTCGAGGTAAAAACATGTTTTTATCGTAACCAGTCTTTACTTGATGTTCCAAAAAATAGATTGTTCCCTTTTTAGAAAGATCATACTGGTGGTTATTCTTACAGATCAGTTGATAATTATTTTTCAAAAAACTCTCATGGCACTTGGGACAGCGAAACAGCTGATAGTTTTTTTCCAAAAAAACTGCACCACGATCAATTTTCTTAAGCAATTGAGTCACTTCCTTTAGCATATGATAGCATAGTTGCTCCAATCCTTCTACGACTTATGCTACACTAGGGGCACAGGATACCCGTCCAATTTTTGACAGTTCAATAAAAGTTAAAAATATGCTATAAAACAGGTACTAACACAAGAACAAAATAGGATAACAGGATGGTATTCATAGTGTTAATAGTATTAAATTTAAATAGGAGGAGTAACCGTGATTAAAGAATTTTGTGCCGAAAACTTCACCGATATTCCCGCAGCGATTAAAGCTGACGCTGGAAGAATCGAATTATGTGATAACCTTGCAGTGGGAGGAACTACCCCTAGCTTAGGTGTCATAGAAGAAACCTTGGCCTATGCTAACGAAAAACACGTTCCAGTAATGACAATGATTCGTCCTAGAGGCGGAGACTTCATTTACAACGATTTGGAACTAAAAATAATGGAGACAGATTTGATCCATGCCAAAAATGCTGGGACTGACGGTGTTGTATTTGGTTGCTTAACAGAAGACAATGAAGTTGATGAAGAAGCTTTGGAGATTTTGTTAGGCAACAGCATTGGCCTGCAAACAACTTTTCATATGGCTTTTGATGCAATTCCTAAAGAAAAGCAGTTTGAGACCATCGACTGGTTTGTTAAATTAGGAATTGACCGCATACTCAGCCACGGCGGGCCTTTATCACAACCAATTGAAGAAAGCTTGGCTCATCTTAAGGAACTGATTGATTACGCGGATGGCCGGATTACTATTTTCCCTGGCGGTGGAATCACTTATGAAAACTTAGATAAAATTGTCCAAACACTAGGTGTTAAAGAAGCCCATGGAACTAAAATTGTTCCTTTGGACTAAAAGATATTCATCCAAACAAAGAAGCAGTGAATTAACTCTCACTGCTTCTTTTTGTTTGTATATAGTTTTTTATCCGAAACATCCATTTCCAGGTTTTTAAACGTGTTCGCATTGGAAAGTTGCCTGACAGGTAGTCTTTAATTTGCTGCTTTTGATCCGGATGAATATTCAAAGGCAGGTTGTGAATATCAAAAAAATTAACCGCTGAATACGTTGGTGAATTAATATTCTTTTGGGTTTCAGTTTCCTTGGCTTTATACACATAGATGATATCCTCAGTCAGTTCTTTAGTGTATATGCCCACCAGCTCTTGAACCTCATTTTCCAAACCTAATTCTTCATCAATTAGGCGCTGCATCCCAGTACGCTCATTTTCTTTTGGATACAGCAGACCTCCAGGCAGCTCCCAAATCGGTACTCCCGGTCGCCTGACAAATAATATTAGACCATTACGGATAATAATAGCATAGGCTTTTTTCATCTTCCCCACTACTTTCAGCTTATATCGCTTGTTTTTCTTAAAATCAGCACGTTTTTAACTACCGATAAAATGTTCCATAAATAGACTTGCAATATTAAAATAGATCAATACACTGGTTAAGTCGCTCAAGGTAGTAATAAAAGGCCCACTAGCTACCGCAGGGTCAAACCCTAATTTCTCCATAACCATTGGTATCAAACTGCCGGCTAAATTAGCTACCGTTATTGCGGCCAGCATCGCCGTTCCTATTACGAAACCTAATACAAAATTATGCTTCCAAATGCCGACAATCGCAAATATAGCCACCCCGGTTACTAATCCCGTTACTAATCCCGTTAGGATTTCACCAACGATTAGTTTACTAAAGCCATTTTCTTTGTCATCTGAAATCGCAATCCGGCGAACCGCTACGGCTAATGATTGAGTACCAGCATTTCCAGCCGTCCCAGTAATTAAAGAAATGAAGACCGCTAAAATACTCGCTTCACTAACTAACGCTTCATAATGATTGATTAAGCTGGCTGTCGTCATTCCTAGAAACAATAAAGTAATTAGCCAAGGCAGTCGTCTTGAAGCAGCTTTTATCGGATTTTCGTCGACTTCTTCAACGTTTACCCCCGCCAAACCAGAGTAATCGCTGGCCGCTTCGTCATCGATGACGTCAATGATATCATCGACAGTCACAATCCCTAATAAGCGATCTTCATAATCGGTTACAGGCAGTGCTAGGAAATCATAATCCCGGAACATCTGAGCTACGTCTTCTTGGTCGTCTCCTACGTTGACAGAGATAACCCGCTCGCTCATTGCATCAGAAACCATCGTATCATCGTCATTAATGATCAAATCACGCAAGGAAATAACTCCCACCAATTGATTATCAGTGTTCACAACATACGTATAGTAAATGGTTTCGGCTATTTGTGCTTCTTTTTTCAAAACGTACATAGCTGAACGGACCGTTTGATTCGCAACAATGGATACGAATTCCGTTGTCATGATAGATCCAGCGGTGTCATCCTCATAGTGCAGCAGCTCACGAATTTCATTAGCATGCTCAGTATCCATTAAACTTAGATACTTGGCTATTTGCTTTTTATCTAACTCATTTAAAATATCTACCGCATTATCAGTGTACATCTCAGAAAGCATGTCTGCTGCATAGCGCGGACGCATTTCAGCTAAGTACTCTTCTACGTGTTCATCGTCTTCCTCGATTACGTCAAACATGTCTGCCAGTTCTTTTGGTGATAAATATGAATAAACTAATTGACGCTCTTCACTATCGAGAGATTGGTAGAATTGACCTTGATCATAAATATGCATTTCCAAAAAATGTTCACGAAAATCTTGAAGATCATTTTTGTGCAGTTCTTCCCTTAATTGCAAAAAATGGGCTTCCAATTCTTCCTGGTTTTCATCCATCTCTCTCACCTCACAGTTCTTTTGCGACAATCTCCATATCTGCAGCAAGCGGCAAAGTAAATGCCAATTTCTCGCCATTAAAAGGGTGCCTAAATGTTAAGGCACAACAATGCAGGGCCTGACGAGTTATCCCAAGGTCCATTCTTCCGCCATATAGATTATCACCCAACAACGGGCAACCTATCGCACTAAAGTGCACTCTAATTTGGTGTGTTCTCCCCGTATGTAATTGAATATCAACCAAGGCGGCCTGCTGACCTTTTACATCAAGCCAATATTCTGTTAAAGCAGTCTGGCCTGATTGATCGGTTTTTCTTTTGATTAAAGAAGTTAAATCTCTGGTAATTGGCAAGTTAATCTCACCATGTTCTTGCAGTTGCTGAAATTCTCCAGAAACTAATGCTTGATACTTCTTCACCAGAGTCTTATTACGCAATTCTTGATCCAATTTAGCGTGAGCAAATCCATGCTTGGCAAATAACATCAAGCCAGAAGTGTCCTTATCAAGGCGGGTAACCACATGCACTACTTGATTAGCATAGCCTTGTCGAACGTAATAAGCTTTCACTCGATTTGCCATTGTTCCACGCGGATGATATTGTGCCGGAATTGAAGCAATTCCCGCTGGTTTATTTACCACCAGCAAGTGATCGTCCTCATACACAATTGCGATTGGCACATCATCAGCTAATAGCGTCTCGTGCGCTTTTTCATCAGGAATCACAACAGTTACACTATCATGGGACTTCAAAGAAAACAAGACGTTTTGTTCATGATTATTCACATAAATTTTTCCACCTTGAAACTTTATTTTTGCCAGCAATTTCTTAGAAATCCCTTGTTTTTTCAAAAAAGTTCGCAGTAATAATGGCTCTGCTTGATTATAGGTCCATTCAAATTTCACAAAAACTAATCCTCTCGAATAAAGGCATCTTTAACTCGATGCCAAAAATGCATATGTTTATAAGAAGCAAAATGGATCCGTTCTTTCGCAATTTTGTACTGAATTGATTTGATGCCGCCACCACTAACATCTAGTTGATCAATCGTCACCATGTGTTTGCCTTCAGTGTTTAAGAATATTTCAATCCACTCCTGTGGTCCGATAATGCTGGGAGAGCCTAATGTTCTGAAGACTCGATTATTTAATGAAGCGATCTCTGCTAATTGCAAAGCATTGATGCTAGGATGAACAACCGCGCCACCCACACTTTTGTTGTAGGCGGTTGAACCTGTTGGTGTCGAAATGGATAGCCCATCTCCTCTAAAACGTTCAAATAACTCATCCTTGATATACACATCGGCCACCATCGTACTGCTACCCTTGCGAACACTGGATTCATTCATAGCTAGAAAATGCTTTTGTCGTCCATCTTCAAATTTCACAACGACATCCAATAATGGATAGCTGACACTCTTATCCCGATCACTGCATAAACTGCTGACCATCTCTTCCAGCTCGTAATCTCGCCAATCGGTATAAAAACCTAAATGCCCTGTATGGACTCCTAAAAAACGAACTTCATCTAACTTATGATTGTAGCGATGAAAAGCGGATAACAGTGTCCCATCCCCACCAATAGTAATCACTAACTCGGGATCACGTTCAACAACTGCCAAATCAGCATTTTCTTCTAATAACAAAAGCAAACGACTATAGACTTTTAACGACTTCTCTTCATTATTGTGGATGATCGCTATTCTTAAGGTCATCTTCGTTCACTTCCTTTTTCTTTTTACGATACGAGAATAGATGCTGAGCCTCTTGAATTTCATCACGTATGCTGGACATTTCTTCATCTAATTGATAAGCAGCTTCTGCCGCCCGGAAAAGACGTTCACTAATATCTTCAGGAATTTGTCCTTCATATTTATAATTCATTGAATGCTCAATCGTTGCCCAGAAATTCATAGCCAACGTACGGATTTGGATTTCGGCCAAGATCATTTTTTCACCATCCAGCATTTGAACCGGATATTCAATAACTAGATGATACGAACGGTAGCCGCTGGCTTTTCGATTTGTAATATAATCCCGTTCCTGTAAAACCTTCATATCTTTTCGATTGCGTATGACCTGGACCATATGATGAATGTCTTCAACAAACTGGCACATAATACGCATACCAGCAATGTCTGACATGTCATCTTCCAAGCGATCCAAAGATATGCCCCGCAATTTTGCCTTGTTTAAAATGCTGTCCACCGGCTTCACTCTGCCAGTAACAAACTCGATTGGTACATGCTCGCCTTGTTCACGATATTGTGTTCTTAACCCTCTGAGCTTAATTTTTAATTCAGCCACAGCTAATTCATAAGGTGCAAGAAAAATTTCCCAATTTCTTTCCATCAGAATGCCCTCGCTTTTCTTTCCATTCTCCCCTATCTTATCACAAACCACCCGTTAGCAAAAATGACCGGGTCAGCGGTAAATTTAGTAATTCCTATAATTTACCTTGTTAATAGCTAAACTTCTCGTAAATATTTGACTACACCATGTAATATGTGTCAATATACCTTTGTATTAGTCAAATTTTAGAATAGGGTGTACAATGATGATGAATGATTCAATCGAAATAGAGTACAAAACGATGCTTACACAGTCAGAATATCTTCAACTGATTGCTTATTATCAGTTGAATTCCTCCCATTTTGTTACTCAAACCAATCTTTATTTTGACACATCAGTTTATCAATTGAAAGAGAAAAATATGGGATTACGCGTCCGTGTTTTTGATACTGAGGCTGAAGCAACTTTAAAAATCCCTCAAAAAATCGGATTACTAGAAGTCACTGACAAAATCACACAAGCAGAAGCAGATGAAGCAGTCAAAACTAAGCAGTTTCCCCAAAGTGCCCAGCATATATCTGATGTTTTAAAAAGTGAAACTATTGAGACTGAGGAATTGCAATTGATAGGTCGCTTGGTAACAAGACGCGCAGAACTGGTCATTACCGAAGGAAAGCTGGCCTTAGATGAAAACTGGTATCAGGATCAGCACGATTTTGAGTTAGAATTAGAAGTACAAGATAGTGGGAAAAATGAATCGGATTTTTTTGCTTTGTTGAACCAATTTAATATTCCTTATCGTCCAGCCAAGAACAAAATTGTTCGAGCGGTCACTATGAGGAAATGAATGTGAGGAGGAAGTCTCTTGATTGAGATCTATTTGTTTATCAATCCTATCGGTGGTCGCTGCTTGACTATTGAAAAACAAGTAACTGAATTGATGAAAAAGAATGATCTAAAAATTCAATTACGGCTTATTCCGTTAATGAACTTACATACTGTTTCAGATCTTTTAACTCGTGAAGGTTTGTCGAAAAAAGATATACACAAACGTAATAAGCTTTCAGATATTATCTATTCTGCTTCTTTAGATGTTAAGGCTGCGCAATTGCAAGGTAAAAAGCGCGGACGCAGCTTTCTAATGAAACTACAAGAAGAGATGACTGAAAAAAGAACTCCGTATTCGAAAGAATTGGTCCATCGATTATTTTTAGAAGTCGGCGGCGATATGGAGATGTTTATCGAAGATCGTGCATCAGACTTAGTTAAAGAACTTTTTATAGCAGACCAGCAGATTGCCAGGGATATGCAGATAACTCGTCACCCTTCCGCTGTGATTTATAACTGTGTGAATGATGAAGGAACGGGTATTCGAATTGAAGGTTGCAATGCAATAAAACATGTAATAAATTCTTGTAAGTCAAGAGAATCTGTCTTACGCTTCTTTGATAATCAGGAAAAACACGACCATTTAAATCAGGAGTTTCCTGCTGATCATTTATCGCTAATTTAAAATAGACGTTCGAGGATTAAAATGATCCTTAAACGTCTATTTTTTTATTTGAATATTTTTTTCTTGGTTACTCACGAAGACTTGTTGTTTCTTCGTTGGATAAGCTAACGGGTTCTTTTGCTTCCGCTTTTTGATTCCTACTTTCAGTCGGGCTTTGCTACCTGACTCTTTCACTGAATAAATAGCACCAGGCAAATTTTTGAAAGTCGCTCGTCCAAACTCATCTGTTTTGCTTGTAACAGGCAAATGGTTACGAATAATTGCCTTCTTACCCGAGGAATTGTATAACTCAAAAACAAGACCAGCCATCGGCAGCCCTTCTAGCGTCGTGCACTGCAATGTAATATCCATGTACCTTTTTTTCAGCGAATACCCATAAATTACTTTATACATACCTGACAAAAGCAATACGATTGCTATGATAATAATAGCAATTAGACAGATGTTTTGTCTTTGTCGTAGATTATCTGCTTTTTCAACTTGTTTTGCGATCTTTCCTGTATAAGGTACTCGATGACCTTTTACTAATAAACGGTGGCTATTGATCATATAAGGCGTACAGGTCAAAAGCGTAACCACATCCCGATCTGCTTCTACTTTCAAGGAACTAGTGTCATTTGGCTTCACAACCTGAATATCTTCCACTTCATATGCTAATTTTTCATTAAAGACAGTAAGAACAAATATCTCACCTTTAGCTACTTCTTCTAAATCAGTAAATAATTTTTTTTCTGGCAATCCGCTATGGGCAGAAATAACCGAGTGAGTGTTGGAACCGCCCGTGGGATAGGAAGTTCCTTGTAAGACGGTTGCTCCAATTTGCAACAGTTGATCATTGGTTAAATCAAACAAAGGAATTGTAATACGAATAGCTGGGATACTTACTGCTCCAATTAAATGTTCGCTGGCATATTCATCGCTAGCTATCCGGCTTTCTGCATTGTCATCAAAAGGATCAGCTGAAGGTACGAGTCCATTGACAGCCAATTCTTCATTTCTTTTTTTCATCTCTTCCTTGGATTTTTCTGCTAAAACTTTGCTTTGTGTGCGATTCTCTTCCTGTACTTGCTCCAATCGGCGTTGGTCAACAAAGTCATTTAACGCGTTACTATAAAAAGGATACGTCATTACTAACAGCCCAACTAAAAAGATCAGCAACATGAATAATTTGCTAGCGGCTTGCTTCTTTGCGTTTTTGGAGGGATTTTTTTGCATGACGTTTCCCCTTTCGCTCGATGGTGTATCGAAGCTCTGGTCGTTTTTTCTTAGTTAAGTAAGAGCGTCTGACAATAATTTTGAACTGCTTGTTTTTTAATTTCCAGATTTTACCTTTAATTTTTGGCAGCTTAGCTTTACTTTTAACGTGATAGATATTGCCTGGTAATTGATCAAAAATAACTTTTCCTTCACAGTCGCTGATAGCTTGTAAAATCTCACCATTTGCTAAAACAGGTTCTTTTCCTCTACGTGTATACAATTCACAGACCAGACCTTGAACAGGTCGAGTATTATCAGTAACATAAAAAATCATAGAATAGTTGTGTTTCTTTGATTGATACAAAACAGTCTTACGCCACACAAAATAGAAGAACCCTGCTAAAATCAGCAGGCAGCAGACAATCAAAAGAATGACTCTCCAACGATGATACTCTTGCGCTTTCTTAATCGCGCTTTTAGCCTGCTCCTCTGGATAAGGAATTCTATGGCTCGTAACCAATAAACGGTGACTGTTAACTCCATAAGGGGTACAGGTTAGTAAAGTTACCAAATCTTGCCCTTCGACAATTTTCAGATCCTCTATTTTATCAGGTTTTACGGTCTTTAGTTTCTCTACTTCGTATGCAAGTTTTTCGCCTTCAATATGTATGTAAAAGGTGTCGCCGATCTTCAACTCAACCAGATCCGTAAAAAGCTTTTTATCTGGCAGTCCTGTATGTCCAGTAATGACTGAATGAGAGCTGTTGCCGCCAATCGGATAGGACGTACCTTGCAAGATAGTTGCTCCCTTTTCCAGTAAGATATCATTGGTTTGATCATATACTGGCAAACTGACATTAATTTTCGGAATAAAAATAGCTCCTAAAGTGTGTGCTTCATAATATTCCTTTTTCGGACTTTTCGTCCCTTCCAAAGCCGGCTCAAAGGGATCTTCGAATGAACCTGCACCCGGAATCTGGGTTTTATTTTCTTCATTTTTCTTTCTAAGCTCAGCAATTCGTGCTTCTTGCTCCTCTTAGCTCCGATGAGCCATTTCAGCTTCCACTTTATCTAAACGCTGTTGGTCTACGTAATTATTTACTGCATCTACTACAAAGGGATACATAAAAATTAAAAAACCCAAAATAAACATAAAGGCAATGGTCAACTTCAGGCCCAAGTTTACTTTATCATCACTGTTTGGCTTATTTTCCATAGTATTCTCCCCCTCGTATTGTCATTTTCTCACAATGCAAAAGAAAAGAGAAACTCCATTTCTGTAGTTTCTCTCAACTTTTTGGGTTATTTTCATTGAATATCTTTTACAAAATAAACCACGTTCTATTTATTATTTTTCAATTGTCTAACCAATTCTTCCAACTCATCAAGACGTAAGGCAAAGACACCCATTGCATCTTCAATATAGTTGGCTTTAGTCATATCCACGCCAGCCTTTTTCATTACTTCAATTGGATAATCACTGCTGCCGGATTTCAAATAGGTTAAATAATTTTCTAAAGCATCTGGTTCTTGGTTAACAATCTTAGCGGCCAATGCATTCGCTGCTGAGAAGCCAGTAGCGTATTGGTAAACATAATAGTTGTAATAAAAATGAGGTATACGCGACCACTCGTATTGAATCTCTTCATCATTAGCAACCATCGGTCCATAGTACTTCGCATTTAATTCACCATAGAATTTGCTTAAATGCTCGCTAGTCAATGGAACTCCTTTGGCATCTTCGGTATGGATAAAATGTTCAAATTCAGCAAATTGTGTCTGTCTGAAAATCGTGCCTTTAAATCCATCTAAATAGTGATTGATGATATAAGCCCGAATCTTCGGATCTTTTTCAGTTTCCAACAAATGACTAGTCAAGATATTTTCGTTAGTAGTCGAAGCTATTTCGGCTAAAAAGATTGAATAATCTCCATAAACATATGGTTGATTATTTCTTGTGAAATGACTGTGAACACTGTGACCCATCTCATGAACCAAAGTGTATAATTCGTCTAAACGATCGTGCCAGTTCAATAAAATATACGGCTGAGTATCGTAAGCACCCGAAGAATAGGCACCACTACGCTTGCCTTGATTTTCAACAACATCTATCCAACGATCGTCAAAAGCTTTTTCCACTACACTTAGATACTCTTCACCTAACGGCTTCAAAGCGTGTATCGCTTTTTCCTTAGCCTCTTCATAAGTAAATTTGATCGGTGCGTCTGCTAATAACGGAGTATACATATCGTACATGTGCAGCTCTTCTAGCCCTAATAGTTCTTTACGCAATTCTACGTACCGATGAAGCAGAGGCAAATATTGATTAACTACTAAAACTAGCGTGTCATAAACATTTTCAGGAATATGATTATTCGCTAACGATGCAGCACGGGCTGAAGAGTAGCCGCGAACCTTCGCTTTATAGTTGTGACCTTTCACATGCGTACTTAATGTAGTTGCTAATGTGTTTTTAAATTGCTGATAAACAGTATACAAGGCTTTGAAGGCCTCTTGTCTGACATTTCGGTCGGTACTTTCCATTAACTGGCCATAGACACCATGGGTTAATTGGACGTTTTCCCCATTTTCGTTTTGGACAACTGGGAATTTCAAATCCGCATTATTCATGACTGAAAAAATATCAGCTGAGCTGCCAAAGATTTCACCTGCACCAGCTAACAGAGCCTCCTGTTCTGCTGGCAAAATGTGGGCTCTTTGGGATAAAATCTGCTCAATAAAATGGCGATACAGCTCCAAATCAGGTTCTGCATCAAAGAAGCTCCACACCGTTTCATCAGATAAGGATAAAACTTCAGGTTCAAACCAGCTGACGGCCTCACTTGTTTGCGCAATTAAGCTGGAAGCACGGGCATACAAGCCCTGATACTGCGTATTAGAGGTATCTTGATCATTTTTCAAATGTGCATAGACATAAATGACCTCTGCTTTGCGATAAATGTCCAATACGTACTCAATTCCGTTCAAAAACGCTTGAGCGCTTTTCTCCAACGTTCCTTTAACTTTGTCAGCCTCTTGCAGCTCGGCGGATAAAGCTTGGAATTTTTCTTCAAATTCTGCTTCGTCTGCAAATATTTTTGTTAAGTCCCACGTTAACTCCACTGGGACCTCTTCGCGTTTTGGTAATTGCTTTGTTTCAGTCATACCATCACTCCGATCTTTTTGCCTTATCTTAACATATTTTGTTGAAAAAAATAACTGGTTGTATTTGAAGAATTTTATTCAGTGCTGCAAAATAAAACGGCGTGTTTCTGCCAATAGACCATTCCATATTTCTTCTTTCTCAATTCTAGGAAAATACCAGTCGATCTTATTCGAAAGGCAAAACTGCTCAAAACGGTGAATGACAGATGCTGGCTTTTCAGGACTTTGAGAATAAAGATAGCGAAAAATAATACAAGCATCATTATAGATAAAAGAATATTGACTTGGCCAATACATCCAATCTGGCAAATGCAGCAAATGTTGCCTTTCCAAGTATAAAAATTGCTGCAATGGCTTTACTGTGTCATCAAAAGCGATTAGTTTTGCCGCCAAATACTGTTTTCTCGTTTGAACTTCTTGATAAGTAGGATGAAATACCAGCTTGCGCTGACTATCCATTTGATAAACATCTAACAAAGGCATGGACTGAAATGGAATCCGCCGCTCCGCGTAAAAATAATGCTGATTAATTCTGTGAATGTGGCTAAGCAGTCGAATCCCATTAGTGTCAATTAGCCAGAGATGAATTCCGTTATTTTCATTGTAAGCACAAAAGTGTTTTTGCAGAACACTCCAATTTTTCTTAGGCCATAAGTTAGGTCCTAACAACCACCAATCTTGATAGCCGCCTGTACGATAACCCTCGAAGCGCTGAATCAGCCTAGGAATTTTTAAAGTAGAACATTGTATTTCTGCTGCAGTTCGCTTATACAAAAGATCTGGTCGTTGCTTTAGCTCCGGTAACGGCTTCTCCAGTTGCCAACTTTCTCCACTGGAATGTCCGCTAGTCCAAAACAGTTGTTTCAATTGCAAATGCTCTTGTGTTTCCCCCTCACTTAATCCTTCACAGTTTATTTTTTTGCGGTGAGCAAAATGAGGAATTTTTATCACTCCTTGTTTAAAAATCAACTTGTCACCGCAATCTGGACAATAATACGTTTCTTCAGGCGAATAATGCTTTACTGACACCAACTGTTTATTATGATTGTATGCAAATAGCATAAATTACCACCCCATACAAAATATACGCAAAAAAAAGAAGCCTTACTCAGGCTTCTTAAACAAAATAGCTGCGAGTGATCGCCATAGCATCTTTTTGCATCAATAAATTTCCATATTCTTCTAAAAATTCCGGTGTTACTTGTGTATCTTCAGCATATTCTAATACCTCAGCAACAACATCTGAAATTGAAGTTTCGCCAAAAATTTCTGGATCGAAATAAAGCTGGAGGTAATAGTCTTTTTCGTATTGATAAAGATCGCACCAAGCTTCGTCTAAAAAAGAGTAACTAGCCAGCTCAATCATATCTTCAAAGTCATTAAGCTTAAATACACGCAATCGACCAATCTCTGCGTTTTCAATTGCTCCTTGGGAAGCAAGAATTTGCTGTCGAATCAACTGGTCAAGATCGTTCGTTTCAAAATCGTTCGGATCAGAGAATTTATTCAAATCGTCTTGAGTAAGATTCTTGCTAATGAATAATTCTAAGCCATCATTTTTAGGCAAGACTTGAAAAGTAACTGCTTCACTACTCTTAAACTCATCTTCAATGTCAACTTCTTCTAAAATACTGTAAAAGAAGGATTCAATTTCGCGATGATTCCCTAAAAGATCTAGGAAAGTTATTCCTCGTTCCGCTAGATCATCACTGCCAATCATTACTCGAATGGTGTTTTCATTGATGTGTTCCATTTCCATCTAAGCACACCCCATTTCAATAGGTAGGTTATATGTTCATTGTAACCGATTGGCGGCAAAAGTAAAGAAAGCAATCGGAATTTATCAAGTCTTTAAAAAGAAAACTTCGATCTGCTGTGTTAACTTTAGATTATACCTAAAATTTCTTATCCCTTTCACTGATAAATCTCATCATTCACTTACTCCCAGCTTCGCAGTTAGGTAATCCAGCGTTTGACTATTTATCAGAGATACTGCGTTCTCAAACTATTTTCAACAAAAAAACCTCGCATCAGCGAGGTAGTTTCTATAGTCCGGCCATAAGTTGTGCTTGTCGCAATTCGTATTGACGAACATCACGCGGCAAAAAGCGGCGAATTTCATCTTCATTAAATCCTACTTGCAATCTTTTGTCGTCAATCATAATTGGCCGTCTCAAAAGACCAGGATTTTCTTTTACTAAGCTTAATAATTCTTTCAGAGATAGTTCGTCTAAGTCCATGTTCAACTTTTGAAAAACCTTAGAACGAGTGGAAATAATTTCTTCCGTCCCATCTTCAGTCATTTGCAAAATATCCTTCAATTCTTCAATGGTTAAAGGTTCAGAGAAAATGTTTCTTTCCACAAATGGAATCTCATGTTCCTGCAGCCAAGCACGTGCTTTCCGACATGATGTGCAACTAGGGGAAGTGTATAGTGTCAACATACATGTATCACTCCTTTTCTTGACTAAAATGATTTTGTAACAGAAGGTTTTGTCTTTCTTCTATCTGATCCTATTATACAGAAAAAACGTAACAAAAAAAAGTGGCTCCACCAACTATGTTTATAAATAATACTGTTATTTAATTTTTGGATTTGTAAAACTAGAAACTCGGCTATGCTGTACCCTAAAAAAACGAGCGGCAAAATCAGCTTAACACAAGCGCCGTATGCAACAAAATCAAAAACTGTACTAATTTACCAAGAAATTTGTTCACAACTCTGTTTAAAAATAAAAAAAATTATTTTTCTAAATTACATATTGCACTTATTCTAATCAGTAATCATTGTCAACATATCCTTTTAAATCGCGGTTCACTTGTAGATACCTGAATATCTTCACGCAAAAAACTCTGTATAAAAAACACATTTAATAAGAAAAGACTAATTTTTTTTGAAAACTAAAATACCATACTGTATTAAGTAAATTTTATCAAGAATACAAAAAATACAGATACAGCCGAGAAAAAAACAAGCGTTTTTTTAGGTTTTCTTGACCGCTAAACTTCTCAAAAAAGAGTCATTCTTTACTTGTATAGCTGCCTCAATCATTATTTTTTTCTCGTCGATTTTTTTTGATTGATAAACCCTAGTGTTTTTTTTGTCAAAAATCACAAAAATATAAGATAACAATGGTTCTTAAGCGCTTTTCGGACGACTATCTAAATAGAAATTGTAGATGATTGATTAGAAAGAGCCGGCCATACTAACAATAATATTATAATAAGGTGAGCTAACGAAAGGAAATTAATGCGTCTTTTTTTATTTGGACCATACTCGTAGCTAGCAACAGATATCATCCATGGACAGCTTTTGAATCAAAAAAGATTAGAAAAGACTTTTACGTATCCGTACCACATTGTTGTGCTAAATAAGAAATTTATCACTGATAAAGAGCTTTCGCCACAAGCACATCCCTTACCTATAAGTGACTTTGGTAAGTCTACCACTTCTTATTGATAAGAACAATTATTTTAGCACTCAAGATGAGCAACCTATTTATGCAGATATTGCACTCACCTCGGACCAACTGATCATCAAATCATTTGTCAGTCTCCACAAGATAAAATCTCAATTCCGAACAAAATATAAATTGTTTTATGAATAGCTTATCACTTGCAAATGGTGCTGTAACTCTGAATAATGGCCCTTTTTAAGAATGAAGTCTTGAAAGAACTAAGGCAACCATAAAAATACCCAAATGATATTTAGCAGAACACTGTTAATATCATTTGAGCACTTTTATGTTTAAAATGATTTTCAACGGCTCTCTTTACTCTCCGATACTTAAAATCATCCGGATATCTTCTTCTGTTAGTTTATTGACTTGTTCTTCATTACCTTGAATTACTTTTTGGAATAACTCGCGTTTTTCCTGCTGCAACTCATTCATTCGTTCTTCAATTGTTCCTTCCGCAATCATGCGCCAAACTTCTACAACCTTTTTCTGACCAATCCGATGTGCGCGGCCAGCTGCCTGTTCTTCAACTGCCGGATTCCACCATAAGTCGTAGAGGATGACTGTGTCTGCACCAGTAAGATTCAGACCAGTACCTCCTGCTTTTAATGAAATCAGGAAGATGTCTTTTTCGCCTTCGTTAAAGGCATCAACCATTGTCAGTCGATCTTTGACCTTTGTACTTCCTCTTAAATAGAAACTAGAAATACCATTTTCTCCTAGTTCCTTTTCCAAAATTGACAGCATACCGGTGAACTGAGAGAAGAGCAGCACGCGCCGGCCATTTTCTTTAGCCGCTTGAATCAAGTCTTTCACTTGTTCAAGTTTTCCTGACCCACCCTGATAATCTTCCATAAATAAACGAGGATCATCACAAATTTGCCGCAAACGGGTTAATCCAGCTAATATGGTTACTCGTTGTTTTCTGAAGGTAGCTGAATCCATTTGATCAACTTCTTGGCGCATACGTTTTAAGTAGGCCAAGTAAACGGTCTTTTGTTCCTCCATCAAACTGCTTAGAATATTTGACTCAATACGTTCAGGCAGATCTTGCAGCACCGTATTTTTATCACGACGTAAGACAAACGGTTTAATCATTCGAGCAATTTCTGATATCTCCATCTGACGGAAACGACCAATGCCTGGGAAGAAGCCGGGCATGACTGTTTGGAATAAGGACCACAGCTCTTCTAGGTTGTTTTCAATTGGTGTACCACTTAGAGCAAAGCGATTAGGAATATCCAATTGTCGTAACGCATGTGACGTTTTCGTCGCTGAATTCTTCACCATTTGCGCTTCATCTAGAATCATGTACTGATAATTTTGCTTCATGTGAAGATCAATGTCTTGCCGCAAACTAGCATAAGAAGTGATGACAATTTCTAATTCCTCACTTAACTGTACTTCTCGTTCAAGACGGTTACCTGAAACTACTACTGTATTCAAGTCTGGCGCAAACTTCTTCATTTCCGCTTGCCAGTTGTAAACCAGGCTGGCTGGGGTCACGATAACCACTTTAATCGGCTTCTGTTGTTTTTCAGCTAAAAGAAAAGTGATGACCTGCACGGTTTTCCCAAGCCCCATTTCATCAGCTAATATCCCGCCAAAACCGTAGTCACTTAGCATCTTCAGCCAACGATAGCCAATTTCCTGATAAGGTCGTAAGGTTGCCTGCAGATTGTCTGGCAGCGGTGCTGGATAATCCTCTGGATGGGTTAAATCTTGTACCATTTTCTGGAACCCGTCGCTAAATTGTGTCTGTGGATTATTTTTTAATCGTTCTTCCAGTAAGATCCCTTGGCTTTTCGGTAAACGGATCACACCATTTTCAGCATTCAAACGTTCCCGTAATTGTCCAATAACCTCACTAGTTTCTCTAAAAGCGTCAGAATCGAAGGAAAGAATTTCACCATTATCCAAGGTATAGAATTTATCTTTGCGTAAAAGACTGGACAATACATTATCAATCTCTGAATCATCTATCCCTGTAACATCAAAACGAATATCTAACCAAGAACCTCTTTGGTCGACTTCTAAAGTCGGCTGAAACTCCTGACCGTCCAAAAACAGTTGTCGCAATTTTTTACCCATTTTGACTTCGGCTAATAACCGGAACGCATTAACTTCTACCTTGAAAAAATGATAGAGCCCATCTTGTGTCGGAATAGTTTTTTCAAATCCGGTTTCAATCGGTTGATAATGAAATTTTTCAAACAGCTTCAATAGCTGCTGTTCCTTTTTACGATCCCGTAAAATTTCTACGTTGTCTGGCAGAACCGGCTGATGAGCTTCATTCGTCGTAAAGTGAGTGTTGCCATAATGAAACTCCACTTCTACCCGAATACTTCCTTTGATTTTACGGAAAATGACCACCGATTTCAGTGGATCACTTTTTATTATAGCTGATACTTCATCGGCAACTATTACGCGGCCAATTTTTCTAAGGAAGGGAAATACTTCGCTAAATAACGGCGACAGCTGATTTTGCTGGAATATAATCACTGGCTCCTTCAAACGTTTCAGCAGCTGCTTCAATGTGATATAGGTTTCCTGCTGTTCATGAGTGAGAATATAGTACGCATTGTCAACAAATCCTAAAAAATAATTGCTGAAATACGCAGTAAAGTCATCTTCAATCGTAAAAGTAAATGCATCCTCCTGTTTCGTCAACCTGAACGTCAAAGGCAGCTCTAAACCTTCCGTAAGCTGATGATAGCCTTTTCCATTGATGTTTACTGTCAGATTTCCTGTCTGCTCCATATTTGTAAACAACTCTTGAATTCGATGTACCGGCAATAACAAATAGCGCTTATCTAGTTTGCCTTTTACTTGAAGCCCCGCTTTTCCTAACAATTGATAGGTTTCGCTGACTCCTACCAAATCCTCAATAATATCCCGACATTTTGGATCGAAAGCGCCTGCTTCAATCTGGAAGCGATATTGTTTATTAATAGTATAAACAGAGTCTGTTTGATACGCGTGTAGAAAATCATACAGATTTTTAACAATATAGCTGCGTTTGCTGGCCCGACTTCCTAAACGTAATGACACCGCTAATACATCTAGTTCTGGGTGATAAGGATTGGTAGGAATGGGCTCTACAATAAATTCAACAAATAATGGCTGAATAGGCAGTGCATCTTTTTCTAAACGAGCAAATCCTTGATTTAACAAATCAGCAAATGAAATCGAGCTCTCTTTTGGTTTAGGTAAAACCGTCTCTGGCTTGATCACTCTCGAAAGCCCTTGATCCCTTAAATACAATTCTACTGCTACCGTGTGTTTACAGTAACCATGCTCTTCCCAATAAGGGCATTCACACAAATCATTCTCTTTTCCGCTGCCATCTAAATCGACTAAATACAGCTCACTACCTAAAACTTCACCATGCCACACTCGTCGAGCTGGATCCGCAGAGACCGAAAGCACACGGCCTTCTTTTAAATATGTTCTTCCACGTTCAATAACCTTTTCTGGAATACTCCATCTCATTAGTGTCTCTCCCATCCTTCTAGTTGATAACGAATCGTACTTTGACCAGTCCCGCTTGTTTGTACTATTACTTGCTGTGGAATTCGTTCTTTTAATTCCCTAACGTGACTAATGATGCCAATCATACGACCCTGACTTTCAATTCCTTCTAATGCACTTACAGCCATCTCCAATGCTTCTTCATCCAATGAACCAAAACCTTCATCAATAAACAAAGTTTCCATGGCAATCCCCCCAGATTGATTTTGGATGACCTCAGCTAAGCCTAAAGCCAAAGCTAAAGCAGCAATAAAGCTCTCACCGCCTGACAAGGTGTGGGCACTGCGGCTGGCCCCGGTATTGTCATCATAAATATTGATTTCTAAACCAGTATTTCCCTTAGAACGTCCAGTTTGCTGATTCAATTCAAATTGATATCGCCCATTTGTCAGTAAGGTTAGCTGCAGGTTTGCTGCTTGCAGTACTTCATTGAGGTACCACTGCAGTACAAAACGCTCTAAACTTATTTTAGCAGGATTGTCCCCGTTCATCGTGCGGTAAAGCTCGGTTAATTCGGTTAATTCATTCAGTTGTTGACTACTTTTTTGATGAAGGTCTTCAATCTGCTGAAGAACTTGTTCCAATTGTTTAAGCTGCAAATCTTTTTGGTAAAAGACCTCTTGTGCTTCATGAACGATTGCTTCCAATTTGATGGTCTGTTCTCTGATCGGCTCCAATTCAGGACAAGTCTTTTCAGCCACTGCACGTTTTAGCTGCTGTAATCGATCTTGAGCCAATAACCATTCATTGTCAAAAGCCTTAATCTCTTCTTCCAATTCACTAAAATCTTTCGGAGCTTTGTACTGTTCCTCAATAGCTGCTAGTTCAAGATTCGTCTCGATCAGCGCCTCAGCAAAATCTGTATCTTTTTGTCGGTGTTCCTCTAGCAATAAATTTTCTTGATTAGCTAGCTGGTTCAAGCTTTCTGATAAACGGATTTTCTCAGTATAGATACGCTGCTCTTCTTTTTTGTGCTCTTCTATCAGTTCTTGCCTTTTTGCGATATCCGATTCAAGAGTATTAATTTCTGTTTTTAATGCTATTACTTGCCATTCCTGCGCCTGTTCTGTTGCAGTCTGAAGTCGTCCAGAGAGCAATTGAAGATGATTGTCAACTTCTCGCAGGCGCTCTGCCATCTTCTCATAATCGGTCTGCAGTTGTCGTTGAACTGTTTCTAAACGCGCGCTTTCCTCTTTAGCAGAAGTGATTATTGCGAGTTCTTGAGCAGTCGTATTTTCCTTCTCGTTTAAATAGTCTTGGAGGTTTTCTAGCTGCGTATCTGTTTGTTCGTTGTAGTAGGTTTCCACCTGCTTAGTAAATACTTCACTCTTCTTTTGAAACTCAACAACTTCCTGTTTGTATTCTTCTTGCGCCACTTCATGTTTATTGGAATTTATTCGCAGCTCATTTTCGGCAGTTTCTTTTTGAACGTGTAACTGCTTTACTGCTTCCTCGGATTCTTCTAATAGGATTTGCAACTGCTTTAGCTCTGAGCTGGAAATCGTTTCGTGACCCGCTGGATTTGGATGCTCTAAAGAACCACATACTGGACACGGCTCATCAGGAAGCAACTCTTGACTCAAGCGAGCAATTTCCAAACTTGCCCAACGGCTTTTTTGCTTCTTAAGTTTTGCGTTTTGATTCGTTAGTTCCTTACTGATTTGGCTGATTTTGTCAGTAAGTACAGCTAGTTGAATTTGCTGGTCCTCTACCTGTTCTTCTTGCTGATTCAATTGCCTTTGCTCTTGCAGCAGCTGACCAATCTGTTGAGTGAACTGGATTTCTTGATAACGACGATCCTGCCAGAAGGTTTCAGCTTCCTGCTGCATTTTCAGCTTGGACGTTTGCTCTTCGATCGCTTTGATTGCGGCACTAATCCGTTCACATTCCTGCTTAACTTCTTTTTGTACTAGTAATTGCTGCTGTTTCTGTGCTTCCAGCTCTTCTTTTTGAATCACAAAAGGTAAGGCAGTTTTCAACTCTTGGTATTGTCTTTCTTTTGCTTCCCATAAAGGCCTATCAGCTTCCAAGGCTGTCCCTTGCTGCTGGGCTTCTTTTTGTTTATCAGCAAGTATTTCTAACGCTTCATGAGTACCAGTTATTTGCTGTTTTAAGTGTTGGGCACTCTGGTTTATTTCTTGCAGACGCGTATATATCGGCAGCAACTGTTGAATTTTCTTCCCCTTATCTGCCGCTTCGCGTTTTTTCAACATTTCAGCTTCCTGCTGTTGGAACAGATGTACCGCTTTTTCTGCCTCGCTAAGCTGCTGAAATTTTATTGCTAGCTGTTCAGCTTCTGCCAGCAATTCTTGCTGCTTTTTGTATTCTACTTTTTTAGCAGTTACCGTTACGTGCATTTCTTGTACTGATTGTTTTTCTGCCATTAGATAGTTTTTGGCTGTATTCAGCGACTCCTGGTAAGTATCGCCTTTTTCCGTTACCACCTGTTGAAACAATTGATCGATTCTCACCATAACTTCGCTAACATCTTTTTCCAGCTCCTGCTTCTGAGCTTTCAATTCCTCAGTGAAGGTGCGGTAAATAGTCGTTCCAAACAAACTTCGTAAGACAGCTTCCTTTTCTGAGCTGTTGGCTACTAGAAAGGTGCGAAATTCGCCTTGAGGCAGCATCGCAATTTGTCGAAATTGATCTTTATTTAAATGCAGCATACTATAAATCATGTCACTTACCGGTTCGACTTTTTGATAGGCTTCCACTTCCCTGCCTTCATTGTCCAAAACGACTAGCTGAACTTTTTGATTCTTCGTCGTCTCACCTTTACCGCTTTTTTTCCTGACAACTTGTTTTGGAGAACGTTCAATTACAAATTGGCGACCTTGATGTTCGAAATAGAACTTAACCCTGGTTTCTTCAGTAGGTTCAGCAAAAGTTGAACGAATTTCGCTGGCGTTTCTTACGCCACCTGATGCATCTCCAAACAAGGCAAAAGTAATTGCATCAAAAATAGTCGTTTTTCCAGCTCCGGTTTTACCGCTGATTAAAAATAGCGGTGTTTCCAGAAAGTAGGTAAAATCAACTTCTTCATGAACAAAAGGACCAAAATTTTCCATGACAATTTTTTTAGGAAGCATCAGCAGCGCCTCCTTTTTTCATCAATTGATGAAGAGTTTGTTCGATCCACTTTTGCTGTCTCGAGGTAGGTGCTGACTGGACAATTGTGGTGAAAAATTCCTCCGTTAGTTCAATTGGCGTTTGCTCTTTAAGTTTCTTAACAGACAGCTGTTGGCTATTCTCACGTCCATAGAGCCGCTCGACTTGAAGGACTCGTGGATAAACCTTCCGCAGCTGGTTCATCATGTTGGGAATAATGCTGCGGTCCTCTAACAATAACGAATAGTAGTTTTCTCGATTAAGCTGCTGATAAATCTCCGGGTCTAAAAAATGAGCAAAAGTTCCTTGCAGTTCTTGTAATTCTCTTAAAGGAGTTAGTTCTATAAATTGCAGATTTAATTTTTCTTCAGTCTCTACGATCCAGACGCCTTTTTTTTGCTCTTTTTCCGAAAGAGAATATTTTAATGGTGAACCACTGTAGCGAGCGTTTGCTAGATTCAAGGCATTTTTATTGTGCAAATGGCCCAAAGCAACATAATCAAAATCTTCCAGTAAAGAACCATTTATTCCGTCTAATCCGCCAACCTCTACCTTTGTCTCAGAATCCGAACGACTGCTGCCGGAAACAAAAAAATGGCTTATTAGTACTTGTTTAAGTTGAGAATCGAAGTTCTCTTTCATTTTATCAATAACCAGCGGCATAGCATCGTGAATAGTCCGAATATCAGGATTATCAAAGTAAATACGTGCATCAACAGGTTCAAAATACGGCAACAAGAAAAATGCGGTATCTTGCATAATGACTGGTGTAAATGCTTGATCTAAGCGCGTGTGCAGATGAAAGTTAGAATGTGCGAACCATGGCGCCCCAGTAGCCAGACGGGTTGCGCTATCATGATTGCCTGAAATCGCCAGCAAAGGAATCCCTTCTGTTAGATTCATAGCAGCAATTGTCTGATTCAGTAGACGAACTCCGTCTTCTGAAGGAACTGAACGATCATATAGATCGCCGGCAATTACAATCGCATCTACTTTCTCAGCTTTAGCAACGGTTAAAATCTGTTTAAGGATAAACGCTTGATCCTCCAGCAAATCATAACCATGCAGTTTTTTGCCAATATGCCAGTCGGCTGTATGTAAAAATCTCACAAAATCACCTTTTTCTAAAAAAGTCCTTCTTATTAGTATAACATGAGTCTTTGAATTTTTCTGCTGCTGACGGCAAAGTAGCTCCTAATAAATTTAGTTTACTTCTTCGGATTTTTTCTAAAATTTTAATCGAGACTACCATTTTCTTTGCAAATAAGATAGGATAAATCTAGTCATATTTTTTAAAGAAAGAAGGAAAGTTATGCCGATTGGAATATTAATAAATTCAACATCAATCATAGTAGGAGGTTTAGCCGGAGGATTTTTAGGCCATCTATTATCGGAGCGTTTCAAAGAAGAAATTCAATTGATTTTCGGACTTTGTGCCTTAGCGATGGGGATTCCTGCTATTACACAAACCGCAAATCTTCCAGCGGTTATTTTGTCCGTGATATTAGGTACTTCTCTCGGAATGTTTCTACACTTAGAGAAGAAGATTGAAAGTGCTGCTGATTTGATGCAGCGTCCAGTTAACAAATTGTTTCCGCAAGAGCATTTATCCGTTCCTCACGATGAATTTGTTCGCGGACTAGTGACGATTATTGTTCTGTTTTGTGCTAGCGGTACCGGCATTTACGGCAGCCTAGATGCAGGTATGACTGGTGAGCACACCATCTTAATTGCCAAATCTATTCTTGATTTTTTTACTGCAGCAATCTTTGCCTGTAACTTAGGCTATGTTGTCTCACTGGTTGCTTTGCCGCAATTTGTCATCTTTTTTTCGTTGTTCTTATTTGCTGGTATCATCTTGCCCTTAACTACTCCGGAAATGATTTTAGATTTTCGTTCATGCGGCGGGTTATTAATTGTAGCCACCTCTTTTCGCATGATACGTGTCAAAATGTTTCCGACAGCTGATATGATTCCCTCGATGGTTCTAGTAATGCCATTAAGCTGGGTGTGGACGAATGTCTTTCTTCCACTTCTTTAATCATGAAAAAAGCATACCAATTGAGAAGTTCAATCGGTATGCTTGATCAGCACTTATTCTTTTTCATTTGGTACATATTTGTATTCTGGATTGATCTCATGATCCAACGTATCAAAAGCCTGCTGTACTCGGACTTCAATCGCTGCGAGGCCTTCTTTATCTAATTTTTTGATGTCACTGACATCAATGGCTTCACCAAAACGAACATAGACTGGTTTACGCTTAAATAGATCAGATAACTTAAGCGGTCCTTGATAAACACAAGGAACTATTTTAACTTTGGCTAAACGAGAAATTAAGGCCATACCACCTTTCAGTTCCGTAGAATGGCGTGTCCCGCTTGGGAACATGATTAAACTCTTATCAGAATCCTTCAACAGTTTTACCGGTTTTTTTACTACACTGGGACCTGGTTTGTCTCGATTGACCGGAAAAGCATTCATGTGAACCAAGATAAAACGCAGGATAGGATTCTTGAACAGCTCTTCTTTGGCCATAAAACAAAATTGTTTGGGTGAGGCTCCTAAGGCCATGTAAACTGGGTCCAACCAAGTTCGGTGAGGTGCCACCAAAATATAGTTTTCATCTTTAGGTAAGGCTTCCTGATTTTGATAATGAGCATTCCCGTTAATAATTGCTACTAGTATGCGCACAATGCCGCGAACAAATTTAAAGAACATAATTTTTTCCTTTCGGTTTTCTAACATAACTAAACGTAGTATAATACATGCGCACGAATTTTTTAAGGGGGCATAAGCAAATGTTAAACAATGGGGAACGAATTGATCAGCTATATGCTGAAGATATTCAGATCATTCAAAGCTCTGAAGTCTTCTCTTTTTCTTTAGATGCTGTTTTGTTAGCCAATTTCCCAAGAGTCCCAAAACGGGGAAGGATCGTTGACCTTTGTGCGGGAAATGGCGCTGTAGGTCTTTTTATCAGCAAAAAAACGCAGGCTGCCATTGATCAAATTGAGCTACAGCCACGTTTAGCTGATATGGGGCAACGCAGCATTCAACTCAATCACTTAGAGCAGCAAATGACGATGCATACCTTGGATTTAAAAGAGACCTTTACCAAGTTTAAACCGGACTCCGTGGATCTGGTCGTTTGTAATCCTCCTTATTTTAAAGAGCTTCCGACGAGCAAAAAAAATCCTAATCCCTATCTTGCTGCTGCCCGTCACGAGATCCATGCTACGTTAGAAGACGTAATTGCGGTATCTTCTCGGCTGTTAAAAATGAATGGTCACTTCGCGCTGGTACATCGCCCAGATCGTTTTTTAGATATAATTGATTGCTTGCGGGCCCATAAGATTGCTCCTAAGCGCATCCAATTCGTATATCCCAAAGAAGGTAAAGAAGCAAACATTCTCCTCATCGAAGGAATCAAGTATGGTAAAAACGAAGGCCTGCGCTTCTTGCCACCGCTCATCACTTATGACGAACAAGGGAATTATACTCAGCCTGTAAAGGAGATGCTGTATGGTCGCGGATAATCATTATTTTTATGTACTGTCCTGTCATGATCGTTCCTATTATGGTGGATACACGGTTGATCTTACCAGGCGTTTGTCTGAGCACAACTCTGGAAAAGGGGCCAAGTACACCCATCCAGCCAAACGGCGGCCTGTCACGATGATTCATGCGGAACAATTTGATTCTAGAAGTGCGGCGATGAAAGCTGAAGCTGCCTTTAAACGCCTGCCAAGAGTGCAAAAGGATCGTTACTTAAAAGAATATCGAAAAAAAAGCGTTTTGTGACCAGAAGTCACAAAACGCTTTTACTATTGTCCTTTTAACAATTCTTGAGAAATCAATGAACAATAAGGAATGATGCCTTCAGAATTAGGATGGACTTGATCATCGTAAAACCAGCCTGGCTGAGCGTTACTGTAATTGTACCAGTCGATCAATGTAAGATTATCGTACTTTTCAACCATCGCATTAAGCTTATCATTCACTTCGTTTTGCCAGCGTTGAGTTGGCACATGTACATTTACTACAAAAACTCGCCGCTTCGTTCCGATGACCTTCATCATTTGATCAAATTCATCATTTGTAAATGTTCCATTTGTTCCTAAGCTCAGCAAAACAGTATCTTCTAGTTTCTTCTTATCCTTTAATTCTTGCAGCAGGGGCGGACTTTCATCAACTTGACGGCCAATTTCACCATCAATCATCATTTTAGGAAAGATTTCTTTTAAGCCGCTAGCACCCGCTAACAGTACAGAATCACCAAATGCTGTAACCGGCATATTTTTTGCCTTGGTAATTTGACGATTCGTTAACCCGTACTTCTCAGCTAAATCCGGTCCATCATCGCTGCTGGCACTCGTTTCTGTTTGCGAGGAAGCTTGAGGGTTCTGTGCTTCCTTTTGATTGGCTTCGATTTGCTTTTGCAGTGCCTGCTGGTTGGCATCCACTTGGTTAGTAGGTGCTAATACTAAACCAACTAATGCAATCACTGTAACTAAAGACACGGATAGAAACGTAATTTTCTGTCTGCTCTTTAAAGGTGCTTTCAGCCATGTTCCAACTTTTGAAAAAAGTCCGCGATAATTGAAAAAGCGTAGTGGTTTTTCTACATAACGGTAAGAAATCTCGGTAATTAGTAAGATCAATACAATCTCGATGATTGTGTGTATTACTAAATGATCCGCTACATTAAACTTTGCTTCGTAGAAAATCATCACCGGAAATTGGTAAAGATAAATACCATAGCTGCGTTTCCCCAGCCAGGTAAATACCGGATTGGTTAGCCATTTATTTAAGCTGGCACCCGGATGAGCCGTAATTGCTACCAGTAAAACACAAAGTAAGCTGATTAGGAACATGCCACCGTAATAAAGAAAAGTTGTTCCGTCATTTAAAAATAGGAAGGCAGCAATTAACAACAGTAACGAAATTAGTCCGATACTATTCAAAACTTTTTTGGCCTGCTTCGGTATTTTGGCTTTTAATCGAGTACTAGGCCATATAAAGGCCAAACCTGATCCCATCAAGATCGAAAACAAACGTGTATCTGTTCCGTAATAAACCCGCGTAGGATCTTGACCGGGAGTGAACAAGATCGCCATCCAGATAGCTGAAATCAATGCAGCTATCGATATAGTGATGAATATCTTTCCGCGATTTTTTACCAGTCGCATTAACAGGATAAAAACAATTGGCCAAATCAAGTAATTTTGCGTCTCTACCGCTAATGACCAAATATGGGTGAAGGGCGATTCACCAGCAAAACGATCAAAATAGGACAGCCCGTGTTCAATTTGCCACCAGTTGTTGACATACAATAAACTGCTGACTACATTCCCACGCAAATTATTCAATAAATTCCGCTGAAATAATGTGATATACGCCGAAGAAGCAATTAGCATCGTTACCAATGCTGGATAAAGCCGCTTCATCCTTCGTATATAAAATTTTCCTAATTTGATTTTGCCATTTTGCTTCCATTCTTGGACCAGTAAGTCAGTGATTAAATATCCAGATACAACAAAAAACACTGGCACCCCTAAGAATCCGCCACGCATTTGAGAAGGCAGCAAATGATATAAAATGACTCCGATTACTGCCAAAGCTCGAAGTCCATCAAACCCAGTTATATAACGACTATTTCTCAGTCTTTTCTTCATTTTTAGTTTCCAACTTTACTTTAGAATCAAATTAAACTATACGTTCTATTCATTTAAAGTGCAAGAGCTATCTTGGAAAATAAACATTTTCTAAATTTTATTTGCTATAAAAAATGCTGCAGCTGATGCGTAAGCAATCTACCCGAACAATAGCACAAAAAGCAGTAAAAATAAACTTGTACTTTCTCTTGACTTGGAACCCGTCCCAGCAGGTACAATGGTACATGAAAGGTGGTCATACATATATGATTAAGCTAATAGCAGTTGATATGGACGGAACATTTTTGAATGATCAAAAAACTTATAATAAATCTCGCTTTGAGCAGTTATTAAAGCAGATGCAACAGCAAAACATTCATTTCGTTGTTGCCAGCGGTAATCAATATTTCCAGTTGCGTAGTTTTTTTCCAGACAATTATCAAGATATTGCCTTTGTCTCCGAGAATGGTGCCAATATTGTTCTAGGCGAAACAGCTTTTTATAATGCAGAGTTAGACCCCTCGGCAATACCAGCGATACTGGAATCGATAGAACAAACAAATCCTTCTGCACTGATTATCTGTGGTAAAAACAGTGCGTATATCGCGGATTCCATTTCCGATAAAGGCTTTGAATATGCCAGCTTTTATTATCCTCAAATAAAGAAGCTGACAAATCTGCAAATGGTTACTCAAGAAAACGATGCGCTTTTCAAATTTGCGCTTTCTCATTCACCAGATAATATGCCAGTTGCGCTGGAAGCTTTAAAAGAAAAACTGGCCCCTTGGCTTATCCCGGTCACTAGCGGGCACGAGGACATCGATTTAATTATTCCTGGTGTTCATAAATTTAGCGGCTTGCAACGTTTAGGTGAACTTTGGCAGATTAAACCTGAAGAAATGATGGCTTTCGGCGACAGTGGCAATGATCTGGAAATGCTGGAAAACGTAAAATATAGTTATGCTATGGCTAATGCCAGCAAACCCGTTCAAGCAGCTGCTAACTACTCGATCGGCTCGAATAATACAGAGGATCTGTTGGATACCATCCAACAAGTTTGCCAAGGTACTTTTGTTTACTAAGAACAGCTTCGGATACTAAAAAAGCGAGGCAGCTGCCTCGCTTAGTCTAAAGATTCTTCATAAAATCGACCCATAATTCGGACATTCTCAGAGATGCTGACAAATGCGCCTGGATCAGTTTCTTTCATAATGGTTTCTAATTGAGGCAGTTCAAACCGTGTTACGACTGTAAACAGCACGGTTTGTTTGTCGTGCTTATAAGCCCCTTCTGCTTCATTAATGATAGTAATCCCTCTTCGCATACTATCTTGGATACCATTAATCACTTTATCGGGACACTTGGTAACAATCATTACCTGCATTTTCCGCTGTTTCGTATACAAAGCATCCGTCAGCTTGCCACTCATGAAAATCGACAATGCAGAGTAAAACATATATTGCCAACCAAATAAAATCCCAGCAACCAGCATAATCATTATATTGAAAATGATCGAAATAGAACCTACCGAACGCCCGGTCTTTTTACGAATGGTGATACTCAATATATCCAGACCACCTGAAGACAAGCCGTTTTTTAGCGCAAAACCAATGCCCACACCCATAATGGCTCCGCCAAAGATAGCGCAGATAATTGGATCATCTGTCAGCTGAGTTTCAGGAATGATATGCATAAAAAAGGAAGTCAGAAAAACTGTCACAAAAGTAAATATCGTGAATTTATGACCAATTTTAAACCAAGCCAAAACAAATAATGGCAGATTCAACACGAACAGCGTAATCGACACCGGGACCGTTTGTCCGATCAGCTGATGAGACAACGTTGTCAGTATTTGGGCAAATCCGGTTATCCCGCTAGAGTAAATATTCCCCGGCTGATAGAAGAAATTCACCGCAATAGAAGCTAAGAAAGCATAGACGACAGCAACAGACAAGCGGGTGGCAAAATCATGATACGGCCAACCCTCTATCTTTTTTTTCATTTTATTTACAGGCCTCTTTTCCACAAATTCATTCACATTATACGAGCTTTCAGTATAAAAAGAAAGCACCCTCAAAAAGAGCGTGCTTATCTTAGAATATTCTTAGTCTTCTACATTTGTTGTGTTAATGCTCAACTCATAAAGCTGCAATGGTGAAACGGTACTTGGTGCATCTGACATTGGATCAGCTGCTTTCCCGTTTTTCGGAAAGGCAATGACTTCACGGATATTGTCTTCGCCTGCCAACAACATTGCGAAACGGTCTAATCCTAAAGCGATTCCTCCAATTGGCGGGAAGCCATAATCCAATGATTCCAGCAAGAAACCAAATTGTTCGTTAGCAGATTCGCGAGTGAAGCCTAATGTTTCAAAGACTTGTTCCTGTAACTCGCGAGTATGAATACGTAGTGATCCTCCACCTAACTCGTAACCATTCAATACAATATCATAAGCTTGTGCATAAACTTTTTCCGGATGATCCTTCAAGTTAGGAATATCTTCATCATTCGGCATAGTGAATGGATGGTGAGCGGAAACGTAACGACCTAGTTCTTGATCGTATTCAAACTGTGGCCAATTTACAACCCATAAATAATTAAACTTGCTTTCATCGATCATGCCTAGTTCCTTACCTACTTTAGAACGAACAGCACCTAAAGCTGTTACTGCAGTTAAGAATTGATCAGCAGCAAACATCAATACATCGCCTGCTTCAGCTTTCATCGCTGTTTTCAGTTCATCAGCAACGCCGCCCATGAATTTAGCGATCGGGCCTGTTAATTCGCCGTTTTCATCAACCTTAATCCAAGCCAAACCTTTAGCCCCAAATTGGCCGACAAATTGACCTAAGCGATCTAATTCTTTACGTGAATACTTATCAGCTGCGCCTTTTGCGTTCAACGCTTTTACTACTCCGCCATTGTCAGTTGCCATACGGAATACTTTGAAATCAGTCGCTGCTGCAATTTCAGTCACATCGATTAACTCCATGTCAAAGCGAGTATCAGGTTTATCAGAACCATAACGTTCCATTGCTTCATCCCAAGTAATACGTGGGAATGGTAGTGTTACCTCAACATTCAGCAAGTCTTTCATTACTTGAGCAATCATATTTTCAGTGTACTCTTGAATCTCTTCAGCAGTTAAGAAGCTGGTTTCGATATCAATTTGCGTAAATTCTGGTTGACGATCTCCACGTAAATCTTCGTCACGGAAGCAACGAACAATTTGGTAATAACGATCAAAGCCAGCAGTCATTAACAATTGTTTCAAAATTTGTGGTGATTGAGGCAATGCGTAAAAATGTCCAGGGTGCACACGAGATGGTACTAAATAGTCACGGGCTCCTTCTGGCGTTGATTTCGCAAGATACGGTGTTTCGATATCTAAGAAATCATTGGTATCTAAGAAATTACGTACTGATTGTGTTAAGCGATGACGCAACATAATATTTTGAGTCATTTTAGGACGACGCAAATCCATATAACGATATTTCAAACGAACTTCATCACTAATATTTTGTTCATCTTCGATTGAAAATGGCGGTGTTTTTGCTTCGTTCAAGATGATGATTTCTTCACCTTTGACTTCGAAGTCGCCTGTTGTCATTTTCGGATTGACCGAATTTTCGTCCCGACGGATAACTGTTCCGGTAATTTCTACTACATATTCACTTCGGCATTGGTCTGCTACTTCCCAAGCTGCTTTTGATTCTTCAGGATTAAAGACAACTTGAACCACACCTTCACGGTCGCGCAAATCAATAAAAATCAATCCACCTAAGTCGCGGCGCTTTTGCACCCATCCTTTTAACGTTACTTTCTTATCCAACCATTGGTCAGAAATTAAACCACAATAAACCGATCTTTTAGCCATTATTCTACTCCTCATTCTTATTAATGTATTAATTTTCCCGTGGGAAAAATTAGTCCGTTTTTCATTTCGTATACCA
>NZ_JAFREM010000032.1:0-1055 GCF_017377575.1 Candidatus Enterococcus moelleringii
GCTGCTTTGATTTCAGCGGGGGTCTTGCTAGTGTTTGGTTTGGTATAGCTCCAGGTATGGATCTTATCTTGCTCATTTCTGAAGCGGGAAACTAATTTAGTTTCTGGCATAAGCTTCTCCTTTACTCGATATTCTTAGTGACACGGGTTTGGTTAGTAACGATGACGCTATCTAATGAACTTCCTTCTTGTCCTAGATCTGTCATGACTTCGCCTAATTTCACGATGTCGGCTTCTGCTGGATTTGAAATGACGTTACTGAAGTTGACTTTCTTTTGTTTGTCTTCGCCTTCTTGTTCGATTTGTACTTGTAGTTTTGTTCCCAATTGTTGAATCATTTCACGATTCCTCCTGATAATTTTTTTGTTCCGGCCGGTGACTAAAAGATAACAGATCAGGAAAAAAGAACAAAATGCCTAAGTGTCCCGAAACCTATAGTTATTGTCCAGCAGAATTTTTAAAACGTTGATTTGATCGTAAAGTAAAATTTACTAAAAGTTTTTTTCTAGGGTACTGGGGACACTTAGGGATTTTTAAATGAAAAGGGATGAAAACTCGTCATAGTAGTATTTTTTGGGATAATGAAGACATTTTAATGATCAGATGAAATGTAAAAAATAACGATATACAAGAGTGGATTGTTTGGGTGAGGAATCCTCTTTTTAAAAAAATCCAACCTAAAAAGCTCTTACCAACGATAGGGTAAGAGCTTCCTTCAGTAAAAAATTCTAAATTAACTTAGTGTCTATTTCGTTTGGTGTGAACTTAGTCGTCTTGTTTGACGATTTCTTCTAATGCAACTCAAACGGCGACTTACGCATTAAGCAACAGCACAGGGAAATATGTAAATCTATTAGCGAACAACCCGTTAAAAGAACTATTAATGGAAAATTCCGCGCTTTATCATGGAGTGAATACCTATCACAATAAACTAGTGATTGAGCCGGTCGCAGCTGATTTAGAGATCGAGTATACGCCTTTGGATCAGGTATGGTGATTTTAGCAGAAAAGAATTAAGCGAAACCAAATTATAAAAAAATATCCCGAGTACCAGAA
>NZ_JAFREM010000032.1:1155-10249 GCF_017377575.1 Candidatus Enterococcus moelleringii
TTCTGGTACTCGGGATATTTGTGTTTGATTGTCTGCAAAGTTGAGCAAGTTTACGAAGACTTTCTTAGTGTCGCAATAGTGATCATCAAACTGGTAAAAAAAGACTGCCCACACCGCTATTATCCTCAAGAATCGCGTGTTTCCTCAACTTGTGAAAATGTACCGTTTTTGTGAAGTTTTCCTTAATGTATGAAAGCGTTCTATCTGTTCGGATTTCATTGAAAGAGCTGTTGAATATATGTATTAATAGAGGTGGGAAGAAAACGTTTTTAAATTTATTTGAAGGAGAAATATTATGACTCAAAAACTGCAGCGATTTGGTGGGGCGATGTTTGGTCCGGTAATGTTTATGATTTTTTCATCTATTTTAATTGGGCTCTCAAGTATTTTCATGAATGCGAGCATCATGGGAAGCCTTGCCGCGGAAACGAACGGATGGTTTAAGGTGTGGAGCTTGGTTTCAGATGCGGGGTACGCAGTATTTAATCAGTTGCCAATTATGTTTGTTGCGTCTATTCCGTTGAAACTAGCGGACAAGGCCAAAGGAAATGCCAGTGTTGAAGCTTTGCTTACGTATTTTGTTTTCAATTACTACATCCAAGGCATCTTAAATTTTTGGGGTTCAACCTTCAACATTGATTTCTCCCAAGAAGTTGGCGGAACCAGCGGATTAACAATGATCGCAGGCATCAAAACACTTGATATGAATATAGTAGGTGCGATACTTGTTGCTTCGATTGTTGTCTGGATTCATAATAAGTTTTATGAAAAGAAATTACCGGATATATTAAATGTGTTTCAAGGAGCCTCTCTTGTCGCAATTATCGGAACGATTGTCATGCTGCCTTTAGCATTAGCCGTTTGTTGGATTTGGCCAATCATCCAGCAAGGAATCTTAGGCATGCAAGGCTTCTTATCTCAGTCAGGAATATTTGGGATTTTCTTGTTCACATTCCTAGAAAGAATTACCATTCCAACCGGGTTGCATCACTTTTTGTGGGTACCATTTGATTTAGGACCAGCGGTGGTGCCCGATGGAAATTGGAACCATTGGTTAGCAAATCTGAATGAATTTGCTCAATCTAGCCAACCTTTAAAATCACTCTTCCCTTCAGGAGGGTTTGCATTATATGGAAACGTAGGTGTTTGGGGTATCCCGGGAATTTCTTTAGCAATGTATAAGTTGGCGAGACCTGAGAATAAAAAGAAAGTCCTCAGTCTGTTATTGCCAATTACGATTACCTCAATGCTTACCGGAATTACTGAACCAGTTGAGTTTAGTTTCTTGTTTCTTGCGCCAGTAATGTTTGTTATTCATGCAGCACTAGCGGCATTGATGTCAACAATACTTTATTTCTTTGGAGTAGTAGGGTATCAAGGTGGCGGCTTAATCGATTATGTTACGGTTAACTGGTTGCCAATGTTTAGCAACCATGCCAATACAGTAATTACACATATTGTGATTGGATTGATTTTCTTCGTTGTTTATTACTATGTATTCTACTATGGATTTAAAAAATTGAATGTCATGACACCTGGTCGAGAACTAGACCTAATAGAAGGCGAGACGAGTGTCTTAGAAGAAACAATCGATGTCAGTAGTGAACCAAAAGAAAATAATGCCTTTAGCGCCCAAGCTAGACAAATTTTAGCAGCGCTCGGGGGCAGAGAAAATATCGCTGAAGTAACCAATTGTATGACGCGATTAAGAGTAACCGTAAACGATGAAACAAAACTGCTAACGGACTCTGTTTTTAAACAAGCGAAGGCTCACGGAGTTGTTCGAAAAGGCAAGGGTATCCAAGTAATTATCGGAATGAATGTTGAAAATGTACGTTCTGAATTTGATAAGCTTTTAAAAAATTAGGTCAGGAAAGAGGAATAGTCAAATGAAAAAAAGCTCAATTGTTATCGCAGGTGGAGGCAGTACCTTTACCCCTGGAATTATTATGATGTTGCTGGAAAACTTAGATCGGTATCCTTTGAAAAGCATTAAGTTTTATGACAACGATGGAGAACGACAAAAAATAGTTGCGGATGCGTGCGAAATTATTATCAGAGAAAAAGATCCTACCATCGATTTTGTTCAGACAACCGATCCGGCAGTTGCATTTACCGATGTAGATATTGTGATGGCCCATATCCGTGTTGGTAAATACAAAATGCGTGAATTAGACGAAAAAATCCCATTAAAATATGGCTGTGTGGGACAAGAAACATGTGGACCTGGCGGGATTGCTTATGGCATGCGTTCGATTCAAGGGGTATTAGAACTAGTAGATTATATGGAAAAATATTCCCCAGAAGCTTGGCTTCTAAACTATTCGAATCCAGCTGCCATCGTAGCTGAGGCAACCCGTCGATTACGACCTAAATCAAAAGTGATTAACATTTGCGACATGCCAATTAGTATTGAGAATAATTTAGTCGAAATCTTAGGCTACAAAAAACGCTCAGATATCGTGACAAGATATTATGGTCTGAATCACTTTGGCTGGTGGACAGATATCCGCAGCCGCGACGGAAAAGATTTAATGCCTGAATTGAGAGACTATGTTTCAAAAAATGGCTATTTGGTTCAATCTGATCTTGAAGAAAAGAAACAGCATAGTGACGAAAGCTGGAACAGCACCTATAAAAAAGCAGCAGATATCCAAATGCTGGATCCGGACACACTGCCAAATACGTATTTAAAATATTATTTCTATCCAGAGTACGAAATTGCCCATACGGACCCTGAGTATACTCGTGCAAATCAAGTAATGGATGGAAGGGAAAAGGAAGTGTTCTCTGCTTGTAAAGAAATTGCCGATAAACAAACCGCGAAGGACACTTATTTGGAAGTGGATGAACATGCTTCATATATCGTCGATTTAGCTGTGGCCTTAACCTTCAATACGTACGAAAGAATGCTGCTGATCGTTGAAAATAATGGAATCATTGCCAATTTTGATCCCACTGCCATGGTTGAAGTTCCTTGCTTAGTATCGTCAAATGGGCCTGAGCCTTTAGCAGTTGGCACCATCCCTACGTTCCAAAAAGGACTAATGGAACAGCAAGTAGCCGTAGAAAAATTAGTCGTCGACGCCTGGGAAGAACAATCCTATCAAAAACTCTTACAAGCATTTGCGTTATCAAAAATTGTTCCTAATGCGACTGTAGCAAAACAACTTCTTGATGAAATGTACGAACTAAATAAAGAATACTGGCCAGAACTAAAATAGTCTAAATTGAAATACTCCTTTCCCTGTTAATGATCTATAATGGATAAAAGGGGAAGGGAGTATGCTTATGTTTTCCGATAAAATAAATCAAGCCTATCAGTCATTAAATGAGACAGACTTATCAATTGTTTCAGTCGTCACTCAAAATTTCAATGAGATACCGAAATTAGGGATTGAACGGTTGTCAAAAATGTGCAATTATTCTAGAACTTCTATTTTAAGAACCGCTAAAAAGCTGGGATTCTCAGGCTATGCTGAAATGCGTAATTACATAAGATGGGAAATTGAAAACAACAAATCCAATAGCCCAACTACAATACCAACACTGGAAACAGACGTCAAACAAACATTAGTTGAGCTAGAAAATACAAAACACTTTGACACGATTGTTGATAGAATTATTGCCAACAAACGGATATTCATTTATGGAACAGGCGAGGGACAAAAAAACTGTGCAAATGAGATCCAAAGGCTATTCATGCAAGTTGGTGTGTATCTCTTTGTTATCAAAGCCAGTGCAGAATTCCAGATTATCGCTAAAGACTTAACCAAAGATGACATGGTGATCGTGATCTCATTGTCTGGTGAGATTGATCGTTACAAGGAATCGATCCAGCTTCTAAAAGCGAAAAAAATTCCGCTGGTTTCAATAACCACCTTGAGCAACAATCCTTTAGCAGCAAATGCAGATTACCGTTTGTATGCAGTATCCTCTTCGGTGCTCTTAAACAACGCCGAAGCACATGTTTCATTTTTGACGTTCTACTTATTAGGTGAATGTTTGTTTAGACGCTATATTGAGAAAATCAATCTAACACTAAATGGCTGAGCTTAGGGCTGACTTGTATAAAAGCTATGTGTAGGGTGAGGTAACAGTATATATAATTATTAACTATTAACAGGTACCTCTTCTAGATATAAAAGGTACAAATTTCATGACTAAAATCCATTAATAAATATGTGATTTTCAAAGATCAAAGTTTCGCAGACCATGTGACAGTTGTGTCCGAAAAAACATAGATGCAAAAAGTTAAGGCACTCGAATACAACATTAATCGATAAAGAAGACGCACCTTTGCAGCAGCATCGTTTAAGACGATGACCGAGTGAGTAAGTGTGGTTTATTTCTTGTGTCGGTCAATGGTGATCATAAGGCGGGCAAAAGCGATAGCTAGAGCCAACTCTTGATACACAGTCATGGCGAGCGTTACTTTCCTAGGATGAACATAGGCCTCATCACCTTTCAGGTACAAGATAGGATTTAACATCTCTTAATTTTAGAAAACGGATTTTTGGTAGATAATGAATTGTTTTAGAAGAGCAAGAAAAATAAGACAATACAATTGGCCAGACAGAAAAAACTGTCTAGCCGTTTGTATTGTCTTACTGTTTTCACTCTCGGAGTTAACGTCGGCCGCTGCACACCCATCAAACTGATAAAAGCAATCACCTAATTACAGCATATTTGAGGCAACCTCAATGCCTTCTTCATGGACTTCCTCTTTGACTTTCCTCTCGACAGTAGATACTACTACATCATTAATCAACTTCGCTTTATTTGTATCCATAATCATTTTTCGTTTATCCTCCCCCAAATCTACAGCTGGCTTAATAATGGCTGCGTCTAAGACAGCTTTTGCTTCTTCAATAGGCTCAGAGACTTGGGTAACTTCATCTGGAAATATGGATTTAGTTTTTTGATAATATTCTAACGGTAAGTAAGTTAAACATCATGTAAATCGCTTTCATAAACTGGTGAAGTAAATACTCCTGATAGACAACGAGGGGATTAATTAAGGCAGAGATAGGAAAGCACATTTTATTTTTGTGGGATCATCTTCGTCGTACCTGATGTTGATTGTATCACCTACCTGTGAATTAAAAGGAACAGAAACAGGTTTGTTGGATAGATACTTTATTCCACCGCTTTCGTGGGATACAATTGCCCACTTCGAATTTCCAATAATGAAGAAGTCAATGTTAAAGCTAGTAACGTACTCCACAATTGTACCGGTAGATTTTGAACTAGTTGATTTTCTCATTATTATTACCTTCGATCTTTTGAATTAGTGTTTTAAATAATGCGATTTAATAAAATTTATTTCGTTATAGATTGAAGAGGAAATAAAATGAATTAATTTATGGTTCTTAAGTTCAATATAGCACACAGAAAAATGGAGAGCAAACTCGTTCAATTCCTTTTTGTATCTTGAATAACGAGCCATTGGGTGAATTTGTAGATTTGCTGCTGGAATGCAATTGAAGTATCAAATCTTTTATAGTCCAATTACGGCCTTGTTGGTTCGGGCAGCCCACACAGTTCATTAGATTATTGCACTGTCGATTTATTCCGTTAAAACGAATTGCCGAGAACAATGGTCAGTGGACAAAAGACTATGCACCAACGTGTTTACTTGAACATGGCTGCCTGTACGATAGCTTTGATCACCGCTACGGTGCGTTGAAGTATGTTAAGCCAATAAAACACTGTGAAACATATCCGCTTCAACACGAAGGACTGTGTCAAAAATTAATTAAGATCAAACAACGGACAGATCCGCGTAAATTTTGTCATCCAGCACGAGGGACAAAAGCTTGGAACAAGCTTTAAAACCAGCGCGATGCAGTTGAACGAGTCAATGGTAACCTAAAAGAAAACATGAAGCTAAGTAATACAACTAATTACAAAGCCAAATTAGTGGAAGTAGAGCTTCTGCTTATTCAGCTTACCTATAATGCAAAAACGTATGCCGTACAACGGCTGAACGCGCAAAAATCTCGAAAGACAATCGCTGCCTAATTTCAAAAAAATGATCTTTTTGAAATTGGACAAGTGTTTGCTTTTCTAAAAAAGCGAATTATGAAATTGGCTCATGTATATTTTGACGAAGGTATGGTGGAGTATTTTAGAGGGGCAAGAAAAAAGATAAAACAAGCGGCCAGACAGCGAAACTGTCTAGCCGCTTGGATTATCTTATTGTTTTCACTTATACTATCAGAAAATTTTTTAAAAGTTGATGTTCTTAGTGCTCTCAATTAGTGTACAACCTCAGCCAATGGCTTTAGTGGGGTATCGTTTAAATGGTATTGATCCATTAAACTAGTTGCTTTTTTCTTGTTCTCAAAATACTTGTAATTGTATTCTACCATTTTCAGTAAATCTTTCTTCGCATCGTCACCTATAGCCATTTTTTCAGCTCTATCAGTCAAATCATCTAGGCAAGCATGCTCTTCAGCAATATCATTTAGTAACTTCTTATATAATTCAGCTGTTCTATGACGTTCTCCTGTAAATTCTTCTAATTGCAAAAGTGCGTCTTCTAACAATATACTCAATTTTACCGTCATGATATCACCTCCTTAGCTAATTCTCTTCTTTAGTATATAACATTTTCACTAGATAGGAAGCAACTCATTTTTATTAACCTCTGGATCTTCGGAAAAAATGTTGTATGAATCATACTCTTTTATGAGATTTATCGTCTTCTGAGGATCAATAATATCTAAGAGATCATCATTAATTATATCCTCTAAGTCTTTACTCCGTTTAGTGAGAGCTTTTATAGTAACTAACATGTCAATCGATATATCACTAACACTTATTTTCTTAGAGTCTGAGTGAGGAGGAATTCAAAATATAGCTAAATACCTCTTCCTAAAAGAACGTACGTTCTGTATAATGGTAGTAAATAAAAGTTATTCCTGATTGCAATCTTTCAAACAATTTTAGATTTGCCATCAGATATTTTTGAGACTTGCTGTTAACATGACTGTTGCAATCGATTTTATCTAATTGCCAATATACTGGTTGAACGTTTATAATTGGGGGTAGGAAGATGCCTGTAAAAGTATCAAATAATTTAGTAGACTCATTTCACTCTTTTGAATTTGTAGGGTTAGGCAAAGGGATTTTTTCAGATCCCTTACCAACATATCAGAATTTTTTTAGCCAATCTGTCCCCGTTGAATTGTTCCATGATTTTAAAGAAAACGTGATGGAGCAAGTTTTCAAAGAATTGGATTTTATTTCAAGTGAGGTGTACTCCAACTTTTCTCTAAGGAGTCGGATCAAGCAAGAGCCGCATGGGGCGATTTCGTATGTGCGAAATGCAAGTATTTTCATCCCTTATAAGAATAAGCGAATCTTACTAAATAATGTCCAGTTTATAAAATTAATGACTCGAAATAGTTCAACTCTTGGTTTTTACGAGTTTAGGGTTGATTTTAATCAAAGTACTGTTGTGTCATATATTCCCGAATTCAAGGAGTTGGTCGAGTTCCTCAAGCAATCTGATCTAGTTTATCGTGGATTTTTCGTCACTGGCAAAAATGAGGTTTCGGTTTTAGCACATCAAAGTTCTAATACAATAACTGTAAACAAATTCTTTTTTGCATTTCTCGATAAAGCAAAAGAACCCGGTTCACATCGTTACAACGAAGCATTTTTACTAATGAACAATCGGTGGCCCATGATGCAACTTGCAGTTGCGAATAGTAAAGGAGATATGCTTAATGGTTATGAACCCAGAAATTAAGAACCCAGCATTTTGGGATGCTCTTTCCTACGAAGATAAAACAGCTGAGCTAATTCACATTTCGAATAATATGGGATGGACTTTAGAAGAATTGTCTGAACAAACGGATATACCGTTTGATCTGTTAATCAATCTTCTTTCACTGCAAGAGGAAGATGACGAGAAAATAAAAACTGCCTTAATCAAAGTGACGCCTGTGCTGGAAGAGAGATTGCAAGAACATCACGAGGGTAAAAACCTCGAGAAAGAAATCAACCAGGTTACTCGCCAAGCAAATGTCAGACATTTGAGTATGAACAAACTACTTGGAATTGACAACGAGACCTTAAATGAATGGAAGATCGGAACAAAAGAACCCTCTGATTTAGAAAAAAAGGTTATCAAGTACCTTTACGTGAATTTTGACGAAGGTATTGAGATACTCAAGATTTTAGATAATCCCAAAAAAGAACACCAAATCAAAGCTTGAGACCGAAAAAATACGTAAGAACTCAGTACTGTAATAAAGTTGACAACAATGGACCGACTGGCAACTAAATTGTAGAAAAATACCTCAAGTATCAGAAATCTAACATGAAGACTTCTGATACTTGGGGTATTTTGTGTTTTATTTGCGTAATCATTTTAAGATTTGTGGACATTGGATAAATTTTTTATAATCCTTTTTGTCTCCGTGTAAGAGAGTAGATAAAAAGGAACATCGCTAACCCCCAGCAGCTGTCTATAGCTTATTGGATTGTTTTGATGTTCTATCTTCTATCTGAGTGACTAAAGTTGATTATTTCGAATCTCTTCTACTTCTTCAACAGTAAATTTAGTGCCCTCAGCAACTTGTTTTATCGAAAGGCCCATTTTTAGTAGATTCAACGCAATCTCGATTTTTTCTTCTTCTCTAGCTACTCTTACAGCTGTCGAAGTTACCGCATCATTCACCATCTTCGCTTTATTCATATCCATAATCATTTTCTGTTCCTCCTCTGCTAACGAATAAAAATCAGTTTTCTTCTGAGCATCTTTCAAATAATCCGGAGCGTCATCGGGCACTTCACCAGTCTTGAAAAACTGCTGCCAAAGATAGGCTGCGCTATTTCGGTCAATATTCTTATTTTTCAAACTCATGAAGCAAAGTATAATAATTTCCTCTCCATTGTGGGAGCGCATTAACTTAAAGGTGTCCAAATCCAGTATGCCGAACTTGCGAATCGCCGGCCCGTCTTTTTCGAACAAGTGGAAATCTAGGATATTAATTCCATAAGCCGGACGCAGGGCGGAAAAATTATTGCTATTGATGAAATCCTCAATCTCTTGATTGCCTAGCGTACTGCGAAAGGCCTC
>NZ_JAFREM010000033.1 GCF_017377575.1 Candidatus Enterococcus moelleringii
GAGTAGGACGTCGCCACGCGAGTTAGATCATCCAGATTTGGATGGTCTTTTTTTCGTTTCGGAATTGGAACAGGCTTTATCAGAAATTTTTTGAGTTAGACAAAAAGATCAGCAAAACTAAATGAATAGATTTTGCTGATCTTTCTTATAGATGACTTATTAAAGTGCGGTGCTGTGCATAAACTTGATTGTCTCGATGGTTTTTTCCCATTTTTCATATTCAAGTTCAGACATTTTAAAGTGGTAATCTTTGATGATGCCATCAGCGGCTACTTGAGCTGGGTGGCCCACATAGCATTGATCTTTTTCGCTATAGCTGGATACAGGCAGAACCTTGTGATTATTGTTTAGTACGGCTTCAATTACTAAAGCTGCTTGATTGGCAATACCGTATGATGTATAGCCTTTGCCGCGCATAGTGATCCAGCCGCCTGCCCTGGCTGTGGTCTCTAATTTTTCTAATTCCTCTGGAGAGAGCATCTCGCTAATTGGAACACCGCCAATTCGGACGCTGGACCAGGCAACGAATTGTGATTCGCCATGTTCGCCCATTACGTAACCTTCAACTGAAGAAGGATGGACATTAAATTGCTCGCTCACTGCGTGTTTCATTCTAGCACTGTCTAAGGTTGTTCCGGTACCAAAGATTCTTTCTCTTGGAATACCTGTTAGTTCCTGCAGTCGTTGTGTGACAACATCGCATGGATTAGTAATATTAATCAAGATTCCTTTAAAACCGGAAGCTTTGATTTTTGGTGCCCATTCTTCAACAATCTCTTTTGTTAAATACAACTCAGCAAAGCGATCGGAATTGCCTTCAAAAATGGTAATATCACCTGCTGAAAAGATGAGTACATCAGTGTCTGCCAGTTCCTCTAAATTAGGCTCGATCAGTTTTACGTAATTGTAACGATCAACTTGACCATCAAAAAGGTCATTGTATTCAGAAAGAAGCTGACCTTCTTTCTTGTCAAAAAGGACCAGCTCATCTATGATGTTTCTGGAAATCAAGGTGTAAGCCAAAGTACTTCCTACGTGACCGACGCCAATAATTGCTGCTTTTTTCAATAATATCCACTCCTCTTCTGATAAAAAGAATGCCTTTATTATGAGAAAAAGTCAAGAGGATTGTGGCAATTTGGTTAATTGGCTGGAAGATCTTTCAGCACATCGTAAATGCGTTTAAGATCCGCATCGTTTCCCCGCAATTCGAAATCAGCCAACAAAGGAAAATCAAATGCTTCGCTGTATTGTTTAGCGGTTAAGCAATACTGGTAATTGAAGTTTTTATTACCGCTGCCGATTACCCCTAAACAATTTTTGTAGTTGTCTTCATACTCTAAATATTCTCGCATCACTTCGGTTAAGATTTCGGTATCGCCATTGTCGACACCGTTTCCTCCTTCGAGATAGGTTGGAACAAAGGTGACAAAGGCTTCTTCTTCTAATTCAAAAGGGCTGTTTTCGGAAATTTCTTTTACTTCAAAGATTGGCAGTGAAGGGTCCTGTTCGTGTTGTTCCTCAGATAAAGCAGCTAGTCGTTCTACGAATGATCGGGTATTGCCTGAAATAGAAATATATAAAAGTTTCATACTTGATTCCTCCTAAAAATAGTATAGCACGAGTGTCTAAAAAGTCGCTTTAGCTGGGATCAAAAAAACTTGAATAATTTTTATGTAAACGATTGCACTAAACGGCGAAATATGGTATAAATATAGTTGTAAGGGGAAGTAATCCCTCAGTTGTGTTTTATTGCAGCGGGGAATGAACGAAACTTGTTCATTTCTAATGGAATGCCGTATGGCAGAGAGGAAGTAGGGATTTTTGTTAACTCCTTACCAAATGCACCGAGTCTAGCAAGTAAGAGGAACGTAAAACATTACCTCAATTTAATGGTTGTATTTAGCGAAAACCAAGCTAAGTCAAAAAGAGTGCGAATATTCCGATGTAACAGAAGGAATGAAGATAAAAGGCACAGCCATTAAACTTGCTAGACTTATTTTTTTTGCCTAAAAATAGAACTGGTGAAGGGAGTGCTCTTCGCCAGTTTTTTCGCCCAAAAAAGCAGGCCTTTAGGAAATTGTTCCTGGAGGCCTACTTTGTTGATTAATGGTTGTAGTAACGGATGCCATCTTTAAGTTTATTGATTGCATAAGTTGTATCATCGTTGAAGTCATAATCGCCATCAACCAGCGGTAATTTATCTTCGAACATTTCTTCATATTCTTCGATCGTCAGTTGTTTGCGGGCAGTTAATAATGCTTGGTTAGCCGCAACAGTTAATTGTTCCTTGTAACCGGGCATTAATTCTAAGGAGAAGAATTCGCTGACTGCACCTGAACCGTAACTGAACATGCCGATCCGATCACCTGGTTTTAGGGCATCGCTGTTATCCAGCAGTGAGATCAATCCTAGGTATAGCGAACCAGTATAAAGGTTGCCGACTTCTCGGCTGTAAACAACTGCTTCGTCATAACGGGTTTCCAGACGAGTTTGCTCTTCTTCAGACATACTTGGGAAAATCGCTCGCAATGCTTTACGTCCCATTTTTGTGTAAGGTAAATGGAAGGTTAGTGCTGCATAATCCTGTGAAGTTGTCTGATTTACTTTTAGATTTTGTTCCCAAACACGGGTAAATGAATTAATGTAGATTTCATTTGACAAGTGTCCATCCACTAATGGATATTCGTGGTTCGATGGGCGCCAAAAATCATAAACATCTTCCGAATAAAAGACACTATCATCATTGATAGCTAAAATACTAGGTTCTGCTGAAACCAGCATAGCGACGGCGCCGCAGCCTTGTGTAGGCTCTCCACCTGTATTTAAACCGTATTTTGCAATATCAGCAGCAATCACCAGCGCTTTGCGAGTGGGATGTGCTGCCACGTAATCACGGGCTTGCTGCAAGGCAGCAGTTCCAGCGTAACATGCATGTTTTACTTCATAAGAACGGGCGAACGGTTGAATGCCCAATAGACCGTGAATAATGACGGCAGCCGATTTAGAGAAATCATTGCTTGATTCGGTTCCGACAATTACCAGATCAATGGATTCCTTATCTTCATCACTCACTATTTTTTCTGCAGCCGCAGCTCCAAGTGTGACGATGTCCTGTGTTTTAGGAATAACGGCCATTTTGTCTTGCCCTAACCCAATATGAAACTTATTTGGATCCGTGTTTCTGGCATTGGCCAAGTCCGTCATATCAAGATAATCGTTTGGTACGTGAAAACTGATTTTATCAATCCCTATTTTCATGTTGCCCCTCCTTTTCTTCCCTAAGTAATATATCATAGAAATGCCGGAATTTGGGCAGATCCATGCTTAAGAAAATTTAAAATATATAGGAATCTAACAGATATATAATCGTGAATAATTCTTTCAGCTATTTTTAAGAAACGTAATGATTCCTTGAAAACCTCACATGGATACGGTAAAGTCAGAGAAGCTAAACAATTTGGCATTAAAAAATTAATATAGATACGACAAATTTTTTGGAGGTGCACCTTGGAAGAAATAGTGATTTTGAGTGCTGTGCGAACACCGATCGGCAAGTACAAAGGAAGTTTGGCAGCCACATCTGCTGTGGAGCTGGGAGCTTTAACGATCAAAGAGGCGGTAAAACGAGCGCGGATTTCTGAAGCGGCAGTCGGGCAAGTTTTTATGGGGAATGTATTGCAGGCTGGTAATGGTCAAAATGTGGCGCGGCAATCGTCGGTAAAAGCGGGGATTCCTTATGAAGTACCAGCAACTACAATTAATGAGGTTTGCGGTTCAGGAATCAAATCTATCATTTTAGCGATGCAGCAAATCCAATTAGGGGAAGCGGAAGTAGTTGTTGCTGGTGGTACGGAGAATATGTCGCAAGCACCGAAGCTGACAAAGTTTGATTTTGCGGAAAACGAATGGCAAGAACCTTTTTCCAGCATGATCTATGATGGCCTAACCGATGCTTTTAGTGGTCGTCACATGGGCTTAACGGCTGAGAAGGTTTCTGAAGAATATAACGTATCACGGCAAGCACAGGATGAATTCGCCTATGCTTCTCAACAAAAAGCGAATAAAGCACGGGGAAATGGCGATTTCGAAATGGAAATTGTACCGGTTCAATTAGCAGACGGCAGCACGCTGACAGCTGATGAAGGGATTCGTGGAGAAACAACTTTAGAGAAAATTGCCAGCTTGAAACCAGCCTTTAAAGAAGATGGTGTCGTAACTGCCGGAAATGCCTCGACTTTAAATGACGGAGCTTCAGCACTGGTGTTGGCTTCTAAAACTTACGCAGAAATGAACAATCTTCCTTATCTAGCGACAATTGAAGGCTATAGTGAGGTTGGGATTGATCCGAGTGTCATGGGTGTAGCTCCAATTTCGGCGATTGAGAAATTGTTGGAAAAGAAAGGGATGAACCAAGACGCTGTTGATCTGTTTGAGATTAACGAAGCCTTTGCAGCAGCATCGGTTGCTGTTCAGCGAGAATTGCAGCTGCCGGATGAAAAATTAAACATTCGCGGCGGCGGAATTGCGTTGGGACATCCAATTGGTGCCAGTGGTGCCCGAATCGTAACTAGTCTATTGCATGAACTGATTCAAGAGGATAAAAACCGGGGAATTGCCAGCTTATGTGTGGGTGGCGGAATTGGTTTAGCCTTAATGATTCGCAAAAATGAAACGGCGGAAACGCAAAAAAAAAAGTTCTATCAGCTGACTAGAGCAGAACGCTTGGCTCAGTTAGCTGCTGAAGAGAAGCTTACAGCAGAAGAAGCGGCCCAGTTAGCTAACGATACCGTGCTTCCTGAGAAAATCGCCAATAATCTGATTGAAAACCAAATCAGCGAAGTAGCTACTCCCCTTGGGATTGCCCGCAACTTTGTCATTAATGGCGAGGAAAAAGACGTGCCAATGGCGACAGAAGAGCCGTCTGTGATCGCAGCTGCCAGCAATGCAGCGAAAATTATGGCAATTCATGGCGGCATTCAAGCGAAGGTCTTGGAACGGGCAATGGTGGGGCAGATCGTGCTGCAAGAGGTAGCTGACACTGGATTCATTCAGCAGTGGGTGAAAGATCATGAAGCCCAACTATTCACCACAGCTCAGCAATCCTATCCTTCTATCTATCAAAGAGGCGGCGGGCTGAAAGAGATTCAAACCCGGGTGTTTTCTGAACAGGGCTATGTCTCGATTGATTTAATCGCTGACGTGAAAGATGCGATGGGGGCGAATATTTTAAATACGATGCTGGAAGGTGTCGCACAAGAAATTCGCAGCGGGCTTCCAGAGGTGAATGTTCTTTTCAGTATTTTAAGCAATTACGCGACACATTCTTTGGTGGAAGCTTCTTGCCAGCTGCCTGTAGCGGCGATTGGCAAAGAAACGGCTGAGAAAATTGCCTCAGCCTCAGCGTACGCTAAATTGGATCCGTATCGTGCGGCAACTCATAACAAAGGGATTATGAATGGGATAGAAGCAGTCGTTTTGGCAACTGGTAATGATACTCGTGCCGTATCGGCGGCTGTTCATGCCTATGCCGCAAAAAATGGCAGCTATCAAGGCTTAACAGATTGGTCGATTGAGGACGATCAGCTGGTAGGACGACTGGTTCTGCCGATGGCTGTTGGGACAGTCGGTGGGGCGACTAAGGTCTTGCCGAAAGCGCAGCTTAGCCTTAAGTTGTTAGGTGTTGCCTCCGCAGGCGAGCTAGCCGAAATCATCACTGCGGTTGGGTTAGCGCAAAACTTCGCTGCTGTGCGAGCATTAGTCACCGATGGGATTCAAAAGGGACACATGGCCTTACAGAGCCGTTCATTGGCTATCACTGCCGGTGCACAGGAAAACGAAATCCCTCAAGTTGTTCAGCTTTTGAAACAGGCGCCGCAAATGAACTTGGCGGAAGCGGAAAAGATTCTAATACAACTACGAGCAAACTAAAAAAAGTTCTGAAGCCGTTCTTCATCAGAAGACAGCTTCAGAACTTTTTATTTTTCTAATGTAAAGTCTAAATAAACCGGATTGTGATCGGAATATTCAAATTCATTTTCTTCCACTTGCACTTTTTTAACCGCTACATTGTCGGATACAATAAATCCATCAATCAGTGTCACTTCGGCTGTTTTCTTATCGTAAGGTTCATTTAGTTTGCGAGAAGAAGGTACTTTAGCTTCAGCTAAACCATCAACAGGGATCTCAAAGCCGGCTGGTAAATCTTCTTTCGGGAAAGGCTGATTCCAGCTTTCCCGTTTTTTGCTAGTCCCAAAGACCTCGGGACTATTGCCTAAAACATCGTGGTTAAAGTCGCCGCCGACGATCACATAATTGCCTTTTTTGTATTCGTCTTCCATATAATTGAATAGTTTATCCAATTGGGCTTCCATGACAGAACGATCTTTCGTATAAGCTGAAAGATGCACGTTAATTGCGATTAAATCGTTACTGCCGTCTACCGGGATTTTTGTCGCAGTAAAGGCGCGATCCAAATCTAAAAACTTATTGTAGTTTGTTTCGATAGGCAAGGAGTAGCGCTTGCCATCCGTCATGGTCGCTTTGCTCATAGTGACTAAACCTGAAGTGGCTTTCCCAATCGGTTGATTGAAGGGATAGAACAAGTAAGGTGAGTCGTAATTTTGACCATAGAGACTATTGTAGCCAAACAAATTGTTTCGTAACCAGTTCACCTCGTTCACATGCTGCGAACGATCACCGTCTTCGTCGACTTCTTGATAGAAAGCTAAAGCGGGATCGATCTTTTCGGTGGTTTCTACCACGCCTCGTAAATTCTTCTCGACACTTTTCTTGCTGTCGGCCCGTGACTTTGTTCCTCCGTCCATAAAGAAGCTGTAGCTTGGCGGATAAGAACCATAGCCGATATTATAGGTCATTGCTCGATAAGAGACGTCTGCCTTTAATTGCTCGCTGGTTTCTTGTTCAATTGCTAGGTCTTGATTGTCTGGTAAGCGATCATACGCTATATATAAATAAGCCACATAAGCACCTAAAACCAATAGGATAAGTAACAGAAGTGTCAGCAGCACTTTACCAATTTTTTTTGCCATTGCATTTCCCCCTTGCCCCTATCATACCAGAAAATGCTTTATTAGAAAAAGAGTGGAATTCTTTTTTCTCCCATCAAGTCATGATACAATGGAAGGGTAGTATATGTTATAAAAAAGGAGTTTTACTATGATAAGATTTGCGGAAAAACAAGACGGACCTGCTGTTGCTGAATTGATCCTGGTTATTTTAAAGGATATGGAGCTGCCATTTCTAGAAGAATTTGGTGAAGCTGCTGCTAAAGAAGCAATTACGGCTGCCTACGATGATCCCACCTATCGCTTTGGTTTTCAGCGGGGATTAGTGGCAGAGGTAGATGGAAAAATCGCAGGGGCGGCCTTTGGTTATCCGGCAAAGGATGAACCGATCATTGATCGGCCATTGAAAAATTATTTAGCTTCGAAAGGTTTATCAGCAGATATCGACATGTTTATCGATCCGGAAGCTTTTCCCAATGAATGGTACTTAGATTCGATTGCTGTTGATGCAGCATTTCGTGGACAAGGAATCGGTTCTCAGCTATTGGAAGCCGTGGATTTATTGGCAATACGGGATGGGGAAGAGGTTGTCGGCTTGAGTGTCGATCAGTTAAACCCTGGTGCGAAAAAATTATACTTAAGAGAAGGCTTCGCGGTCGTCGGACAACATACGATCAGTGGGCATTTGTACGACCATATGCAGCGGAAAATAAAAACAGCTGTCCGGGAAAAGGTCAGCTGTTAATCGAGCAAAGGGCAGTTTTTGTGGCTGCTCTTTTTTCTTTTGGTTTGCTTCGGTTGTATAACCAGTAGTCCATGATTGCGGCCACACAAATGGCAACCGGTGCGTTTTTCGGATGGTTGACATCGACTACATAATAATCACCAGTTAAAAAGCTGGCTTTGTCCATCGTCATAATGCGGCGATTAAAGTGATTGATCGCATAATGATGGCTGTAGATATTTCCGTAGACAGCCCAATTCAGCTGTTTAATATAGTAGAAATCTCCCGGCCAATTGAAGATTTTATGTAAGGTGCCAACTTTAGTAAAGTTTTGGTAGATTTCAAATTTACGACCAAAAACTACGCTGGCTTGTTTAATGTACGCGACCATTTGTCCATTCATTGCATAGAGGGAAAGAACGTTGCCTTTTCTGCCCCATTGACCAACCATCAAGTAGACTGCTTTGCCATCTGTATCTTTGACGATGGTCCGTGTCGCCGAGCTTAGATGTTTTTCTTGAATTAGGTATTCCGTCATTTTTTTCACCACTTTTGGTAGTTGTTTATTCCAGGACTTGTTCGATTGCTTTGGCAACTCCGTTTTCTACGTTTGTGTCAGTTACAAATTTGGCATAGGTTTTTACCTCAGGCTCCGCATTGCCCATGGCAAAACTAGTTCCCGCATATTTCAGCATGCTGACGTCGTTAAAATTATCACCAATTGCCATAATCTCATCGGCAGTAATCCCTTTAGATTCCGCATATTGCGCTAAAGCGATGCCTTTTTGGGCGTTTTCGTGATTGATTTCAATGTTGCTGGCTTCAGAAGCAGCAATGGCTAGTTCGCCTAAGTCATTCAGCTTTTCGGTGACAGCTTGGAGCTTGGCAGGACCGTCTTTATCAAAAGCAATAACTTTTAGTATTTCTTCGTCGTTATCGCTGACCGTTTGCCGCATATTATCGACGTAGGTAATTGGCAGAATAGTCAAGCGCTCGGCAGTCGCTGCAATTGCCATCTTAGGAGACAATTCAGGCGCCATTTCTGCTAAATGACTAGAAAAGAAATCAATGCGATAGACTTTATTTTCTGAATAAACGTGCTTGGCTGTAAATATTTCAAAATAAATGCCCGCTTCTTCAAGCAAGTCCATTACTTGGAATGCTTTGTCGCGCGGAATCGGAACAGAAAATAGTATGTCGCGATTGGCATCTATAACTAAAGCGCCGTTTAATAAAATCATTGGAACTTGGATGTTCGCTTCATCTAGCAAAACGAGTGCGTGACCAATCCCACGTCCAGTGGCAGTAATAAATTCTACTCCAGATTCTTGGGCTTTGGCGATGGCTTTGATGTTTTCTTCAGGTACTTGCATGTGGTTATTCAGTAAAGTACCATCCATATCAGAAGCAATCAATTTGATCAAAATTATTCACCTGGCTTTCTTATCATACGTAGTTAGTGTACCATATTCTAAGAGAAGATAACCATGAGAATTTGTATCTTAAACAGATTTTAGCAGGAGGAAAAGCAGAATGAAAAAAATAATTGATAATTCGTGGCAGGAAGTATTGCAAGATGAATTCCAAAAACCCTATTACTTGGAATTACGAGAATTTCTAAAACAGGAATACACCACCCAGAAGATTCATCCCGACATGTATCATATTTTCGAAGCATTGGAACTAACACCCTATGAAAAGGTGAAAGTGGTAATCTTAGGACAAGATCCTTATCACGGTGTCAATCAGGCCCATGGGTTGTCTTTTTCCGTTCAGCCGGGGGTGGCGATCCCGCCGTCATTGCGTAATATCTATAAAGAAATGCAAAGTGATTTGGGCATTCCGCCAGTGGCTCACGGGAATCTTGTCAGCTGGGCTAAACAGGGCGTATTGTTGCTAAACACAGTTTTGACTGTTAGAGAAGGGCAGGCCTATTCTCATCGCGGCAAAGGCTGGGAACAGCTGACAGATGCGGTGATTGAAAAATTGAATCAACGTGAAGAACCGATCGTCTTTATTTTATGGGGCAAACCAGCCCAGGCAAAAAGTACCATGATTGACACTAGCCGTCATGCGATTATCAAATCGGTGCATCCATCACCATTATCAGCTAGTCGTGGATTTTTTGGTTCGAAACCATTCTCGCAAACCAATGAACTGTTAACCAACTGGGGGGAAACACCGATTAACTGGCAGCTCCCTGAAACAGTGTAATGTGACAACGCTTGCTGTTATAGGTATAATAGAGGAAATGGAGCTTTTTTGTACTGTTATCGAAGATTTTTTTATAATACAGCAAAATTTTTCTGTTTTTTTCCTGCGAAATAGTGTATCATGTGGAAGTAAATAATAACTGGAGGGTTTTATAAGTGGAACTATTTGATAGCTTAAAATTTAAGATTGTTCGTCGTCAGATTAAGATTGTTTTTCCTGAGGCTACAGATGCACGTATTTTGGGAGCCGCAGCTCGTTTGAAAGCAGAAGAGTTGTTGGAACCTGTATTGGTTGGTAATCGTGATGAAATCGCAAAAGCTGCGAAAGCTCGCGGATTACAAGCAGATAACTTTGAGGTTATTGATCCAGCGCAATTTGATCGTTGGGATGAAATGGTAGAAGCCTTCGTCGAACGTCGTAAAGGAAAAGTATCAAAAGAAGATGCTGAAAAAATCCTTAAAGATGAAAACTACTTTGGTACTATGTTAACTTACATGGGCATAACTGAAGGAATGGTTTCTGGTGCAATTCATTCAACTGGCGATACTGTTCGTCCAGCGTTGCAAATCATCAAAACTCGTCCTGGCGTTAGCCGTACAAGTGGCGCAATGATTATGCTGCGTGGTCGTGATCAAGAAAAATACTTGTTCTCTGACTGTGCCATCAACGTAAATCCAAACGCACAAGAATTAGCTGAAATTGCGGTAGAATCTGCAAGAACAGCGGAATTATTCGACATCGAACCTAAAGTTGCCATGATGAGCTTCTCGACTAAAGGATCTGCTAAAGCACCTGAAGTTGATAAAGTGGTTGAAGCAACTAAGATTGCTCAAGAATTAGCACCTGATTATGTAATTGATGGTGAATTACAATTTGATGCAGCTTACGTATCTAGTGTTGCTCAATTAAAAGCACCAGATTCACGGGTAGCTGGTCAAGCAACAGTCTTTGTATTCCCAGAATTACAAGCAGGGAACATTGGCTACAAAATTGCACAACGCTTAGGTAACTTTGAAGCGATTGGACCAATCTTGCAAGGCTTAAACAAACCTGTTTCTGACCTTTCTCGTGGCGCAAATGAAGAAGACGTGTACAAATTGTCTATCATCACTGCAGCTCAAACGTTGATGAAATAAGAACTATTGATACGGCTGTCATTGCCTGGCAGCCGTTTTTTCTTTGCTTTCCAAACGGGAGCTAAATGGGTATACTGTCTGTTAGAGATTATTGAAAAAGGAGCTAAGCAAATTGATTACGTTAACGGAGTTGCAACAAACGGAACGCTTGGGGGTAATCATTGGTGAAGTGGCTGAACCTAGCGACAACTTAGTACTGACAGGGGATCTAGGTGCTGGGAAAACTACTTTAACTAAAGGGATTGCCAAGGGCTTAGGGATTGATCAAATGATTAAGAGTCCGACGTATACGATTATTCGCGAATACCAGCAAGGACGAATTCCTTTATATCATATGGATGTCTACCGGATCGAAAGCGGCGCAGACGATTTAGGCTTGGATGAATACTTTGAAGGCGATGGTTTATCGGTGATCGAGTGGGGACAACAGTTGGGAGACTATGTACCAGAAGATTATTTAGAACTTATTTTACATAAAGTTCCGCAAAATCCTGACCAACGCCTAGCAGAGCTCGTAGCGCATGGCGCTCAAGGAACTGCTATGAAACAACGTATCTTGGAAATGTGGGGAACAGCAGATGAGTGAAGAAGTCGATGTAGTAATTCGCGAAGCAATACCTGAGGATGCAGAGGCTTTGTTGAAACTAAGTCAACAGGTAGCTTTAGAGACTGAATATTTAGTGATGGACGAGGCGGGTATGGCCTTAACGCCAGAAATGCTGGCTGTGCACTTGGAGAATCTATATGAAAGTCCGAATAATGTATTGCTGGTGGTCTTTGTGAATGATCGATTAGTGGGCAATGCTTCGGTGAAGGCCTCTCCAGAATATCGGGTGGCTCACATTGGAGAAATTGGGATCAGTATCCTAAAGGAATTTTGGGGCATCGGCTTAGGCAGTCTGCTGATGGAGGAAATACTTTACTGGGCGCAGGAAAGCCAAGTGATTCGCCGACTGGAGCTGACGGTGCAGGCACAAAATGAACGGGCGATCCACTTGTATCAAAAATTCGGCTTTGAATTAGAGGCGACGATGGTTCGCGGCGCACGAGATAATCAGGGTGCATTTTTGGATGTCCATTTAATGAGTTTAATGATCGACTAAAAAAGGGGAGCAGACTGTCTGCTTCCCTTATAATGGTTTCACTAGTTTTTTTAACGGATCAATGCCGAAATGGTCTTCTTGATAGAGCAGAATTTTCGCACAGGCTCGGCTGTCTTCTAACGCATCGTGGTGATTTTCCAAAGGAATATCCAGCTCGCTGCAGACAGTATTTAAGCGATGGTTATGCATCTCAGGAAACAGCTTGCGGCTGGTCTGAACCGTACATAAGGATAAATAATTCGGCTGAGGTAGTTGATAATAATCTAAGCAGCCGGCTAATACCTTCGTATCAAAGCCAGCGTTATGGGCAACGATTAGGCGGTCCCTTTGATAATACTTTTGGATTTCTTCCCATACCCGCGGGAATTTTGGTGCATCGGCGACATCTTCGGGGTGAATTCCGTGAATCTGAATGTTCTTCCAAAAAAAGTCCGTTTCAGGTTTGATTAAGGAATAATATTCACCGACGATTTGACTGTTTTTCACCATAACTAAAGCCAACGAACAGGCACTATGAGTCTCGTAATTGGCTGTTTCAAAATCCATTGCAATAAAATTCATCAAAAAAACCTCCTACTCTGTTGTACCATAAATGGTCACAATTGAGTAGCAGGCCAAGCCTTTTTCAAAAAAATCTTAAAGGCTGATATCTAGCTCTACCGGACAATGGTCACTGCCGGTAATTCCGGTCCAAATTTTCGCATCCTCTAACTTCTCTTTTAAATCATCGGAAACTACAAAATAGTCAATCCGCCAACCCGAATTGTTCTTGCGGGCATTAAAGCGATAACTCCACCAAGAATACATCCCCGTTACTTCTGGATAGAAATAGCGGAAGGTATCGATATAGCCGTTGTCCAAAAGAACCGTAAATTTTTCTCGTTCTTGAGGCGTGAAGCCGGCATTCTTTTGATTGGTTTTCCAATTCTTCAAATCGATATTTTGATGAGCCACATTTAAATCGCCGCAGAAAATGACCGATTTGTTGGCCTTTAAGCTATTTAAGTAAGCTAAAAAGGTATCTTCCCATTCCATCCGATAGTCTAGACGCTTCAATTCATTTTGAGAATTGGGTGTGTAACAGGTAATTACATAGTAGTCTTCATACTCTAACGTAATCAGGCGGCCTTCGTTGTCATGGGCTTCGTGGTTCATTCCGTAGGTAACCGCCAGCGGTTCGTGCTTAGTGAAAATGGCGGTTCCAGAATAGCCTTTTTTCTCGGCATAGTTCCAATATTGATGATAGCCGGGTAAGTCCATTTCAATTTGCCCTTCCTGCAGCTTAGTTTCCTGCAGACAGAAAAAAATCAGCATCCAATTCATTGAATACATCCATAAAATTCTTCTTCATTACGGCACGCAGTCCGTTAACATTCCATGAGATTAGTTTCAAGATAATTCCTCCCTTTTCTTCATTCTAACTAAAAAGTCTCCGACAAACAAACATTAGTGATAGTGTGAATCCCGCAGTCAATGGTAAAATAGAAATGTACGAAAAAAAGCTCAGGAGGCTACTTTATGAAAATCGGTGTCATTGGATTAGGCGGAATTGCCCAAAAAGCCTATCTGCCAACTTATGCCAAGCTAAGCGATCAAGCAACCTTTATCTTTTCCACAAGGCAAGAAGAGGTGCGAAAAAAAGTTTCACAAAAATATCGCTTTCAAGAAACTACAGCGACAATTGATGAATTATTAGCAAAAAAGATCGATGCGTGCTTTATTCACGCGGCTACCAGCGCTCACTATGCATTAGCTAAGCAATGTTTAGAACGGAATGTAGCCGTTTTTATTGATAAACCGGTAAGTGAAAACTATGATGAAGTGAAACAATTGACCAAATTAGCCCAAGAAAAAGGCCTGATTTTCATGGTAGGCTTCAATCGCCGCTTCGCTCCGATGGTGGATGAATTGTACAATCTACCAGAAAAACGCACGATTCACCTGGAAAAAAATGAAGTGGATCATCCGTTGGACCTGGCCTATGGGATCTACGATTTATTTATTCATTTAGTGGATACCGGTGTTTATTTGTTAAACGGCGAGGTGGATCACGTAGAATCCAACATTCGACAAGAGGAGGGCAAGATGACCTACGCCCGGATCATGCTGAGAAATTCTTCGACGGAAGCTTATTTAACTATGGACTTAAAGAGCGGTGCCAAAGCAGAACGTTATCAAGTCACCAATGCAAGTAAAACGCTGATATTGGATCAATTAACCGACTTAACGATAAAAGAGGGTACTACAACAACCCTCAAACACTTCGGAGACTGGACGACTACCTTAGAAAAACGCGGCTTTGAACAACTGGTGCTGGCCTTTTTAGCCGCGCTTCAGGGAGCAGAGCCTGCCGTGATGAAGCAGGACCATATTCTGTTAAGCCATCGTCTGTGCCAAGAGATGATTAATCAGCAAATTCGCCACCAGCTATAAGGGGTGGCAAGATTGATGTTCACATGCTAAAATAGCAAGGATGTCACAAGAAAGGAACAACCGAAGTGGATAGAAGGAAAATAATTGATGCGTTACCTGAGATTACGGTCTTGCTGGATAAACCCTTAATGGAGTACACCTACACAAAAACCGGTGGTCCGGCGGATGTGCTGGCTTTTCCTAAGAATAAAAAGGAAGTCAAGCAGCTGATTGATTACTGTCGCGAAAATGAAATACCTTGGATTGTTTTAGGCAATGCCAGCAACTTAATTGTGAAGGATGGCGGCATTCGCGGCGTAGTGATTATGCTTTCGGATATGACGGCGATCACCGTAGAAGGCGAAACGATTACTGCCGAAGCCGGGGCCAAATTAATCGACACAACCTATGCGGCTTTGGATCATTCTCTAGCAGGCTTTGAATTTGCTTGCGGCATTCCTGGAAGTATCGGCGGGGCAGTATTCATGAACGCCGGTGCCTATGAAGGGCAGCTGCAGGATGTCTTTGAGTCAGCGGATGTCTTACTAGCAGATGGCCGCTTCGAAACTTGGGGCCCGGAACAAATGAACTTCAGCTATCGTCATTCTGCGATCCAAGATCAGTCGGCGATCGTATTAAGTGCACGTTTTAAATTAGCTGCAGGCGAACATGGTATGATTCAAAAGCGGATGACGGAACTAACCGAGCTGCGTCAATTAAAACAGCCATTGGAATACCCTTCCTGCGGCAGTGTTTTCAAACGCCCGCCAGGTCATTTTACCGGCAAATTGATTCAAGATGCTGGGTTGCAAGGCCTAAAATGGGGCGGCGCACAAATTTCGATGAAGCACGCCGGTTTTATTGTGAATATTGACAATGCCACGGCTACTGACTATATCGAGCTGATTGCCCATATTCAACAAGTAATCAAAGAAAAATTTGATGTAGCGTTAGAAACAGAAGTACGAATTATTGGGGAGAATCCTGAATAATTGAGTATTACAGAAAATTAAAATATAACAAGAATAGTGAACAAGCAGCGTGCAGAATTTTCTCGCTGCTTGTTTTTTTCTGCTCTTTTCAAAAAAATAACGTATAAACAGAAGAGTTATGAGTTATAAAATGTAACTCGAAAGCTGGAGTGTGTTTTTTCGAAGCGTTACCATTTGGACTTAAAAGCTTTTTATCATTGTTTTTACAACTGTTAAATATTTTGAACAGATTCGAAGCAAAATTAGCGAATGAACCTATTTTTGTATGTAAGGTAACTTGACATATGTTATTTCGCTGTGATACATTATAAAATGATTAAGGAGGTTACAAAATGGAAAGAATAGTAAGTGAAGCAAAAGAGCTACAAGCAGAATTGGTGGAGATGCGTCGAACGTTGCATCGTCAACCAGAGATCGGTATGGAGCTGCCAAAAACAATGGCTCATACCAAACAAAAGCTAGAAGAACTGGGGTTAAAACCTCAAATAATGGGGAAATCCGGCCTAGTCGTTACAATAGGTCAGGGAGAACCTTGCTTTTTAATCCGTGGAGACATGGATGCGCTACCTATTAAAGAAGAATCAGGTGAACCTTTCTCATCTGAAAATGAGAACATGCACGCCTGCGGTCATGATTTTCACACAACGATGTTGTATGGCGCGGCTAAATTACTTAAGGAACATGAAGCTGAACTTAAAGGTACAGTTAAATTGATGTTCCAACCAGGTGAAGAATTGCTTCAAGGAGCAAAAGCGATGGTTACAGACGGCGTCTTGGAAAACCCTAAAGTTGATGCAGCGGCGATGATTCATGTCTTTCCTGGATTGCCAGTTAAGAGCGGTATGGTCTTAGTACCTGAAGGCGGACCGTTTGCTTCTACATCTGACTGGTTCGAAATTAATATTCAAGGCAAAGGCGGTCATGCTGCCACACCAGAATTGACTGTAAATCCATTGACAGTTATGAGTCATATTCATTTAGCCTTACACGCTTTAGAAGCCCGCGAAATTTCTATGTACGACAGCGCGGTAATTTCAACTACCATCATGAAGGGCGGCGTAGTGGATAATGCTATCCCTGATACAGCCTACATGCGTGGTTCGATCCGTACTTTTGACCAAGAAGTTCGCAAATTTATCTTTAAACGTATTCCTGAGATCGCAGAAGGCGTAGCCCAAACCTTTGGAGCAACGGTAGATGTGCAAATGATCGAAGGTTGCCCGACGGTTGAAGTTGACCATGACGTAACTGAGGCAATTCGTGAAAGTTTGACACAGGTCTTCCCAGGAGACATAGCGACACCGAAAGATGCAGGAATGCATAAACTAGGAGGATCAGAAGATTTTTCTTATGTGACACAAGAGGTACCATCCAGCATGTTGCTGTTAACTTCTGGTCATTCTGATCAATATCCATATTTCGTTCATCATCCAAAAGTAGTTTTTGATGAAGACGTTTTGAGTAAAGGAGCGGCAGTCTATACGATTATAGCGATGGATTGGCTAGCTAAAAATAAATAGTACACTAGGAGGGAAATTATGGAATTTTTAAAAGTAGCAAATGGACTGCCTATGCTGATTATTTGTGCCTTGATTGTTGTTATTGTTATTTCTCAACCGATTATTATGAGTATGATGGCTCGTAAACGTGCGTTGCAGATTGGAATGACTAATGGAGACGTAAAGAAAGTAGTTAAAAGTACTGCTTTGTTTTCAATTATTCCCTCTATGCCGATTTTGGCTAGTTACCTAATTTTGGTGCCTGCACTAGGAAAATATTTTCCGTGGATGCGCCTAAGTGTGGTAGGCTCGGTGACCTATGAAACAATGGTTGCAAATATGGCCGCGGAGTCTTTTGACTACGCGAATATTTACAATACTGATTTTCCAGTAGGAGTTTTCCTGTCTATTCTGTTAATTCTTACATTGGGAATTTTGGGTGGTAATATCTTTAACCTGATCTTCTTGAAAAGCTATGAGAAGGGCGTTCGGAAACTGATGGAACGTAATGCTGTGTTGATCCCAGTGATTACCAGTGCAGTTTTCGTAGCATTGTATGGCACACTGTCAGCTCCGACTTTAACGAACGTCGGAAATCCAGTGGCCATTTTAACCTTTTTAGTTGCTGGAGGAGTGGCAGTATTGGTTAACCATATTGCGAAAACACATCCGAAAATGAAGGAGCATGCCTTTACCATTAGTTTGCTGGTAGGGATGGTCTTCGCTTGTTTAATCAATCCATTGTTTTAAGAAAGGACTGAACCAACTATGAATAAAGCCATGTTTAATAATCGTATTCACTTAGTGGGTCGACTGACAGTATTGATCTGTTTAATCTCTTTTATTTCTCTACCGATCATTTTGTCTGGTGTTTATAATGCTCACATTGATTATGCACTAGTCTTTCAAAATGCCTTACCTTTATTAGCTACTTTTACCGTTGCAGGTGTGAGTGAAAACTTGTCTTACGCGCCGATTATCGGTGCCGGAGCATTATACACTTCTTGTGTAACTGGAGATTTGTCCAATATGAAGGTTCCAGCTTCGAAAAACGCCATGGATTTGTTAGGGGTTGAAGCGGGAACGGAGAAAGGCGACTTGGTTTCCATTTTCGCTGCTTCGACTTGTACAATTGTAACAACGACTATCGCTTTAGCTGGTATGTTGTTCTTAGCGCCAATTATTGAGCCGATTTATAACAATCCGATCATTAATCCAGCCTTTGCTAACTTGTTGCCAGCGTTGTTTGGTGCATTAATCGTTCCTACGATTATCAGCAATTTGAAAGTCAATATTCCGGTTTTTGTCATTCCGAGTATTGTATTGTTAGTATTTGGTGCTGACTTTTTCCAAAGCAATCAAGGCTTTATCTTGCTATTCACTGCCTTGTTAGCAGTAGCTTACAGCTACTTCATGTCTAAAGATATTATACAATCAGCAAAAGAAGATGCTTTACCAGAAAAAGAAGAGATTTTGCCAGAAGAATAAGAGAGAATGCCAAAAGCGGAAAGGAGATCTGAGTCTCTTTTCCGCTTTTTTGTATGCTCTAAAGAGGTTCCGCGAGGTGCAAAAAGGCTGCTGAAACGGTGTTGCGGTGACCTTTGAGTTAACTGAATTTGAAGTGAAGCTTATCTTCCATGGTAGTGGTTAAGATAAGCTTTTTTTGGCCTGCAAATAAAATACCCTTCAAGGGTAACATACGCAAAAAAATCGAAAATGACCAATCATTTTTTAGGAATTTGAAGGGGGAAATTGAAAGAAGCTGGAGGAAGCTTTTTGTGACGCGACTTCCGGCGGTTTTGGAAATTTTAGCTAGAAAATACCGGTTGAATTTACCAAAGTAATTATTTATTCTATGGGTGTCGACACTTATAAAACGATTTCAAAAAAAGGAGGCATGCAAATTGCAAGAATTACCTTACAAAAAACTGTTTGAATTACGAAGGGCTACTCTCGAGGATAAAATCGGTAAATTTTACAATGAATCGCGAGACGAAAAGACCACCATCAAGTATTTAGTCGCCCTGCAGATCCGCGATGAATTATGCGTCGATGATTTCAGCTTCGTATTAAGCGAATTAGTTCGCCATATTTTCTTAAAAACTAAAACAACTCGTGCACTGCGCCGCTATTATTATTTATTCTTAGATTATTTTACTGCGAAGGAATGGAAGCATTTAACTTCCCGATTATTCGCAGTCAAGATGTTCGTTGCTGAAAAAATCGAAAAATTGATGGATCTGATCGAAGAAGCTCGTCCTGAAGCTTTTGCGGTACCTTGAATACATTGGGATGAAATCGGAAACAAATTGACTAACTGACTAAATTGACATAGATACCCTAAAACGAAAGGAATGATTGGATAAATGTTAAGCTTAAACGCAACCTTTGAAAACAGCCTTGGCCGCCGCCATAGCTTTAATTTAAAAGATCCAGATAGAAATAAGCCAGCCGAAGAAATTCGCGCCAGCCTGCAAAAATTAGTGGAGTTGAATTTATTTGAAAAAGGCGAGGTAGGCCTGTTCAAGAAATTACTCAGCGCCAAATTTGTGGAAACCATTGAAACACCAATTTTTGATTTACGAAATGAAGATGAACCTGCTGTGGCAGTAGTAGAAGTGCAGCCTGAACCGGTTCAAGCCATCGAAGTTCAAGAACAAGTAGCTCCAACAATCGAAATCCAGCCGGAGTCTGTCCAAATTCAGGAAGCTCCAGCTAGCACAACACAAGCAAAAGCTACTCAATTACAAGAAGTTACACCTGTTGAAGCACAACCCGTGCCAATCCAATCGGTGGAGAAATTGATTCAAACCAACGAAGCTGCAGCAGCACAAGGGGAAATGCAGCAACTGGAAATCATCATCCCGGATGGCGTGGATGTTTCTAATTTAACTGAAGAAGATTATCGGGCAATCATTCTATCTCAATTGCCGGAAGGGGCGATTTTGGATAGCTTCAGTGTCGAAGAGGTGCCTAGCGACAATCAGAAATCATCTGAAAACGTGGCAACCTCGGTAAACCGACAGACGCCATCGGTACAGGCGGGATCAAACATAGCCAACCAGCTGTCGTCGGAAGCCCTTGAAATGATCGGCGAGATCGAAAAAGAACCGGCAGAAGAGAGAAGCTCCGGCTGGTTCCCGAAACGTAAAAAAGGCACCAATCCGTTAGCTGGATTTTCCGCCGATAAACGGAAACGCAAAAAAGCCATTAACCGTTGGAAGCGGGAGAAGAATAAAAAGAAATAGCTGTCCGGTACTTCACGCAATGGAAAACGATCGATTCCTTTGCGTGAAGCCGACAGCTATGGACTTAATTAAAGTGTTCAAAGGGACGCTTATTTAGACATGGGCTAAATGAAGCAGGATATATGCAGAGCAGGGACCATTTTTACCGCTTCATCAGCTTCAACAAAACGGCACAGACTGCTGCAGTTGCAATTCCGGCCACGATTGCTTCAACTAGACCGCTGCCAAAAATAATTCCTAAAATAACTCCATAAACGGCATCGGCGGCTACTTGCGCAACATTGGCATAACTTTCTTTGAAAAATAGGAAAATCAAATTCATGACTAAAATGGTGTTGGTCATAGAACCAGCTAAACCGGCGATAAATAAACTAACTGGCCGAGCCTTAGACTTAAGCAGACGTTGAACACCAACGAAAACAAAATAAGGAATTACCCCAATCAAAATCCGTGGGATAATCGCCACAATGACAGCTCGCCAATCACCATGCCCGGTTAACGGATTGGCAATAAAAGGTGAGAAGACAAAGGACATAGGTGTAATAACCACGGTTGATCTGGCTAGGCTGATAATACCAAAAATTCCGCCTAAGCCAGCACCGATTTTCGGACCTAAAATAATCGAAGCGATAATTACCGGAATGTGCATCGTTGTGGCATTAATCGGTCCAATTGGAATAAATCCTAGCGGAGTGACCGCCAGGATAATCATAATCGCTAAAAACATAGCGGTTAAGGTAAAGCTTCTAACATTCGTGTTTTTCACAGTGTTACTCCTTTAGTAAATTCATCGTTCGTTCAACGATTTCTGGAATATTGGCTAATGCGCCCCGGCCATAATCGCCGCAAGCCAATAAAGCTTCTCGCGGTTGGATTTCTTCATAGCCAACTTCCTTTAAGGTAGTTAGATTTCTTTGAACGATTGGATTTTGATACATATAGGTATTCATGGCTGGAGCAATTAATTTCTTGGTCTCCGGTAAAAGCGCCAATGCTACTGTGGATAATAAATCATCCGCAATTCCGTTAGCTAATTTACCAATCGTATTGGCAGAAGCAGGGGCCACTAAAAAGAGATCTGCCCGTTTCGCTAGTTCAATGTGGTTTATTTTAGCTGGATCCGGCTCGTCCATCACATCCGTGTGCACTAAACGATGGGACAAAGATTGAATCGTTAATGGTGTAATAAATTCGGTACTGCTTTTTGTCATAACCACATCAACTTGGTAACCAAGCTTAGTCAGCTGATTGGTCAAATCAGCAGCTTTGTAAGCTGAGATACTTCCGCTGACACCTAATAGGATGGTTTTCATTTGGCTTCCTCCAGTTTCAAGACTTCTTGTTTAATCAGCTGGGCAATTTCTGATTTTGTCTGAGCTTCTTTGACTTTGTGGTGACGATTGATTAAATAGCCGTGGTGTTTTTCGCCACTAATTTCCGCCAGGTCATTGGCTAAAATGAAGTCGGCATCGTTTTTCTCCATGCTGGCTTTTGCTACATCTAAAAGCTGGATCATCGGGACATCCACTAAAAGCTTAAAGCCGACAAGAATAGTTTCTGGCTGCAGCTGTTTGATTTGTTGAATGACTTTCGGATTTTTCTTTAAAACGATCACTAAATGATCGGTATCAGAAGAAATCTTCTTCTCCGTTCGTTCCCGCACCTTTTCCTTCAAGGCCAAGGCTAAATCATCTGGTTTTGCAGCGATTGTATCCTGCAAATCTTCAATTGTAACCGAGCTTTCGGGAGTGAAATCACTGACGGCCATACTGTGAATCACAGCAGTATAGCGGTGGGCAGTCATTAATTCATTCAGTTTAGCCGCTAGGTCAGCCGTCGATTCGATTAAGTGAATGGTTGCTTCGTCATTGTCAGGGTGCAGGGCCTGTTTGGTAGTAATGTAATCAATTGTTGCACCTTCTGCCGAAAAGGCTTCCGCAATTGCTTTGCCTAATTTACCACTGGAATGATTGGTAATCGCTCGCACATCATCGATCTTTTCCGATGTTCCCCCAGCTGTAATCAGGATTCTCATCAGTCTAACCCTCCAGGTCGAACTAAGGTCCGGCCGACATGCTTGCCAGCTAAAATAGCATCAGCAGTTGCTTGAACTTGCTCTAAAGCAATTTCTTGCACCTGAATTCCTTCAGCAACTAACCATTCATCCGCCATTTTCTCCCAGATCGCAGCCCGTTTCTCCATTGGCGTCTCCACAGAATCAATTCCTAAAAGATTAACCCCTCGCAGAATAAATGGCAGAACAGTCATATTCAGTTTGATCCCGCCAGCATTGCCGCACAGAGCCATACTTCCGCTGTAGCTGATAAATGGAATCAGCTTACCTAATTGTTCTCCGCCGACAGTATCAACCACATAATCAATCGTCTGCTTATTCAACGGACGATTTTTTTCTGGGAAAAATTCATCTGGGGTTACGACTTGAGTTGCACCAAGTTTTGTTAAATAGTCTTGCTGATCGGTTTTTCTAGTTAAGGCAATGATTTCTTTGCAGCCGATCTTTTGTAAAAATTGCAAAGCAAAGCCGCCGACACCGCCAGTAGCACCAGTGACTAATACACGACTCTCGGCATTTAATCCGTGTTGCACCAAGGCATCAACTGATAGAGCCGCGGTAAATCCAGCAGTTCCATACGTCATTGCTTGTTTTTCCGTTAGGCCTTTTGGCAGCTTAACCACCCAAGAAGCGGGAACAACTTGCATTTCGCTGAAGCCGCCATTTTGACTAACACCAATTCCGTAGCTGGTGGTCAGCACTTCATCGCCAACAGCAAAGCGTTCATCATTGGTGGCTGCAATAGTACCGGCCATATCGATACCAGGGGTTAACGGGTAGCTTCTCAAAACACCAGTGTTGGCCTTAGTAGCCAAAGCATCTTTATAGTTCATACCAGAGTAGCTGACCGCAATTAGTACTTCACCAGACTGTAATTCCGGCACCTCAAAATGTTCAATTTCAGTAGTGACTGTTTCTTCATTTTTTAACACACGCAAGCATTGATAATTAGTCATGGAATCGCTCCTTTATTATGAAAAGTTTGTTACTTCCATCTTAGCGGAAACTGTGGAAAATGCAACTTTCTATGTTCTTTTTCCTGTAAATAAATCAGGTTAGAGAATGCTAAGAAATCCAATTATCTGACTTGCATTTTGAACCAAAGTTCGTATACTATAGTGGTGCTATTAAACAAGAAGTTTACTTTTACCAAACAAGGGGGCGAGGCTTAATGGAAATAGGCGAGAAGCTGAAAAATTTACGGATTCAAAAAAATCTGACCCAAGAAGAGCTGGGAGAACGGACGGATTTGTCCAAGGGTTACATTTCTCAACTGGAACGGGATTTAAGTTCCCCCTCGATGGAAACCTTTTTTGACATTTTAGAAGTTTTAGGTGTGACTCCTGAACAGTTCTTTAGTCAAAAAACTGGTGAGCAGAAGATTCTTTATAAAGAGGAAGATACCACTTCCTATAGTGATGAAACGAATGGTTACCATATCAAGTGGCTGATTCCTGAATCCAATGAAAAAGAAATGGAACCTATTTTATTAACCTTGGAGAAAAAAGGACAGTACAAACAATTTTCTCCCTCTTTGTCTGAAACCTTCATCTATGTTTTAGAAGGAACCGTTGGTCTGCAATTTGGTGAAGACTATTTTGTTGCCCAGGCCGGCGAGAGTATTTATTACGAAGCTAGTAAACCTCACCGACTGCTAAATCACGGCAAAAAACCTACAAAGGTTTTAGTGGTTGCGACGGAATCCTACTTGTAGGAGAGAATATAAAAAACGAAGGAGCTTTTAAAGAAGCTTGTTCATGAGAAAAAGGAGCGAATTATGGCAAATACAATTATTTCGTTTGATAACGTTGTAAAAGAATACGACGATGAACCAGTCTTAAAAAATGTTAGTTTTGATATCGAGGAAGGCCGTTTTTATACGCTGTTAGGACCTTCAGGTTGTGGGAAAACTACGATCTTGCGGATTATTGCCGGATTTACCGATGTCACTAAAGGAGATATTTTCCTAGAAGGCAAACGGATGAACGATGTGCCTGCTAATAAACGTCAGGTGAATACCGTCTTTCAGGATTATGCGTTGTTCCCTCATATGAACGTTTTTGATAATGTGGCTTTTGGTTTAAAGATCAAAAAGCTGCCAAAAAATGAGATCGAACGCAAGGTTAAGGATGCTTTGAAAGTCGTTCAGCTTCCGGGGTATGAGAATCGGGAAATCACGGAAATGTCTGGTGGACAACGTCAGCGGGTGGCCATTGCCCGAGCGATTGTCAACGAACCGAAAATTCTGCTGTTAGACGAACCGCTGTCGGCGTTGGATCTGAAGCTGCGGACGGATATGCAGTATGAATTACGGGAGTTGCAAAAACGATTAGGCATTACCTTCATTTTCGTTACCCACGATCAAGAAGAAGCGTTGGCTATGAGTGATGAAATTTTTGTCATGAACAAAGGCCGGATTGTCCAAAGCGGCACACCGGTAGATATTTATGATGAGCCGATTAATCACTTCGTCGCTGATTTTGTTGGCGAAAGTAATATTGTCGCTGGCGAAATGATTGAAGATAATTTAGTGAAATTTGTCGGCAAGGAATTTGAATGTGTTGATGGTGGGATGCGGCCTAATGAACCAGTGGAAGTCGTGTTGCGTCCGGAAGATTTGTCGATTACTTCACCGGAAAAAGGCAAGCTGGTGATTACCGTAAATACGCAGCTTTTCCGGGGTGTACATTATGAGATTATGGGGATCGACCAAGATGGCAACGAATGGATGGTTCACTCTACCCGCAAGGCTAAAGAAGGCACGAAAATTGGTTTGGCTTTTGAACCGGAAGATATCCACGTGATGCGGTTTAATGAAACGGAAGAAGAGTTTGATGCCCGTTTGGAAAGCTATGAAGAATAGGAGGCGAAAACATTGAGAAGTATGCGACGGATTTATTCAATCCCTTATTATTTTTGGCTGCTGTTCTTTGTCATAGCTCCCGTGATTTTGATTATCTATCAGTCTTTTTTTGATATGAACGGCAATTTTACCCTGAGCAACTACCATACTTATTTAACCTCGAAAACCTATTTAGGTATGACACTGAATTCAGTGCTCTTTGCTTTTTTGATTACCTTGATGACGTTGTTGATCAGTTATCCCACGGCTTATTTTTTGTCGAAATTAAAGCATCGCCAATTGCTGCTGCTGTTGGTGGTGTTGCCGACTTGGATTAATTTGCTGCTGAAAGCCTATGCCTTTATTGGGATTTTTAGTACAAATGGTTCTATTAACGAATTTTTGTCCTTTATCGGAATTGGGCCGAAGCAGCTGTTGTTTACCGATTTTAGTTTTATGTTTGTGGCGGCCTATATCGAACTGCCCTTTATGATTATGCCGATTTTTAATGCCTTGGAAGAAATCAATCCTTCATTGATCAGCGCCAGCCGCGATCTAGGGGCCAATAATTTTGATACCTTCCGGCGAGTAATTTTACCGCTGTCCATGAATGGTGTAAAAAGCGGTGTGCAGGCTGTCTTCATCCCGTCACTTTCCTTATTCATGCTGACGAGACTGATTGGTGGGAACCGGGTGATTACTCTAGGTACTGCGATTGAAGAACATTTCTTAGTGACCCAAAACTGGGGGATGGGTTCAACGATTGGGGTTATCTTGATTTTTGCCATGTTCATCGTCATGATGCTGACTGGCGAACGGAAAAAAGGAGGTCGAGCATAAATGAAAAAAAGACGCTTTTCCTGGTCAAATCTGTATTTGGTTTTAGTCTTTGTTCTATTGTATGTACCGATCTTTTATTTGATTTTTTACTCCTTCAATGAAGGCGGAACGATGACCAATTTCACTGGCTTCACTTGGGAGCATTACGAAACGCTGTTTTCCGATACGCGGTTAATCAGTATCGTCTTGCAGACCTTTGTGCTGGCTTTTCTTTCGGCCTTGATTGCGACGGCGATTGGAACCTTTGGAGCTATGTCGATTTACTATACTCGTAAACGGGGTTCCCGCAATGCCTTGATGGGATTGAACAATATATTGATGGTGTCGCCGGATGTTATTATCGGTGCCAGCTTCTTGATTTTGTTTACTATGCTAGGTGGTTACTTGCGCAGCTTCCAACTAGGGTTTATGAGCGTACTTTTGTCTCACGTAGCTTTCAGTATTCCCATTGTGGTGCTGATGGTATTGCCGAAATTACAGGAAATGAACGACTCGATGATTGATGCCGCTCGTGACCTGGGAGCCAACAACCTGCAAGTGTTAAGTAATATCGTGCTGCCGTTTTTGACACCGGGTGTGATTGCCGGCTACTTTATGGCCTTTACGTATTCATTGGATGATTTCGCGGTGACCTTTTTCGTAACCGGCAACGGCTTTTCCACCTTGTCTGTTGAAATTTATTCCCGGGCACGCCAAGGAATCAGCTTGGAGATCAATGCACTGTCCACTTTAGTCTTTATCTTCTCGCTGCTGCTGGTGATCGGCTACTATTTCATTAGCCGCGACAACACGAAAAAAGCCAAGAAACGCAAGCGGGAATTCGAGGAGGTGTCCGTACTGAAATGAGAAAATTACAATCTCTTTTTATCGGCGTCATCGCCATCATTTTGCTGCTGAGCTTCTTTGATTTTCGGTTGAATCGGGCCAGCAATGCCAGCTCCAATGTGTTGAATATTTACAACTGGGGCGACTACATTGATCCTGATTTACTGAAGCAGTTTGAAGAAGAGTATGGCTACAAAGTGAATTACGAAACCTTTGATTCCAACGAAGCGATGGAGGCGAAGATCAAACAGGGCGGAACTTCTTATGACATCACGATTCCTAGTGAATACATGATTCAGAAGATGAAGAAGGAAAAATTACTGCTGCCGTTAGATCATAGCAAAATCAAAGGGTTGGAAAATATCGACCCCCGTTTCTTGGATCAAGCCTTTGATAAGGACAACGAGTATTCGATTCCTTATTTTTGGGGAACATTGGGGATCGTTTATAACGACAAGTTTGTTGATGGTGACAAGATCAAGCATTGGGAAGATTTGTGGCGGCCTGAGCTGCAAAATAATATTATGCTGATTGACGGAGCCCGCGAGGTAATGGGCTTGTCGCTGACAACTTTCGGTAATTCTATTAATAGTAAGAACATGCAGGAGCTGCAGCAGGCTACTGATAAATTGAATAAATTAACCCCTAATGTTAAAGCGATTGTTGCCGATGAAATCAAGATGTACATGGCAAACGAAGAAAGCGCCGTAGCGGTTACTTTTTCCGGTGAAGCAGCTGACATGATGGGGCAAAATGAACATTTGCATTATGTCATTCCACCTGAAGGTTCCAATCTTTGGTTCGACAACATCGTCATTCCTAAGACTTCCGAAAATCAGGAAGGGGCTTATGACTTTATCAATTTCATGCTGCGACCAGAAAATGCCAAGACCAATGCGGAGTATATCGGCTATTCTACGCCAAATAAAGTCGCAATGGACATGCTGCCAAAAGAAATTTCTGAGGACAAGCAGTTTTATCCTGATGATGAAACCATTAGTCATTTGGAGGTCTATAAAGATTTAGGCCCAGAGTATTTGCAGATTTACAATGATCTGTATTTGGAGTTTAAGATGTTTAGGAATTAATTATCGAAAAGAGCAAAAAGCCAGAGGTGAATTTTTCACCTCTGGTTTTCTATTTGTCATGAGAATTCTTACTCAGTCAAAGAGCCGTCGACAACGACCATTGATTTAATGGTTTTTCTGTCTTGCATATCTTCATAGGCTTGGTTGATATCATCCAAGCTATAGGTTTGGGTGAACACACGCCCAGGATTAATATCTCCATCAAGAACCGCTTTAAGCAGAATTTGTTTGTCGTAAGTAGTCACCGAAGCGGAACCACCGGCGATGGAAATATTCTGAGCAAAGGTAGAACCGATAGGACGATTTGAATAATGAGGCACACCAACATAACCAATTCGACCGCCATTATGAAGAACACCAATCGCTTGCTCGATCGCAGCTTCTGTTCCGACACATTCAAGAGCCGCATCCGCACCGCCGCCAAGAATTTCGCGAACTTTAGCAATTCCTTCTTCACCACGTTCCGCTACAACAGCAGTCGCGCCTGATTGTAGGGCCATTTCCTGACGATCTTTATGGCGACTCATCAGAACAATTTGTGACGCGCCCCGCATTTTCGCAGCAATCACCGCACATTGACCGACAGCACCATCGCCGATGACAACCACTTTATCACCTTTTTCAACATGAGCACACCGGGCAGCATGGTACCCAGTTGGCATAACATCTGCCAATGTTAACAGAGATTTTATCATGCCCTCTGTATAATCGGAGGGTTGGCCGGGAACTTTGACTAACGCCCAATTCCCATAATGGAAGCGAACATATTCTGACTGGAAGCCATTGGACCAATTCGTTGCCCCTTTGTGACGATCACAGGTTCCATCAAAGCCTGACCGGCAAGCATCACATTCGCCGCAGCCATGGGTGAAGGGCACAATCACAAAGTCCCCGGGTTTTACCGTTGTGATATCTGAACCAATTTCTTCAACGATACCTAAAGCTTCGTGGCCATCATTCACTGAGTGGGCTTCCTTGTTGTCGCCATGAGCATAAGACCATAAGTCCGATCCGCAAACACAAGCACGAACGATTCTAATAATGACATCATCTGATGCTTGTAAACTTGGTTTTTCAACTTCCTGAACTGTTACTAGTCCAGCTTTTTCAAAAATAGCAGCTTTCATATTATTCCTTCTTTCATGATTTAGAATAATACAAGTATAAGTGCTGAAGTGGACTTTAAGTCAAGTGAAATATTTGTGAAAAAAATCGAAAATAAAAAGCAACTGCGCTATCGCCATACGCGACGACAATGCAGCTGCTTTCTTTTATTGAATTAAACTTTCCACCAGTTCCTTGCGGGGATTTGGCAAGACAATCTTGTTAATCATCATGGCTTTTTCTTTGGCGCCTTTTGCACCAGCTTCGACAGCGGCTTCAACGGCACCGACATCGCCCGTTAAAACCACAAAGGATTTTCCGGCGATTCCGGTTCCCAGTTGAATGGCAATCAGGGAAACATCTGCTGCCTTAACCGCATAATCCGCGGCAATAATCGAACCGACAGCCGAATAATATTCCAATACGCCAATCGCTTTGGTTGTTTCTGGAATTTCCGACATGTTAATTGCTTTGATTACAGATGGATGTACCCGCGGGATTAACAATTCACCCACCACATATCGTCCGCCAATTTGCACCCCGACATCAATCGAGCGCTCCACCGATCCAACCTGTCCGCAGATCATAATGTAGTATTTTCCTGGACAGCTGGCCTTGGCCATTAAAAGAGTGGAATCGGCTGCCTTCAACATAAAGTCCACTGCCTCAATGCCTTTTGCGATACTCGTTAACTCTAAAAAACCAATAGTATCCATTTCTTTCATCAGCCTATCCTTCTTTCAATCGTAATCATTTCTGGTGTAACTTCGCGAACTACCCCGGCAATGCTGGCATGGATATTTGCTCCTAAAGCATTTTCCGGTAACTTACCAATTAAGGTGCCAACTTCTACATTATCGCCTTCACTTACAGCTGCTTGTGATGGTGCGCCAATGTGCATTCTCAATGGAATAGTAACTTTGTTTGGCTCAAACTGCACACATTCTTCCACTTTTAGATTGACGTATTGATTCAATCCGTCTTTCAGCAGAATATTTTTAGGCGGTACTTTTTGATAATCCCGCATCAAGGAAGGCGTCAAAGGCTGATCCTTTTTCTCATAGCGAATGCCTTTTTCTGCTAAGCGAGCCTTCACGTAATTGTTGACCTGTCGCGGCATTAAGCCCATCGGACAGGCAATAACTTCACAAATCCCACAGGAACAGCAAAGCAGCGCTTCCTGCCAAATCGGATCGTCGCTTATATCCTCTGGTACATCGGTGATAGCCAAGTGACGCATCACGCGATGGGGATGAATCGGATGTCCGATTTGATAGCGAGGACAAAGCTCAGTACATAAGCGGCATTGAATACAAGAAGAGCGAGCCTTAGTAATCACCTGCTGCATATCCTTTTCGAAAAGCTCATAAAGGAAATCCCGTTTTTCGGTAATGATAATTCCTGAAGTGGTCTTAGTTACCACCTGTTTAAAGAAATCATCCTTTGTGCCAACTCGGCCCATCATCGGTCCGCCATTGATAAACATGAAATCATCAATCGTCGAACCACCAGCTAAGTTTAGGCATTCTTCAAAGGAGGTACCGATTGGAACTTCCAGAATTTTAGGCTCCTTCACGGCTCCGGTAATCGTCAGCAGTTTATGAGTTACCTTGGTCCCTTGCTGCGCCTTGTATATGTTCAACATCGTCGATATGTTGGAAATTACGCAACCAACTTCGATTGGCAGACCGCTAGGCGGAACCGTTCGACCGGTTACCTCATATACCATTATTTGCTCATCACCAGCGGGATAAAAATTTTCCATTTTGAAAATGGATACCGGTACTTGCAAAGTTTCGATGGCCTGCTCTAAGGCCGCGATCTCCTTCAAATAGTACTCTTTAGTAGCGATGATAATGTGTTCTGCCTCCAGCATTTTCCCCACAGCGGCAATAGCTTCTACACACTCCTCGGCAAAATGATTCATCACATAATGATCGGTTTTTAACAGTGGTTCACATTCAGCCGCATTAATAATAAAATATTCAGCTTTTGTGCGATATTTTGCGGCAGCGGGAAAGCCTGCTCCACCACAGCCGACGATTCCCGCGTCGATAATTTGATCTAGTAACATTTGAACTCTCCCCATTTTCTATGAATTTACGATGATATGCGAAGGATTTTTATTCGTTAAGTCGGAAAGAAAATTATTTCGGACATCCACAATTAACGCTAAAAATTCCTCCACTGTCTGAATTTGCGATCTTTGGATAAAAATATTTTCGGATAATTTCAGCGACAAAGCTTTAGCAACAAAACGTGTTTCTTTTGAAGTAATGTTGTCAAAATCAGGGAAGGGACCGCTATTGGCCGCCCGCGTGATATTTGCCATCGCCATATACCCAAAAGATTCCTGCAAGATAGATAAAAACAAGTCAGGCTGTAGTATTTCTCTAGTTGGTTGATGCGTATACAGCTCTGTGAAGGTATCGAAATAAGTGGAGTATACATCGGCAATCATTTTCAACAAATACTCGCTCATGTCTGATCGCTGGGCTTCAGAAAAGTCAGAGTTCACACTAAAGCAGGCGAATTGAGACAATAAATTGGCTAAGAAATAACCCAAATCATAGGAAAAAGGACCAATCATAGTGTATTCCATATCAATGACTTTCATCTGCTGCGGGGAGATGAAGATATTGGAACTATGAAAATCACCATGGATCAAGCATTGCCGTTTTTTGGCAAAGTTATCAATTAATTGCAGCCAATCATCCCAGATCAAATCCTTTTCAGTAAGCTCTTTTAATATCGTATATAAAGCGATTTCATAATGATCCAAATCATTTCCAGCTTCTTCATGAGGCTGGAGAATAAAATCGACAATGACTTTACGCATCTCTTCATTCTCAAAATATAAGGCCAAAGAAGCCATTTTTTGTTCATTTAAGTGAAATGAAGAGGTAAAAAAGTGCGACCGTGCTAAAAAGTGCCCGATCTTCTCGCCTAAAATCCACGATTTTTCGCCATGACATAAAAAGAAACGAAGAACCTCCATGTTTGAAATATCTTCCATAATAAATAGGTGATTCTCTTGGTCAACAAAATAGATGTTTGGCACGCTATCTTTAGAAAAACCAGCTCGCAGCTTGTAGGTCATAAACTCTAAATAATTTCTGCCTGGATCTAAACGGCCAAGGTCAATCCCGCTGGGAATAAATTCTTTTGCGTGCTTAATAATGTAGGATTTCGTTCCTTGGCGAACGCGGTAGATGTAATTTACATAGCCCTCGACATAATGATCTTCTTCATTCGTCAGGTGTGTAATTTCTAGTGGCTTATTCGAGTCAAATAATTCGGTTTTTTCCAATAGATAGCTTTTTAGCGTTTCGGTTGAAATTCCCATAGTATTTTCTCCTTTGAATTCCCTTACTAATAGTTTAACTAGCAGAAAGTGGAAAAGCTATAACACGATTATGTCGTTGCCGCAGAAAAGTGGCAAGATTTTGTCATATATTGGTAGCGTTTACCCACTATTTCGGAAATGAGCAATATTCTTACATTGCGATATGATAAACTATTTTTGAAAGTAGTGTAGTAGGGAGTGAAAGAAGTGTCTAAACGAAAAAATATTGAACGGACTATTCAAGAATATGTACCGGGCAAACAGGTAACACTGGCTCACTTAATTCCTAATGCGGATAAAGAAGTTTTCGAAAAATTAGGACTGTTAGAGGAACGAAATGCGATTGGCATTCTAACGATAACGCCAAGTGAAGCATCGATTATTGGTGCCGATATTGCGAAGAAATCAGGAAGTGTTTCCATTGGTTTCATGGATCGCTTCAGTGGTGCAGTTGTAATCACTGGCGAAGTATCTTCTGTTGAGTTTGCGCTGAAACAAGTCACTCAAACATTGGCGAATGTCTTGGATTTCGACATTCCTGAAATCACCAGGTCATAATATGAAGAAGATCATTTTTGTTGGTGAAACCGGTTCGGGAAAAACAACGTTGTCGCAATGGCTTCAGCAGAAGGAAAGAATTTATCATAAAACGCAGCAGGTGTATTATTTTGACGACTCCATTGATACTCCAGGTGAGTTCATGGAAAATCGCTTCTATTATAATGCATTAGTCAGTGCATCAGTGGATGCTCAAATCGTTGCTTTTGTGCAAAATATTCAAGGAACACAGAACTATTTTCCGCCATTTTTTTCGGCGCGCTTTACAAAGCCGACGATTGGCATTATCACTAAAATTGACTTGATCAAGGATGATCAGGCACTGGTGATTGCCCGTAAAAGATTGGAGCTGGCTGGTGCCAAGAAAATCTTTGAGGTCTCATTGATTAGTGGTGAGGGAATGGATGAGTTAGAAAAATTCCTTTTTGACTATAAATTAGAATAATTAGTGATAAGGCTTACATTTGTTTTGCCAAGGAACAAAGCTTGTGTTATTATGAGCTTAATTAAATAGATTATACGGTCAATGGATTCGTTCGATTAAGGAAGCTGGTGTGATCCCAGCGCTGTACCCGCAACTGTAAAGCAGCTTTTGCTGCTGAGTCAGATACTTAATTACCGTCGTTTCAAGCTTTTTCGGGATTAGGAAAGCTGTTTTAGCCTTAAGTTTAATAGACTTTAACGCCAAAAGCAGACCTTTCTCTCGGAAAAAGGTCTGCTTTTTTTTGCCAGTCCAACTTTTCGCAGTTTATCAAGATAGAAGGCAATGCAATAATTAGCCATCTATAAATAAGCTCAAGAAGTATAGTTGGATGGTATGCGTACGACAATGAAACTGATTTTTCCCGGTTTTGGAAAAATGATTCCGTAAAAGGAGCTAGCTGCCAGTCATGCTTTTCGCAGTTTAGTAATGTGAAAGCTGTTAATTAATAAGCTTGTATCTATAATAACAAGCAAACCTGTTTAGCATGATGGTATGCGTACGACAATGAAACTGATTTTTCCCGGTATCGGAAAAATCAATTCCCTAAAAGGAGCTAGCTGTCACTCCAACTTTTCGCAGTTTATCAAAAGCGAAAAAGCTAACCTAGATTATATTCCTTGCGATACGTTGCCGGCGTAGTATTAGTAAATTGCTTAAATGTTTTGCAGAAATAGCTGGCTTGAGAAAAGCCGACATTGTGTGAAATGGTTTCAATACTTAAATCTGACTGCTGCAGCAAGATCTTAGCCCGTTCAATTCGTTGCTGATTTAAATAGGTAATAAAATTAATACCGGTTTCTTTTTTGAAAAGTTTACTAAAGTAATATTGGCTAAGATAAACATGATTCGCAACTTCTTCTAAGGTAATTGTTTTACTAATATTCTTTTGAATGTATTGAGTCGCTTTCTGTATCTCGTCTTTTCCTGTAGGTTGTGGTTCCTTCGTTTTTTCTTGTTTAAAGTTAAAGGTAATTCGATCTCTTGGATGCGACTCTTCTGAATGATGTGAACATATTTTTTCCAGTAGTCGGGCAGCACTTTTAATTTTTTCGGGCGATAAAGTCAAGACAGAGTTGCGAGCCGTTCTTAAGTCTTTATAAGCCTTCCAATTGGAATCAATTTCTTGAATCTTAGGCATCTCATCGGCATATTTGGGATCAATCTCTAATTGACCCATCAATAGAAAGCCGTGAAGCTGATCATTGAATACGATAGGAAGCGAAACATCGGTAAGACCAGCATGACAGCGATAAATACAAGGTTTTCCGGTCTTGGATGCTTCCAAGCCGCCATACATGTCGCATTTTTGGCAGAGCTTATGAAATTCGGGATAATTTCTCATGGCTTCGCAGAACGGTGAAAAATTATAAAGTGAGGAAGATTCCTTCCCTCTAATATCAACAATAACTGCGCCAAGGTCGGTTGCACAAGCGAAATCTTCCATAATATTTTGCAGGACAATAATTTCTTTTTTAGGAAGAGGGGTTGATAATGTTTCCATAATTTTTCTCTCCTTTATAGTGCATTTTGTGGTGTCTCATAGCCTTACTTAACAATTTTATCAGAGTTACCTCTGTTTTAATACAGCAAAACAAGCGCTTACATTCTTTTGTCATAGTTTGACAATAATTTCATATTTCTCGTTTTACGAGATGCTGCTTTTTACGTTGGTGTAAAGGGCTTTTTGACGTGACTAGCACTTTTTAACAGCAATTATTTACAATTATCGCACATTTTAATGAAAAAGGATAGAACAATAATGTTCTATCCTTTTTTTGTATGATTAGACTGTAAGCATTTTATAAATAATTTTTAGGAGGAAAAGAGATGCAACAAGAAGCTTTAGGAATGATCGAGACGCGTGGTCTCATCGGTGCGATCGAAGCTGCCGACGCCATGGTCAAAGCAGCAAATGTTGTCTTGATAGGTACCGAAAAAATTGGCTCAGGTTTAGTAACAGTCATGGTAAGAGGAGACGTTGGTGCCGTGAAGGCGGCAGTGGATGCTGGAGTTTCTGCTGCAAATAGCGTAGGAGAGGTTGTTTCCAATTACGTTATTCCAAGACCTCATAATGAAGTTGAATCACTTTTGCCAAAAGCACCTGAATAGTAAAGGAGGAGTCTAGACATGGATGAAAACAATTTTGAAATGGAAGATTTAATCCAACGGGTATTAGCAAAATTTGATGCCGCTGAGACTTCAAAAACTGTTCAATCTAAGGAAAAAGCTAACGGAGGGGAAGAAAAAATGATCCAAAAAACATGCAACTTGACAGAATTTGTAGGAGCGACAGAGTTTGGAGATACAATTGGTTTAGTAATCGCTAATGTGGACAACTCACTATTAGAAAAAATGGAGCTGGATAAAAAATATCGTTCCATTGGTATTGTCGGTGCTCGTACAGGTGCCGGTCCACAAATTTTAGCAGCTGATGAAGCGGTTAAAGCGACAAACACAGAAATTATTTCTATTGAATTACCTCGAGATACTAAAGGCGGCGCCGGACACGGGTCAATCGTCATCTTCGGTGGTGAAGATGTATCAGACGTGAAACGGGCAGTGGAAGTAACATTGAAGGAAGTAGACACACGTACTTTTGGTGACGTTTATGGCAATGAAGCCGGCCATATTGAATTACAATACACTGCACGTGCAAGCTATGCATGTAATAAAGTTTGGGGAACGCCAGTAGGCAGAGCATTCGGTGTCATTGTTGGTGCTCCAGCAGCAATCGGTGTTGTTATGGCCGATACTGCATTGAAAGCAGCGAATGTTGAAATCGTAGGCTACGCTACACCACAGCACGGCCAAAGCTTCTCAAATGAAGTGACTTTGACGATTACTGGAGATTCTGGTGCGGTACGTCAAGCAGTCGTTTCAGCACGCGAAATTGGTCATAAATTACTAGGAACGCTTGGCAGTGAGCCAAAAAATGATCAACCATCATATATCTAACAACTAAAGAGGAGTGAAAATAGCATATGAAATCAAAACGTTTTGAATCATTGGCAAAAAGACCTGTCAACCAAGACGGCTTTGTCGATGAATGGATTGAAGAAGGCTTAATCGCTATGCAAAGTCCTAATGACCCAACACCAAGCATTAAAATTGCTAATGGCGAAGTGGTTGAGTTAGATGGAAAAGTAAAAGCCGACTTTGACTTAATCGACTCATTTATTGCCAAATACGGTATTAAATTGGATAAAGCTGAAGAAGTAATGGCTATGGATTCTAAATTGTTAGCCAATAAAATTGTTGATCCTAATATTAGCCGGGCGGAAATCATTGATTTAACGACTTCTTCTACCCCAGCTAAATTGAATGAAGTTGTTGGACACATGAACGTAGTAGAAATGATGATGGCCGTACAAAAAATGCGGGCACGTCGTCGTCCATCTACCCAATCTCACGTTACCAACGTACGGGATAATCCGGTTCAAATCGCAGCAGATGCGGCTGAAGGAGCACTTCGTGGATTTGATGAACAAGAAACAACTGTTGCGGTAGCTCGTTATGCACCATTTAATGCGATCGCGATTATGGTTGGTTCGCAAGTTGGCCGTCCAGGCGTGTTGACTCAATGTTCATTGGAAGAAGCAACTGAACTAGATTTAGGTATGCGCGGATTTACTGCATATGCTGAAACAATCTCTGTTTATGGTACAGAACAAGTATTTACCGATGGTGATGATACACCTTGGTCAAAAGGCTTCCTAGCTTCTTGTTATGCCTCTCGGGGATTGAAAATGCGCTTTACTTCTGGTACCGGTTCAGAAGTACAAATGGGTTATGCTGAAGGTAAATCAATGCTTTACCTAGAAGCTCGTTGTATTTTCTTATCGAAAGCAGCTGGGGTTCAAGGCTTGCAAAATGGGTCAATCAGCTGTATCGGAGTTCCTGGGGCAGTTCCTTCAGGGATCCGTGCGGTCTTGGCAGAAAATCTAATTGCCATGATGCTTGATTTGGAAGTAGCTTCTGGTAATGACCAAACCTTCTCTCATTCGCCAATTCGTCGTACAGCTCGCTTGTTGATGCAATTCCTACCAGGAACTGACTTCATTGCTTCTGGCTATTCTGCGATGCCGAACTATGACGATATGTTTGCCGGATCAAACTTTGATTCAGATGATTATGATGATTACAACATTATGCAGCGTGACTTGAAAGTAAACGGTGGTTTGCATCCAGTCAACGAAGAAGAAGTAATCGAAGTAAGAAATAAAGCGGCGCGGGCAATTCAAGCCTTGTTTGCTCAATTAGGTCTGCCAGAAATTACTGATGAAGAAGTTGAGGCGGCAACCTACGCTGACGGCTCTAAAGATATGCCGCCACGGGACATGGTAGAAGATATCAAGAAGGCTGGAGAGCTGTTGGATCGAGGCGCAACTGGTTTAGATCTAGTGAAAGGGCTTTCTGACGGCGGATATAGAGATGTTGCTGAAAGTGTCTTAGCATTGCTGAAACAACGGGTAGCAGGCGACTTCCTGCAAACGTCGGCAATCTTTGATGAAGACTGGAATGTAATCTCTGCAGTCAACGATAAAAATGATTATGCAGGACCAGGCAGCGGCTATCGTTTGGAAGGCGACGATTGGGAAAAAGTCAAAGCAATTCCAAATGCAATCAATCCAAAAGATGTTTAAGGAGGAATAGAGAAGATGGCTGAACTAAATGAACAATTACTACGTTCGGTAATTGCTGAAGTATTAAAAGAAATGCAACAAGAAGGCTCTGATAAGCAAGTCAGCTTTAAATCAGCAGACACTTCTGCTCCATCACAACCTGAGCAAGCGGCTTCTGCGGATTGGTTCCAATCAGTTGGAGTAGCTAAACCTGGCACATCAAGTGATGAAGTTGTAATTGCGGTAGCTCCAGCGTTTGCTGAACATCAAACAACCAATATTGTCGGGGTTCCTCACAAGGATATTATCCGTCAAATCATCGCTGGAATCGAAGAAGAAGGCTTGAAGGCTCGAGTGATTAAAGTTTATCGGACAGCTGACGTAGCCTTTGCGGCAGTTGAAGGAGACGGCTTGTCTGGATCTGGTGTCTGTGTATCTCTTCAATCTAAAGGAACATCAATCATTCACCAAAAAGATTTACAGCCTTTGTCTAACTTAGAGCTGTTCCCGCAAGCACCGCTGATTGACTTGGATACTTACCGAGCAATGGGTAAAAATGCTGCGAAATATGCAAAAGGCGAGTCACCAAGCCCAGTACCAATGATGAACGATCAAATGGCGCGGCCGAAATATCAAGCGTTATCCGCTTTGCTGCACATTAAAGAAACAAAACACGTTGTTATTGGGAAACCGGCTGAAGAAATTGCTATTAGATTATAAGGAGGGGTGCATAAAATGAGCCAAGAATCCATTGAAAACTTAGTAAGAGGCATTCTAAAGGAAATGAATGGCGGAGATGCTGGTACAGCAACTGCAGCAAGCGCGCCAGTCAGTACTTCAGGAAATAAAGCAACCGAAGCAGATTATCCAATCGCTCAAAAACATCCAGAGTGGATCAAAACAAAAACAGGTAAAACGATGGAAGATATTACCTTAGAAAACGCATTAAACGGAAATCTGACACCAGAGGATTTGAAAATCACACCAGAAATTCTAAAAGCTCAGGGTGAAATTGCTACTAGTGCCGGCAGAGAATCAATCTCTCGCAACTTTGATCGGGCTGCGGAATTAACGGCATTACCAGATGCTCGTGTATTGGAAATGTACAATGCGCTTCGTCCATATCGTTCCAGCAAAGAAGAATTAATGGCAATTGCTGATGAATTAGAAAATCAGTACAATGCCAAAATTACCGCTGATTTTGTTCGTGAAGCTGCAGAACATTACGAAGTGCGTAAGAAACTAAAAGGAGATAACTAATTCTGAGATAGATCGTTGGATTTTTTTGCTCCAGCGATCTATCTAGACTTGTTTATCCTTGAAGGAGCATGAACATGAAGAGAATCATAGGTGTAGACATAGGGAACTCTTCCACTGAAGTAGCTCTAGCTGAATACGAAAACCAAGCAAATTGTCGTTTCTTAGATTCTGCTATCACTGAAACAACGGGTGTAAAAGGAACCAAACAAAATTTGTTTGGCATTTACAAAGCGCTTCGGGAAGTAGTAGAAAAGAATCATTTGGAATTAACGGATATTGATTTGATCCGAATTAACGAAGCAACACCGGTTATTGGTGATGTGGCGATGGAAACGATCACGGAGACGATTATTACTGAATCCACTATGATCGGTCACAATCCTAAGACACCGGGTGGTCTTGGTTTGGGCGTCGGAATCACTGTTCCGCTAACACAATTGTCACAGATTAAGATTTTGGAAGCTCCTTATATTGTGGTAGTGGAAAAAGCGATCGACTTTGAGGACGCCGCAAACATGATCAATCAATGTGCAGCCAATGGCTATAAGATTGAGGCCGCTATTTTGCAGTCGGATGATGGCGTGTTAATTAACAATCGTCTAGAGAAAAAAATCCCGATTGTTGATGAAGTTTCTTATATCGATAAGGTTCCTTTGGGAATGCTGGCAGCTGTTGAAGTAGCAAGTCCCGGTATGGGAATTACCCAGCTGTCTAATCCATATGGAATCGCGACGGTTTTCAATCTTACTTCTGATGAAACGAAAAATATCGTTCCGGTTTCCAGAGCATTAATCGGTAATCGCTCGGCGGTGGTCATTAAGACCCCTAAAGGCGATGTAAAAGCTAGAACAATTCCAGCAGGACACATTGAAGTCGTGGGAGACAACCGGAAGAAGTTTATCAGTGTTTCTGAAGGTGCCGAACGCATCATGGATGTTATTTCAGAATTTAGACAGATTGACAATGTCACCGGTGAAGCTGGGACGAATGTCGGTGGAATGCTTGAAAAGGTTCGCCATACCATGGCGCAATTGACGGAAAGACCACCAACCGAGATCTTTATCCAGGACTTATTAGCGGTTGATACCTTTGTACCAACCTCAGTTCAGGGCGGCTTGGCGGGTGAATTCTCGATGGAGCAGGCAGTAGGAATTGCCTCAATGGTAAAATCCGACCACTTGCAAATGTCTAAAATTGCCGAAGAAATAGAAAAAGATTTAAAGATATCTGTTGAAATTGGCGGAGCCGAAGCTGAAGCAGCGATCCTGGGAGCTTTAACAACTCCGGGAACGAATACGCCGCTAGCTATTCTTGACCTTGGAGCTGGTTCTACCGATGCCTCCATTATTAAGAGTAACGGCGAAACGATCGCGACTCACTTAGCGGGTGCTGGCGATATGGTTACCATGCTGATTGGTTCAGAATTAGGTTTAGACGATCGCTATTTAGCTGAGGATATCAAAAAATATCCATTGGCAAAGGTTGAAAGTATTTTCCATATTCGTCATGAAGATGGAACAGTTCAATTCTTTGATAAGCCTCTGGAAGCTCATTTGTTTGCTAAGATCGTCATCGTAAAAGAAGACGGATTTGTGCCGATTCCGGGAGATGTTTCCATCGAACGAATCAAATTTATTCGTCAAACAGCTAAATCTCGGGTGTTCGTGAAAAATGCGATTCGCTCGTTAGAATATGTAAGTCCTACCGGAAACATTCGGGATATCCCATTTGTCGTAATCGTTGGCGGCTCGGCGCTTGATTTCGAGATTCCGCAAATTGTTACGGATGCTTTGTCCCACTATGGCTTAGTGGCGGGCAGAGGGAATATCCGTGGAGTGGAAGGGCCTCGTAATGCAGTAGCAACGGGCTTGATTCTTTCTTACGAGGGGGATTAGCGATGGGCAATGATTTTACTGTAAAACCTAGAATTTTTGTTTTTTTAACTAATCCTGGCCTAGAAGAAAGTATTCGGTTTTTGTTGTATGGAATTGAAGAAGAAGGCATTCCCTATGAAGTACAAGTAGTGGAAGCTTCAGATGCTGTTTCGGCAGCTTACCAATCAGCAACAACTTCTTCATTAATTACCGGAGTGGGCTGTGATGGTCAAAAAGTAGTGTTGCATTATAAAAATTTAGATCCTAACGAACCCTATTTAGTGATTGATCGCTATCAAACCAAACCCAAGGAGCAGTTAAAGGCGTTTGGTTCAAATTGCGCACGATTAGTTAAAGGGGTGCCCTTTAAGGAACTTTCTATTATGGAGGTGAAGGAATGAATCAAGCAATTGGATTAATCGAGATTAACGGGTATGGAACAGCTGTTATGATTGCTGATACTATGCTGAAGGTTGCAGCGGTAGAATTGATTGGTGTTCAACGTGCGCGGGGCTTTGGCTGGATGACAGTGGAAGTTGCCGGCGATGTTGGCGCAGTGAAAGCCGCAGTTGATGCTGGGAAAGCCAAAGCAGCTGAATCGAATAGTTTAATCTCAGCCTTGGTAATCCCGAGACCTGCCAATTCTTTAGATACTGTCATCCTAGAAAAGGTCGATTATCCTAAGGGTCCAACCGATCCCGAAGATCCTAAAGATCCTGAAGAAACCGATACTAAAGAAGATGATCAACCACCTGTCGCAAATGAACCTGAGGAAGCCAAAAAGCCTGAGGAAGTAGAAGAAAAACCAGAGCAAACAGAGAAAGCGGAAGCTGTAGAAGAAGCGAAGCCGGAAGAGCCTGTGGTTGAAGAAGAAACAAAAGAAGCAGTCGAAGAGACTGAATCACCAAAAGATTCAGTTGAAGAGGAGGCTCCTGAGAAACCTAAGAAAGACGGAGCCAAGAAAGGTACTGCCAAGAAAAAGAAGAATCCCAAGAAAAAATCATAGGAGGTCTTAATTATGAATGACGCATTAGGAATGATCGAAACAAAAGGGCTGGTAGGTTCAGTTGAAGCAGCCGATGCAATGGTGAAAGCGGCCAATGTTTCATTAATTGGAACAGAAAAAATTGGTTCAGGTTTAGTAACTGTCATGGTACGAGGCGACGTTGGAGCAGTAAAAGCTGCTGTTGACGCAGGCAGTGTAGCCGCTGAGAAAGTTGGAGAAGTAGTATCTGTTCACGTGATTCCACGTCCACACAGCGATGTTGACAAAATGATCGAAGCTGGTCTGAACAATGGCTGAGGTCACACCGGAATTAGTTGCTAAGATCGTCAGTGATGTGATTAGCGAAATCCAATTAACGAGTATTCCAATTGGGATTTCTAATCGCCATATTCATTTATCTGAAGCTGACTTTCAACGCCTTTTTCCAGGTGAAGAGTTACGACCAATGAAAGCATTAAAACAGCCTGGTGAATTTGCTGCCGAGCAAACAGTAACGATTGTCGGTTCAAAGGGCGAACAAAGTCGCGTCCGTATTTTAGGACCATTTCGTAAAAATTCACAGGTAGAAATCTCCATGACGGATACGAGAACTTTGGGTATCCCTGCACCTGTACGCTTGTCGGGTAATTTAGCTGATGCCGCTGAGGTAACAGTGAAAAATGGTGAAAACCAGATTACCTTTAAAGGGTGTATTGTTGCGAAACGTCATATTCACATGAGCTTTAAGGATATGGAACGCTTTCGCATCCAAGCAGGTGACGTGGTTAAGGTGAGAATTCAATCGGACGGACGGAGCACTATTTTTGAAGATGTAGAAATTCGTCCAGGTGAGACATTCATTTTGGAAATGCACGTAGATACCGATGAGGCCAATGCAGCAAATATCAAGCCGGACACTGTAGCCAGCTTAGTTCGTGAGTAGGAAGGATGATGAAGAGTGGAATCCCTAGAAAAAGCCAACCAGATTCTAGCAGAATTTGAAAAAATAGCCAATACGAATACGGCGAAGTCTTTCGATCCTAAAGATGGCTTCAAAGTAGGCGTGGATTTAGGGACCTCTTCCATCGTCCTAGTGGTGTTGGATGGAAAAGATCAACCATTGTTTGGCGCATTTGAATTTGCGGATGTTGTCCGCGATGGTTTAGTCGTCAATTATCAGCAATCAGTCCAAATTGTTTCCCGCTTGAAGCAGCAGGCAGAGGAAGTTTTAGGCTTTCCGCTAACCGCCGCTTCCGGGGCGATTCCTCCCGGGACCGTGGGCAATAATAAACGCGTAGTTGCCAACATTATCGAGAGTGCGGATATGGCTGCTGATCAATTGGTGGACGAACCGACCGCCGCGGCGTTGCTTTTAGGGGTGTCAGAAGGTGCGGTAATTGATGTAGGCGGCGGAACTACTGGAATTAGTGTCTTTGAAAAAGGGCAACCGATCCTGGTGGTGGATGAGCCGACAGGTGGTACGCATATGACGCTGGTAATTGCCGGCTATTTCCAAGAAACGATCGAAGAAGCCGAGCAGCGCAAACGCGACATCAGTAAAGAAAGAGAAAACTTTACAATTGTGCGTCCGGTGGTCCAGCGAATGGCTGAAATTACTCGTCAAGCACTGCTGCGTCAACCTACCGAACCTTTATACGTTGTAGGTGGAGCGGCTTATTTTAAAGAATTCGAAGGTGAGTTTGCCAACTACTTGCAGCAAGAGGTTTACAAACCGGTTTATCCGCAGTTTGTCACACCGATTGGTATTGCGATGAGCTCCCACATTATTTTCCCACAGGAGGGTGAGTGATGATGGACAACTTAATTGAGGCCATCGTGAAGATTTTGGTGGAACGTCAAGAGAATTCTTTAGTGGTTTCTTGCGAAGACTTCGACGAGAAGCTTCGAACCACCAAGGATTTTCTTTATCATCAAACGATTCACTTGAAGCAGGTGGGTGCTATTCAGTTAGCGAAGCTTAGCAAGCTGGACGCTGAAGATGCAGTCACGGTTTGGATGACGAAAGGGCTGGAATATGACTGTAAATTCATTTTGCATTTAGGATTTTCAGCGGTTTGTTTGATACCGACTGCTTTGTACGAATGGCCAATTACGATAGAAACAAATGAAGGAAAACGGATACGAGTATGTTCAAATAAAATTATCACCTATTCTGATGTCGCACTTTTAACCGAACAGGATATTTTAATTCGTTTTCGCCATCAGAAAATCACTGATTTAGCGAAAGAATTCGTGGAAAAAAATAAAATTCAACAGATCGTGAGGACTTGAGAATGTTAATGGCAGAAGTAGTAGGCAGTGTAGTTTCTACCCAGAAAGATCCATCATTGGTTGGAAAAAAATTGATGATCATTCAGCCAATTAATAGTCACCAGGAAAAAATTCGTTTCCAACAGGTTGCAGCGGATACAGTTGGTGCGGGGATTGGAGATTATGTCTTGTTAGCCAGCGGTTCGTCGGCCAGACGACTATTTTCTGAACCTTCCGACGCTGTTGATTATGCGATTGTTGGAATAATTGATACATTTGATATGTAGATGAGAGGGTTAGCCAATGAGTATTTATACGAAAACCGGCGATGAAGGAACAACCAGCTTATTTGATAGTGTTCGCGTGAAAAAGTACTCGTTACGAGTAGATACGTACGGAACATTTGATGAATGTATTGCCCAGGTTAGTGTTGCTCAAAAGCAGCTCTTTACCTCAGAGTTAACGGAGATGCTGACGTGGGTACAGGAAAAGTTGTTTCTCTTAAACGCTGAAATAGCAACCTCCGAAGACACTCAAAAATTGTCTTCTAAAAGTACATTAATTGATAGAGAAGATACAGCCCAGCTGGAAAAGTGGATCGACAACTATTTATCCATTTTACCTGAGATTCATACCTTTATTTTACCTGGACAATACTTGTCTAGTGCACAGCTGCATGTTGCCCGCACGATTTGTCGCAGAGGGGAGCGGCGCTTAACAGAGCTGGCAGAGGAAATTGAGGTTCGCCCAGAGTTATTGCAATTTGTTAACCGACTTTCTGATTGTCTATATATCTTTGCTCGGGTGGAGGATTTTAATCAGCAGCAAAATGAGCTGGTTGAAAAAATTTTTACCCGCTATAAAGAGGCAGCAGGTGGCGGAAAGATTGCTGAGGACATCGATGCCTTGGGTAAAATCGGCGACGCGTGTGTAAAAAAAGCCGAGGAATTAGGCATTGCAGTGACGATGTGTATGGTTGATGGGGCAGGACACCTGATTTTCAGCTATCGAATGCCAGATTCGTTGTTAGCCAGCATCGACCTTGCTAAGCGGAAAGCTTATACAGCAGTTGCTATGAAGACGGCAACCAATGAATTAAGTGCTGTTGCTAATCCTGGCGGCGACCTTTATCAGTTGGAGACGGTGACCGATGGCGATATAGTGACCTTCGGCGGCGGATTTCCGATTTTTGATAAAGAAGGTAAAATCGTCGGCGGTATTGGTGTTAGCGGTGGTTCGGTAGAAGAAGATCAACAGATCGCAAAAGCTGGATTAGCCTGTATCGAGGAGATGGATTATGCAAGATGATAAATTGAAAGAACTCATAAAAAATTTAGTCCAGGAATACGTAGCGGAACCTAATCGCGCGTGCGCACCGATCATTCAGGCTGGTGTTTTCGGTACGGTGAATGAGGCAATCGCTGCAGCGAAAAAGGCGCAGGAAAAGTATGAAGAACTTTCATTAGAAATGCGGCGCAAGGTGATCGAAAGTATTCGCTGCGGGATGCGACCGTTAATCAACGAGTATGCGCAAGCAGCTTTAGATGAAACCGGCATGGGCCGCTTTGAAGACAAAGTTGCAAAACTTACATTAGCGATTAATAAGACACCTGGAGTAGAAGATTTGCGTACGGAAGCGGAAACTGGCGACAACGGGATGACGCTTTACGAGCTTTCGGCTTATGGTGTCATCGGTGCCATTACACCAAGTACCAACCCAGTTGATACGCTGGTGTGTAATGCAATTGGGATGCTGGCTGCTGGGAATTCAGTATTCTTTAGTGTTCATCCAGGTGCAAAAAATGTTTGTAAACAGGCAGTAGAAAAGCTGAATCAACTGGTGTTTGATGCGTGCGGCATTCAAAATATGATCGTCACCATTAACGAGCCTTCGATTGAAGCAGCCCAAGAATTGATGAAGCATCCTGATGTGGCGTTATTAGTCGTTACAGGTGGGCCAGGTGTGGTGCGTCAAGCAATGACTTCTGGTAAGAAAACCATTGGAGCCGGAGCGGGCAACCCGCCAGCTATTGTTGACGAAACGGCGAATATTGAAAAAGCGGCGGCTGATATTGTTGCTGGGGCATCATTTGACAACAATATTTTGTGTATTGCCGAAAAAAGTGTCATTGCAGTAAAGGACATTGTTTCTTATCTTATTTTACAGATGGAGAAGAATGGTGCCTATTACGTGAATGAACCTGATGTTATTCAAAAACTAGTTGATTTGACGATTGCTGAAAATGGCAGTCCTAGCCGGAAGTTTATCGGCAAAAATGCCAGCTATATTTTACAAGAAGCAGGAATTGCGGTGGATTATGATGTGCGGGTCATCATTATGAACGTACCGAAGGATCATCCATTTGTAGTGAAAGAAATGCTGATGCCGATTCTGCCAATTGTAACGACTGAGAATTTTGACGAAGCATTGTGTGTCGGATTAGAAGTGGAACAACGCTTGCTGCATACGGCCGTGATGCATTCACAAAATATTGGTCGTTTAAACAAAGCTGCCAAGAAATTCCAGACGTCTATTTTTGTTAAAAATGGACCATCATATGCTGGTTTAGGCTTTGGCGGTGAAGGCGCAGCGACCTTTACAATCGCGACACCGACAGGCGAATGTACCACAACTGCAAAAGATTTTGCTCGTCGTCGTCGTTGTGTATTAACTGATGGTTTTTCAATTCGTTAGGGGGGACAATTTTTGAAAAAATGGGAAATGGTACCACAAATTTTTACTGGCGAAGATTGTCTTTCCCGCCTAGAACAATTTGAAAATGAACGAGTATGCTTAGTGTGCGATCCCTTTTTAATTGGCAGTGAGAATCTGCAAAAGGTGCTGGTACACTTGGAAAAGAAAAATGAAGTGACAACTTATTCGGAAATCGTACCTGATCCGCCAATCGAGATCGTGGCAGAGGGTGTTGCCAGAATGCGGGATCATCAACCGACTGTGCTAGTAACAGTCGGTGGCGGATCCGCAATTGATACGGCGAAGGCGATGCTGTTTACAATGCTGGTATCAGGATACGATAAGGTGAAGCGTTTTGTGGCGATACCTACCACTAGTGGAACGGGTTCTGAAGTAACCAGTGCTTCAGTTGTTACTGATAATAAGGAAAAAATCAAATATCCGGTATTTGATCGTCGACTGATTCCGGATGAAGCGTTGTTGGATGCGCAACTAGTAGTGTCCAGCCCGCCAACTGTAACTGCTTACAGCGGTTTGGATGTATTGACTCACGCACTAGAAGCATTAGTGGCTAAAAATCGCACCACCTATACCGATGCTTTATCAGAAAAAGCTGTCCGCTATGTTTTAACCTATTTGGAAGCGTGTTATAATAATGGTAATAATTTGAATGCCAGAAAGAAAATGCACGAAGCTTCCTGCTTAGCGGGGCTTGCTTTTGATGCTGCCGGTTTAGGTATCAATCATGCAATTGCTCATCAAGTAGGTGGACAATTCAAAGTCCCTCATGGTTTGGCCAATGCGATGCTCTTGCCACACGTTGTGAATTTCAATGCAAAAGACCCTGAAGCTAGAAGAACTTACGCTAAAATTGCCGTCCAAATGGGCTTAGGCAATTCTTCGCTAAGTGAACAATTGTTAGTCACTAAGTTAATTAAAGCGATTACTAAATTATGCAAAAAAGTCGATTGTCCGATGTCGCTGCAGGAGTTTGGGGTTGAACGAAAGGTTGCAATGGAGCGAGCGCAAATCATCGCCCAAAATGCCTTAAAGGATAGTACCTATCCCTTTAATCCGATTGCAGCAAATGAATCCGAGTTGATAAGTGTCTATACCAAAATAGTATAATCGAAGGAGGATTACAAAATGAATAATCCAGTATTTGGCGAGTTTTTTGGAACAGTGGTTTTAATCTTGTTTGGTTCAGGAGTTGGTTGCTCTACTAGTTTGAAGGGTGCTCTTGGGAAAAATGCGGGCTCCAATTGGCTTTATGTAGCATTTGGTTGGGGTGTCGCGGTTATGCTGGGGGTACTTTCCAGTGGTTACTTTGGTTCACCAGGACATTTGAATCCGGCTGTTACGATCGGGTTTGCTGTGGCAGGCTCTCTTGAATTCTCGTCGGTTATTCCTTTCATCATTGCCCAAGTTGCTGGCGCCTTTGTGGGAGCGCTTATTGCTGCGATCCATTTCTGGCCGCATTTTCAGGCAACAACAGTTGAAGAGGGAAATTCTGTAGGTATTTTCGCTACAGGTCCTGCGATCGAAAACACACCATTTAATTTGATTAGTGAAATTATTGCTACTTGCTTCTTCGTGTTAGCGATTCAATTAATGCCAGCGGATATTCCTCCAGGATTACAACCGTTGATTTTAGTTTTTGTATTAGTTGGTATTGGACTGTCTTTAGGTTCAACCACTGGTTACGCCATCAACCCTTGTCGAGATTTTGGACCGCGTTTGATGTATGCCTTGATTCCAATTCCTAATAAAGGATCTGCTAACTGGGGTTATGCTTGGATTCCAATCGTAGGCCCAATCGTTGGTGCGTGTATTGCAACATTATTAGTAAAAGCCTTAAGTTAGGAGTGAAAGAATGCCAAACAAAATTATGTCCATAAATGCGGGCAGTTCTTCCTTGAAATTTCAACTGTTTGAGATGCCAGAAGAGAAATTATTAGTGAAGGGTCTGTTTGAAAGACTTGGCGGCAACGATGAAGCAATTTTTGGCTACTCTACCGATTCAGCCAAAGAGTCAACCCAATTGTCTATTTCTTCCCATAAAGAAGCGGTCGATTTTTTATTGAAATTTTTAATCGACAAAAATATTCTGGAAACGTTAGAAGAGCTGAAGGGAGTTGGACATCGTGTGGCACATGGGGGCGAAGAATTTCCCAAATCCTGTGTCATTGGCATTCAAGAAGAACAAGGAATTGATAAGCTGTGTCAATTAGCGCCTTTGCACAATCCGGTGAATTTAGTCGGGATTCGGGCTTTTAAAAAAGCTCTTCCTGATACACCGCAGGTTGCGGTATTTGATACGTCCTTTCATCAAACGATGCCAGCGAAAAACTATGTTTATCCGATTCCATATACCTACTATGAGGAAGAAGGAATCAGAAAATATGGGTTCCATGGAACGAGTCACCAGTTTGTGGCCCAAGAAGCTACTAAAGAGCTTGGGGAAAAATTGACTGATTTGAAAATTGTTTCCTGTCATTTAGGAAATGGTGCCAGTATTTGTGCCATAAAAAATGGTCAGTCATTTGATACCAGTATGGGATTCACACCTTTAGCTGGTCTAATGATGGGTACTCGCTGCGGCGATATTGATCCGTCTATTCTGACTTATTTGATGAAGAATAAAAAGATGGATGCTGATGCGTTGGAAGCAATGATGAACCAGCAATCCGGCTTCTTAGGAGTGTCTGGGGCATCCAATGATTCCCGTGATATTCTTAAACGGGCGAGTGAAGGAGATACACAATCACAGCTGGCATTGGACATTTTTACTAATCGGGTGAAAACGACGATTGGTGCTTATGCAGCTGAAATGGGTGGAATCGATGTGTTGATCTTTACCGCTGGTATTGGTGAAAATGCCGAGAAGGTTCGGGAAATGTGCTGTTCGGAGCTTGATTTCTTAGGAATTAAGTTAGATGCTGAACGCAATAAATCCGGAGACTTGTTTATTCAGCAGGATGGCAAGCCAGTCTATGTCATGGTGATTCCAACCAACGAAGAGTTAAAAATTGCTCAAGATACATTTGAATTAGCGAAATAAAAAAGACAGTGAAATCTTTAGTGGTTCTAAGAAGTTAACATTCTTAGGCCACTAGAAGATTTCCCTGTTTTTTATTGGACTGTTTCAAAAAGTCGGGGATTGATCATTGATTCTTTGACGTATTGTTCCGTCCCATCGTTTACCGCCTGGGTATAGTAGCCAACTTTAAAATCAATGTAGGCTAAGGTGTCTTCTAGTTCTTTGATTTGTGCTTCAACTGCCTTGCGCTGCTGCAAAAACATCTCTAAGCGTTTTTCTAAAGAAAGGTCACCATCTTTACACCAATCGATAAAGGTTTTTATTTCTTTTAAGGACATACCTGATTCCTTCAAGCATTCGATCGTTATTAGGCAGGTTATGGCATTCTCGTCGAATATCCGATTGCCGCTTTGATTTTTTTGCAGGTTAGGGATTAAACCTTGTTTGTCATAATATCTAAGAGTCGATATGTTCAGGTTGAACCGTTTAGCTGCTTCTCCAATTGTGTATTCCATTATCCACACTCCTTTCATTGATCTATAAACATAGTTTACCACCTAAAGGCAGCTTTAGGTGGAGATTTTGTATAATACTGTTTTAAAAAGATCTTTTGTCCATTGCTGATTGGCAACGGATAAAAGATCTTAGAAAATTCAGCACAATAACTTAGGCTAAATAGTTTTTGTAGAATTCTGTGATTTTATCAAAAGGGATAATCTCCATTTGGTCATATAGATCAGTATGTGAAGCACCTGGGATGATCATCAATTCTTTGTTATCACCCTGCAAGTTTTTATAGGCATCTTCACTGAAGTAGCAAGAATGAGCCTTGTCGCCATGAATCATTAAAACAGCATTACGGATTTCGTTGCTGAATTGCAAAATCGGCATGTTCATGAATGACAGGGAAGAAGTTACATTCCAGCCGTCGTTGGAGTTCAGCGAACGGGTGTGGTAGCCGCGATCGGTTTTGTAATAATCAAAGTAATCCTTCACGAAAAATGGCGCGTCTTCAGGTAATGGGTCCACTACGCCGCCGGCTCTAGCGTACTCGCCGTTTTTGAAGTCTTCGATTCTTTGGGCATTCAATGCTTTACGGGTTTCGTAGCGGGCATCTTCATCCATGGCATCAAAGTAACCTTGTGAATTGACCCGGGTCATATCGTACATAGTAGCAGTGACGGTGGCTTTAATTCTAGTGTCAATCGCTGCTGCATTTAGTGCCATGCCGCCCCAGCCGCAAATGCCTAAGATGCCAATTTTTTCAGGATCAACGTTGTCTTGAACCGATAAAAAGTCGACAGCCGCCTGGAAGTCTTCCGTGTTGATATCAGGGGAAGCCACATAACGCGGGGTTCCGCCGCTTTCACCGGTAAATGATGGGTCAAAGGCAATCGTTAGAAAACCTCTTTCGGCTAATGTTTGAGCATAAAGGCCAGATGACTGTTCTTTCACTGCGCCAAAGGGTCCGCTGATAGCAAGCGCTGCTAGTTTTCCTTCCGCCTTTTTTGGTTCGTACAAATCGGCAACTAAGGTAATGCCGTAACGGTTAGTAAAAGATACTTTGCGATGGTTTACTTCGTCACTTTTTGGGAATACTTTATCCCATTCCTGCGTAATTGTTTGTGTGTTTTCCATAATCTCGTCTCCTCTAGGTTAATTGGTTTCTGTTTACATTTTTATACTAGCACCTGAACCTAACTTTAGGTCAAGGGTAATTTGAAAAAAACTTCGACAATCTGTAAATATTAGTCAATCGTGTGAGGATAATAGCAGGATATTGCCAAATTTAAAGAATACTTTCGTGCTATAATAGCGATGAAATAAGACGGCAGAGCGGGATTTCTCTGTCTGGTTTATAGTAAAGAAAAAAGGGAGCGAGTTATTTGGATAAAAAATATTTCTTTTTCGACATTGATGGGACCTTGACTGATCGGAAAACGGGGCAGGTGGTGCCAAGTGCTATAGAAGCACTGAAGCTGCTGCAGGAGAACGGACACTTTGTAGCGATTGCGACGGGTCGTGCCCATTATAAGGCAGTTACTTTTATGGAAGAAATTGGTTTGGAAAACATGGTTTGTGCCGGTGGCGGCGCTTTGGTTTATCAGCATAAGCTTTTGCACAATAATCCATTGGACACTGAAAAAGCGCGGGCAATTGTTCATCAGGCGGAAGATTTAGGCTATGGTTTTTTGTTGATGCTGGATGATTCCATCAAGGTGTGGGCTAAGAATGATCGTTTCCGGGAACAAGTGGGTGAACGGCAGGAAGAAACTGAGTATGTGTTTGATCCAGAGTTGGATGTCGATCAGCTGGATGCGATTTATAAAATCTATCTTTCGATTCCTAAAGAGGAAGAAGACAAGTTAACCTTGAAGGATACATTGGGGAATTTGCGTTTTGTTCCGGAATATTTGATGTTTCAATACGATGATAAATATAGCGGAATTATAGAAATGGTCAAGATGCTGGATGGGGAGTTGGCAGATGTGGTTGTTTTTGGTGATGACACCAATGATCTAGTGATGTTCCATCCCCAATGGACCAGTATTGCAATGGGCAACGGGGCGGAAGTTCTGAAAGAGAAAGCTGATTACGTGACGCAAGCCAATGTGGATGACGGAATTTTTAACGCTTGTCGGAAATTTGGCTGGATATAAAAAGCTTTGGCTGTAAATTATAGGAAGTCAAAAACAGTGTGCCTGATTTTTTGGGCACACTGTTTTTGCTTAGTTTCGGATGCGTTCCACAATGGACTTTCTGGAAATGAAGGTATAGGCGGCTATTGGGCAAGCAACACAGAGCACCAAAGCCAATAGGCAAATCACGAGGCTGGCTTTCCATGGCATAAGAAAATTCATGTGATAGTCGTTGGTGTTATGAAAGACCGCAAAGGCAATCGGAAAGCCTAGGCTTAAGACCAATAGGCTGGAAATTAACCAATAATAGACACCTTCCATAACCACCATTTTCTTTTGTTGGCCTGTTGTCATCCCGATGCTTTCCAGCAGGGCAAACTCTTTTGAACGGGTAAAAATGCTGGTGGTAATCGTGTTGATGAAATTAATCACCGCTAAAGCGATCAAAATCGCAACTAAAACGAGGCCCATCCCTTTGATTTGGGATTCGGAGCGAGCCATGTCTTGATAGACAGCTAGTTTGCTTTCTATATCAATCAGGTCATGGTCCGCCAGTAGTTTTCTTAACTGCTGTTCGGTTTGTTGATGGTAAGAAGTTTGATAATCAATCGTCACGGCATCAATATAGGGGGATTCACCCACTAGTTCGTTAAAATATTGTTGCGAAACATAAATTGTCGGATAAAATCCGCTTAATGGGGAAGAAGGCAACACTGTTGTTGATGTAACTTCACCAATCGTTACTTGCTGTTCATTTTGTGCCAGCTCATAGGTCAGCTGGTGGATTCTTTCGAATTTTTCTTCCAGCATATACAAGGAATTCGCGATCGCCGCTTCTCCACTGAGAAAATCTTCGACAGCTATTTTCAGCTTGCCAGCAGCTTTGGCTTTTTTGAAGGAAGCCTCGTCTATTCCTTTCAGCACCCCTAGAAAGTTTTCCGGACTTTCCGTCATTAATTCTTGGCCTGCTTCCGGAGTGGCCGCCCAAAAAACATCCAGCGCTTCATCAACGTAACTTTGCAAAGCCAAATTTTTCTGGGGATCGACGGATATTGTGGTTGCTGATACCGGATGAATGGCTTTGACTCCTTGGATTGCTGTGAGATCATTCAGTAGCTCGTCCGTAAAAACCTGCTCACCCGGTAGTTCTGTCGTCGTTTTATTGGTCAGGGTCATGTCGTTGACATTCAGTGCAGTCAGTATGCGTTTGCCGTCATTGTTTTGATTATAGCTGCTAACAGTAATAAAGGCGGTCATCCCTAAAAACAAAGAGAGTAAAACTAACAATGCCTGCTTGCGGCTGCGGAAAACGTTGCGCCAAGCCATCAAGTAGGGTTTGCTGCCGTCTTTTTTGTTCAGGAATTTTTTCCGAAACGTCACGCCAGTATAGCGAGTGGCTTCCACGGGAGAAATCTTCGCCGCCTCGTTGGCAGCCGTGATGCTGCTGAAATAAACGGTGGCAAAGGTGAAGCCGGCTGCTAATACGAAAACCAGCGGAAGATTCGTGCTGGTCATTTCGTAGGTTTGATAAGACATAAATTCAATAACTTTGGGCACTAATGCGACTGAAACCAAAGCCCCCAGCAACAGTCCGATGAGAATGCCGACCGTGGATAAACGGATCACTTGTCGATTAATCAGGCTTTTGATTTGTTTTTCCGTGGTGCCGATGGTTTTCAGCAGGCCGTAATAGTGAATGTCATTGCGTATCGAAATGTACAGCACATTGTGAATGACGAGAAAAGAGCAGATGACAATAACCAGACCAATCAGCAGCAAAGCCAGAAGTGATCGAAGGAGAATCGCCGCTCGTTCGGTATCAACGGAGACCCACTGGCGATTCCGCAACTGCAGCTTGTTTTCCAGGTTTTCCAAATCCTTCTCAAAATAAAAAGGGGTGGTTAAGGTAATCAAGGCTCGGGTGCTGCCTAAATCCTCTTGGGGCATACCAAATTCCTGATAATACGGCGCAGAGACAAAGGCTTCCGCTTTATTCGTATAGTCTTGATAAATTCCGGTGATTTTGAAGAGTAAAACTTCCTCCTCGCCACTGTATTGAGCAATTGTCAACGGGATTTCCTTACCGATCAGGTCATCGGGCAGTCCTAGCTTAGTGATCGCTTTTTTCGAAAGCAGCAGTTCGTTTTTTTCCTTTGGATAAGCGCCCTCCATTGCAATGATTGCTGGTGATTTTTGCTGCTGCCAGTAAGTAGTGTCGCCCCACAACAGCTTCACGTCACTGGTTTCATATTCCGAAGAGAGCACAGTCCCTGATGTTGACAACAGGCCGACAGCTTGAATCTTTTCGTCGTTTTTTAAAGTAGTAATTTGCGTTTTTGTTGGCCCGTTAACGGAACCATGGTACTGGGCACCAGACCGAGCAATTTCCCGCTTTTGAACAGACTGGTAATAATTCACCCCGATACTGGTGACCGCAGTTAGAATAAAAGCAACCAAAATCGTCGCTGTCAGCAGCAAGCGATTCCGACCTTTATTAGCTTTGGTCTGTCCTTTGACCAGATCACGTATAACGGCGCGGTTGTCATTTTTAATCATGACGCGCCACCGCCTTTAATCCGGCCATCTTCAATCCGCACAATCCGGTCGGCTAATTGTGCCACGCTCACCTCATGGGTAATCATCACGATCGTTTGCCCAAATTTTTCGCTGCTGGCTTTCAATAAGGCCAAAACGTCCATCGTCGTTTTACTGTCCAGGTTGCCGGTGGGTTCATCGGCAAAAATGATCGCTGGTTTAGTAGCCAGGGCACGGGCAATAGCTACCCGCTGCTGTTGACCGCCGGAAAGATTTTGCGGCATTTCAAACTTTTTATCCGTCAAGTTCAAGGAGAATAAGATGTCATCAATAAAACCTTCGTTCACTTGATTGCCGTCTAAACGAATAGGCAAAGTCACATTTTCATAGACATTTTGCATCGGCAGCAGATTGTAGCTTTGGAAGATAAAGCCGATTTTTCGGCGGCGAAAAATCGTTCGTTCATCCGTTGATAAACGGTAAATATTTTGCTTTTCGATCCAAACTTCGCCAGCAGTTGGAGTGTCTAATCCACCTAATAAATGCAAAAGTGTCGATTTCCCGCTGCCAGAGGTTCCCACAATCGAGACAAATTCACCTTGTTCCACAGTCAACGAGACATCGTCTAGCGCTTTGACTTGGTTTGCTCCGCGGCCATAGTGTTTTTTGAGATTTTTTGCTTGTAAAATAATCATGTTCATCCCTCCCTATGGTTCTACGATAGCAAATCAATCTGTCCACAATCTGTCTCAAATCTTTCACCAGTGACAGATTTTACTTTTTGAAAAACAAAGAGAAGGTATTCCGGTCGCCTTGGGTTTCAACCTTCACCAAACCGCCTTGCAGCTGCATAATTTCTCTCACTAAATAAAGGCCGATTCCTAAACCTTCCGTACCCTGGGTAGCTTCATCACGATAAAAGCGCTGAAAAATCTTGCCATGAACTGCTTCGGAAATCGCTGTCCCTTGATTGGAAACATCAATTCGAATAAAAGATTCAAGTTCTTTGAGACGAACATCAATGACAGAACCTTCATCGCCGTATTTAATGGCATTGTCCAGCAAATTTCCCAAGGCTTCCTTTGACCATTGCTCATCAAAATGACCATAAACTTCTGAAGCCATTTCCGTTTGAATCGTCATCTGTTTTTGGCTGGCCAAATGCTGAAAGGCTTCGACCGATTCCATAATTAAGTCCGAATAGCTGTTTCGTTTAGGCGCAGTCTTAATCAAGTGGTTTTCCAAATAGGAGGTTTTCATTAACTCCTCAATCAAGTGCTTTAATTTTTGCGATTGCTGATTAATGTCATCAATGTATTCGTGAATCTGTTCGGGATCTTCTATTTCTTTCAACAGCTCGCTGAACATAGAAATGTTTGTTATCGGCGTCTTCGTCTGGTGAGCGATATTGGCAATCAGCTCATGAATATTCTGACTTTCGGAAGAGGTGCTTTCAGTAATCAGTTCGCGACTGTCAACAAAGGTCTTCAGTTTTTTGACAATTCGCTCGTCGTAGGAATCAACAAAATTTTCTTGAATCTTTTGACCATCGATGGCCGCATCCAGCAGGCGATCCATCTTGTTTAAGGTTTGCTTAGCCAACCAGTAGCGGTGCAGACCAAAACCAGCGATGGAAACAGCTAAAACCAGCAGCAAAAGATTAATCATAATGCCGCTCCATTCTGTAGCCGATGCCGTAAACAGTCACGATCTTCAAATCGCGGCAGTCGGTTAGCTTGGAACGCAGGCGTTTAATGGCGACGGAAAGGGCATTTTCTTCTACAAACTCTGCCTCCAGCTGCCAAGCTTCATTGGATAAGCTTGCCCGCGTTAAGGTGATTCCCAGATTTTCGAAAAACTTTTGCAGCAGCTTTTGCTCGATTTTACTAAAAGCAATCTCTGTCCCGTTGATCAAAAATTCTTGTTTAGCAAAATCGAAGGTAGAGTTTAGGTAACTAACCCTTTTTTGTCCAACCGTCAACTCTTCATACCGTCTTAATAAGGCTTCCACCCGCGCACGCAAAATAGCTAAACTAAAAGGTTTAGTGACATAATCATCGGCACCGACGGAAAAACCGGAAACGATATCCACTTCTAAATCACGAGCAGTTAGCAGAATAATCGGAAGGCTCAACTGCTGCTTGATTTTTTGACAAAATTCCAGCCCATTGCCATCGGGAAGGTTGATATCTAAAAGCAGCAAATGAAACGCTTCGTCAGCTAAACATTTTTCAGCCCTTTTCAAGGAGTCCACGTTCTTTACTTCGATAGTTGGACTTTGCAGGGAGAGAGCGACTCCTTTAGCCAAAGTCAGATCGTCTTCGACTAACAAAATTTTCTTCATAGGGTACCTCCAATCAGACTTTTCTTCTTATAAGTAATTGTATCATTTTTAGTAAGCGGGAGAAGGGAGATTTTAGGTGAGGGGGAGGCTAAATACGAAGTGATCGAATTTGTCCTTCAAACTTTCTTTAAAACTTTTTCAAAAATTCTCTGAAAATCATCAATGAATGTTCAAGTTTGTTAGTTATGTTATATGTATCCCTAGATCAAATCTTTTTCCCCCTTGAAAAAGCCGTCACGCAAAATTTCGCGTGGCGGCTTTTATAATGGCGCAAAAGCCCAAGCATTAGCGCTTTGGCTCAAAATATAATCGAGACTGTAAGTATTTTGATAGTGATGCTTTTCCGGGGTGTCGTTGGGATCGTAAACAACAATTTGATCACTGGCGATATCCTTTTTAATCACCATAATATGACCCACGCCGGTAAATTCTCCGGGATTCACCGATAGCACCACCGGTTGATTTTGCTGCAGGCGTTCTTGAATGCGCCCCGCATCAAGACCTAGATCTTCATAAGAAAGCTGATAGGTGGCAGCGAAGTCAGGAAAAATCGACCAGGCTGTACCTTGACCGCTGACATAATAACGATCCTGCGACCAGTCGAGAATCTCAGTTGGTAAAACGACTCGTTTTTGATAATAAGACAAAACCATCGCCAAGGAAGTAATTGCACAGCCGTTGGTGGCTATGTCATTGTAATCGGACCCGCTGCCATAAGGCGTCGCCGCCCATTGGGGATCGGTTTGCAGCATTAAAGTCATGTCTTGTCCCCGTTCACTCAAATGACGATTGGCATCATCGGCAAAAGCCGGCGAAACGGTAGGCGAACGTTCACTCAGCGCCCTCAAGGCAAAAATGCAGGCACTGGCAATAATTAAAATGCTCCCCAATAAAATAGGGAGCACGCTCTTTTTTCTCTTCATGAGGTACACCTCCACAATCCTATTAAACCCTAACAGGCAGAAAGTGTCATCCGACTTAAGATGTAGCTTCGTCCATTTCTTCTAACTCCAAGCTCAATTCTTCCCACTCGGCCATCTGAGTTTCCTGATCGGCCTTGTGCTGTTCCAATTCTTGGGTCAATTCCATTAAACGCACGTGATCATTTAAAACATCAGGTTCAACCATCGCTGATTCCAGTTCAGCAATCAACGTATCTAATTTCGCCAAATTTTCTTCGATTGCTTCGACTTTCCGGCGCAAGCTGCGCAACAGCTTCTGGGTTTCCTTGTCTTGATAAAACTTGTTTTTTGGGGGAGGAGCCGCTTCGGCTGATTCTTCAGCTAAGAGCTCGGCCAGTTCTTCTTCTTCTCGTTTCTTCTCTAAATAGTAATCATAGTCGCCTAAGTACAGCTTGCTGCCTTCAGGTGACAGCTCGATCACCTTAGTGGCAATCCGATTGATGAAGTAGCGGTCATGGGACACGAACAGCAGGGTGCCCTCATAATCAATCAGGGCATTCTCCAGCACTTCCTTGTTGTCGATGTCCAGGTGGTTGGTGGGCTCATCGAGAATTAAAAAGTTCTCCCGATCCATCGACAGCTTCGCCAAGGCAACCCGCGCTTTCTCGCCGCCGCTTAATAAAGGAATGGTTTTTTCCACGTCTTCGCCGCTGAATAGGAAACCGCCTAACACTGTGCGGATATCTTTTTCCGGAGTGGTCGGGTGCTCGTCCCACAGCTCGGCTAAAATGGTCTTGTTGCCGCTCAGCTCAGCCTGCGTTTGATCGTAATAGCCGATGGAAACGTTGGTTCCAAGATGCGGTTCACCTTTGATGAACGGAATTTGTCCGATCAAGGACTTCAACAAGGTGGATTTGCCGATCCCGTTTGGTCCGACTAAGGCAATGGAATCCTGACGACGAACATCTAAATTCACTGGTTCCGAAAGGATTTCGTTGTCGTAGCCAATAGCGGCGTCTTCCAATTGCAGCACCACATTGCCAGAAGCTTTTTCCAGGGCAAACATAAAATGGGCTGACTTTTCTTTGCCGTCTGGTCGATCCAAACGATCCATTTTTTCTAGAGCTTTGCGCCGGCTTTGGGCCCGTTTCGTCGTTGATGCCCGGACTAAATTGCGGGCGACAAAGTCTTCTAGTTTGTCAATTTCCGCCTGTTGTTTTTCGTAGGCTTTCCAGTCGCTGGATAATTGCGCCGCTTTTAAATCCAGATAACGGGAATAATTTCCTTTGTAATGAGTCATCTTGCGGCGAGAAATTTCATAAATCTCGTTTACCACTCGGTCTAAAAAGTAGCGGTCATGAGAAACGATCAGCAACGCGCCGGTATAGCCCTGCAAATAATCCTCCAGCCAGGCCAGCGTTTCGATATCCAAGTGGTTGGTGGGCTCATCCAGAATCAAAATATCTGGTCGCACCAACAGCATACGGGCCAAGGCTAAACGAGTCTTTTGACCCCCAGACAAGGTATCAATCGGTTTGTCGTAAAAGCTCTCGTCAAACTTAAAGCCATGCAATACGCTGCGGATTTCATTTTCGTAGCCGTAGCCGTTTGCTTCATTAAAATCATGCTGCAGCTGATCGTATTCCTTCATTAAGGAATCGTAGTTGGGATCTGACTCATCTGCCTGACTGATCTGTTTTTCTACTTCCCGCATCCGTTCTTCCATGGCAATAACGGAAGCAAAGGCTTTTAACATTTCATTCCAGACGGTCTCACAGGAAGCCAGACCGGTATCTTGAGCCAAATAGCCTAAAGTCGCCTGTTTGTTTTTGGTAATTTGACCAGCATCGGGGGGATCAATGCCGGCAATAATTTTCAGTAAGGTTGATTTACCAGCCCCGTTGCGTCCGACTAAACCAATGCGGCCGCGGCTGTTAACCTCTAGATGAATATTTTCGAACAAAGTCTCGGCACCGAAGTAGCGAGCAATTTGATTAGCTTGTAATAATAGCATAGAAATCTTCCTCATATTTTAATCTTCGAACGGTACTAGTCTACCATATTTTTCGCGTTCTGGTGAGGCCTGGACCATCTTTCTTAAAGATTCGTGATTATTTCACAATTATTTGAGCAGAGACGTTGCAATTACTAGCTGATTATTGATATTATAAGGTCTGTAACGACCAACAAGTTTTGTGTAAAGGGGAGATATTGTGAAAGATCAAGCAATACCAAAAGCGACTGTTAAACGATTGCCCTTATACTATCGCTATCTGCGTATTCTAAATACTGCTGGAAAAACAAAAGTTTCTTCAACAGAATTAAGTGATGCAATTCAAGTCGACAGTGCGACAATTCGCCGCGACTTTTCATATTTTGGAGAACTAGGAAAACGTGGGTACGGTTATGACGTAGAAGACTTAATGAACTTCTTCGGAAAAATCCTAAACGACGATCAATTAACCAACGTTGCTTTGGTTGGGGTAGGTAATCTAGGTAGTGCCTTGTTGAAATTCAAATTTCATCAAAGCAACAGTATCCGGGTCAGCTGTGCCTTTGATATCAAAGAAGATATCGTAGGACGCATCGTTGACGGCATTCCAGTTTATCCAATGGACAGCATGGTAGAACAAATCAAACTGCAGCACATCGAGATCGCGATTTTAACGATTCCAGCGCAAGAAGCCCAACAAGTGGTGGACCAATTAGTCAATGCTGGCATCAAAGGAATCTTGAACTTTACCGCTGCTCGTTTATCAGCACCAGACAACGTAATTATCCAAAGTGTTGATTTAACCAATGAATTGCAAACATTGATTTATTTCTTACATCATAATTATGAAGCGCAATAAGCAGGTCGTATGACTTGCTTTTTTTGTTTAGATGTGAAGAAATTATCAAGCGTTTTACGACAATTTTTACAGTGTCCGGCTTCTTCAATTTACAGCCTTTTTTAGACAAAAAAGCACGCCGCAGCGTACTAGTTAAAAAGTTGATCGTAATCAGCCGGTTCATTATCCTGAGGCAGTTTTTCCAGTAATTCCTTAATTTGCTTATGGCCAATAAAGCGCGCTTGGCGCAGAGCTTCCTGTCCACGGTGATAGACCATGACTGCCGGAACCGTCAAGACTTCAAAGTAACTGGCTAATTCAGGCTCCTTGGTAACATCTAAATGGTAATAGGCAATCTGTTGTTTTTCTGCTATTCCTCGCACGCGAGGTTCGTCCACATGACAGATACTTCAATTTTCAGAGGAGATGAATACGACGACATTTGTTTCAGTTTCAATGGCTTTGAGAACTGTTTCCAGTCTATCCATACAAAACACTCCTTTATTTAAAAAGGTAAGGGCTGAACTCGAATAAGTCAATGATTCTGTTTTAGCAGTAATCAGACTTGCTGAAATAAATAATAAGCGTTATACTTTGTAGTGTCCTTTGCGGGTGTAGTTTAGTGGTAAAACCACAGCCTTCCAAGCTGTTGTCGCGAGTTCGATTCTCGTCACCCGCTTAATAAATGTTCGGCCAGCAATTTCAAGTTGCTGGTCTTTTTTTATTGCAAGAACTAGCTGATTTGAGAAAAAGAGCGTAAAATTATAAGAAAACGAAGGGAAGTGGCTGTTGAATGTTCAGAGAAAAAGAAGTATTGAAGCAGGAGAGTTTTTGGTTGGGACTATTAAATTTTGCTTTAGGTTTTATCTTTATTTTTCAAGATGGGCCAATCAGCCGAATTGTCAGCATTCTTTTGTGGTTGAACTTTCTAGCGAATATGATTATTGCTAGTCGTAAAGGCTATAAAGTTTCTTGAGCTTCATCTATCTATATAAAACAGAACAAAGAAACCTGCTGCCCAAATTCGGACAGCAGGTTTCTTCATATATGTAAACTAAAACCAAAGAGGCATCATGAGAGTAGTAACGGCGACGCCATCGTATTTCACAGCTTCGCCTTTTAATTGGTTGTATAAGATGCCGATGGCTTTAGGAAAATCTTGCTGGTGAGTGAGATAATACCAAGAAATACTTTTGCAAAGCTTCGAGGCAACTAGCTGATACTGGCCGTGCTTTTCTAAAAGCGCAGCGTTCTCCAGCAGGATTTCCTGCAATTGGGGCCGGGTTTTGACCGTCGTATCAGAATAAGCGGTGCTGATTTGATCCATCATTTGCTTTGCTTTTTCCGCTTGCTTCATTTTTGCACTCTCCTAAGATTTTTCCTGTACCAAAACGATTCACTTATCATATCAGCAGCCATCAAAAAAATAAACCAATTCGTTTCCATGTGACAAAATTGTTCGTTTGCTGGTTATATCCCAAAGAAACTGAGGATAAATAAGAATAAAGCCGGCAAAATTGAGTTAATGGAATTAAACATCCAGTGAACAATGATCGATCCCCAAATATTTTTGAACAATAGATAGATCACCCCGAAATAAATACCTATCACCATATAAGGAATCGTAGCATACACATTACCGCCAAAATTATTGATATGAATTAAACCAAACAAAATTCCTTGGACGAACAGCATGATCGCGCGAACCAATCGATTGGTAAATTTTCCTAGCAATAGATAACGGAAAGTCAGTTCTTCAGCAAATGGTGCAATAAAGGGTGTGATGGCTGCCAAAAGCATCCAACCAGCCGAAAGCTGAGCGCCGCCGCTGTCAGTTCCGTTACTTTCAACCGTTAACAGGTGTGCCGGAATGATGCCGCGAACCAGCTGCAAGAGCATGAACGCCCCAACCACCAGCACCATACTGATCAATAAGCGCCAAAACAGCTTATGCCGATATAGCTGCCATTGGGCCTTCAACAAGTCTTTGAATAAGTAAATCATCACCGCAAAGCCGGTTACAAAGATAAAGGTTGATAAAATCAGTCCTAATTTTGGATTATTTTCAATCGGCAGCAGTGGCAGCAGATATTGCCCGATAATAAATTCGATGGGTATAACCAATAGGCCCCACCATTGTCGTTTATTTGATTGTTCCATTTTTTCCACCTCGTTTCTTTCATGGTAGATATTTTTAAAAGATAAGTAAAGTCATATGCAATTGGTAATTTTTGAAAAAAAGATAATTTGATGAAACTTCTTTGGTATACTTAAACCAAAGGGGTCGATTAACAGTGGCGGATTATCAAATGCAAAAGACAATCGGAACGTTTTTTCGCAGTAAAACGGACAAACTAAGGGGAACTGTCCGCATATTAGGCAGCTGGTACGATTATAAAGTCGTAGATGGTCAGCCTGAAGCGGGCAGTATGTTAGAGGTGACTGATTTTACGAGTCGTGAGTTATTGGTTGTGGTTAACAATGAGAAAACAGAAAGTGAAGTGAATTATATTGATAATTTTTAATATCATCTTATTCGTATTTTTAGCGATTATTGTCTTGTTTGTCCTTTCAAGAATGGTCGTTATTGTTCAACAAGGGGAAGTTAAAGTAGTAGAAAGCTTCGGGAAGTACGATCGGACCCTGGACCCGGGCTTGCATTTCTTGATCCCGATATTGTATCATGTACGTCGCCGTGTTTCTTTGAAGCAGACCCCGATTCAAATCGATCCGCAAAGTGTGATTACGCGGGACAACGTAATTGTTGAAATTGATGAAGCGATCAAATATCATGTAACTGAGGCGCGAGCTTTCGTTTATGACAATGAAGACTCGGTGACTTCGATGATTCAAGATTGCCAATCAAACTTACGTGGGATTATCGGTAAAATGGAACTAAATGAAGTATTGAATGGTACGGAAGAAATCAACTTAAGTCTCTACGAAAGTGTGAAAGATATCACAGCCGGTTATGGCTTATGCATTGACCGCATCAACATTGGTGAAATTTCCGTTTCCGATGAGATTATTAATTCCATGAACAAATTGATTACCGCCAGTCGTGACAAGGAATCCTTGATCACGATCTCTGAAGGTAAAAAGCAATCGGTTATTTTGGAATCAGAAGCCAAGGCCTCTGAAATGCAAATTGATGCCGAAGCCCGGGCAAAACAAACCAAAATCGATGCGCAAGCGCGAGCAGAGCGGACTAAAATGGACGCGATTGCTGAGGCAGAAAGAATCAAGCTGATCACTGATGCAGAAAAAATGCGCATCAAGGAAATCAACCAGGCGATCTCTGAAAGTGGTTTGACCCAAGAAATGATTGCCTACCTGGGAATCGAAGCCTTTAAACATGTTGTCGAAAACAACAGCAATACGGTCATTATGCCTAGTAATTTAACCGAGTTGGGGAACGTGCCGGCCATCAAAGAAATTTGGCAAAAAACCAAGTAGGAGTTGAAGCACCATCGCAAAGAAACGCAAGAAACAGACTCCTGTAACGATCCTATCTAGTATCGTCATTCTGATCGCCGCTTTGTACGGCTTGTATACACAGGAATTTTTTGAAGATAATTCGGTAAAAAATGTCGAAGTCAGCCAGCTGGCAGAAATTCCGGCTTATGACGGGGAACATCAAGTCGTTCAGCTGAACCACAATCAACCAGATTTTACGCAAGAAGATTTGGCGATGGCAGTGGGGACCCATTTTTCTGATTTAGACAGTTTGAACCGCGTCGGACCAGCCGACGGTATGCTGCACAAGAGTTTGTTTCCCACGGAGGAACGGGAGCGCTTGTATATCAAGCCGACTGGCTGGCAGCAAAAATTCTATCAAGATCAGCCTTTGTATAATCGGGCGCATTTGATTGCTTTTCGTTTAACTGGTGAAAACAATAATTTGAAGAATTTAATGACGTCAACTAGGAGTCTGAATACGCCTGGGATGACCACCTATGAAAATCAGGTAGCCGAGTATCTAAAGGAAACCGGCAACCACGTGCGTTATCGGGTCGCTCCTTATTTTGAAGGGGAGGAACTGGTGGCACGGGGTGTTCAAATGGAGGCTCAGAGCATTGAAGATGATGAAGTTTCTTTTAACGTATTCATCTATAATATTCAAGAAGGCGTAACGATTGATTATCAAACGGGACGTTCACAAAAAAGCGAGTAGGCGAACTGCTCGCTTTTTTGCTGCATCGATATCCAGCCTTACGAAGCCTTTCTTGCAACAAAAAAAGCCAAGGCACAGGGCCTCAGCTTTAATCAGTTTATCCTTTTAGTGAACCTTTGTTTTCCATTACTTCATCAATCAAGCCGTAAGCTTTTGCTTCTTCGGCGGTCATGAAGTTGTCGCGGTCTGTATCTTTTTCGATCACTTCGATCGGTTGACCAGTACGTTCAGCTAAGATGTTGTTCAAGCGTTCGCGAGTTTTCAAGATGTGACGCGCCGCAATTTCGATTTCAGTAGCTTGTCCTTGTGCGCCGCCAAGTGGTTGGTGAATCATGATCTCAGCATTTGGCAAGGCAAAACGTTTGCCTTTTGCACCAGCAGTCAATAGGAAGCTTCCCATTGATGCAGCCATACCTAAAACGATGGTTTGAACATCAGCTTTAACGAAATTCATGGTATCGAAAATTGCTAAACCTGCAGATACGCTGCCTCCTGGAGAGTTGATGTAAAGGTAAATGTCTTTTTCAGAATCTTGGGCATCCAAGAAAAGTAGTTGGGCAATAATTGAGTTTGCCATATCATCGTTTACTTGTCCGCTTAACATGATGATGCGGTCTTTTAATAGACGTGAGTAAATGTCATAGGCCCGTTCTCCGCGGGATGATTGTTCGATAACTGTAGGGACTAAATTCATAATGAATCCTCCTTGTATTAAGTAGTCATATAGTAGTTTAGCACACTCAGGAGCTAAATCCTAAAAAAAAGTATACACTAAAGGTCAGTTTTGGTCAAATACTTTAGATTTGTTTTTTTGACGTTGGAATGCTATCCCAGATCGTAGGAAATGTGTTACTATTATTTACGCACAAACAATGAGGGGGAACGAAATGAAAACAGCACTAATCGGCTTATTAGGCGTCTTAGTCGGAGCAATTATCGTTGGTGTTGCTGTCGTTATTATTTTCAAATATTTTGAAAGAAAAGACAATCGCACACGAGATCTGGAGCACCGGGCAAAAGAGATTGAAACCTTAAATCTGTTAAATAAAAAAATAAATGAAGTATTAGGCAAACGCAATGTATTAATGGAGGATTATGTCCGCTTTAATGCCTTTGATGATTGTTATATTACCATTGATGACTACATTTATCTGCATTCCTTTGCGGCACAAAATAATTCTTACCTGCCTAATTATTTAATTGAGGAATTCTTCAAAAACATTTCTCAACGTAAAGTTATTCTATCGCCAGAAGAAACGGTAAGAATGGGCGGCTATACCTACAAGGGCGGCCGTGTAGTCATGGAATCTTTTTCAGAGAATTTATTAGTGATTATTAACGAGAAAAAGTCACAGTTGAGTAAATTGACGAATAAACCGCTCCATTATTTTGATGTAAAGTAAGAGGTGAAAACGCGTGACCTTAATTATCGCCCACCGCGGAAGCAGCGGAACCCATCCGGAAAATACTCTGCCGGCTTTTGCCGAAGCAGTACGAGCAGGTGCAGATTGTATTGAACTGGATGTTCATTTTACCAAAGACAAGCATTTAGTAGTTATTCACGATGAAAGTGTCGAACGAACAACCAACGGCAAAGGACTAGTTCGCGATCTAACCTTAGAGGAGATCAAAGAGTTAGATGCCGGCAGCTGGTTTGCCCCTAAATATAAAGCCACCAAAATTTCCACCTTGCAGGAGGTTTTGAACCTGCTGCTGCAAATGCAATATCGCGGCATATTGAATATTGAATTGAAAACTGATAAATACCATTATCCCGAGATTGAAGCCGCAGTGTCTGAAGTCGTGCTGAGCCGCGACTGGCCGTTTAGCCACTGGTATTCCAGCTTCAATTTGGAGTCATTACGAATCATGCATGAACTTGAACCGGAAGCACAGCTGGACTTGGTTCTAAAAAAATCGCGGGCAACAGTTGAGGCGGCCTTAGAGCTGGAGTTCATTGAAGGCATTCATCCTAGCCATAACTGGTTGCAGGAAAACCTAGAACTGGTGAAAACCTATCCAAAGCCGATCCGGCCCTGGTCGGTGAATTTGTATCTATCGATGATCGAATGCATGAATCTAAAAGTAGACGGGATGTTTACCGATTTTCCGGAAAAGGCAAATCGAGTGAAAAGCAGGCTGAGACGATGAAAAAAGTAGTCGCAATTGTAGGTCCCACAGCCGTAGGTAAAACCAGCTTGAGTGTTCAGCTGGCCAAGCGTTTCAATGGTGAAATCATCAGCGGCGATTCGATGCAGGTCTATCGTACATTGGATATTGGCACCGCTAAAGTCACGACTGAAGAGATGGAAGGGATTCCTCATCATTTGATTGATGTCCGGGATATTACCGAAAGCTATTCGGCCGCCGATTTCCAAGCGACGGCTCGCCAAGTAATCGACGAAATTTATGCCCGCGGCAAATTGCCGATTATCGCTGGCGGAACCGGGTTGTACATCCAATCCTTGCTGTGGGACTACAAGCTGGGCAGTGAGAATCAACAAGAAGATCCTGGTTTGCGGTCAAAGTATGCTGCCTTTGCTGAAGAGAATGGGAAGCAGGCCCTTTGGGAAAAACTTTTAGCTGTCGATCCTTTAGCAGCTGAAAAAATTCATTTTAATAATGTAAAAAAGATTATTCGTGCGTTGGAGGTCTATCAACTGACGGGGCGTTCGATTTTAACACCGAAGGAAACGCCGGAGCTGTTGTACGATGCTTATTTGGTGGGTTTGGATACTGACCGTGAGCTGTTGTATCAGCGGATTAATCAACGGGTAGATATAATGATGAAGCAAGGGGTGCTGGAGGAAGCGAAACGGTTGTTTGACTTCAGAGACCAGCAAGCGGCTCAAGGGATCGGCTACAAAGAGTTTTTCCCCTATTTTGAAGGAAAGATTTCTTTAGAGCAGGCGATTGAAGACGTGAAGCAGCAGTCTCGCCGTTATGCCAAGCGCCAATTAACCTGGTTCCGCAATCGGATGCCGGTTCATTGGTTTAATCTAGTGCAGCACCCAGAAGAAGTGTCGCAAATCGAGTCAGCCATCACCGCATGGCTTAAGGAGGGATAAGTTTTGTCAGAAAAAGTCATTCTTGTCGGAGTTGAAACAGAAGAAAACAAACAGAACTACTTGGAATCCATGCAGGAATTAGCTGGGTTGACTAAAACGGCCCACGGAGAGATTGTATTTTCTTTGACCCAAAAACGTCCCAGAGTCGACCGTCAGACGATTATCGGAAAAGGTAAAGTAGAAGAACTGGCGCAGCTGGTGGAAGCCCACGAAGCCGATCTGGTGATCTTTAACCATGCCATGACGCCTAGACAAAGCCAAACGGTGGAAGAAATTGTCGGTGTGCCGGTGATTGACCGAATTCAGCTGATTTTAGATATCTTCGCTCAGCGGGCCCGTTCGAAAGAAGGCAAGCTGCAGGTGGAATTAGCGCAACTAGATTATTTATTACCCCGGTTGATGGGACAAGGACACAGTTTGTCACGGCTTGGTGGTGGGATCGGTACGCGTGGTCCAGGGGAAACGAAACTGGAAACCGACCGTCGTCACATCCGCAATCGGATTACCGCGATTAAAAAAGAGCTGAAAAACGTCGAGGCTCATCGCGAGCGCAGCCGGCAAAAGCGCCAGCAGTCGAATATTTTCCAAATGGGCTTGATCGGTTATACCAATGCCGGTAAATCGACTATTTTGAATTTGTTGACCAATGCTGAAACCTATTCCCAGGATCAGTTGTTTGCCACGCTAGATCCGTTAACTAAAAAATGGCAGCTGCCGCAGGGCATGCTGACCACTATTACAGATACAGTTGGATTCATTCAAGATTTGCCGACGCAATTAATTGATGCCTTTCATTCTACGTTGGAAGAAAGCAAAGGGATGGATTTGCTGCTGCATGTAGTCGATGCCAGTGCGGAGGATCGTCTGCAGCAAGAACAAACCGTCATGAGTTTGATGAAGGAATTAGAGATGGATGATATTCCGATCCTGACGATTTACAACAAAGCCGATCGGATCGATCCCTTTTCCTTCACCCCAACCTTGTTTCCCAATGTGTTGATTTCGGCTAAGTCCAGCAAAGGTAAAGATGTGCTGTCTGAAGCGATTAAAAAAGAGATCATGGAGCTGCTGGAGCCTTATTTGTTAAGTATCCATGCCAGTGACGGCCAGTCGCTAAGCGCGATTCGGCGGGAAACATTAGTATTAAGCGAAGCTTTTGATGAAGACACTGAAGTCTATCATATTCGCGGTTTTGCGAAGAAGAATTCAGTTTGGATAAGGAGAATGGATGATGATGAGTTGGACAGCTAGTCTAGCCCCTGAATTAGTAGCGACGATTGATAAAGTCGATCAAAAAATTGAGCCGGCGCTGAAGAAGGTGCGGGAAACCGCCTTGTCGAATCAAGCTAAGGTACTGGCGGCTTTTCGGCAGCAGCATGTTTCGGAGAGTCATTTCTTGGCTTCCACCGGATACGGCAACGATGATTTAGGCCGAGATGCGTTAGAAGCGGTCTATGCTCAAACGTTTGGTGCTGAAGCGGCCTTAGTGCGCCCTCAGCTGGTTTCTGGGACTCATGCTATTTCCACTGCATTGTTCGGCGTGTTGCGTCCAGGTGATGATCTGCTTTATATTACCGGCACCCCTTATGATACGCTGCTGGAAGTCATTGGCACACAAGGTAACGGAATTGGTTCCATGAAGGAATACAATATCGGTTATGATGAAGTAGAGCTTTTAGCCGATGGCTCAGTGGATTTTGACGGCGTTAAAGAAAAGTTGACGGAAAAAACCAAGGTCGTGGCGATTCAACGTTCTCGCGGCTACGCTTCCCGTCCATCCTTTACGATTGAGAAAATCAAAGAGATGTGTGACTTTGTCAAAACAGTGGCACCAGAAGCGGTAATTTTTGTCGATAATTGTTACGGTGAATTTGCCGAATTGCTGGAGCCGACGCAAGTAGGTGCTGATTTAATAGCGGGTTCGTTAATCAAAAATCCTGGCGGCGGCATTGCTAAAACCGGCGGGTACATTGCAGGTAAAGAAGCGTTGGTGGAAAAATGCGCCTATCGCTTGACGACTCCAGGTGTGGGAGCAGAAGGTGGCGCAATGTTAGGAAATGTCTATGACATGCTGCAGGGCTTTTTCTTGGCACCTCACGTGGTGGGGCAAGCCATTCAGGGCGCGATTTTTTCTTCAGCTCTTTTAGAAGAATACAATATTGAATCAACCCCTAAATGGGATGACCCGAGAACCGATTTGATTCAGCTGGTGGAGTTGAAGGAACGTGAGGCGATGATTCGTTTTTGCCAATCGATTCAAAAGTTTTCACCGATTGATGCTTATGTTGCGCCAGTGCCCTCTTACATGGCCGGGTACGAGGATGATATCATTATGGCGGCTGGAACCTTTGTTCAAGGTGCCAGCATTGAATTGAGTGCTGACGGACCACTGCGGGAGCCATACTCTCTTTATTTACAGGGCGGCTTGACCTTTGAGCATGTGAAGGTGGCTGTTGCCAATGCGGTGAACGATGTTTACCACCAAAAAGCATAATTTTTCAATCAGAAATCAAGGCGTTTCCTTTGCGGGAAGCGTCTTTTTTGTGGATTCCAAAAACGATGTCAGGAGTTTTTTTGCGGCTATGTAAGAAAATGTCACATTTGCTGTTGACAAGTGGTCTAATACTTGGTATCCTAATTTCAACATTAAGAAACAAGGAGGATATTTGATGCGGGAGAAAGAATTACGTCGTTCGCTAGCTGTTTTTCCAATTGGTACAGTCATGAAATTAACTGATTTAACTGCTCGGCAGATTCGTTATTATGAAGAACAAGAATTAATCCATCCAGAACGGAGCGAAGGTAACCGTAGAATGTATTCTCTAAATGACATTGATGTGCTGTTGGAGATTAAGGATTATTTATCAGATGGATTGAACATGGCAGGGATCAAACGCGTGTATCAAATGCGTAAAGACGAAGAAAAAGCGGCCAAAGAAAAGCCGCCATTAACAGACAAAGATGTTCGTCGCATTTTCTATGATGAGATGCTGACACAAAGTGGGTTAAATCAACAACATCCATATCAATCGCAAGGGCCAAAGCTTTAGTGATTGTGGAATAATAAAAAAAATGAAGCGTGAGGAAGGGATATTATGCCAAAGAAAGATTTATCAGTTGCAGACATTAAAAAAATCGTTGAGGAAGAAAACGTACGCTTTTTACGTTTAATGTTCACCGATATTTTAGGAACAGTTAAAAACGTAGAAGTGCCTGTAAGTCAACTTGACAAAGTGTTAAGCAACAAAATGATGTTTGATGGTTCTTCTATTGAAGGATTTGTTCGTATCGAAGAAAGTGATATGTATTTATATCCTGACTTGTCTACTTGGATGATTTTCCCTTGGGAAAGCGAACATGGAAAAGTAGGACGTTTGATCTGTGATATCTACAATCCAGATGGTACACCATTTGCTGGTGACCCTCGTGGAAACTTAAAACGTATATTGGATGGCATGAAGGAATTTGGCTTTACTTCTTTCAACTTAGGACCTGAACCAGAATTCTTCCTATTTAAACTGGATGAAAACGGCGCTCCTACTATGGACTTGAATGACAAAGGCGGATACTTCGATTTTGCACCAACCGACCTTGGGGAAAATTGCCGTCGCGATATCGTGTTAGAACTTGAAGGACTTGGCTTTGAAGTAGAAGCTTCTCACCACGAAGTTGCTCCAGGCCAACACGAAATCGACTTTAAATATGCCGATGCAATTGAAGCTTGCGATAATATCCAAACATTCAAATTAGTTGTAAAAACAATTGCCCGTAAACACGGCTTGCATGCAACGTTTATGCCAAAACCATTATACGGAATCAACGGTTCTGGTATGCACTGCAATATGTCTTTATTCAACGACAAAGGCAATGTCTTCTACGACGAAGATGGTCCAATGCAATTAAGCGAAACAGCTTACCAATTCTTGGCAGGACTTTTGAAACACGCACGTGCTTATACAGCAGTATGTAACCCAATCGTTAACTCTTACAAACGTTTGGTTCCAGGATTCGAAGCACCGGTATACGTAGCATGGAGCGGACGCAACCGTTCACCGCTAATCCGTGTTCCAGAATCTCGTGGTCTTTCTACTCGTTTGGAATTGCGTTCAGTTGACCCAGCAGCGAATCCTTACATGACAATGGCTGTGTTGCTTGAAGCTGGTTTAGATGGTATCCGCAACAAAATGACACCTCCATCAGCTGTTGACCGCAACATTTACGTGATGACTGAAGAAGAACGCAAAGAAGCGCAAATCCTTGATTTACCTTCTACTATCCACAATGCAATTAAAGCATTACGGGAAGATGATGTAATGATCGACGCGTTAGGTTCACACATCTACAATAACTTTGCTGAAGCGAAGAAAATTGAATGGGCAGCGTTCCGTCAAACGGTGTCTGAGTGGGAACGTGAACAATATTTAGAGCTTTACTAAAAAGCGCAAGTTTATCCGCTAGAATTTTTTCTAGCGGATTTCTTTTTGTTTTCCGTCGTAAAAAATGTAGGACGTCCATTTGCTGCGGATATAAAAGCAATTTGAATAGTTTGATTAGAACATTGGGAAAATTTAATCCTTGTTCGGTTTTTTCGTAAAATTTGGTGGGATAACAGGTGTATTAGCCGTCTTATTTTAACAAAATCATGAGGAAAACGCGGAAATAGGCGGATAAATGAATTCAATATTTGTAAGTTGGCCGTTCTTTTAGTAGAATGGTAAGTGTGAAAACTTTGAGAAAGAGGTGTCGCTTTATGGGATATACAGATGAAACGGTTCGTTTTGACTTTGATGATAACCGGAAGAAGGAAATCAGTGAAACATTAACGATCGTTTACAATGCGTTAGCAGAAAAAGGATACAACCCAATCAACCAGATTGTTGGGTATCTATTGTCAGGAGATCCAGCGTATATTCCACGTTACCAAGATGCGCGGAACTTGATTCGCCGCCACGAACGTGATGAAGTGATGGAAGTATTAGTAAAATACTACCTGTCTGACCACGGTATTGATCTTCCATGAGAGTAATGGGTTTAGACGTAGGTTCCAAAACGGTGGGAGTTGCGGTGAGCGATCCCTTCGGCTGGACTGCGCAAGGAATTGAAATCATCCGAATTAACGAGGACAAGGGTCAATTCGGTTTTGAACGATTAAAAGAATTGGTTAAGCAATACAATGTGGATCGATTCGTAGTGGGACTACCTAAAAATATGAATAACTCGATTGGCCCAAGAGCTGAAGCTTCGATGGCATACGGCGGAAAAATCAAGGAACTTTTTGATTTGCCGGTGGAATATCAAGACGAACGATTAAGCACGGTTCAAGCTGAACGGATGCTGATCGAACAGGCAGATACATCCCGGGCCAAGCGTAAAAAAGTTATCGACAAAGTTGCTGCGGTGATGATTTTGCAAAATTATCTTGACCGAACCAGCAATAAATTTTAGAAAAGAGGAAAGCAAATGGCAGATGAACACACTCATGATCATGACCATGATCACGAACATGAAATGATTACTTTAGTAGATGACGAAGGAAATGAAACCTTATACGAAATTCTACTAACTATCGATGGACAAGAAGAATTTAACCGTAATTATGTCTTGCTTTATCCAGCAGGGGCTCCTGAAGATGAAGACGTTGAATTACAAGCTTACGCTTATGTAGAAAACGAAGACGGCAGCGAAGGTGAATTACTACAAATCGAAACCGACGCTGAATGGGACATGATTGAAGAAGTTTTCAACACGTTCATGACCGAAGAAGAAGAATAAGATATCGTAAGCTGAACTCTCTAGTGTGAGGGTTCAGCTTTTTTTGTGTTTTGAAAACCAGCTGTTAGGTGAAGGGTGTAAAGAGACAGGTTCTAGATTTTTGATGCTTTTTCGCTAATGTTCAACCAGGAAACCAAGTCTTGGAATATTTGGCGTGATGGGCAAAATGCGAACACTGGTAAAGCAAGATGCAATACAAATAAGTCGCTTCCAGGTCGGATTTAATATATTCTGATGCTGAATCGAGATGAATATAATAATATCGTTTATATTACGACGGATTTTGCTTATATTTCTATTTTTTTACCCGTTTGTGGTGCATAATTTGAGAATTTGAAATCAGGAATGCTTTAAGGACGCGGAAAAAGCAGTAAATTTCTGCGAGAATTATTTTTCTTGAAATAATATTTCGATTGACTTTAGTGATAATTTTGATAATCTAAAACTGTCGATATCGCACAGAACTATTAAAAAAAAGGAGGTAAACAAAATTGCAAGAAAACACACTGGATTTTCCGAGAATTTTCACACTTAAAAGATCAACACTCGAAACCCGCATCGGTAAATTTTACGATGAGACGCAAGACGAAAAAAGCACCATCAAATATTTAGTCGCTCTGCAAATTCGCGACGAATTAAGCACGGAGGATTTCAGCTTTGTACTAAGTGAGCTGGTCCGTCATATTTTCTTAAAAACCAAGGCAACTCGCGCGCTGCGCCGCTATTATTATTTATTTTTAAATTATTTTACTGAAAAGGAATGGAAGCACTTAACTTCCCGGTTATTTACCGTCAAACGCTTTGTCACAGAGAAACTGACCAAACTAATGGACCTGATCGAAGAAGTCCGTCCAGAAGCCTTTGCGGTACCTTGACGAGGCAGAAATGAAACCGGAAACAAAGTGACTACGTTGATAAAATTCACATAGATACCCTAAAAACGAAAGGAATGATTAGATAAATGTTAAGCTTAAATGCAACCTTTGAAAACAGCCTTGGCGGTCGCCATAGCTTTAAAATAAAAGACCCAGATCGCAACAAACCCGCCGAAGAAATTCGCGCATCGTTGCAAAAACTTGTCGACTTGAATTTATTTGAAAAAGGCGAAGTGGGCCTGTTCAAGAAATTACTCAGCGCTAAATTTGTCGAAACGATTGAAACACCAATTTTTGATTTACGTAATGAAGAAGAGGTTGAGCCAGCTGCGCCAGCAGTGGAGGTACAACCAGAAACTGTTCAAGCAATTGAAGCACAAGCAGCACCTACAATCGAAGTACAGCCGGAGTCTGTCCAAATTCAGGAAGCTCCTGCAGCAGTAAACATCCCACAACCGGGATTGATTGCCTCACAATCAGCAGCAGCACTAATGCAAGCAGCACCAGCTCAGCCTGCTTCAACAATGGACAAACCAAGATCTTTAGGGGGAACACAGTGCATCAGAGTCACTGTTCCACAGGACTATCAACCGAACAAGATGTCAGACGATGAACTGATAGCACTGCTGAGCACCGGTTTGCCGGAAGGGGCAAAGCTGGAGGACTTTAGTCTGGAGGACATTGTCATAACGATGGAGGAGCCAGGGGAGGAAGGGACCGCACCGATAACACCCGTCATGGAACAAATGACCAGCCCGCCTCTCAGCCAATCCATCGAAGTGCTGGATGAATCCGCAGAAGAACCGGCCGATGAAAAATACACTGGCTGGTTCCCGAAACGGAAAAAAGGCACCAATCCGTTAGCTGGATTTTCCGCCGACAAGCGGAGAAACAAAAAGGCCATCAACCGTTGGAAGCGGGAGAAAAATAAAGATAAAAAGAAATAGCTTGTTCAGTGCTTCAATCAAAGGAAAACGATCGATTCCTTTAGTTGAAGTCGACAGCTATCAGCATCCAAATAAGCGTTCAAAGCGAACGCTTATTTGGTCGTGGGATCAATTAAACTGAGTGCGGCTCTTCCGTACATTAAACATGTACCTGCATACATTTGAATCATTTTTCATGTTAGTTCTCCTTGACAGCAATTTGTACTAGTGGTAAAGTCATTTTATCAAATTGTAACCATTACGTTTTGCGTCGCGTAAAAAAGAAAGGATGACGACATGGCAAAAAAAGCGAAAATTGTAAAAGCTCAGAAACAAAAAGAGCTGATTGAACAATATGCCAAAGTGCGGAAAGAATTGAAAGCAGCGGGAGATTACCAAGCTCTGGCTAAATTGCCTAAGAACTCTAACCCCAACCGCTACAAAAATCGTGATCTTGTGGATGGCCGGCCGCGGGCTTATATGCGGAAATTCGGTATGTCTCGCATTAATTTCAGAAGACTAGCCCACCAAGGCCAGATTCCTGGTGTCAAGAAAGCTAGTTGGTAAAGGAAAGGGAGTAAGAAAAATGGCAGTACCAGCAAGAAAAACCTCAAAGATGAAAAAACGTTTGAGACGCACCCATCAAAAAGTCGAACGTCCTGAAATTTCTTTTGATGAATCATTAGGCGATTATCGTCGCAGCCACCATGTTTCATTGAAGGGTTATTATAAAGGAAAAAAAGTGATGAAATAGGAGTTGACCAAGTTGGAAATTATCTATCCACCGTTAGTTGAAGAAAGCATTAGTTTTCACTTATCGGGACAAAAACAGGAAGTCTTAGATAAAGCCGAGATGTATCGCAGCATGGTGGAAAAAGGAATTATTTCAGAAAATGGTCAGCCTACAGCTTACGCCCTTCAACAAGGCTGGGTGAAGAAGTTTGATGAAAAAGCAAATCTCTCATCGGAAGAATTTTTGGCGGTTTATCCGATTTTTCACAACTATGAGCTCCAGCAGCTTCAAAAAATTGACGGCTTCTGGGAAATTCCAGTCAAGCTTAAAGAACTTCTCTTGCAGGATTTAGCAGCAGGGAACTTCAATTACGATGAACAAATGCAGCTGAAGGAATATTTAGCTGATCGTTAAGAAGGGTTGAGTCTAAATGAGACAGAATATTGTAGTAGAGTGCGTTGAGACCGGGGAGCGGTTGTATCTAACCAGTAAAAACAAACGCAATACCCCTGATCGTTTAGAATTGAAAAAATATTCGCCAAAGCTGCGGCGTAAAGCAATCTTTCGCGAAACGAAGTAATTAGCACCAGCGAGAAAATTTTAAGCAAAGAAGGTTAGTATCATGGAAAAAGCCGATGTATCAAGCGCCTACCGCCGTTTACGCAGTCCGAACATTAAAACACGCAAACGGGCATTAAAAATTATCAAAGAAGCAAAACGCAATCAAACGAAAAAATAACCGATCGTTTATTTCCGGTACAAAAAACGAACCATAACTAGTCGAGAATCCCGAAAAAATTCTGGGATGAAGTCGACCATTATCGTTCGTTTTTGTGAATTTACCGATAGTTAAAACAATTCCAGCGACTTATTCGCGAAACGTTCGCCAAAGAGAGTAAACATTTCTTTTGATTCTTCGTAATGAGTTCCTACGGCATCTAAAGCTACCGGTCCGTGGTGAATAAAGGGTTTGCCTAAGGCTGCTCCACCGGAATAAACCAGCATGCCCTTAGTCAGTAGCATTCCTACAAGGGACATGATGGCACTGTCGCCGCCACCTTGGGCATAGTGAGCAGTGGCAAAACACCCACCAAGCTTGCCGCCCAATTTCACTGTCCGGTTTTGGGTTAACCATTCCACAACGCGCCAATGAGCGGTTGCGACATAAGTTGGCGTGCCGAATATAATCCCAGCACATTCGTTTAGATAATCCGTATCTAACTCATCGTCCAAGGAAAACAGGCGGACTTCAACGCCTTTTGATTCAATTCCAGCAGCAATCTCTTCAGCCTTCTCCTTGGTGTGCCCACCGTGTGTAAAGTAAATAATCCCAATCTTCATTTTTTCATCCTTCCTTTTCAGATATCCCAATCATTTTGATGACTAAAGGTGACGTATTCCATATGGATGAGGACAACAAGAATTCATTGCTAACGCTCCAGTCCTTTTTGCACTTTATCCAGCAGTTGGAATAAGGTAGTCCGCTCCTCGAATGTTAAGCTTCGTTGCACCTTTTGCTCCATCTGATCGTAATAGTTATGGACTTTTTCGAGTTCATTTTCACCTTGCTTAGTTAAAAATATGCGTTTATGACGGATGTCAGTAAGCGCTGATTTTCGGTAAATCAGTCCTTTTTTCTCTAGGATTACTAACGGATTTTGAAGGGTTCTCCCAAAATAATCCTTTAAGCTTTTTTGGATCGTTCCTGGATGAAGAGCCAGATAGTCCAAGATCTCAATCTGAATCAGTTCCAAATCGAGGTCTTTTAACAGTTCTTGAAGGCCCGCTTCTTGCTGTCTGCTGGTATAAATAATTTTACGGGCAAGCTGATGATTAGACTGCAATTTTTTTACCTCTATTTTGTTTAGTTTAAACGACAAATCAGGATTTCACAACGTTCTTTTCCAACTAAATGGGAAAAGACTTTTCATTCTGATTCAAGTATTGGCTGTTCACTAGGCAATATTTTTGTTCAGAATGAATGAGAAGAGTAGGATAAAGATGTAAACGTTTTTAATGGAAGGATGAATGCAAATGACAACTGACTATAAAACCAGCAATGCCGAAGGACCGATTGATTTTATCAATATGTACGATTTAGAAGAAATGGCCAAAGAGGTCATTCCGAAAGGTGGCTACGGCTATATTAACAGTGGGGCCGGGGACATTTTTACGTATCGGGAGAATGAACGGGCCTTTGACCATCAGCTGATTATTCCACATGTGTTAAAGGATGTAGAGTTGCCGACGACTGAGGTGACTTTCATGGATGAAAAGCTGCGGGCTCCGATTATTATGGCTCCGATTGCTGCTCATGGATTAGCCAATATGAAAGGTGAGGAGGCTACGGCTAAGGGAGTGGCTGATTTTGGTTCAATTTTTTCTATCAGCTCCTATGCTTCCAGAACGATTGCGGAGATTCGGGAAGCCGCGGGCCCTGAAGCTTGCCAGTGGTTCCAACTATATATGAGTAAGGATGATGGGATCAATATCGATATTCTTGCGCAAGCCAAAGCTAGCGGGGCCAAGGCAATCATCTTAACTGCTGACGCGACAGTTGGCGGTAATCGGGAAACCGACAAACGCAACGGCTTTACTTTTCCTTTGCCAATGCCGATCGTGCAAGCTTATCAATCCGGTGTGGGTCAAACGATGGACGCGGTCTATGGATCGTCCAAGCAAAAACTCAGCCCTAGAGATGTGGAATTTATTGCTAAAAATTCCTCATTGCCAGTCTTCGTAAAAGGCATTCAATCAGAAGAAGATGTGGAGCGGGCACTATCGGCTGGCGCCAATGGTATTTGGGTGTCTAACCACGGTGGTCGTCAATTGGATGGTGGACCGGCTACTTTTGATTCACTGCAATATGTGGCTCGAGCAGTGGACAAACGAGTACCGATTATCTTCGACAGCGGAGTTCGCCGCGGACAGCATGTCTTCAAAGCCATTGCTTCAGGGGCTGACCTAGTAGCGATCGGTCGCCCAGCAATTTACGGCTTGGCTCTGGGCGGGGCAACAGGAGTTAAACAGGTCTTTGAATTTTTCCAAAATGAATTGGAAATGGTCATGCAGTTAGCGGGTACTCAGACAGTGGCCGACATTACACAGGCGAAATTAAGAGAAAACCATTATATTTAAGGTGAGAACGGAGGTCCTATAAGGGGCCTCCGTTTTCTACAGCAATTTTTGGGCTTTTTCGGTATTGGCAAAATGCAGCTTAGCGTAATTGCTTAACAGCTGGATTCCGCCGCGTTTTAGTAAGGCGGCTGCGGCTTTATCAGAAGGGGCGCCGGCACCAGAAGGCACCTTGATTCCCAACGCTTGGGAAGCCTGATCCAATTCTTCCAAAAAGCTGGCGCGGCTAATAATGGAAGCGGCTGCTACAGCCAAATGATATTGTTCCCCTTTGGTTGTGAAATAAATCGGCTCCTTCACTTGACGAACTTCGCTTTTGACATACTTTTGGTAGTTAGCCGGCGGTGTAAATTGGTCAATTAAGATGGCCTCCGGTTTTTGCGGTGAAATCTGTGCCAAAAGCAAAGAAATCGCCTGATTATGCAGCGCGACTTTCATGTGAACCGCGTTGTATTTCGGTTGGATCTCGTTGTATTTTTTAGGCGTTACAACCAGCAGTTTATAAGGGATTAATTCTTTAAGGATTTCGGCTATTTGACGAATCTGGGGATCGGTTAACATTTTTGAATCCTTAACTCCAATGCGATTCAATTCCGCCAAATGCTCTTTTTCAGCATAAGCGGCGCAGACACATAAGGGGCCGAAATAGCTGCCGTTGCCCACTTCGTCGCTGCCGATTACTGATAGTTGAGCGAAGCCAGCAGGAAGCGTAGTGCCGCTTTTCTTTTTAGGTGTCTCAGCAATGGAGCCCCATTTGCTGGCTTCTGCTTCAGCGTCTTTTCCTTGGAATACAACTTTGCCGGAAGTGTAGGCGGTAATACTGACGCCGTTTTTTTTAGCCGAAAATTCACTATAAGGAATGTTCTTTTTTAGCAGGTCATTTTGGTAGTGTTCTTGGAGCTTTTTCAGCTGTATTTTTGATAGTTTTAAAACACATGAACTCATAAGATTTTCTCTTTTCTTTAATTTACTGGACTTTTCTTTGATGAAAGTTGTAAAATCGCCCTATTTTAGCATATAATAAACTAGAGTTTTTTCAACGATAATGTAAGGAGGGAAATTCCGCATGGCTCAAAATAGATACAAAGCAACCGTAGCTGGACAGACATATACTATCATCGGTCAAGAAACCAAGCAACATATGGATATGGTGCTGGCCTTGGTCAACGAACAATTGAATGAAATCAAAGATTTGTCACCGGAGATTACAGCGGAAAAAGCGGCGATCCTATTAGCAATTAATGCGGTTTCCGATCAGGTGAAAAAGCAGGAGGAGCTTTTGCAGCTGAAGAAACACCAAGCTGATTTAAAACGGCGTGCAGCTCGTTCGGTCGAGCTTGAAAATAAGATCAAAAAAATCGAAGCCATTGAAGCAGAAGCAAAATCGATTATGCAACAAAATGGGCAGAACAACGCGCAAATTCGCAATCATGTGGAAGCGCAACAGGTAGTAAACGAAAATCGCAAGCGTGAAATTCAAAAACGTGCTGCAAATAAGTGAGGAAAACCATGCTAACGCTATTTATCTTAATTGTCTTTATTCTTTCTTTTTATGCCGGTTACCGCAGGGGAACCGCCTATCAATTGTTTTTTACCGTGGGCTACGTGATTTCGTTTATTGTGGCTTTAGTCTTTTATCAAGGATTAGGTGAAAGCCTGCAATTGTTCGTTCCCTATCCTTCAGTAACTAGTGAATCGAATATGGTGTATTACTCAATTGAACAGGGATTCAATTTGGATCAAGCCTTTTATGCCGGCTTTGCCTTCATCGTGATTCTATTTTTCGGTTGGCTGATCACCCATTTCCTAGCCATATTTTTTAGAAACTTGCTCTATCTCGTATTAGTGCCGCGATTCGACGGGATAGTTGCCGGAGTGGTCGCATTTGTGATAGCCTATAGCGCAGTCTTCTTATTATTAAAGCTGGCTAGCTTTGTTCCGATGGCATTGGTCCAAAATGCGATTTCAGGAAGTGCGGTTGCTCGCTTTATCATCGATTATTCGCTATTCTTAAGTGGCGCTTTTGATAATTTGTGGGTAACAAGAATTATTGGACAAATTTAAAAACCGAGACTTTAGGGTTTCGGTTTATTTCTTATGTAGAAGGTGAAAACAATGAATGAACGAATTCTAGAGACTTTGGGATTTGATGATGTAAAAACGATGGTTGCGCAATATTTGGCAACTGCACAAGGAAATGATGAGTTAACTCAGCTGGCACCTTCTAGTGACAAGGATACTATTCAGGCCTGGTTGGAGGAATCCGAAGACGGAATGAAAGTTTTACGTCTGCGGGGAGGACTGCCGGTACCGAAGCTGATGAACATCAATCCTCATATGAAGCGAATTGAAATTGGCGCGAATTTGAACGGATTGGAATTGGCGGAAGTCGCTCGGGTGTTATCGACGACTAGTGAAATGACCCGCTTTATTGATGATTTAAAAGATAGTGACTTAGAATTTTCCCGCCTATACTTCTGGGAAGATCAATTAGTCACATTGCCGGAATTAAGCGGCCGCTTGCGTCGCTCGGTGGAAGAAGACGGCCGCATTCGAGATGAAGCTTCACCAGAGCTGCGTACCATTCGCAGTCAAATTCGCCGCAGTGAACAAAACATTCGCGAGCAATTGGATGGTTTGGTTCGGGGGAAAAACGCAAAATACTTAAGCGATGCAATCATTACCATGCGTAATGATCGTTATGTAATTCCGGTAAAACAAGAGTACCGCGGGGTATTTGGCGGCGTTGTCCACGATCAAAGTGCTTCGGGACAAACCTTATTTATTGAACCCAAACAAGTGGTGGAATTAAACAATCGTCTGCGCCAGCAGCAAATTTCGGAACGGACGGAAATTGAGCGGATTTTATCCGAGCTGTCTGCTGAGCTGGTACCGTATCGCCGGGAAATTTTACACAACGCTTACGTACTGGGGCGTTTTGATTTAATGAATGCTAAGGCTCGTTTTGCCAAAGAGTTGAAGGCTGTCGTGCCTGACTTAAGTGAAGAGAACCAGGTGTTCTTCAAGCAAGCTCGCCATCCGTTATTGAATCAAGACAATGCGGTGCCCAATGACATCATGATTGGCGAAGATTACCAAGCCATTGTGATTACCGGTCCGAATACCGGGGGTAAAACCATTACCTTGAAAACGCTGGGGATTTTACAGCTGATGGGTCAAGCTGGTTTTCCATTGCCGGTGGGTGAAGAAAGCCGCATGGGGATTTTTGAGGAAGTTTTTGCCGATATTGGTGATGAACAGTCAATCGAACAAAGCTTATCGACTTTCTCTTCTCATATGACTAATATCGTTTCGATCTTAGATAAAATTAATGACCGCAGCCTCGTGCTGTTTGATGAGTTGGGGGCCGGAACCGATCCGCAAGAAGGGGCAGCTTTGGCCATTGCGATTCTGGATGCCGTTGGAGAGAAATCTTCTTATGTGATGGCAACCACCCATTATCCGGAGTTGAAAATTTACGGCTACAATCGTCCGAACACGATTAATGCCAGCATGGAGTTTGACGTAGATACCTTAAGTCCAACCTATCGCTTGTTGATCGGCGTACCGGGCCGCAGTAATGCCTTTGAGATTTCCCGCCGTTTAGGTTTAGATGCGACGGTGATTGATAGTGCCAAACAAATTATTGATGACGAAAGTCAAGATTTGAACGACATGATTGCCGATCTGGAAAACCAACGGAAAATGACGGAAACCGAGTATCACGAAGTTCGTCATTACGTGGATGAATCCGAGACTTTGTATCGCGATTTGAAGAATGCCTACAGCTATTTCTTTGACGAACGGGAAAAGGAAATGGAAAAGGCTCGTAAGCAAGCTAACCAATTAGTGCAGGAAGCCCAAGAAGAAGCCGAGAAGATCATCAAGGATATTCGCCAGCTGCAGCTATCTGGTCAAGGCAATGTCAAAGAGCATCAATTGATCGATGCGAGAACGCAGCTGGAAGACTTGAAGCAAGACGAACAGCTGAAGAAAAATAAAGTATTGCAAAAAGCCAAAGCCAAAAAGCAATTTAAAGAAGGCGACGAAGTCATTGTTGAAACTTATGGTCAGCGGGGCACCTTGCTGAAGAAAATGGGCAACAGCGACTGGCAAGTACAGATCGGGATCTTGAAGATGACGATTTCCGAAGAGGATATGACCTTAACGGCGCCAATTGAAGAGCCGCAGCAGCGGGTGATCACGGGTGTGCAGCGGGGAGCCGGTTCACAAGTGAAGGCTGAATTAGATCTTCGCGGCAAACGTTATGAAGAAGCGTTGGCGGAAGTGGATCAGTATATTGACGCCGCACTGCTGGCAAATTATGCGCAAGTCCGAATTGTCCATGGTAAGGGCACCGGAGTATTGCGAAAAGGAATCACCGATTATTTGAAGGGCCACCGCAACGTGAAAAGCTACGAATTTGCTGCGCCGAATGAAGGCGGCAATGGCGTAACCGTCGTAACCTTTAAGTAATGTTTACAAGTGTAAGCAGAACAATAGCATTGCGCCCGATAGCATGCTATAATTTGAGTACAAAATTGAGGAGGGATACCATGTCACAAGTAGTAACAGATACAACATTTAATGAAGAAACTGACGAAGGCTTAGTCCTTGTTGATTTTTGGGCAACTTGGTGTGGACCATGTCGCATGCAAGCGCCAATCTTAGACCAATTAAGCGAAGAATACGATGAAACTGAATTGAAGATCGTGAAGATGGATGTAGACGAAAATCCAGAAACACCGGCATCATTCGGTATCATGAGCATCCCAACACTTCTATTGAAAAAAGACGGACAAGTCGTGGATAAAGTGATCGGTGTTCATACAAAAGATCAATTGCAAGAGTTAATCAGCGCTCATATGTAAGCAATCGAGCTGGGCATTTTGTCCAGCTTTTTGTCTGTTTAAAAATTGCGTGAAGGGAGTCTTGGAATGAACGAACGAATAAAAAATAAGTTGGCCTTGCTTCCTGATCAGCCGGGCTGTTACTTGATGAAGGATAAAAACGGCACGATTATTTATGTAGGGAAAGCCAAAATTTTGAAAAATCGGGTGCGTTCTTATTTTACCGGCAGCCATGATACCAAAACTGAACGTTTGGTGAGCGAGATTGAAGACTTCGAATACATTGTGACTGAATCCGATATCGAAGCGCTGCTTTTGGAAATCAATCTGATCAAAAAGAATGATCCGAAATACAACATCATGTTGAAGGATGACAAAACTTATCCTTTTATCAAAATTACCAATGAGGAATTTCCTCGTCTGTTAATTACCCGGAAGGTTTTGAAGGATAAAGCCTTGTACTTTGGCCCTTATCCCGATGTCCGGGCAGCGAATGAAACGAAACGGTTGCTGGATCGCTTATTCCCATTGCGTAAGTGCAAGGTTCTGCCGAAAGAGGTTTGTCTCTATTATCATATGGGGCAATGCTTGGCACCTTGTGTCTTTGTTATCCCCAGTGTTCGCTACAAGATGATGGTTAACGAAATCAAACGCTTTTTAAACGGCGGTCATGCCGAAGTCCAAGAAGTTTTGGAAAAGAAAATGGCGACGGCTGCCGAAAACATGGAGTTTGAAAAAGCCGGTGAATACCGCGACCAAATCAAAGCGATTGAAACCGTGATGACCAAGCAGAAAATGACCAATGCCGATCTAGTGGATCGTGATGTGTTTGGTTATGCTACCGACAAAGGCTGGATGTGTGTACAGGTCTTCTTTGTTCGCCAAGGAAAATTGATCGAACGGGATGTCTCGATGTTTCCGTTTTACAACGAAGCGCCGGAGGATTTCTTAACCTATATCGGTCAGTTCTATCAAGAGAATGAACACTTTGTGCCAAAAGAAGTACTGATCCCTGATGACATCGACAAGTCCAGTGTTGAGGCAATGCTTTCTACGAAGGTGTTACAACCGCAACGTGGGGAAAAGAAAAAACTAGTCAAATTGGCCGGTAAAAATGCTCATGTCGCTTTAAATGAAAAATTCGATTTGATTGAACGCAACGAAGCCCGAACAATTGGTGCAGTGGAACGCCTCGGCAATGCCATGAATATCCCGGAACCAATTCGGATTGAAGCCTTCGATAACTCGAATATCATGGGAACCGATCCCGTTTCAGCGATGGTGGTCTTTATCGATGGCCGCCCTGCCAAAAAGGAATACCGCAAATACAAAATCAAAACCGTTAAAGGTCCCGATGATTACGCATCGATGCGGGAAGTAATTTACCGCCGCTACTCACGGGTGTTGAAGGAAAATTTGCCGTTTCCAGATTTGATCGTGATTGATGGTGGGAAAGGTCAAGTGGATGCCGCCAAGGATGTGCTGGATAACCAACTAGGCTTAGACATTCCAATTGCCGGCTTAGCCAAGGACGATAAGCATAAAACCAGCGAATTATTATTTGGTCCCGATTTAGCAAGAATTCCTCTAGAACGAAACTCCCAGGAATTTTTCCTGCTGCAGCGGATTCAAGATGAAGTCCATCGCTTTGCGATTACCTTCCATCGCCAATTACGCAGCAAAAATAGTTTTGCTTCCAAGCTGGACAGCATCGAAGGCTTAGGGCCAAAACGCAAGAAAACACTGTTGAAGGAATTTAAATCACTGAAAAACATCCAAGCTGCTTCGGTAGAGGAATTGCAAAGCATCGGATTACCGAAAAATGTCGCGGAAAACGTTTATAAACAATTGCATGAAGAAAAGAATGTATAGCACGCTTTACACGTTAAGTAAAGCGTGCTATACTTTTATCAATAAATGTAAAGGAGACTATACATTGGAGGGGATCATTTGCACACTCGAATACAGGAACTCCGCAAAGCACGAAAAATGACCCAAAGTGAACTGGCGGATCATTTAGAAGTCACCAGGCAAACCATTATTTCCTTAGAAAATGGCCGCTACAATGCTTCCTTGATTTTGGCCCACAAAATCGCCAAATTTTTTGATTCAACTATTGAAGAAATTTTTATTTTTGATGAGGAGGATGAAGGATGAGTACGTTGTCAAAAGCAGATCAACACTATTTCAATCGTTTAAAACGAAAAAATCTTTGGTATATCGCCGCTATTATTTTTGTTGTTCTGTGTCTCTTGTTCCTTTATGCCGGCACCAACTGGCTGGAAATAAAAGTCAGCAGTCATACCGTAGATTTCTTAACCGGCATGTTCACCACGTTGACGCTGATACTGATCGTTTATATCGTGAGAAATCGTCGAGTCATGAACCAGCCGCAGCTTTTACGGAAACAGCGTATTGCCGTGATGGACGAGCGCAATCAAGAGATTATTAACCGGTCCAGTCGGTTAGCCGCTTATATGTTGAATATTTGTTTAATCATTTTAAGTGTCGTAGGCAGCTTTGTGCATCCATTAATGACGCAGCTGTCGGCGGGGTTGTTATTTGTTTTTATCCTCACCTATGCAATCGGCTATCTATATTATAAGAAGAAAAGCTAAAGAAAAGAGATGTGAAAAATGTTAACCGTAGAGAATTTGACTAAAACCTTTGGAAGCTTTAAAGCACTGGATGATTTGTCCTTCACGATTGAAGACGGCAAGATTTTAGGGCTGATCGGACAAAATGGCGCGGGGAAAACCACCACCTTCCGGCTAATCCTGGACTTTCTAACCAACGATTCGGGAACAGTTACGTGGAACGGTCATCCCATTAAAGAAAAAGATTACGATGTGATCGGCTACTTGCCGGAAGAACGAGGCTTGTATCCTAAGGTCACAATTGAAGAGCAGCTGCTGTTCTTCGCCTCTTTAAGAGGGAAATCTCGCAAAGAAATTGCGCCAAAAATTGACGAATGGATGGAAAAATTCCAAGTTAAAGGCAAGAAAACCGACAAGGTGAAGTCCTTATCCAAAGGGAATCAGCAAAAAGTTCAGCTGATCGCTACCTTGATCCATGAGCCAAAGCTGGTCATTTTGGATGAACCCTTTAGCGGACTGGATCCGGTAAATGCGGAGCTGTTGAAAAACGGCATTATTGAGCTGAAGGAAAAAGGCTCCTGTGTCATTTTCTCCAGTCACAATATGGATAATGTAGAAAAAATCTGTGATCATTTGATTATGCTGCGGGACGGCAAGGCAGTTTTAAACGGCAAAGTCAGCGACATTCGCGAATCCTTTGGCCGTACCAAACTGTATTTATCGTCACCTTTAACCAAAGAACAGCTGGAGAGCTTTGATGGAATTGTCGATATGAAACAGCGGGAAGATGGCAGCTTTGATTTGACCTTGGCTGATCCAGCCGTAGGGGAGCAAATCTTCGCGGCAGCAACAGCCGGCGGTTACATTCCAATGTTCAGCCAACAGCCGCCAACCCTCGAAGAAATTTTCAAATGGAAAGCCGGTGAGCCAAATGAGTAAATTAGGAATTATTATCAAAGATGTCTACAAGAAAAACGTAAAATCAGCAGCCTTTGTGATTATGATCCTGGCGCCCTTTTTAGTGATGGGAATCTTCTACTTGGCCCAATATTTCTTTGGCGACATGTCAGACATTAGTAAAATCGGAGTTGTGGCCAATCAACCAACCGTCAGCCAGCAATTTGAACAGGTGGAAACCGACGCTTATACCTTCACGCCGATTGCCAACGCAAAAGAAGCGCAGAAACAAATGGAAGACGAAACCATCGATGCTTATTTGGAATTAGAGGCCGACGAAGGAAATGTGGTGGGTAAACTATACAGTACTTCTTCGCTGGGAACCAGCACTGAGCTGGAAATACAGCAGGTTTTGAATCAAATGCAGTCAGGGGTGCGGGCCGCCAGCCTGTCTTTGACGACGGAACAGGTCCAGGAGGTCATGGAGCCAGCTGCCTTTGAATCAATTAAGGTGAATTTTGAGAACGGGAAAATGGAAAGTGATCAAGGGGATTCAGGTGTACAGATGATTCTTAGTTTTCTGACCACCATCATTATGTTTGTCTTCATTATTACTTACTCCTCAATCATCGCGCAGGAGATCGCTTCTGAGAAGGGCACGCGGATTATGGAAGTGCTGCTTTCCAGTATGAAGGCGAAGACTCACTACTATGGCAAGCTGTTTGGAATTTTATTAGTGGCTTTGACCCAACTAGCCATTTATGGAGTTGCTTTGATTATCGCTTACCAGCAATTTAAGGACATGGCAATCGTGAAGTCCTTCTTAAACAATGTTTCCATTAAAAGCTTGCTGGGCAAAAATATTTTAGTGATTGTTGGTTTTATGCTGATCGGTATTTTCATTTATGCAGTCCTGTCGGCGCTGTGTGGCTCTTTAGTAAACAAAGCAGAGGATACAGCCAAAGCAATTCAACCAGTCACATACTTAGCGATGATTGGGTATATGCTAGGCTTGCTTTTAGGAGCGGCTGACCCGACCAATGTGATTATTAAAGTCGCTTCCTATATCCCATTCATTTCTTCCTATTGTATGCCGTTGCGCTTAGCCTCGAACACCGTTCATTTTTCAGGTGCATTGGTATCCTTAGCAGTGTTGCTGGTGACAACGATTGTGTTGACCCTGTTTTCAGCCCAATTATACAAATCCAACGTGCTGGTTTACAGCGAAGGCGGTACCTTCAGCGCCTTGAAACAGTCGTTATCGATTATGCGTAACGAAAAACGCAAAAAATAAACAAAACAGTTGACCTATTCGCTAAAGAGTTCCAAAATGAAGCAATAAGGGAGGAATGAACATGGACAAAATGAAGAAATTGGCGAATGGTATCGAGATGCCCCGTTTAGGTTTAGGTGTATGGCGGGTTGAAGACAATGTAGCTACGGATGCTGTGAAATGGGCAATTGAAGCGGGCTATCATTTAATTGATACAGCGGCCATTTACAAAAACGAAGCCGGTGTTGGTCGCGGCATTAAAGAATCCGGTATTGACCGCAAGGATTTGTTTGTCACTACTAAGCTTTGGAACAGCGATCAAGGCTATGAATCAGCCCATAAAGCCTTTAACGATAGTCTGGAACGCTTAGGCTTAGACTATGTGGATTTATATTTGATTCATTGGCCAGTTGAAGGCAAGTTCAACGACTCTTGGCGGGCAATGGAAGAAATTTACGAAAGCGGCCGCGCCAAAGCAATCGGCGTATCCAACTTCCACCAGCACCATCTTGAAGAACTGATGAAAACGGCCAAAATCAAACCAATGGTGAACCAAATTGAATTGCATCCAACTTTAACCCAAGTTCCTCTTCGGGAATATTTAGCCAAAGAAGAAATTGCAGTGGAAGCTTGGTCGCCGCTAGGACAAGGGAAGATTTTAGAAAATGAAACCTTAGTCGCAATTGGTAAAAACCATGGCAAGACCGCCGCCCAAGTGATTATTCGCTGGCATTTGCAAAGCGACATCATTGTCATTCCAAAATCCGTACACGAGGATCGAATTCAGCAAAACTTCGATGTCTTCGATTTTGAGTTAACTGAAGAAGAAATGAAGCAAATCGACGAAATGAATATCAACGAACGCTTAGGCGGAGATCCAGATAATTTTGATTTCTAGCAAACAAGGGCTGTCAGCAAATTTTCGCTGGCAGCCCTTGTTTTGTACTTATTCAAATGACTGAACAAAGAAATCAAACAAGCCTTGTTCTTTCGGATCCGTGCCATGAGTTAATTCTGGATGCCACTGAACCCCTAAAATTTTCGTATTGGCTTCACGGCTTTCCACCGCTTCAATGATTTGATCCTCCGACCAGGCAATCGGTACTAAACTTTCGGCTAGTTGGTTGATCGCTTGATGATGGTACGAATTGACCTGCGTTTTTTCTCCCAACAATGGTGCCAAGGTTGAATCACCCTTCACCGTGATTGAGTGCAAAGCAAAGGCTGGCGGCGTAGGATACATGTCGTGCTTCACTTGCCAACCGTCATATTCAGACAGATCTTGATATAATGTACCACCTAAAGTCACATTCAGCAGCTGGAAGCCCCGACAAACAGCCAGGATCGGTTTGCCTTGTTTGATTGCTTCCTTAATTAAGGCTGTTTCAAAGCTGTCCCGTTCAATACTAGTGACACCCAGCTTAGGACGTGGTTCTTGGTCATACAGACACGGGCTAACATCCTGTCCACCAGGGAGCAGCAGTTTATCGATTCCTTCAACATACTCAGCAGCCAGTTCAGGACTTCCGATCGGTAATAACAGTGGCAAACCTCCTGCTTGATGGATCCCGTCAACAAATCCCTGTGGAGTATATGTAAAGGGCTGGTTAAAAAAATCTTGATTACTTAAATAGTGTTGATTGGCAGCAATACCAATAATTGGTCTGGTCATAAATGATCTCCTTTTTTCATAATAATTTATTCTTACATAAGCGGAAAACGAAAGCAAGAAATCTACATTAAAAACGTCGGATAACATATCAATTAGCTGCGGCAAAAATAATCCATTGATATCAAATAATCAGCTATAAGAGGCAATCTGCTTCGGTAATCTCTGAAGAGTTCTTGAATTTCTGCCGGCGTTAACGATAAAATCAAGTTTAAAAAAACAATAAACGAAAGCCGATTTGAAATGCAAACGATTTCCTGTTTTGATCCCTTTGATGAAACGTATGTTAAAATACCTAACATAGAGAAAAATTAGCTTTTTTTTAGAAAAAATTTCTGTTATACTCAAAGTTGTATACTTTTAAATGGTTGGGCGCAAGCTTCAAGGATCTGTTCTTCAAGGGGTGAGAAGAACTCCCTGGATGCTTGCGCCCATTTTTATTTTCAATTGAAGGAGGGGCTTGAATGTTAGAGGCTTTGCAGCAAATTAAAGAAGCTGAAACGACGAACGAACAGTTGAAGCAGCAACTGCAAGAAACATTGCAGCAAAAAGAAAGTGAACAGCGGCAAATTGTTCAAGAAAAGAAAAAGCAGCTTCAAGAGGAGTCGGCTAAAATCATTGCCGAACGTGAAGATTCTTTACGCTTAAACCTAGAGCAAGAAGATCAAGCGCTGAAAAAAGATGCGGCTGCAGCGAAAAAGCAGATGCAGGCAAATTACGAGCGCTTAAAGGAAACTGCTGTGCAAAAAATTATCGAGAGGGTGATTGCACAATATGGCAGTCAGTAAAATGAAAAAACTGACCTTGATTGCTGAGGGCAGTAAAAGCGAAGAAATTTTAAAGGCTGTTCAGGGATTTCAAGAGGTAGAGGTTCGTGATGTGTTTCAAGCCACCGAAAGCAATCAGTGGGTGGAAACCTTTTTCGGCGACTACCAGCCTGAGAACAACCAAGAAAATGTTCAAGCGATTAATTATAGAATTGAAGAACTTGAACAAGCGATTCGCTTTATCGATCACCACGGCAGCAGCAAAGACAAGGGCTTCCATTTACAACGGAAAAACTTGACGTTACAGCAGCTGGAAGCAAAATTCGATGAAGCAGAATTTGCCAAAGAACTACATGAAGTCCAATCTTTAGAGGATCGCTTCAATCGTAATTTAGAAAAAATCCGCGAATTATCAGATGAAGAAAGCAAGCTTTCCCGTTGGCAGTATTTAGATGTGATTCCGGCAAACTTTGCTTCTGCCAAAACCAATGTGTTTTTAGGGGCAGTTGATGAAGTTGTTTGGGAAGAATTTAAGTCAGATATTCAACAACGAGAAACTATTTATTTAGAAGAGCTTTATCGAGGGCAAACCGAAATTTGCTTTAGTTTAGTCTATCTAAAAGCTGATCAAGCCTTAATTAATGAACAGATCAATCGGTTTGGCGTTGTTCGCTATCAATATCCTTACAAAGAATTGCCGAAACAACGGTTGCAGGCAATCTCAAAAGAGCTGAACAATCTATATGAGGATCAAAAGAAAATGGCTGTTCGTATTGGTCAAAAACGGGTCAATGTTGAACAACTGGAATGGGCAGAAGAAACGTTATTAGCCAGAAAAAATCGTCTAATGGTGCAGAATTCCTACATCCGAACCCATCAGCTCTTTGTTCTTCAAGGCTGGATCGAAGCCGATGCCGGCGAACAGTTCCAGCAATTTATTTCTGAATTAGTAGGGAAAGAAAATGTCTATCTTGAGCTGGAAGAACCGACGGAAAATGAAATTGCCACCGAGATTCCAACCAAGCTGAAAAACAACAAACTAGTTCAACCTTTTGAAATGTTGACGGAAATGTATAGTTTACCTAATTATCATGAGTTGGATCCAACACCTTGGTTTGTGCCCTTTTACTTTGTCTTCTTCGGCATGATGGTGGCGGATGTTGGGTATGGCGCAATGATGCTGATCGCTACTACCTTCGTCTTAAAAACGAAAATCTTGCCGCGGGGCATGACGCGTTTTATGTATTTTTTCCAAATATTGTCGATTCCGACGATTTTGTGGGGATTGATTTATAATTCCTTTGTTGGCTTTTCCTTACCGTATCAACCGATTTTATCAACCAGTGATGATGTCATTACGATTTTGATTCTATCGATTGTCTTCGGGGTGATTCAGATCTTTGTCGGACTTGGTCTGGCAGCTTCTGAAAATATCAAAGCCAAAGATTATTTAAGTGCTGTATCTGACGGCTTTGCTTGGCAAGGAGTCTTTGTCGGGATCATCTTAGCTGCTGGCGGACAAATGCTGCTAAACAATCAAGGCTTAATGATTGCCGGGGTTGCGATTGCGGTGTTAAGCGCGTTAGCAATTGTGTTTATCCCGATGCTGCAATCAGCGTCCAAAGTCAAAGGTTTGGCTAGAGGTGCTTACAATTTATATGGGATTACCGGATATATCGGTGACTTAGTTAGTTACACACGGTTGATGGCCTTAGGGATTTCCGGCGGAAGTATCGCCGCAGCCTTTAACATGCTGGTAGGCTTCATGCCGCCAATCGCCCGTTTCTCAGTGGGGATTCTGTTAATGCTGGCCCTGCATGGCTTGAACATTTTCTTATCATTATTGTCTGCCTACGTGCATGGTGCACGTTTGCAATATGTCGAATTTTTCGGCAAGTTTTATCAAGGCGGCGGAAGACCCTTCGCACCTTTGAAAACAGAAGAAAAATATGTAAACATTGAACAAAAAGAAAAATAATTGGAGGATTTTTAACAATGGTAGATTACTTAATTAACAATGGCGGCGGAATTCTTTTCGCAATTTTAGGGATGGCAACAGCAACAATCTTTTCAGGTATCGGATCTTCAAAAGGGGTAGGGATGACCGGGGAAGCGGCTGCGGCTTTAACTACTAGTCAACCAGAAAAATTTGGTCAAGCGTTGATTCTTCAATTGCTACCAGGTACGCAAGGATTGTACGGCTTCGTTATCGCCTTCTTGATCTTCACTAACATGTCTTCAGGTGACTTGACAATGATCGACGGCTTAGGTTACTTCGGCGCTTCACTACCGATTGCTTTCACTGGTTTATTCTCAGGGATTGCCCAAGGTAAAGTAGCGGCTGCCGGTATCCAAATCTTAGCGAAAAAACCAGAACACGCTACTAAAGGGATCATCTTTGCTGCGATGGTAGAAACTTATGCCATTTTAGGCTTCGTTATCTCATTCTTACTTGTAGGACAAGTATAAGGAGTCGTTGACTATGGAAGCAATTGAAAAGATCATTCAGCAACTGAATGAGCAAGCTGCAGCTGAACGACAAGCGCTGGAAACAAAAGAGAAGCAGCGAATTGAGCAGGAACATCAAGCCGGTTTGACTGAAATCGAAGCAGAGCATGAACAACGCCTGCAAAAAAGCTTACAAGCAGTCGATCAAAAGTACAAACAGCTGTCCAATCGTCAGCAAGTCGAAACCAAGCAAATGACCTTAAATCAAAAGCAAACCTTTTTAGAGCTTTTATTTGAGGATGCGGTGGAAGCGATGGAAAGCTGGACGCCAGAAGTACAGCAGGAATTTGCGGAACAAGCACTTGCTGACTTAAAGGACCTAAAAGGTGAATTAACCTTTGTCTGCGGTGAAAAATCGCAAGAGGCTTTTACTAGTGAATGGATCGCTGCCCAAAATAAAGTGCTGCCCTTCCAATTGAAGGCCAGTACTGAAGTAGTAAACAATCAGGCAGGATTTTTAATTAATGATCATGGGGTACAGTACAATTTCTTATTCCGGACATTAGTTCAAGATATTCAATCTGAGATGAGTTATGAATTGGCACAGGAATTTTTCGCATAGGGGGATTTAAATGAAACCATATAGTTATCATGAACTAAATCCGCTGATTCGCTTGAAAGAATTAGAGTTGATTCCTGCCGAATTGATGGAGCGTTTGATTCAAGCCAAAGATATAGAAGAAGTTGGCGAGCTGTTAAAAACAACAGTTTACAGTGAATACATCAATGACAATTTTGAAGATAACTTTGAAGAAGGATTTGCAGCTGAGCAGCGCAAGTTAATTGAAGAATTAGCTGTCTTAGCTCCTGAACCAAAAATAGTTTGGGCTTATACGATGCGTTCCACCTTTCATAATTTAAAGGCGATGACCAAAGCGGAATTGTTAGACGAAGATTTTGATGACTTGTACATTTATGATGGTTTTTACTCGCTGGATCAAATCAAAAGTGCGGTGAAAACCGGGGCGGCTAGCGAGCTGCCGGAAAACATCTTGGCAAGTATTCAAGAGGTAAAGGATCATTTTGCTGAATCCAACAGTCTGCAGGGAATTGACATTATTTATGATCGGGACTACTTGCGCAGCATGCGGGCCTTGGGCGAAAGCTTACAATCACCGGACTTATTGGAGGAAATCATCAGCTTTATTGATTTCACCAATATTGTCATGGCCGGCCGCGGCATTAACCAAAAGCGCAGTAAAAACTTTATGACCACTGTACTTTCCAGTCAAGGCAGTATTCCCAAAGAAGATCTGCTGAATGTAGTGGAAGAATCGATGGGTAAATTCACTGAATTCCTTTTAACGACGGATTATGCCGATGTGGTCGCGCCACTGATCAACGACGGTGAACTCGATTTAGCCCAATTGGAAAGAATTCGGGATAATTATTTAACTCGCCGCTTCGATCGCGCAAAGGTACAAGCGTTTGGCCCATTACCATTGTTGTCTTTATTAAATGCTAAACAAGTAGAAATCAAGAATTTGCGACTGATTATCGTTGGCAAACGAGTTGGGATTTCTGCAGAACAGTTAAGAGAAAGGATGCGAGAAACCTATGACGCATAAAATCGGTGCGATTGGGGACAAAGATTCTGTCCTTCCTTTTAAACTCTTTAACTTTGATGTTCGGGTAACCAAGCAGGCCAATGAAATTCGGCGGATCATCGAAGAAATGGCTCGGGAAAAATATGGAGTCATCTACATCACTGAACAATACGCGAAGCTGGTTCCAGATACGATTAAGCGTTACGAAGAGGAACTGATTCCGGCAATTGTCTTAATACCTAGTCATCAAGGATCACTAGGCATCGGCAAGCAAATGATTCAGGACCAAGTGGAACGAGCGGTTGGACAGAATATTTTATAAAGGAGCAATTAATTTGCAAGAAGGAAAAATTATCAAAGTTTCCGGACCCTTAGTTATGGCCGAAAACATGGCCGAAGCTGCCATTCAAGATATTTGTTATGTCGGCGATTTAGGGGTTATCGGTGAAATTATTGAAATGCGCGGCGATGTTGCTTCGATTCAGGTGTATGAAGAAACAGCCGGAATAGGACCAGGGGAACCAGTTAAAACAACTGGGGAAGCTTTGTCAGTTGAACTGGGGCCAGGAATTGTTTCGCAAATGTTCGATGGGATTCAACGTCCATTAGATACCTTCAAGGAAGTTACTCAAAGTAATTTCTTAACTCGCGGCGTGCAGCTGCCAGCATTGGATCACGAAAAGAAATGGTGGTTTGAGGCAGTTGTCGAAGTGGGTACTGAAGTATCGGCTGGAGACATTATCGGTACAGTGCAAGAAACTAAAGTAATCAATCATAAAATTATGGTACCTTTTGGTGTCAGCGGCAAAGTGAAGACAGTTGTCTCTGGTGAATTTACCATTGATGATACGGTCTACGTCTTGGAAACAGCAGACGGCGACAAAGAATTCACCATGCTGCAAAAATGGCCGGTTCGTCGCGGACGTCCGGTTAAAGAAAAATTAAATCCTGAAGCACCAATGATTACTGGTCAACGGGTTATTGATACCTTCTTCCCAGTGGTTAAGGGTGGAGCTGCGGCTGTTCCGGGACCTTTTGGAGCTGGTAAAACAGTAGTACAGCACCAAATCGCTAAATGGGCCGACGTTGACTTGGTTGTTTACGTAGGTTGCGGCGAACGGGGAAATGAAATGACCGATGTACTGAATGAGTTCCCTGAATTGATTGACCCTAAAACTGGGGAATCATTAATGAAGCGGACCATTCTAATTGCCAACACTTCCAACATGCCGGTTGCGGCGCGGGAAGCGTCTATTTACACCGGAATCACCATTGCGGAATACTTCCGTGACATGGGCTACAACATTGCCATCATGGCGGACTCTACTTCACGTTGGGCGGAAGCTTTGCGGGAAATGAGTGGACGTTTGGAAGAAATGCCAGGGGACGAAGGTTATCCAGCTTACCTTGGAAGCCGTCTAGCCGAGTACTATGAACGTGCTGGCCGCGTGTTAACGTTAGGTGCCGGCAATCGTGAAGGTTCAATTACGGCCATCAGTGCGGTATCGCCATCTGGTGGGGATACTTCTGAGCCGGTTACTCAAAATACCTTGCGAGTAGTAAAAGTCTATTGGGGTCTAAGCGCGACATTGGCCCAGCAACGTCACTTCCCATCGGTTGACTGGTTAATCAGTTACTCACTTTATTCAGGCGAAGTCGGGAAATTCCTAGACAATGCGTTGCAAAGTGATTGGTCAGCTATGGTAACTGAAGGCATGCGTATCCTGCAGGAAGAATCACAGCTAAGCGAAATCGTTCGTTTAGTCGGAATTGATTCTTTATCTGAAAAAGACCGTTTGACGTTGGAAGTCGCAAAGCAAATTCGTGAAGACTATTTGCAGCAAAATGCCTTTGACGATGTGGATACCTTCACTTCAAGAGAGAAACAATTTAAAATGTTAAACAACATTTTGACCTTTAATAAAGAAGGCCAACGTGCGCTGGAATTAGGGGCTTACTTGAAAGAAATAATAGATGGCACCGTCACGCTGCGGGACCGAATTGCCCGGAGTAAATACATTCCAGAAACAGAATTAGAATTACTGGATCAAATCAATCAAGATATCACCTTGGAAATCCAGGCGATTATTGCTGAAGGAGGAATGACCAATGATTAAAGAATATCGTACAATCAGCGAAGTGGTTGGTCCTTTGATGGCAGTGGACAAAGTCCAGGGCATTAAATACGAAGAACTGTTAGAAGTTCGCATGAGCAACGGCGAAATTCGTCGGGGACAAGTACTGGAAGTTAACGAAGATAAAGCCTTGGTTCAGATCTTTGAAGGAACTAGCGGTATCAACTTACGAGATTCAACCGCCCGTTTCTTGGGACATCCACTAGAATTGGGTGTTTCTGAAGACATGATCGGTCGAGTATTCGATGGCTTAGGTCGTCCCAAAGACAACGGCCCAGAAATTTTGGCAGAGAAAAAAGTCGATATCAACGGGGAAGTAATCAATCCTGTGTCACGGGATTACCCCGATGAATTTATTCAAACTGGGATTTCCGCTATCGATCACTTGAACACCTTAGTTCGGGGACAAAAACTGCCGGTATTCTCTGGCTCAGGTTTGCCTCATAAAGAACTTGCTGCTCAAATTGCTCGTCAAGCCAACGTATTGAACTCCGATGATGATTTTGCGGTCGTATTTGCTGGGATCGGAATCACCTTTGAAGAAGCCGAATTCTTCATGGAAGACTTCCGTCAAACCGGCGCGATTGACCGCTCAGTCGTTTTCATGAACTTAGCCAATGATCCCGCGATTGAACGGATTGCAACGCCAAGAATGGCACTGACAGCCGCTGAGTACCTAGCCTACGAAAAAGGCATGCACGTTTTAGTTATCATGACAGACATGACCAACTATTGTGAAGCCTTGCGGGAAATTTCAGCTGCACGTCGGGAAGTTCCCGGACGTCGTGGTTATCCAGGTTATTTGTACACTAACTTGGCTACTTTGTACGAACGTGCCGGAAGAATTCGCGGCTTAAAAGGTTCTGTAACCCAAATTCCGATTCTGACCATGCCAGAAGGCGACATCACTCATCCAATCCCCGATTTAACCGGGTATATCACTGAAGGACAGATTATTTTGTCCCGCAGCTTGGATAAAAGCGGGATTCAACCGCCGATCGATGTATTGCCGTCACTTTCTCGTTTGAAGGATAAAGGAACCGGTGAAGGTAAAACTCGGAATGACCACGCGCCAACAATGAACCAATTGTTCTCGGCTTATGCGCAAGGAAAACAGGCAAAGGAATTAGCTGTCGTTTTAGGGGATTCTGCCTTATCTGACGTGGATAAAATCTACGCGAAATTTGCGGATCGTTTTGAAAATGAATACGTCAACCAAGGTTTCTATACCAATCGGACGATTTTTGAAACCTTAGAACTAGGTTGGGAATTATTGTCGATGCTGCCACGGACAGAGCTGAAACGGATCAAAGATGATATGCTGGATGAACACTTGTCAAAAGGAGTTTGATCTGACTTATGGCAAAATTAAATGTAAATCCAACCCGGATGGAGTTGACTCGTTTAAAAAAGCAGTTGACAACTGCGACGAGAGGTCATAAACTCTTAAAAGATAAGCAAGATGAATTGATGCGTCGTTTTATCTTGTTGATCCGAAAGAATAATGTATTGCGTGCCGAGGTAGAAGAAGAATTGCAATCAGCCATGAGCGCCTTCGTTCTAGCTGATGCGATGCTGAATAATAAGTACATTGACGAACTTTTGGCAGTGCCAAAAGAAAAAGTTGATTTAGACGTGATTGAAAAAGACGTGATGAGCGTAAAAGTACCCGTCATGAATTTTCAACATGATACCAACTTATCCGAAGATCCTTTGGAATACGGTTTTTTGAATTCCAATGAAGAACTGGATCAGTCAATTGACCGCTTTACCAGCATTTTACCGAAGCTTTTGGAGTTGACGGAAATCGAAAAAACCTGCCAACTAATGGCCAAGGAAATCGAAAAGACACGACGCCGGGTGAATGCCCTGGAATACATGACCATTCCTCAAATGGAGGAAACAATTTACTTCATCAAGATGAAGTTGGAAGAAAACGAACGTGCGGAAGTTACCCGCATGATTAAAGTAAAAAATATGGGTGCCACTTAAGTGGTGCCCTTTTTTAGGAAGAGACCATGGAGATAAAAAATACCTTACGTAAATTCAGATTACATCCCTTACAGTTTTTAGCCTTGGGCTTTGCACTGGTAATTCTAATGGGGGCTATTTTGCTGTCGCTGCCTATCAGCAGCAATTCTGGCGAAGCCACTAGTTTTATTGATGCACTGTTTACTGCTACATCAGCAACCTGTGTCACTGGATTAACCACTTTGACCACCATTGAACATTGGAATTTCTTTGGGCAAGCAGTCATTATCATATTAATTGAATTAGGCGGACTAGGCTTTATGATGATGCCCATTTTGTTTTTCACCGTGTTCCGTAAAAAGGTGGGCTTAAAAACGCGGATTGTTTTGCAGGAAGCCTTGAGTCTGGAAAGCATGTCAGGGGTAATGAATCTGATGGTATACATCCTGCGCTTTGCAGCCGTTATCCAGGTTATCGGGGCAGGGTTGTTGGCCGTTGATTTCATTCCAAGGTTCGGCTGGCAGCGGGGCTTATGGTATGCGGTGTTCCATTCAATCTCCGCTTTCTGTAATGCGGGCTTTGATTTGTTTGGCGACAGCTTAGTCAGCTTCCAATCGAATCCCTTTGTCCTTTTGGTCATTTCGGGTTTGATTGTTGCAGGCGGTTTAGGATTTTATGTGTGGCGAGATGTGATCGCATTTCCAAAGCGCAGAAAGTTATCTCTACACAGTAAGATTGCTTTAGGAATGTCAGTGATCCTGTTGGTTGGGGGTACAGTTCTGTTTTATCTTACCGAACACAATGCAGCATACTTAGCCGCTGACAGTACATCTTTTGAACGCTTTGCTAATACGATTTTCATGTCGGTTACGCCTAGAACAGCGGGATACTTCTCAATTAATTATTTGAAGATGAGCCAAGCTGGTTTGCTGCTGACGATTATCTTAATGTTTATCGGCGGGACTTCGGGATCGACTGCTGGCGGACTGAAAACCACTACGTTAGCGGTGCTGATTATTCAGACGATCTCCATGCTGAAAGGTCGTCAACACGCTGAGCTGATGGGTCGTACGATTCGTTCCGCGACAGTTTTCCGGGCATTGTCACTATTTTTTATTGCTTTATCTCTTTGTGTAAGTGCCACGATGATTCTGTCGATTACTGAAGGTATTCCCGAAACATCGGGGATTGAGTACATTGCTTTTGAAGTTGTTTCGGCCTTCGCCACCGTTGGCCTAACGATGGGATTGACACCAGATTTGACAGTTTTTGGCAAGCTCTTAATCATTTTTCTGATGTATGTAGGGCGAGTAGGAATCCTGACAGTTGGGTTCTCGATCTCCATGCGTTTAGCTCAGGATAAAACCCAAGGAACGTACAAGTATCCGGAAGAACCAGTTATTGTTGGGTAAACGAATAGGAAGCAATCCAGTGAAGGATTGCTTCCTATTTTTTATGCGCGGATTACTTCAATTTTGTAGCCGTCTGGATCAGTAATAAAGTAGTAAGAAGGATCTGTACCAGGCAGACCTTTCAAGTCAGTCACAGTGAAGCCTGCTGACTGGTGTTTTTCATGGAGCGCTTCAAGATCATCTGAGCTGATAGCGATATGACCATAGCCATTGCCTAGGTCATAAGCTTCATGATTGTAGTTGTAAGTTAATTCCAATTCGTAATCATCACCCGGTAAAGTTAAATAAACTAAAGTAAATTCAGCTTCCGGGAAATCACGACGACGGCTTTCTTCAAAATTGAAAGCCTCTTGATAAAATTTTAACGACGCCTCTAAATCCTTGACGCGAACACAAGTGTGAGCCATTTTCATAAACGAATACTTCCTTTCCAAATAAGTTAAATTTATCATAACATAAAATACCCAAGTTGCCTTGATTTTGCTTAACTAGTTGTTTATGAGAATTTTTTAATGTAAACTAATTCTATAACAATCAAAGGAGCGAAAACCATGACCCCAATTTTCGGTGTAAAGGAAGCTGAAAAGGAGTATCAGGCACGCTATGCAGCATATGCAATTATTGCCAATGATCAAAATGAAATTATTATCGTGCAGGCCCCCAACGGCGCATACTTTTTACCAGGTGGTGAAATAGAGGGCGAAGAAACGAAAGAAGAAGCCATCGATCGAGAGATGCTGGAAGAATTAGGATATAAAATTACATTAGCTGAGTATTTAGGGGAAGCCTCTGAATATTTTTATTCTCGGCACCGAGATACCTATTTTTATAATCCAGGTTATTTTTTCGTGGCCGATCGCTTTGAAAAAGTGTGTGAGCCGACAGAAGAAGGCAGCCAAAGTACTTGGGTAAGTCCTGAAAAAGGGATTGAGTTGCTTAAGCGTGGCAGTCATCAGTGGGCAGTTAAGCAGTGGTTAGCTAAATAAAACACCTTTATAGAGCTGTTAAGTGAGGAAAATATCACTTAACGGCTCTTTTTTTGCGTGGATGTGTTCAGTAAAGCAAAGTTCCTATTCTAATAGTAGAAAGTCAGAAAATCTCAATTTTTTTCCGGATCGTGAAAAACTGTAAAAAAGGTGAGACTTAAATAAAATAATACTTGTTATCATAAGAATATATCAAAGAGTTATATGCGAAGGAGGAGAGTAAGTGAAAAGAATCTTAGCAAGCACATTGTTTAGTGTCTTGCTAGTAGGAAACTTTGGTGTAAGTCTTGGATATGCTGAAATACAATCTGTTAGCAAGACAACTGGACATGTAGAACTGGTAGAAAATTTTGAGTTTATTGACCCAAGAGATCCTGACGATCCCACGCAACCGATGACCCCTGATGAGGATACGAACCTGCCAACTGGAAATATCGGACCGCTTTCTCTCGATGTTGCTCCTAAGTCATTCGATTTTGGGAAACAGGAAATGTATCAGACAACCCATACGTATAAAGGGGTGCATTCAGAAGATGCTCCTGACCAATACATTCAGGTAACTGATAATCGAGATGCCGATGTTTACGGATGGGTGGTAACTGTCAGACAAGAAAATTATTTGACAAGTGATGACAATGTTTTAGAAGGGGCCTCGATTCACATTCCAGCAGGGGAAGCCAGATGCAATCTGAATCCTATAGCTACCGACATCGATCCGACACTCACAGGAGAATCGGTTGAAATAGCGCTGGAGGAAGAAAAAATTTTTTACCCGAACATTGAAGGTGCAGGAAAAGGAACGTCGATATTGAAATGGCGCCCCAATGAGGTAGCTTTGACGATTCCAGCCAAACAGGCGAAACAAGGAAATTATACGAACACGATACTTTGGACATTAACTGCAGACGCAGTTTACTAATTGGAGGAGAACAAACATGAAAAAAACAAGATTATTGATTAGCGCAGTAGTATTAGGCGGAATGGTAACAGCAGGCAGCTTGCCGGCGATGGCAGAGGAAGTAGTAAATACACATGACGGGAAAGCCACAGTTCAATTTACGGAAAATACTGACACACCTGGAATCGTTGATCCAACAAATCCGGAAGAACCATTAGTTCCACAGGTTCCGGTAGATGACCCAGACAATGAAGGTACAAATAACCCAGGGCCATTATCTCTAGATGTTTTTCCAGCTAAATTTGATTTTGGTGATGATAATATGGTAAACATGATGGGGCATGAACTTGAATCAACACTTACAGGTATTCACTATCTGCAAATTACCGATAACCGTAGTGACATTCATGGATGGGACGTAAGAGTAAGTCGTACAGAGTTTGAAGACAAATCAACAGAAGTTGCACCAGCTACAGGTGAAAAACGTACACTAGCAGCAACCTTGACATTGCCAGTTGGTGAAGCGCGTAATAGTATGACAGGGGCTGCTCTTTCGACAGAACTTACACATAGTTCTGAAGCGTTAGAGATTCCAGTTGTGGATGCTGGAGGTGCGGGCACATCAATTTTTGGTACAACAGGGTTAGATGAATCTGGTGGAAAAATTGGTAAAGCAACTTCGACATATGTATGGGATGCCAGCCAAGAAAGATTATCTGTCGGTAAAGGCGAGTCTAAGACCGGTAACTTTGAATCTACGATAAATTGGACACTAACAGCAGAAGTAACACAATAAAATAAAGGGATGTGATGACGATGGGTAGGAAAAAAATAATAGGTTTTGTTGGTTTGCTGATCGCTTTTATAGGTGCTGTAATCATACCAACAGCCGGGCATGCAGAAGATAGTCCAAATGCCGGTGTTGGCTACAGTGTTCAAAAGGTGAGTCCAGGAAATGAAGTCGACAGCTCCAGTTCATTTTATGATCTGGCGGTCACTCCAGGTGAACAACGGACAATTGAGGCAAAATTGATTAATCCAACAGACGAGCCCATCGTCGTTGTATCCAAGATATTTACTGCCTCAACCAATAACAACGGTGAAATTAATTATACGATGCAGCCCGTTGAACTGGATCGAAGCTTGAAACATCCAGTTTCCGAGCTGGCTGAAGTAGCAGCTTCCGATGTAAAAACCGAAATCGCTCCTCGGTCAGAGGAAATTGTGCATACAACCATCAATGTACCGCAAGATGTTGAACCAGGTGTGCTTTTAGGTTCTTGGTACTTTGAAAAAGAAGGCCAAAACGGTGACAGCGATGAGGAAGGGATTGTCATCAATAACAAATACAGTTATGCGATGGCGATCAAAATGACGGTTCAACATGAAATCGAACAGCCCAATATGAATTTAATTACCATTACTAGTGGTCTAAACAATTATCGTAAAGTGATTAACGCCAACCTGCAAAATGATCGGCCGGCGATTATCGGTAATCTGGCAGTTACGGCAAAAATCACGGAAAAAGGTAAATACGATGTTCTTTACGAGAACGAATCAGATGGCATGATTATGGCTCCCAACTCAAACTTTGCATATCCAGTCTTTTTGGAGGAACAGCCGTTAAAAGCTGGGGACTATACCATGCGCTTAACTGCAACTAGTGATGACCCGAAATGGGACAGTCAAAAGTGGGAATGGACAGAAGATTTCACGATTACAGCTGATGAAGCCCGCCGCTTGAATGAAGAGGCACTAAATGACCCAGAACAGCCAACTAATTGGTTACTGTATGTAGTAATTGCTTTAGTAATCTTAGTGATTATTTTAGCCATTCTACTATATCGCAAACGTAAAAGAGTCGTTTAATAAATGAATTTTGTAAACAGATAAAGGAGAGTGCAAGCAATGAAAAAAGTCGTAGTTTTACTACTTTCTTCTTTTGCTTGCTTCTTTTGTATTGGAGGTTATCAGGCCTTGGCAGCAGAAACACAAGGATCGATCCGACTGGAGGGGTGGGCAGATATTGAGCCGCCTAAACCTAACCAGCCGGCGGGTCCGCAAGGTCAATCTAGTTTGAAAATTGAACAAGCTGATATCCCGACAGACACCCCAGCAAGTCAAAGAATAACGCCGCGAAAAGCGAGTACCGCAGCTTATTATCCCCAGACGAATTTTATTCGAAACAACTGGCATTGGATAGGCGTATTATTCCTGCTGTTTTTATTGTTATTACTGAAAAGAAAAAGAAAGGAAGATAAAGTTGAAACATAAAATGTCAATATTGCTTGTGTTGATGCTGCTCTTGCCTTCTTTTCTGGTAGTACCGATAAAAGCAGTTGGAGAAACTGTAAGTACATTAACAATGACGTTGTTGGAGTCTGAGGATCAGCAAGTTGCTGACGAATTTTCCTTAGTTGTCAGTGATCAGGCTTTAGAAGCGATTCCTGATGAAAGCAGCTATCGACTTAGCCTGCCTGATGGGATTGACTTTCAAGATTCCTCACCAGAACTGGAAGTAATCGCTGAAGAAGACTTTATTGTCTTCAGCGGATTAAATGAGGAGACTATTTCGGGAGAATTGTATTTAAGTATCCAACCGGAAGTAGTCGAAGGGACAGCATTTACTTTGCAGCTGGAAAAAGCTGGGGAGCTGCCTTTGTTTTCACATCCCGTTACAATCACAAAAGCGGCTGGAGAACCTGAACCTGAGTTAGTTGAGTCTGTAATTGATGAACCGACTGTGATTGAAGAAGTAGTTGAAACTTTCGAGCCCGAAATCATCCAACCAGAAGAAGCAGAACAAGTAGAAGAAATAAAGCAACCAGAAGAAACTGAACAGATAGAAGAACCAGAACAATTAGAAGAACCCGCTGCTACAGCAGATGAAGTGACAGAAGAACCTCAACCGGAAGATGACATTAGTGCTTATTTTGAAACGTATCAATATCCCACACCTTCCAGTAAGTCCGATGTAGCAAGTTTTCAAACCGGCGAGAAGGATTTAAGGAACTATTCACCAGAGCAGATTAAGATGATTTATAACAAAGAAGATTGGCAAGCGGCATGGGATGATCGAAATATCGTCGTTTTCAATGTGATGAATGATTTCTTGATTGATCTTAGTCCGTCACGTATCCACCACCATTACCAAGATCAAAATGATGCTAATGGAACAAGGGAAATTATCGTTGAAGGTAATGGTCATACTGTTGATTTTCGTGGTACTTCTTATGTACCTAATAGTGGAACTTGGCACATGACAGTTCAGAATTTGACTGCTTACTCTCGAAATCATTACGGCCCATTCACTGCGCGTTCAGCGAAAAATGATTCTACACAAACGTTTCATAATTACATTAATATTGGTAGCCAGATGCTTTATGCAGTAAGTACACATGTAACTTTTTCGGGTGATGTTGTGAATGATATGTATTACAATTACGATTCACCATTTGATGGTAATAATCAGACAACGTACGGTGATATTGATGCTAATTTACAAATCAGTGACCTTGAGATGCTCAATGGTTCTACTTTTATTGGAAAAACACAAAGTGCTGGAAATATAGATATTTCAGGTAGTGGTAACGTGATTATCGGTGAGGATGCTGATATTGATTTAGAGGCAAAGTCTGAGCGGAACAGATCAATAGGTGAAGCCCTTGGATATGGAATTAATATGAATGGGACATTCCATATGAAGAAGCGTTCAACTATTACGTATTCGTATCGTTATCATCCAGACAGAAAAGCTCGTGACCAATTTGGTATTTTAAATATGTCCACTGACAATACCTTCATAATGGAAGAAGATAGCAAAATGATTGTTCAGAAAGACAGTCATTCAAGTACTCGAGATATTATTAGTATTGGAGCTAGAAGTAATTTCCAATTAGGTGAACGGGCAGAGATAAATTTTGACATCGGAGGAGTAACCTACAACAATGCGGCTATAGAATTAGGTAACAACAGTACTTTTCAGCTGAAAAAACAGGCGAAGGTAAATATGGATACTAAAAATATAAGTAGTATACACTCTGCTATTTCTTTGGGAACGGATAGCGTATTCAATTTGAGTCCAGAAGCTGAAGTTAATCTAAACTTGCAGGGATCTGGGGCAGCAAAAGCAATCAATGCAGGGGGACGCAGCCAATTTTTAATTGATTCAGCAGCAAGTCTTATTGTAAATGCAGATGGAATTACGGGAAGTATTGTGGATATGGGTGCTGGTCTTAGCGGTAACCCAACAACTTTTGAGGTTAAATCAGATAATCCAGACTTAGGCTTAGAAGGCGGTATCGTTGATATCACTTCAATTAATCGTGGCAACTCCAATAACAATATTTTTAGTGCGGGAAATTATGCTAAATTTAAGGTCGGACGATTAGGTACTTTCAATTTAAGAGCAGACGGAGACGGAACTGGAGCTAGATACCTATTAAGTTTAGGCTCCAATTCAGAATTCGTTTTTAGCGACGCGAAGAGTGTAGACTTAGAATTTCTTACTCCTCCTGCAAATTATAGTGCGCTAATTTACATGTATAGAGGCGTTTTTAATGTAGATGTTCAACGTGTCAAAGCATGGACCCGTGGCCAAACAAGTGAAGAGCCAACGTATGATTGGTCGCCAATGTTTGAAATGGAGATTCCATATAGTGGATATAATGTAACACGTAATAACATGAAAGCCCGTTCGGTAAATTCTGAGATTCGCCAAGAGTTTTTAGCCAATTTTGATACCGGACGAACAAATGGTTTCCAGCGTCTATTGTTTGAATTTATTCCGGATGTAGAAGTAGAACTTTCTAGTCAACCGGTAGATAATCCGTCTGATGAAAATGCAACTTTGATAAAAGGAAAAACTAATCCTGATGCCTATGTACGTCTGAGTGAAACGGTTGTGCCAAATGGCCGAATCAGTTTTCCGACTGAAGGAAATTTAGTCAAAAGTCCTGTAGAAATTTTGGACGGTGAACCAGTAGATGAAAAAAATAGTCCGTTTACGATTCAAGCAGATGAAACAGGTGATTTTGAATTCAAGATTTCAGAAGATATGCCGGTATTTACGGCTGGAAATATCATTGAAGCGTATGCTTTCAAAAATGGTAAGTATGCAACGGATCAAGTCACAGTGCTGGATACAACTCCCCCAGAAGCGGAGAAAGCAACTGTCCATGCGGTGATGGGAGAGGAATTGCCTGATGTGGCGTACTTTACTTTAAATCGGACAGACACAAATCCTGGAACAGTAATTCATAGTCAATTTAAGGATACATTGGATCAGCTGCAGCAATACATGCAGCAGGTTGGTGAATACGACGTAGCCGTCCAATTAAGTGACGACGCAGGGAACCAAACGGTGATTGATAGTCAATTGATCATCCATGCGACGAGTCACGTACTGACAGGTGAGGATGTAACGTTGTATCATTCTGAAGTGAAAGATTTAAGCCGAAATGATTTCCATCAATTAGTGGAAGAAAACATTCAGGCTGACAGCTACTGTTTACGGGATTTTGAACACATTTCTTTAGCTGAATTTATCGAGCATGACTTCTCACAGTTGGTCAATGAGCCAGGTACTTATGCTGTGGCATTAAGTGTGGCACCCGAACACGCTCAAAATGAAGTTGGATTGAGCCATGAGGTAGAAGTGAGAATTGATACGAATCGACCACCGGAAATTGTCAACCCTGATGACCCGCAACCAGGGACCCGACCAGAAAACGGTCAGGAAAATGACGGTACCAAGGAAACTGGCGACTTACGCTTGGATTACATCCCTAATGGCTTCCGCTTTGGTGAGGTGCCGTTGGATTATAATGCCAGAACCTACAACGCATTGCCGGCGCTTACGACTACCGGCAGCTTGTTAGAGAAACAGTGGGTTCAAGTTTCAGACGCTCGCACTAACGAAAGCGGCTGGCAACTAAAAATTCAGCAAACACAGCCTTTCCGTTCAGCTAGCGGCCAAGAAATTAAAGGAGCAGCAATAAAAATTCCGCAGGGGAAAGCTAGAAATAGTCAAATGGACCCTGAGACAGCTGAAAGTTCAATGTTTGCCAATGAGATTGTTCTCTCTGCGGAAGCGCAAGAGCAGACTATTTTCGGAGCGTATAATACAACGAATTCTGGCAAGGAGACTTCTACCTTGCAATGGGCTGCCGAAGAAGTGAAGCTGAGAATACCTAAGGGACACAACAAAAATAAAGAAACGTATCAAACGGAGATTCAATGGGCTTTAGTGAGTGAGCCTACTCAATAAAGATAAGCCCGATGCAATCCAAGACATTGTATTGGGCTGTTTTTATGAAGTCGAAAAGGTTTTTACAGAAGACAATTAGTTTAAGATGATGATTCTTCTGTGTAACTTATAATCAATTATTAGGGTGTATCAATCGATCGTTAAAATATTTTTTGTAAATAGGTCCCATAAGTTGTAATATTTCATTTTCTCATTTATCCTTAATCTAGGAGGTGAAGAAAATGAATATCCATCATTTACTTGATCGCTCGGCCGATCTGCAAATACGAATTATCCGCCATCTTTACCGCAGCGGTGGAGTGGGAACAAAAGAGGATTTGATGCGAGAGTTTCAAGTTTCTTTGCCGACGCTGCATAAATATTTAGACGAAATCAATGCTTCCCTAGAAGCACAAGATGGGAAGCTGCGAATTATTTTTGATGGACCGGAATTATTTTTGAGACTGGCACCAGAGTTTACCATCCACGAAATGATGATTGACCGTTTAAAGGACTCCATCAAATATCAGCTGCTAGTTGAGCACATGGATGGTCTAAAAAAAGAAATTACTTATTTTACTCAAAAATTTCAAATCAGCCGCGCTTCTTTTTTCCGAAAGATTAAGGAGTTAAATGATGCATTAGCTGAATTCAAGCTGACTTTAGAAAATGGCGAGGTTCAGGGAGACGAGCTGCAGGTTCGTTACTTCTATTTCCAATTACTGTGGTATACAGAATCGCGAGTTACTTCTGATATCGAGCTATCGATGCGTCAAATGGTTATTGATCACTTAGAGGCGACCTTCCAAAAGCAATTTCCTGAGGAGATTCGCCAGAAAATTGCTTTATATTTAGAAATTTTTGGCCGGCGTCGGAAGAAACAGGATCAATTTCAAATTCAGATTACTAAAGAAGAAGAAAAAACGATCTCACCCAAAGTATTGAAGCTGGTGAAAGAAGCACTATCGATTTATTCTGAACGCTATGCGATTACAATTGAGACCTTTGAGCTGAAAAGCTTCTACTTTTTCTTATGCAATATCAATATATTCTCAGCAACAGATGATGTCAGCTACTATATATATGAAAGGAATTTCCAAGAGCAGACGCCAGTTATTCAAATGAACGACATTATATTTGACTATCTGAACGAGAATGAATTTTTTAATCAGAAAAGGAATCCGGGATTGTGGCTAGAGATTACGATGTTCCTGTTCCGAATTCACTTTAATGTTTTTAAGTATTCAGGTTGGTTTGAAGAGTACTATGAGCATGCAGCAACAGCCGGTGAGGGGATTCCGGAAATGGATTTTTATCAACCTCATGCTGAAGAGATGGTACACCGTGTTCAGAAGTTTGCTAAAAAATATCGCAAAGCACTCATTCCTGAATGCGTTTTATTTGGGGTGTACATGGATATTTTGTTATTAATCTCCCGCAGAAATGTTCGGGAAATTGTTATTGGTTTATCCTTCTCCTTTAACCGGGTGAGTAATCGGGCCAACAAGCTTTTGCTGATTGAAGCCTTGACCAGCAACTATCCGGTGGAGTTTGAGGATTATGTCCCAGGAAAATATTATGACCTTGTTATTAGTGATCACAAGATTGAGAAAGATGAGCTGGTGGAAAACTACTATGTTATTTCTGAGATCGGTAATGAGTATGATATTTTCGCGTTAAAAGAGATGCTGAATGAATTAGCAAATGAGACAGGGGATTATAAATTATGATTGTAATTATAGGGGGTTCTTTTGCTGGAGTACAGGCAGCTTTAGAACTCCGAAGACTAAATAAGCAGCAAAAAATAGTGATTTACGAGAAAGAAACCTATTTAGGGTATGTACCCAATGGGTTAAATGAGTTTCTAAAAGGAAAAATTAATTCGTTGGAAGAAGCCATTCTTTATGATGTGGCAGAATTAAAAAGCAAGCAGATTGATGTTCATCTAGGAAGTGAATGTACCTTCGTAGATCCAGCAGCAAAAGAACTAACGATTGTAAAAGCGGGGCAGGCGGAGTTGGTATCTTATGACCAGCTAATTGTAGCGGCCGGGTCAATTCAGCGACCGCTAGCTTTAGAACAGGGAACGAATCTTGTATACCAAACTAAAACACTAGCTGATGCCCAACAGACATTAGACAAATTACAGGGAGATGTCTCCTCAGTGGCCGTTTTAGGCGGCGGGATTATCGGGATAGAACTAGCTTCGGCTTTGAGGCAGTTTAAACCAGAGCTGCAAATTACTATTTTAGAAAAATTTGATCGTTTATTGGAGCTGGCAGTAGATGAAGTCATCTCATCTGCCATCACAGAGAAGCTTCAAGAAAGTAATATTCAGCTTCATACGGGGATTGATTTTGAGTCAATTCATGAAGATGCCCAGAGCGCCTGTATTCGCACGAATGAAGGAAGCTTCAAAACCGATATGATCATCAAAGCCCCCAACCTAGAGCCGAATCACCAAATACTGGAGGACGCGATCACTTTAGATATCGATGGCAGCAGCATTGTGAATCGCAACTTTCAGGCAGAAGATTCCATCTATGTATTAGGTGATTTGTTGAGATTGACTTTAATGCCGATCAAAGAAAAATTCTACATGCCGCTAATTAACAATTCTGTTCGGACCGCCCTGGTTGCCGCTGATCATATCAGCGGGAAAAAAGAACTCACCTTTGAAAGTACCAAAACTAACGTCTTTGCGGCCTTTGGTATGACAGTAGTTCGCAGTGGAGCCCAAAAGCGCAACGAACGCTTTACTTCTTATCATATTAATAAATGCAATGGTGTTTATTCGCTTCCTGGAAAAGATTCTCCTCAAGTATATGTCGTGATATTTGTACGTGAAGACAACCATCAGATTTTGGGAATTCAAGCGGCTTCGGAGGCCGATATTAGTCCCTTTGCCAATCTGTTTTCGTTAGTTATTCGCGGTAAATTGACAGTAGAAGAGTTAGCAACTCACGACTTTTTCTTCCACGCAGCCTATCCTTCCAAAGAGACCCATTGCTTAAACGAAATTGCGTTGGATTATCTATATAATGAAGAAAAACGCTAGCACGTCTTTTGTGCTAGCGTTCCATATTGATCAGTTTACCGTTGCGAATATAGCTGGCAAATTCGTTGTAGTCATCGTCAAATAAATTGGCATTATTCGGACTAGCTTGGGTCATTTCTTTCGGGAAATAAAAGCGGGCATCTCCTTGACTTTGTCCCGCCAAGGCCGCAACCAATTGACTAGCCTGTGACAATTCCACTAACGTCCCATCTGACTGCATAATCTCAATTTGGGTCCGATGGCGACCTAGCTCCGGCCGGTAAAAATCATAAGGAAGATCATAGCTGGAATTGATTGCTGTATAATACTTCCCGTTGAATCCGACTTCCTCCACCAGTTCCCGCATTTTTGCAATTAATGGATTGTCTGCTGTATCAATCGCAACAGATTTTAATGGTTTGCGATTGAGGAACCGTTGTGCCAAATCACTTAAAATCACGTCTTTTTCATCAACCCATTGCGCGAAATACGTGTTCAACACACCATCATCCAACTTCAAATAATCCTCTAAAGTAAAAGATTGATTCAAAAATGGCATCAATAGCTGTGAATGATACGCAAAGATTTCAGGATCTTCTTGGCTTAATTCATGGGCTCGATCCAATAAATGCTCCAAGATTACTTCCATTCCTCGTGAAACATTGTGGAAATAGACCTGTACATACATTTGATAGCGGCTGACAATATAGTCTTCCACGGCATGCATACCATTCATAGAAAAGGCAATGCCGCCACGGTAAGGGCGGATGACTCGTAAGATTCGAGTTAAATCGAAGGTCCCATATTCGGTCCCGGTATAATAGGCATCCCGCAGCAAGTAATCCATCCGATCGGCGTCAATTTGACTGGAGATCATTTGAACGACTTGAGGGTTGCTGTAGGTTTTGGTGATGACGCTGGCCACTTTTTCGGGAAATCCTTCTTCGACATTATTCAAAATTTGGAAGACTTCCGTTTCCGGTGATGTAATGATCGCAACCGTCAACGCTTCGTGATCGGTATGGAAAATATGCTCAAAGGTATGAGAATAAGGTCCGTGTCCAATATCGTGGAGCAGTGCGGCACAAAGGGCAACTAGACGATGGGAATCATCCCAACCATCTTCTCCTAATTTTTCCACCGGATAATTGCGTTTGAAAATATCACAGATTCGGCGGGTGATTTCATAGACTCCCAATGAATGAGAGAAACGACTGTGTTCCGCTCCGTGAAAAGTATAGGAAGAAGTTCCCAATTGCTTAATCCGGCGCAAACGCTGGACTTCTCGTGAATTAATTAAATCTAAAATCACCCGATGCTGTACGTGAATATAATTATGAACCGGGTCACGGAATACTTTTTCCATCGGTAATAGTTGGTGCTTATAGCTTGTCATGCAATTCCTCCTGAATGCCAGTATTGCGCTGGTACATATTTTTTAACCGTTGCTGGTATTCCTCTGTTTGATAAAATTCCGGTAAGCGGGTAGTTTCATCAGTAAAATCAATTCCCTGAAGCAGCTGTTCTTTGACTTCAGCAATCGATAATTCTTTTTCGAATACATCAGACAGTGTCGTCATGCTATCAGGATTGACTGCGGGATAACCCAAAGTTCCAAAGGCCTCTTCTAGACCAGCCTGGTAAAATGATCGAACCAACTCGCCGCGATACTTCTGATCACCAGAAACACTTAGGTACATCATGATCGCAACGCCTTCTTTAACCCGGCGTTGGGCGATCCCGGCAATCTTCTTACCGTTAATAGAAAGATCGAATTTCCCAGGACAGTAGGAATCCGCTACTTCCCCGGCTGTGATGGTTGCCTTACCGAAACTAGTGCGATTCAGCCAATCCAGCATTGTTTGGTACCCATCATCGATGGATAACGGATTGATGGATTGCTTCGGCAAAATTAAGGAAACATTCAAAATCCCGGCATCACTGACAACGCCCAGGCCACCCGCATTGCGCAGTAAAGGATAATAGTCGGCTGCTTGAATTGCCTGCAATCCTTGGTTAAGATAAGGAACGCGGCTGTCCTTCATGCCTAAAATGAGGGTTTGAGAAAGCTGCCAAAAATGAATCATCGGTTGATCCTTTTCTCCAGCATATGTAGTTAATACGTCCGTTAGGGCAAAAGGACTAAAGTGATCGGCACGGGAAATCATTCCTTGGTCAAACAGCAGGGCAGTTTTCATAAAATCTTCCTTTCAAACAATGTCTAGTACCAGTATAAACAAAAATGGGCGTTTCGCGTAGTGCAAGCAACTAAATAAAGCAAGTAGTTGACAAAAAAATTAAAACCGTGAAAAATAGGAGTGAAAGGGGCGAGACTCAGTGAATAATAGTGGAGGAACTCCAGCCAAGATAAAACTGCAAACAAAAGTAACTCAAAACAATGAAGTGGAAGAATTTGTATTCGACTTGTCAGGCCAAGTGGTCCAAATAGGTGATACCTTATACATTCGTTATAAGGAAGAACAGCCGGATGGCAAGGAAGTACCGGTGACGATGAAAATCACACCAGATTCCCGCGTTCAATTAATTCGCTCCGGCGATATGCGCTTGCGCATGAAATTCGGCTATCGGGAGAAAATTGAAACCAGCTACAAAACACCTTATGGGATGTTCGTGATTACCACAAATACACATAAACTGCATGTTAGTTTAAAAGACCGGCCATTTTCGGGAATCATTACCATCGACTACTCACTGGCAATGCATGACGAAAAAGTTGGAGATTATAATTTAGTCTTAGAATTTACCACTTAAAACAAAGAAAGGTTTGCTTTTTAGTCACTGATTTTGTATGATAAGGAGTAGACTTTGAAAGGACGTGTCATACTTGGAACTTAGTGTTTTTGATGGTTTAATTAAAGATGAATTATCAATGATTGAAGTGGCACACGCAATCCTGGAAGAACGCGGCGAGGTAATGGATTTTTCAGATTTGGTGAATCAAATCCAAACATACCTTGGCAAGTCAGACAGCGAGATTCGTGATGCATTAGCCCAATTTTATACCGATCTAAATATTGATGGAAGCTTCATTTCACTTGGAGATAATCGTTGGGGATTGCGTTCATGGTACGCTATCGACTCAATTGATGAAGAAGTTAATCATGGATTAGATGAAGAAGACGAAGAAAAACCGCGTCGTAAAAAACGTAAACGAGTAAATGCCTTCATTAATGGCGATGACGATGCCATCGACTACAACGACGACGATCCAGAAGATGCAGATCTGATCGACGACGATGATGATGAAGATATTGTTGACGACGATGATGACGATGATGAAATCGCAGCATACAACTCTGACTTACAAGAGATCGGTGCCGATGAAAACAGCGATGACGAAGAAGTTGTCCCTGGTGGAATCGAAGACGATCTAAGTGTCATTGATGATGACGACGATGATGATTTTGATGACGACGAAGACGAAGAATAAACTGTCTTCAGTTTAAATGAATCAACAATTAAAAAGGCTAGCAGTTCGAAGATGATTTCTTCAAACGGCTAGCCTTTTTTGCTTTTATAGATTTTCAGGATCTAAATGCTATTTTACATTGGGAACCCTACGCCTCAGTTTTCTTCTTTTTTGGCAGCTTCAGCGATTTGGAAGGGATAATCAAAATAATTGCCCAAACCATCAATGAGACAACAAGGGATGCTTTTTGCACAAACGTCCCTTTATAGATTGCTCGAACAGTATGATCTCCTTTAGTAACTTTAAAGCTAAGCAGCCCTTTTTTGTTAGTGACTGCAACTTTTTGCCCATCTATTTCTACTTCATAACCTTTATAAGCAATTTTCGGCAGTGTGACCAATTGGTTATCTGCAGAAATGATCGAGTACGTAAACTCATTATACTCATTAGAGTCATTAACGATTTCGTAGACTGTCGCAGCATCATTTAGCATGGAAGGATTGTTATCAGGATTAGCAAACATTTGATCAGCGTCCATATTAGCTGGGAGATATTCTCTACCGCCACCTATAGAAGAAAGTGCATAATCGCCATAACTCTCATTCGTAAGGTTTGGTATGTTTTTTTGCTGAAAATCGTATAGTGCATTAGTAGAAAAAGAGATACTCAGAACCACTAGCAATACTGAAAGCCCTGTTTGCGCATTTCTCGGAACTTTTAAATCATCGATAAAACTCGTGAAGGCTAAGCTTAAAAAGAATGTTCCTAACGTTAATAATCTCCAGGGAAATTGAACAAAGGAGAGAAAACTAGTTTTAAAAAGCACCCACGGAAAAAGATTTGTTGTAAGTAGTGAGAAAGCTATACCAATCACCAGCAGCAGCTTTGTCCTGCCAGTTAATCTTTTAAAGATTGTGACCGCAATTAGAACAAAAATCATCAGCGCAACTCCAATGCCGGGTTTTAAATCTCCCCAAGTATCCGCACTGTTGGCTAATGAGTTGGATAATAGATTAAAAAAACTGTACTTTAACCCATTCGACCAAAGCGTACGATTTTCAATGTAATTAAAATCGATGTGCAAGTTTTGTTCTAAAATAGGGAGCAAAATATAGGCACTTAACAATACTCCTAAAACAGTTGCTTTTAAAAATTTCAACAACCTATACTTAGTTAATCTCTTCAAAAAGAACTGAAAAATAAGCATGATCCCAATAGCTATGACCACAAAATAAGCTGTAATAAAATGCGCGTGGATCAATAAGGCCATGGACACGCCGAGTGTAACCCAACCGTTTTTACTATCCTCCTGATAAAAAATCCGATACAATCCCAAGAAGACCATTGGCAAAAACACGAATGACAAGGTTTCGCCAAGCGCCCCTCTGACAAACTGATCCAGTAGCCGATAAGTGGAAGTTATATAAATGATAGCGAACAACAGTGAAGGATTGTCTTTTTTAAAAAAAGGTTTCGCAGAAAAATAAGCCGAAACGAATGTAGCAATACAAATCAGCAGCATGTATCCATTGTAAGAATTCAAATAACTGAATCCAAGCATTCTAAGAATGGCGTAAGGGTATAATAAAATTGACGGATAGAATAGATCAGCAGCATAGCCATACCCATTTGCCATATTTTGAAAAATCTTCGGGAAAAAATTGTTTGATATGACAGCACCGTAATAACTTTCCAGCCGTACCCGATGAAAGGAAAAATCGTCCTGAACGTAAATACCTTTGTTCAAGAGGAAAGGTGCCATTATGATTAAACATATAATTATTCCGATCAGCAGATGAATAATAGTTAACTTATGATTGGCAATCAGCCTTCTTATCAAACAAATCAACTCGCTTTCTGAAATTATTGTATCATTATGTCTGCAGTTGAAAAAAGAAAAATCTGCAGCCAAATAAAAAAGTCCTCATATTTGAGAGGACAACAGATTGTGTATATATTTTAAAATAAAAAAAGAGAGCTCTTCAGCTCTCACGAATGTATTATTCAGATGTTCCGTAATCCGCTTCACAACAGCATTTTGTAAAATTACGTAATCTAATGTATACTTAAAACTGCTTACAAGACGCGCCCTGAGGGAATCGAACCCCCGTCTCAAGAACCGGAATCTTACGTGATATCCACTACACTAAGGGCGCAGCAACGATTATTAGTTTAGCATATAATCTAAAAAATACAAGGGGAAATTACTATGAAGTTTCAACAAGGTTATTCGCAAGCACAACAACAGACCCAAAAGCTGGCCATGACGCAAAAACTCCAACAAGCTATTCAAATGCTTCAATTCAACACTGAAGAGCTGCGGGACTATGTTGAGACGGTTTCTTTAGAAAATCCGTTGATTGAAGTGGTGGCACCAAAAATTCGCAGTGATCTGACGATGATGGGCAATCGTTCTGAAAAAACAGATTTCATTGGACAGATTCCTGACCAGCATGAATCATTATTTGAATATTTAATTAACCAAATCCATCTAAACTATCGTGATACCTTTTTACGCAAGCTGATGCTGGTTTTGGTGGAGTATGTAGATGTCAACGGCTACTTGAAGGTAGACGAAGAAGAAATTAAGCAGGAAATGGGCGCTACTGATATTCAACTCTTGGATGCGCTGACACTGCTGCAGCAGCTTGATCCACCTGGCGTAGGTGCCAGAAATTTACAGGAATGCTTGATGCTGCAAACTGAAAGAGACAACCACGCACCTGATTTAGCCTACTTACTATTAGAAGAAGCATTTGATCAAATAGCTAATCATCGCTTTGAACAAATCGGTAAAGAGTACAAGTTGACGATGGTTCAAGTGCAAGAGATAATTGACTACATTCGTTCCTTGAACCCTTTTCCAGGAGCAGGCTTTGGCGAGAGCGTTCCGGATTTTATCATTCCTGATTTGACGCTTATTCGTAAAGAGGAACAGCTGTCGGTTCTTTCTAATAAACGTGGACAGCTGAAATTGAACTTCAACGAAAGCTATTTTACCCGTTTGGAACAGCAGGCTGATGCTGAGACCAAGGAGTATTTGAAAGAAAAGCTGCAGCAATATGAGTGGCTGAAACGAACGATTGGTCAACGCAAGGACACGATCTTAGAGGTGGGCAAGCTGATCGTGAAATACCAAGAGCCTTTCTTTTTAGAGAAAAAGGGGGCATTGAAGCCGCTAATGCTAAAAGACATCGCCAAGGAGTTGGAAGTTCACGAGTCCACGATTAGCCGTTCAGTAAACGGCAAATATATCGAAACTGATTTTGGCGTCTTTGAATTACGAAGCTTCTTCGTGAATAAAATCAGCGACGAAGATACATCGGCGGATGAAGTAAAACAGCTGATCCAAGGATTTATCGACGATGAAAATAAAAACAAGCCGTTATCTGATCAAAAGATTGCGGATATGTTAAAAACAAATGGGCAAAAAGTGTCCCGTAGAACAGTAGCCAAGTACCGAGAAGCATTGGGTATTGCCAGTTCATCTAAAAGAAAACGATTTGACTAAGCCAAGAAAAAAATCTTGGCTTTTTCCTTGCTTGTTAGGGCCAAAACTGGTAAAATTCAATTTGTAAGGTTTTGAGATTGTAAAAAATCAACGATTGAACTTACTTTTTTTTACTATTCATGGGTCGCTAAAAGTCTATGAGGGACTTAAGGAGTCCAACGGAGGGAATCCTTTGTTATCAGAAATCAGAGTTCTTGAAGCAATTGCCCCTGATGTGTTAAATGCGGTAAAAAGAAGATATCGAGTACTACAAAATATCTTCTGGATGCAGCCGATTGGGCGCAGAAACCTTGCTGATTCATTAAACTTAACGGAACGTGTGTTGCGTGGTGAGACAGATTTCTTAAGAGATCAACGTCTGATCGAAACAACGAAAAGCGGTATGTCGTTAACTGAACGGGGAAAAGAAATCTTGCAGCAGTTAGATCTGCTGATGGATCAATTCACCGGGATGGATCAACTGGAAAAGCATCTAGCCACCATGTTTAACATTGATCGGTGTCTCATCGTATCTGGAGACAGTGATGAACAGCCGAAAGTAATTGGAGATTTTGGGGAACTCGTTAATGAAGCCTTACATCGCCGATTACCTGATGGCAGAAATGTTATCGCAGTTATGGGCGGGACAACAATGGCTGAAATTGCCAAGCATATTACGCCGCTTGAAACAAGCAATCGCAAGAATTTGTTTGTGCCAGCACGAGGCGGCATTGGGGAATCTGTTTCCATTCAAGCCAACTCAGTCAGCGCAGTGATGGCCGCAAATGCTAAAGGCAATCACCGGGTATTGTATGTACCAGAACAGCTGAGTCAGGAAGCCTACCACACATTGCTGAAGGAACCGTCTATTATGGATGTTCTTGAAACAATTAAAGAAGCAAACTGCGTCGTTCATAGTATTGGACGGGCATTGCATATGGCAGCCAGACGTAAAATGCTGGAAAAAGAGATTGTTTCTCTAAGACAACACAAAGCTGTAGCAGAATCTTTTGGCTATTTCTTCGATGAAAGTGGTCAGATCGTCTACCGTGCTTCCCGAATTGGGTTGACACTAGAGGATGTACAGAAGATTCCAGTCGTTTTGGCAGTTGCCGGAGGAAAATCAAAAGCCAAAGCAATTATGGCTTATATGAAAAATGCACCAAAACAAACGTGGTTCATCACTGATGAAGCCGCAGCAAACGAGATTTTAAAAGGGGTAACCCTTTAAAATAAATATTTTTCTAATTCCATAAGGAGGAATTTTTAAATGACAGTAAAAGTTGGAATTAACGGATTTGGACGTATTGGGCGCTTGGCTTTCCGTCGCATTCAAAATGTAGAAGGACTAGAAGTAGTTGCAATCAACGATTTAACAGATGCTAAAATGTTAGCTCACTTGTTAAAATATGATACAACTCAAGGTCGCTTCGATGGAACAGTTGAAGTTCACGAAGGATCATTTGACGTTAACGGTAAAGAAGTTAAGGTTACTTCTCATCGTAACCCTGAAGAAATCCCTTGGGGCGATCTAGGTGTAGATATCGTTCTTGAAAGTACTGGATTCTTCACTTCTAAAGAAAAAGCTGAATTACACTTAAAAGGTGGCGCTAAACGCGTTATCATCACTGCTCCTGGTGGAAGCGACGTTCCAACAATCGTTTACAACACTAACCATGACATCTTAACTGGTAAAGAAACAGTTATCTCAGGTGCTTCATGTACAACTAACTGTTTAGCTCCTATGGCTAAAACATTAAACGACAAATTTGGTGTTGTTGAAGGAATCATGACAACTATCCACGCTTACACTGGCGACCAAATGACTCTTGATGGACCTCATCCTAAAGGTGACTTCCGTCGTGCACGCGCTGCCGCTGCAAACATCGTACCTAACTCAACTGGTGCTGCTAAAGCTATCGGCTTAGTAATCCCAGAATTGAACGGTAAATTAGATGGCGCTGCTCAACGTGTTCCTATCGCAACTGGTTCATTGACTGAATTAGTAACTGTTCTTGAAAAAGAAGTTACTGCTGATGAAATCAATGCAGCTATGGAAGCAGCAGCTGACGAATCTTACGGTTACAACACAGACGAAATCGTTTCTTCTGATATCGTTGGTATGACTTTTGGTTCATTATTTGATGCAACTCAAACTAAAGTTATGACTGTTGGCGACAAACAATTAGTTAAAACTGTTGCTTGGTATGACAACGAAATGTCATACACTGCACAATTAGTTCGTACTTTAGAATACTTTGCTAACTTATAAGATCTAAACATTGTCTGAAATAGGCGGGGAAGCAACGCGCTTCTCCGTTTTTTTAATAGGTTATCATTACCTTTTTTTATTGAAGAGGTATATACTATACAGGGTGTCAAAAAAATATTGGGAGGTCTTCTTTCATGGCAAAAATGACTGTCAAAGATATTGATTTAAAAGATAAAAAAGTCTTAGTACGTGTAGACTTTAATGTTCCTTTAAAAGATGGTGTGATTGGCGATGATACTCGTATCAAAGCAGCACTGCCTACTATTAACTACGTAATCGACAACGGTGGGAAAGCAATCTTATTCTCTCACCTTGGACGCGTAAAGACTGATGAAGATAAAGCTGGCAAATCTTTAGCACCAGTTGCTAAACGTTTGGGCGAACTTTTAGGTAAAGAAGTAACTTTCGTACCTGAAACTCGTGGTGCTGATTTGGAAGCTACTATCGACAACATGAAAGACGGCGACGTAGTTGTCTTTGAAAACACTCGTTTTGAAGATATCGACGGCAAAAAAGAAAGCGGCAATGACGCTGATCTTGGCAAATACTGGGCTTCTTTAGGCGACGTATTTGTAAATGATGCATTTGGTACGGCTCACCGTGCGCATGCTTCAAACGTTGGGATTGCATCAACAGGTATTCCAACTGTTGCTGGCTTCTTAATGGAAAAAGAAATCAAATTTATCGGCGAAGCGGTTGAAGAACCAAAACGTCCAATGATCGCAATTTTGGGTGGAGCGAAAGTTTCTGACAAAATCGGCGTAATCAAAAACTTGATTCCTAAAGCTGACAAAATCTTGATCGGCGGCGGCATGACTTATACTTTCTACAAAGCTAAAGGCATGGAAATCGGCAACTCTCTAGTTGAAGAAGACAAAGTTGAATTGGCGAAAGAATTAATCGAAGCAGCTGGCGACAAATTAGTTTTACCAGTTGATTCAATTACAGCAGCTGAATTCTCTAACGATGTACCAACTGAAGAACATGAAGGCGCCGTTCCTAAAGGCCAAATGGGTCTTGACATTGGACCTGAATCAATTGCTTTATTCGCTGAAACCTTAAAAGGCGCTAAAACAGTTGTATGGAATGGACCAATGGGCGTATTCGAAATGAGCAACTTTGCACGCGGAACAATCGGTGTTTGCGAAGCAATTGCTAACTTAGAAGGCGCAACAACAATCATCGGCGGTGGAGATTCTGCAGCGGCAGCAGAACAATTAGGTTTTGCTGACAAATTCACGCACATCTCAACTGGTGGCGGTGCAAGTCTTGAATTACTAGAAGGTAAAGAATTACCTGGACTTGCTGCAATCAACGACAAATAATTATTTTTGCGAGGAATGAAGCGAACTATTCGCTTCGTTTCTTGCGGAAAATTAGTATTTTAATACGAAAAGGAGTGCTACTACATGCGTAAACCTATTATCGCTGGAAACTGGAAAATGAACTTGACTGCCTCTGAAGCAAAAGACTTTGCTGAAGCAGTGAAAAACAAAATTCCTGCAAACGACCAAGTGGATTCAGTTATTGGATCACCTGCTTTGTTCTTGCAAGAATTAGTTGAAGCTGCTAAAGGAACTGAATTGAAGATTTCTGCTCAAAACTGCTACTGGGAAAATTCTGGTGCCTTCACTGGTGAAACTTCACCAGCTGCATTAGCTGATCTTGGTGTGGAATATGTAATCATCGGCCATTCAGAACGTCGTGAATACTTCCATGAAACAGACGAAGAAATCAACAAAAAAGCGAAAGCAATCTTTGCTAACAACATGACTCCAATCCTTTGCTGTGGCGAATCTTTGGAAACTTACGAAGCAAGCAAAACAGCTGAATGGATCGAAGGCCAAATCAAAGCTGGCTTGGACGGCTTAACTGCTGAACAAGTATCAAGCATGGTTATTGCTTACGAACCAATCTGGGCAATCGGAACTGGTAAATCAGCCGATGCACAAATCGCTGACGAAATTTGCGGCGTTGTTCGCGCAACTGTTGAAGGCATTTACGGTAAAGAAGTTTCTGAAGCTGTACGTATCCAATACGGTGGTTCAGTTAAACCTGAAAACATCGCTGAATACATGGCTAAAGAAAATGTTGATGGAGCTTTAGTTGGCGGAGCCAGCTTAAAAGCTGATTCTTTCTTAGCTTTACTTGAAGGTGCAAAATAAATTCGTCAAATAAGACAATTTTGATTGCAACTGTGGTCGTTTTTGACTAATATTGGTTATGAGGGTTTTATACCCTATTAATAAAACAAAACTCAAAGGAGAGACAAAACATGTCAATTATTTCAGATGTTTACGCTCGCGAAGTCCTAGACTCACGTGGTAACCCAACAATCGAAGTAGAAGTTTACACAGAAAGCGGCGCATTCGGCCGTGGAATGGTTCCTTCAGGTGCTTCAACTGGTGAATACGAAGCTGTTGAATTACGTGATGGCGACAAAGCTCGTTACGGCGGCAAAGGTGTTACTAAAGCTGTTGACAACGTAAACAACATCATCGCTGAAGCTATCATTGGATACGATGTTCGCGATCAAGCGGCTATCGACCAAGCAATGATCGAATTAGACGGCACACCTAACAAAGGTAAATTGGGCGCTAACGCTATTCTTGGTGTATCAATTGCCGTTGCTCGTGCAGCTGCTGATTATCTAGAAGTGCCATTGTACAACTACCTTGGCGGCTTCAACACAAAAGTTTTGCCTACTCCTATGATGAATATCATCAACGGTGGCTCACATGCTGACAACTCTATCGATTTCCAAGAGTTCATGATCATGCCTGTAGGAGCACCTACATTTAAAGAAGCTCTACGTTACGGCGCAGAAGTATTCCACGCTTTGGCTTCAATCTTGAAAGCAAAAGGCTTGGCTACATCTGTTGGTGACGAAGGCGGATTCGCTCCTAACCTTGGTTCTAACGAAGAAGGTTTTGAAGTAATCATCGAAGCAATCGAAAAAGCTGGCTATGTACCTGGTAAAGACATCGTTCTTGCTATGGATGCTGCTTCTTCAGAATTCTTCGACAAAGAAAAAGGTGTTTACGTTTTAGCTGATTCAGGCGAAGGCGAAAAAACAACTGACGAAATGATCGCTTTCTACGAAGAATTAGTTTCTAAATACCCAATCATCTCAATCGAAGACGGCTTAGACGAAAACGACTGGGAAGGTACTAAGAAATTAACTGAAGCTTTAGGCGACAAAGTTCAATTAGTTGGTGACGACTTGTTCGTTACAAACACTGAAAAATTAGCTGAAGGTATTGAAAAAGGCGTTTCTAACTCAATCCTGATCAAAGTTAACCAAATCGGTACTTTGACTGAAACTTTCGATGCTATCGAAATGGCTAAAAAAGCTAGCTACACTGCAGTTGTATCTCACCGTTCTGGTGAAACAGAAGATTCAACAATCTCTGACATTGCAGTTGCAACTAACGCTGGCCAAATCAAAACTGGTTCTCTTTCACGTACTGACCGTATTGCAAAATACAACCAATTACTACGTATCGAAGACCAACTTGGCGATGTAGCTGAATACCAAGGAATCAAATCTTTCTACAACTTAAAAAACAACCCATTCATCGGTAAATAATTTTTACTGAAAATTGGATCGTTAAGGCCCGTTTATCTTTCGAGATAGCGGGTCTTTTTTTGCCAGTTCCACTTTTCGCAGTTTAGTGAAGCAAGTTCGTCAAATAAACAATTTTCAACTTATATCAGGTTAGAGCATTTTAGTGGAATGGTATGTGAACGACAATTAGACTCATTAATACGAGCTAGCTACCAGTTCAACCTTGCACTCCGCATGGCGCAGACTAGACATCACTATGTAACATCCCTAAACTAGACGTTCCCCTAAAATACTCGCCTAAAATTACTCTTTTTTACAATTATTAACTCTTTTTCTTTGCTAAATTGAAAGTAAGAAATGATTGATAGCGTTTACTTCGTTGGTAGGTAAGGGAGGTTTAGAAAAGATTAGTTCGGCGAAGGTACGTTTATTTTGTCATCAGTTTTGGATGATCGGAGATTAGACAACTAAACTTTTAATACGGGAGGAAAGGTTATGAATGTAGGAAATTGTTTTCCGTTAAATGGAAAAATTGAAACGGAATGTTTAAGTGTGGCACTTTTTCAGATGAAACTAGCAGTAGTTCCGAAAACACGAGAAGAAGTCATGCAGAATGTAGATAAAATAATTGAGTGGATCGATCGAGCGATTACAGGATTTCCAGGAATCGACATGATTGTCACACCTGAAGCTTCTTTGAACGGGGTGGGACCGCACGCCTCACTGTGCTGTATTACGCTAGACGGACCTGAACTTAAACGGCTGAAGGAAGTTTGCAAGGAATATCAAATTTGGTTGGTAGTGGGGGCCTGCGTAGATGAAAAGGATGGAAACTTCTATAAAAATTGCGCGATCACTATTAATGATCAGGGGGAGATTGTCGATATTTATCGCAAGGTGACACCTTGGAATCCGGTTGAGCCTTCGAGTCCGGGGGATGAGATTCGGGTGTTTGAAGGTCCGAAGGGTGCACGGATTGCTTCGATTATTTGTTCTGATGGTGACTATCAGGACAATTGGCGAGAAGCGGCATCGAAGGGTGCGAATGTAGTTCTGCGTTTAACGACCTACATGACACCGTTTGAAAATCAATACGAGCTGACCAATCGGGCAGGTGCTTATTTCAACAAGGTATATGTGGTAGCCGCGAATAATTCGGAGATGGATGAGTGCTATTCGTTATTTGGCCGCAGCATGGTAGTTAATCCGGAAGGGGATATTATCGCTCAGGCACCAGTGGGAATTCCCTATATTTTTAAGGCAGATCTTTATCCTGGCTTATGTGATGCAATTCAGCAGCAGGCATTGATGGGGAATTTACTTTGGTTACGAAACCACCGCGGTGCGGCGTCGCCTGATACCCATGGACTGGGCCGAGACTCGGCGATGTACACCTATTTAGATGAAAAGTAATTAGCAGCGAGAGGAGGTAAAACGATGGGATTTCCGAATATTGGCATGCACTATTTTGTGAAGGCCTTCAATCAATTGGACGTGCGTTTTCCCGTGACAAAAAAGGAGTTGATTGAAAAAGCTGGCGATATTCAAGTGAAAACTTGGGAGGATCAATACACTCCATTAAAAGAAATTTTCGAATCCATGGCACCGGAAGACTATCCAAATGGGACAGCCTTCATGTGTGCTTATACTTCGGCAAATTTACAAATGCCGAAGAGAGCTTTTTTAGAAAACAAATAGTTGTAAAGCTTGAAGGGACGAAGTCAAACGGCTTCGTTCTTTTATAATACCCAGGCATGCAAGCCGTAAGCTGCTAAAGCTAGGGAGATCAAGACTAGCATTGGCGGCACCAAATATCTCAACACCCAATGAATCAGCTGATTGAATTTGTTGTAAAAAACGGTTAGTTTGTCTTCAAAATAAATGGAGAAAATGTAAATCAGCAATAAGGGTGCTATATAGATGACGTTATAAATCGCCAGCAACACAGCAACTATACCAAAGGACAGTTGATAAGACACCAGCAAGCCTAAGAAGGCAAAGTAAGGAAGGGCGCTGGACAATTCCAAGACACAGGCCAACACGCCTAAGAAGAACAGCTTGGTGGCATTTAGATTAGTGACTTTCTTTTCTTCCTGTTTTTCGTTTTCCTTTTTCCTAAAAACAAAATAGATAATCCCTAGGGCAGCTAAAAGGGCCGCGGTAGGCAGAAACATTGGAAAGCGTTGAACAAACTCTTGGTAAAAGCGCACGAACAGCTGGTTGATTCCTTGATAAAAAAGCAGTCCGGCTAAGAAGTTGGTTAACCCAATCCCCACGATGAAACTGCGGATATCTTTTTTCTTTTTGCTGAGGGCTTGGAAGGACAGCTGCTGCGCGATGGCAACGGGATTTAAACTGTCTAAAGCACTGGTAACAAAGGTCATACTTAAAATGGCAAACATAATTTTTCCTCCTACTATTACGTGAGTAAACTGCCGACAAACAAAAAAAGAGCATCTTAACTGCACCACAATGGCCTAAGTGCAGGTAAAATACTCTTGTGTCCGGCGACACGCATTTGTTCTCTTTCCTTGAACTATAGCAAATTTTTTCAAAGAAGGCAAACTTTTTGCTATACTAGGTATCCGAAGTAAAAATGAGGAAGTGAAAAAATGGCAGAGGATAATTTGAAAAAGCACTTGGATGCCGGGCGTTATGGTTCGCCGAAAATCAATCCAGACGAGCAGCGGGAATACTTAGGTACCTTTAGAGAACGCTGTTTATTAAGCATGACCATTAAGGAAATGCGAGACAAGGACAATGAAGCCGGCTTGCTGCTGGAGATCCAAAAAGAACCAACGGCGCGACTGTTGATTAATGGGGCAATTTCTACTTCGCTGCAGCAGCGCTATATGAGTATTGCAACGAAACAAAACATTGATTTTACGATTGTCAGCGATGCAGTGGCGGATAATGATTCAAAAATCGGCTTGCTGGTGGTAGCGGATTATGCAGTAAATTTACCGGTTATTGATGTGGAAGAAAAATATCCAGAGCTGCAGAAGGATGATGAAAGCGAAAAGCCGAAGGAGAAATCCAGTTTTTGGAATCGTTTGTTTAAATAAGAATTTCTTTAGTAGTCTTTTTAAGGTGTTGACTTTTACGGCTATAGTAGGTATTATACTGCTTGGGCACCCTTTTAAGAGGGGTCAGAAGTTTAGTAAATTTTCGCTCCCTATTCATTTGGATAGGGAGCTTTTCTTTATTTTCTAGGCTTTTCCTGCAAATTACAATGAGGGAGTTTTTTCATTTATGACAAAGTATATTTTTGTAACTGGCGGCGTTGTTTCTTCTATCGGTAAAGGGATCGTAGCAGCATCACTTGGTCGCTTGTTGAAGAACCGTGGGTTAAAGGTAACGATTCAGAAATTTGATCCTTACATCAACGTAGACCCAGGTACGATGAGTCCATACCAGCACGGGGAGGTTTTTGTTACCGATGATGGTGCTGAAACTGATTTGGACTTGGGACACTATGAACGATTCATTGATATCAATTTGAATCAATACTCCAACGTGACAACAGGAAAAATCTATTCTGAAGTAATTCGCAAAGAACGTAAAGGCGAATACTTAGGAGCAACTGTTCAAGTAATTCCGCATATTACCAATGAAATCAAATCGAAAATTATGCGGGCAGCAAGTATGACAGACTCAGACGTCATCATCACTGAAGTTGGCGGAACTGTTGGGGATATCGAATCCTTGCCATTTTTGGAAGCTTTGCGTCAAATGAAGGCAGATGTGGGTGCGGACAACGTGATGTATATTCACACCACTTTGATTCCTTACTTAAAGGCTGCTGGTGAAATGAAAACTAAACCAACCCAACACAGCGTAAAAGAATTACGTGGCTTAGGGATTCAGCCAAATATTTTGGTTGTACGGACGGAATTACCAGTTTCTCAAGGTACCAAAAACAAATTGGCACAATTCTGTGATGTGGCACCAGAAGCGGTTATCGAATCTCGTGACGTTGAAACATTGTATTCCATTCCATTGGCTTTACAAGCACAAGGCATGGATCAATTTGTATTAGATCATTTGAAGCTGGAAGCACCAGAAGCGGATATGTCTGAATGGCGTGCGTTGGAAGAAAAAGTACTAAACTTGAAGAAGAAAACCAAAATTGCTTTGGTTGGTAAATATGTTGAATTGCCAGATGCTTACATTTCAGTAGTGGAAGCTTTGAAACACTCCGGCTTTGCTTTTGATTCAGATATTGAAATCAACTGGATTAAATCACAAGAGTTAACCAAAGATAACGTAGCTGAGCAATTAAGCGATGCGGATGGTATTTTAGTTCCTGGCGGCTTTGGTGATCGGGGAATCGAAGGCAAAATTGAAGCGATTCGTTATGCCCGCGAAAACGATATTCCGTTCCTTGGTATCTGCTTAGGGATGCAAATGGCCTGTGTTGAGTTTGCCCGTAATGTGGCAGGCTTGGAAGATGCGAATTCAGCTGAAACTGTTCCAGATACACCAAACAACATTATCGATTTAATGGCGGATCAAGAAAACGTAGAAAACTTAGGTGGAACCTTGCGTTTAGGCTTATACCCATGTAAATTGAAAAAAGGCACTAAGACAGCTGCTGCTTATGACAATAAAGAAGTGATTCAAGAACGTCACCGTCATCGTTATGAATTTAACAACGGCTACCGTCAATTGTTTGAAGATTTAGGCATGGTCTTTTCAGGGGTTTCACCAGACAATCGTTTGGTAGAAATCGTGGAATTACCAGAGAAGAAATTCTTTGTGGGCTGCCAGTTCCATCCAGAATTAATTTCTCGTCCGAATCGTCCACAACCATTGATCAAAGCCTTTGTGGGAGCGTCATTAAAAAACAAAGAAGAAAAGTAAGGATTCGACTGAAATAGCGATGGCTATTTCAGTCTTTTTTACTAAAAAAACAGTCAAGTCATAAGAAATATTGAATGTAAAGGCTTTTAAGGATGGATAGTAGTAGCAATATGGGGGAATCTTTGTTAAAATTAGATCGTTAGTTAAGACGATGTCTTAGCCAAAAAGATTACTTAGGAGGAATTTTATATGCCAGTAGTATCAGGAGCTGAATTTTTAAAAGCTGCACGTCAAGGCGGATACGCAGTCGGTGGATTTAACACAAACAACTTAGAATGGACGCAAGCAATCTTGCGCGCGGCTGAAGCGAAAAAAGCACCCGTTCTAATCCAAACTTCAATGGGCGCTGCGAAATACATGGGCGGATACAAAGTTGCTAAAGATATCGTTTGCAACTTAGTAGATTCTATGAACATCACTGTTCCAGTTGCTATCCACTTAGACCACGGTTCTTACGAAGCTGCTTTAGAATGTATCGAAGTTGGCTACACTTCAGTTATGTTCGATGGTTCTCATTTACCATTCGAAGAAAACTTGAAATTGGCTAAAGACGTTGTAGAAAAAGCTCACGCTAAAGGCGTTTCAGTTGAATGTGAAGTTGGTTCAATTGGTGGAGAAGAAGACGGAATCATCGGTGCTGGCGAATTAGCTGACATTGACGAATGTGTACAAATGGTTGGCACAGGTATCGACTACCTAGCATGTGGTATCGGTAATATTCATGGTGTATACCCTGAAAACTGGAAAGGCCTAGCATTTGATCACTTACAAGCAATTGCTGATGCTGTAGGTTCTGATGTACCATTAGTATTACATGGTGGATCTGGTATTCCTCAAGAACAAATCCAAAAAGCTATTTCAATGGGTGTTTCTAAAGTAAACGTAAATACTGAATTCCAATTGTCATTTGCTAAAGCGACTCGTGAATATATCGAAGCTGGCAAAGATAAAGAAGGTAAAGGATTTGACCCTCGTAAATTGTTAGCACCAGGTGTTGCAGCTATCGTTAAAGATGCTGAAGAACACATTGACTGGTTTGGTTCAGCAAACAAAGGTTAATCAAATCTCAAAAGTAGATAGAATCAAGGGCTGCTAAGCTTAGCAGTCCTTTTTTTTGCGTTTGCTAGTAAAAAGCCTCAGATTTAGGATCTGGATTTTTTATTATGAAAAATTTATGTCTCTAACTGGAATCTGGTGAAATTGACATCGTTTTGTTAGTATGACGGCATAATATTTCTCGATTTCAACTAAAAAGTTATCCTTGCGGCTAAACCTTTTTTACTTTACTGTATGAATTTGTGTGTACTGTCTTTTTTAGTGAAGGGATATGTGCTAAAATGAAAGATGGTCTACATGTAAAATGTAAATAACTTAATAGGTGAATATAGATGAAAAAAATAGAGATTCATGGCGGAAAGCCATTAAAAGGTGAAGTAACAATCAGCGGGGCTAAAAACAGCGCCGTTGCTTTAATTCCAGCAGCAATCATGGCGGATTCTCCCGTCGTTTTAGAAGGCGTACCAGACATTCAAGACGTCCACTCATTGATCGAAATTTTGGAGATTATGGGGGCGACGGTGAAATTTGAAGACAATCGCATGGAGATTGATCCTAGTAAGATTGTTTCCATTCCGATGCCAAGCGGAAAAATTAATTCTTTGCGTGCTTCTTACTACTTCATGGGAGCTTTGTTAGGCAAGTTCGGTGAGGCGGTCGTTGGTTTGCCGGGCGGCTGTTTTTTAGGCCCGCGTCCCATCGATTTGCATATTAAAGGATTTGAAAGCTTAGGTGCCGATGTCGCAAATGAACATGGGGTTATTTACCTACGCACCGAAGAAGAAGGTTTAAGAGGCGATCGGATCTTTATGGATGTGGTCTCAATTGGTGCCACCATTAATGTCATGCTGGCAGCGGTTAAAGCCAAAGGCAAAACGATTATCGAAAACGCGGCTCGCGAACCAGAAATTATTGATGTGGCGACTTTGTTAAACAACATGGGTGCTAAAATTCGCGGAGCTGGTACCGATGAAATTCGGATTGAAGGCGTGGATGAGCTGCACGGCTGCATTCATTCGATTATTCCTGACCGGATTGAAGCGGGAACCTATCTTTCTTTAGCAGCTTCTATCGGCCAAGGGATCAAGATCAACAACGTCATTTATGAGCATATTGAAAGCTTTATTGCTAAGCTGGAGGAAATGGGCGTAAAAATGAATATTTCCGAAGACAGCATTGAAGTATTGCCATCAGAAGGCTTAAAGGCGGTTGATATTACCACCTCGCCTTACCCGGGCTTTGCGACGGACTTGCAGCAGCCGATTACTCCGTTGTTATTAACGGCTGGTGGTACTGCTGAGATTACCGACACCATCTATTCTAAGCGGATTAATCATATTCCTGAGCTGGTAAGAATGGGTGCGGATGCCAGTGTTGAAGGCAATATAATTGTGATAAACGGTCCTGCCAAGCTGCATGGTGCAGAGGTTGTTGCCTCTGATTTGCGTGCTGGAGCTTGTTTAGTGATTGCCGGACTAATGGCTGAAGGAAAAACGACAATTTTTAATGTCGAGTATATATTGCGGGGATACGATCACATTATTGATAAACTAACCGCATTAGGAGCTACAATTGAAATGATTGAGGAAGAGGAAAACGTATGAGCGACTATTTAACGATGGCTGAGCTTGAAAATAAAACGCTAAAGGAGATTTATACTTATGCGCGGGACTTCAAGATTCCTTACTACAGCCAAATGAACAAAAAAGAGCTGGCCCTGGCGGTGATCCGGGCGCAGGCTGAAAAACAAGGCTTCTTTTACATGGAGGGAGTCTTGGATATTGTCGGACAAGACGGCTATGGCTTCTTGCGACCGATCAACTATGGTTCAAGTGCGGAGGACATTTACATTTCTTCTTCGCAAATTCGTCGTTTTGGTTTACGAAACGGGGATCTAGTAGCCGGCAAGGCGCGTCCGCCAAAAGAATCAGAACGTTATTATGGTCTGATGCACGTAGAGAGCGTGAATGGCAAAGATCCTGAAGATGCCAAGGAACGTCCGCATTTTCCAGCTTTAACTGCTTTGTATCCCGACAGACATATGGTTTTAGAAACCACCCCAGGACGTCTGTCAACACGAATGATCGACATTTTTTCTCCTGTCGGTTTTGGCCAACGTGGATTGATTGTTGCACCTCCGAAGGCCGGTAAAACTACCATTATTAAAGAAGTTGCTAACGGAATTACCGATAATTACCCTGATGTGGAACTAATTGTTCTGCTAGTCGATGAAAGACCGGAAGAAGTGACCGATCTTGAGCGCAGCGTTAAAGGTGAAGTAGTGTATTCAACCTTTGATCAACAGCCGCAAAACCATACGAGAGTTTCAGAATTAGTTTTGGAACGGGCAATGCGTTTAGTTGAAGACAAACGGGATGTAGTCATTTTGATGGATAGTATTACCCGGTTGGCGCGGGCTTATAACTTAGTGGTTCCTCCAAGTGGACGGACATTAAGCGGCGGGATTGACCCGGCAGCTTTGTACAAACCGAAGAAATTCTTTGGGGCGGCTCGTAATATTGAAGAAGGCGGCAGTTTGACTATTTTAGCTACGGCTTTAGTGGATACTGGCAGCCGGATGGATGATGTCATCTATGAAGAATTCAAGGGAACCGGGAATTTGGAGCTGCAGCTTTCTCGTGATCTGGCAGAGCGTCGTATCTTCCCAGCTATCGATATCAAGAAATCAGGGACTCGTAAAGAAGAATTACTGATGGAACCTGAGAAACTGGAAGAAATCTGGAAAATCCGTAAAAATATGACCGGAGATTCTTTAGAGTACACGCATCAGTTCATCAACTTCTTGAAGAAAACCAAAAATAATGAAGCTTTTTTTGCGGCATTTAAAGAAGTATCATTTAACAACCGAGCTGCAAGAAAAAATCCAAAAAGATAATTGCATTCATGATTCTTTCATGATAGTATATACCTGTTGCGAATTGCAAACAAACTCTGATTCAGCAAATGTTTCAGGGCAAAGGAGCGGAAAAAAAGTATGAAACAAGAAATTCATCCAAATTACCATCCGGTAGTATTTATGGATTCAACAACTGGTTTCAAATTCTTGTCAGGTTCTACTAAGGGCTCTCAAGAAACAGTTGAGTGGGAAGACGGAAACACTTATCCATTGATCCGTGTCGAAGTTACTTCTGACTCTCATCCATTCTACACTGGACGTCAAAAATTCACTCAAGCAGATGGACGTGTCGATCGTTTCAACAAGAAATACGGTCTCAAAGACACAAACGCTGGAGAATAAGACACAAACGTTATTGCAACGTTTCGAAGACTTTCCTATTATGGGAGAGTCTTTTTTTTTTACCAGTCGTGCTTTTTGCAGTTTGTGAGTGTAGAAGGAAACGTAATATTTAGCCATCTACAAATGGATACGAAGCGTTTAGCACGATGGTATGCGCACAAGAATCACTTGAATTTTCCCTGGGCTTGGAAAAATTAAATCCTTCCTCCGAGTTAGCTGCCAGTTCCACTTTTTGCAGTTTATTTTAGCTAAATTACCGAAGAATAAATCAAAAAAGCAGTATCAGGCAAGGATAGCTTAGTGGAATGGTATGCGTACGAGAATCGCTTGAATTTTTCCTGGACTTGGAAAAATTAAATCCTTCCTCCGAGTTAGCTGCCAGTTCCACTTTTCGCAGTTTATTTTAGCTAAATTACCGAAGAATAAATCATGAAAGCAGTATCAGGCAAGGATAGCTTAGTGGAATGGTATGCGCACGAGAATCACTTGAATTTTTCCTGGGTTTGGAAAAATTAATTCCTTTCTCCGAGTTAGCCGCCAGTTTTCTTCAGTTTGGGCATCATTCTGGGAACCTTTCTTATATAGAAGGGTTCTTTTTTACGTAAAAAAGCCGAACTCGGCTTAAGAAGGTTAATTACGGGTATAAAATCCGCCCCAGAAAACGCCAACAGCTTGGGCCAGTATAAACAGCAGCAGCAATAAGGTTACAGCAAGATATGGGGAGTAGCCGGTATGGGGAATTTGGAGTAGACCTTTGATCCTGATAATTAGATAAGTGAGAATAATATTTATAAAATTAGCGGTGATTAAAAAGGGAACTTGACGAATTTTGCGGGCATAAAAACCTAGAAAAGAGGTGATTAAAACGGAGCCGATAATCCCGGCTAATGAATGCAAATAGAAATCCACCATTAATGATAGATGGACATAGGGTAGTAGAAAATATAGAAATGGCAGCTTTTGTAAATGGTTTCCGTTCATAATCATTCTCCTCGATCAGCTTGTCTGGTCATTTTATGTTCTTTGCTGAGTTGTTTCAATGGTATTTGACTTTTTTCCGACTTTAATGAAAAATTATTTATCTGGTTATCAAGAAAACGTAAGTAATTTGTGAGAAAATTCAAACAGTACCAAAATTCTTTAACTAGAAGGAAGTATGCCCAATGAAAAAGCAATTATCACGTCTTTATCTATTATTTTGGTTAGTACCATTAGTAGTTTCCCCACTCCAATGGTTCAGTTCAACTGTTCAAGAGGTGGATATCTTCAGGCCGGTGGCTGGCACCGGTATTCTAGTGGCTAAAAATTTTGGAACACTAACGATTCTTTATTTTCTTATACTGGCTACGATGCTGGTGTTTGAGTTTTCCCGCAAGCACCCGCTGGTTTGTGTAGCCATCAGTTCTCTTCAAATTATGTTTACTACCATTTTTTTCATGCTGCCGCGAATTATTATCGGACCAACAGGGTTGTCTCAAACTGGGATGAGTGATGTTGACTTTTATTTACGCGCTGTTCTGTTGTCAATTGAGCCCAGTTACGTGATTGCGTTGATCAGTTTGATAGTTTCAGTCGGGTTACATTTTGTTTTCAACATTTGTCATGAAAATAAATCAACTTAGGGCTTTACTAAATTTCAGTTTATGATAATATGATTAGAAACGGAGGGTGAGTATGAATAAATTAGACAAACGATTTAATCCAAATGTATACAAGATTGCGGTCTCTTTGATTCGCCAATTCGATGAGCAGGTTTCAGATATTCCTGATATTTTGAAATTAACTTTGGGGGAGCCTGACTTTAATACGCCAGAGCATGTTAAGGCAGCTGGTGAACAAGCGATTAAGGACAATTATAGTCATTACACAGGGATGTCTGGGTTGCTGGACGTTCGTGATGCAGCGAGTCAATTCGTTGCGCAAAAATATGATGTGCATTACGACAGTAAATCAGAAGTACTGGTTACCGTTGGGGCTACTGAAGCAATTTCAGCCAGCTTATTGGCTATTTTGGAGCCAGGCGATAAGGTATTATTGCCGGCACCGACTTATCCAGGCTATGAACCATTGATTTTGTTGGCGGATGCTGAACCGGTTTACATTGACACTCGTGAGAGCGACTTTGTGTTGACGCCGGAGCAGATTGATCAGGCAATGGCTGAACATGGTGATGCGGTTAAAGCGGTTATTATTACTTCGCCGTCTAATCCGACGGGCGTGGCTTATAATGAAGAAGAAGTCAAAGCTTTGGCGGAAACCTTGGCGAAATATGACGTGTTCGTAATTAGTGATGAAATTTACAGTGAATTGAATTATGAAGCGCAGCACGTGTCTTTTGCTAAGTATTTACGAGATCAAACGATTTTGATTAACGGCTTGTCGAAATCCCATGCGATGACGGGCTGGAGAATTGGTTTCATCTTTGCACCGGAAAGTTTGACGGCTCAAATCATCAAGGTTCATCAATACTTGGTTACAGCAGCTGCGACTATGTCTCAGAAGGCGGCGGTTCGGGCGTTGGTTCAAGGGATTTCTGATGGTGAAGTGATGCGGGAAGAGTACCGCAAGCGCCGTGATTATCTGTACAAAGAAATGAGCGATATGGGCTTTAAGGTGGCTCGTCCATCGGGGGCATTTTATCTGTTTGCGAAAATTCCGGAACAGTTTGGCACTGATTCAATGGCCTTCTGTTTAGAATTGGCGAAGAAAAATCAATTGGCGGTTATTCCAGGGATTGCCTTTGGTGAAGAAGGCGAAGGCTATATTCGTTTAAGCTACGCTGCTTCATTGGAGCAATTAACCGAAGCTGCCAAACGTTTGCGAAATTTTGTCGAAAGTAAGTAGATGCGAGAAGCGGGAATTTTCCTGCTTCTTTTTTTATGGGTTAAGCTTAAAAGCAGGACAAATCTGTAAAGCCTTTCATTAATGTTACAATGAAAGCAGCAGAAAGAAGGAGGAGGACCAGATGGAGATGCAGGCGGTACTGGATTTTTGGTTTAAGGAATCGACCCCGGAGCAGTGGTTTACTAAAGATGAGGCCTTTGATGAGACGATACGTGAACGTTTTGGTGAGCTTCATGGAAAAGTGGCGCAAGGGGAGAAGGCTTCTTGGCGGGAAACCATTCAGGGAAGATTGGCGGAGATTATTGTGTTGGATCAGTTTTCTCGTAATTTGTTCAGGAATGATCCCCGTTCATTTGCCTATGACGGCATGGCCTTGGTATTAGCCCAGGAAGCATTGGCTAATGAGTTGGATCAACTGACGGTTCAAGAAAGATCGTTTCTATACATGCCCTTTATGCACTCGGAATCTTTATTGATTCATCAGCAGGCTTTAAAGCTTTTTTCCGAAGAAGGGATGGAGGAGAATCTGGACTTTGAAAAACGCCACCAGGAAATTATTCAGCGTTTCGGTCGCTATCCTCATCGCAATAGTGTTTTACAGCGGGTATCGACGGAGGAAGAATTGTTGTTCTTAACAGAGCCTAATTCGTCGTTTTAGAAAAACAGAGGTGTTGTCCACGTATTTTTGCGGACAACACCTCTGTTTTTATTTGGCTAAGTAATTGTATAAGCCAGCGATCGTTGAATCGGTCAATTCGATTTTTTGGTCATCCAGCCAAGCTTCGTCAACGTGGTAGTAGTCGGCTAAATCGGGGACTTCTTTTAGTTGAGCGGCGATAAAATCTTTCGCAGCAGGATAGGTTTTTTGGTTAGTTTGTTCATTGGTACGATAATTTATTTTTAGCATTTTTCTTCACCTCGCTGGTATTGTACGCCTAAATGGGGAAAATAGAAAAGATTTGGCTTTACGTAAAATTTACAGTCCTTAACCATTCATTTACATGAACTCCATCACCCCTTAACGTAGGATTGGTAAAGTCGAAATGTACCAAACATGAAGCGAGGAGAGAATTGAATGAAAAAATTATTAGCAACTTTATTTGTATCTAGCATTTTATTAGCCGGTTGCGGTTCGGGCGGCGGCACTAGCGAATCATCAAGCGGCGGTTCAGCTTCAGGAAGCGGAACAGAAATCACGGCTGTAGGTTCAACAGCTTTACAACCTTTAGTGGATGCGGCCCAAGAAAGCTTTGTTCAGGAAAATCCTGAAGTGCAGATTTCCGTCCAAGGGGGCGGCAGCGGTACTGGTTTAAGCCAAGTATCCGAAGGCGCGGTTGAAATCGGCAACTCAGATGTATTCGCCGAAGAAAAAGACGGGATCGATGCCGAGAAATTAGTCGATCATCGCGTAGCGGTTGTCGGATTTGCGCCAGTTGTTAACAAAGATGTGAGTGTGAAGGACATTACTAAACAAGAATTAGTGGATATTTTCACGGGTAAAATTACCAACTGGAAGGAAGTTGGCGGTGAAGATCAAGAGATCGCAGTAGTCAACCGGGCCAGCGGCAGCGGCACTCGGGCAACCTTTGAAAAATGGGGCTTGGACGGTGCTGAATCGATTCAATCACAGGAACAGGATTCTTCTGGTACAGTGAAGAAAATTGTGGCCGAAACACCAGGAGCTATCAGCTACTTGGCCTTGTCTTACTTGGATGACAGCCTGCAAGCGTTGAAATTAGACGGGGTTGAAGCCAATGAAGAAACTATTTCTACCAACGAATGGCCAATCTGGTCTTACGAGCATATGTACACTAACGGCGAGCCAGAAGGCAAGCTCGCGGAATTCTTGGAATACATGGTTTCGGATGATGTTCAAGAAGGGCCAGTGAAAGAATTAGGTTACTTGCCAATCACTTCAATGGAAATTGAGCGGGATGCTGATGGGAACGTGAAATAAGTAAGAAAAGACTTCGTATCGTAATTTTGCCGATACGAAGTCTTATTTTTATTATATTGGCAGTTTAACCGTAAAGGTGGAGCCTAAGCGCGGTCGGCTTTCCACCGTGACGTCGCCGCCTAAAATTTGGCTGTATTCCCGCACGATGGCAAGGCCGAGGCCAGTGCCGCCAGAATTTCGGGTACGGGCGCGATCCACGCGGTAAAAGCGTTCGAAAATTCTTTCCTGATCTTCCTTAGAGATTCCAATGCCCACATCGGTTACAGATAGGGTTAATTCCTTATCCAGCTGGTAATCGATGGTGATGGTTCCTTGATCGGGAGAATATTGAATCGCATTTTCGATCAAATTCTTGATAATCGGCTGGAAGAAGACCAGTCGAGTCAGAAAGAAACTGTTTTCCGGTCCGTGAATCTTGACGTCGATTTCTTTTTTGTCTAACAAATGCTGATACATTTCCACCTGCTGATGCAGAAATTCCGACAGTTCAATCGTCTGAAGCTCTTCTGGCACGTGATCGCTGTCTTTGGACAATTCGATAATGTCTTGAATCAAACGCTGCAGGCGATGAGCATCCTTTTGCATAATCATCAAAAATTCGGTCGTTAATTCCGGATCATCCTTAGCACCATCTAAAAGGGTTTCGGTAAAACCAATTAAGGAGGTGACCGGTGTTTTTAATTCGTGGGAAACATTGCCGACGAAATCCCGTTGAATTTTTTCCAAATGGCGAACGTGGGTCAAATCGTAGACGGTTCCCATGACTTGATCGCCAGTCGCCGTATTTTCTAAATAACGTAAACGGATATCTAGATCCCGTTTTTCTGGCTGTTTCAATACTATTTCCTGATGGACTTGATCTTTTTCCACCATGATTTGCTGAATCAGTTGGATCAACTTGTGGTCCTCGATGACTTCCCAATAGTGGTGCTGATCGGCCGCACCCACCTGGAGAATTTCCTCCATCATGGGATTGATCATAAAGAATTTTCCTTCATCATCAATAATGAAGACCCCGATCATCAACTCGTGGAAAAGGGTTTTGAACTGTTCTTCGGTAGCGTTGAAGGCGGCATAGGTTTCATTTAATTGTTCGCTCAGCTGATTGATGGTGACGTACAGCTCCTGCCAGCTGCTGGAGTTCTGCACGACGTAATTGCTTTTCTCAGGTTCAGCTACCATTCGCTTCAAAACCGGCAGGACAGTCTCTAAGGGCCGATTCCGTTGATAGATCAAATAAGCGATACTGCCATACAAAATCAGGTAGAAAAGAAACAGCACAACGAACATGGAACGGCGAAAGCTCATGGTTTTCGGCGCAAAGGCGTCGGTTTCTTTGGCAATCCGCAGCACCCCAATCAGTTGGGTTCCTTGTTGAATCGGCTGAGCCGTGTAAAGCAGTTCCTCTTTTAATGTGTCGCTGTAACGGACAGAGGTGCCGACCGAATTGCTGTCCAGGACCGTTTTGACTTCTGGTCGACTGTCACGGCTGCCGGTTAAATGGGGATAAACTGAATCATAAAGGATCGCCCCTTTGTCATCCAGCAGTGTAACCCGCTCGTCCAGCTCACCGCCAAATTGGTGCATCATGGCTAAATTGCTTTCCGAGCCTAAGTCAGTCAAGTCCAGCTGACTTAACAACAGCCGGCCGTTATTGGTGAGAAATTCTTCCTGTTGGTTGATTAGCTCTTTATTATAGAAGTAATCGGTCAAACGCCACGTACCAAAAAACAATCCGGCAATTAGTACAAACAACAAGAGGTAATCGAATTTCGGCTTTCTCATTGGTTCGGTACCTGGAACTTATAGCCAAACCCGCGAACGGTTAGTAAATACTTCGGATGTTTGGGATCGACTTCGATTTTTTCACGTAAATGGGAGACATGAACATCCACGATCCGGCTTTGAACCGAAAAGTCATAATGCCAAATACGGTCCAGCAGCGTATCTCGATCAATCACCCGATCCTTGCGCTTCATGAAATAAACCAGCAGTTCAAATTCCTTCGGCGTCAATTCAATTGCTTTGCCCCGAACGGAAACCTGATAATTAGTTAGATCAGCCACAATCTCACCAGTGGTCAAAATTTCATGCACAGATTCTTCCTTACGAGGTTCAATCCGGCGGAAGATCGCCTTCATGCGGGCCAATACTTCTCGGGGAGAAAAAGGCTTAGTCAAATAATCATCGGCGCCGATTTCCAAGCCTAAAATCCGATCAATAGCATCGTCTTTGGCCGTCAGCATTAAAATCGGTGTATCGACTTTTTCCTGGCGCAGTTTTTTTGCGACATCTAGTCCATCCATTGACGGCAGCATCACATCCAATATAATAAAATCGTAGGAATCGCTTAATGCTAATTCATACCCCTCTTTGCCATCGGCTGCTGAGGTCACAGCGTAACCTTCTTTTTCTAAATTAAAAGTCAATAATGTAACAATTGATGGCTCATCATCTACAACGAGTACTCGCTTCATAAGCTTCTCCTTTTATTCGTAATTAACTAGCTAGTTGGACTATTTCCAACTATAATTAAATGGTATAATGGGAAAGCAGTTTTGTCACTTATTTTTTGCTAAGAAATGGAGAGAATTGCATGTTAGGGGTTAGTGCATGTTTAGCTGGTGTCCGTTGTCGTTACGATGGAGACCATAATCAAGATGATTCATTAAGGAAATTAGTGAGTGAAGGAAAAGCTATCATGATTTGTCCGGAGATTTTGGGCGGACTGCCAACACCACGTACACCAGCCGAAATTGTCGGGGGCGATGGTTTTGATGTGTGGGATGGCCTGGCCGATGTGATTGATAAGTCTGGAAACGATGTGACGGATATGTTTAAGGTTGGGGCAATCAAGGCCTATAAAGAATTGGAAAGATTAGATGTGACCCACTTAATCTTAAAAGAACGAAGCCCTTCTTGCGGCAGTCAACTGATTTACGACGGGACCTTTTCCGGAATACGAAGGATGGGTGTCGGAGTGGCTTCCGCCTATTTCATGAAAAAGGGCATCCGAGTGTTGTCTGAAGAAAACTGGGTCGGCGAGGTGGAATTTTATGGAGATTGAAAAAACGAACCGCATGAACGCACTGTTTGAATTTTATGCGACCCTGTTAACTGAAAAGCAAATGAACTATATGGAGCTGTATTATGCCGATGATTTTTCTTTAGGAGAAATTGCGGAAGAATATCAGGTGAGTCGTCAGGCAGTTTATGATAATATAAAGCGAACCGAAAAAATCTTGGAGGAATATGAACGGAAGCTGCACATGGTTTCTGATTATATTGTCCGGGAACAGCAATTAGACAAACTGGAAAACTACGTCAAGGAACACTATCCAAAAGATGAGATGCTTGCTGCAATGACAAAAGAGCTGCAGGATTTGGACGAATAGGAAAGGAACGAAGAGAAAACCATGGCATTTGAAAGCTTAACTGAACGCCTCCAGGCGGCAATGAGTAAATTACGCAGAAAAGGAAAAATTACCGAAGCGGATGTAACGGAAATGATGCGGGAAATCCGCTTAGCGTTACTAGAAGCCGATGTAAACTTGCAAGTGGTGAAGCAATTCACTAAACAGGTTCGGGAACGGGCATTGGGAGTAGAGGTCTTAGACAGTCTGTCACCTGCCCAACAAATCGTTAAAATCGTTGACGAAGAACTGACCAAAACATTAGGTTCGGAAACTGTCGGCATTGAAAAATCACCAAAAATTCCAACCGTTATAATGATGGCTGGTTTGCAAGGGGCAGGTAAAACCACCTTTGCCGGTAAATTAGCCAATCACTTAATCAAAACTGAAAAGGCTCGTCCATTGATGATCGCCGGCGATATTTATCGTCCAGCAGCGATTGACCAATTAAAAGTTCTTGGTCAGCAATTGGATGTTCCAGTCTTTGACATGGGTACAGATGTAAGTCCCGTTGAGATCGTTCGTCAAGGGATGGAAGTGGCCCGCGAAAAGAAAAACGACTATGTCTTAATCGATACCGCCGGCCGTTTACATATTGACGAAGAGCTGATGGGTGAGCTGTCACAAATTAAAGAGATCGCTCAACCAAATGAAATTCTGTTAGTTGTGGATGCCATGACGGGTCAAGATGCGGTCAATGTAGCGCAAAGCTTCAATGAACAGCTGGGTATTACCGGAGTGATCATCACTAAACTGGATGGGGATACTCGTGGTGGTGCGGCGCTGTCGATTCGCCAAGTAACCGGCGCACCGATTAAATTTGTCGGTACTGGTGAAAAATTAACCGACCTGGAAGTATTCCATCCAGACCGGATGTCCAGCCGAATTCTCGGCATGGGGGACATGCTGACCTTGATCGAAAAGGCGCAGCAGGATTACGATGAGCAAAAGGCTGAAGAGTTGGCTCGCAAAATGAAAGAAAATTCTTTTGACTTCAACGACTTTATCGAACAGCTGGATCAAGTAATGGGCATGGGTCCATTGGAAGATTTGCTGAAGATGATTCCTGGTATGAGCCAAGTACCCGGTATTGAAAACGTCAAGGTTGATCCAAAAGACGTTGCCCGCAAAAAAGCGATGGTCTTCTCTATGACACCGGCTGAACGGGAAGATCCTGATTTGTTAAACCCAAGTCGTCGTCGTCGGATTGCGGCGGGTTCTGGTAACTCAGTAGTAGAAGTCAACCGAATGATCAAGCAGTTTAAAGAATCCCGCAAAATGATGCAGCAAATGAGCAAAGGATCAATGCCGGCTGGTATGGATCAAATGTTCGGCAACGGCGTTAAAGGGAAAATGGGCAAGATGGCCATGAAGCAGATGATGAAGAAAACCGGTAAAAAGAAGAAGAAAAAGAAGAAAAGATAAAAAGCAGGTCACAAAAAAACAGCGTTGCGAGTAGATACATGACTCGCAACGCTGTTCTTTTTGTTATTACAAGATCATGTTGTAAATCATAATGAAGAGGATAAATCCTAAGCAGAGGATAAAAAGAATAGTGCCTAAAATGGTTAGGAAGCGATCTAATTTTGTTTCGGAAAAAATTCGTCGTAACAATTGATAGATCAATAAACCAGTAATTCCTCCAGCGGTATTTACAAGTAAGTCGGTTATGTCCGTTGCACCCACACCTAGGATAAATTGCAGAACTTCGATCGTTAAACTAAAGCCTGCGATCAAGAAACATTTGCTTAAAAAGGAGCGGTTCTTTACGGCAATTCCCAGCAGTCCGCCAAAGGGAAGAAAAACCACAAAGTTGTAGAAAATTTCCGTCAAACTAATTTTGCCGTTAACAATAGCGGAGGCTTGGAAGGGGATCAAATTAATACTGCGTCCATTGTTAAGAATCCCTTGTAAATCTGACCATGAGAAGGCGAGTTTAAAAAGCAAAATCCAAACTAAAACCAGCAAATAAACAACTAGCAGGATACGTCCGCTTTTTTGAGTTTTCACGTCTGTCACCTCCAGTTATAAAAAGCGCAGGAAAAACCACCAATTGTACAAGAAGAACACGCTGGCTAAGCTAAGAAAAATGTAGGCCGCGGCTTCGTTTTTGCCTAATGCTTGGATGTCTTTGCTGCTTTTTTTCGCGAATTTCTGCCATAGCTGCCAAACTAGAAAGCCTAAAAAGGCGCCTAGCGTATTCATCAGCAGATCATCAATATCCGAAACGCGCCGATTAAACACCTGTAAAATTTCAATCGTAAAGGAAAAGCTGGCAGCTAACCCGACCACCGGCAGAAAGCGGCGAAATCTTTGCCAAATATAAGGCAGCAAGAAGCCTAGTGGCATAAACATAAAGGCGTTCAGTATACGGGTAAGCAGTCCGCCCGCTACAAAGGGAATCAAGTTGATTTCTTCTGGGCGGATGGTTTCGGGATAACGTAGAAAGTCCCAAAAAGTGCCGACACCGGTCGTTTCAATGACGAGATAGAGATAAAGAATAAATAAAAAACGCCAGATCATACTAGAAAGTGGAACCGTTTCTCGCTGCTGGTCCTTCCTTAAAAAGTACCATTGAAAAATTAAGCATGGCAGAAAGACACAGAGTGGCAAGTAAAGATTGAATAATAGATTTATGATCATGAGATTTCACCTCTTCGCCGCTTATTGTTTACTGAGGATGGCGGTTTTTCGTTGCTGCAGTTTTCTTTTGATATCGGAAAAGAAGACTAAAGTAAAACTTAGAAGTCCTAAGACTGCAAGAATGATTAATGAACTGTTAATTGGGTCCCAAATTGAAACGGGTTCACCGATAAAGTGATTCATGTAGTAATTATGCCAAGGGCTGAAAAGAGTAGTCCCCAAAATAGCCGAACTAAAGAGGGTCATGAAAATCCAAACCGGCCAGCGGGATTCTTTATTCAGTAAATAGCTGCCGTCATTTTCTAAACTAATGGTCTGATACTTGCGATAACTCCAAAAAAGCAGGAGGCCGCTGGCTAAACAAATCAGCAGGCTGATCCACCAATAGCCGCCATTTTTTCCAATGAAAGTAATAAATAAATTGTGGGAAACAGATGGTGCGTTCCCATTTCTTAAGGTGATGATATCTAAAACCGTATAAATGGTGTCAGGGATTGATAACATAAGGAGCCAAAAAACAAACCAAGTTAGCGGACCGAACACAATGTTACCGACCATTGATCCCACAAAGGCGCTGGCACTAAACAGCCCAACCATCGTGAAGAAGTAACTAATGACCGAAGCAAACAGCTGCCCCAGTGTGGCATTCATATAAGGTGCCGGGATCAAAGAATGGATCAAGAGAGCATACAGACCTTGTCCAACTAATACGGACAGCAGGATTGGTACGCCCAGATACAACAGCTTTTTACCAAATATTTCCTTGCGAGAAATCGGCAGGGAAAACAGAAAGTGATTAAAACCCGTTTTGGCATCAACGAAAAAGAGTAAAAAGCCGATTAATGGAACCAGTAAAAATAGAAAAGGGAAGTTGCTGGTATTGTCGGCAGTGTAATTCTCCTTCTGATCGTAATCGGTGGCTTCCGGCAAATTTGCTGGATTATACTGATCAGAAGTTGGTCTATAAAAGTATAGGTTGGCATTTACAAACTCTTCATAGCTATCATAAGCTTTATTGGTTTGGGAAGAAGGATCAAAATAGGTATATTGATCGCGATACTCTGCAACATTCTGTTTGAACTCTCTATTTTCTGTATATTGTGTATGCATCGAATGCCAATGATCACTTTGGAGTTTCGCATTCAGCAGACAAATGCCGATAATGACTAAACACAAAGCAATCAATGGTTTTTTGTAGCGTTCTAAATAAATGGCTTTAAGCATTGGATAAACTCCCTTCTACAATAGTTTCCGTTTTGGTTTTAAATTGGCTTCAAACAAATCCTCCAGTGATAGAGGCAGTTCTTCGAAGACTAATGGATCATGGCTTTTGATTTCAGCGGCTAATTCTGGCGTGAAGTTTTCAAACACGGCGGTAATCACGCGGCCTTGGAAATCGATCAGCTTGGAATTTTCTTTGACAACGGCTGGAATCTTTTTGGTTTTGAAGACCAGCTGCATTTTCTTGGCGGTTTCCCGCATATCTTCTAAACGGTAGTCTTTGGTAATCGTCTGTCCTTTTAACAAAAGGGCGCGATCAATCAAGCTTTCCAACTCATTCAAATTATGAGAAGCGATCAGAGCCGTGCGGTTATTTTCGCTTAAATGCTCCAGCAATAGACCGATGACCTGTTTGCGAACAATTACGTCCAAGCCATCAAAGGGCTCGTCCAGCAGGAGATAAGTCGCATTGGAGCAAATCGCTAAAATCATTTGGAACAAACCTTGCATTCCTTTGGATAATTGCCGATAGCTGGCATGTAAGGACAATTCGTGCTGCTGGATCAATTGCAGGAAAAGATCCTGATCAAAGGCCGAATAGCTGGCCCGATAAAAAGCATTGATCTTTTTTAGTGAATAGCCCCGCAGGAAGTTTTCTTTTTCGTCGATAAAGAAAATCTGCTCTTTTAAGCCCGGTGTTTGATAAATCGACTGCTGATTGATTTGAATGTCGCCGGCATCCGGCAGGTATTGTCCAGCGATGATCCGAAACAAACTAGTCTTACCAGAGCCGTTGCGGCCGACTAAGCCGACTAATTCACTTTCGGCTAGCTGAAACGATATATTTTCTAAAACGGGTTGTTGGTTAATTGTTTTGCTTAATCCTTCTACGATCATTCTCCATGACCTCCTAACTTTTCTTCCGATGCCTGTACCCAGTCGATGATTTCCTGTGAGGTGACCTGCAAATGACGGGCTTCAACCACTAAATCGTCGAATTGTTCCCGCAGCTGCTGAATCCGCATTTCATTGCGGGGCAGGGTGCCGCTGTCGCGAACAAAAGTGCCTTTGCCTTTGACCGTAACTAGGACTTGTTCAGCCTCCAGCACCTTGTAGGCTTTACTGACGGTGTTGGGATTCATCAACAGCTGCTTGGCCATCTCCCGTACGGAGGGAATCCGGTCGCCTGGCTGCAGGATGCCTTGGAGAATATCTTCCTTGATTCCTAGAACCAGCTGTTCATAATAAGCCTTATTCCCGCTTTTATTAATAGTAACCATAGGGCGCCTCCTTTCACTGTCTTTATGTGTACTAGTATACGTAGTACACTTTGTAAATGCAATCTTTTTTAAGAAATTTTTGGTACAATGAAGCCAACGAGGTGAGAACTATGGAACGATGTGCATGGGCACAAGACAATGAAAAAATGAAAATTTACCACGATACAGTGTGGGGAGTTCCGGAATACGACGATCAACGGTTGTTTCGCAAGTTAGTGTTGGATATGAATCAGGCCGGCTTAAGCTGGCAAACAATTTTGAATAAGTCGGAGAATTTTGACCGAGCCTATGAAGGGTTTGATATTAAAAAGGTGGCAGCTTTTGATCAGCAGAAGATAGAAGAGCTGATGCAGGATGAAGGAATTATCCGCTATCGCCGCAAAATTGAGGCAGCAGTCAGCAATGCTCAGCTGGTGTTAAAAATTCAAGAAGAGGTGGGCAGCTTTTCGGAGTATTTGTGGAGCTTTGTTGATGGTACACCAGTAGATGGTCAACGTAAAACTGCGGAAGAAATTCCTGCCACCAACGAGCTGTCGGATGCCTTAGCTAAGGATTTGAAAAAGCGGGGCTTTAAATTTGTTGGCAGCACCACGATTTATGCTTTTATGCAGGCCGTGGGGATGCTGAATGATCATGAGCTGACCTGTTTTCGCCATGATGAGGTGAAAGAGGTTTAGATTTAGTCGTAAAAATAATGTCCACTTCACCGAAATTGCCTAGAGCTTTCGGTGAAGTGGACATTTTTTAGTTTGGAAATGTTTGTCTGTAAGCTTCACGATACTTTTTGGGTGTCTGGTGATAGTAAGCTGTAAAATAGCGGCGAAATTGTTTGGTGTCATTAAAACCCACAGCTTCAGAGATCTGATTCAAAGGTAAGTCGGTGCTGAGCATTAGACCGCGAGCGCTAGTACAGCGCAGGCGAGTGACTAATTCGGTGACGCTTAGGTGAAAATTGTTTGTCACTAATTGAGTGACCCGTTTCGGGGTGATGGACAAAGCTTTAGCAATCTTTTCAATCGTTATAGGTTGGCGGTAATTTTCGTAAATGTACATATAAATATCGTAACTATCATCCTCCACCCAGGTGCCATACTGAGGAAAAAATGAATTCCGGTAAGCTTGCGGTGTTTGCTGGTGAACCTTTTTAAATTCTCGATAGAAGTAGGCATCGCTTTGAAAACCAACGATGCGGCCAATTTGATTGACGGACAAGGCATTGAATTCTAATAAAGCGGTAGCATTAATGATCCGCACGCGATTTAGGTTTTGGGCAAAGCTGAGTTTGGTCAGCTGCTTAAGCTGGAGTGAAACATCAGCTGGTTTGAGTTGGAATTCAGATGCTAGGTCTTCAATGGTCAAATTTTTTTGATGATGGAAATGCAAATATTGCAGCAATTGCCAAGGCGAATTCATCGGGGCTTGCTTTTTTTCTTCCCGACGAACAAGACTGGTTAAAAAGAGATAAACGACCGAAGTGATCGCCGACAGGATGCGCAAATCATTGGCCCAAGGCAAAGCGTCAGCTTGTTGATTAAGTAGTTTTTTACAAAGCTGATCCATTTCAATTTGCTCTTCCGGCAGTAAAGAGACCAGGGGAATATCGCGATCCAATTCGCTTAGACTTTCGTGATAGGTAGATTTACTGGTATTTGACAACAGTAATAAGCCGATAGAAAACTGGCATTGGTAATAACTAAAGCCAACTTGAGAAATCGGCTTTAGCTTGAAAATATGATAGGACATCACCAGGATGAGCTGGCCTTTTTTGAAGGAGATGGTTTGTCCATTAATTTCTAGAATCGCTTCTCCGGCGGTGGCGTACATAAAAAGTACATTGTCATGGCTGCTGGGAGGAGTTTCCTGCTCCAGCTGAAAGAATTCAATCACAACTTCATCGCTTTTCAGATTTTCCCGGTAATAGTCAACGCTGGTGTAGGGGATTAACTCATTTGTGTAGTCCATGGTGAGCTCCTTTTCTTTAGCTGTTAAGCTTAGTATAACCCATAAACAATGAAGTGTTAGTGTTTTGTCAGAAAATGCCCTTTCTATCTATTGGAAACGCTTATATAATGTGAGTATAATCACAAATAGGAAATGGGGAAAACACCATGAAGAAAATTTTTATTTTAGGTGGTACAGGATTTTTAGGCTATTACACCATGAAGGAAGCCTTGAAAAGAGGCTATGCAGTTAAGACAATGGCGCTGCCGCCGCTGCCAGCAGAAGGAATCATGCCAGCCGAAGTGGATTGCCAATTAGGAGACTTTTTCGCCCTGACCGATGATGAAATGATCGCAGAATTAAACGAGTGTTATGCCTTTATCTATGCGGCAGGTGCTGATGAACGGGCGCTTCCGGCTAGTCCAGCGCTGAAATTTTTCTATGAAGCCAATGTTTTGCCGACGCAACGGGCAGCACGTTTAGCTAAAGAAGCCGGCGTGGAGAAATTTGTGGTGTTTGGTTCGTATTTTGCTGAATTCGCTGAACGGCTGCCGGAATTTGAACTGCGTAAACAAGCTTATCCTAATACTCGGCTTTTACAAGAACAGGTGGCTTTTGCGGAAGGTGAAGGGGCGATGGACGTGACCAGCTTGCGCTTGCCGTATATTTTTGGCACGATGCCTGGGCGGACGCCGTTATGGAAAATGTTTATGGATCAAATCAAGGGCCAAGCGGTTTATCCCACTTTAGCCGGTGGAACGGCGATGGTTACGGTGCAGCAAGTGGCCCAAGCCGCTTTGGGGGCTGTTGAAAATGGCACCCATCGGACTTCCTATGCGATTAGCGGCATCAACATGAAATACCGCGATTTTTATCAACTAATGGTGGAGGCGTTAGGTCAAACGGAGACCACCCAGCTGCCAATTGTTGAGTTTGACAGTATGGTGGAGATCTATCGGCAAGTGGATCAGCAGGCGGCCGCAGAGGGTCTGGAGCATGGGATCCATATTGAAGTCAGCTCTCGCATGCAAGTGGAGGATTTGTATATTGATCCGCAAGAAACGATGCCGGTCTTAGGTTATCAAGAAGATGATGTGGTGGCCTCAATTAAAGAAACGTTAAAGGCTTGTCTATAATACAAGCAATAAAAAAGGGCATTGATCACTTGATCAATGCCTAAAATTGTTCATAAATACGTTTGTCGTGGTAATCGTCAATCACACCGGCTAAGACACCGCTTTGCAGCAGCATTTTATTGTTGCCGTCAGTGGAGACGCCCCAAATGGCACCGACTTTGGCGCTAAAGGCCGAGCGGATGCCGGAAACGGAGTCTTCAAAAACGATCACTTCTTCTGGCGGGCACTGGATGTTTTTCGCCGCCAGCAGATAGAAGTCAGGCGCCGGCTTGCTTGGTACATCGCCGTCATTATAAACCACTTTGTCATAGTCGAACCAGCGGTCTAATTTGAAAAAGTCAAAATAGAAATCCACGTTGTTTTTCATGGATGCAGTAGCAATAGTAATCGGAATCTTGCGTTCGGTTAAGAAGTCCAAATATTCCTCGGCACCTTCCACTAGTTCGTTGCCGCTATCTAAGGCCACCACCATATCCCGATAAATTTTTTCTTTGCGTTCGGCCAGTTCGTCCGCCGTTTTTTTGTCTAGTTTTTTATTGAAAATATATTCTAAGGCTCCGTGGTTGTTTACGCCATGGACATGGTGCTCAAATTCCTGCTTGGTTAACACACGATCGGTTTCCTGAGAAATAAAGGTGTGCCAAGCTGTTTCATGGTAGGCTGAATCTCGAAATAATGTTCCATTAAAATCAAATACAACGCCCTGCATAGAAATCCCTCCTCAGTTACTTCTATTATACAAGAAAAAAGCCAGGTTACGAGAATTTCTCGCAATCTGGCTGAGGAAAAATTATTTAACTAATTTTTCAAAGAATTCAATATATTTATCAGTGATCATTTTGAAGAACTTCACTGTGTCGTCAACCACGTTGCCGTCGTTGTCGATTAAGTTCATTACGCCGCCGATATAAGCTTCTGGTTGTTGCAAAGTAGGAACATCCAAGAATACTAATGATTGACGCAAGTGGTGGTTAGCACCGAATCCGCCAGGGCCGCCAGGAGATGCTGTTACGACTAAACCAGGTTTGCCGCCCCAAACGCTGTCGCCCATTGGACGAGAGCCAACATCTAACGCATTTTTCAAAGCTGCTGGTACAGAACGATTGTATTCTGGTGTGAAGAAGTAAACACCTTCTACTTCTTTCATTTCGTTACGGAAACGAGTCCATTCGCTAGGAATACTTCCTTCAACGTCCAAGTCTTCATTGTAAAGTGGTAAATCATCGATTTTAATGAAAGCTGCTTCATAGCCTTCAGGTAATAGTTCCGCAAATTTTTTGGCAATAATCTTGTTGTATGAATCCTTACGCAAGCTGCCCACTAAGATACCGATTTTTTTTGTCATAAATAAATCCTCCTTTATTTGAGTACATATTTATCTTACAAAAAATAAGTAAATAAGACAAATGATACGACTCGGCACTTTTTTTACCCTGTAAAGAAAAAACTCTTTACAGGGTCGCAAAAGCGTGATAAACTACGTCTTGTGATTAATTAAATGGAGGTGTAATAATAAATGGCAGTTAAAATTCGCTTGAAACGTATGGGTTCTAAAAAGAAACCTTTTTACCGTATTGTTGTTGCTGATTCTCGTTCTCCTCGTGATGGACGTTTTATCGAAACTGTAGGTACTTACAATCCTTTGAAAGACCCTGCAGAAGTCGTGTTAAAAGAAGAAAATGTTTTAGACTGGTTACAAAAAGGTGCTCAACCTTCTGATACAGTTCGCAACATTCTTTCTAAAGAAGGAATCATGCAAAAACATCATGAAGCTAAATTCACTAAGAAATAAGGTGGACAACTATGCAAGATTTGTCAAAACTTGTGTTAACCATTGTTCATCCTTTGGTTACCAAACCAGATGAAGTGAAATTAGAAATCAACGAGTCGAAAGATTTCTTCGAGTACAACTTAACCGTTGCACCTGAAGATATCGGTCGCATTATTGGGAAGCAAGGACGAGTAGCTAAAGCGATTCGTACAATCGTGTACAGCGTTCGGACAGATGGACCCAAAAAAGTTCGTCTCAATATTGTAGATGGCAAATAATTTACAAAACACTCGTGTCTTAGGATTCGAGTGTTTTTTGTTTTTGTAGTACGATAGAAGAAACAAAGGAGGAATCCAACATGAAAAAATATCTCGTGTTAATTGGTGCATTATTGCTGCTGGCAGCTTGCGGCGGCGGTAATTCATCTTCTAATGAATCTTCAAGTACCCAAGAAAGCAGTGTCAGCTCATCCAGCAGCACCAGTCAGAGCAAGGATTCGGCTAGCAGTTCTACTAAGGAGTCTACGTCGCAATCGACGACTGCTTCAAGCAGCGCACCGGTAGATAATTCGGCCGACTCGCAGCTGCAACAAACTTATCCTAACGAGCAACTTCCAGCTGTCTCAGCAGTCGGTGCCGCACAAAACATTTCGATGGCGGTCCAAGAGCAAGACAACGGATTGATTGTTTCCTACTATAATACTGACAGTAAATTGCCGTTAAACGATCCGCAGCTGCAAAACCAGACGCCGATCGCTCAATTTCAAAAGACTACCTATGCAACAGCTGATGAAGCTCGCGATGCGGTCGCTCCATCTTTTGATGGCGATGGCCAGGCAACTGATTTAGGCTATGGCATTACCGGCTATCGTCAATCTGGTGCCGGCTCCAGCTTCTTAGAGTGGCAGGAGGGCAATTGGAATCTCGGTGTTCAAGCCAGCAATATCAACGGCGAAGATCCAGTGCCAACCGCGCAACAAGTCGTTGAATATTTAGAAACGGCCTTTTTACCAGTACCGCAGGATGTCGGACAAATTAGCTTATCGGCAGTTTCTGGCGGCTACGAAAGCAATGTGGTTGCCTGGCAAGTGGGCAACACCGTATATAAAATCATGCACACCGATGCATTAAGCAGCCTGCAAATGGCTGTTTCCATGAATCAATAAGAAAGAATGGGGAAAAAGCAGTGACTAATTATTATGAAGTGGGGAAAATTGTCAATACACACGGCATCCAAGGAGAAGTTCGCGTGATTTCACAAACCGATTTTCCAGAAGAACGTTACCAAGTAGGGGCAACCTTATATTTATTCCAAGAAGGCAAATCACCGTTGAAGCTGACGATTGCTAGTCATCGCCAACACAAGAATTTTGATTTACTGACCTTCGAAGGCTACTACAACATCAATATGGTAGAGCCTCTTCGCGACGGTATTTTGAAGGTTTCAGAATATCAAATGGGTGAATTGGAAGAAAACGAATATTACTACCATGAAATCATCGGTTTAACGGTGATTGATGAAAAAGACCGGGAGTTAGGCAAGATCACTGAAATTCTTGCTACCGGAGCCAACGATGTTTGGACTGTGAAACGCAAAAACAAAAAAGATGCCTTGATTCCATATATCGAATCGGTAGTAAAAGAAATTGATCTGGATGCCGGCAAGGTGTACGTGGAAGTTCCGGAAGGATTGTTGGACGATGCGGATTGATGTACTGACATTGTTTCCGCGGATGTTTGAAGGCCCGATGGGGGAATCCATCATCGGCAAAGCGGTGGAAAAGGATTTATTGGAGATCAATATCCACAATTTTCGCGATTACTCCGACAACAAGCATCAGCAGGTAGACGATTATCCTTATGGTGGCGGTGCTGGCATGCTGTTGAAGGTGCAACCGATTCACGATAGTTTAAAAGCGATTGAAGAAGAAACCGGTGAACAGCGCAAGCGGGTGATTTTGTTAGATCCTGCTGGCAAACCCTTTGATCAGAAGATGGCAGAGGAATTTGCCAACGAAGATCAGCTGGTATTCATCTGTGGACACTACGAAGGCTACGATGAGCGGATTCGCTCCATGGTTACCGACGAAGTATCCTTAGGGGACTATGTCCTGACAGGGGGCGAACTAGGGGCGATGGTGATGATCGATGCTACCGTGCGTTTATTGCCGGAAGTCTTGGGAAACCAAACTTCTGCTAAAACCGATTCCCATTCTACCGGCTTGCTGGAGCACCCGCAGTATACCCGGCCAGCAGAATTCAACGGCATGAAGGTACCAGAAGTCTTGATGAACGGCAACCATCGTTTAATCGAGGAATGGCAGTTGAAGGAATCCTTGCGGAGAACTTATCAGCGCCGTCCCGATATGTTGGCGAAGCTGGAATTAACCGATCAAATGAAAAAAATGCTGGACGAAATCAAAGCTGAAAACTAATCTAGAGATCAAATGACTAATCATATTTTTTTAGTCATTTGATCTTTTTTGCTAAAATTAAAGGAAAGAAGGTGCAAAAGGAGGAGGAATTGGTATGAAGGAGAGTTCAGTTCTAACCAATCAGGAATTATACGATAAAATTTATGACGGGATTTATCCGAAAAAGGAAAACATCATGATTTTGGTGTGCGCAATTGTAATCGCTTCAATCGGCCTAAACATGAACTCCCAGCCAGTCGTGATCGGTGCCATGCTGATATCGCCTATCATGGCGCCGGTTCAGGGCTTAGGTATGGGCTTGGCTACTTTTGATGCTCGGTTGACGGCGAAGGCCTTGAAGCTGTTGCTGCTGGAAGCGGGATTTGCGATTGTGGCTGCGGCCATTTATTTTCTATTGTCGCCGATTACTTATGCCAGCGCTGAAATTATTTCCCGCACCCAGCCGACGATTTGGGATGCGATTATTGCGGTTTTCGGGGGAGTAGCCGGAATGATCGGTGCCCGGCAAAAAGAACCCAACAACATTGTTCCCGGAGTGGCGATTGCGACTACCTTGATGCCGCCGTTGTGCGTGATGGGGTATGGTCTTTACGAACGCGATGCCAGCTTTTTCTTTGGAGCGGCTTATTTGTTTTTGGTAAATGTCTCCTTCATTATGATTACCGCCTTTATCGTGGTGCAGGTTTTGCAGGTGTCTAAGCGCAAAGTCGTCAATAAGGACGAGGAAAAGAAGCGGAAATATTTGATGATTGGGCTGGCCTTGCTGATTATGATTCCTAGTATTTACTCTGCTGGAACATTGGTGCGCAAGCAAGTCGCCCAACAAAATGCCCAAAGCTTTGTTTCCCAGGAATTTACACCATTTTATGTGCTGAAGCAGGAGGTGGACAGTGACAACCACGAGCTGGTGGTGGATACCATCGGCAGCGAGCTGTCAGAAGAGCAAGTGGCGCAATTACAGGCGGAAATGGCGAACTACAATTTAAATGACTATCAACTGGTTGTCAGGCAGGTGGCGGATAGTGATTCTTTAAGCTTGCAGGATATTGACCGCTATTTAGAAGAAAAGGCGCAGGAGACTCGAAGTATTTCTGATACTCGCCCTCTCAGCAGTGCCGCTGCTAACGAATCCATCAACCGCCAGCAGGAAATGATTAAGCGGGAGCTGTTTAGCGAATTCCCGAATCGAATTACCAGTATTACATTAAGAAACAGCGAAACAAGAGCTGGAGAGGAAACGGGAATTGTCGAGGTTACCCCAAGTGGGAACGTGACCGAAGAAGATCGGCAGGCGATTATGGAAGCAGCAGAGAAGCTGACGAAGGACGCTTCAGATATCACCGTAAATTTGACTGATTAACGCCAAACAAGCCCGAACTCTTGAAGTCACGGGCTTATTTCATGGAGTGAGTTACTCAACTGCTTCAATCGTTACGTTGCCAGAAAAAGCATCTAGAAATTCTTCGCCAGCCACGACTTCACCTAATTCGTATAAGCTGCCGTTAGCTGAGAAGCTGTCATAAAAGATAACTACGTCGCCCCACGGTTCGTAGTAAGCCAGGCAGCCGATTTTGTTAGCGGCTTTTGGCGTGTTGGCGGTATTTAGTTTTTCTGGTGGATAAAAGATTTTTTCATTGCTGCCAAATTCCTCTAGTTCCACCGTTAGCGGCAGCTGCTCGTACAATTCATTGGCTGCGGTGCTGTCGTTGAGCTGAAAGATCATAGCATCTGCTCCTGATTGAATCCTGATTTGACGTGCTTGTGTGGTTGATTCCATAGTAGTTTCCTCCTTCTGGTTTTCAGTTGAAGCAACTGAAGGGTTTTCTGAAGCTGTTTCTTCACTGCCGCAACCGACTAAAAAGACGATGGCCAAAAGCAAAGAAAGGGCTGTTAGTAATTTATTCATGTCTGCCTCCTTTAGTGATCTGTTTTTAGTCTAGCAGTTAATGTTCAGATTAAGTCAAGCAGCATTTTGCAGTAAAAAAGGAAGAAGCAGTGAAAACTTAAGAAAATATAGCAGGATGACAAGAAAATTGTCTTTACAGATAGATTTTGATTGTGCTACAATGTCTTGGTGAGTGAAAAGCTCTCAACTATTACGATGTTCCGCTGGGGCGCAGGCCTTAAGAATGTTTGGGAATAAGGAGAATGATAAAAATGAATCCATTGATTCAAGAACTAACACAAGACCAATTACGTACGGATATTCCAGCATTTCGTCCTGGGGACACTGTTCGCGTTCATGCGAAAGTTGTCGAAGGTACTCGCGAACGTATCCAGTTATTCGAAGGCGTAGTAATCAAACGTCGTGGAGCTGGCATCAGCGAAACTTATACAGTACGTAAAATCTCTAACGGTGTAGGCGTGGAACGTACATTCCCATTACACACACCACGTGTTGCTCAAATCGAAGTAGTTCGTTACGGTAAAGTACGTCGTGCAAAATTGTACTACCTACGCGCATTACACGGAAAAGCAGCTCGTATCAAAGAAATCCGTCGTTAATCATTATTATCGAATGGTACCAAAGCCCTTGGAAACAAGGGCTTTTTTCTTTGGGTACCGGTTATGTTTAATACTAATTGTTGTTTGTTAGAAAAGTATGATTCGAGCCGAGGGGCAAATAAGAGGCAAGGTGCTACCGGTTTTCAATGTCTTGCTTCAATTTTTCCTTTAGAGGTTTAAAAATATTGTTTACAGCTAAGGAAGTCACTCTACGACAGTATCGTCCGCTATCTTTCTCCCTCTCAATATCACAATCATAAAAAAATATAAGAATTTGGTCACTATCTGATTTACTATCAATCACTTCGTTTGGAGTATAACCCTGCGTTAGCAATTGAATCAATACATAAATTAAGCGATATCAGAAGTATTCTTATATCTAGAATACTTAAACGCTGGATATTTTTGCCAGAGTACCATTTATATCTTGTAACACAGTATTAAGAGTGTCTTTGTGATGGCGAACTCTGTCATCCGGATCAACTACAAAAGATTCATTTTAATAAATAAATCAAGAACTTATTTTGTTATATACTAAGCTTGACCTTCTGATTCTGTAATATTCAAATGATTTTCAACCTCTTCGATATAAATCTTCAAAAAAATTCCTCTTTCTATAAAATATTTAGATATAATATTACAAAAACCGCTTGTAATAAGCCCCGTTGTTTGATAAACTTTAATTGGAAAAACTAAATAATAACTAAAACGTTAATTTAAGTGATGGTGAGTTAGTGTATTAAGTGCGTATTCTAACGTTTATAGCAGAATCATGATGGGATATTTAAATAAGCTTATATGAACCTGACTTAAATCTGTAACCAGGATGGTCAAGGCTTTTTATTTGCAAGTTAATAGCTTTAATCACTGAGAGTAAAATAAAAAACGTACGAGTGATTTTGTCAAATTATTTTAATTTTTATCATTCGAAAGTTTTTTATGTAACATTTACATATATTGTTGCGATTTTTGTAACTTGTATGGAGTAGTGGCGTGTAGATCAAAAGTTGTCGTTTTTTTGTAAATGTTTACCTGCATTTTTGCTTTTGTTGCTAATAATAAACATCTTATTTCTATTGTTAAAACTTAAACGTTAGTCTACAATCTAAAGTTTCGGAAAAGGGGTCAAAGAGGATGAAAAAGAAAAGTGGAAAAAGAGTTTTTAGATGGTTGCTTTACTCGAATACGATATTGCTTGCAATGAGTACGCCAATCAATGTGATCGCTGTAGCAAAGTCGCATACAGAGCAAGTTGGTCAAAATGAAAAGCAAACTCGCACAAATAATTATGAAGCGGCATTAGCAGCTTACAAAAAGGCTGAGGAAGATTATAAAACAGCTAGAGACAGTTATTTGAGTAGGAAAGCAGAATACGATACCTTGGTTCAGGATGCAGAAACTGCCAAAAATAGTTACAAAGATGAAGTCGATAATTTAGAGTTAGCCAAAACCACTTACAACAATTTAAAAGCAGAGTATGTTACTGCCAAAGCTATCTATGACGGATTAATACAAGAATTTAATGAAATTAACGATGATTATACTGGTAAAATACCAGATTATAAAACTGCCCAAAAAAACTATGAAGATTTAGTCGGACCGTATGAAGTCGCAAAAATTGCGCTCATTCAAGCTGAAAGTGAATATCTTACAGAGCTGAATAATTATAATCAACTAAAAAGTCAAGTTGACATAGATAGCGTGTTACAACAGACATATCTTGCTGCTAAAGCGACCTATGATACTAAATTAGCAGAGTACAAAATTGCCAAAGCAGACTACGAAAGTAGCCAAGTAAATTACCAAGCTGCTATACAAAGATATAATGAGTTGTTGGGTGACTATCAGTTTAATCAAGTAAATTATCAGGAGAAATTAGGTCAATACAATGAACTGAAAGCTATCTATGACGACACGCTGGCAAATTATAATACAGCACTAACTGAGCTGACAACGCTTAATGATGAGGTTGAAGCGCTAACTAATAGCTATCAGGAAAGCTTAGCTGCGTATACACCTATTCAAAATCAGTACCAGGATTTGCTGGCTGAGTACGACGCAATCAAATCAGAATACAACGAGAAAAAGGATGTTTATTTAAACGAACTGGCTAATCTAAATGAATTGATAGCTGATCATAATACAGAAATCGCCTCTTATAATCAGTTGAGAGATGAATTTATTAATGCAAAGCAAGAGTATGAACTAGCGGTTACCTCCTATCAGACGAGTACTGAAGCAATCAATAATTTATTGCCGGCTTATGAAGCAAAAACCACTGAATATGAGCAAGCCAAAGCAACTTATCAAGAGCGAGTAACAGCCTATCAAACAGCTAAGGCCGCTTATGAGCAAAATAAAGACAACTATACTAGCCAATTAACAGCATTTGAAGGTAACCTTACCATTTATCAAAACAATCGAGATGCTGCTCAAAAAGTTTTGGATCAATATGAGCAGGGCTCTGTTGAATATGAAGCGGCTTACCAAGCCTATACTGAAAACAAAGCGCTCTATGACCAAACATTAGCTGAGTACCAACAGGTCAAAGCCGCTTACGATGGGCTAGTAGAAGAATTTTTACCAATACAAGCAAACTTTGAGACAGTAACTGCCGATTTCCAAGTGCTAGAAACGCAATATCAGAATCTAAAAGCTGAATATGATGGCTTAAGTACTCAAAAGATTCTAGCCGAACAAAGCTACAAAGAATTGGAAATAAAATATACGAATGCCTCCGATAAATATAGCCAAGTGAAAACGGAGCATGAACGCCTGTTGGACGAAATTTCTACATTAACAATCGAAAAAGATCGTGTATCAGCTTTGCATGATGACCTGGCAACAGCTTATGAAGAAGCTAAAAATAAATTAGCTGTTGGTCAAGAAGACTATGAGATTGTGAATGAATATTATCAAAAAACACTAGCTGATTATAGAAATGCGATGGCCAAATATGAAACTGCTCAGATTAAAGCCAATGGGTTAAAAGTAGATAAAGAAGCGTTAGAAATTGACTTAGCAGAACTGAATACTTCCTATACTCAGCTAGAAGGAAAATTAGGAGTGTTAAATCAAGAATTAGCTGCTGTCCAAGCGGAAAAGATTACTTTGCGCACAACATTTGAAAGTACAACGACTAACTACCAAGCAGTTTCTGCACAATTTGATGAAGTAACCAGACTGTTAGGCATAGCTGAAAGTGCGCGACAAGCTGTTATTGCTCAAGTGGAAGAAGCAGGAGTTGACTTTCAAAGGGTTAAGGTCCTGTATGACGAGTTAGTGGTTCAAAACAGCAAGTTGGAGACTCAATACAATGATGCTGTGGAGAAGTACGAAGAAGCAGATAGGCTTTACACAGCATTAGCTGGACAAAAAGCAATATTAGAAGGCTTGATTGAAGATATTAAAACAGAAATCGACAACAACGGCTTGGAACAAAAATATAACGCTGCAAAAGACTATTACGAAAATGATTTGAATACTTCCTTAGCTAATGCGAAGATACGCTATGATGCTGCTCTGATAGCTATTGAAGCATTTAATAAGAATCCAGATGTGGTAGAAGTCAGGAGCCTTTACGAAGAAGCCACAAAACGTTATGGGGAAATGGAAGCCTTATATGATATAGCTGAAGCAGCAGTTGAGGAATACAATAAAGATACAACCATTTCGCCACAGTATCAGAAAGTCCTTAAAGCGTATGAAAAAGCAGATGTAGCTAAAGATAGTATAATGGAAGCTTTCGATAGTTTGAATGCTGTGATTGATAATTATCCAATAAAAAATCCAATGAATATTGAAGGACCTGTCACTGGAAACGAAGATGAGGAAGGTGAACTAACTAGAGTTTTAGCAGAATTTGACGAATGGCATCAAGAGTATCAAACTGAGTTAGAGAATTCTCAAAGAATTTTTGAAAGTTCGAAACAAGACATCTTGGATTACGAAACTGCTTATAAAAATTATAAAGCTTCTGGTCTCGCTACTGATCTGCCACCAAATGTCGTGATTGACCCAGATTTTCTAACGATTTCTGAAGAGGTCTTTACTGAATTAGATGGAGACATAAGTATCAAAAATCTAGAAGCCTATAGTAAAGTTGTGAAACTAATGAAGCAGCTTAGACTAGATTATCAGGAATACGTGAATACAATCATGAACGAAAATGCCAATCCAAATCCTGATGGCAAGAAAATCACAACAGCAACCACTACCACGGAATGGTCATTGACTGCAGAAAGCATACGAATAAGAGATGCTCAAAACAATCCTGTTGAGCTAGATTTTTCGTTTTTAGGTCCTGAATTTTCGGATATTAGTAGTCAAGAAACTTGGAATGCTATGTTAGAAGCTTATCAAAGACAAGCAGCTATGCAACAAGAAGAAATTAGAATCTGGTCTAGCTTCGCTCAAAAGGAGATTGCTTCTTGGGCTGGAAAAAAAGCAAAATTTTTAAGTGATTTGGATAGTGCTATTGTTGGGACGGATATTAACAAAATTTCAACTATTAGCCCAATCGCAAATGGAGCAATCGGGAATAGTGCGGAAGTTTATACTGAAAAATTTAAGGAGACTACGGATGGTACTCATCAAGAGTTGATACGTGCATTTAACCAAGGTATCATTAATTTAGATGCTACTCCTGAAACAATATGGATGTTCATTAGTGATCCTGCATATGAAGGCTTTACTTTGATTTCAGTTTTAGAAACAGGAGGGTTTAACACTGAACAAAATCAACAGAGCTTTAATGTTGAACCAGGACCTTCTTTGATGTTAGAGGCCTCTGTAACACTAACGCCAATTAATAAAGAATTTCCAACTGTAGAAGTATATTCGCCAAAAATACCAGATCAAGTAACAATGCTCGATAAACTAGAGTCTGTAGCAATTAAAGAATTTGACGGTAAAATTAGTCCACCAGAAATGGATGCAACTATTGTTGAAAATGTAATCGTTCCTACTGTTGAACCAATTGAACCTGTTACTCCAATTGAACTTCATTCAATATCATCAGCAGCACCAACAGAAGTTGTTGTTAATCTACCAGGATTAGAAACAACAACAAATGTAACAGACGTCAAATTTGAAGTGCCTGATCCGACAGGAAATACAGCTCCAATTAGACCAAATGATGTTATCAGTGAAGTTGTTGATCCAGTGAAACCTACTCCAGACTTTGATGATTCACCAGCTTTTGAGGATATCGAGCCAGTTGATCCGTTTGATCCAACACCTATTGAGACACCAGAAACACCTGGCGATCAGACTGTTCATGAAGAGGAAGAGAATATTGACATCGTAGAGCCGATTGCTCCTAATCCAGAGGAGGTTATCAAACCGGTTGAACCTACGCCAATTCCAAACGTGGATCCTCCAGTTATGGAACCAGTTAAACCGGAAGAGCCGGTAGACCCAGAAGAGCCAGTCGATCCAGAAGAGCCGGTTGATCCAGAAGAGCCAGTCGATCCGGAAGAGCCGGTTGATCCAGAAGAACCAGTCGATCCGGAAGAACCGGTAGATCCAGAAGAGCCGGTAGATCCGGAAGAACCGGTAGATCCGGAAGAACCAGTCGATCCAGAAGAACCGGTAGATCCAGAAGAACCAGTGGATCCGGAAGAACCGATTGACCCAGAAGAGCCAGTCGATCCGGAAGAACCGGTAGATCCAGAAGAACCAGTAGATCCGGAAGAACCGATTGACCCAGAAGAGCCAGTAGATCCGGAAGAACCGGTAGATCCGGAAGAACCGATTGACCCAGAAGAGCCAGTAGATCCGGAAGAACCGGTAGATCCAGAAGAGCCGGTAGATCCAGAAGAACCAGTCGATCCGGAAGAGCCGGTAGATCCAGAAGAACCAGTCGATCCAGAAGAACCGGTAGATCCGGAAGAACCAGTCGATCCAGAAGAGCCGGTAGATCCAGAAGAACCAGTCGATCCGGAAGAGCCGGTAGATCCGGAAGAACCGGTAGATCCAGAAGAGCCGGTTGATCCAGAAGAACCAGTCGATCCGGAAGAACCGGTAGATCCAGAAGAACCGGTAGATCCAGAAGAGCCGGTAGATCCAGCGGAGCCAGTGGATTCTAGAAGGCCTACTGATTCTAAACTAAGTTTGACAAGTGTTCAACAACCGAACGTTAGCAACAACAATAGACAAATGCTACCACAGACCTCAGAATCAAATCCATCTTGGTATCAACAGTTAGGAATGGGTTTGCTAGGTATCTTAGGTATTTTTAGTATCAATCGACGTCGACAACAAAAAGAAGAAAAATCCAGAACTCAGAAATAGACTCCAATCTATCGCAGCGCAAACTATTTTAACTCAATCGTTTGCGCTGTTCCTTTTGAAAAATCGTTTATTTAGTTTCTAAAAAGTGCATTTGATCCTATCGTAAGTGCCGCCCAGGTTCTTTCCAACCTTATAGGAATCACTTGTTTTCTAAACCTAAAACTTTCTTTGAACAGATCGCTTTGTATCTCAGTATTCTTTATCTTTTTTGTCACAAAAAAATAAAGAATGTCGTAATACCAATAGTGTATTTTAAAATGCAGATTGATCTTTATGGAAAAAATGATTAGTAAATTAGAGTTTTTTGTGATCAAGAATACAGATTGAAATTTTCTAGTAATTATCATTAAGTGATATCCGAAGGGGCACCTTTGCGAAGTTCAGACAAAGATACCCTATTAAATCGTCAAAGGATCACAATAGAAATGAGCAAATTCTAAAAATCAAAATGTATAAGAACTATTGCGTTTGAAGTCGTATTAGTAAAAACATTGAAAGGAAAAGGTATATATGAACGTATTAATTTTGACTAACTGTTTGCTTGCAGAAATGGAGTTTACAAAAAAACTCAATATGCTGGGTTATGAAGTGTTTTGCAGCCATGATTTACTGAATAAATTTAAAGAAAAGAATTTGCATGACAATGTAACTAAGTTTTTTCAAAACATTATAATCAGTGAAACGGTTTCAGATGGTGAAATGGAGGATCTGCTAAAAAACAAATTCTTTTATTCGGATGTTTTGTATAGAAAAACTTCATCTTCACTTGATGTTTTGGAGAATAAAGATAGTAGAATTCAGGATTTGATTCTTCCGGACGAACCTCTAGAGAGCCTTAGAGAAAAATTATCAAAGACTAACCGTAACAAGGTGAACCTATTGAATAAACAATTTATTGATCCCTCTACTATAAGTAGTAATAATTTGAATGGTTTTTTACCTTTTAGTAAACAAGAGAAGATAGTTTTTGAAATTTTGCGCGAGGCTAATGGGAATATTGTGTCTAGAGAAAAAATTTGTGAAACAATTTGGTCTGAAGTTACACAATCCAATCTTGCTAGAACTTCCAGCATATTAAAAAATATAAAAATTAAACTTGAAGAAGTAGGGATTGATAACAGCAATATACAAACCCTTTGGGGAAAAGGATATCGTTTAGTCTAGAGCTGATTCAATAAATTGCAATTGTAACAATAGAAACTTATAGGTTAACAACTCGTGACTTTAGTCGTGAGTTGTTAACCTATTTCGAAAAAAGGACAGTGCTGCTTGCTTTATCAATGAATTGGTAGAAACATTGGGAATTGACAAACCTTATCTGTTTGGCCGCCCACGAAGCTGCGATTTAAGCGCAATGTCCGAATCATTGAAGTGAATCTCACGTTAGAGTATTTTAAAGCAAAACAACGCACACTGCTTTCAGAATCTAAAACTGGAGAAGGTGAAAAATGAAACAGTTATTCTCGTCATGGTGCTAAACATGAGGAAACTAGCGGCAATGAAGCGAGCAGGAGCCCTACCTACATAAAAAATAACCCGAGCGCCAAAAATCTCTACTAGATTTCTGACGCTCGGGCTATTTTAATGCTGTTTTGAGACATGACTATGACACAGCCTTTTTTCCTTTGAATTTTTAACCGTTTGATAAAAAAGTGATACTGGAAAACATTAAAAAACTCTAAATATTCTGCCAAAAGACGATAATGGAAAGTTGAGTTATAAGATATAATTGTAGGAAGCGACAAAGTCAGAAAACTTGCTGACAGGACGATTTTAGGAGGATAAAACATGACATTTCCAAAGAATTTTTTATGGGGCGGGGCAACAGCTGCCAACCAATGTGAAGGGGCCTGGAATATTGATGGCAAAGGGGATAGTATTCCTGATCATGTAATGGGCGGCAACTTGAATAAGCAGCGTGAATTTACCAAGGTGATCGATTTAGATAAGTACTATCCAAGCCATGAAGCGATTGATTTTTATCATCACTATCAAGGAGACATCGCCCTTTTTGCCGAGATGGGTTTTAAGGTATTTCGTTTGAGCATTGCCTGGTCGCGTATTTTTCCTAAAGGGGATGAGTCGACACCTAATGAGGCTGGTTTAGACTTTTATGATCGAGTGTTTGATGAGTGCGCCAAATATGGGATTGAGCCTTTAGTGACGATCAGTCATTTCGAGCTGCCTTACCATCTGGGTGAAAAATATAATGGATTTGCGGATCGCCGGGTGATTGATTTTTATTTGAATTTTGCCGAAACGCTTTTTAAACGCTACAAAAACAAAGTCAAATACTGGCTGACCTTTAATGAAATCAACTTTGGAACTTTACCGATGGGCAATCGTCATTTGCTGGGGATCATTGATGGAGTAGATGACGTCAATCGTCGTTATCAGGCTTTGCACCATATGTTAGTCGCTAGTGCGAAGGCAGTTGAACTAGGCCATGAGATTAATCCTGAATTTAAGATTGGTTGTATGCTGGCTTATATCACCATGTACCCATTGTCTTGCAAACCAGAAGATGTGCTGGCTTGTCAGCAGATGAATCAAGTGTTGAATTTCTTCTGTGGTGATGTTCAAGTGAAGGGTGCTTATCCTTTCTACATGAAAAAGTATTTTGCAGATCATGGTATCACACTGGATACTCCCCAAGAAGATTTGGAAATTTTGAAAAAAGGAACGGTTGATTTTTATACCTTTTCTTATTACATGTCTACCTGTATCGCTGGCAATCCTGAAGGCGAAGATCAAACTGGCGGGAATCTATTTGGCGGAGTCAAAAATCCTCATCTGGAAACCAGTGAGTGGGGCTGGCAAGTGGATGCGATTGGCTTGCGCTATACCTTAAATCAGCTATATGATCGTTACGAGATTCCTTTGATGGTCGTCGAAAATGGCTTAGGCGCTATCGATAAAATTGAAGACGATGGTTCTATTCACGACGACTACCGAATTGATTACATCAGAAAGCACGTAATTGAAATGGATAATGCAATTCAAGATGGTGTTGACCTAATCGGTTACACGTCATGGGGCTGTATTGATTTAATCTCTGGCGGCACCGGTGAGATGGCTAAGCGCTACGGTTTTATCCATGTAGATAAAGATGACGCAGGCAACGGCAGCTTGAAGCGTTCTAAAAAAGACAGCTTCACCTGGTACAAAAAAGTAATTGAGACAAATGGCGCTGTCCGCTAAACGGATACAACAGAAATTTTGACACGATAATGATCAGGGAACAGCTTTTTAGGAGGCTGTTCCCTGATTTTTCCCGCGTTTATCCATTAGAATAAACTGCCGAAAGAGTTCTCAGTCCTTATCGCCGTTTCTTCTTCCCAGGTTTCTTCTTCCCAGGTTTTTTCTTCCCGGGTTTCTTTTTATCTAGCGCCTTCTTGATTTTTTTCGCGTCTTTTTCTTCCGCCCATTGTTCTTCAATCTTTTCTTTGGTGAAGTGGGTCTTCCGATTGTAATTGAGCTTATTTAGCAGCGACTTTCCTTTTTTGTTCTTCGGTTTTTCTGGCTGCGTATTTTTAGGAATATCGTCTGGTTCTTTCGGCGTTTTCACCGTTTTGCTGCCAGAGGAATCAAAGGGGTTCGGAGCATCTTTTAATTTTGTACCGCTAATTAAAGCTGAAAGGATTCTTTCTTGAATTGCCTCTGGATCGTCCATTGGTGAAAATGTGAAGTCATCAAACAGATACGCCGCAATTTCTTCCGATGTTTTGCCTGCATAGACATTATTTTTCAAATAATTTGGAGACTCCATTAGTGAACCAGCATCCGGGTCGTTATTTGCCTTCACCAGTGCCAAGGCTTTCAAAGCTTGGTCCAGCAGTGGTTGAAGCGGGTGGTCAACAGCTGGCGCGGTCTCAGCCATTGTTTCCGCCGTCTTTTCTTCTTGTGCTTCCGCATCGTAAACCGGAGTCGTCGACTGATAAATATAGCGAACCAATTCCGTAAAACGCCGCACGC
>NZ_JAFREM010000034.1 GCF_017377575.1 Candidatus Enterococcus moelleringii
AATGATCGATCAAACTAGCGTGCAACTTGTGGGCGGCTTAGTCGGGATTTTTCTTCTGTTGTTCCTTCGCTTTCCTTCGATTCCTGCGCCGCCGCATCTCCATAATCAGGTTATAAGAATGCGAATCGGTTTCAGGTTGTGTTCCAGGTGTTCTTTCCTCCAATACTTCATTTGTTTCAGGTGCTGCTTTTACTCCTTCTTTTGGCTTATCAAGAGAGACTTGGGGTGTTTCTGGTAGTGCTCGATAGGTACTTTGTGATTTCAACTCTTCGAGTTTTTTCTTTTTATCTGCTTCATCAACTTCTTCCACATTTTTTTCTTCTATAGTTACTTCTGGTACTTCCAACATAGGCGTGTAAGCCAACATGGACTGGTTCAAGACAACCGGCGCATTGGCTTCACCAAAGAATTCATCGCCAGTAAAAACGGGCGTCTCAATGGTTTCAACATACTTGGCACTAACCACTTCTTGGAATAAACCAACGCCATCTTTTTCAAAGATGTCTAAGGTGGTTAGTAATTCTAGCGACTGTTTGATCTCAGCTGGACTTAGATCGGTATTGGGATCTTTGATACTCAGCTTGTGCTTCTTTCCCAAGCTGTTTAGGAAATCAGTGACTAGTTTAATCATTTCGTGTTCTCCTTTCATCATTTTTTAGCGTAGGGGACAGGGCAGTAAACTCATCAAAATCAGGTGGCAGCTACTTCAATTGGCAATAACTTGGCAAGTGGCGATAGGATCAGGGACTTGGCTTTCTCAATGAAATTCCGAACAGGGAAGACTCTCAAATTTATTCTCTTCCACTCCGACGTCTCGAAGTAATCCTGGAAAAAGTAGATGAATTTCTTCATGGTTTTGGTGACTTTGGTTCGGGTAAATAGATACTTCACTAAATCTTTCAACACCAAAGCAAACTCCTCCGCACCCAACTGATAGCGAACGCGTAAAGCTAATAATAGTTGGATGGTCGTGGCGTTGTCTTGGGTCTCCTCGTAAAAATCCATCATGCGCTGCTCGATGGTGCTTAGTGATAAATTGAAAATCTGGTTGGGTGTGAAGGGTTGCTCTGACATTTGTATCGACCTCTTTCTCATTTTTTTGTTAGTGATTTTTGAGCCGCGTACCGTTCTGCTAAGCAGCTCGGGTGGTGTTTCGGTTTAGATTTATTTAGTAAGAATCCTATTCAATGAGTCTAATTACAATAGAAGGCGATCCCCAACTCCCGCCGTTGTGCGCACAAACTAGTAACAGCGAGAGTTGGTTGGATATCCTATCTATGGGCTTGGCTCTTAGCGACGTTTATAGGCAGCTAAGGCTTCTTGTTCTACATCAAAGACTGGTGTTTCAATCGTTTCCACAAACTTGGCACTGACTAACGTCTCATAAGAACGGACGCCATCTTTTTGGAACAGATTAAGTCCGACAAAATCAGTTAACAAGGTTTTAATTTGAGACGGTGTTTTGGTAATATCCACATCTTTAAAGCTGATCGTCTGGCTTTTGCCCATCGCGTTTCTAAAGTTCACAACTAATTTCTTCATGCTGGTCATCATACTTATTCTGCCCCCTCATTAAGATCTTTGGTTACACGTGATTGCACGGTCATGATCACACTATCGAAGCTGCTTCCTGCTTTGGAAAGCTCCGCCATAATTTCTCCTAATCGAACGACCTCTGCTTCAGGTGGGTTGTCAATCACGTTTTGGAAATTCACTTTCTTTTGTTTGTCTTCGCCTTCTTGTTCGATCAATACTTGTAATTTCGTTCCTAATTTTTGAATCATGTTATTTTCCTCCGCTTTCTGTTTTTGGGTTTTTAGTTTTGATTTTCCTGTTTTTGGTTTCGGGTACCGGCCGGTGACTAAAAGATAAACCATTTTTTGAAATCTGCCAAATCGGCTAATTTTAAAGTAAGCGCTTTAATTTTCGGGTTTTAAATTTAAGAATGCTGATATATCAACATTCCATTTTTTTGAAAGGCCCAAAAAGTGAAAATTAGAGCCAAAATAAAAAGTTAGCGGGATTTTTGAGGAACGACAAAAAAGCACCAGTACCTTTTTCTGACTGCCATTCAGAAAAGATACTGGTGCTTGAGGGATAGATTTATTTAACGTTATTTAAGATATCAGAAACATACGGATAGGTTAATCCCTGCATGTTTAGTTTTTTGCCTATTTTTAGGACTCGTTGAATCGATTGCTCGTCCTCATAACGCTGTTTTAAGGCGTTCTGTGGAAGCGGGAACTCTTGCAGCTCCTCTTGTTGGTTTAAAAAACGCAGAAACGGTGTGTTAGGCAACTCCAAATAATCGCTAGGATATTGACCGGGAATATCTGGATGCAGAAAATCTCTGCGCATAGTGGCTAAAGCAAGTAAGGCAATGGTCGCATGGACGTCAAAGGTGCGTCTCGTCTCAAAGGAACGCATGATCGAACCATCGGTCATTACGAGCTCAGTCTGATCGTCCTCTTCAATGACATCGTAAATTTTTAAAGGATTGACCCAGATAGCGTTATCAATAGAGCCTGACACAGGAAATAAGCAGGCCGTTCTGTTCATCATAGGGAGCAATTTAAGACCAAAGCATTTAAAGTATTTAAGGGCGCGAGCTAATAAGAAATAGTCGAAGCTTTGCAGGACATGCTGATTACTCTTTAGCACGTCAAAGGTTTGATTGGGCGCAGAATAGCATGTACTGTCTGAAATAATCAGCGCAGCATGCTGGTCTAGCACAGGAATGATTAAAGAAGGATAGTGACCTTTTTGAGGCATATAAGGTACCGCATGGGACAGTAATATATCCCAGTTGTTTGAACAATCGGTATAGTCCAACAGTATACCGCTTTCATTGGATGGGTCAGTTTTTGGATTTTCACTTTTTTCATTGGTTGTCGTATCTGTCATAAGCATAAAACGTCCTCCTACCACATTTTTCTTACTAGATCGAGGAAATTGACCGCCATTGTGGAATGTTTCTGACAATTGACTGTTAAAAAATTTTAACAACTCGGAGTACTTATAAAACCTTTTACCTGTCGATAACTTCGTACAGCTCCTACCAGTTGTCCGGAGAACTGGCTGTCAACGATTGATCCAACATTTTCTTGCCGCTGAAACTGTTGGGTGACGAGGATGCACAAAAGCATTGGTTACAGAAGGGGTACCCGATATGAACGGTCATCTTCGACGTACTAGTTTTTTAACTCTGCTATCGCCAAGTGGCTACAGCAATGCAAGTTTATCGCAAAATCCTCAGTTTGTGTAGGGGGTGGCTTTTAAATAACGCTCGTATTTTTGATTTAAGTAAAGCGGGAAAAGGTGGAAACGATCCTCGTATTTGTTAGATCTGATCTTTTTTTCAAAGTTCAATTTGATGAATAAAGAATAAAAATGAAGGATTGAAACTTTATGAGTTGGAAAGATGATAAACTAATTATAAAAGGAGGTTTAAGTTTTTTTGTTGAAACATCCATTTCTTGGTTTACTGAAGACCATGATAGAGCCAATTAAGATATTATGCTTTTTTAATATTCTGAAGTTGATCACTAGCTTTATTATAGATTATGGGTAAAAAATACGCAATATGTTTTAAAAAAATAATCAAAATGAATATTATGTATGATTTTACTCGTAAGCCGAAGTAGCCAAGCGGCTGATAGAAGGCTCTATAGAAGGCTTTTCTATAGACCGTCAAAAATGCCGTCAAAAAACTCAAAGGAAGTGGGACTATGCGTCGAGGAGAGAACATTTATTATCGAAAAGACGAAAGATGGGAGGGTAGATATGTAGTAGGTAAAAAACCAAATGGAAAAACAAAGTATAAATCAGTATATGGAAAAACTTTACAGGAAGTTAGAGAGAAGCTCTATCCTCTTAAGGTGAAGTATCAAATAATATTGAGAGAACAAGGAGAGGTGACTCTTTCCTTCTATGAATGGGGCTTTCAATGGCTTAAGGAAGTGCAAGCAGGAGTTAAGCAGTCTACCTACACCAACTATGAGTACAAATTGGTTCAGTACGTTCTTTCAGAAATTGGGGAGTACAGCTTGAACGAACTGGATGAACAGGCTGCAGAAGAGTTACTAGAAGGCTTAAAAAAACGAGGTTTCGCCCCTTCTATGATCCAGGCTGTTTTCCGTATTACCAAGCAATGTATCAACTTAGCTATAAAGAAAAAGCTAATGAAGGAAAATCCCTTCACGTTAATCAAACTACCCAAGGTAGTAAAAAAACAAAACCAAGCACTATCTAAGCATGAACAAAAGGATTTGGAAACAGTCGCCTCTGAGGAAAAGAAAGGACGGGGAATTCCGGTCTTATTGGCTTTGCATGCAGGGTTGCGGATTGGTGAAATCGCTGCCTTAACGTGGGATGATTTGGATTTTAGAAGCAATGTGATTCATGTTCGTTCCACGTATCAACGGGTGTTCAGCGTACTGGAGAAGAATAAAACGGAATTAATTTACACTGATTCCAAAACGGCATCATCCGTTCGCTCCGTTCCAATGAGCAAATTGCTAAAGAAAGTATTGCTGGAACTAAAACAAGCATCAACAAGCAAATATGTCGTATCTAGTAACAATAAACCGATGGAGCCGCGGCTTTTGACGTATCATTTCCATCAGATTCGCAAAGCAGCCGGTCTTCCGGAGATTCATTTCCATCAATTGCGCCACACCTTTGCGACCCGCTGCTTGGAAAGTAACGGGGATATCATGAGTGTGAGTGCCATGATGGGCCACCGTTCGACGAAGATGACCTTGGACACTTATGCAGGTTCTAACATGGAACAATGCGTCTTAGTAGTCGAACAAATGGAAAAAACAATCGCATAAACCGTTTTCAAAAATTGTAAATTACATTTTTGGGGTGGTTTTTTTTGTTTTTTTCTAGATAGTATCATTATGTAAGAAAGATAATAATAATTGCCTTTGTTTTGGAATTTTCAACGATTCGGTATCCTTTAGTTAAGAATTAGTTAGGGAATATAGCACTTGTTATTAAATTCAACCTTAATAATTTCTTAAGAAAAAAATAATTGAGGATTTTACCCCGTCATTGCGCCGTCATTTTGACTGTGAAATGGCTTTTTTTTGTTGAATTGACGGTCTTTGTGAGACTTGTGTCTTGGTCTTCAGTAGACCAAGAAGCTTATGCCATCTGTAAAAGTATAACACTCAATGAGAAAACGAGTGTCTAAAAGGGTGTTTATTAACAAAAGATAATCAAGTGAAAAAGTAAATGGGATTTGTATTGGAGGAGGAGACTGCATGTTTGGATTTGGCAAACAGAAGAAGGCTGCATTTCAGGAACAACCACAGGAAGATTATTTCTACGATGATTATGACGAAGGGTACGAAGAGGATTATGGCTATGAGACCTATCCCGAAGAGGACTACGATCGGTCGGCTGAACCGCGGGGTGAACGTCGAGCACGTACACGCAATGACAGCTACTCAGAAGCAGACCTTGAAAATAGCGGACCGAGAGAAGCGGCGCGCGGAGTAGAGGAATCACCGTTGCAACAAGAAGTCGAGCGTCTAGAAGAAACCGTTGCTCAGTTAAAACATCAACTAGAGGTAAAACAAACCGAGCTGACAACCATGGCGACGACATTAACCGAAAAAGACCAGCAGCTGCAAGATCTGCAAGCTGAAAACAATAAGAAGTTAAACGATCTTCAAGCCGAAAAAGATAAACAAATCCAACTATTAATGGATCAGTTAGATCAAAGCACCAAGCAGCTGAATCAAACTGAGCAGACTCAGTCAGAAGCTTTGGCAGCAGCGCAAAAAGAAATCGCGGAGCTGAAAAGAGCCCAAGCAGCTAGTGAATCCATGAAGGATGAGTTGGCAAACATTCTAGTGGAATCTAAGAAGCAAGAGAAACAAATCTTGGAACGGGCTGAATATGAAGCTAACGGAATTCGCCACCAAGCCCAACAGGATGCCGATCAGATGCTGCACGATTCGGCGTTGGAATTACGGGTAATGAAGCAAGAGATCAAGAACTATCGCAAACGTCTGCGGGTGGTTCAAGAAGAAACCGCACAATTCTTCGTCAAATTATTAGCCAATAGCGACACTTTATTAGATGAAGAGTAATAGAAGGGATGAACCGCAGTGAAAGCATTCAATAATCAAGTGGCACTGTATCCCACCCCTGCACCGAAAATGAGTAACGAACTGGCGAGTACCGAATTGTTAGTCGCCATTGAGAAATCCTGTGAGTATCTCTATGCACCGGAAGGCAGTTTGAGTGAAGGACAACGAGAGAAGATCCGCAGTCACTTCCAGCAGCTCTTTCAATGGATGGACGGCAGCTATCACTTGGAGCTGTTATTGGAACCAGGCGAGTTTGATTGGCCCAGCTTTTATCAGTCAATGAAACAGTTCTTCCCCCAGTTTGCTTGGCTGAAGGCTCAAACTGAGGAACCTAAATATGGCAAACAAATGTATCGCTTTGACTTTGTCCCTTTAGTCTTTCGCAAAAGCGGCTTTCCCTTTGCGGTTCATTTAGAAGAAAGTCTAGCCCAGCAATTTGCGCTGTCGGCGGAAGAAGCGCTAAAGCATGGCGAGCAGCTGATCCAAGAGTTAGCGGAACAAAACTTTTCTTCTAATAAGAAGGATGAGAAACCACTTCCTCCGATAAAGAACGCTGAGGAGAAAACTCAAGCGGCTGAACACTCGATCGATTTGGTTCAAAAGGAAGATGACAAGCAAGAAACTCAAAGCAAGGCACGCTTAAGAGCAGTCAACCAAAAGCTGGAGATGGTGATCGAAAAGCTGGAACTCTCCATGCTCTACAGCGGCATCCAATACTTCAATCAAGAACGTAAAGAAGAAAGTGACTGGGACAAGCAGATCAAGATCAGCTTGAGAGAGTACACCTACTTATTACAGAAGGCCAGATTCTTAGAACAGATGTGGAATCTGAACGGGGAACTAGTCAACAAAACCGAAAAGATGACGGTGACAGGAAACAAGCTCGTGTATGAACGAGATCAAGTGAAACAAATCAAAGCCAATCTTTCGGCTCGTGACATTCATTTTGTTTTGTACGAGTGCCAAGTAATTGAATCACGGGCCAAGGTTCATGCCCGACCATGGTTTAGAAAACCCTATGTGAAGCTGATGAAAATGGACTACGACAACCTGCTAGGGAAGGCTGCCTATTTTGACTTGCTTCAAGGAGAAAGCTCCATTTTAGAAAAGATGGTGCGGGAACAAAAAGATCAACCAGCTAAAACTGCTGAGGAGGTTGGCTGAGGTCAGAGGATTAAGCCTTTTTCTCGCTGGTCGTTTCCAGCGCAATTAGTCACAGTTTTCGTTATTTTTTATTTGATTTTTTTCGGCATATTTCGAACGTATCACTGGGCATATCCGAAGTATTTCGTTAGTGGCGAATCGATGTTTCCAACCTATAAAGAAGAGGAAGTGATCCAAATTATCTCACATGGCAGACCGGAACGATTCGATGTGGTGGTCTTGCGACCGCCGGAAAATCCAGAAGGACGCTACCTTAAGCGAGTGATTGGCCTTCCAGGCGAGCGAATCGATTATCGAGGCGGCAAATTATTTGTAAATAAAAAAGAAGTAGCCGATCCATTCGGTAAGGAAACGGAGGATTTCAACTGGGGTGAATTTTCGATTGATCCAATTTCCGAAGGCTATTACTTCATCTTGGGAGACAATCGCTCGGTTTCTCAGGATAGTCGTCATTTCGGATTGATTACACGACGACAAATTTTAGGCATCGTCAAAGAGGGGAACACAAAATAAATGAAGACATTACAAGAAAAAATCGAATGGTACACCTTTTGGTATTGGGTCTACTGGCTCTTCTCTTTGATCGTTTTGTTAGGTGTGTTGGTGTTGGGTATTTTCTTCTACTTTACTGATTTTCAAGAGGTCGTCACGGTTAGTCAATTGTTTCTATTGTTACTACTGATGTTGCTGGCTGTGTATTTACGAATGACTGCCTTGCATTACCATTCAGTCCTTTTGAAGTTGAAGCAAGCGGCTGCTCGACCAAGAAGACCGAGAGGACGTCATGAGAACCGACCACCGCAGGAAAGGCGGAAAGCTGATGAAGGGTAAGGCGCTGCTGGTGATCAGTTGTTTTTTGTTGACCGGCTATCAGCCACAGGTGAAACAGGTATTGGCGGAGACGAAGGAATCTGTCGAACCGCAACAAGAGACCTTCCAATCGGAAGTCAGCAGTAGTTCACCAGCTCCAAGTCTCGCAAGTAGCCAGCCGATGGAACAAAGTTCGGTGAAAGAATCTTCTGTTTCTTCTATTAAAGAAGAACCTACCGAAACAAGTGTCGCTAGTTCATCTGATGAAAGTCAGTCACCTGCGGAATCAACACCAGCAGCTGAACCACCGGCTCAAGCAGTCAAGGAAGTGATCCAGCCACCTGCCACACCGGCAAAGGTGGAAGAGAACTATCAGTTTTCGGTGGTTAAGAATCAAACCACTGAAGAATTCATTCAGACCATTGGCAAGGATGCACAGCAGATCGCCTGGGATGAAGATTTATATGCTTCGGTAATGATTGCCCAAGCAATCCTAGAAACAGGATCAGGCAACAGCCAACTGGCAAGACCCCCGTATCATAATTTGTTTGGTATTAAGGGGAGTTATCAAGGGAAACAAGTGAATTTCAATACACAAGAAGATAAAGGAAACGGACAACTATATACGATTCAATCGAATTTTCGCCAATATCCCAGCTACAAAGAGTCTCTGGAGGACTATGCGGAATTGTTGAAGAATGGCCTTTCCGGCAATCCGAGTTTCTATCAAGCAACTTGGAAAGAAAATGCCGCGACTTATCAAGAAGCAACTAAAGCGTTGACTGGGAAATACGCGACCGATACTTCCTATGATAAGAAGCTGAATACCTTGATTGAGACCTATGAGTTAACGAATTACGATAAGGAACCAAAAAAACAAGAAGAGACTCTTGATTCTAAAGAGCAGCAATCGGAATCCAGTGAAGCAGTTCCTAAAACAGATGAATCAACTCAATCAACAGAGGAAACAACGCAAGCTCAACAAGCAATTGTCAGTAAGACAAAACAACAGGCGGTTATTATCCCACCTGTCACACAACGACCAGCGAAGCAACTATCAGGCAACCGACCAACACAATGAAAGAAGGGGAACTATGACGAGACAACGTGATTACCGAGATCGAGATTATGATTTCGACGACCAGCCGCCATATCGTGAGCGTCCCCCTTCCAATCGACGACCGCCAAGACGGTATGAAGAAGACGAGTACGAGGAAATGGATGATCGGCAGGTGTATCGAGGTCGACCTCAATATCGCGAGCCGGCTCCGCAAAGAGATTATGCGCGTCCGCAACGTCCGAGGGGGCCGCGGCCAGATTCAAGAAGGCCGTCAAGCCAAACTGGTCCGCAGCCACAGTATAGAAATTCACGACCTGCTTATGATTACGATACGCGGGATAGGGGAGTACCACCGCAACGACCGCGAGCACCGTGGCCACCCCAACAAGGTGCACAACCATTGCAAGCGGCGAAAAAATCAACCAATCGAAAGATATTCTTGTTTATCTACAATTTGTTTTTCTACACCTTAACGATTGGCATTTTGCTTAGCTCATTGATGTTTGCCTTTAGTGAAAAGTCTGATGCTGCAATTTTCGGCTATCGCTTTTATCAGGTATTGACGGATTCGATGGCAACACAGCCTGATTCGCCATCTAAGGGATTTTATTCTGGGGATATTGTCCTGGTGAAGATGATGGATGGCAGTCAAGTGAAGGAAGGCGACGTTGTTACTTTCCAAGTGGGTGAAGGAAATCGTTACTTGACTCATAGAATGGTGGAACGTTTAACAGAACTGAATGGTAAAGAAGGGGACTTTATCGTTACCAAAGGGGATGCCAATAAAAGCAATGACCCGCCAATAGATGCGAGTCGGGTCTATGGCAAGGTAAACTTTGTTATTCCCAAAATGGGCAGCATCTTGAATTTTGTTCAAGAAAATCTTTGGTTGTGTCTAGTTTGTGTACTATCGACCTTCGGGTTCTTCTTGGTGCTCAAAGCGTACTTTTTACAACCTGATCCAGCACAAGAAATGAATAAAAGAAACAGGTATTCAAATAGGGTATAACCGCTTGTTTAGACAAGTGTTTATATAAAAACAAAAAAGGAAAAATATGGGAGGAAAAGAAATGAAGAAGAACAGTAAGAAGAAAAAGCTGATGGCTGCAGCGGCAGCTTTAGCGTTAATCGCAGC
>NZ_JAFREM010000035.1 GCF_017377575.1 Candidatus Enterococcus moelleringii
ATCAACCGTGCCTCTTCAGCGGCGGTCAATGACAACAGCGTGGTCTTGAAGGAAGATTACGAGCCAACGACACTTGTCGGTGGGAAGAAAGCCAAGAAGGAAGTTTCTGTTACCAATACGGGGAATGAAGATGTGTTTATTCGTATCTCGTATGAAGAAGTCCTGAAGCATCTAACTAACAAAGGAGAAACTAAATACGACGATTTAACTACGCATCCAACCGCAAAATATGATCCAGATGAAACGACTCTTGGAAAAGATGCACCGATCATCTTTGATATGGCGCAAGCAACCAAAGATGGTTTTGTCGAAGTACCTGCGGCTCAAATTACTGGTTTAGATGCTACTGCTGATGAGAATGTGAAATTGTTCGTCAAAGGTAGTCGCCAAGTAGATCCTTACAATTCAACGAAATTTACTCATAGCATGGAATATCGTTTAGTTCATGAATATACAGCTGGCGAATATCAAGCAATGTCATGTTCTGCGAATCCGACAGATTTTGCGACCAATACTAGCGATCAAGCAAAAGATTGGAACTACACATTATCTGATGTGAAGTATGGCTACTATGCAAAGGGCTATACACATAAAGTAGTCAACTGGGCGAAGTCAAGCGTGGCACCGCAGGGTGAAACAACGGTTACAGGCCGTGCATTGATTGGTACTGCAGGAAGTCGTTATGGTGTTAGTTATAATTACAAAGCAGAAGCTGACGGTTTTGGTGTAGGCTTTGACCTTTCTGCTACTGCAATTCCTGTAAAACCAGCAGCCGCTATACCTCAGGTGCCAATTGAGAGTGGTAAGCAATACGATGTACAAGCAGATACGGATGGATTAGAAACAAGTGCGATTGCCATCGAGTATGGACCATCAATGGTGACACCAACTACCTTAGACGCAAACAAGTGGGTATACAATTCGGACGATGGGTGGTTCTACTACACATCGAAATTAAGTTCTGGTCAAACAACTGACTTGTTAATGAAGAATCTAGTCTTCAAAGGCGCTATGGGTAAAGAATATACCAATGCCAGCTATGACTTAGGTTTGAAAATGGAAGCTATTGCCGCAAACAAAGAAGCATTAACTGATTCTGCTGGTTGGGGCATGACTACAAGTCAAACGAATACTGGTTTGATCCATACCTTCTTAACAACACCGCCAACACCGCCCGGACCTTAATGGAATGAAAAATGAATGCCATGATAAGGGAGGAGGACACAAGGTTGAAAAAAATTGCTGCTGTTCTCAGTAGCCTCCTGCTTCTGTTACTTTGTTTTGGCGGTTCATTGTCTGCACATGCGGTAGAAGCACTTCCTCCCGGCATGGTCATTGGCGATTCGGATGGCGTGTACGCGACATCAGATGGTGAGTATTACATTGATCTGGTGGACATTAAACCGGGAGATAGCTACGAAAAGGAAATTACCATTCGCAGCTTGGATCTGGAAGAGCCGTTCTCGTTAGGGTTGTTGGCTGAAGAAGTCTCTTCCACAGGCTCGATCAACTGGGCGGATCATATTTTCTTGACGTTGTCTTTGGATGGCGAAGAGATTTACGATGGGTTGCTGCTAGGTGACGGGACGTTCGATTGGTCGAAGACGCCATTAGAGTTAGGTGTCTGTAAGTACGGAACCGATAAGATTCTTACGGCGACTTTTACGGTCGATCCTGCAGTAAGTGATGAAGATCTGCGGGAACAAAGTGTGTTGGAATTTTACTGGACCTTTGTGGGAACCAGAGATCAACCAACCAAACCTTCTGATTCTAGTGAGCCACCAGAACCATCTGAGTCCTCTGAATCATCCGATTCTTCTACGCCGACCACTTCTTCCGATTCGTCGGGATCAGGTCGGGGTGCATTGCCTGGAACTGGAGGTACACCACCTCGTGCCTCCGGTTCGGGCAAGCTTTTACCACAAACGGGTGAAGAGATCGTGTATATGTTTCTCACCGGATTGTTGTTAATCTTGATTGCTTTGTTCTTATGGAAGAGACCACGAGAGGAGGAGCAGGAATGAATCAAAAGGAGAAACGCCGCCATTTGTTTCGGGTGTTTGTTAAAAGCAAGCTATTATTTGCCTGCTTCTCGCTTGTGTTAAGTCTGTTATTGGTTCTTGGGAGCACCTATGCTTGGGTAACAAAAGCCGATGAACGGGTCAACCGATCACCGAAAAATAAGACGATCGTATCGGCTAGAATCGAAGAAGATTTCCATACGGTAACCCGTTGGGCACCGGGAACCACTCGAATAAAAGCGGTTCGGGTGAAAAATGACGGTACGACCAAAGCCATTGTCCGATTGTCCTTCAAAGAGTTCTTTGTGGGCTTTGACGTCGATATTACCGACAATCATCGGTTAGATGACACCATTGTTAATGGTAACGGCAACTTAAAGGTGCATGAATTGGATGATGCCACGGATACGTTGATCAAGGTTGATGATGTCAGTACTTGGGAAGTAGGAAATAAGTATCAAGAAGATGCGTCCACTTTTTACCTAGCTGATACCGTATTTAAGAATGAAACCTACAAGTACAGTAACAGGCCTAACAATGTGTTGGCTTCTTTCCAACTGGATTTCCATCCGACTAAGTTTTTTGATCAGCTACCGACAAATGAAACCAACTATTGGTTTTACCATAACGGCTACTTTTATTATTCTGAAATTTTGGAGCCTAATGAGGTCACGGAAGATCTGCTAAAGAGTGTCACGCTAAGTCCTGCTTATGCCAACGAGTACAAAGGAGCGCTGTATAAGTTGGTGCCAGAAATGGACGCTCATGATATTTCCGAATCGGTCTTAACTGACTGGAGCATAAAAGGAACGGATGCCGAGAAACTGTATAAGGATAAGCTTCACTACATGAACAAAACGAGTGAAGGAGGCACAGGATGAAGCAGCGAAAAAGACGGTCTCATAGCCCAATCTATTTAGCCGTAATTCTTGGCTGTCTCCTTCTTTTAATTGGTGGCGGCTATCTGGTTTATGCGGCGATGACGGACCAAGATCGCAAAGAAAATGATTTCCAGATTGGACAGGTGGAGACAAAGATTGACGAAGTGTTTGATGGGCCATTGGAATCAATAAAAAAGAACACTTCAGTTACTAAAAAGGTTCGGATTGAAAACACTGGAACCATTAAGCAGTTTGTCCGAGTGATGGTTCTGCCAGAAGTACGAAAGTGCATTGTAAGAGACGAACCGAACGAACAAGTACTACCGTTAAAAATAGGAGCGGATATTGTACTTGAAGAAATGACCACCGCTGATTGGATCGATGGTGGTGATGGGTATTACTACTATACAAAAGCTGTGGAACCAGGTAAAGAGACTAGCTATCTGTTTGAAACTGTGAAGCTTTCAGATCAGCTGGCTGATCGATATTTACAGGCTAAGCTTTCTATCACTTTAAAAGTGGAGACAATCAATTGTGCAGAATTTGCTTATCGAGATGCTTGGTGGCAAGGAAGTACGCCGCAAACAGGATCACCATTAAAAGATGTGGATAATGCACTACAACCAGAGACAGAAAAAGAAGACTAGGGATACAGCTTCCCCACTGTGTCCCTCATTAAGAGAAGCAACACTCATGAGGTGAGTGTTTTACAACTAGAACATTGATTTGATAAGTGTTGAAAGAAGGGGTAGGGAAAATGATTAAGGGTTTGATTAAACAAAAAAAGAAAATTACTAGACGAAGTTTTATTGCTTTAATACTGATATTTTTAGTTGCCGGAGTCAGCTATAATTTATTTCGAATAGAATCTAAATCACCAGAAAAAATCCAGGCTTCAACTGTTGTCACACCAGGAGATTTTCGCTTAACAGCTGATAACAGTTGGGATAATTCAACTGATGTTCGGCAGAATTACGCAAAGCTAGATTGGACTGCACAAGATAACTTGACTCAGTCAGGATATAAGCTGTATCAATCTGAGGATGGGGGGCCTTGGGAAAATCGGTCGATGTCCTATGGGAAAAGTATACGAGTATTGAATGTATATCCTGAAATACCACAGTCCAATACTTTAAAGGGATGGATGGACGGTTTAGGATTGAAGGCAGATGACGGAATAACAAACTTGATTCAGGTTACTCCAGTGGATATTAATGATTATAATGCAAACCCAAATAGTTTTTTAAAAGCCCCGTCTGGAGAATACTTATACGATGTCATTATGTTTGGAAGTTGGGACTGTAACTATTTTAAAATTTTAAATGCAACTGGGTATCAGGCAACTAGAGATTTTGTTAATACAGGGAGAGGGGTCCTATTTGGTCATGATACGATAGTTCAGCACAATAGCTTAAAGCCTGCTGGGGTGGATCACTTTTTAGAATTTAGAAGCGATTTAGGAATAGGATATCCACCTAACGTAGCAACAGGTTGGGACGATAACTGGGATTCAAGTCCTGCTGTATACACTGGTTCAGATAAAATAAAAATATTAAATAATGGATATTTAATGAAATATCCATTTGAAATGGGAAATGGGGTAGTCTTAGATATCCCTTACACTCATAATACAGAGCTATCAGCAAAAGGTGTTGGAACAGTCTGGGCAGAATTAATCGAACCGAAGCCTCCTTTGGCAGTCGATATTTACGATGATGCGAACTGGCGTGGCGCGTGGTTCTTGAAAACTAATAATAATGTAGCAATGATTCAAACCGGTCATAGTAATGGAACTTCATATATAGAAGAGCGTCAAATAATAGCTAATGTGCTTTATAATTTGGCCCAAGTATCACTAGAAAGTAATGCTTCTGATTATTCTGTAAAAGACGATCAAGCTCCTGACAAACCCAAATCGATTATTCGTTGTGGAAGCACAGATTCAATCAATATCAGAGTAGATGCTAAAGACAAGGGGAAAAAATACAGATTTAAAGTTGAGGCGGATACACGAGATGGCATATTATTGACATCTGATATAGTGGAAGAAGTGATTACCAGTAATATAGCTGGATACTTTTATGCGATTACAGACAGTCCTATAGATAATCCTACTACAGGAGTAGCAGCTAAGGTAAAGGGACTAAAAGATAGTGATCCACACGGTAGGATTAATCCAGATCTTTGTGATTTAAAAACTGATCCTGATGATGACTCTGTTGAATATGAGACTGCTAAAACAATTACTCTTTCGAGCCAAGAAGCATCTGGCAAGTACTTACACGTAGTAGCAATTGATCGTGCAAGTAATATTAGTGAAGTTTCTAGCCAACTGATAGAGGAATTAGTTCAACCAGTGGATTTTGAAATCGAGCGAACCGGTGATGAGGCCAAACTAGTTGATCTAGCAATCGATACCTCAATCGGTAATAAAATGAAATCAATCGAAATTCAAATTCCCAAGAATACAGAGATTAAGGACTTTGCTTCATTAACTTTACCGACAGACTGGTACTCGTTTGAAAATAGTGAAACAACTGATTACTATTCCTTCAGTTTTGCGATGGAAAATAATAATGCAGCAGCAACTATCCAGAATTTCCTAAATGACTTACGATTTACTATTAATGATCCAGTAAATAATGCTGGAACTATCAAGGTGATCTTACATGAGAAAGTGTACACTTCCTGGATTGATGGGGACGGAAAAGCACACTATTATGTCTTTATGCCAGAATTTACAGCACCAGGGAAAAACTGGTTTCAAGCTTATAATAGTGCAAAAAAAATGAAGTATAGAGGGCTGACAGGTTATCTGGCTACTATAATGTCTGAAGAAGAGCACAATTTCATATTTGATAATATTGCCAAAGAGCCAGGCTGGCTAGGTGGTACAAGAGGTGTGTTAGTAAATCAAACTAAGATTAACGATGAGATGACAGTACCTCAAAGAGTAGAAGACTACAATATAAATCAAGACGAATGGTATTGGGCAAATGGTCCAGAATCGGGAAACGTATTTTTTGTAGGTAAAACACGAACGGGAAGCTATACGCCACCGAATGCCTATAGTGCTTTTACACCTACAGAACCTAGCAACCATAATTCTGAAGAATACGCTTTACAGTTTGCTCAGTTAAACAATAAATACTGGAACGATTTGCCAGGAAATTGGACATATGACCCACGCAATTTGAAAGGATACTACGTTGAATTCTCCGAATATGGTGGTCAAACTGAAAGCGAGGAACTCACAGATGTTTGCTGGAATGCAGCCATCCCGCAAAAAATATCCTTGAAAGCTTACGAAGAAGATGGAACCGCACTGCCTGCTGGTGATATTCTTTATGATCAAGAGCTGAGGATTGGCAAGGCAATTACTGTCGTTCCAAAAGAACTGGATTTTTACACATTTCTTGAATTGCGAGATATGAGTAATACACCCAAACCCCTTTCTTACAAGGTAACTGATACACACCAAGAGGGAAAATTAATCTACTCTCTTAGAAGAGCAAACTTAAATGTTCGACAAGTGATTACAAATTCCAATACTGAACTAGTGGTTCCATCAGAGGGATATTTATCTGTTAAACATCAACTGAATAGCGATGGGTCGATTAATGGGAATTATCAATTGGATACAAGGATTGCTTCTGATAAACAAAGCAATAATCCTGGTTTTACCAAGGTGATTTTTGCTACAGATCATTTAGGGAATGCGGAAGATAAAGTTCAGTTGTCAGTGATTGTTCCTGCCTTTTACAAGATAGCGGGCTATTCTCTGTCAAATGATCAAGCAAGTCATACGGATACTCCTGATTTCAGTGACGATAAGATCTTGCTGTCTCGAACGGACATTTATGATAAAGGTGAATACTGGATCACCATCTATTTGGAACCGAACGGAACCAATGGTGGCCATCCTCAACCATATAGTTGGGACTATAAACACAATGACTTAGGGAAGATTGTTAACCCGTAGAAAGGAAGGAATGATTGGTGGTCTATCTTTTATTACTCGTGCTGGGACTGGTGCTGCTGGTTCAGAGTTACCTCTTGTTTAATCTGATTCGTTCGCAACAAGAATTGGAACGAAAAGTAGCACATTTATCTAGAATGATCAGAAAACCTGGCGCGAGAAAAGCACCACCAAGACCCAAGAATAAAGGGGAATTTTATGAAGAAAGAGGCCGAAGGCGATGAATCTGGGGTATGCAAGAGGGTATCAATTCACCCAACAATTGGATTTATTGGAAGACTACTTTGTGGACGAAGTGTTCTCCGATGGTCATGAAGAAGCTGAGGCCTTGTTTTCACCGATGAGTGAGTTTCAAGCGTTGCTAGATTTTTCTAAAGAAGGCGATACGTTAGTAATTGCATCTTTGGAAGTTCTTTCGCGAGATTATCGGCAACTGCTGGCTTGCTTGGATCAATTGGAACAACGCAAGATTGAGCTGGATGTATTGAACATGCCCCAGATGACGTTGGAGGAATGGCGTCAGATCTTTAAGTGGTCGGTTCGTAATGATCGGTTGCTGCACCCATACTTGGTTCAAGTTGGTAAAGAACGGAATCGGAGTAAGTCGGCTTATTCTTTGTTCAGTAAAGAGCCGGAAGCTCGCAAATTATATCGGGAGATTATTTGGTTGTTAGTGGAGAAACTAACAGTTAGACAAATTGCTCAGCGAAAGCGAGTGCCGATCGAAACGGTATATCGTATCCAACAGGAACTCAGGCAGGTACAGTTGGCAATTATTCTAGTCATCTGTTTCCTACTGGCAATCTTTAGTATTAAGCTAGTCGAGTCGTATTTTGATCAAGTGTGGATTCAAGTGATGATCTGTATTGTCGTCACATTAATTATTTTATGGAATGTCTTGGTGGACAGTGAAGCTGTGGAACAGCCTGTGAAGAAAAAAACGAAAAAATCCTAGAGAAGGTGGAATTTATGCAACAACATGTATTGATTTTAACCAGAAATATTTTATCAGAAGAGGGATTAATCCGACAGCTTCATTATTTGAACTATGAGGTTTTATGCTCGTCGGATCTGCTGCAAGTTTTACAAATGGGCAAGGGCTCACCGATGTTCTCCTTTTTCCAGGCCGTGATTTTAAGTGAAACATTGAGTAACAGTGAAGTGGAGAAAATTTTGCCGACTTTACAGACTTTTCCGATCGCTGTATTGAGAAACAGCGAAGTCTATCCGATTAAGGAACAGACCGAGTGGCAGGATCAGGGGATTCATGGCTGGGTTTCGAAGAATGGTTCGATCGAGACATTGCGGGAAGCGATCGCCGAAGCACTACAGATCGTGTACGAACAAAGAATGGCTAACAGTCAGATTCTAGCCTTTCCTGTTGGGGATAGCGAATCTGAAAGAAGCTTAGTGAAGACGGTTTGGAATAGTTTTTCCAAGACAGAGAAGAAAGTGTTTGAACAGTTGTTGCAGGCTAAGAATGATGGGGTGCTTTCTCGCAAGGAAATTTGCGAGTACTTATGGCACGATGGAGAAACTCCTTCCAATATGAGTCAGCTGTCTTGTTTGATTAATAAGATTAAACGGAAGTTCGAACGGGTAGG
>NZ_JAFREM010000036.1 GCF_017377575.1 Candidatus Enterococcus moelleringii
TAATGCTTATCGGTACTTACCTCGTAGGTATTCCCTACTGCCCAAGTATCTGTTTGTTTCACATCAATCGCTGGAATGCTTGGTGTTCCGTAAGTTTTGAGATTGGCATTGCCGTTCACATTATTCTCAGGAGCTGCATCCTGTCGATGATTGTCCGTGGTATCCACTTCAAAGCTGACAAAGGTTTCTTCCAGCTTTAATCGAACAAGAGCTGGCGTTTCCCCATCATTTTTCACCCGGACTTTTTTCGTCTGGGTGGTACCCGGTGCCCAGCCAAAAACACGGCTGTACTCTTCGTCAATTCGAGCAGATAATTTCCTGCGATTCGCTTCAGATTGATTTATCCGTTCGTCTGCCGAGGTAATCCAAGCATAGGTACTGCCAACAACTAGAAGCAGACTGAGTACGACTGAGAAGCAAGCAAAGAGCAGCTTACTTTTAAGGAATACTTGAAGCAGATGACGACGTTTTTCCTTTTGACTCATTCCTGCTCCTCCTCACGTCGTTTTTTCCATAGAAACAAAACAATCAGAATCAGCAATAAGCCCGTTAGAAACATATGCACGATTTGTTCACCTGTTTGAGGCAGGAGTTTTCTTGGACCCGACGGTGCTGGTGGGGTTGAACCACCATCAGTAGGCGGCAAGGCTCCTCTCCCCGGACCAGAAGACTCTGATGGCGAAGTAGGCGTTGAGGAATCTGAAGGTTCAGTTGGTTCTGTAGTTGGTTCTGTCGGTTTGGTGGGTTGATCTTTCGTACCGACAAAGGTCCAATAGAACTCTAACTCGCTTTCTTCTTTTAGGTCTTCATTGGTTAAGGTAGAATCTGCAGTGAATTTCGCTCGTAAAATTTTATCACTGCCGTATTCACAAACCCCCAGCTCTAACGGTGTCTTTGTCCAGTCAAATGACCCATCGCCTAAAAGAGGTCCGGAATAGATTTCCTTATCATCTAAAGTAAGCGTCATTGTCATATGATCTTTCCAAAGAACCGATCCTCTGGAATCCCCCTCCTCAACTAACAAGCCTAAAGAAAAAGGTTCCTCCAAATCTAAACTACGAATCGTGATTTCTTTTTCATAGCTTTCGCCCGGCAGAACAGCCTCGATATCGATGTAGTATTCGCCTTCAGGGGTAGTATATATCCCATCTGAATCACCAATCACTAGTCCTGGAGGCAGCTCATTTGCTGCCTCACTGACTAGCGCATTTCCAAAAGACAGGAGAAGAATAAAAAGTGCCATTAAACACGTGATGATTGTTTTAACGTATTTCAAATCCCTCCCCCTCTCTCAGAAACATGTTTATTTACCGATACGTGAAAGTAATTGCTCAACAATTTTTTCTGTATTGGTGTCTGCTGTAGGATCTAAGCCCCAACCAGCAGTATCATCTTTGATTGCTGTTTCAGTTGCTTGAATCGCTTCTAATTTAACAACTAGATCGTACGTAGCGTTAGTATATTCTTTACCCAAATTTTCTCCAAAGACTAAATTTTTCAATAAATCAGCTGTTGTTTGTCCACCTTTTAATGTTCCAGTATAGTAGAACCAGCCATCGCCCGGATTGTAAACCCATTTCTTAGCTGCATCTGCTGCCACAGTTTCATCGGTTTCAGCTGGATTCAAAGCAGCAATATTAGTCATTGCACTTCCATAACCAACGCGAATCTCTTTTTTAGCCAAGCCATTCAAGTCTGCTTGTACGCCTTTTACATCGTTATTCGCTGTTGGAATAAGGTCTGCATCAGTCGCTGGAGTATCCCCTGGTAATGTTTCGGGTGATACAATTCCTAAAGCAGCTTCTCTATAGTCATATTCGACACCGCTACGGTTACCGGTTGTTCCTAGCAAAGCACGTCCTGTGACTGTTGTTTCACCTACTGGTGCTAAAGAAGAGTACGCCCAGTTGACAACTGCGTTTTTATAACCATCAGCATAGTAACCATATTTTATATCGGAAACAGTAAAGTTCCAGCCGGTTGCAGATTCACTTCTGTCTCCCACTGCACCAGTTGGTGTTACTGTACCTTGCACTTGCTGATACTTACCTGCTGCATATTCATGCACTAGGATAGGTGTATAGACTTCTTCTACATATCCAGTCAGATCATCAGTTGATTTTCCACCTTGTACAAATAATTTAACCCCATCTTCTAATCCAGTTACTTGAGTTGCTGGATCAGTAGTCTCTGCAAATCCATTTTCTGCACTAATCTGCGCTGCGCTATACTCTACTGGTACGTGAGAATTTAAGGCAGCTGCAGTACCAGGATATTTCGCTCCTGGAACTGAACTTGGGCTGAATGTCACATCACCTTTACTTGCCAAATGTTTCAGTACTTCTTCATAAGATACCCGTACAAATACACTTGCGTCTCCCGTGTTAGTAACACTCACTTCTTTTTTTGCTATAGTTCCTGGTGCCATTGGTTTTGGTTCCCAAATTTCATTAACGGTTACACTATCATTTACCACTTTGGCAGATTTCACTCGGTTGACCCGTTGTTGTTGTGAAGTAATCCAGGCAAACGTCCCTGAGAGAACCGCAATCAGCGCTAAAGCCGCAGCTGCAGCTAATAGCTTTTTCTTCTTACTGTTTTTCTTCATTTCTTTTTCCTCCTATACATCCTTTTTTCCTTTTTTTATATAAACACTTGCTTGTACAAGCGGTTATATCCTTTTTGGATACCTGTTTCCTCTATTTGGTTTGCTGACGGTGTTGGGCTGTAAAAAGTACGCCTTAAGCACTAAGAAAAAGCCAAAGGTGGACAGTACACATACTAGACAAAGCCAAAGATTTTCTTGCACAAAGGACAAGACAGCGCCCATTCTCGGAATGATAAAAGTAACCTTACCGAACACGCGACTGGCATCAATCGGCGGGTCGTTACTTTCATTGGCATCCCCTTTGGTCACAATGTAGTCGCCTTCCTCACCATTCAGCTCGGTTAGACGTTCCACCATTCTATGGGTTAAGTACCTGTCGCCATCCCCTACTTGGAAGGTCACGACGTCTCCTTCTTTGACCTCGCTGCCATCTGTCATCTTCACTAGGACAATATCCCCAGAATAAAATCCTTCGGAAGGTGAATCTGGCTGCGGTGCCATTGAATCCGTCAAAACTTGGTAGAAGCGATAGCCGAAGATCGCGGCATTCGACTTCTCACTAAACGCAAACATCACCGCACTAAGGAGAATGCCGATTGTGATTGTGTAAAAGACCAGGTTGTACACGAACAGAAAAATCTTGCGATTCGTCGAGTTCTTCGCCTCTTGCAACGGAGGCGACCCTTGCGAAATAGGCCTTGGTCTCGGTGGGCGCGGAGGTCTGCCTTGCGGCGGTATTCGTTCTCTGTCATAAGCACCATAAGCAGACTCCGGCCTATTAGGCCTCGGATTTCGATAACGATCAGGTGCTGGACGTTGTGCCCTTCGCGGATCTGGCCGCCGGTCACTAGGTCTGCGATTCGGTTCCCCGCGATATTCCCGATTTACCGGTCTTTGCGGATAAGGTCGGCCCCGATCTGAGTATTCATCATATTCGTAATCATCGTCATACCTTCTAGCAGGTCTTCTGTTTGAAGGGGGGCGGTCGCGATATGGCGGTCGGTTGTCGAAATCGTACTCTTGATCTCGGTAGTCACGTTGTCTCGTCATAGTTCCCCCTCTTTCATTGTGCGATTCGATTGCCGGATAGCTGCATTGCTGGTCGTTGAGCAGTTGGTGGAACGAAAATTACCGGCTGCTTAGTTCTACTTGTCCGTACTTCTGGTTCCCGATTCGTTTCCTCATCGGTTTGAACAGAATCATTTATTTTTTTCGTTGCATCTGCATCCGTTGTTTGATTTTCTGCAGAAGCAAGCGGTGCTTCTTTATTTGGTTCCTGATCATAACTAGTTAACTGATAGGTTTCGATTAACGCATTCAGTTTCTTGTCATAAGCCGTATCAGTCGCATACTTTCCGGTTAATGATTTTGCTGCTTCTTCATGAGTAGCAGCATTGGCTTTCCACGTCCCTTGATAAAAACTAGGGTTGCCGGAAAGACCATTTTTTAACAGTGAGGCATAATCTTCTAATGATTCTTTGTAGCTGGGATATTGGCGAAATGCTGAATTTATCGTGTACAGCTGGCCGTTCCCTTTATCTTCTTGGGTATTGAAATTCACTTGCTTCCCTTGATAACTCCCTTTAATACCAAACAAATTATGATGAGGTGGTCTTGCGAGTTGACTGTTGCCTGATCCGGTTTCCAGAATTGCTTGAGCAATCATGACGGATGCATAGAGGCCTTCATCCCACGCAATTTGCTGGGCATCCTTGCCAATGGCTTGAATGAATTCTTCCGTCGTCTTGTTTTTAGCTACAGAGAACTGAAAGTTTTCTTCGACTTTGGCAGCCGGTAAGGCGGGCTGCACAGCTTGTACTGCTTCAGGTGCTGGTGCAGCAGGTGGTGCTTTTGTTTCTGATTCCTTTATCGCTGATTCTTCGCTGGCTTCCTTGATTACTGGGTCTGCTGTTGAACTCGCTACTGTGCTGCTTTCGGTTGACTTACTTTCTTCAATTGATTCGGAAGATGAAGCTGACGAGGTTGCCGTTTCGGCTTCTCCTATGGTCTCCAACTCTTCACTAGCAATAACTGAAGAGGCTGCTGGTTCACTGTTTAACTCTTCCTGCTGCAGGCTGATGGATTCTTTTGTTTCTGCTGAAACGGATTGCTTAACTTGTGACTGGCATCCGGTCAGTAAAAGACCGCTCAGCAGCAATCCACTCAGTAAATATTTAGCGTTCATATCGTTTCCGCCTCTCGTTATTGCGTGGCGGCTGTGAAGGATTTCTTGGCCGTCTTGGCGGACGAGCGGCTGCGCGTTTCAAGTTCAGCACCACGGAGTGATAATACAGTGCGGTCATCCGCAAATAGATCGCCAAGATCATCAATAGCAACAACAAGAACAACTGACTGACTGTCACTACCTCTTGAAAATCAGTGAAATAGAAAAAAATACCTATAACAAAAACAGCTAGCAGCACCACTAAAGAGAAGAGCCAGTAGACCCAATACCAAAAGGTGTACCATTCAATTTTTTCTTGCAGTGTTGTCATTTATTTGCTGTTCCCCTCTTTGATAATTCCTAAAATTTGTTTTTCTGAAACGAAGCCGAAGCTGCGACTATCCATAGAAACAGCTCGGTTGTCTCCTAATACGAAGTAATGATCTTCAGGGATCAACGCTGTAGATACCTGTTCCCAAACAAAATCTTCGGTCTGTTCAGCAAATTCATCTGTCACCGGTTTTCCATTGACAAACAATTGACCGTCTTGGTAATCCAGCCGTTCACCTGGTAGACCAACGACTCGCTTGAGATATAAAGCTTCTGGGTCATTCGGTGGATGCAGCACGACAACATCAAAGCGCCTTGGGCTGTGATGTGCCTTGACTTGCACGACTTCTTCCTCCCAAAAGGTAGGATTCATCGATTCACCCATGACAGAATACTTAGGATATAACCAGTGATAGGTTCGAAAGAATCCAAAAAACAGCAAATAGCAGCCTAAATAAGTGGCCACTATTGTAATGGGAAGCGCCCAACGGCTTGAGTATTTCTTTCGTCGGCCTCAACCAGCCTCCTGAATATCTTCAGCTGGTACATCCTTGTGCTCTCGGACCATTCGTTCCAGTACTGCACTTTCTCCTTGCAGCAAATCAAAGTAAGCTGCTTTGCCTAACAAATTGTCGTAGTCCATTTTCATTAATTTAACGTAGGGCTTTCTAAACCAAGGTCGGGCATGAACCTTCGCCCGTGATTCAATTACCTGACACTCATAGAGAACAAAATGAATATCCCTAGTAGAAAGATTGTCCTTGATTTTTTTGACTTGATCTCTTTCATACACTAGCGTGTTGTCGGTAACTGTCATTTTTTCAGATTTATTAACCAACTCACCGTTCAATTGCCACATTTGCTCCAAGAAACGAGCCTTTTGCAAAAGATACGTATATTCCCGCAGGCTGATAGTTAGGCGCTTATCCCAATCACTTTCCTCCATTTGAGGCCGATCGAAATATTGAATACCGCTGTAAAACATGGAAAGCTCCAGCTTTTCAATCACCATTTCTAACTTTTGGTTCAGCGCTCGCAGGCGGGCTTTACCTTGACTTTCTTGGTGAATCTCCTCATTCTCAACTAGCTCCTGCAATTCCGAAACTTCCTGAATTTGATGATCGACCTGCTCTTCTTCCGGAGCTGGTGATTCTTCAGCCTCTTTAGGGGCTGGTGATTCTTCAGTCTCTTTAGGAGCTTCCAAAGAATCGAATGAAAATTGTTGTTGGGCCAACTCTAGCAGCTGCTGTTCAGCCTGTTTTAGTGCTTCTTCAGCTGGCAGTGTATACATATTAGTTAAGCTTTCTTCCAAATTTATTGAAAAAGGAAAATCTGTTTCACCTAATGCCATAGGAACAAAATCGAATCGGTAAACCTGGCGCCCGTACTTTGGTGCTTCTGTTTGACAGCGGAGCCAAGCAAAATTTGGGAAAAACTGTTGTAGGGATTGCCAGAAGGCTGTCCAGTCGAATTTTCCAGGCATTAGTAACAGCTCCAGATGATAGCTGCTGTTCATTAAGCGAAACAGACGATCAAAATGCTGATGGATTTTTTCTCGCTGATCGCTAGTTAGTGTGCCCTGGGGCTCGTAAAGATGCTCGCAGGCACGCTCAATTCCTTCCAGTAATGGCTGGGTGATCAGTTCCTCCTCCATGGCTGGTGCTGGTGTCGGATAAAGAGCGACTTGACTATTGGCTTGTTTCACCGCATGACCATCCCTTTCTGCTACTCTTCTTCCAATAATGAATCACTGTTGGCTAGTAGCCGAACATAAAACTGAGTAGTTTCTTCCTGCGCAGCACGCAGACGTTTGCGGTAATTTTTAATTTCCTGCTTCATCACTCTCAGTTCTAATGCCGAATCGTGAAGGACTTGTTCTGCTTCTTGCTCTGCCTGACTACGGATGCCTCTGGCTTCAAATTCAGCTCGTTCCAAGATTTCTCGTTCTTGCTTCTTGGTTTCTACCAGAATCGTTGCCAACTCTGCTTTTATTTCTTCATTTTCGGTCTGAGCTTTTTTCAATTCGGCAATCTGCTGCTGAGCATCAACTAAAGCATCTGTTTTTTCCTGCTTCTCTTGTTGCATCTGAGCTTTCAGTTGCGCAACCTGTTGATTCAATTCAGCAATTTGCTGATCCTTTTCCTTCTGATCAATATGCTTCTGCTCATTTTCAATCAACATTGTGGCCATATTCGTCATTTCGGTTTGTTTTACTTCTAATTGGTGTTTCAATTGAGAAACCGTTTCTTCTAAACGTTTAATGTCTTGCTGCAACGGCGATTCTTTTACCGTCTCTTCCTCTACTGAAGCAGAGAATGATTCGCCCTCATCGTCATAGCGTGAATCGTAACGTTCTTCTGTTGGCGATGTTCTGCGGCGTGGTGGACGCTCAGCACGTTCTCGCTCATATTCGTTATAAGTTTCAGCAGGTCGCTCATACCCATCTTCTGAGTAAGTGTCATACCCGTACTCTTCTTCATAACCCTCGTTGTTGTATTCATCATAGAAATAGTCTTCCTGATGTGGTTCTTGATATGTGTCTTTCTTCTGTTTCCCAAATCCAAACATGACCCAATTCCTCCTCGGTAACTACTGTGGTGCTCAGCAAGGCATTAAACATAGCCTAAACCTTGGCCGAACACTTACTAAATAAAGGCGCTACATGATAAAATATTAGTGTTGAAGTTTTTCCATTTTCTATCTTTTTCCTATCCTTGAATTAAAGAAAA
>NZ_JAFREM010000037.1 GCF_017377575.1 Candidatus Enterococcus moelleringii
ACTTATGTCACAGCCTCTTTTTTCGAATAACCTTTACCGATAAATATCAAACAATTTTTCGTTGTATTCATCGCCGCCATCAATGTTGCTGCTTCTAAACACCGGAACGTCGATACCCCGCTCTACCTCAAGCTGTACAAACGCAGTAACCACCAACTGGATGATGAAACAGCTCATAACGGTTGATGTTGGACCAGTTTTCACCACTTCTGTATGGGAAATGCTGGCATCGCCGTAAACGGAACGGTTATCCAAAATAACATCCGCCAATTCGAACAAGCGAAGTCCACTTTCATGGCGACTAGTACTATTCTTGGAAGCTTCTAAGGCAGTCAGTGCGATGATCCCCACACCGATTTCTTTTAGACGCTGAGCTAGTTCAACCAACAGAGCATTGCGACCAGAATTTGATGTCATGACGATCGTATCTCCCGCTTTAAATGAATACAGCTCCATCACTACATCCGCATATTGAGTAGTTCGTTCAATCATGGTGCTCTTAAAGGCATGATTCATCCCTAATTCATCTTCTAAAATCGGAATAAACCCAGCGTAGCCTCCAGCGCGAGCGAAAACCTCCTGTCCGATAATATAGGAATGCCCCGTACCAAAGAAATACACCTTCTTATCTTGCTGGATACTCTTGCTCATCATTTGTGCAGCTTGTTGAATTGCTTCTGTTTCTTCATTAATTACGTATTCCATACTTTCTTGAAGTACCTGATAATAGTCCTGCATTAAGTTCATCGTCTTATTTGATATTATTAGCTCAGCAGCTTTGGAATAATATCTTCCTTTCTTGAGATTTTTTATACACCTATAAATCGTTCTAGAGATTTTCCTTCAATTCATCATGAACAAATTGAACATTGGTTCCAATAATTACTTGAACATTTTTATCATCAATTATTTTTGTTGCCAAAGCTCCAGTACTCTTAATCTTCTTTTCATCGATTGCTTTCGAATCATTCAACACTAATCGCAAGCGAGTTGCACAATGATCAATTGACACAATATTTTCTTTACCACCTAATCCTTCAATAAGAACAGCGATATTATAGCCAGATAGGTTATTTTGCGTAAATTCATCTTCCTCTATAGTATCATCAACTTCCCGTCCTGGTGTCATCAAGTTGAATTTTTTGATACTGAAGGAGAAGACAAAATAATAAATGACGGCCATTACAAGACCTATTGGAATTAACATTAATGGTTGATTGGCAATGGGCATCCTCAGGCTCAAAATATAATCCACCAACCCTGCGCTAAATCCAAAGCCGGCTGTAAAATGAAAGGTAGCAGCTAAGAACAAGGACAAACCTGTTAATACAGCATGGACAGCCAACAACGCCGGAGCTACAAAAAGGAATGAAAATACGATTGGTTCAGTAATACCTGTAAAGAAAGTAGCAAACCCGGCAGCAAGCATTAATGAAGCAGTAACCTTTTTACGCTCAGGTCGTGCATTGCGATAGATGGCTAATGCAGCAGCTGGCAATCCAAACATATAAATTGGGAAGTAGCCTGCTTGATACATACCAGTAACTCCCTTAACACCTGTATTAGACCAGAAATTACCAATATCATTAATCCCAGCAACATCAAACCAGAATACCGAATTAAGTGCATGATGCAAGCCAATTGGTTCTAACAGCACATTGAAGAATCCGTAAATTCCTGCGCCGATTGGTCCCATCTTTGCGATTGTTTCACCAAAAGTGACTAAACCATCATAAGCAATCGGCCAAGCAAGATATAAAATACCTGAAATAATCAACATAGCGCCAGCTGATAGAATCGGGACAAATCTTTTTCCACTAAAGAAAGCGACTGCCATTGGCAATTTAACATCACTGTAGCGATTATACAGCTCAGCAGCCACAATCCCACAAATGATCCCAACGAAAACGTTCTCAATATTGCCAAATGCTGGATCAACTAAACTTTCTTCTACCCCTTGCAGCATGCCAACAACGCTGGGTGATAAGATAGTGGTCGTAATCAAGTAAGCAACCAGTCCACTCAAGGCAGAAGCACCACTTTTATCCTTTGACATACCTGTAGCAATCCCCACAGCAAACAGCATCGGTAATTTTCCAATGATTGCTAGTCCCGCCTGAATTAAGAAGATCGCAAAAGCATTGGTACCCGCACCTTCCATACCAGCAGGGTCAATCCAATACCCGATACCCATTAATAAAGAAGCCACCGGCAGCACGGAAATCGGAAGCATAATTGAACGTCCAATTTTTTGTAAATATGTTTTCATAAATTCTCACTCCTATCTATGGATTGATTGCGACATGCGGAAATATGCGTGACGTTTGCCTCTGACAGTAACACTCAATTTCATGATATTTTCAGGGATCGGCATTCTTCCATATCCGCCATCGCCAATATGATGAATATCCCCGCCAACTCTTTTATTACTCAAACCAAACTCTCGAATGGTATCTTCATCTGCACTTTCTTGACTGGTTCCCATCGCATTGATAACCAATCCACCCAATTTTTTCACTTCGCGAACTGCTTCACTTGCTTTCTCCTCTGATAGTCCCGGAACCGTGCCGACTGTAGGAATCAAAATGCCATCAGCGCCTAAACGAATATATTCTTTTAATTCAGGGGTATTTACTACTTCTTCACTGACACCTGCTCCATGCATCTTTCCAGCAAATATCAAGCCCGAAAAATTTCCACGAACCATTTCGATTGAATTCTTGATCGATTCATTAGAAACACCTGTAGAAGGATTTCCGGTGATCGTGATAAAATCAACCTTCAAATTCTCAGCAGCAATTACAGATTCGCGATGTACTTTTCTTCCTTCAGAAATTACTACCTTATCATCTAAAACCACTGCCGTTTCATCCACTGGCTCTAAATTTATACCCACTGGCCGTCCAGTTAATTTTTTTAATTCTTCAATCGGATTCTCACAATCATAGAAGCCTTCAATCTTCTTTTCAAAAACATCAAATTCATTTAACACAATCAAATCTACACCAAAAGCCGCCATCACTTCTGCGTTAGTAACTCCTTCTAGTAATGGAGCAGCCGTTACTACCGTCTCCCCCATGATTGTTCTTCCCTCACTGGATACAATCGATTGCTTAAAATCTTCTCTTGTCATGTTCTTATAATCACTAGCAGAACAACTAATTAATCTTTTCAACACACTCATCCTTTCACTCTTTAGTGTTCGGAAGTCTTCTATATTAAATGACTTCTTGAATAGCGAAAATCTCAATTTATACATAATGTGAAATACAGCTGCAACAAGGACAATTCCTCAATAACTATTGGTTTACAAGTATAACTTGCAATCTTGGGATCCCTTTCATAAAATAGAATTAGAACTGTTCATGAACTTATATATACTATAATTTGCGAAACGCGTTTTGCGTCAAGCATTTTTTTAAAATTATTCAGGAGGGTGGGATTCTATGGCAACCATTCGAGATATCGCAAAGAAAACCGGCTATTCAATATCAACTGTCTCCCACGCTTTAAATAATCGACCGAGAGTGTCCAAAGAAACCAGAGAAGAAATTTTGCAAGTCGCCCGAGAAATGAACTACATCCCAAATAGTAAAGCGATAAGTCTGAGCACTGGAAAAAGCTACTCGATCGGTATTATCATTCCTTATACAAAGGAAAACAGCTATTATAACCGCATTATTACTTCAATTATCTCAGAATGTTTTTTAAATGATTATCGTCCGACTTTTTTACCGACAAACTATGATAAAGATAAAGAATTAGAGTATTTAAGATTGTTCGCCTCAAAAGAATTTGATGGACTGATATTTACCTCGGCTGCGAACGATTACCAAGTGATCGAATCCTATTTAGCATACGGCCCCATTGTAAGTTGTGAAGACACCGGTGAAAGCAACGTTCCTTTTGTAGTATTAGAAAGAGCATCCGCCTTCAGTCCAATAATTGAAGATTTACAGAAAAAAGGAATTAAAAAAATGGCCTGTACTTTTAGCAGAGGCCCCTTCAGCAGTCTCGGAGCAACAGAAACGTATCAAGCCTTCGAGAATTCTATTGAAAATTTTTCTGTGGATTATACCTTTTCAAATTGCAGAACGTATCATGACGGCATGCAAGCAGCTGCGTATTTTTACGATTTTGATCCCTCGATCGAATGTATTTTTGGAAATAGTGATGAAATTGCAGCTGGAATGATCGGCTTTTATACTAAACACGCCATTGACCCTAAACCGATTATCATCGGACGAGACAATGACTCTTGGAGTAAAGCGTTCAACTTCCCAAGCATTGATTTCCACTTAGACTCTCTCGGTTCTACTGCGGTCAAGCTTTGCTTAAGTGGTGAGGATCAAAGGATTTATATACCTAGTGACTATGTTGAGTATGATTAGCTACGTAATTCCACAATATTTTATAAATCCCTTAGTTTTAATTTAGTCCAACAAAAAATCGGATGAAGGAGTTCAATTCCTTCATCCGGTGTTTTTGGTGATACTATCAGTACGCTTTGAAAAGCGCCTATGTATTTCTCATCGACTTTCCGCACTAGATTAGCATGCTTACCAAATCTCTTCTCCCCTTCCCAAACCAATTAAATTTTTAACCATTTTGCTATAGCACGAGATAAATGTTATAGTTATTCCTTCAAATATTAACGATGGAGAAAAAAACTTTGAACGCAAAACTGCTGCCTAGATCAATCGCCACACTCGTTCTTTTCTTTCTAATCAATTTCGGCTTATGGGAAGTCATGGTGTATCTGGGGATGCCTAATGCTTGGGCTTCATTCACCGTGTACTTCGTATTATTCATTGTTGTCCTGTTGATTTGGAAAAATAGAATCCCAGATTATTGGTCCGACTTTAACACGGAAACGACCAATTGGAAGAAATTCTTTTTAACTGCCATTGTTTGGCTCGTTATCGCGATTGCCCTTTCCTATCTTTTACAATTTCTAGCTAGCGGTAATTCTCAGACCAGCAACACCGAAAATGTCGGGAGTATGGCTGATACTATACCGCCAATTTTAACTTGTATTATGCTGACTATTCTCGGACCTTTTATCGAAGAGTTCACCTTTAGAGAATCCCTGATTGGCTTCGTGGATAAAGACAATAAAATACTCTTAACCATTATGACAATTCTTTCAATCATTATTTTCGATTGTATTCATCTTTACAATTGGCGAGAATTTTTTTACTATCTGCCGCTGTCGATTGCATTAACCATGTTTTATCGCAGCCACAACCGGAATATTTTTTCCAGCATCATCATGCATTCAATGGCAAATCTGCCGGGAGCAATCCTAATGATAACGGGAATGATGTAAGTTCACTTCAAGACCGTGTATTTCATGGTCTTTTTTTACAGAATTTACAACCACTCAAACTCCTCATTAACAGTGATTTGGTAATCTTCAAACTTCCTCAACAGAACCTCAAAACCCTCCTGCTTAAACTCACCGTGCCAATTTACCACATAGGGGATACGAACTTTTTTGTTCTCATATTCGATTTCAATATAAGCACCCTTCTTGCTAAACCTTTTGTGAGTAACTTTTTTGACTGCAGAAAAGGGAACATCGTGGGTTGCGCTCCAAATAGGAGTGACAGAAAAGCCTTTTTGATGGATCACCAGTTTGAAGCGCAAGTAAATATATAATTGCATCACCAATAAAACGAAAACAATCACCGTGAAAAACAGCCAGATAGAAAAACCTGCGATGGAATAGAAAAGCTCTTCAAGATCGTCATACGGCCCAGTCCCGCCTGGAGCTAAGCAAGCCACGAAGCCCGCCAAAAACATGAAAGAAAGGGCCACAACCCAATACAACGGTCTTTTTATCACATTTTCACTTGGATTGATGTCTTCTCTTTGCCTACGCATGTTCAGGATGCTCCCTTCAGGTCTAAGAGTTTGTTTCTACCAATCTCTTTCTCTCAGCGCTTCTTCAAGATCGATGTTGATGTGATAACTTTCCAGCATTTTTTGGACAGTGACAGCGATAGATTCTCTGGCTACCGTCTCTAATTCGCTGTCATTGTCCTCAAATTCTTCAACCAAATCATTAATAGCAAGAACAGCTTTGTCTAAAGCTGCTTGAACAACCGTTATATTCGTTTCCCCATTTTCTAAAATAGCGGCTACCTCTTTTAGCGCTGCTTTGATTTTATCCACTAGAAAATCAGGATAATAGCTGTCTTGATACATCTCTGATAAATATTCTGACTCTTTCATTGTAATTCTCCTTTTTTCTATTTTTTACTTACCTTGCTGGAAACCTTACTCATTCGTCCAACTCCTTCCTACTTCTCAATCGCCGAATGCCATGAACAACAAGAAATCCCCCAACAAATAAAGTAAGCCCAATCAACGAGACAGGGTTCACTCTAACCATGTAAGTCAAACCTGCTAGAATAACCACCAGAGCCAGGCACTCCATTAACCGATTAATTCTTACGGTACGTTCCACCCAATTTTTTTCTTTTTCCGGATCCAAAACTAATCGGACAGCGGGATCATTAGGAAAATGGTTGGAAAACCAATCGGGGTCATACAGCTGATTCGCCTTTCCATAGGAATAGGAAATTTCTTTGGTCTTTAACCCTTTACTCGCTGCGCCGCGATCTCCATGTTTTATATGATCATAATAGAGCAGGAACAATATCAGCGGAACCTCGCAGTCGTCCACTTCATCCAACAGATAGAGTTCATAATTGTCTTTGAAATCCACGACCGTCGTTTCCCGTCGGATTTCCGCAATTTGCCGATCACCGACAAATATCAGCAACAGTTCATGGGCACCCTGAAATAGCGAATAAACAAAGCACGTTTGCTTCTCATAAACTACCTCATACCGTCGCATAACCTGATCATAAAAGAATTCCGAAATCATCCCGATCTTCCGCTCGCCATAAAAAATCTGATATTGAAAAATACGACGGTTGCGGCCGAAAGCCCCGCCAAACGGCAACATATCCACTAAAGGAGCCGGCAAACTCTTCATTTCCCAAGACCTGCCAGACGAACTTTCCAATAAAAGCTTACCGTGACCATTCAGACTAGGCGCTTTGCCAAAAAATTGCCGCTTACTTCCGTCAATTTGATATTCCTTTTTAGTCCAAGACTTCGTTTGCGTCATTTTAATCTTCATAGCACCCATCCCCGATAAACTTATTCACTCACTTGGAAATCCGGCGCAAAGGCTCGATTGAAAGCCTCTGCCCATTCACTCGTTCGATAAAAAAGAATCAAGCTCTGATACCCATCCGTTGTGGCATACAGACGCTTGTCCAGCTGCTGCTCTGCTAAAATCTCATTGATAAAGGCCACAATCTTCGGGTCAAACCAATCATAATAAAATTTGGCTGAATACTCGTAAGACTTTCCATTACAAACAAACCCCACCACTTCAGTCCCGGTTCCAGCATCCAAGTCAACGCCTGAGAAGTCTTCCGTTATATCCGAAATCTGCAGCTCACCATTGCTCAAAGTCACTAATTTTTGCAGAAAAACTGAATACATCTGATTCACGTCAAAAACTTCCATATCAAAAGCATAGAGCTGGTCCAACTGTTGAGAATTTATTCCCTTTCCCTTCAAGTATTCAGCATTCCCCAAGTAATTAAACACAATACCAGTAAGTAACTGTTCAGGACTATCCGCCAATATGTCTTCGGGAAAAACCGAAAGCTCAGTAACCATCGTATCCTCCAGCTCGGTATAATCAATGCCCACCTTTGCCAGCTTCGTCAGTGTGTTATGAATATACGGTCTGACCCTTGCTTCCTTCGCGGTATCTTTATTCGCAGTTCCGCATCCCCCAACAAGCACCATACCTGCCATCAATAAACCTAGCCCTAACAATTTTTTCCTCTTCATCTTCTCTCCATCCTTTTTACTATCTATTTCTTATCCTATAATCTTCTTTATGGAAAAGTACCATATCGCCAATCGAGTAAGTACACACGTCCATCTACGAAGATGATTTCCTGATAGTGATCGTAGGTTGTCCGCATTTTTGCCATCTCACCACTTGGAGCTGGTAAGACAAAATCCCTGATAGAATATCGATAGATCCTAATGCTGATTTTTTTGTCTCCTTCCATTAAAAGCTTTGATAACTTTTGATAGCTGCCAACCATTTCCTGCGCATCCGTATAGCCGGAAGTCCTCCAATAGTCGATAGCTTCAGAAATCCTTTTCTCAATAGACCTTTTATTAGTGCCTACTAACGCAGGACACCCCACTATTATTTCAACTTCTCTTGTGGTCATATCGGCTTTTACCTGATCAAAATCATAATCTGATGGAATACGCGCACAATAAGCTTTCCAAACAAAAATGGAGAAAATGATGATAAGCAAAGCTAAACCAATTTGTTTAAAATTGTCCTTTCTCTTCTCAACTTGCATTGTTCATCCTTTCTCTGTTCGCTTCACTTACTTCTCTAGCGGCACATACCCAGTCTCTTCAACCAAATACTGCCCCTCCTCCGACAATATCCAATCAATCAAACGTTTCGCATTCCCCACTGGTTCACCCCTCGTCACTGCATAAAAACCCGAAGCAAAAGGATACTCACCTGCCGCAATCGTCTCATTGGAAGGGTACACCCCATCAATCGCCAACAGCTTCGCCTGGTCATTTGGATACATCGTTTGGGCAAAATAGCGATAAGAATAGCCGATCGCTGGCTGCACACCTTGCCATTTCACCGACACCTGTTTCATCATACTGCCGGTTCCAAACAACTGATCATCCGGCAACGGCTGCGGCTTTTGAATCGGCAGCTCCCCCATCATCGCCTGCAAACCAGTCTGACTCCCAGATCCCTCCGGCCGTTGATAGACAATCATCTTGCCTCCATCTTTCCATCCCAAGGTCCTCCATTTCGCGGTCTTGCCAGAATAAATATTTCTTAACTGCTGCTGGGTTAATCCATCAATCGGATTCGTGTCACCTACTAAAAAGACAAAGGCTTCCTTACCAATTTCGGTAAACACCAGCTCTACTCCTGCCTTTTCCGCCTCCGCCAATTGCGTATCAGAAGGACCAGCTACAAAAATAATATCCCGCTCTCCCGAGATAATGGCTTCGTAAGCCCGAGGTGTATTCGAGCAAGCAATAACCTCCTCCGAAAAAGCTTCTTCATCGTAAACTGCCTGAACAAAAGACGCATACAATGGATACAACGCCAGCGCGCCATCTAATCGCGGTAAATCCGCATCTAACGAAAGCGATGCGGACTGTGTAAGCTTCGCAACTTTCGTATCGACTAGAAACGGCTCATACTTGGACAAAACCGGTGAAGCAGAACCAGTCTCAGGAATCCTTGAACCTGGAAACCAATTACCCGTAATTGCCGGAATCAGCAATAATCCCCACAAAACCGTCAAAATCGCCAAGACAATCGTTGCGCTCTGAATCTCTCGGCGAATCTTCCATACCAATAACACCAAAAAGAAACCTATCCCAGTCAGCAGAACAACCGGCATCGCCCCGATCAGATTATCCACCCACCTCAACTGCTGCAAATATTCCAGCTTGACTAAGATCCCTAAATAGCCTGCAACTATCAGTAAAGTCAGCAGCAATCGAAGCATAATGAATCGTTTGTTTACCATCTCTTCACCACCCCTTACTCTACGATAGCAGCTGCAGTTATCTTCTTTATTTACCTGCTAATCACTCCAAATAATCGCCATACCCTAGTGCATAGCCGGACTTCTCAATTAGCCGCTGTCCTTCCTCAGATCTCATCCAATCAATCAGTTGCTTTGAATTGCCGGTAGGTTCTCCCTTCGTTACTGCAATAATTGCATCATCAAAGGAATAGTTGTCCCTTCTCATAGCCTCATTGGAAGGATACATACCATCTATCTTTAGCATCTTTACTTGTTCATTCGGATACATCGTTTGAGCATAAAAACGTCTCGTGTACCCTAAACCATTTGGATCCGCAGCAAGCTGCTTCATCAGACTGCCAGCTTCCAACCACTCATCCTCTGGTAAATAATAAGGGTTTTGATAGGGTGCGTATCCCCGCAATAGTATCTGCAACCCACCCGGCCCTTCTGATTCGTCTGTTCCTTGATAGGCAAGAATATCACCGCCATCTTCCCAGCCTATCGTCTTCCATTTCGTTGTTTTCCGGGAATAAATATTTTCTATCTGCTGACTGGTCAGATTATTAATCGGATTAGCAGCATTTGCTAAAAAGACAAAAAATTCTTGGCCAACCGCTGCAGGGGATAACTCCACACCCGCTTTCCAGGCTTCCTCTTCTTGTTCACGAGGAATCCAACCACTAATAAAAATGATCTCTCGCTCACCAGAAATAAGGGCTTGAAGCGCCTCAGTCTTGCTTGAGTAAGTAACGACATCAGCAGAATAGCTTTCCTCATCGTAGAGCGCCTGAGCGACCGCAGCATATAAAGGGTACAACCCAGGGTCACCATCTAAGCGAGGTAAATCAGTAGCTATCGTAAGCGTGGCTGGCTCTTCCAGACTGGCAAGCTTCGTATCTTCCGAAAAAGGCTCAAAACTGCTCAGATCAAGGGCAACAGGATCTGCTTCAACAACAGGAGGAGCTGGATAGAAGCTGCCATCGACGGCTGGAATAAGCAGGATTCCCCCTAAAAGTGCCACTATTGCAAAAACAACCGTTGATCGTTGGAATAATTCCTGGTACTTTCGCCAAACTAGTACCAGCAGCAAGACGCAGACACCTGTAAGCAAAATGAAGGGCAATCTCCCCAGCGGATTATCGATCACTGACAGGTTAGGCAAATACTCTAAATCAACAATCAGCCGATAGTACTTTACGACGATTACTAACGTAGCATACAGCCGAAATTGCGTGTAGATTATTTTTCGAATCGTTTTCATTTTTATCTTCATCCAAACAACCCTCCTTATCATCCGAAAACTACATCAACGGTATACCGGCCATCGCATTCCCCATTAAAATACAGATCACGAAATACAAGAAATAAAAGATCGGGTTGCACATGATGATAGTAACCACCACCAAAGCTTTACCCAACAGGCCCTTGTTTTTACTCCACTCTAAATAGAACGTACCAATCACCGCCCCAATACCTGGTAAAAAGAAACAGATCACCGATACAATTAGGGCCAGAAGCCTTGGTACCCTCGAGTACATCAGCAGGCCAAACACCCCCAACAACGCAGGACCCGCTATCATCAACAAAAAACCAATAAACGGGTAGGCCTGAATCCATTTACTCTCCTTCAGCTTTTCCATAATAATCCCCCAGATTCCTCTATTATGTACGCTTTGATAACCACTAATTATATAAGCGCTATTTGCCTGCTAAACGACTACATATTTTTATTTATAAATAGTATACCATTGCTTTATTGTTACTTTCAGCTCTTATTCCAGTTATTTCTGTTACCCCATGAGTGGCCTGTTAAAAATCCTAAGGAAGATTAGTCCTTCGTAAATTTATGATTCTCTTGTCAGCCAAAACCATCTTGAAGCTATTATGCTCCTTCTGGTCAGTTACAGCTTCTACAGCGTTGGCTGCTAACACCGGGAAGATTCTTCGATCGATACAAACATCTGGAACACCTCCAATGGTATCGTTCACTGGGTACGAAAAAATTAGACTTATTTGACTAGCAGCAGCCATCCTATCACGAATCCTCCTGGTAGGATTTTTTTGCCATTTACTGGAAAATCCCGATCAGCCGCCGTTATATTAATTTTTTCTGAAAATTCTGAATTCATCCTATTAGACCCGTCACGAAGAGTTTTCATCCCTTTCTTTTCATTACACTGAAAGTTTCCAAACACCCCCCAAACTTTCCATTAGTAAATTTTACTGTGCGATTAAATCAACATTCTCAAAATGAAAGCGTACAGTTTCATGGCCTTTGGACAGAATGCCATTTTGTTTTTTTATGTTTTTGGTTTATCTTTTAGTCACCGGCCGGAACAAAAAAATATTAGGAGGAAAACATCATGACTGATTTACCATTCACACAATATCAAGTCTTTCACTCGAAAGCTGCAACACTAAGAGAACAGATAGTTGCTTATTATCAAGAAACCCACAATAGTTCTGTTACCATCCAGCTGTTATTAGCTATGAAAATCCGGAACCAGCTGGGAGAACAAGATTTCGAACTATTTTTGAAAGATTTAGTGCGTCATTTATTTAGTAAAGCAACTATCAACCGTGCTTTGCGCCGCTACTTCTATTTCTTTGCCGAATATTTTGAAGAAACCGAGTGGGAAATGATGACGGCCAGATGTTTTCCACCTACACATAGTCACACTGATTTAATGGAAGTCGTTCAAGCAACTGTACCTGTCACTGGAACTGAGTCCGACCTCTCGGAGAGTTCCTAATTAAACGAAAAAAGGAGAGAAAAAATATGTTAAAACTAGCAACTGTATTCGAAAATGCCAACGGTAAAAAACACCACTGGACTTACAACAACCCAGATCCAAACAAAACACCTGAGCAAATCAAGGCAGCGTTGGAAACAATTACGACGTTGAACTTGTTCCAAAAAGATGGCGTACGCCAATTCTGCAAAGTTGTTTCTGCTAAATTTGTGGAAACCATCGAGACACCGATTTTTGACTTAAGCAATCAGGCAGAAACTTATGTCGCAGATCCCAACAATGCTTTTGCGCCATTTATTATTGCCGATGAAGTTACCCAAGTCTCTGAATTAGCCGAAGAGCTAAAACAAGTTGAAGCAATCGAAGTACCAAAAGCAGCAGTATCAAAAGCAAAAACCGAACAACCTGTAGCAGTCGCTGAAGCTGCGCGTCAATCAGCACCAGAAGCAATCGTAGCGGCACCAGCACCGAAGTTTGTACCGGAAAAAACGGCTGTTCACAGCAAAGCAAAAGCGGCCTTGGATACAGCAGTTTTTAATCCAGCAGCCCCTTCTGCCAAAGATCCCGTGGTAAGCCCAGATTCTTTGGTGAAAGCTGTCGAAAAAGCAGCGGATAAATCTGTTCAAGCTGCCGCAGCTGAACCTGAAGCACCTGTCGCAGAAAGTCCCGCAGTCAAAAAATCGACCAATCCACGAAAAGAAAAGGTTGATCGATTGCGAGCCTACCACGAGCCCAACAAGAAGAAGAAAAAAGGGAAAAAGAAAAAACGCTAACTAGCAGCCCTACCCTCTTGTGGGGTAAAGGTGGTGATGCCTACTAACTTAGCAGTTGTTTATGGCGATGGCTGAACTCTAAACTAAGGAGGGATGCCACATGTTCATCCTAGGAAAGGAACACTTGCCATGACTGTGTATCAAGCGTTGGCCTTGGCGATTGCCTTTGCCAGCTTGATGATCACCATCGACCGACACCACAAGAAGTAACGGCTGTGCCAAATTGCTCACCGTCGGATTAGTAAGTCCACTAGCGGGAAAAACAACCAAGAACATCGCCATCGCAGGAGCTGATGTGCCTGTTGCTCCCTTGGTGCTCCTCACGTTTTTCCCGCTGGCCGCTTACTGCCCGACAGAGCTGCTCTGGCAAGCCGGATACCAATAACCACACTTACTCACACATAGCCATCGTCTTAAACGGTGCTGCTTTGAAGGTGCGTGCGCGCCGCACCTTTGTTTTGAGTAAGAATTGGTTTATTCAATGTGGTCTCCTCTTTTTTTTCAATTGCGAACATTCGACCTTTGAAAACTACATATATATAGACTGCCAGTTCTACTTTTTGCAGTGATTAGCAGGAGGAAAGTACCTCCCCTCCTTCCAGCAGCGAGTAAATTTTTCGATTCATTCAAATTTTTTTGGACTTTTTTCGAGAAATTTCTCTTCTTTTGCCTATCTTTAATTGTAAGCAAATTTTGATGGAGAATGGTTTGCCGTGGTATACTAATGGTGAAAAATTCTCTATCGCCGAAAGGTAGAGAAGAAGATGAAAGAAGAAATAAAAGTATTACCTACAATGGATCTTCTGTTCCGCAAGCTTTTATGCTCTAAAGATTCCACCCACATTTTGAAGGCCTTTGTCCGGGATATCCTGGGCAAAGAATTCAAGACCCTGAAGCCACGAGAGACGTATCATATTGACAGCTACAAGAAAGCATTCGCTGAAGATCCCGAACTGATGCGCACGGAAGTCGATATTTTAGCTGAAACAGAAGATGGCAGCCATGTGACGATCGAGATGCAAATCCAGTCTCACGATTACTTTATTGAGCGGGCTTTATTCTATTTATTTGAGGCCTTTCGCAGTACGCTAGGCCTGTCTCTTATACACATCT